>NZ_SJEE01000017.1 GCF_006937785.1 Pseudanabaena sp. UWO311
AACTTGAGTTCTTGGTTTATTTGTTTCTACAAATTTCTCTCCAGCTACCTTAACTATTTCTTGCACTTGTGTTAACGGAATATTTTGCGATCGCGCCAACTTTGCACAGTCCTCATATTCTGGCTGATTAATTCATCAAGCCCAGCACTCAAGTGCTGGCTAAGAGCTAAAGTCGGTTGAAACCGACTAAAGAATATTTCCACAGTCCACTTCAGTGGACTTGAGCTTTGAGCCAAGAACTTGAGTTCTTGGTTTATTTGTTTCTACAAATTTCTCTCCAGCTACCTTAACTATTTCTTGCACTTGTGTTAACGGAATATTTTGCGATCGCGCCAACTTTGCACAGTCCTCATATTCTGGCTGAATTGTACAAAATCCATTGCGCCATGCAATCTTAACTCTTGCTTTGCCAAATTCTGTTTCTACTTCGTGGATTTCCCGATAGAGAACTTTACGCTCTTGTAAGCGATATCTAATGCCAAGAGTGCTAGTTTCCTGAAAGAGAATTTGTTCACAAATAGATTGGCGATCGCAGGGGCAAATAACTGTAATTAAAATCCCATTGCGTGATTTTTTCATGCCGATAGCTTGGGTATAGACATCTAACGCGCCATTCTGCAATAACAGCTCCATCGTATAGGCGATCGCCTGAGCAGTCATATCATCAACTTGCGTTTCTAAAACTGCGATCGTTTCTATACTTTGAAAACCTTGAAATAAAGAAACATCGGGCAATGCCCGATGTTTCTTTATTTCAAGAGTTTTTTTTTGCTCTTACCAATCCACAAACGCAAAGCGTTGGGAATTTCTAAGTCCTGCGTACCTGCACCCAGACCAACTTTTTTGATTTTCATTAAAGGAACTTCGCCAAACTTTTCACAGAGCGTAACTGCGATCGCAGCTCCTGTAGGTGTAACTAATTCTTTTCTAATTCCATTATCAAACGTAGTCACCTCATGCATTTCCCATAATTTCAATGTGGCAGGAGCTGGCACTGGCATTTTGCCATGATCACAATCAACATAGCCACCACCCGCAGGCAAAGCAGAGCAATAGATCTTATCAACTTCCAGCCAAGCGAAGCCTGCACAGGTACAGACAATATCCACGATCGCATCGATCGCACCTACTTCATGAAAATGTACTGCCTCTGGTGCAATGCCATGGACTGAACCCTCTGCGATCGCGAGTTCTTTAAATGTTGCTAAACTCCAAATTTCAACCTGTTTTGGCAATTTAGCATTACGAATGATCTTCTCAATATCAGGTAAGTGGTGATGAATTTGATGGGAATGATCCTTATGGGAATGTTTATGAGTATGTTCTTCATGGTTATGTTCCTCATGGCTATGTTCCTCATGGCTATGAGAATGAACATGATTGGCGTGGGAATGATTCTGTTCAATCGCAACGGTAGGTGGCTCTTCGCCGTTATAGTTTAATAATTCAACATGCATTTTTGTAGCTTCGATACCGCCACGATGAACGGATTCTGTCCATAACTTAACTTCGCGATCGAGTCCTAATTTATGAACAATATCTTGTAAATACTCTAAAGGTACACCTGCACTCACCAGCGCACCTAGACACATATCACCCGCGATTCCTGTCGGACAATCCAAATATGCAATGCTTCCCATGCTAATCCTTATAAAGTTACCAAAATCTCCCCTGAATCCTATCATTTATAAATAGAGTCGGTGCTTCGCGCCGATTCTATTTATAGAGAAAGCCCGATCGCACCTTGGATATTTGCATCTGTCAAAATAGAGCTTTCTAATACTGCATCAGTTAAATTGGCATTAGTCAGATTTGCATTCTCTAAATTAGCGCCCATTAAGATCGCACCACTCAAATCTGCACCACCAAAGTAAGCCTTTTGCAGATTTGCGATCGCAAAATTAGCTTGTTTAAGAATTGCTCTACTCAAATCAACTTCCTGCATCTCGGCATGACGAAATTTAGTTTCGATGCAGGTTGACTGTGACAAAATTGCCTTATACATATAGGCTTGACTGAGATCGGCTTCACTGAGATTCGCTTTAGTCAAGTTAGCAAGACTCATTGAAGCATCGTTCAAAAATGTATTACATAGAGATGCCCCGACCAATTGTGCTCCACTTAAGATCGCGCCGCCTAAGTTTGCATTATTCAAAATTGCATTATTTAAAATAGCCTCGCTAAAATTTGCCATCAGACATCCAGCCGTACTGATATCGGCAAAATCGAGGGAAGCCCCACATAAATTAGCACGGGTTAATAAAGTACCCCGTAATTTGGCTCGATTGAGCGTGGCTCTACTTAAGTTCGCATTGCTTAAATTCGCACCACTAAAATCAGTATTTTGCAGATTCGCGCCACTGAGATTTGCACCACTAAAGTTTGTACCTTTAAAACTTTCACCACTTAAATTTACGCCGCGTAAGTCCGCGCCACTGAGGTTAGCAATTCCAAGATTTATACCTCTGAGATCTAGCGATCTCAGATCCGTACCAGTCAGATTGACATCCTGAAGATTTGCTTGACCAAAGTTGACCTGATATAAAATTGCACCACTGAAATTGGCTCCCTTTAAATTGGAATTTACAAAGGCAACTTCACTTAAATTCGCTCCCGATAGATCCGCATGAGTTAAATCAGTCTTACTAAAGTTGGCTTTAGTTAAGTTGACTTGGGACAGATTTGCACCGACTAACTTTAGCCCAGACAAGTCGGCTTTTTGCAAGTCGATCACCTCAGGCTGAGTTTTTTCGCGCCAAGCATTCCAACGCTCAGCACCGTCTTTAATATGTCGAACAATCTTTAGATCAGCCAAGATGGGTTAACTACTCAAATTGATGTTTGGGAATTATTCTAATTTAAGCTGTTTTCTAGAATAAATCTACACAAGCTAAATGGCTTAGCAAACCTACCTTAATTTACAGTGATGCAAAGCATCACTGTAAATTATCACTTACTGTTTTCGCATTGCGTTGCCAGCGATCGCGTTTAATCCGTCTGAGCGCTGAGCCTGTAAAATTTTGATCCCATTCCTGTTCAGTCATATTTGCTAGAGTGTCCAACTGAGGATCTACATTATGGGGAAAAGGTTGAAAATCAGATTCCGTAGTTTCTTGCGCAAAACGTTGATTCCAAGGGCAAACATCTTGGCAAATATCACAACCTGCTACCCAGTTTTGTAAATTAGCTGCGATCGCATCAGGGATCTGCTCGGCTTTATTTTCAATCGTGTGAAAAGCAATGCAGCGATTAGCATCGACGACGAATGGCTGCGCGATCGCTCCCGTCGGACAAGCATCAAGGCAACGTGTACAAGTGCCGCAATGATCTGTGTGTGGAGTGTCAGGCTCTAATTCTAAATTAGTCAGCACCTCTCCCAAAAACAACCAGGAACCGTAGTCCCGCGTAATTACATTGCTATGTTTGCCAATCCAGCCAATCCCTGCTCTTTGGGCAAAAGCTTTTTCCGCGATCGGGCCAGTATCCACATAATATCGAGTTTGAATATTTTCCCCTTGAGTGTTTAACCAAGTTGCCAAAGCTTTGAGCTTCTTGGTCAAGACCTTGTGATAGTCACGTCCCCAACCATAGCGGGAAATCTTGCCCACATTGCGATCGGCTGAATGTTGATGAGGGGTGTAGTAATTTAAAGCCACACAAATTACCGACTTGCCCCCTTCCATTACCTGCGTAATATCTTGCCGCTTGGGATTTGTCATCCAATCCATATCTGCTTGATATCCCAGTGCTAGCCATTCCTGCAAGCGTTCTGTCTCAAGTCCAGACTCAGCTCTAGCTATACCAACTTTACTAAAGCCGAGAGCGATCGCTTTTTGTTGAATGGCTAATTTAATTTCAGCTTGCGATAAATTTTCCATAATTATAGTCGCCGTCAGTATTACAGCGCTTTGCGCTCAAACACGAACCAAGAAAAATTTTAAAAGTGTTGCTTTGCAACACTTTTAAAATTTTTCTTGGTTCGTTTGATCGAAAATTGTGTAACCCCAAAAGTTGAGAGGCGGCGCATTGCGTTGCCTTTCAACTTTTGAGGCTAGCTAATTAACCACCACCTAACCAACCAAAAAATCCGCCCTTTTTGTCATTCTTGGCTTTAGGATCTGTTTTTGACGCATTAGTGCCAGAATTTGTCCCACTCACTTGGTCAATATACTGCTTGGCTATAGGTTCGTCAGGGTTTAGTTTCAGTGCTTGCAAAAAACTCACCTTTGCCATGCCAGATAATTTCTGATTCATATAAACAAAGCCCAGCAAAGCATGGCATTTACTATTGTTGCAATCAAGTTGGATAGCACTTCGCAGTTCCTTTAGGGCTGAAGCCCATAATTTTTGATTGATATAGTTTTCAGCTTGTCGAATATATTGATTAAGTGAACCATTACTAGCTTGGTTTGTATTACTAGTTTGGTTTATATTACTAGCTTGGCTAGTATTTTTTGCTGAAGTATTAGCTGCATTACTGTTATTACGCAATGGTGCTTGAGACTCGCTTCGCATTTGGTAGCTGCTGCCTGCGCTGGAATAAGATGATCCTGCTCTATTAACCCCTGTGTTATTAACACCCGTATTAGTAGATGCACTAGCTCTATTAACTCCTGTGTTACCAGTCTGAAATCTGGTTTCGTCATCAGCAGGTTTTACAGAAGATGTATAGGACGAAGAACTTGCACTTGGTGAACTTGGTAAAGGTTTGTAACCCTCTTGCAGCAGAATATGTATTAAATTCAGTTCACTTAATAAAGCAATCTTTTCTAAGGCTTGACCAAGATCTTGATACTGGACTTTGGCAATTTCATGAACAGTTTGTTCATAATTAAAATCTTTAGAGGAAATTAAATATTGTTGGGCTATGTCTGCTTGAGGCACAAATTTTTGATTGCGCTTCATTAAGCGTTTTCCAAGCAGTTTTAGGATTGCTGAATACTCTGTTCGCTCTCTTTCTTGGGAAAGCACGTTGTAGGCAGGATTAACTAACTTGGATAGATATTGAGTAGCAACTTCCTTTTGAGAATTTGATCGCCCATGAATATCAGGATGAAGGCATTTGGCAATTAGAAGATATCGCCTACGCACAAGAGAAGATTCTGCTGTCAATGGTAAGCCCAATACAGCGTAGTAATCATTAAAGTCATATTGACCGATGCCGCGATCTATACGAAATGTTCTTGGGTTTTCCACGATCTATCCTCTGTGCTGCTCTACCCAAACATGATCTTTCAGATTCTAAAAGATTCTAAACTAGATAAGTAATGATAGCTTACCCACCACTATTACAGGTGCGATCGCAATAATCACATATTTTATATATTTTTATATAGGATAATACCAATTCTCGATAGTAGATTCACATTTTCGAGAATTTATAGCTATGCTCACTAATCTTAAGAAATTTAAAATCTAATAAGCAAAGAGCAGCACAGCGCCAGAAATCCTCATTATTTGAGGTTTTCAGCTCTCTTGGTGATGGGAACCTCAAATAAATGCAACGCGACTTTTATGATTGGGATAGGGCAATCTATGAGCTTGCTAAAACTTGTTTAGCTATTTGAATTTGATCATTGCTAAAGCCTGCTTCATTGAGAAAATTTAAAAATTCAGGATTACGATATCGAGCATCAACACCGATCGCCTCACGAAAAGTTTTTTTGGCTCTAGCCTGATCACCCGATGTCCATTGCGCGATCGCATTAGCAACAAAGGGATGTGGATTATTCGGTTCGAGTTCAATCGCTTTCTGAGCATAGGCGATCGCCAGATCATATTGTTGTAAGCGTTGATAAGCCAGACTGAGATTGTAATGGGCAATTTCATTATCTGCCTTAAGCAGGGCAGCCCAACTATGTAGAACTACGGATTGAGGTAAATCGCCCCGCACTAAGTAAACAATGCCGATCGCATTAAAGGCTTGCAGTGATGTTGGGGACAAATAAATTGCTTCCCACAGAGACATAGCCGCATCATCATATTTTTTAGAGAGATGCTGTGTCCAACCGAGAATAATCCGCCCATCAAGATTATTGGGGTCGAGCGCAACTGATTTTTGTAAAGCCTCGATTGCCTGATCAAAGCGTTCTTGTCGGCGATAGGCAAGTCCCATTTGGCGATATTCTTCAGCGGCTCGTTTATCGGCTTTGTTTGCTTTGAGAGGTTGCACTAAATTTGTATTGGGATTAACCGCGATCGCTGGAAATGCAGGTAATCCTGACATGATGCTTGTGAGTATTCCGCACAAATTTAAACAACCTAATATTTTTAGGGATCGTTTCAAGATTAACTTCCTGCTGGTTATACAAAAAAGTGGCAATTCTAATTATGAAACTGATTTTTGTTTTTTATACCAAAACACAAAATGGCGTAGCCATTTTGTGTTTTTAAAACCCTTACGGGATTTGTTTTTTTATTCGCAAAAGTGTCGCCACATTTTTGTGAATAGGTATTACAAACAATGCTCAAAACCCAAAAGAGGATGGCGACGCTTTGTGCTGCCATCCTCTTTTGGGTTTACAAGGGAGAGACGGCGCAAAGCGTCATCTCTGCAAATAAATTAAGTAAAAGGCTTTTAAAGTGAGCCTTTTACTTAATTTATTTACTTGCTGTCAGTTGTCGATATGCCCTTGAGACTAATTGATCGTTGACAAAAGTAGCATTCATACTTAAGTCAGCACCTGTCCAACTAATTACTACTGCCCCTTTTCCAAACTTGCTATCAATACCTAATGGCTTTCCTTCAGTTCCTAAAATACTTGCCACTTGGTCGTAACGCATTCCCCGATTTAGGCAGACATAGTTTTTGAGATTTACAGCAGGATTCCCACAACGGTACTGGGCACTAGTCATGTTGCTGTCATGATGTTGCTTAGGCAACAGCGCCAGGTTGAATGATGGGCCAGATAAAGACTCGATCAGCCACAGAGCAGCAATGACCATTACCCCAACAATTAGAACATCTTCAATTACCGATCGCACCAAATTGCGTTGATGGCGACGTTTGATTTGTTGTGCTTTTTCCTTTGTCCAAGTTTCCCAAGGAAAAGTATCAACCCATTGGATCGTGTCATTAAACTTAGCGATCGCATTAATGCGCACTGCATCTAAAGCGCCTCTAGGATCACGAATCGTGATACGGCTAACGGTACGGGCTGCTTGAATAGTTTTGGGATCAACCAACCAGCCACGAAAACGACGGACTAGATTGCTAACCTTCGATTTCCCTTTAGAAAGAGAACTCGCGTTAGCATTACGAACAGGTGTGCGTCTAGCCTCGTTACGGGCAAGGGCATTTTGTGGCAAAGGGGCTGGTGCATCGATTAGTCGAATGTCTCGACCCTGTGCTAAGAATGGCGTTGCTTCACCAATTACATAAAATTCCCATTCAATGCGCCGCACCCCAATTAACTGTAGGCGATTGAAATATCGATCAATACTTTGTGTGAATTCATTGAGGCGATCGCGATCGGCATCAGAAGTAATCAGGGTAAAAGCAATGGATAGAACTTGCTGCTCAAACTTAAATTCAGTTTGCTCAGCAGCCACTAGATCCATATAATCGGAAGCAAGACTAGTCAGAACATGCTGCAATTTCTGCCAAGCTTGTCTATCTTCAAGATTTAATCGCACTGCTTTCATGATTTATCCTCATCTTGACCCTAACTAGGTCTCTTCGTCTTTGGCAACTTTTTGAGTATGTGGTTGCTTTGGTTGTTACTAGCAGGATGTTACCCAAACCCACTGATTTTTTTAACATGCTTAAAAAATATGGCGACATATTTAAATTAAAACTTATACATGTAAGGATGCTTTACATAAAACAAAGTTTTATAGCGCTTTTCATATAAATGTTTAGAGAGAAGATATGCACTCAAGTCGTTTTTTCAATATGTGCTTCGCTTCTACTGACTTTATCTCAGGCAACTCATGAAAGAAGAACTATTAGTGCAACTAGCAAAATCTATTTTGTATGAAAACGCATTAGTAAAAATTGATGGAGAATTTGTTGGTGCTGTTGCTTCAATTCCCAGAAATAGCCATAGTCAGGACTTGAACTATAACGAGATTTTTATTCGGGACAATGTTCCTGTAATGATTTATCTATTACTCGAAGGAAAATTCGAGATTGTCAGACATTTTTTAAATACTTGTTTACGACTACAAAGCGATCAATTTCATACTAGAGGAATATTTCCGACCAGCTTTGTGGAGACTGATGGAAAGCTAGTTGCTGATTATGGACAGAGAGCAATTGGCAGAGTTTGTTCGGTAGATGCGAGCTTGTGGTGGGTGATTTTAGCTTATATCTATGTAAAGAGATCTGGCGATCGCGCATGGGCAGTAACTTCAGAAGTCCAGATTGGTATCCAGAAGCTTCTGAATTTAGTTTTGCATCCCTCTTTTCGGGATGCACCGACATTATTTGTGCCTGATGGTGCATTTATGATCGATCGCGCTCTTGACGTATGGGGAAATCCTTTGGAAATACAGGCACTTTTGTATGGTGCTCTATTAAGTGCAGTGGGCTTAATTCAAATTGATTTGCAGGAGAAGGGATGTGATGACGAACAAGCAACGGCAGATTTACGTAATCCTGAAAATGCATTAATGGGTCAGCAAATCTATCGTAAATCCTATGCGATCGCTTGGTTAAAAAAGCTAAGAAGCTATATGCTCAAGCATTATTGGGTAAATTCTAAAATTGTCCAAACCATTCGCCGCCGCCCTACCGAACAATATGGCGATCGCGTGGCGAATGAGTACAATATCCAAACAGAAACAATTCCCCATTGGTTACAGGAATGGCTAGGCGACAGAGGTGGCTATTTAATTGGCAATGTAAGAACTGGTAGACCCGACTTTCGTTTTTTTACATTGGGAAACTGTTTGAGTGCAACTTTTGATTTGATTAGCCCTACACAACAGCGATCGCTATTTCATTTAATGTATCAAAACCGAGCAGATTTATTCGCTCAAATGCCTCTCAGAATTTGCCATCCACCTTTAGAAAGTGAAGACTGGCGTAAAAAGACTGGCTACGATCGCAAAAATCTACCATGGTGTTATCACAACGCAGGACATTGGCCCTGTCTTTTCTGGTTTTTTGTAATGGCAACCCTCCGCGATAAACAGCGACAGCCATTAGTGGATAATGTAGCGATCGATTTACTACTGCAAGATAACTATGAGATTCTCTTAAAAAGATTACCTCAAGAAAATTGGGCAGAATATTTTGATGGGCCAAGTGGAGTTTGGGTTGGTCAACAGGCAAGGTTGTATCAAACTTGGACGATTGTTAGTTTTCTCCTAACGCATCACCTTCTCAAAGTAAATCCTGCTGATGCGAATATTATGGATTTACCAAGTCTCAAAGAGCTTGAAAATGCATAAACCTAACACAAACAAACTTTTGATAACCGATCGCTTATTAATATCAGATATTGATAATACTTTGTTAAGCGGCAGTATACATTCTGCAAGGAATCGCATCGCTTTAACGAAACTTATGAATTATCTGCAATCATCAGAAATTGCTTTTGGTATTGCTACTGGGCGTTCTATTGAAAGTGCTAAACAAATTCTTGAAGAATGGAAAGTTTCACTCCCCGATCTATGGATTACTTCAGTCGGCAGCGAAATTCACTATGGTGAAGAGATGCAAGCAGATCTTGATTGGTGCGAACACATTAATTACCAATGGCAACCTGAACTCGTACGACAAGCGATCGCAAAGTTGTCAGGTATTAAGTTGCAAAGTACTGAAGGACAACGTCTTCATAAAATTAGTTATCTAGTCGATCCCACAAAATCGCCTTCAATCAGGGAAATTCAAGCACATCTACGAAAACATCAACTTCAGGTTCAGGCAATTTATTCGCATCAGGAGTTTTTAGATATATTGCCTCTGAGAGCCTCTAAGGGTGATGCTGTAAAATATTGCGCGAATAAATGGAACTTCTCGATGGCAAACATTCTAGTAGCAGGTGATTCGGGGAATGATGAGCAAATGCTGACTAGTGGAGCAAATGCCGTAGTAGTAGGAAATTACAGTTCTGAATTAGAAAAATTGCGTGGACAAGATCATATATACTTCACTGAAGGAAGTTATGCCCAAGGAATTTTAGAAGCGATCGTTCATCATCAATGGTTATAATATTCAGTGCTTTGCGTTGGATATTATAGCTTCTATCAAGTTTCAATACATTACTATACAACTCAAACATTCCAGCGATTTTAGATATACATTATCTCAAACATCACTCAGTTATAGTCTCCTTAAGTAAGACAACAACCTTTAGACACAGCCGTGATAATCACCTATGTCTAAAGGGTATAGATAGGAGAAGCATAATGAGAATTGCCCAAGTTTCCCCACTATGGGAACAAGTTCCTCCCCCCGCCTATGGTGGCACTGAGCTAGTAGTAAGTTTACTCACCGAAGAGTTAGTCAAGCGTGGTCATGATGTCACTCTATTTGCATCAGGAGATTCCAATACCTCAGCCAAATTAGAATCCGTACATCCGAGAGCCCTACGTTTAGATACCAGCGTTAAAGACCCAAATATATATGACATGTTAAATATGAGTCGCGTTTATGAGAACGCTGATAAGTTTGACATTATCCATTCCCATGTTGGTTGTGTAGCATTACCTTATACGAATCTGGTGAAAACACCTACAGTTCATACGCTACATGGCATTTTCACGCCCGATAATAAGAAGCTATTTAGCCATGTGCGGAATCAACCTTTTATCAGTATTTCTAATTCCCAGAGGGATACTAATTTAGGTTTAAACTATGTATCTACTGTTTATAACGGTATTGCTCCTAATACTTATAGCTTTTATCCCCAGCCAGAAAAACCATCGTATCTAGCTTTTTTAGGGAGAATGTCGCCTGAAAAGGGAGCGCATTTAGCGATTGAAATTGCTAAACGTTCAGGATGGCACCTTAAAATGGCTGGAAAAGTTGACGCTGTAGATTTGGAATATTTTGAGACTAAAATTCTTCCCCATATTGACAATAGTCAAATTGAGTTCCTAGGTGAGGCTAATCACCACCAAAAAAGTGTGCTCATGGGTGGAGCCGTTGCTACGCTGTTTCCGATTACATGGCAAGAACCCTTTGGACTTGTAATGATTGAATCAATGGTCACAGGAACCCCTGTAATTGCCATGAGTTTAGGATCGGCTCCTGAGGTGATTGCTCATGGAGTAAGTGGATTTCTCTGCCAGACTGTGACCGAATGTGTAGATGCGATCGCACTTGCTGCCCAGTTAAGTCGGCGTGCTTGTCGAGATCATGTCCTCATGAATTTTACTGCGAAACTAATGACAGATGGCTATGAAGCGATATATCAAAAAATTTTGGGAGAGAAATATTCTCGAAATGGTCAAAAGCGCGATTTGGTAATGCAAAGCATTTAGAGAATTGATGGCGCTTCGCGCCACCAACTCTCTAAATGGTTCGTATGGAAAGAACAAAACCAGCAGAGTAAGGGTTTGCATTTTGCCGTAGGCAAAATACAAACCACTATACAAAAGGAGAAAAATATTATGTTGAGTTTGAATAGACAGGCGATCGCGCTGATTTCCGATCATGCTGATCCTGCCGCAGAGATTGGCTTAGAGGAGGCAGGTGGACAGAATGTATATGTACGTCATGTGGGCGAAACTCTTGCCGCATTGGGTTGGCATGTAGATATGTTTACTCGCAAAGTCAAGGCAAGTGATGATGACATTGTGCAGCATTCAGCCCATTGTCGAACGATCCGACTCAGAGCAGGTACGGAAACCTATATCCCTAGAGATCGCTTGTTTGAACATATGCCAGAGTTTGTGGATTCATTTCAAGCATTCCAAAGAACTCAGGGATTAAATTATCCTTTAATCCACACTAATTACTGGCTATCGGCTTGGGCTGGATTAGAGTTGCAAAAAACTAGTGGCATCCAATTGGTGCATACTTATCATTCATTGGGAGCTGTAAAATATCAGTCTCTAGTAGAGATTCCTCAAGTTGCGAACACTCGATTGAGGATTGAACGAGAGATCTTAGAACGCGCTAATTGCGTTGTGGCAACTAGTCCACAAGAGCAAGAGACTTTGCGATCGCTTGTCTCAACTCGCGGGCAAATCGAAGTTATTCCTTGCGGAACTGATACGACTAACTTTCGCCTAACATCGAAGATTCATGCTCGCACTAAATTGAAACTAGATAGCCGCGAGAAAATCATACTCTATGTCGGTAGATTTGATGAAAGGAAAGGAATTGAGACTTTAGTAAGAGCCTTTGCTCTGCTCAAAAGCCATAATCTCCAAAATCTCAAACTAATCATTGTTGGTGGCAGTTCCGAAAATATGCCTGATGGTGATGAAAGGAAAAGGATTGAACATATTGTCAATGAATTAGGACTGCAAGAGTCTACTGTTTTTGCAGGTAGGATTGGGCATGATGTTTTACCGCTTTATTATACTGCGGCTGATGTTTGCGTGATTCCTAGCCACTATGAACCTTTTGGATTAGTAGCAATTGAGGCGATGGCATGTGGTGTACCCGTAGTTGCATCTAATGTTGGTGGATTGAAGTTTACAATTATTCCTGAAGAAACAGGACTCTTAGTTGAGCCGAAGGATGTAGAAGCTTTTTCTGAGGGTATTCAACGAATTCTCTTTGATGATCTATGGGTGAGGAAAATGAGGAAGCAAGCATCAGCTAATGTTAATCAACGATTTAGTTGGACAGGAGTGGCTATTCAGTTGAGTGAACTCTATCGTCATGTGTTAGCGAGATCAATTATGCATGAGCAAGCTTGGAATTACAAAATGCCAAGCATTACTAGGTCAGCTTAATTTTTTATTTGATTTTTGCTATACTGCCAACTGAGTAATATGCCCGATACAGAACAACTAGCAACAATTGAACCTGTTACCATTGAAGTCGGAGGAAGGACATATATTCCTATTGATCGCAATGCGATCGCCCCATGGAATTGTGTAATTGGGGAACATCCTATTTCCACACTGACTTTGAAAGATGATGATTTATTCTTGATTACCGATACCTTGGGGAATATCTCTGACCTTAGCTGCCGCCTTGGTGGGATCGAAGATAGTATGGGCTTGTTTTGTCGTGACACAAGGTTTCTGAGTCGCTTAGAGCTACAAATTAATGGGCGATCGCCTATTTCGTTTAGTAGCACTGCACGAAAAGGCTTTGCGATGACCGTTTTATGTTCAAATCCCGAAATCAACAATGAAAAGGGTGATCAAATTAAAGCAGAAACTATTGATATCCATCGTGAAATTGCGATTAAAGGGGGGTTTTTTGAGCAAACACAAGTAACTAACTACAATACACATCCCGTTAGTTTTATGCTTAGTTTGAGCTTGGATGCTGATTTTCAGGATTTATTTGAAGTGAGAGGAACTAAGCGTGAAAAAAGGGGTAATTTTCTTCGCTATCTACCGAATCATGATCAGAAATCTGCGGAAATCTTACCTAAGGAAATTGTGCTTGCCTATGAGGGACTAGATGGTGCTTTGATGGAATCGCGAATTCAATTTGATTCTTTTCAACCCCAAGAAATTCAAGGCTATACAGCCATCTGGCACTTAGATTTGGCAGCTCACGAGTCGAGGACTTTAGGATATCGTATTCATTTATT
Source organism: Pseudanabaena sp. UWO311 (assembly GCF_006937785.1). Lineage (GTDB taxonomy): Bacteria > Cyanobacteriota > Cyanobacteriia > Pseudanabaenales > Pseudanabaenaceae > Pseudanabaena. Next base: position 13,674 of record NZ_SJEE01000017.1, read on the forward strand.
CACGAATAATTGTCCAACCTCAATCGTTAGCGTCCCCGAAAATTTTGCACAGGCGAAAACGGAAGAGTTGTTGGAAGAAAAACTTTGGACAGAGCAAATTACGAGAATTCAAACTGATAATAAATCGCTAAATCAGGTAATTGATCGCGCCGCTCAGGATATTTATTTGCTTAGACAGACATCTGAAAAGCATAATTTTCTCTCGGCGGGAGTTCCTTGGTTTTCGACTTTATTTGGGAGGGATTCCATAATTTCTGCTTCACAAACTTTAGTTTTAGATCCGATGATTGCCCGAGACACTCTCTCTATCCTTGCTTATTTTCAAGGAAAAGTTGATAACGAATGGCAAGATGAACAAAAGGGGAAAATTCTCCATGAAATTAGGTTGGGAGAAATGGCGCGTTGTCACGAAGTTCCACACACTCCTTACTATGGCACTATCGATGCTACGCCTCTTTGGTTAATGCTCTATGCCGAATATTATGCTTGGACTGCCGATCAGGCAACCTTAGATCAGCTATGGCCAAACGCAATCTCAGCGATGGCATGGATCGATCGCAACTGCCAAGAAACAGGCTATCTCAGTTATTATCGTTCCTCAAAAAAAGGTTTGCTCAATCAGGGCTGGAAAGATTCGGAAAACTGTATCATCAATAGTAAAGGAGAATTAGCAGAAGGGGCGATCGCTTTATGTGAAGTGCAGGGCTATGTGTATGCGGCAAAGATCCGCATGAGTGAATTAGCCGAAAAAAGGCAGTTATTTGATCTAGCAGAACTTTGGCGATCGCAGGCTCAAGATTTAAAATTGCGGTTCAATCAAGATTTTTGGCTACCCGAACAAGATTACTGCGCTCTTGCCTTAGATGGAGAAGGCAAGCCTGTTGATAGCATTACTTCTAATCCTGGTCATTGCCTAAATTTGGGCATTTTCCATCATGAAAAGGCAATCAGTGTCGCAGCCCGTTTAAATGCTCCTGATATGTTCAATGGCTGGGGTATTCGGACTCTGAGTAGTCTTTCTCCCGCATATAATCCTATGGGATATCACATCGGTTCTGTCTGGCCCCATGATAATAGTTTGATTGCCGTCGGTATGCGATCGCATAGTTTAGTGAAGCAATCGTTAAGAATTGCCCAAGGTTTAATCGATATGACCATTGCACAACCATATCACCGCCCACCTGAGCTGTTTTGTGGATATGAGCAAGATGGCTTTACTCTTCCAGTCCAATATCCAGTCGCCTGTTCACCGCAAGCTTGGGCAACGGGAAGCATTTTCCAATTAATCGCGGTCATGGTCAATTTTGTCCCCGATGCACCAAATAATCAGCTTCGGATTCTTGATCCCTGTCTACTTAACTCCATTAATCGCCTATCAATTCAGAATTTGCGGATCGGACAAACATTACTGGATTTAGAGTTTGAGCGTTCTGGAGATACTACTGCTTGTCGTGTTAATAAAAAACGCGGCAATGTCCGTGTCATTATTGAGGCTTAGCGCCTCAATTGATGGGTATGATACCAAAACACAAAGTGGCGCAGCCATTTTGTGTTTTGGTATTAAGTACTATATTCGCTGCTTTTTCAAAATGTTGCGTAAATTTGCCTGTGCCAGATAGATCGGTGATCAGGAAATGACTGTTCTTTTCGCTGATATTCGCTCGTTTACCAGTCAGTAGGAAGGGCTGTCGCCACAGGAGAACTTTAACTTTATTAGGACTTACGCATCTGCCCTGCAATAAATTGCGGGCTAAAAGCTTAAACCTGTTGAAACAGGTTGGTTTGAGGCTTTCTTTAATCAGTTTTAACTGACTTGAGCTTTGAGCCAAGAACTTTAGTTCTTGGTTGATTTGCGTAAGTCCTATTTATTAACGAATATCTCAGTATCGTCACACCTGAGATTCATTCCCACAATGGCTTTATTGATAAGTATATCGGTGATGCAGTGATGGCTCTTTTCCCAGAGTCGCCTAATGATGCTGTACTTAGTGCGATCGCGATGCAAAAGAAGGTGGCTCTTTACAATGAATCCCGCCAACAGAGAGGAGAAGTACCGATTAAAATTGGAATAGGCTTGCATACAGGCAGTTTGATGCTAGGAACAATCGGCGGCACTCAGCGGATGAAAGGTACGGTAATTGCTGATGCCGTGAATTTAGCTTCACGTTTGGAAGGATTGACAAAACAATATGGAACAGCGATCGCAATTAGTGAAAAGGTACTATTCCAATTAGAAAATATGGAACAGTACGGCTATAGATTTCTAGATCGCGTGAAGGTTAAGGGGAAGAAAGAGGCTGTTGCTGTTTTTGAAATTTACGATAGCGACAGTGTGTCGCAACAACAACTAAAAAACTCACCAGAAGCGATTTTGAGGAAGCAATTGTATTGTATTATCAGCAAAAATTTGACCTTGCCCAGCAATCTTTTCAGGCTATTTTGCAGATCAATCCGCAAGATGTGGCGGCGCAGTTGTACTTCGATCGGTGCGAAAAATATCAAAAAAATGGCTTGCCCGAAGGTTGGGAAGTCGCAGAAGTCTACAGCGAAAAATAAGAACTTAAAGTCTTTGCGCCCGATGCGTGGGTGCAAAGACTTTAAGTTCTTATTTTGTTTCGAGGGACTTATAACTCTGAAGATTAGCAGTAGTAGCCAGTAGTAGGGTGCGTTAGCGCAGCGTAACGCACGGTTAAAGTTAAAGCGTGCGTTACGCTATGGCTAACACACCCTACTGCAAAAAAGAAAACCTACTAATAGTGTGATCAATAATTTTTATTTAACTTTTGACGCTAAATGTGAGTTAAGGTATTATCTGACTCATCGTTAAAACAAAAGCATTTTTTATGGTGCAAGAACTCACCCTCCTCTCCAAAGAGGTTAGATTCCCCGAAAGCGCTCCTGCCGCTTATCCTGTATTTTTCAGGACATATAGCCGTAAGTATAATAACAAACGCGAAAGCTGGGCTGAAGTATGCGATCGCACACTTTCAGGTTTAAAGACGCTCGGTAAGCTGACCAAAGAACAAGCTGACCTGATCGACAAAATGCAGAAACAGCTAAAGTCACTCACCTCTGGACGTTGGCTGTGGGTTGGCGGTACGGAATGGGTCGATCGCCCCGAAAATTTCTCAGGCTCTTATAACTGCACCAGCACCAATGTGATCGACTGGCGCTCCTTTGGCTTGATGATGGATCTCGCCATGCAAGGATCTGGTACGGGTGGCGTATTAGAGCCTCAGTACATTAGCCAATTGCCTGTAATCCGTAACCAGTTGCAAGTAAATGTGATCGGTGCGATCGGGGCAACACCTGTTAGCGATCGCCGCCACAATACCGAGGTCGAATTTGACTATGCCAACAATGCTGTCAAGTTCTTCGTTGGTGATAGTCGTCAAGGTTGGGTCAAGTCCTATCAATCTCTATTAGAGCTATGCAGCGATGAAAAGTTTGACGCAGCTAAGCCTGTCCAAGTCACTGTTGATATCAGCGATGTGCGCCCCAGTGGTGAAGCCCTCAAAGGTTTCGGCGGTATGGCAAATCCTGTTAAGTTGCCTACGCTTTACGATCGCTGCGCCAACATTTTAAATAAAGCGATCGGTCGTCAACTCACCTCAGTCGAGTGCTGCATCCTCATCGATGAAGCCGCAGTTTGTATCGTGGCAGGAAATATTAGGCGATCGGCCGGAATGCGTCAATTTTCCTCTGAAGATGTTTTAGGCTCTGTCGCAAAGGATAATCTCTGGCAGCAGGATGAAGCAGGTAACTGGCGCATCGATCCTGAGCGTGACGCTTTGAGAATGGCGAATCATACCCGTGTCTTCCATCGCAAACCGACTGAGCAGGAATGTGTGGATGCAGTTCGCAAGCAATACTATTCTGGGGAAGGTGCAATTCAATGGGCAGGTGAGGCGATCGCACGTTCTAATGCTGACTTGATTACAACTCCCGAACTCAAGCGTGATTTCTTAGCTGCTTATGTGAAAGGAGAAGGCAAAGAATGGTTGCGATCGCATCAACCTGAAGTCTCTGAACGCGAGTTAGAGCATCGGTTACAGCGTTATGCTCTGAATCCCTGCGGCGAAATTTTGGGAGCTGATTTCCATTGCAACCTTTCGGAAGTGCATCTTAATCTAATTAATCCTAAGGATGAAAAAGAACAAGAAGCAGCCTTTAAAGCAGGGGCTTTATCAGTAGCGTCACTGCTTAATCATCAATTCATCGAGAAGCGCTATCAATTTAGCCGTGATGTCGATCCGATTGTCGGTGTATCCTTTACGGGACTATTTGATTTCTTCGTTCATGCCTTTGGTGTGGAATGGTTGCGCTGGTTTGAAGCAGGTCGTCCTGACACTGTGCAGGGTCTAGACTTCAAAGAGAAGGAAGCCAATTATCTAAATCGCTGGCGTGAGATTGTACATCAGACGGTTTGGGAATATTGCGACGCGCATGGCTTACGCCGCCCGAATCGTTGCACGACAACACAACCTGCGGGAACAAAATCCTTACTGACAGGGGCTTCCCCAGGTTGGCATCCACCGAAGGCGCAACGCTTTATCCGTCGGATTACTTTCCGTAAGGAAGATCCTGTGGCGCGGGCTTGCATGGACTATGGCTATAGCATTATTCCTTCGCAATCAGATAAGGATGAGAATGGACAATTGCTAAACGATCCTTTCGATCCGAGATGTACAGAATGGCTGGTAGAGATTCCTGTGAGCGTGTCTTGGGCTGACCTTGACGGTGCGGACAAGGTAGACATCAGTAAGTTTGATGTGATGGCGCAGTTTGATTTCTATATGCAGGTGCAGAAGCATTACACCCGTCATAATACTTCCGCAACCTTGGAGTTGCGCGAACATGAAATTGAGCCTTTAGGGAAGAAGATTTACGAAGCGATTCGTGATGATGAGGGTTATATCTCGGCGGCGCTATTGGCGCGTTTCGATGACCTGCAAACTTTCCCCCGTTTGCCTTTTGAGCCAATTGATAAGGCTACCTATGAGAAGCTCAGTGCTGAGGTGCTAGAACGTCGCAAGTCTGATGATTTTTACGCAAGTTTGTTGCGTTATGATTCGGGTGAGTTGATGGAGGCGGGGCCTGCGGGTTGCGATTCTGATAAGTGTATGTTCCCTGAACAGAAGCCATAGATTGTAGGCGATCGCCTATGCCTATCATCACGATTTGGCAAGGCGATCGCTCAATTATCTATCCAATTCAGGCATAATTACGGGAATTTCTTGATTGCGATTCTTTCTGTAAATTCTAAAATCACTATCTATTGTCAGAACTGAAGTCTGGTTATAAATTTCCGACATCCTGACTAGGCAAGCATCTGCTAGAGACATTGGTACTGATTGATAACGCTGCATTAGGGTTTCGATTTGTTCAATTTCATCACTCAGACAAAAAGGGATTTGAATATATCCTTGCTTGACTAATTGCAAGACTTTTTCTCGCCCTGATGGGATTCTTTGTAATAAAAAACAGGCTTCAGTTACAACTGCCTCACAGGTTAAGACAGGATATTTAGCCGCTTGCAATGACGACACAGCCCAATGATGGTATTTATCGCTAGGCATGAGGAATGCTACCAAAACCCCTGTATCGAGAATGACGTTTTTTTGCATTATTTGCCAAATCCTTCCATGTATTTGGGGTTATAAGATAGATCTTCCAGATTGCTATCTAAACAACCGATAAAGTCTTTGGCGGCTTCAGCAAAAGAGATCTCTTTCTCTTCAGTTTTTATCTTTTCTTGACTATCAATAGGTTTGTTTACTTTGAATTCTAAGAACTCAATAAATCTAATCACTTCGTTGCGCTGTTCGGCAGGTAAGCTTTTTATTTTGGCGATCGCTATTTCTAAGGTAGTCATTTTATCTTTATCTCGCTCAAGTTATTTCTAGTTTAGCAAAACTCAGTAGCCAAGGCGATCGCATAAGCCCATCATTACGATTAGAGAGGCGATCGCAAAAAATAGCATATAGGTCTTGCTACAATAGCTATCAAAACTTGTAGTCAACACTTATATGCTCTCTCAAAAAATTGCAGATTCTCAATCTTTGGAAGCACGAGTAGCAACTTTAGAGGCTGAAATAGTGCAAATGAAGCAAATACTATCTGCATTTACACAGAAAAAGTCTCCTTGGTGGCTAAAGGTTGCTGGAAGTTTTGAAAATGATACGACTTTTGATGAGGTAACTCGTCTTGGGCAAGAATGGCGTAAATCTTAATCATTACCTCCTGTTCATATTGAATCAAGCAGAGCTAAGCAAGTTTAGAAATTATGCTAATTAGAGAAAGGTCAAGTGAACTGAAGATTATTACTAAATCCATAGACGCTCTCAATATAACTGAGCAGTTATGGCTTTTGGAGCATATAGCGCATCAAATTCGGATTAAGAATGAATTAGCGTCAATGGCACAAGATCCGCAAATTCAAGCTGAGCTTTCTCAAATTAATATGAGTTGATGAAATTAATTATCTTAATCGTAACTAAACCTGAAAAACTATGCCTAGTCCTTCTACGACAAATCTTCCGCGCCCTAAATCTTGGGATGAATTTGAGGATATATGTACTGATGTTTTGAAGAAAGTGTGGGGAGTCCCCTATTTATCCCGTCATGGTCGTTCAGGGCAAAGACAAGATGGAGTAGATATTTATGGATGTCCTAAACATCTAGGAGGATATGATTATGCTGGTGTACAATGCAAGGAGACAGATAGCCTATGCATTACAACTATTGAGAAGGAGATAATAAAAGCCGAAAACTTTGATCCTCTTCTCAAAGAGTATTTGATAATGACTACAGCACTAAGAGATGCAAAGTTACAAGCAGAAATCCGTAAACTGAATAGAAAATTCAGAGTTCACATATTATTTTGGGAAGATATAAGTCAAGAGTTATCAGGACATACTGATTTACTGCAAAAACACTTTTCTGGATGGGTGAAATTAACGACTACTAAAGATCAAGTTCTTGATCAGATAATGCGTTCTCAGCCAGAAGATTTCGACTACAATGACGAAACAGGAGCATTTTTTCATTCTAGGGATATTAAACTTCAAATAGTTCTAGACTACGATATTGAAGAAAGATTTATCGAGCCTTGGATGAATTGCTTTGCTAAAGAGGATGGAATGAGATTGCCAGTTTATATTTACTATGAAGGAACAAGAGTTTTCGATGTCTTATGTATTTGTGTAGATAATAGACATAGAATCCCAATTCCAAAAAGTATTAACAATTTAACTATTAGCGATTTTGCTTATCATCTAGGTCTTATTATTAATCATCCACTTAAAAAAACTAACCCATCATGGGATACTTTTGATAATGCATTGATGAGAGCAGGAATTTCTATTCGAGATGAATGATTCTCAGATGTTTTTTGTTAGAAATTATTGATTAGGATATTGGTGATTTATTAGGCAATTGCATTGCAAATCCTAGGCTAGACTTATATATAATTTGGTCTAACTACTTAACTACTATATTTTCTAAGATGATTGCTCAAGAGTTTTTGACTTTCAACTAAAATTGAAAAGATACAGAATAAAAGCAAAAAGAAAGTCAAGCCAAGTTAACTAAATAGAGTCGAGAAAATTTATTTTTATCTGAAAATTGCTATAAATTTATGATGTTGATTAACGAAGAAGAACTCGTATCATCAAAACGTGGTAAATGGTCTACTGCTGGTATTCCACATAAAGGTTGGGTATGCGAAGATATTGAAGACTTAGGTGAGCCTTCAATCGAATGTGAAATGTGTGAGTCTCAAAAGATTCGATTTGTTCATTACATGAAACATCCTGAATATCAAAATGGAGATGGATTGCTTCAAGTTGGATGTATTTGTGCGGGGCATATGGAAGGAGATCTAAGTGCATCTCGCGCACGTGAAGCATCCATGAAAAGCCGCGCAAGCAAACGTAAGCGTTGGACATCTAGGGCTTGGAAAACATCTAGCAATGGCAATCCTCTTATTAAAGCTGATGGTTATAGAATTACCATTTATCGACGTGCTGATGGTTGGGCATGGACAGTTGGGGCTGGTGATTCGACGGCTTATCACGCTCGGGGTAATTTCAAGACAATAGATGCGGCAAAGCTTGCAGCCTTCGACCACATCACTAAACTTTTGTCATAAGTTGAGATTAAATACAATCCTTCAAACCAAGTAACCGTAAATTTATCTCTCCCTTTTGAATCGCTTATCGACATGATGCGATCTCTAGAACTGCTAGAGAAAATAAAGCTGAGAGACTTGTTAAATCAAGAAATCACTGCAAGTCAAGAACAAAAACTAGATCCTGCGGTGGAATGCTTTCAGCAAGGCTGGGACGATGCTATGAACGGTAGAACTCACCCAATCTCTGAACTTTGGGATGGAATTGAAGTTGCAGAAGTTCGACGCATTATTGAAAAAACTTAGCGATCGCTAATCACATTGGCAATTTATTAGGCGATCGCATTGCAACTCATCGACTAGGCGATCGCACCTAATACAACTTACAAATCATTCTCACTTAATCCTGCATCCTTCATAATGCTCTTGAGAGTCCCAGTTGGCAGATCGCGGTTCCCATGAACTGGAATAGAAAGAATTACTTCAGAACCTTGCTTTGTGTATATGTGATGACTACCTGTAACCCGTTTTAATTCCCATCCTTTGCGCTCAACAACTTTGCAAAGCGCCTTACCTGAAATTGATTTCATAGGGATAGCTCAACAAGTTGTTTATCAGTTTCTAGATCTTGATTTTCACTAGCAACCTCTAACCATGCCTGCACAGCATCTTGCAACATTTCCAATAGATGTTCGTAGCTGTCTCCCCAAGTATGGCAACCTTTCAGCGCAGGAACAGAACCACACCAAACGCCATCCTCTTGCCAAATAACAGCTTTAATTTGCATAGATTTACTATTTCTGAGGTTAATTACTACATTCTATAATCTAAATTGAATATACTAAGATAAAGTTTTAGAGGAAGCTAAACCATGACAGTACTAAACGTCAAACAGCAAGCCCAAAGCCTCATCGAAAAATTACCTGACAACTGCACTTGGGATGACATCATGCAGCAAGTGTATGTAATTCTAGCCGTTGAAGCTGGTCTAGTAGATAGGCAAGAAGGTCGAGTGAAATCCGTTGAAGAAGTGCGATCGCAGTTTGGACTTCAACCATGAACGTATTTTGGACAAACAAAGCGATCGAGCAGTTGACAGCAATTCATAGCTATCATGCTTAGGTTTCGCCTCAGTATGCGACTCGACTAGTGGACTTGATTACAGCGATCGCAACAAATTGGCACATTTCCCAATTCAGGGAGGATGTTGCCTGAAATTAACTTAGAGCAAATACGCGAAGTCATTGAAGCAAACTATCGCATTATTTATTATGTTGGCTCCGACAGAATAGATATTCTGGCTGTAGTTCACGGCGCAAAGAACCTTGCCTCTAATTAAAATCTCTTTGATGGACTGAGATAATTTGATTTATTGGGCGATCGCATTGCAAATCAGAGAATAGGCGATCGCAAGGCTATAATCTTAGTCAGTTAGAACATTAAGAGGTTTTTGATGGCTTCTATTACTATTAATCTTCCAGATGAGCAACTTCAAAAAATACATAAATTAGCTCAAGAGAGTCAGGTATCCCCAGAAGCTCTACTACAAGCAAGCATAGAAACCTGGTTGTCTAGCCCCAAAAAGGAGTTTAGCGAAGCAGTAAGTTATGTACTGCAAAAGAATGCTGAACTCTACCGTCGTTTAGCATGATTCGTTATCTCACATTAGTAGAAATTCTTGATATCCATCATCAAGTTACCCAGCGCTCAGGTGGAGCCGAGGGTATCCGTGATTTGGGCGCATTGGAATCGGCGATCGCACAGCCGCGCATGACATTTGGTGGAGAAGATCTCTACCCCACAATTGTTGACAAAGCTGCGGCTCTAGGATTCTCAATCGTGATGAATCATCCCTTTGTGGATGGTAACAAGCGTACAGGTCATGCAGCAATGGAAATATTCTTAGTGCTAAATGGGCTTGAGATTAATGCCTCTACTGATGAACAAGAAGTGATTATTTTGGCTTTAGCATCTGGGGAATTAGAGCGTAATATTTTTACAAATTGGCTACTGCAAAGCATTAAAGAAATCTGAATTTATTGACTGGTTAGTATATCAACAATTTACTGAGCGATCGCATGGCAAATCAGAGAATAGGCGATCGCTAGAACTGTAAAAAATTCCATAGAGTTAATAATGTTTAAATATGTTTCCGAAGTTATGTATTTTGTTGCTGATCGTCGTGCTGCTGCCGATTGGTATTCTAAATTATTTGACATTGAGATCACATGGCTAGAAAACCCTGAACATTTCTTTATTCGTGTCGGAGCGCAAGACCTGTGGTTTCATCAAGCAGATGATAAAGTTCCATCAGGAGCCGCAGGACATGTCGCCTATTGGCAAGTTACAGATTTTGATGCAGCACTAGCACGGGCTACGCAATTAGGAGCGACACTCTATCGAGGGCCATTAGATCGAGAGGATGGAACTTATATGTGCCAATTTAAAGATCTTGATGGAAACTTGATTGGTCTGATTGGTTCAAGGAAAGAGAAGCTATAAGACAGAGGCTATTGACTGGTTATGATACTAGTAATTGATTGGGCGATCTCATGGCAACTTATAGACTAGAAGATCGATGCGATCGCCCATTTATGATGACCGCAACCAAAGCCAAACTTTAAACGGGGGTAATAGGTGATATTTTGATTTATTAGGCGATAAAGTGTCGTCACACTTAAGGGAATTGGTATTAATCTAGAAAACAAAAAAGAAGTAGAGCGTTTAACGCTCTACTTCTTTTTTGTTATGAAATCTATGGATTTAATTTAAAAGCAATGCTCTTAAGTTAAAGCTTCTAAAGATTTAGAAAGGAAATGTCAAGGTGTCTGGGAATAAGCGGTTAGCTTCGATCAATACACCAGCGGTGATTGTAAGCCATACAGCAGCCAAGACAGGAGCAGAAGATAAAAAGCCGTTCAATGGAGTTCTCCTTTTAGATAGTTTTGATTTTTCCCCAGAGCACTAAAACATTTGTCGCAACACTCTGGAAAAGTTAGCAAAGCGATCGCTAGATTTAGAAACTAGCGAGGCGAAACGGTAACTTCATTTTCAGGAGCCAACAGTTCACCAGTGCCAAACTCTTTGAGCGCGGCAAGGGGCCATGCAAAGCCAGTCAGCATACATTTAACAGCAAGAGGAAGATCGATGATGATTTCCTTTTGAGTTGCGGTTGCTGGATCTTTACGAATTGCAATCAGATAAGCACGACCAACCCAGCCGATCCAACCTGTGATGAATAGAAACATCAAGGCGGGAATGGTGAATTCGCCAGCGTGACTCCAACGACCATCGCTGATCAAGTGAGGTAAGCCATCTTCACCGCAAAGCAAGCCAGAGCTAGCATATTTTGCAAAGCGAGCTTCGGTTTGAGCAATTTTACCTTTGAGGTATTCAGCAGGGCCGCTACCAGCTTTGAAGTTAGCTAGACGGGCTGTGTAACCATCAACTTCAGTTTGCAAGCGATCTTGAAAAGCAGAAGAGGTGGCACAAGGAGTCAAAGCATTGAATGAGAATTCTGCGTATGCAGCAGGGGTTGCAGCAAGGCTAATGCCAAACCACAGGCTAATAACTAGAATGAGAGCAAAAAGTCTTTTCATGGACTGACCTTAATTTACCTTTGATAAGATAGGCAAAAATAACGAGATTTTCGTTTGAGAACTTAGCCTCAGATCCTATATCAGCGATCGCGCCTTGGTAAAGCAATCTTCACATCCTGTAAAGTAAATTATCAATTAAGATGATCTAACTGCCGCGACGCGGCAGTTAGATCATCTTAATTTTTGTTTAGAAATGCCTACTATTCTTGCGATCGAATCTAGCTGTGATGAAACTGCGGCGGCAGTTGTATGCGATCGCCAAATTCTCAGCAGTGTGGTTTCATCGCAAATTTTAACCCATGCGCTGTATGGCGGCGTTGTGCCTGAGATTGCGGCGCGGCAACATGTGGAGACGATTAATCCTGCGATCGCCCTTGCCTATCACGAATCAGGAAAAACATGGGCTGAGATTGACGGGATTGCGGTGACGACTGCACCAGGGCTGATTGGCTCGCTGATGATCGGTGTGACGGCGGCAAAAACTCTAGCGATGTTACATAAAAAGCCTTTGATAGCGGTGCATCACCTTGAGGGGCATATCTGTTCGGCTTTATTGGCTGATCCAACTTTAGAGCCGCCATTTTTATGTCTATTAGTTTCAGGGGGACATAGCAGCATTATTTTAGTCAAGGACTATACCGACTATCAGGTAATGGGCAAAACTCGCGATGATGCGGCGGGTGAGGCGTTTGATAAAGTTGCGCGATTGCTAGGTTTAGGCTATCCAGGGGGGCCAGCAATTGACAAGATTGCGATCGCGGGAGATCCCAAGGCATACAAATTACCGCAAGGGCGCATTCCTGATTTCCCCTATGACTCTAGCTTTAGCGGTTTAAAAACAGCAGTATTGCGCTTGACCCAAAAGCTTAGTCCCAATGGTGAAGAGTTACCGATCGCGGATATTGCTGCCAGTTTTCAAGAAACAGTCGCTACTGCTCTAGTAACTCGCACGGTTAAATGTGCAGTTGAACACAACTTATCAACAATCGTGGCGGTTGGTGGTGTAGCGGCAAATAGTGCTTTGCGATCGCGCCTTGTGACCAGTGCCGCAGAGCATAACATTCGGGCTGTTTTTCCGCCTTTGAGCTTATGTACGGACAATGCAGCGATGATTGGCTGTGCAGGAGCTATTCATCTCGCTCGTGGCGAAACTTCATCCATGAATATTGCGACGCGATCGCGCCTCAATCTCGAAGATTGCCAAAGCTTGTATACATGAAACATAAAACCCAATAATCGATTGGCGGCGCTCCGCGCCGCCAATCGATTATTGGGTTTTGATTTGTCCGAAAACAAGTGACTGTAGCTATATAGCCGATGGCACGACCAAATCTTTCATCGCACGATGAATATCTTCAGTGAGTTTGCGGGTGCATTCCTTGGAGGCGGCTCGGCTAGATTGATATTCGGCTAGATGCTCCGACACTGATAAAGGTTCGGCAACTGAGATTGTTAATTTGCGATCGCCAAAATTAGGAGTTTCTTTAAAAGCAGAATCTTGATTTCGCTCGGTGACGCGCTGTAACACGCTCCACATTAATTTCAAAACTTCAATATAGCGACTAGGGCTAGGATGCTGGCGAACATAGTCACTGGTGACACCGATGATACTTTCAGCGATTCGCATATGCCAGTTACTATAGCTAGCTTCGAGCGCTAATTGATCAGCAAAGCCTCGCTCTACCCCAGATAACTTTTCAATATCCTGAATGTCATTACGAAAAATCCGATCCCATCCTGCCTGTTCGAGACGACGGCAGCGATCAATTGGTGAACCCTTTGCTTTGATCCCAAAACTCATTTCCGCGACACTCAAAATGCGATCAGCTAGTTCCTCCAAATTCGCTGCTAAATTATCGGGATTGGTATTCTCGCTGTTAATTTTGGCATAGTTGCCGTAGAAAGCTTTGTAATAATCGCTAACCCATTTCACTAGATAACTACCCAAATCGTAAAGTCTTTGATAGCGGTTATCAGGCGTAATCGCGGGTTTAATAATTCCACACTCTTTTTCAATCGTGATGATTGTTTGATCGATTTTTCCCCAAGCCTTAGTCGAATATTCGTATTGAATCCCCACAGGAATGATTAACATTTCCTCTGTACGCCCTTCTTTGAGCAAATCCTCGGCAGCCCAAAAACCAATCTGAGCAATTCCTGGTTCTAGTTCAGCAACCGTTTCACTTTTGCCATTTGTACCACCTTCAGGAGCCATCGAGAGAGGCACATCACCATGCGTAATTTGTTTGCGCATCCAACTTAGTGCGAGGCGATCGAGCTTACCGCGAAAAATGGAAATCCCTCCTAATGCTGGAAATAACCAATTGACGTAATCTCCAGCCCATAGAGAAATGCCGCGATCGTACACAAACCCACTATGGGGCAATGCAGTTAACTTGATGCCCATATCTCTTGCCTCTTCTGGCACAGCGTAGGCAAGCAAATACAACATTGCAAAGGGATCATCCGTGGTGGGATGACGAAAAGCAAGCATATAACGAGCTTTGCCATCCTGAAACTTTTTTGTAGCTTCAACAAGGCGATCGATATAGCGGGTTTCAATCTGCTTGATGCCACATTGCCACCGCAACCAAAATGGCGTTAATATTCGTATGATTTTTAATATGAATTTATTGGCTTTGGGCGGATAAACCTTGAGAGGTGGTTGAACGCGAGTCAGATCTACTGCCATGATTTCCTTTGTGTGTACAGCAATACGAATTAAAACACGCAAAGCGTATCTCCGCGATTTTAGCTTTTTTTACAAACTAAATAATCATTTCAGCCAAAGAGCTATTGATTTTTGAAGGACAATAGATGAATATTTCTAAATATTTTTATAATTATTTTGGTTAAGCTGATCAATAAACTCTATGCTGACAAATATACCTGTGGTAATGGGCGATTTTGGTGCGTATTTGCAATCTAGTGGCAGACATTTGCAATGGATTGCACCAAAGAGGAACACCAAGTTTCGGACGATCGCATGGTCAAGTGGCACGATGTTACTTTTGCGAGTATTACTGCCTAATCGCAAATATGCAGTGGCAAGAATATACTGCGCCACTCATGAAATTTTAAAGAAAACTTATCAATACCTGATCAATGGCGATCGCATATCAGTAAAGCTTGGTTTTCAGTTGACGCGATCGATGTGGTGCACAATTCCTCAGGTATAAAAAATTAAAAGCTTTGCAAAGCAAAGCTTTTGCCTTTTAGCTGGAGCGCAAACCGCTATACACTAAAAGTAATAGCTGATGTTACGTGAAACACAGATGATAGATCTGTTGCTGCTAGTGTGACAGAGCAAGCACGGGGGCATTGCCCCTACCTAAATAATTTAGATTTTGTAGGGGCTGCGCCCCCGTGCCAGCCCTAGATCTAAGCTATGACAGGAATTCTTGCGACGTAACATCAGTTAATTACGTGACAAATTGCGGCATCCAAGGTCAACACTGGTATATGAGAAAGCTACTAAAGGGTTTACACAAGTTTCAATCGTCCTATTTCCCTGCCAATCAAGAGATTTTTGAACAACTCGCCGATGGACAAAAGCCGCGTGTGTTGTTTATTACCTGCTCAGATTCGCGGATAGTGCCCCATCTCATTACCCAGTCAGGTGTTGGCGAACTGTTTGTCATCCGTAATGCAGGTAACTTAGTGCCGCCATTTGGAGCTGCTAATGGTGGTGAAGGCGCTGCGATCGAATATGCGATCCATGCGCTGGGGATCGAGCAGGTCATTATCTGTGGGCATTCTAACTGTGGGGCGATGAAAGGGTTGCTCAAGTTAGAAAAACTAAGAACCGAGATGCCTTTGGTCTATGAATGGCTGCAACATGCTGAGTCAACTCGCCGCTTGATTCAAGAAAATTATGCTGACGTTAAAGGTGAAGAACTGATGGCGATCACGATGGCAGAGAATGTCGTCACTCAGATCGAAAACCTAAAAACCTATCCAGTAATTCGCTCTAAATTGCATCAAAACAAGATGTCAATCTACGGATGGATTTATGACATTGAGTCAGGTGAAGTCCTTGCCTACAATCCTGAGACCGATGATTTTGAGGTTCCACAAACTTTGTTAGCCAATCCCAACGGCTCGTCAAGTGAAAACTTTACTCATACTGATGCTCCTCCCATTCCATCGGCGTATCAGAATGGTTCACAGCAAGTAGAGACTAAAAATGCTGGAGATTTACCTTCATGGATGTCTCCTGAGCAAGCTAATCGCATCTATCGCGGTTCAGCAAGATAATTAAAGACGGTGCAAAGCACCGTCTTTAATTATCTTGCCACGCAAATTTATCCGATAATCAAACAAAATATAAATTAAGGTTTTGATTGATTTATGCTCCCAGCAATTTATTTCTGAAAGACCGTAGGGGCATAGCATTTGCGCCACAATTTTACAAATCATCACAGAAATCTTGATCCGCAAATGCTATGCCCTCTTTGCTTTTGCAGATAATTTGTCCCTACGTTGCAAGGTTTTGGGCAGAGCCTTCCCAAAAAAAACTGCCTAGAAATTCATAAATTTCTGTGGGAATGCTCTGCCCCTACAGTTCTATATCTATGGGCGCGAATCATTAATGACATTAACAAAACCTGCACTTCGTAAAGGTTCTACTTGATAGCATCCAAAATAGAATTTAGTAAATTGGGAAACCTTGCATTTAAATCCTCTCGACGCAGAGAATTATAATGTTGAGTCCCTTCTAATCGCGTATACATAATGCCTGTATCTCGCAAAACCTTATAGTGGTGGGATTGTGTAGATTTGCTCATTTCCAAACAAAATTCGCCACAGGTAATCTCTTTTTTGGTTGCCAACATTTTGACAATTTGTAATCGCGTTGGATCGCTGAGTCCATAGAGAACGTCGGTTAAAGAAATATTGTCGCGATCGGGGTGGTGATATTGGCGCATTACAAAAAGCCGAGAAAATTAAGACAATAAAAATGGCAAAGCCATTTTTATTGTCTTAATTTTCTCATAATGTTGCATAAATTTCTATTGTTCGCATATAATCGAACAATAGAAATTTATGCAACATCACATTATCCCTATGAGCGCTCCTCTTCTATCTTCGGTTAAGCTCGGTCGTTATACATTGCCAAATCGGATTGTGATGGCTCCTTTAACTCGCAATCGCGCTGCTGCTGGCAACGTCCCCACAGCTTTAAATGCCTTGCATTATCAGCAACGGGCTTCGGCAGGATTGCTAATCACCGAAGCGTCGCAGGTTTGTCCACAGGGTCAAGGATATCCAAATACTCCAGGGATTTATTCTGATGAACAAGTCTCAGGCTGGCGCTTGGTAACGGAGGCAGTTCATGCAAAAGGTGGCAAAATCTTTTTGCAACTTTGGCATGTGGGTAGAATTTCGCATCCAGATTTTCAGCCCAATGGCGAGTTGCCCGTGGCTCCATCAGCGATCGCACCCGAAGGAGAAATCTTTACCTATACAGGCATGAAACCTTATGTCACGCCTCGCGCTTTGGAATTAGAAGAGATTCCTCAAATCATCGAACAATATCGCCTCGGTGCAAAGAATGCTCTAGAAGCTGGCTTTGATGGAGTAGAAATTCATAGTGCTAATGGATATCTATTAGATCAATTCTTGCAAGACAATACCAATCAGCGCACCGATATTTATGGTGGTTCAGTTGAGAATCGCGCCCGTCTATTATTGGAAGTAACAGAAGCGGTTGTAAGTGTATGGGGTAGCGATCGCGTAGGTGTGAGACTTTCTCCTAGTGGCACATTTGGTAGCGTGTATGATTCCAATCGCGCGGTGACTTTTGGGTATGCAGTTAAGGAACTAAACCGCTTTAATCTTGCCTATTTGCATTTAGTTGCGCCCAGAGTCGAAGGATTTGGCTCTGCTGAAGATCAACCCGATCTTGGTGCTGACTTCTTCCGTCCTATTTTTAATAGCACGATTATTACTGCGGGTGGTTATAACCTTGAGACTGGAAACGCTGCGATCGCATCTGGTGCTGCTGATCTGGTTGCCTTTGGTCGTCTCTACATCGCTAACCCTGACCTAGTGGAACGTTTTGCTGCTAATGCACCTTTGAATACACCTGATCGCAATACCTTCTACGGTGGTGATGAGAAAGGTTATACAGATTATCCAAGTCTATAAACAAGTAGAGATTGAGCTTTGCTCAATCTCTACTTGTTCTCGAAAAAGAACCAATAGTTTTGTGGCTCAGCTTTGCCTCTCCACAAAACTATTGGTTCTTTTTTTGCATAATAGAAACAAATTTATGAGATCACATCTCAGTAATGATCTAGATCGTTCATTACGGTAATTGCAATCGTGATTTTGAGTGTTTAAGATCCTTCATTTTCTATTGATTGAATCACAAATCAATTTAGCGATCGCATCGACAATAGTGATATTCAAAATGTTATTCAGAACGAGGGGGACTACTATGACACCTACACAAATAGCCAGAACCCAAGAATTACTGAGTGATCAACAGTTTCAGCTTTTCTTTAAACTCAGCAAAATTCGTGGATGGATGGGAGAACTCTATCTAGAACTTGTATTGTCCACTGAAGAAGTTGAATATATCCATCGTTCAGAAACTAATATCTGCAATTACCAAGATGAGGAAAGTAAACCGCTAACACCTTATCTAATGCGTTGATTTTCCTGATAAAACCAAAAAGAGAATGGCGGCGCGAAACGTCGCCATTCTCTTTTTACATCCGATAAGCAGTCAATGATCAACTGAAAAACATTTCTCAGATTGAGCATTCAAGACATCGCAGTTTTTTCAATTTCCTCGTTAACCTTTTGGCTGGTTTGGTTGCCTATACCTATCGCGAGAACCTGCTTTGGATCTTCTCTTCAAAGGCTTGCCTGCTCTTCCTCCTGCTTGCTTTTAGTTCGTCGAACTCTCGTTAAATTAACCTAGCATATTTGAAGGGAAAATATTACCTGTCGGGTCAGGTATTAGCTCGGAGTGGTGAGTAAAGTATGGTAATGACACTACGTTAATAGAAAGATAGCTTCAGGATCTAGGCTTTTGGCAAATCAGGAAATGCTTCGGCAACCGCCGCATAAACAATATTTCCATTCTGGATATTTACGCCTTTTGCCAAAGCGCGATCGCGCTTAATTGCATCCAAACCAAAATCCGCCAATGCACAAGTATAGGGAAGCGTCGCATTAACCAAAGCTTGAGTCGCTGTCCAAGGAACAGCCCCTGGCATATTTGGCACACCATAGTGTAAGACTCCTTCTTCTTCATAGACAGGATCAGTGTGGGATGTGGTGTGCACCGTCTCGATGCAGCCACCTTGATCCACGGCAACATCGACAATTACAGAATGCGATCGCATTTTTTGGACAAGTTCACGCTTTACTAATGTCGGGGCACGTTTGCCTGTAATTAACACCGCTCCAATGACCAGATCCGCAGACATCACTGCCTCGGAAATATTGCTGGCTGTGCTATACAGTAACTGAACCCTCGAACCAAACAGAGATTCCAATTCTCCGAGACGATTAAGATTGACATCTAAAATTGTCACCCTTGCGCCCAACCCGATCGCCATTCTCGCAGCTTCAGTACCGACTACGCCGCCGCCTAGCACCACCACATGTCCTGATCTCACCCCAGGAATGCCACCTAGTAATACACCACTACCACCCTGTTGCTTGGTCAAATAATGCGCTCCAAATTGTACTGATAAACGACCAGCGATAATGCTCATCGGCACTAGTAAAGGCAATTGACCATTATCTAATTGCACAGTTTCATAGGCGATACAGGTTGCGCCTGATTTGATTAATGCGCTCGTTAGTTGGCGATCGGCGGCGAGATGGAGATAGGTAAAGAGAATTAATTCTGGGTGTAGCAAGTCATATTCGCTGGGCAGAGGCTCCTTAACCTTAACCACCATGTCTTGGGCGTAAACTTCCTGTGGTGTTGCGACAATTTTTGCGCCAGCTTGGATATATTCCTGATCGCTAAAGCCAGAGCCAACTCCTGCATTTGTCTCTACAAAGACTTGATGCGATCGCGCCGTTAAGGCCGTTACCCCAGCAGGAGTCATTCCCACCCGAAATTCACGATCTTTAATTTCGCTCGGTACGCCGATCTTCACGGTTATTGCTCCTGAAAATTTAGAACTATGTTGAAAGTGGTGCAAAGCAGCACTTTCAACAAAAAATTTATTTGATTTTATTTAAAAGTATCTTTCAAAACTGTACGGGCTGCTAATTGACTTCTAGTTGAAGATAAAATTTCCGCCTCACGTCGCAAACGTCCAGCCGTATCGAGGGTTTCCAGTAATGATTGCTGTTCTAAACTTGCCCCCTGAAAGTTACTGGCGACCCAATAGGATAATTCGATTGGGCTACGGGGAATCTTCGGTAACTCAATTTCTTGATCGGTGAGCTTTTGCGATAAACGGATCACGTCATTAAGCAACTCACGGACTTCTGTGGCTAATAAAAATGGTGCGTCGCTACCAGGCTCGTCTTCGATCCACTCGACTAAACCTACTCGATAGGGAGTTTCGCGCACATATTCCAACACTCTAAAGCGCTGCTGTCCCATCGTCAAAAGCTTGAAGCGATCATCTGGCAAGCGATGATACTGAACAATTTGAGCAACACAGCCGATATTTGCAGGTTTACCCGTCTCCGAGTCCCACATTACCACCCCAAACATGCGATCGCTTTCCAGCACGGTATTGATCATCATGCGATAGCGATACTCAAAAATATGAAGCGGTAGAGACTGTCCCGGAAATAGTACCAACTCAGGTAAAGGGAACAGCGGCAATTCACGAACTGAAATCGATGATGAAGTCATTGTTGCTAAACTTGGCACTAGTTAAGACGTTCTACCTAGTTTAGCTTGAGTTTTATAGCGATCGCCAAATAAATTAAAACCCTAATAGCAAAGGCGGCGCTAAGCGCCGCCTTTGCTATTAGGGTTTTAAGGATACTCTCTAGGATTTTCTTCGTCACGCACATGAAAGCGAAATCTTGCCTGTTGAATACAAGGACGCATCTGCTCGTATAGCTCTCTTACGTCAGTTGGTAGACGATTTAATAGCAACTTGGGGGCAGAAATATCACGGGTTAACAAAAGCATATTTCCAGTGCCCATAATGCGCTGATTGAATGGCATTTCTAACTGGATATCGTCAACTTGATAAATTTCTAGAGTTTCAATATCTTTTGAGAAAACACCTCTCTCTATAACAATTCGTTGTGACGTAATCAGATATTTCGTATTGATCGACTGCAACCAATACCAGATTGCACCAATACCTAGGGTGAAAATCGAAATCAGCAACCTTGTCACACTACCAATAACCGCAGGATGACCTTTAAAAAGAATGCGCTCATCGGGTAGAGGTACTTTAGTCATAGAAAAAATTTGCCAGTTAATTGCTAATTAATTGATAGTTTTATGACATCTTACAGCGCCTTGAGCTTTCTCAAAACTAAAAGCAAAGGCGACGCTAAGCGCCGCCTTGAGAAAAAGCCAAAAGCTAAAAGCCAAAAGCTAAAAGCCAAAAGCTATCTATTTTTCTGGGCCCATACACGAATAGGCATACCCCAAACATAGATAAATCCTTCAGCAGCCTTATGATCGAACTGGTCAGCACTAGTATAAGTAGCCAAGTCTTCGTCATAAAGTGAATTCACAGACTGACGACCAACGATAATCGCGTTACCTTTATGGAACTTGATACGGACAGTTCCTGATACACGCTCTTGGCTGCTATCGATAAAAGCATCGAGGGCAGTTTTGAGGGGACTGTACCAAAGCCCGTTATAAATCATCTTGCCATAGGTATCTTCAAGACCACGCTTGTATTGCGCCAAGTCAGAAGGCAAAGCAAGGCTTTCAAGATCGCGGTGAGCATGGATTAATACCAACATCGCGGGAGCTTCGTAAATTTCACGAGACTTGATCCCCACTAAGCGGTTTTCCACCATGTCGATGCGTCCAACACCGTTGTTGCCAGCGATCGCATTCAATGCAGTAATCAATTCAACAGGCTCAAGAGCTTTGCCATCGATCGCAACAGGAATACCTTTCTCGAATCCAATTTCAGCGTAAGTTGGCTCGTCGGGGGTATCAGCGATCGCCTTGGTCATCGCATAAATTTCTTCTGGTGGCTCATTCCAAGCATTTTCGAGGGGGCCAGCTTCGATACTGCGTCCAAGCAAGTTGCGATCGATACTGAATGGCGAAGATTTCTTCACTGGTGAAGCAATGCCAAATTTTTCACCATAGGCGATCGTCTCTTCGCGGCTCATTCCCCATTCACGGGCTGGAGCTAATACTTTAATGTCTGGGTTGAGTGCAGCGATCGACACATCAAACCTAACTTGGTCATTACCTTTGCCTGTGCATCCATGGGCAACGGCATCAGCACCATATTCTTCCGCCGCTTCTACCAAAATCTTGGCAATGAGAGGACGGGCTAGAGCCGTTGTTAATGGATAGCGATTTTCATAAAGCGCATTAGCTTTAATCGCTGGGAACGCATAGTCTGTGACAAATTCTTTAGTTACATCTCTAACCAGAGAGACCGATGCTCCCGAATCTAGAGCTTTCTGTTTGATGGGATCTAACTCATCGCCTTGTCCTAGGTCTGCTGCAAGGGTAATGACTTCTTCAACACCCCATTCTTGCTTGAGATAAGGAATGCAAACAGATGTATCAACGCCGCCTGAATATGCAAGTACGACTTTTTTCGCCCGACCCATGAATCTCTCCTGAACCCATTGCTAAACCTAAAAAAGTAGCCCGGGTACTACGCCTATCTCAAGCATCCCTTAGTGCTGCTGTCTTCCGACCCTGACACGATTCGGGCGTTGCGATCGCGTAGATCCGAGCCATTCATAAGATTACCACTAAGCGGGAAAGTTACATCAATAGTTAAATAAATTGTTGGCAAATCCACACATAATCAGCTAAGCACAATTAGATATAAAACCCAGAGTCAAAAACTGTATCGCCTGCGGCGCAGGCGATACAGTTTTGTCTCTGGGCTTTAACATTATCTTAGATGTACTTATCCCGCCCTAAAAAGAAAAAGCGGTGCAAAGCACCGCTTTTTCTTTCATGTAAAGAGATTACGTTGAGATATCTCAAGCTGCTGCCATAGCTCTGCGATTTGCAAATACGCTTCTTTCGGTGAAATTTTGCCGCCAGCCTCTAGACTGCAAATAATGCTGACACGGTGGGAAAACTCTTGTAAATTGGCATTAAACATCAAGTTCTCTGGCGTAAATGTGCCGTAATAACGAGACTGGGGAAACAGACATTTGGTGGTTGCGGACATAATCTTCCCTCTGTAGATTACAACTGAGAGTGACTCTAGATAGTCTTAAGATCCTGAAAGGCTCTATGTTGCCAATATGCAGAACATATTACCTTCGTTAGAAACATATTTCGATGACTATGGGTATGAGTAATTAGACGTAATTTGTTTTATTAACCTAATCTTAACCTAGATTTAATTTATTATGACTGCCTACTTTGTGATAAGTTCCCAAATTATTTGTGATCTAGATCTCAGTCGAGCCAGTTTTATAGCTACAGTCACTTGTTTCAGCCCAAGATATTGATGTCGGCGCTCCGCGCCGACATCAATATCTTGGGTTTTATGTCCTAGTATATTTTGCGACAGCTACACAACGTTTTGCACTCACAAGCGAGCCAATAAATTTTTGAAAGTGCTGCGAAGCAACACTTTCAAAAATTTATTGGCTCGCTTGATAGAAAACTGCTGGTGGTAATAAGAAATCGCACATCCCTCATCCGAGGGGCTGTACAAATCCAGACTGGTAACGGCTATAGAATGAGAAAATGAGTAGTGAGGACATACAATCCATCAAGAGAATGCCCCAATAGGTTTAACGATTCATGACTGTGCTTAACGTCCAAGTTTAAAAATGCTTACCGAACTTGGCGATCTCTATAATATGACAAAGAATCTTAGTCGATTAGCAAGGCAAAGTGATGCCCATCTTGACTCTCAGGCAAAATATGTTTCTATTCAAACCAGCGATCGCTATCATGAATCGGCTGAAATACCCCCAAAAGTTTTTTCTGATCAGTTTGCTTTTTGTGTTGCCACTAGCATTGGTGATGAATCTGCTGTTGTCAGAACTTGATAGCCGCATAGAGTTTACCCAAAAGGAAATTTACGGGAATGCCTATCTACGCCCAATCAGTCAACTATGGCAATACATTCCACAAAGACAATTAATTTTGCAGAACCAATTTTACAAGAGCCTGCAAAGCATTAACCTCACTGCTCAATCGGAAGCACTCCAATTGCAGACAAGGGAATTAGATGATCTACAAAGTCTAATTGATAATGAATTCGTAAGCTTATCAAATGTTGATAGGCGATTAGGTGTGACTATTCAAACAGGAGAGAAACTAAAAAATCTTCAGCTTTCTTGGCAAGACTTACGAGACATGTCAGGGTTTATAGGCTTTCGCAACCATGATTTATTACTCGAAAAACTAGCCCAATTCCGAGTTCATGTAGTTGATTCCTCGAATTTAATTCTCGATCCAGATTTAGATACTTACTATCTAATGGATGCGAGTGCCGTTAAGCTCCCTGAGATGCAAAAGATTTTAAATAAGATGATGCAAACCTCTACGGAAATTTTATTTGACAAAGAAATCACTAATTTAAAAAAAGAATCGTTTATTTCTTTGCTTAGTTTGTTGGAAGAATATAACAACGATTTAACGTCAAATTTGGAACGCGCCTTTAGAAATAATCCTCGCGGTAATTTACGTGATTCGCTAAGCAGCTCTCTTCGCATTTTTGCTGCTAATTTAAGTGAGGTAATCGCCAATACAAATCAAATAGTCGGCAAAGATAATAAGTTCTCTTTAGCTGATGGCTTTTATCGACAAGCAATAGCAAGCTCATTTAAATATAGTTTTACACTCTCTCAGCAAATTGTCGATCGCCTCGACGAGCTATTGATCTATCGAATCCAAGGATTTACGCAGCGAAAGCAGTTCATCTTGATTTTTGTGGCTGTGATCTTCAGTGCAATTCTCTATCTATTCATTGGCTTTTATTTGTCAGTCATGAGAACTGTACATCAGTTAGACGTAGCTGCTAAACAGATGACATTGGGTGGAGCAATATCAATTAATCTTGATAGTAAAGATGAGCTATCGATGGTTGTCCGATCATTTAACAGTGTGGCGATCGCACTGCGAGAGTCCGAAGCAAAATATCGGAGCATCTTTGAGAATTCTGTAGATGGGATCTTTCAAACAACCGTCGAAGGTAAATATCTAAGTGTAAACCCTGCCTTAGCTCGAATTTATGGCTATGAGTCAGTTGAGCAAATGCTTGAAGAAATTGTTGATATCCAAAGTGATCTCTATGTTGATCGTGATCGCCGTCAGCAATTTCAGTCTCTAATGGAGGCTAATGATACGATTACCAATTTTGAGTCACAGGTATATAAACGCGATCGCACGACAATCTGGATTAGCGAGAATGTGCGAGCATTACGTGATGACAATGGCAAAATAGTTTATTACGAAGGAACTGTCGAAGATATTAGTCAGCGAAAGATGGCAGAAATTGCGTTGGAGAAAGCGAATAAGCAAATTCTGGCTTTAAACGATCTTCTCAAATTAGAAAATCTACGGATGAGCAGCGAACTAGATGTAACGCGCAAACTTCAGCAAATGATTTTACCTAAAGATAAAGAATTAGCCTTGATTGCAGGATTAGATATTGCAGGATTTATGGAGCCTGCTGATGAGGTTGGTGGTGATTATTATGATGTGCTGCAACAAAATGGACGAATTAAAATTGGTATTGGCGATGTAACAGGACATGGACTAGAAAGTGGCATGTTAATGATCATGGTGCAGACTGCGGTACGAACCTTACTCCAAAGTGAAGAGAACGATCCTGTCCGCTTTTTAGATATCCTCAATCGCACAATTTACGGCAATGTTCAGAGAATGTCATCCGATAAAAATTTAACTCTATCGTTGATTGACTATGAGCATGGAAAATTGATCTTGAGTGGTCAGCATGAAGAAATGATTGTCGTGCGCAAGAATGGAAAGCTAGAAAGATTTGATACGATTGACTTGGGATTTCCGATTGGTCTAGAGGAAGAGATTTTTGATTTTCTCTCTCAAAAGCATATTTACCTTAAGGAAGGTGATGTCGTGGTGCTATATACCGACGGTATTACTGAAGCAGAGAATGAAGAAAGACAGCTTTATGGATTGGATCGTCTATGCGAAGTCATCTGTCAACATGTCGATGACCCAGCGATCGCTATTCGTCAAGCTGTTATTGCCGATCTGCGATCGCATATTGGCACTCAGAAAATTTATGACGACATTACATTATTAGTCCTTAAACAGAAGTAGGCATTATAGTGGGTGCAATGCACCCGCTATAATATTTTTTCTTCACAGACCCAGCGCCATAATGGATGACTTTTTCCTTTACCCTGTATCCTTTTTACTTGATTAATTAGCGATCGCTTCTCTCGTTGATTAACTCCCCACAAAATAATCGAACTCTGCCAAACTAAAGTCGCTAGAGTCATTGCTACACATATTCCCAACCCTAACATTGGCATACGATTATAAGCTAGGGTTATGCGTACTCCTGCCCATGTAAAAGCCGCAATCCATAGCTCAATATCCGAGCGCAAAGCCCAAATACTCGCAGTTCCGATAGTTAGCCATAGAAAAACATCAAATATCCATCGCAAATAGGTTTGCACTTCGATCAACCGTTGGACTTGGCGCTCTAGAAGTTGGTCGGATATTTGCTCAGCAGACGAATCAGGAACAACATTGATATTTTGATCATTCATAACTCAGCACGATTCTTGGTGTGAAATGTTTTTAATTAAAGAAAAGCTCCCGTTGGGAGCTTTTCTTTAATTAATTTGCCTCTAGGGTCGGTTGACTACTGTTAGGATTCTGACGACTGCGCCACCATGCCAGCAAAATACTGGCATTGAAGATACTGGAATAAGCCCCAGAAAGGAATCCAATAATCAGAGCAAGAGAGAAGAATCGCAAGGTTGCACCGCCAAACAAGAAAATAGCCACAAGAGGAAGAGTTGCGGTTAGTGAGGTATTAATCGATCGCCCCAGAGTCTGATTGACCGAAGCATTAACTAACTGATTAAAGTTAGAAGCACCAGCATCGAGCTTTACATTTTCACGAATGCGATCGTAGATTACTACCGTGTCATTAACTGAGAAGCCACAAATCGTGAGCATCGACACAATAAACAAGCTATCGATCTCCACACCCATCGTTAGTCCGAGTAAAGAAAATGCCCCAACAGTTACGAGCATGTCGTGAAATAGCGCAATAATCGCAAAGGCAGCGTAATCTAGTTGAAAACGGAATGCTAAATAAATGCCAATGCCTGAAAAAGACAAAGCAAGAGCAAGTAACCCATTTCTGAGCCCTTGCTGTCCGATCGCGGGGCCAACCTCATCTATTTGCGACTTTTTAGGATCAACTTCGCCATATTGCTTCAAAGCCTCGGTGAGAGAATTTTTTAGCTTTTCGCGTTCATCAGTTGAGAGATGAGCCGTCCGTACCGATACACCCTTGAGATCTTTTCCCTCAACTAATTGAATGACGCTATTGGTAAAACCTTTGCTCTCAATCGCTTGCCTGACGACACTTACATCAATCGGCTTGCCGCAATTGCCAGCATTGCAAGCCAAGCCCAATGTGATGCTGGAGCCACCTGTAAAGTCGATGCCCAGTCGTAAAGGCGAGCCTAGCTGCTGAAAAGATAACACCATGGCAACGATCCCAGCCAAAATTACTGCTGTCGAAATCGTGATGTAAAGACGAGCATTTTTGATTACATCTAATCTCATAACACTGCACCACTTGTATTGTCTTTTTTATTGTCGTTTTTACGATCGCTAGATTCATCTTCAGTTTTTGCATCTACATCGATCGTTGTCGTTGAGGTTTTGCCAAAAGCCTTCATCCCATAGTATTCAGGCTTGCGGAAGATCGGATTGCTAATCATAGCTAACATTAGCGATCGGCTGAGGGTGATTGCCGTAAACATACTGGTCAGCACCCCAACCCCAAGCGTAACCGCAAAGCCTTTTACAAATCCCGAACCGAGCCAAAATAATGCACCACAAGCAATCAAAGTGGTCACATTACTATCGAGAATGCTAGACCATGCTCGATAAAAACCTGCTTCAACTGATTTATAGAGTGTGCGTCCCGCCTTTAATTCTTCTTTTGTGCGTTCAAAAATTAATACGTTCGCATCGACCGCCATACCGATACTAAGAATAAATCCTGCAATTCCAGGCAAAGTAAGCACTACGCCCAGTACGCCAAACAGAGAAAAAGTAATAATCGCATAGGTGATCAGTGCAATATCCGCAACAACTCCCAAAATACGGTAATACAGCACCATGAAAATTAGTACTAGTAGTAAGCCCGCAACTCCAGCATAAATACTACTAAGGATACTATCTGCCCCGAGAGTTGCTCCAACAGTACGGTTCTCAACAATTTCCACTGGTACTGGCAATGCACCCGCACGTAGTTGCAAAGCTAATTCGGTGGCTGTATCTAAGTTGAAGTTTCCTGTAATGACTGCTCGACCACCTGTAATGCCCTTACCTTGAAATTCAGGACCTACTGATGGAGAGCTAATTAATTTATCGTCTAGAAAAATTCCTAAAGCGCGACCAGTACCACCGATTTCGCTAGTGGTTTTAGCAAATAGATCACCTCCCTTATCATCAAAAGTCAGTGCAACTTGCCAAGAATCAGGTCCATTTCCCGTTGGTGAAGCAACGGCATCTTTGAGCATATTGCCCGTTAAGCCTGTGCGTTCAAAGATTCCTTTTAAATCTTCAATACTTTTCTTATAAGCTGCTTCGTTCTCCGCGATCGCCTTTTGATCAGTAGAGTTTTTCAGGACTTCACGCTGAATTGTCGCCGCCTGCTGGATTTGCAATCTTGCCCTTAGCTCACTTTCCGTACCTTTCTTTTGCTTCCGAAAATCAAGCTGGGCAGTTGTACCAATTACGCGCTCAGCTTGAGCAGGATCATTTACCCCTGGTAACTGAACAATGAGTTGATCATTTCCAGCCAGCAAAATAGTTGCTTCAGAGACTCCTAAGCCATTAATGCGCTGCTCCACCACAAACTTTGCAGTTTCCATGATGCGCGGCGTAATTTCATTAATACCTTGTTCAGGATTGATTTTTGCTTGGAGTGTAAGCTGTGCGCCACCTCGAAGATCCAACCCTAATTTAGGAGGATGACTTACGATTAGATACACAGCCCCGATTAAAATTGCCAGTACAAAGGCAAGCAGGCGGCTTTGTTTACCCATATTTTTTTGGAGCTTTTTGTATAGCTTTTCTGTATAGCCGTTTGAGCTTTACTTAGAGCCAGATTAAACAGAGGATATTTTGAGACATCTGTCATCATACCCCACGAATAGCAGCCCTGAATTGGTTATAAAGCTATCAAAATGATTTGCGGCGCTTCGCGCCGCAAATCATTTTGATAGCTTTAAACTTTCTGGCTATAGTTATAAAAGCCAAGCTCTGTGAGGCTTTTATAAGAAATTTGACGTTCCTGATCGAGAAAAAATAGCTTTAATAATATAGATGAGCATAGTTAATTGCAAACTCAGCCCCGTAGGGTTGCGCTCCGCAGGGGCGCAACCCTACGGGGCTTGGGACTTAAAAGGAATGAGTTTTGACAACTTCAAAAGCGATCGGCAATGCCCCTGATCGCAACTGTAAAGCAATTTCAGTCGCTAAATCCTTAGTAAATTGTCCCGCAATAACAGCACGCCCACCAGTAATACCCTTGCCTTGAAACTCACCCGCAACAATTGGCGCACTAATCAATTTATCATCCAGAAAAATGCCTATAGCCAGATTTGTTCCCGCAATTTCGCTAGTAGTCTTGGCGAATAAAACAGCTCCTTGATCATCAAATGTCAGCGCGATTTTCCAAGTACTAGAACCTTTGAATAGAGGTTCAGCATAAGCATCTTTGATCATATCGCCACTTAAGACTGGGTTCTCAAAGATGTCCCTAAGAGCTTGAACACTCTTTTTATAAGCGGCTTCATTTGCCGCGATCGCCTTTTGATCGCCAGAATATTTGAGAACTTCACGCTGAGCCATCACTTCCTGCCGCTTCAGGACTCTTGCCCTTAGCTCATTTTCTGTGCCTTTCTTCTGTTTGCGAAAATCAAGCAGCCCAGTTGTCCCAATTACTCGCTTAGCTTGGCTAGGATCTTTTATGCTTGGTAATTTAACCACCAACTGATTGTTACCAGAGATCGCAACAGATGCTCCAGAAATTCCTAACCCACTAACGCGCTTCTCGAAAACGAGTTTAGCTCTTTCCATCATTTGCGGAGTAATTTTTGTTATGCCTTTTTCGGGAATTTTTGCTTGTAATGTAATCTTTACACCACTTTGCTGGCTTAAGCTTGGTTTTGGCGGCTGACTGACTGATGGCGAAATACAAGTTCCTAAGCTAGCTGTCAAAACAAAAGCAAATAAATGTTTTCGACTGTTCATATTTTTTTAACTAAATTCAACGTAATTGATAAAGATGATGATTTATGGCTGCTATTAGGGTATTACATCTCAAAACTAAAAAAATAAGGAGTGAGGCTCAGTCATTAAAATTTCTTGTTTTTTTGTTATGAGACTTAAGGGTTTAGCCTCAATTCCGAGGGCTTTCTAATTGATTTAGCCTATGTCTTTAGATAGAAATTTTGAGGTGAATCTCAAAGTGATGTGATTCGAGAGAACGTAAATCGTCAAAAACGACGCTTTTAGTAAGGAATTTATATAGCTTTATAAAGGTTAGTAAGCTCTTTACCATTAGTTGCGCAAAGCTTTGTAATACAGCCTACGCAAATTGTTGCGGGTAAAAGGTAAACTATATCAAAGCTGAAATTTAGGTTGGATTTGTGAGATCTCGGATCGAGCGAGTCTTTTCCGAAGACTGGCTAAATTATTATATCGATCTCTTTTTTGGAGCGAACTGACTGTGACTATTTACGTTGGAAATTTGTCTTATCAAGCTGCTAAAGACGACTTAACAAGCGTCTTTTCAGACTACGGCACCGTAAAGCGTGTGCAATTGCCCACCGACCAAGAAACAGGTCGGGTTCGGGGGTTCGCCTTCGTGGATATGGAGGACGATGCTCAAGAAGAAGCGGCGATCGCGGCGCTAAACGAAGCCGAATGGATGGGACGAACCCTTCGCGTTAATAAGGCTAAGCCTCGTGCTGAACGTAGCAACGATCGCCCTAGGGGTCGTGGTTACGCCTAAGCCTAAATTAATTGCAAAAATCACAAATTGCGAAGGATTGCGAAGCTTTTCTTCGCAATTTGTAGTGGGCAAATCAATATGAGTAGATATATACAATCCTTAAAGCTTTTCTGGTCAACCGCGATCGCGGCTGAACTCGAATATAGGATTAACTTTGCGATCGCTGCGCTAGGCAGCATTGGTAATTTGGCAGGAAGTTTGTTCGGACTATTTTTGTTCTATCGCACTGGTTACACTTTCGCGGGTTGGCAATGGGAAGAAGCGATTGTTGTACTTGGTATATTTACGATCCTTGAAGGTTTCTCTAGCACTTTTCTTGCGCCGAACTTAAGTAAAATCGTGGATCATGTCCAGAAAGGGACATTAGATTTTGTGCTTTTAAAGCCAATCAGTAGCCAGTTTTGGTTGTCGGCAAGAGCAATCTCACCTTGGGGATTTCCTAATTTAATTTTTGGTATCGGCATTTTGATCTATGCAGGCACCAAACTAGGATTAAGTGTGAACAATTATCTTTTAGGCTTAATCCCACTGATTTTTGGCTGCATTAGTCTTTACAGCATTTGGTTCATCCTTGGCGCAATGAGCATCTGGTTTGTAAAAATTTATAACGTTACGGAAGTTTTACGCGGCTTAATGGAGGCTGGCAGATATCCGATGGCAGCCTATCCCGCATCCTATCGATTCTTTTTTACTTTTGTTGTGCCGATCGCCTTTTTGACAACGGTTCCTGCCGAAACCCTCTTAGGAAGAGGAGAACCAATGTGGATTATGGGTTCTATGTTTTTAGCGATCGGGTTACTTTATGCCTCAAATCAATTTTGGCGATTTGCCTTGAAGTTTTATACAAGTGCATCTAGCTAAGTTTAAGACACCCGCGAAGCAGGTGTCTTAACTTTATTGGTTTTAATTTTGATATGCTAATTAACAACTGACTGCAAATTTATAAAGAACTATGCCTAGATCGCAACGTAATGACAACTTCGTCGATCAAACTTTTACCGTTATTGCCGACACGATTTTAAAACTCTTTCCTGCCAGTCAGAGAGAAAAAGAAGCTTTTGCTTACTATCGAGATGGCATGTCCGCTCAAGGTGATGGAGAATATGCCGAAGCATTAGCTAACTATGAAGAAGCTCTTAAACTTGAGGAAAATTCTTACGATCGCAGCTATGTGTATTACAACATGGGCTTAATTCATGCCAGCAACGGTGATCATGATAAAGCATTAGAGTTTTATGAGCAGGCGATCGATCTTAATCCTCGGATGCCACAAGCCCTTAACAATGTGGCGGTGATTTATCACCATAAAGGTGAAAATGCTCAAGACGAAGAACAGTCTGAAGAATATTTCAATGTTGCTGCCGAGCATTGGGTAAGAGCAATTCGTCTTGCACCAAACAACTACATCGAAGCTCAAAACTGGCTTAAAACTACTGGTCGAGCCGACATTAATTTATTCTTTTAGACTACCTTCTAAAATTCACATAAGAGTTGCATAGTTCTTTTGTCCAATCTTTAAACAATGGACATAAGCCTCCATTATTTAAAGATTATTATTTGCTTAAACTTATATAAAAATCATGATTGACAGAGAGCAAGTTCGTCACGTTGCCCATTTAGGACGTTTACAATTAACTGAAGCTGAAGAAATTTCTTTTACTAAGCAATTAGATAGTATTTTGGATTACTTCCAGCAGCTAAATGAACTCGA
Organism: Pseudanabaena sp. UWO311; assembly: GCF_006937785.1. GTDB lineage: Bacteria > Cyanobacteriota > Cyanobacteriia > Pseudanabaenales > Pseudanabaenaceae > Pseudanabaena. The sequence goes on from NZ_SJEE01000017.1 coordinate 46,497, forward strand.
TCCTTTGCTAGAAGGGGTTGAACCGACAACTAGAGCCGTTAATACTGTCAATATTACTCGCCCCGATATATTGCAACCCTTTGCAGATCGCGAGACCCTGCTTGATTGTGCGCCTGATCGTGAAGAAGACTTTTTCCGCGTACCACAAATTATGGGTTAGATACCTATGGATACATCAGGCCAACTCGATTCATCAATATCTAGTTTCGTAATACTCTTAGCCGAAGATAACCCTGTCAATCAAAAGGTCGCTAAACGAGTATTGAATCACTTAGGATATCAAGCCGATATAGTTAATAACGGTCTAAAAGCAGTTAAAGCGATCTCCGAAAAATCCTATGATTTGATCTTGATGGATATTCAGATGCCTGAAATGGATGGTTTAGAGGCAACCAAATATATTCGTAAGCAAGAAGCAGAATCACAACTCCCTCCAATTGTGATCATTGCTATGACCGCAAATGCAACTGATGACGATCAAAATCTCTGTCGTGATGCAGGAATGAATGATTACATCAGCAAACCAATTCAGATTGATAAGCTCAAAAATCTTTTGCAACATTACGCATCACTTAAAACAACAAATTTGGTATAAGAGGCTGTGCTTTGCACAGCCTCTTATACAGCAACGTAAGAGATAGATAGGACAATTCAAAACCCAAAAGATGAAAGGCAGAGCTTCGCTCTGCCTTTCATCTTTTGGGTTTTATGTCCTAAGCAAAGCTTACATTGCTATACCAATTCACGAAAGTGTTGTCACACTTTTGTGAATTGGTATAACTCTAATGAAAAAACGATCCATAATCAAACAAAAAAAGAGCGACGGGCTTAGCCCGTCGCTCTTTTTTTGTTTGATTATTTTGCGTAAGATCCTAAGCAACTTCTGCTTCTGCAACTTCTACAGCTACAGGTGCATAAACGCTGATTTTCTTGCGAGTTTTGCCAAAGCGCTCAAAAGTCACAACGCCATCAACAGTTGCGTACAATGTGTCATCACTACCACGACCGACATTATTGCCTGGGTGAAACTTAGTGCCACGTTGACGAACTAGGATGCTACCAGCCTTAACGACTTGACCACCGTAACGCTTTACGCCAAGGCGCTTAGCATTAGAGTCACGTCCGTTTCTTGTACTACCCGTACCCTTCTTATGTGCCATTTTTTTGTATCCTCATTAAATAGTTAAAGACTCTTACATACAAAAGGTATAAAGCGCCTTTTGTATGTGATAACTGGTTTTAAGCAGCTTGACCACTGAGATTGATTGCTTCAACCATGATCCGAGTCAATGGCTGACGGTGACCATTCTTTCTGCGAGTTTTCTTCTTAGGACGCATTTTGTATACGATTACTTTTTTCGCCTTGTGATGGCGCATTACGGTAACTTCTACGCTAGCGCTATCAACAATGGGCTGACCAATAGAAATGTCGCCATCCATATTGACAAACAAAACTTTATCAATTGTCAATTTACTATCTTCTTCGGCTTCAAGTAGCTCAACGTCATAAAATCTGCCGACTTCGACGCGATATTGCTTACCGCCTGTTTCAATGATTGCGTAACTCATGGTGTTTAAATATTCAGTAGATGCCGTACAGGTATTGGGAAATTAGTATTATCTAGTTTCACCAATTTTCTAAATAACCCGATCCGAGCATGAAAGATCGTGCGATCTACAACTATACATGAAATAAACAAATAAATCTTCGCTGCGCGAAGATTTATTTGTTTATTTCATTATAAAAATTGGCTTTCATAATTGAGAATTATTGAAGATTTATTTAAAAATAAGGCAGTGCAAAGCACTCCCTTATTTTTTATTTGAGCCAGCCTAAGCTCACACCTGTAAGTAATAAAGCTCCAAAAATTAAGCGGTAGCCGACAAATACCCATGTTGTATGGGTTTGAAAGAATTTCAAAAGCCATGCGATCGCTAAATACGAAAAAATTACCGAAGAGAATAGCCCGATCGCAAGCTGTCCTGCACCAACGTCACCAAACCCTTTTTTGATCAAGCTGATTAACTCAACCAGCCCACCAATAGTGATCGCAGGAATACCTAGCAAAAAGGAAAATCTAGTAGCAGCAACGCGATCTAATCCTAGGAACAAACCTGCGGTTAAAGTTGAGCCTGAACGCGAAACTCCTGGCACAAGTGCCATTGTTTGTGCTATCCCCATCAAAATGCCATCAATTACTCGGACTCTATGAAATTGACGCTTTTCAGTTTTACCTCGCTGACCCAATATCTCCGCTAGGGCAAGCAAACTTGACATTACTATTGAAGCGATCGCGATCGCGGTCAGACTCCGCAGAGGTGATTTGTCATAGTCTGGGACAAAAACTTTAATTAGTAAGCCGCCAAATAAAATTGGGATTGTTCCGAGGGCGATCGCCACTGCTAACTTAAATTCTTGGGACTTATAGTTTTGCGATCGGACAGCTTTGATACTGCCTAGTGTAATATTGCTAAGATCTTTCCAGAAATAGCCGACAACTGCGGCAATACTACCAAGTTGAATCACAGCATCAAAAGATAGACCAGCATCTTTCCACCCAAAAATTGCAGGAACCACCTTCAAATGAGCTGTACTACTAATCGGCAAAAATTCAGTTAGTCCTTGCACGATCCCTAAAACAAAAGCTTGCCAGTATTCCATAAAAATTAAAATTTAGACAAATGACATATATCACGAATTGGCAAAACCCTAAAAAGTCAATGTGCAAGCTTTGCTCTCACATCGACTTTTTAGGGTTCAACTTTCAGATTTGCTGTCATAATGAGTACTAAAATCAATTTCTAGTTAATCGGTATAAACATATGGATTTAAGAGTATTAATAGTATTAGGCCCGATTGTTTTGGTAGCTGCATGGGCAGCTTTTAACCTTGGAAAAGCTGTAATCAAGGGTGAAGCTTCCCTATTTGGTAAGCAAGGTAACAATCCTTTCCAATAATTTCAGCGTAAAACCCAAATATCAAGAGAGGACGCTAAGCGTCCTCTCTTGATATTTGGGTTTATTGTTAGGTATGTACAGTCATAAGCATACATAACGATAAAATAAGCTAAGAAATAAATAAAACTAATCATGTAAGGTAGCTTAAGATATGGCGATCGGAGAATATAAGCCTGGCTTAGAGGGGGTTCCTGCAACCCAGTCAAATATAAGTTATGTTGATGGTCAAGCGGGTTTGCTGGAATATCGAGGTATCCGCATTGAGGATCTTTGCAAGCATAGCCATTTCCTTGAAACCAGCTACTTACTAATCTTCGGTGAATTGCCTAAAGCTACGGAACTAGAAGAGTTTGAGCATGATCTCACCCATAGAAGAAGAATTAAGTATCGCATTCGCGACATGATTAAGTCATTTCCTGATAATGCTCATCCCATGGATGCACTCCAAACAAGTGTCGCAGCATTAGGAATGTTCTATCCTCTGGGGAATTTCCATGATGCAGACTACATTTATCAGGCGACAGTAAGACTGCTAGCAAAAGTACCGACGATGGTGGCAGCTTTTCATATGATGCGTCAAGGCAATGATCCCGTGATGCCTCGCGATGATTTGGACTATGCCTCTAATTTCCTATACATGTTAAACGAGAAGGTTCCTGATCCTCTCGCAGCCTATATTTTTGATGTATGTTTAACTCTTCATGCAGAACATACTGTTAATGCTTCGACCTTTGCGGCTTTAGTAACTGCTTCAACTTTGACTGATCCCTATGCGGTGATGACTTCAGCAATCGGTACTCTTGCTGGCCCTTTACATGGCGGCGCTAATGAGCAAGTAATGATGATGCTCGAAGAGATTGGCTCAGTTGAGAATGTGACTGCTTACCTTGAGCGAAAGATTGAGCGCAAAGAAAAGCTCATGGGCTTTGGACATCGTATTTATAAAGTCAAAGATCCACGAGCGATCGTTTTACAGGACTTAGTTCATAAAATGTTTGATGAGTTTGGTCATGATCCTTACTATGACATTGCTCTAGAACTAGAAAAGCAAGCCTATGAGAAGTTAGCTAGCAAGGGGATTCATCCTAACGTGGATTTCTATTCGGGATTGGTTTACAAAAAACTAGGAATTCCTAGTAATTTGTTTACAACTATTTTTGCGATCGCCCGTGTGCCTGGTTGGCTAGCTCACTGGAAAGAACAGCTTTCCGATAACCGCCTGTTCCGTCCAACTCAAGTTTATACAGGATTACATGATGTAACCTATATGCCTATTGGTGATCGCTAATAACTATTCTCTTCCCATTAATAGATAAAACCAAGAAATAGCGGTGCGGGGCTTTACCCCGCACCGCTATTTCTCGAATGGGAAAGGAGTAGTTACTCAATATTAAATTTCTTATTATTTAAACGTTATAAACTACGGCAAAATAGCGGGATTAAATCTATACAAACTATAGCTTTCAATCAATCATGAGAAATTACCAACCGAGCAATATTGCGCCATCACAGGGTGTTGCTATATTAGCTGTCTCTTCTTTGGTCTCAGGTGTAGCGATCGGCGGAGCAACTGCATTTATCGGTAAATTTATTTACTTCATTGTTCTATTCCCAATGGGTATGGGATTTGCCACAGGAAGTGTATTGGGATTTGCCGTTAAAAAAGGAAAAATTCGGAGTCCGCTTGTCGCTCTTGGAATGGGGCTTTTGGGTGGTATTGTTACCTATGGGGCTCTGATGTATGGGCAGTACATGAATTTTCAACAAGAAACTGCATCAATCATGGAGCGAGAGTACAACGTTACAGATAAGAATCTAGCAAACGAACAAATTAATGTGTTTTTGCAACAAGAGACGGGTTCTTCAGGATTTGTTGGCTTCTTGAAAATGTCTGCAAAAGAAGGGACAAGCATTAGTAGAGGCAGTAGCAAACTTAAACTCAATGATACTTTTACTTATTTACTCTGGTTGATCGAGTTAGGGATTGTTGGTTTCTTGGCTGCTTCTATTCCTTTTGCTGCTGCAAAGGAACCATTCAACGAAGAAGGTAATGAATGGTATGGAGAAACAAAATTGATTGGCAGTGCAACTGAAGAATCTAGGGATGAAATCATTCGGCTCTTAAATATGGATGATATGGCAGTAGCCTCTGCTTTGTTGTCAAGTCAGACTGATATGCCGACTCCTCGTATTGATGTTTATTCTCAATCTTCTGCTGACATACCTTTTAGCGATTCTGTAATTAGAGTTAACTACGTCTCCACTAATGCAAAGAAGCAGCTAGAAGTAAAAGAAATCTTGATAGGATTAGTTTCAGAATCTCAGCGATCGCAACTTGTTCCTCAGATACCTGCATCAACTCCTCCTGAAGCTTGAATTTTACGATCAAAAGCAATAGAGTGCTACGCACTCTATTGCTTTTATATCAAGGCGCTAGCCTTTGAATTTGCCATGCTTGCTCTTCTTGGTGAGTATATAAAAAGCGATCGTGCAAGCGATTAGTACAGCCCTGCCAAAACTCAAAACTATCAGGAACGACCCGATAGCCACCCCAAAAATCTGGTAGAGGTATCTCTCCATCCAAAAACTTGTTCTTCATATGTTCAAATTGCATCAGCAGAAGTTGTTTTGAAGAAATCACGGAGCTTTGTTGAGAAGTCCAAGCTCCTAACTGGCTACCTCTAGGGCGAGAGGTGAAATATTCTAATGATTCGGCAGTAGTTACTTTCTCAGCAGTTCCTGTAATATGGACTTGCCTTTGAAGTGGCAACCAAGTAAACAGAATAGAAACCTTTGGATTTGCATTCATCTGAGTTGCTTTACGACTCTCATAATTTGTAAAGAAAACCAATCCATTGGCATCAAAGTATTTCAGCAATACCGTGCGCATAAATGGCTGACCTTGTGCAGAAACTGTCGATAGGGTCATGGCATTTGGTTCTAGTAACTCGGCGTTACAGGCTTGCTGAAACCATTTTTCAAATTGCTTGAAGGGATCATCGTGAAGATCTTTGCGTCTAAGCTCTCCTTGCTTGTAATCTTCTCTTAGGGCGTGAATATCCATTTTTTTGACTACTCAATATCGGGATTATAAAGAACTACATTTTCTTGTTCGTTGGGATCGTTACGTGAAACGATCGCATGGGCTGCCTCAGTATCGCTGAGATTATGCGGTTGATGGGGCACACCAGCAGGAATAAACAGAAAATCACCTGCTTCATTAATTACTGAATGTTGTAAACCTTTGCCATAGCGAGTTTCCACCCTTCCTTTGACCAAATAAATTGCGGTTTCATAGTCACGGTGGAAATGTGGCTCAGCGGAGCCTCCTGCGGGAATAATCACCAAATTCATCGAAATCCCCTTTGATCCCGCAGTAGCCCCAGAGATGCCAACAAAATAGGGAAGTTTTTGCAAGGTGGAGGTTTCACAATCAGGACTTACTGTGATGATTTGGCTTGAGGTATCAAGAAATTGCTCGGAATCAGCATTAGTCATGGCAACTAAAATAAAGAATAAAGTTTGTTGATAACAGCATCGATAGAGTCGCGATCGCTATACCCGTCGATGCTAATTACAGCAATTTCCGATCAACCGAACCGAAATAAATTTATTGAAAGTGTTGCGATGCAACACTTTCAATAAATTTATTTCGGTTCTGGTTTGAGCGCAAAGCGCTATATGAAACTGCCTTTGTTTTTTTAGAGCCTATGGCTAAAAATCTCAAAATCAGCTTTTAGCATGAGAATAGCTTTTGCTTCACATCATTAATCATATACTCAGCGAAAAAAGTTAAGATGGTAGACTCTAAGTATAGTATTCGATAATTCTTGTAATAAATAAGGTCACGACATCAAGTTATGGATGCAGTTGCAGTAAAGCCCAGCGAAAGCAAACCTAGTGATATTAAACCTAGTGATATCCTGCGGCAAGCCGATACCGAAAAACTAGCGCGGATTCGCCACACCTGCTCTCATGTGATGGCAATGGCAGTTCAAAAGTTATATCCCGATGCTAAGGTGACTATCGGCCCTGCAACTGAAAATGGCTTTTATTACGATTTCGATCGCTCTGAGCATTTTACACCCAGTGATCTAAAGGCGATCGCTAAGGAAATGAAGCGGATCATCAAGTGGAATCAACCCCTTGTGCGTCAGGAATTACCACGTCCTGAGATGCTTACCGAAATCGAGAAACTAAATGAGCCTTACAAAATTGAATTGCTAGCTGCCATTCCTGAAGGGCAAAATATTAGCCGTTATTTCATTGGCGATCCTGAAAAATTTGAAAAACAGCCTTGGTGGGACTTGTGTGCTGGCCCCCACCTAGATGCTACTGGCGATATTAATCCCGATGCTTTTGCCCTAGAAAGCATTGCAGGAGCATACTGGCGCGGCGACGAAAAGAATCCAATGCTACAACGGATTTATGGCACGGCTTGGGAAACTCCTGAACAACTTCAGGCGTATCACCAAATGCTCGAAGAAGCCAAACGTCGCGATCACCGCACCATCGGCAAAGATCTGCAACTATTCAGCATTCAAGAAGAAGCTGGTGGCGGTTTGGTTTTCTGGCATCCTCGCGGCGCGATTATCCGCAACACCATCGAAGCATTCTGGAAAGATACTCATGCCCAGAATGGCTATGAGGCAGTAACCACTCCCCACATGGCAAACCTTGACCTGTGGAAAATTTCAGGGCATAACGACTTCTATCGCGAAAGTATGTTTCAGCCGATGGAAGTGGAGCATCAAGTTTATCAGCTTAAGCCGATGAACTGTCCGTTCCATGTGTTGATTTACAAAGACACTTTACATTCCTACAAAGAGTTTCCGATTCGCTATGCTGAGCTTGGCACAGTCTATCGTTATGAGCGCTCTGGAACCATGCATGGGCTGATGCGTGTGCGCGGCTTTACGCAAGATGATGCGCATATCTTCTGTACTGAGGCACAAATCGAACAGGAAATTATTGGCGTACTCAATCTTGCGGAATTAATTCTCTCGACCTTTGGCTTTGAGAATTATGAGATCAATCTCTCGACCCGTCCCGAAAAATATGTTGGCTCTGACGAGATTTGGGAAAAGTCTACTGAGGCGCTAAAACAGGCTCTCAATCATAAGGGCTGGGACTATGTGGTCGATGAAGGTGGTGGCGCTTTCTATGGTCCAAAGATTGATATCAAGATCGAAGATGCGATCGGTCGCCGTTGGCAATGTTCGACAATTCAGCTAGATTTCAATTTGCCCGATCGCTTCAAGATGGAATATGTTGGTGAAGATGGTGTACGTCATCAACCAATCATGATTCACCGTGCACTTTTTGGTTCCGTCGAGCGTTTCATCGGCGTACTGATTGAAAACTATGCTGGTGATTTTCCTCTTTGGTTAGCTCCTGTGCAAGCTAAGCTAATTGCGGTTTCTGACAGTCAAATGGAATATGCTGAGCAAGTTGCCGCCAAGATGAAAGCCGCAGGTTTGCGAGTCCAGCTAGACCATAGCGGCGATCGCATGGCGAAGCAAATCCGCAAAGCTGAGATGGAGAAAGTACCTGTAATGGCAGTAATTGGTGCGAAAGAAGTTGATGCTGGCACTCTCAGCATTCGCAGCCGCAAGCATGGTGAGCTCGGTGTAATCTCTGTGGATGAGGCGATTAGCAAAATGCAAGCAGCCATAAGCGATCGCACTTGGTTCTAACAACATAAAAAGTTAAGCAGCGCTCCGCGCTGCTTAACTTTTTATGTTGCTTCTTTACAAAATATGTCCCATACGTTTGGGAATTGCCTCATTAAAGTTTTTTGTGATTTGAGATAAAGATACAGAAATCGCCTTCTCTCCTCCAACAATAATCTCCAAATCTCTTGCTGCATCGCTGACAATGCCAATATATTGCCAGTTATTGCTTAGCTGGCTAGTGAGATAGGTTTCCCAAGCATTGCGATCGCATTCTTTCACGGATACCACTATTCTACTCGCGCCTTCACCAAAGAGGAGTTGAGTAAGGTGATTGCCTTCAAGATTGGCTAGTTTGATTTGTGCCGTGAGTTTGCCAGAGATGCATGATTCTGCGATCGCGACAGCAAGCCCACCATCAGAACAGTCATGGGCTGACTGGACTAAACCTTGAGTAATACCTTGACGACAAGCAAATTGAACTTTTCGTTCTAGCTCGAAATCTACAGGTTGTGGACGACCTGTCACCTCACCAATAACTGAAGCGAGATATTCAGAACCTGCCAAACTAGCGCGATCGCTACCGAGTAGATAAATCGCATCACCGACCGCTTTCCAACCCTGTCTAACAACCTTAGTTACATCTTCAACTAAGCCCACCATACCGATTACAGGTGTAGGATAGATTGGTTGAGAATTGCCATCTGAGTCGATAGTTTCGTTGTAGAGTGAGACGTTACCACCCGTCACAGGCGTTGATAGCTCACGACAAGCATCAGCAATTCCACGACATGCTTCGTGAAGTTGCCAATAGCCGATCGCATTTTCTGGGCTGCCAAAGTTTAAATTATCGGTTACGGATAGAGGCTCGGAACCGACACAGGACAAGTTTCGCGCTGCCTCCGCAACCGCAAGTTTTGCACCTTCGTAAGGATCGAGGTAAACATAACGGGCATTGCAATCGACTGTAGCCGAGACACCAACAAGAGAATCAATTTGAGAAGCTGTCGATTCTAAGTCACCGACACCAAAGCCTTGACTGCGTAAACGAATTACGGCAGCATCGGCTCCCCCTGGGAAGATGACTGTATTATTTTGCACTTGATGATCGTATTGGCGATAGACCCATGCTTTCGATGCGATCGCAGGCGTATCTAGCAATTGTAAAAGTGCATCATTGGGAGTAATGGATGGGAAAGCGGCGATCGCCGCTTTCTCATCCCAAGCCCAAGCTTTTTTAGCATAATCAGGCGTATCAGCTAACTGACGATGATAAATCGGTGTATTATCTGCCAACGCGGTCGCAGGAATCTCCGCAGCAACTTCACCATGCCAAAGAATTCGCACAATTGGCTCGGCAAGAACTTCACCAGCAACAACGGCATGAAGTCCCCAACGCTCGAAAATTTCAATGAGTTCTGCTTCTCTTCCTTTATGTGCAACAAAGAGCATTCTTTCCTGCGATTCCGACAGCAAATATTCATAGGGAGTCATTCCCGTTTCTCTAGCAGGAATCTTGTCCAAATCGAGAACAACACCAACGCCACCTTTCGCCGCCATTTCAGAAGTTGAACAGGTTAAACCTGCCGCACCCATGTCTTGCGCCGCCACAACTGCGCCTGTTTTGAAAGCTTCTAAACAAGCTTCCACTAAAGACTTCTCTAAGAATGGATCGCCTACTTGTACCGCCGAACGACTTTGTTCGGATTTATCTGAGATCTCTGTACTAGCAAAACTCGCTCCCTTCATACCATCGCGCCCCGTAGTGGAGCCAACATAGATCACAGGATTCCCAGTGCCAGAAGCTCCCGATTTGACAATTTCTTTGGTTTCCATAATCCCGATCGCCATTGCATTGACGAGAGGATTACGGTTATAGGCTTTATCAAAATAAACTTCACCGCCAACGGTAGGGACACCAATGCAATTGCCATAGCCAGCAATACCATTGACAATGCCATTAACTCGACTCCGCACCCAAGGATCGGAAAGTTCACCAAAACGTAATGAGTTGAGAATCGCGACGGGACGCGCTCCCATCGTGAAAATATCTCGTAAAATACCGCCTACGCCTGTCGCTGCACCTTGATATGGCTCGACTGCTGACGGGCGATTATGGCTTTCGATCTTGAAACTGATGGCAATATCATCGGTAATCTTGACTACACCTGCATTTTCCCCAGGGCCTACCAGAATGCGATCGCCTGTGGTCGGGAATTGCTTAAGTAATGGACGTGAATTTTTGTAGCAGCAATGCTCTGACCACATTACGCCAAACATCCCCAATTCGGCTTTGTTGGGTTCGCGATTTAGGCGATCACAAATCATCTGATACTCATCTAAGGTCAAGCCTTCAGACTTGATTTCGGCTGGGGAAAATTTAGTGGTGATATTTGCGGTCATAGTAACGTGCGACAAATCTTTAGCGGTCAATATCGATCTTACTAGTCAAACTTAATTTTTGACAAAAAAATAGGAGTAGTGCATCGCACTACTCCTATTTTTTTGGTTGTAAGTACCTCGGCATAATTAAAAAAACAGAGCCAAAATCCTTAGTAAGCCGACACTTCTTTAAATTAAAAATCAAAACATGTAAAAGTTTTAAAAGCACAAAATGGCTACGCCATTTTGTGCTTTTGTATTATTTGTTCTTTTTTAAGACGGTCGAAATAAGGCGATCGCTATTGATCTCAAATAAAGAAGGGAGATCCTTAGAAGGAAGAGTCATGGAGCTGATAAAGTCAACTTTCCATCGCTCACTATAGGTTGGAGGAAGTGGGACAATTTGATCTTGTGCGACTCTTTGCAGGGCAGGTTGAGAATTGCTCAGTATGCCAATTAAATCCTCTTTTTGATTGCAAACAATTATCAAGGAGGGCTTTGAAGATACAGATGCTCCATTAACAACTAACTGAGGAATATCACTTACTTGGACTTTAGTTTGACCAAATAGTATTTTCCCTAGATCAATGAGTGGCACGTTTTGTCCTGCCAGAGTAATTTTGGGAATATGTTTCTCAAGGGGAATGACTCGATATATGGATTCAATTGGCAGAATAAACCAAGCAAGACGTAAGCGGAAAGCAACATATTGCTTTCCGATATCAGGACGAAGTTCTGAAAGTCGTTGCGATCGCAGAGAAGAAATGGCTGGCATAATTCGTAATTGATAATTCGTAATTCGTAATTAATTAGCGACAAGCTGAGATAACGTTTGCAAGAGTTCATTATCTTTAAATGGCTTGGCAAAATATGCAGAAGCTCCCAGACGCATTGCTAAGTCTCGATGTTTTGCACCACTTCGAGATGTGAGCATCATCACAGGAATATTTTTGCAACTATCATCGCCACGAGATTGTACTAAGAAGCCAAATCCGTCTAACCGAGGCATTTCGATATCGCAGATCACGGCTTTGACTCTGGAGCTTTTCGGTGATGTTTGCAATTTCCGCAACTTCTCCATTGCTTCTAGTCCATCTTTAGCTTGTTCCACTCGATAGCCCGATTTCTCCAATGTCATCGCTAAGAATCTCCGCACATTAATTGAATCATCAACGATCAGTACGGTAACCCGTCGATCGCCTCGCTCAGAAGGCAAGGTGAGTGTTTTACTAGGAGGTGCATCAATATCGGCAATTGACCAAGTTAATAGGCTATCAATATCTACCAATGGCACAAGCTTACCACCACCTAAAATTGCGCAACCCATAAACCCAGTGGGCATTGGGATCTGACTTTGCAAACCACGAATGGTTACTTCCTGCTCACCCCAATAGCGCTCCACTTGCAATCCGAAAGGAACGTTATTGCGCGTAACAACTAACATTAAAGGCTCATCTACAATCGGGCGGTTTTCAGTTTCAATTTGAAATTGCGGACGCGAGAAGTGGAGGCGATCGCCTAATTTTAATAAAGGTACTGAATATCCTTGCCAATCCAACACTTCTTGATTGGCGACTGTGTAGATCGAAGTATCTTTAATTAAGAGAATTTCTTCAACAGCACTGGTCAGAATTGCCATCTGCAAACCATTGCTTTCAAATAAAAGCACTCGCGCAATTGAGAGAGATACTGGCACTGTCAAGATAAAAGTTGTCCCTTGTCCAGATTCGGTTTCGACACGAACGCTGCCACCAATCACATTCAAATTAGAGCGCACCACATCCATACCAACACCACGACCTGAAAGCTCAGTCACGCGATCGGCAGTGCTAAATCCTGCTTCAAAAATCAACTCCAGTAGTTCAGCTTCACTGCAGCCATCAAGATCACTCTCGCTTAATCCCATCTGCAAAGCGCGATCGCGTAGCTTGGTAAAATTAATACCATTGCCATCATCACTGACAGTAATTACAGTTTGGTTGCCGCGATATCCAGCGGCAATTTCGATCTTTCCTTTCGGTGGCTTCCCCTGAGCTATTCGAGTTTCTGGTGTTTCGATACCATGATCGAAGGCATTGCGAATTAGATGTAAAAGCGGATCTTCTAAAACGTCTAATACTGATCGCTCAACTAAGGTTGAACTCCCGCGCAAGATAAGTTCAACCTGTTTGCCATGGGTCAATGATAAATCCCGTAGCAAACGCGGAAATCTCCCTAAGACTTCACTAAGCATTCGCATTCTCGCTTGCTCGATCGCAGTTTGCATTTGCCGTGAAACACGTCCTAGCTCACGCTCAGTTCCTTCAGTATCAGTTAAAGCGGTTTCCAAATCGCTGGAAACTTCTTGTAACTGCACTACACTATCCATGATTTCCCGTGATAGTACATGCAACTCACTATAGGAATCCATTTCTAGTAAATCAAATCGACTAGCATAGGGTAGAAATACTTCGTTGCTTTGACTTTGACTGGTAAAGCGATCGCCCTTAATACTCGTCGGTGTTTCGGTTGCCATTACTGCATTGATAGGAATGAACGACTCGGAGGAGGTTGCTACGCGATCATAGGCATCTCTTAATTGAGCATTAGATTGCTCTAAGCCATGCATTCTTGTATTTAAGAGTTGTACTAGATCGCGCATCCGTTTTAGTTGTAGGCGCAATCCACTCCGTTCAGCATTTAACTCACCAAAGCGATCGCTAAGTGCTTCTAGCTGACGAAGAGGAACGCGAATCGTCGCATCTAGATTTTGATCAGGTTGAGCAGGAGCATCGGCTGCTGTATCACTATCAAAGCTTAAAACTTGGATTTCTTCTAGATCTACCGCTGATTTTTCTAGACTAATTGTTTGATCTTCTTGCCAAAAACTACTATCTAATAATGTGGGTTTAGAGTCTACTGGGCTAGGAGAATTGAGATCTCCTGAGCCTGAATCCAAGAAGGTGGCTATCTCAAAATGTTCAGGTAAAGCCTGAAACTGCCCAACCAAAACAAGGGCTTGCGATCGTCTCCAAGCTTCCAGTGCAGCCGTTGTCACTTCGCGAAGATTATGTTCTTTTGATTCCAGAGCAGCACTAATTTCTGCACAAAGATTGCTAAATGCAGGAAGCTCTAACATTTCTCCTAAGCAGCCAAATTCTTGACTGGTGAGCTCAAACTCTTCCCTCAGTACCTGAGAGTTTTGATCAGCTAGGACAGTAGTCAATCTCTCCAAACAAGCATCTACTTCAGTTGAAAACATGAGGACACGCATATCCTCACCTGCTTCTTCAGATAGTAGATTCGCTTCATCTTGTGCTGTTAGCTCACCTAAAATTGTGCGCAAATGAGTAAAGGGAGGATTAGCAAATTCTCGTAACCAATTATCCTCGGGAGTTCTTCGCTGCTTATGAATATTAGCAGTTTCTCTCATGTTGTCGATCGCACTCAGGAATAGGCTTTCGATCTCAGGAGTCGTGTTTTTGTTGCCAGCTTGTAAAATCTTAAAAAAGTCTTCTAGTTGGTGAGCGAGTTCACTGAGAGCCATAAAGCCCATCATCCCCGCACCACCTTTCATCGAGTGTGCAGCCCGCAAAATCTTGTCGAGAGCCGATTTCTGCAACCCGCGATCGCTTAAACCGATGATTTCCGTCTCAATATCCGCCAAAAAATCTTTAACTTCGTCGAGAAATAGCAATCGAACTTCCCATTCGCGATCGCTTAATGTATTAGTTGCCATATCGACCTCTACTAATTTTAAAAATTATTTTTGCCCCCTGTGCGAAGCACAGGGGGCAAAAACTTTATGCAGCATCAACCTTAAAGGTTTCCACAGAAGCTTGTAGCTTACTAGCAACGTCCGCAGTTTCTTGGAGAGCGATCGCAACTTCACGGGAAGTAGCTGAAGATTTTTGGGACTGGGTGGAGAGATTTTCCATAACCAGTTTTACTGATTGTGAGGTTTGCACCTGCGAAGTTGTTGCTGTTGAAATGCCTTGAAAAAGTTCATTTACTTTCCTCGCCACATCCACAATCTGGCTCAAACTCTTTCGCGCATCTTCGACCTTATTCGTACCTTCAACCACCTGTAATGTACTAGATTCCATTGATTCTACTACTTCACTAGTTTCTTGTTGGATACTTTCGACAATCCGAGCGATTTCTTTGGTTGCTGTCGCGGACTGAGCAGCCAATGCTCCAACTTCTTCCGCAACTACCGCAAAGCCTCGACCTTCTTCACCCGCACGCGCTGCCTCAATACTGGCGTTTACCGCAAGCATGTTCGTTTTTAGCGCAATCTGATCAATCAGTACGACAACCTTGGAAATCTGTTGCGATGCTTCACCGAGACGCTTTACCTTTTTGGTGGTTTCGGCAACGGTTTGACGTAGTTGCAGGATACTTGTTGCTGACTGCTCGATCGCAATGCTACCAGTTTCGGCAGTTGTCGCTGCTAAGTTAGAAGCATCCGCCGCTTCTTTAGCATTACTTGCTACCTGCTGAATCGAGTCAGTCATCTGTTCTACAGATTGCAGAGCATCATCAAGTTGTTCTGCTTGTAAGGTTGCGTCGCTTGCTAAGGTGCGAATCGATGCATTGTTGGTATTTACTGAGTTGTTTACCTGTAAAGTGGCGATTTTTACTTGCGATACAACGTCCCGCAAACTTTCCACGATCGCGTTAAAAAAGTCGGCAACGATGCCAATTTCACCAGCCGAGATTTGAGCGCGAACGGTCAAGTCTCCACTCGCCGCACCTTCAACGTCAGATAGCAAAGTAATCAACTCACGTTGAATTGATTCACTACGTAGGCGTTCTTTTTCTGCTAATTCAGCAGATTGGCGGGTTTGCTCTTCTTGAAGCGCAATAAACTCTTGCAACTGACCCGCCATCAAGTTGATGTTGCCTCCCAGTTGCGCCATTTCATCTTGACCTTCTACGGTAAGGCGAGTATCGAGATTACCTTTGCCTAGTTCGACCACCGCCGCAGTTGCGTTGATAATTGGACGGGTGGCGCGTTGGGCGATCAAGAACGCCAAGGCTGCTGCTAATATGCCTACTGCACCAGTTGCCGCTACTAGGATTAACAGTAATTGTTGTAATGGCTTGAGTGCGATCGCTGTATCGACTGCCATTACAGCATCCCATTTTAGATCTGGTAATCCCTCTAGTTTGGGAAGCGGTGCATAACCTACAAATTGTTCTTTATTAGAAATTAGATCGATCGATGTTGCTGCTCCTATTTCCCTCTTCTCTACAACAGGAGCTAGTGTTGGAAAGTCAGTTTTTAGATCGCGTCCAACTTGATCTTTCTCTAGGGCTACGAAGAACTTACCATTCGACTCAACCAAGTGATATTGTTCGCCATTAACGCCGAAATCTTTGATCAGGTCTTCAAGAGCAGAAGCTTGCATTCTTGTACGCACGATTGCAATAGTTTTTCCAGTTGTAACATCTTTAACTGGTGCGGCAATAAAAACACTTATTTTCTTGGTAACAACAGAAGCTTCGGGCTGACTGATAAATGGCTTGTCTGTACTTACAGTTGTCTGAAAGTATTCACGTTTGGCGATGTTTGCAGGTGGTGGTTCTGAGCTTGAGTCTATCAGTAAACTACCATCCAAGCGATAGACCGCAATACTGTCATAGACAATATAACTCTTGAGATAGTTTTCTAAAATTGCTTTCTGTTCAGAAATGGGCAGCAAAGCTTGTACTTTTGGGTTAGTCAAGAATGATAGTTGCGCAAGCACTTGAATATCCCCATACCTTTCTCTCATGAAATACGCAACCCGATATGCTATCCCATTTGCACTTGCGGCTTCAATCTTTTTGGTTGAAGTTGCAATATCTTGTCCAACGTAGATGACCGTAAATCCTCCTAAGACTAACAACGGAATGGTGATCCCTGCAACCGATGCAATTGTCGTCTTAGTCCGTAGACCTAAAGCTTGCCACCAGTTCCCGATAGGGTTCTTTTTTAATGCTGGCGCAGTAGGTACAGATATGGAAGGACTAACTGTGGCTACAGTTGCAGCACTAGAGCCATTATTAGAAGATGTTGCACCATCGCTATTGATTGCCTCAGAGCTATCAACGCGAGAACGTGAATCAAGTACCATGATTAAAAACTCCGTTTTTCAAGGAAAAAGTGAAAAGGGAAAAAAGGAAAAATGAAATCTATACGCTGAAGTTATGATTGGCGATCGCTTCGGTATCTAACACGTACAGATTGTCGTTAACCGTTTCTGACTGAATGACCCAACCCCGCAGAAAAGGCACAAGCTCGATTGGGGTCTTAACATTAGGTGATTCTCGTGGTGATACGATCTCAGGCTCAGTCAATCGCACCACCCTCCCCACCCGATAAACACCTAGACCAATAAATGCGCCCCCAATTTGCAAAACTGCGATATGCGTCTCGATCGTAGTCGAATCAATTGGGGCAAAACCTAGTAGCTGAGGCAAGTCCAGTACCCAAAAAACGTTGCTGCGATGCTCAACTAACCCCATCAGACAAGGATGAACATTGGGCATTTGTGTGAAGCGATCAGCCGTTAACACTAGGGTTTCACGTACAAATTTTAACTGCACAGCGACTTTTACATCGGGGCTTAGCTGCAAGCTTAAATAGGGCAAGCCTGCGATCGCCTGAGAATGTTCCTCCTGTAACTCGATCATCAAATCAACCATTTCATCCTCCTACCGCCAGCGATCGCACTGCATGTAAAATCTCCTCCTTTGTAAATGGCTTAGTGAGATAGACATCAACCCCCTGTTTCATCCCCCATAGGCGATCGAGTTCTTGGGTTTTAGAAGTACAAGCAATTACAGGTACTTTACCAGCAGCATTTTTTTTGACTGCCCGACATAACTCTAATCCACTCATTCCAGGCATTACCAGATCGGTAATAACAATATTCGGTTTAGCCGACTCAAGCTTTTCCAATCCTTCCTTGCCATCACAAGCACTTACGACTGAATATCCTCCCTGACGTAAATACTCACAAATTAATTCACGTTCTGAAGACGTGTCTTCCACTACCAATACTGTAATCAATCTCTTACCTCCTTAAATTATATGGAAACTGATCGAGCATGACAATTAGAGCTTAGTGACTTAGGCTACAGAACGAATAGCTCGTAAGATATCCTCACGGGAGAAGGGCTTGGTAATGTAGATATCAATTCCTTGTTTCATACCCCATAACTTGTCAAGCTCTTGATTTTTAGAGGTACATGCCACAATCGGCACATCTTTTGTCTCAGCATTCTTTTTTAGACTGCGGCATAGCTCTAATCCACTCATTCCAGGCATTACCAAATCTGTAATTACAACATCAGGCTTTCTCCCTTCAATTTTTTTGAGAGCTTCTTGTCCATTAGTTGCACTGATTACGTAGTAACCACTTTCTATTAAATAGCTTACAATTAAATCCTGCTCAGAAGCAGTATCCTCAACTACAAGTACTGTTGTCATAATGCTTTCTCACTAAGTTCTGTTTCTTAATTCGTTATTGGTTAATAGATTTTGGCAGATAAGATTTTACTTTTTGTATTAATCCTATTTTTTACCGTACAAGTAATTCTCAATAAAATATAAAGATACCATATAAAAGTAATGTGTTTTTGGATTTGCGCAGTTTAGTTCTGGGGAAGCTAAAAAATTAATGACCTCCTGCACATTTGCAAATCGAATACTCACATGAGATGACGCATTATCATTCTCAGTAAGTCAGCTTGGACGAAGGGTTTAGCCAAATAATCTGTAGCCCCAGCAAGTCTTGCGCGGGCTCGATCAATTAATCCTTTATTGCCTGTTACCATTACAATCGGAATATCTTTTAAAATTGAAGATTTACGGATTAGAGAACAAAGTTGGTAACCATCAACATTTGGCATTCCAATATCTAGCAAGATTAAATCGGGACGGATAGAAGTGATTTTCATCAAGGCTTTCATCGAGTCTTGAATGAGCGTAACTTGAAAATCCTGATTTCCTAAATAGCTGCTGATGATACTAAGCATCGACTCACTATCATCAATACAAACAATCTTCCATGTTTTGACTGGTTGCTGAGAAGTAATTTGCGAAATATCGTCATCACCTCCTTCTTCTTCTTTAGTATCTGCCTCCAAAAGTTGTTCATTTTTTTTGCTTCCCTCTTTAAGAGTAGGATCATAAGTCCGTGGCAACTGATTAAAAGGAATCAAAGGTTCTTTTAAAGAGATCGCTCCTTCTCTAATTAATGGACTAAGCTGCTTAGCGATCGCCAAAGCATCTTTGCCTAGTAATGCACCTAGCTGACAAAAGTTAAAACCTCTTAGAATAAGACCGAGTCTCTGGACAGTCTCGGCTGACATGCGCTTTGTGGCGACCGTCGGACTGACTAAATATGGGCATTGATAGGGAGAATAAATTGTGGGGCCGAGGCTATACCAAGCTTGTAATCTTTGTTCGACAACTTCTAAAGTTCGATCAATTGGCAAACTACAGTAAGTCTCCTTTAACAAGTGCTCATAAAAAGTGTGACTCAAGTCGTTGCTAGGCAGACATAAAAAAGTCTCAATCACCTCTTGAATGATTCGAGCGATTAGTTTACCCGCAATTATTTTAGTCAAATAATTTTCACCAACTAGCCATCGGATGGCTGGGTATTCAGTGCATAGGGTTTCACTCGTAACTTTGTACTTGGCAGTCTCAGGGGATAAATCATCGAACATCAAGCGGAGTTGCGATCGCAATTTGTCATTCAATGTAGGTACTTCTCGACTTAGCCCGCGCAAATGCCGTTCTACTCTTTCAAAGCTTTCTAATGAATGCGATGCATATACCAGTTTCCCTTTTTCGACATAGAATGCCCAGCGAATCTGATCATGAAAAACGTACATACATCCATCTTTACTGGATACTAGACTTCTCAAGACTTCTCTAGCAGACTGTTTTTGATCTTTAATCATATCAATAGTGGTACATACCATGATTTACCCCATCAGCAAAACTACAAATATGTAGGATTAATTTCTAAGCCCCCCACCAAAAGTAAACTCAATGTTTTTGCAATAAATGCATTTTACAATAATTCATTATATTAAATCATAAACTATTATTTATTTTTCTAAATATTAAGCTCAACTACCTGTGACTCATATTTAACAACAATTCCCGAAAGTGCAACGACACTTTCAGGAATTAAAAAACAAACCCAGTAAGTGATTCCAAAAAATAAAATGACGTTGTCATTTTATTTTTTGGAATCACTTACTGGGTTTCATAGTTGTGGATAGTTGTTTATTCACTATTTTGAAGGTCTCTACACGAGATCTACATGAGATGACGCATAACCATCTTCAACAAATCAGCTTGATTAAATGGCTTGGTTAGATAATCTGTTGCTCCCGCTATGTTTGCCCGTGCACGGTTAATCAAGCCCTTATTTGCTGTCACCATGACAATTGGTATATATTTGAAATTGGAAGATTTACGAATTAAAGAACAGAGTTGATAGCCATCAACATTTGGCATTCCAATATCCAGTAAGATTAAATCAGGACAGATAGAATTAATCTTCATTAAAGCTTTCATAGAGTCTTGAATGAGCGTAATTTGAAAATCTTCATTTCCTAAATAGCTACTAATAATTCCAAGCATCGATTCACTATCATCGATACAAACAATCTTTGATGTTTTGACAGATTGTCTTAAAACAATTTTACTAATACTGGAGATATTATCAGTATTGGCTTTTTCTTCTATAGCAAAGGTTTCTGCAAGTTTCTCAATATTATCGTGCTCTTTGGCGGGGGCTAGATAATAGGTGCGCGGCAACATATTTAAAGGAGCCAAAGGTTCTCTTAACAGGATTGAGCCATCACTAATTAGTGGAACGAGATGCTTGGCGATCGCAAGTGGATCTTTGCCTAGTAATGCCCCTAACTGACAGAAGTTAAACCCACGTAAAATTCTTCCAAGCCGCTGTACAGTTTCAGTGGACATGCGCTTTTCAGCAGTTTTCTGGCTGACTAAGTATGGGCATTGGTAGGGAGAGCAAATTGCGGGACCAAGCTTGTACCATTCTTGAAGTCTTTGTGTAACTATTTCTAAAATCAGATCAATTGATAGATTGCAATATGTCTCCTTCAAGAAATGCTCATAATACATGCCACCGAACTTTCCATCTTGCAATCCTAGGAATGCTTCAATAACTTCTTGGATAATCCGTGCAACTAATTTGCTTGCCATAGTCTTCGGGAGATAGTTTTCATTAACTAGCCACAAAATTGCAAGGTATTCAACACAGAGAATTTCGCTAGTAACTTTGTACTTAGCATTATCTGGAGAAGGATCATCAAACATCAGCCGAAGCTCTGATCTCATTTTGTCATTGAGTGCTGGAACTTCTCGACTTAACATCCGCAGATGTCGTTCTAATCTTTCAAAACTATCTAATGAGTGCGAAGCATAGACCAATTTGCCTCGCTCAATATAAAAAGACCAACGAATGCGATCGCGGATGACATAAACACATCCATCTCTACTTAACTCTAAACTCTTCAGGAGTTCTCTAGCTGTCTCTTTTTGCTCTTTACTTACACTTGTACTAATGTCAGCGTACATCTGAATTATTCCCAATTGCTAAGTCTGAATTTGATTCTCTCCTTATTTAGAAATTTCTTCGGCTGTATTTAGAAATTTTCTATTGTTTAACTAAAGTTCTCCCAATTCCCTGAGATACTCATTAAACCATAATCTCATCACAAACAAAATACTTATAGTTTAAAGACATTTTAACGAGGTTGTAAGGTTGTCAATGATTCCCCAATAATGCAAACAAAGTCATTGATCTGACTCAAAAACATCTTATGCTGAAGCAATCCTAAATAGTTTATGGAAGAGTGCATCCAAAGAATGCACTCTTCCATAAACGTAATATACATAGATAATAATTTAGGATTGCTATAATACAAAATCCCCGAAAATAGTCTTAAAACTGTGTCGCTTTTTTTATCGAAACTTTTGCCGCTGTTTTTTTATCCGCTTGGGTTATCGAGTGTATTAATTACGATCGCCTTAGTGATTTTATTATGGCGATCTAAGCGATCGCGCAATCCGAGTAACTCTAGTAAACTAATCAGCTTATTTAAAAAAAATCGTTTTGCCTCAACCCTAATAGGGCTCGCACTAGTAATTTTATTTCTAAGCAGCAATGAAATTTTTTCTAAGTGGTTAGTGCGATCGTTGGAATGGCAATATTTACCGAACGGTGATATCCCCAAAGCTGAAGCAATCGTGGTTTTGGGTGGTGGTACAAGACCACGCATAGCACCGCGACCTTGGTATGAGGTCAATGAAGCTGGCGATCGCATTTTGTATGGCTCGTGGCTCTATAAGCAGGACAAAGCACCCTTAGTAATCGTCACTGGCGGTCGAGCCGAATGGCTAGGTGATGGCGGAAATCCTGAGTCTGAGGATATGGCTGCGATCGCCGAATTTATGGGTGTGCCCTCTAGTGCCATTATCCAAGAATCGCAATCTTTTAATACCCGCGATAACGCGATTAATACAAAGGCAATCCTTACTAAAAAGGGGCTCAATAAAATATTGTTAGTAACATCTGCACTGCATATGCCCCGCTCAATGGAAATATTTCGGAAAGTCGGTGTTGAGGCTATAGCTGCACCAACTGACTTTTTGTCGGTACAAAATGAGAACAATAAAGGTTTCGCTTTATTGCTGGAGTTCTTGCCTAGTGTGGATGCGCTCAGAAACACTACCAATGCGATCAAGGAGTACATTGGCTTACTGGTTTATCAATTAGCAGGATGGGCTTAGTCCCCAAAGGAAATGCGGCGCGAAGCGCCGCATTTCCTTTGGGCGTGGAGAAGTTAAAAGTGCTGCTTCGCAGCACTTTTAACAAAAACTTGGGTTTTGAATTCAACGTAATAAATACCACCATTTACCGTAGGTACTTGTGCACATGATGGCTCTCTGATTAAATAGGCGCTAGTAATATCACAAAATTTATAAATCTTTATGAGCAGGGGCAACGGCAAAAATAGCAGCAGCATGAACACGATTTGGATCGTGCTGGGATTAGCTGCCCTCGGTACTGGCATGGGTGCAGCGATCGCCACAAGATTGGTCACCCGAACATCCTCTACGGAGATAGCCACAGCCACTGATGAATCAGCTTTAAACCCTGCTAATCCTGTCGCAAGTAATGACTCGAGAGCTTTTTGTCAATACAATGCTTTAGAGTCGGTGACGGCTTCTCTCTATCAGGTCAGATCGATCAATGCGATCGCCAATGACCCATTACCAGTTTTATCAAGTCTGAGCAGCAGTATTAATGCTGAGCTGATCGCTAGTTTTACCCCTGCTCCATTTCCCTCGATCAGCGATCGCGCCCGTGCTGCAAAAATCCCGATCATCATGTATCACGACATCACAGCGGTAAAAGATGTCGATTGGGATGTCACACCTGAAGATCTCGAAAAACATTTTCAAACGCTCCAAGAGGGTGGATATACACCAATTACAATGGATCGCATGGTTAACCATCTGCGTACAGGTGCGCAATTGCCAGAAAAGCCTGTATTGCTCACCTTCGATGACAACTATCTCGGACAATACAAATATGCATTTCCATTGCTAAAAAAATATAACTATCCTGCCGTATGGTCTGTTCATACTCGCTTTGTCGGCACAGGTGGGAAAAAACCTAAAGCTACATGGGATCAACTTCGAGAAATGCAAAAAAGTGGTTTGATCACCGTTGCTTCCCATACAGTCAATCACTTAAACATGAAGAACTTGAGCGATCCTGAAATTGAACGGGAAGTATTGGAATCGAAAAAAGTACTTGAAAAAGAATTAGGAATTCCTATAGATTACTTCACTTATCCTGAAGGAGAATTTACGGAACGAGCTAAGGAAAAAGTTAAGGATGTTGGTTATAAAGCCGCACTTTCAATGAGCCTTGATCCCCGTCAAGAGCGATCTGCGAATGAGTCAGAGGATTTACTATCGATTATGCGTTTTGGGCAATCACGTTTTAGTGAAGCGATCGAACAAGCTTCTGGAGGAACTTCGGCAAGTCAAGTTTCACTTTTGCCAACAGTAAACAATGGCGTAATCGATTTTACTACTCCTGTTGAGAAGCGCAAAGTTACTATTGATGGATTGCCACTTACCCTAGTACATGGTGGACGTGCTGTCACAACTCATGCTGATAAACGCGCTCAGGTTGCAGAGATTCTTGCCATGACTCCCAATGCGATCGCGGCGGTTGATGGTGGCTTTTTCTCCCTTGAACGTATTGATGGCAATACGATGATTGGCCCCGTGATGAGTCAGTTTTCCAGCTATGCAGGAGTTTTTAACACTGGTAATAAAGGCGAAAATCCCCTTCTCAATGGTCGCCCTCTAGTTTTGATTAGCCCTACAACAGTTAAATTTATTCCCTTTAATGCAGCTAAGCATATTTCTTTAGAAGCTGTAAGAGCGGAATTGCCTGATGTCACGGATGCCTTTGTTGCCGCAGGTTGGCTAGTCCGCGATGGTAAACCACAATCAGCAGAATCCTTCGGGAAGCTTTATGGATTTGATGCAAGTCGCGATCGCGCTTTTTGGGGGATTGATCGTTCTGGAAGACCGACTATTGGCGTAACTATGGAAATGATTGATTCTGTCGGTTTAGGAAAAATCTTGGCGAAAGCTGGATTGCGAGATGTAGTTATGCTTGACTCTGGCGCAAGTGCAGCGCTTGCCTATCGCGGTAAATCAGTTATGGCTTATGAACCTCGTCCTGTGCCTCATATTGTGGCACTTTTACCGCCCGATCCTGCTCCTGTGGAAACCGCCGAGAAACCAAATTGTCCAGTCAGTTTAAATCGCTTTTGAGATTTCGGACAATTCTCAAGAGAGCTTTAGAATAGCAGGCATTTTACCTACGATAAAATGCCTGCTATTCAACCTAGATGCAGTTCGCAATCAAGTTGTGACAGCCCCATAATACCAAATCAAAAAATGGCTATGCCATTTTTTGATTTAAAAGCTCTTACTGGTTTTGGTTTTCAGTTCACGAAAGTGTGACAACACTTTCGTGAATTAGTATAAAACATAAATCCTATGGGGCTTAATGAACAACAGTTACGATTTATATCATTCAATCTTTCTATTCCCAAATCTCACGCACAATTAAAGTGAGTGGGTCTATCAACTTCCTCTAAATAACAGCAGCGATGGCTCACGTCTGATTGCTATAGAGTTTTTTGGTATTTGATTGAGGATTGGTACTCATTCTATGTTTGAATCAGCTGAAATCGGGCATAAGCTCAATAAATTAGAGTATGAAGCTCAAGAGCCTTCTCTGCGTATTCAACTCTTAGAAGTTCAGGAAGATCTCAAAAATGCTTCCTTCCCAGTGATTATTTTGATAGGGGGAGTAGATGGTGCTGGTAAGGGAGAAACTGTTAATTTACTCCATGAGTGGATTGACCCACACTATCTCGAAACCCACGCTTTTGGAGCCGCATCCGATGAAGAGCGCGAGCGTCCAGAAGCTTGGAGATTTTGGCGAGTTCTCCCGCCGAAAGGACGAATCGGTATTCTATTTGGTTCATGGTATACGCGACCAATCATCGATTGCGTCTATGGCAAGACAAAGGTTGGAGATCTAGCCGTGGCACTGATGCAAATCAATGCTTTTGAGAAAGCGTTGGTGGATGATGGGGCACTGATCATTAAATTCTGGTTCCATCTCAGTAAAAAAGCACAATCTGAGCGCCTAAAATCGCTGATGAAAAATCCTGATACCCGCTGGCGAGTTACCGATTTGGATTGGCAACACTTCAAGCTTTACGATAAGTTTCGGCGCACTTCAGAACGAGCCATTCGCACCACAAGTACAGGTGAAGCTCCTTGGATTATCATTGAGGGAGCGGATAGGAGATATCGAAGCATTACAGTAGGGAAATATATCCTCGACTTAGTGTCTAAACGTATTGCCATAGACAATGCGAAGGCTATTAAAATAGCTCCATCTCCAGTTCAAACTAATAACTCCTTCACAATCCTAGACACTCTCAATCTAAAGCAAAGCCTGAGTGAAGAGGACTACAAGAGATTGCTGGAAAAATACCAAGGTCGTCTAAATTTACTATTCCGTCAAGGGAAGTCTTTGGGTCAATCAGTGATCCTTGTTTTTGAGGGATGGGATGCCGCAGGCAAAGGAGGACTAATCCGCCGTGTTACTTCAGCACTAGATGCGCGTGACTATCAGGTAATTCCTATCGCAGCGCCGACGGACGAAGAGCGATCGCATCATTATCTGTGGCGATTTTGGCGACATCTGCCACGATCGGGTCGGGTCACTATTTTTGATCGTAGTTGGTATGGAAGAGTTCTTGTAGAGAGAGTTGAGGGTTTTGCCTCAGAAGCAGAATGGATGCGAGCCTATAATGAAATCGTCAACTTTGAGCAACAACTTCATGAACATGGCACTTTACTGCTCAAGTTTTGGATTCATATTGATCCTGATGAGCAATTGCGCCGCTTCCAATTAAGGCAAGCAACTCCATATAAGCACTATAAAATCACTGATGAAGATTTTCGCAACCGAGCCAAATGGAATGAATATGAACTAGCTGCTAACGATATGATCGAGCGTACAAGCACTGAGTTCGCGCCTTGGTACTTGATTGAAGCAAATGACAAGAAGTTTGCCCGAATCAAGGTAATGAAGACATTGTGCGATCGCCTAAAAAAATAGATTTCCCCAAATTCGATTTACACACTTCCTAGTGAACGATCAGTGGTGTGGGGCAAAGCCGCACACCACTGATTTTTAATTTGCAAAAGTGTGACAACACTTCTGTAAAGTGAAAATCAAATCCTGTAAGGGTTACCAAAACACAAAAGTGTAGTCGGACTCTCAGAAATTGCTATAATTCTTTGATGATTATGACTTTTATGTACAGCGCTTTGCACTGATATAAAAGCCAGTGTTTTGGTTGACAAGGTTAATTTGGAACTTTTTTAGCCAGAATACTTTCCTACAGACTTTAACAAAGAGCCATAATCTCTAATCCTCTAAGAGGTCTGAATTGCTGTATGAGACATTATTTAATACAAAGTAATTCAAACAGCAACAATCAGGACTTGATTGGCGACCATGCATCTCGACTTGACTGGAAGAGTCTGATAGAGACAATTGCTATAAAGACTCAGCAATCTCTAGCCCTATCAACAATTTTGCAAACTACAGCAGATGCGGTGCAGCAAATATTGCGATGCGATCGCATATTCTTTTATCAGTTAGGTCTAGCAATTAGCAAGAGTTTAATCAGATTAATGGGTGGGAAGATTTGGGTAGAAAGCTTAGGTAATATCGGTGGAAACCCTCCTGAGGATTGGACTTCAGAATTAGCTCAAACTCAAGGCACAGCCTTTTATTTTACGGCTAACTTAAAAGTAGCTTCCGAGACTAAAACGATACCCCAAAAAACTTTAAGTAATCCCCAACTAGACGTGAAGATCGATCAATCTCAATATCAAATCCTGCTCGCAGAAGATAATCTTGTCAATCAAAAAGTAGCGGCAATGATGCTCAAAAAGCTGGGATATATTGCTGACATTGCTAATAATGGCTTAGAAGTATTACGAATGGTAGACATGCAAGTTTATGATCTCATTCTCATGGATATGCAAATGCCAGAAATGGATGGAGTTACGGCAACAAAGATTATTCGCCAATCTAACCAACCGCAACCTCGGATTATTGCCGTAACAGCTAATGCTTCAGCAGAAGATCGTCAATTGTGCTTTGATGCAGGAATGAATGATTTTGTGACTAAACCCCTTCTAATTCAAGAGATTAATCGCATCATTGCAGAATATTCCGAAACTAAGTCTAAAAAAAAGTAAGATAGGCAATGCACATCTTACTTTTTTATAAAAAACAGAAGTATAGCGTCTCTTTACTTATGGATTGAGAGTTGCAATAGTAGTTTGCAGTAAAGCGATCACTTGTTCTCCAGAAATATGTGCAACTGGCAAGCTATCAATTCCCATCGCTACACAAAGCAAACCTAAATAAAGAATCGAATATTTGAATACAGACCGAGCAACTGTGCGATCGCTGGGTTCTTTTAACAATTGGGTTGCTTTATAAATAAATGCACCGCCAAGACCAACAGCTGACGCTGCATAGACTAGACCCATGACATTGCAGGGATAAACTAGCAAAAGCGACACAGGAACCAACAATAAGGTGTAAAGCAAAATTTGATCGGCAGTAACTTCAGCGCCCTTGACAACAGGCAGCATCGGTACACCTACCTTGGCATATTCATCACGAATCATTAATGCTAAAGCCCAGAAATGGGGTGGTGTCCACACAAAAATAATCGCAAATAAAACCCAAGCCGCCCAACTTAGTTCACCAGTTACCGCGGCCCAACCAACTAGGGGTGGGATCGCACCTGCTGCGCCACCGATGACAATATTTTGAGTGCTGGAACGCTTAAGCCAAATCGTGTAAACGCCAACATAGGTAGCGATCCCTGACATTGCTAGGCAAGCAGCAAGAAGATTGGCATATACCGTCAATAAGGTAAAGGAAATAATTGCTAAGACGATCGCAAAAATCAGCGCATTAAGAGGTTGAATTCTGCCTGAGGGAATTGGTCTCCAGCTAGTACGCTCCATTTTGGCATCGATATCGCGATCGTATAGACAGTTAATTGCATTTGCCGAAGCTGCTGCGATCGCCCCTCCTAAAACTGTAATAAACATCAAAAATGTATCCACTTGTCCTTCAGAAGCAATCCACATCGCCCCTGCGGTGGTGATTAGCAGCAAGACTATAATTCGTGGTTTAGTTAGCTCTGTATAGTCTTGAATAATCTCTCGCCAGTTACGACTTGAAGATTTATTTGCTTTAGGAAAGATATTTTCCGCGATCGCTGTTTCTGAGATGTTCAATTCTTGAATTGCTGTTTCTTGCATTGCGCTTAACTCCTAAAATATTTCGCAGTTATTACAGTTAGCGAATCGCAGGTTGCGCTTGATTCTGTTCTTGGATTAAAGATTGGTCTTGACTATTGGCTCTAAATGCTAACACAGCAAAGCAAACAAGGGTTCCGAGCAATGCTGAACCTGTAGCTTGGTGAGCAATGGTGAGCTGTTCGACTTGTAGGTGTAGTTTATAAGTGCCATAGCCGATCGCTACCTGCAAAATTACTAACAAACCTGCGATCGTTGCCACCTTTCGTAGTACAGGGGCAATTTGTTTAGATAGCCATGCTGTAATCACTACCGCGATACTAGCAAGGGTAGCTGGGATCACACCAAGCAAGTGTGCATTCAAAACAATACACATATCCTGAGTAGCAAAGCATTGGTGCAGCGCCCATTGAGAGGCAACCAATGCACCGAGAATACTTTGTAAATAAACTAAAACTGCTGCTATCAAACCAAGCCAAGGTAGTTTTGATGACTTAATTCGCAAGTCATCAAAACTACCTTCTTGGTTAGTTAAAGCTGTGGCGATCGCAAGCAAACTAGAGAAAAATAATAACCCCGTCCCCAAGTGGGCTGTGACGATATCAAACCTTAATAATTGTGTTACCGTCAGTCCGCCTAAAATCCCCTGAAAAACTACCAGAGATAATGATCCTGATGTAGCCCAAGGTAGCCATTTCGGCAAAGATTTGCGGAAATACCAGCTTGCACTAAACAAAACAATTGTGGCAAATCCAACTGTAGAGGCAACTAGACGATGAAACCATTCTAAAAATACTTGCAGGTTCATTTGCTCTGCGGGCAATACCGATCCATAGCACAGGGGCCAATCGGGGCAAGCCAAGCCTGCATTCATCACGCGAGTTGCACTGCCGATCGCCATCACCATCCAAGTTGCGATCGCAATTGCAAAGGCAATGCGACGGATTAGAACAACTGGCTCTATAAATCGGTTTGTGCTACGAGAACTACTATTAATATTATTTTCAGCCGATTTTGCTGATTTGTAAGAAGATAAAGAGTCAGTCATGCAAGTTTATGAGGTTCAGGCTTTCTTCGTGAATCTTGATAAAACTCAACAGAAGTATTTGTAATAGCTAGAGATCATATTAAGAGCAGTTCTAGATTTGGTTTGGAGATTTAACAATTTCTTCGCGTTAGGTATTTACACTGATCTAAAAAACACTGCGTAGCGATGTTTTTAAATTTCATAGATTTGGGCGATCGCCTATAGCAATAAAAGCGATAGCTAGGACAAATCAAAACCCGAATAAAGAAAGGCGGCGCGAAGCGCCGCCTTTCTTTATTCGGGTTTTATGTCCTAATAAGTAAAACTTTCAAGGCTATAGATTGTCTAGACGTTTTTTGAGGCGGTTTTCAATACGGTCTTTCATGTTCTCTCTCGGATGATTTGGGCGATTTTTTTGCATGATTTCTTTGAGTTGCGATCGCTGTTGTGGAGTCAGAACTTCGCGCATGGCTAACATTCTCTCAAAATGTTGCTTGCGTAATTCTTGCTGAAGATTTAACGCTTGATTATGTTTTGCCCTAATGACATCACTGCTTTCAGACCCATCGAGTAAATCTCGTAATTCTGTATTTGCTTGACGGGATTGCTGAGCAAGCTCTCGAATACGAGTCAGATCGCGATCTCGAATTGACTTAAGCTTTTGTAATTGCTCAGTTGATAAATTTAATTGCTTGAGCATCCTACCTGATGGAATATCGCCGATTTCAGCGCGATCTGGACGATTGGATACTTGGGCTAATATTTCGGGTTCTGATTCAGGCTTGTTTTCAGGGATAGTTTGAGATTGTGCTTGAATTTGAGATTGCGCTGATTGCGACTGTAAGTTGGTATTACTAGCCCAAATAGCGCCACTGGCGGCAACTACGGTTGAAGCGATCGCGCAATATTGAAAAATTTTTGATTTAAACATAATAATCCTCGGCTATTTACTCATATTCAAGAGGTTCTAGTTCTCTCAAAAGCTGATTATCTGTGGAGTTAGTTGCAGTATTAACCTCTTGATAGGTCGTGTCATCGGTCATATTCCAACTACTAATCAGTGACTGCTCGATCTCAGCTTTTTCAGATTCGCTAATATTTGCCATTTGATACTGGGATCGGTTAGTTACCCAATTAAACGTAATCCCTGTAGCGATCACAACGGGAATCAATAAAGCCCAAGGCAACCAACGTCGTAAATTTGCGTTAGAAGATTTTGGCGATCTCTGTGGATATTTATTGATTTCAGCAAATAGCTGTTTCTCAAAATTTGGGTCTGGAGGAGGGGCGATCGGCTTATTTTGTCTGAGAAAAGACACTAAGGAGTCAACAGAATCTTCGCTAGGGCTTTCACCAAAACTTTCTGGAAAATCTTGAGCATATTTGTTTTTCATAACTCGACTCCTTGCGCTTCTAAAAACTTTTTGATGGCACTACGGGCATGAAATAACCGCGATTTCACCGTGCCGACAGGAATAGATAAAATTTCGGCGATATCTTTTTGAGGTAACTCCTCTAGATCATGCAGAACCAATACAGCGCGATGATCTTCACTTAGCTTTGCTAAACCGCGTTGCATTATGTCTTGATAATGCATTTGGGTTAAGCTCGGTTGCGAATCACTTTCACGGGAGATCGCATCGTCAGCAAGATTTTCTAATTGCTCATCTTCGACAGAGATATTTCGTGATCGCATTTTTGCCAAAGCTTTTCGGCGATCGCTTGCCACGTTAAAGGCAATTCGATAGAGCCAAGTCGAAAACTGAGCGGACTGCCGAAACTTAGATAGTCCTTTCCACGCCCGTAAAAACACATCCTGCACCAAATCATCTAGCCCATCGGAGCCACATAGCTGGTAGAGCGTTGAGCGCACCTTGTGATGATGACGTTGATACAGTTTTTTAAAACCATTGGGATCACCCTGCAAGCAAGCTTGCACAATCGCGAGATCGGGATCGGTCTGAGGTGATTCTCTGATATCTGTTTTTACCGCTCTGAACATCTATGGCGAACATCCGTATGAGCATCTATACTTAGTGAGGCAATATTGGCGGTTTTAACTTATTTTTAAGTTACTAGTTTTGACCGCCATAACCTTAAATAGGTTCAATTTACAATGTCTGCTGTTAGTTCTGTATTAATTCCTATTATTAAACTATGGTTGCGATCGCAGGTCGAGCATATCGAAACCATCGAAATTGCGATCGCTGGCAAAAGTCGTCAGATTTTAAGTGGTGACATTCCTAAAGCCACAGTCATCGGGGTGGGAGCCAAATATAAAGGCTTAGCGATCACCAATATTGATTTATGTGCCGAAGCTATTCATCTAAATATTTCCCAAATTATCAAGGGTGAGGCATTACGATTACTTGATCCCATCCACGTCACCATGGATGTAGAGCTTTCATCTGAAGATCTGCAAAGTTGCCTCAAGTCTCCGATTTTCTTAGAAGCGATCGCTACTGATACACCTCCCGTAGCCAAAAGCGATCAGGAGATTCATGCATTACTAGAAGCCCTCGTGCATAAACTCGGCGATGAATTTACACTCCATGAACTGGCGATCGCTGATGGCGGCGCAAAATGTCGTGGCGAATTCGCGATCGCCGCAACTTAAAGCCGAAAAAAGCCTGTGGCGGCGACAGCTATATGATTAATCTAATCCCTCCGTACTCCCCATAAATGTCCCTTGTCAATTTTGTAAATAAATTTCAGCAGTTTGTCTTGATTGTGGTCATCAACTTCGCATATATAGCGATCGCGACTCAGCCTACATGGGCAGCAGAATTTGCTGTGAGAGTTTTTGATGGAGACAATATCACCCTTGTTGATCGCGGTATAAAAACTAAAGTGCATCTTGCTTGCATTGATGCACCTGAATTATTGCAATTTGAGGGACAACATGCTCGCAAAGTGTTGCAAAATATTCTTGACGATGAAGAAGTTTATATAAAAGTTTTTAAAAAAGATAAGTTTGGGCGTTACACTGCCGAAGTTTTAGCGGGGGG
The DNA here is from genome assembly GCF_006937785.1 of Pseudanabaena sp. UWO311. Taxonomy (GTDB): domain Bacteria; phylum Cyanobacteriota; class Cyanobacteriia; order Pseudanabaenales; family Pseudanabaenaceae; genus Pseudanabaena. The sequence continues at coordinate 79,530 of NZ_SJEE01000017.1, forward strand.
ACAAAATGCTAACAAAGTTATGGTGTCTCTGGGGCTAGCCCATTATGATCCCCTGCAAGAAAAAGACTGCCAAGGCTATGAAGAACTGGAAGCACAAGCGCAAAGCGATCGCCTAGGTGTATGGGCTAATGGTACTAATGTGGTGCTACCAAGCCAATTTCGACGGGAAAATAAATTATTAGGCGTTGGATATTAGCCATAAAAAAGGAGCGCAATGCGCTCCTTTTTTATATTAACTATCGCGACGGCGAAAACGACCTCTACGCTTAGCATTTTCAGCTTTACGCTTACGTTTTTCGCCTGCGGTCTCATGGTACTGACAGCGACGAATATCTGCTAGTAAGCCAGCTTTCTGGATTTTTTTCTTAAATCGACGCAGAGCCGATTCAATCCCTTCATTTTCACCAACGATTATTTGAGTCATGCTTATTTTGGTAGCAAAGTATTGTTCTTAATTATGCTGTAGTTTGGCGCATTTTAATTTAGGCGACGGGTATCTAGTTTAGCAAACCTAAACCCAGATTGTAAAGTCTTATTTTGTAAGCCGCAAATTTAAGTCGGCTTTACGGCACAAAAACAGCTTTTAACATTCCTTCTTCCTGATCTGGTTGCAACTGAAACCCTAATTCCCGACAGATACTTTGCATTGTGTGATTGCTACCAAGAATATAACCAATGATCGCACTAAGTTTTTCTTCCTTACCGATCTCAAGAAGTCTTCTTAATAACTCTGTGCCTAAGCCTTGATGTTGATAGCGATCGCTAACGATTAGCGCAAATTCGGCTTCGTTTGTACCATGTAACTTACTCAACCTTGCCACCGCCAAAATCTCATGCTCGGAAGTTTGCAGATTTTTAGAATCAGCGACTAAGAGCATTTCACGATCATAATCAATGAAGCAAATACGGGTTAAGCGCTCATGGGCAATACGCTGCTTGAGCTTAACCATATGCGCATAACGCAAATAGACACTCTCTTCTGAAAGCCCTTGATGGAACAGAACCATCAGTGGCTCATCTTCGGGACGAATCGGACGAATCGTGAGGAGATCGCCTTTTAGGGATTCCCAAGGCTGAACGTACTTAGAAGGATATGAACGAATTGCGGGAATTGGTCGCTCTGTAATATCTGCATTGTGCAATACTACTCGCGCATCTAGAGCAATCATGCCATCAGGCGAAACCATTAGAGGATTGATATCAATTTCGCGAATCTGGGGCTGTTCAACGATTAATTGGCTGAAGTTAACCAATAATTGCTCAAGCTTTGCTAGATCGATCGCCTTTCTGCCTCTGACTCCTTGCAAAGCTTGATAGATGCGAGTCTGTTCCATCATTCGTCGCGCAAGAGTTGTATTTAAAGGTGGCAAGGCTAAAGCGCGATCTTGAAAGATTTCTACGAGCTGACCACCCATGCCAAAGAGCATTACTGCGCCAAATTGAGGATCAAGACTGCTACCTAAGATCAATTCATAGCCATCTGTCTTGACCATTGGTTGCACAGTTACACCCAAAAAGGCTTGGGGGTTTATAGCTCGAACTTTGGATGCGATCGCCATAAAAGCGCGAGTAACGGCTGCTGCATCTTCGAGATTAAGACGCACACCACCAACATCAGTTTTGTGAGTGATAATCTCGGAATGGAGTTTAAGAACAACAGGATAACCGAAACGATCAGCGATTTCTACAGCTTCCAGATCGCTCTTAGCAATTTCGGTTGGTACAGTGGGAATACCATAGGCAGCAAGTAATTTTTTGGATTCATACTCAGTTAACAGACTGCAATCGCTACTGATGGCTGGCGCTAAAATCTTCTCGGCAAGAAGGCGATCAGGTGCGTATTGATCGGAATCCGTAGGCAAAGAAGGAGTTTCATAGATCCCCCGCAAATTGTAGGTATACCGCCACATATAGTTAAACAATCTGACGGCTGTATCGGGATAGGGATAGGTGGGAATATTAGCTTGATTGAGGATTTGCGTGCCTGCGGCAATTTCCGCACCGCCCATCCAACTTGTTAAAACTGGCTTGCCTAATTGACTATAAGCCTTGAGCTTTTCCGCAGTCTGTGTAGGGTTTGTCATTGCTTGCGGAGTCAAGATTACGAGTAATCCATCGCTATTGGGATCATTTGCCACAACCTCTAGGGTTTTAGCATAGCGATCGCTACTGGCATCGCCCAAAATATCAATGGGATTATGATGACTCCATTGGGGAGGCAAAAATTGATCTAGCTGCTGCAATGTTTCTGGAGCTAGTTCCGACAATTCACCACCGCCACTGATCAGGGCATCCGTTGCGATCGCCCCAGGCCCCCCAGCATTGGTGACAATTGACAGACGATTTCCCTTAGGTCTTGGTTGTTTGGCGAGAATTTCTGCCATATCAAATAGATCAGAGATTGTATGTACGCGCAATACCCCACAACGACGAAATGCTGCATTTAGCACTTCGTCACTACCTGTCAAAGCCCCAGTGTGTGAGGCAGCAGCTTTCGCCGCCGCTTCTGTATGTCCCACTTTCAATACAATGATTGGTTTATCCATGGCTACTTCACGAGCTGCCGATAGAAAGGCGTGAGCATCGCCAATTGATTCCATATATAAAACAATACTGTGGGTGTGGGGATCATCACCGAGATATTCAATCAAATCACCCCAGCCCACATCCAGCATTGAGCCGATGGAAACAAAGGCACTAAATCCCACATTTTCGCCAAGGCTCCAGTCTAAAATCGAAGTACAGAGCGCTCCACTTTGACTAATGAAAGCAACGTTCCCCGCACGAGCGATCGCTCCTGCAAATGTGGCATTTAGTCCCACCAGTGGATTCATGACCCCAAGACAATTCGGTCCAATAATTCGCATCCCCCCCCTTCTTGCTTCAGTGAGAACTTGTTGTTCTAACTCTGCTCCCGCCTCGCCAATTTCTTTGAACCCTGCCGAAACAATAATTGCTCCTTTTACCCCTACTGCCATGCATTCACGAATTAATTGAGGGACTGTCGCCGCAGGTGTTGCTATTACAACTAAATCCACGACTTCAGGAACACTAGCGATATCTGGATAAGATTTAATTCCCAGTACACTATGACGCTGAGGATTGACTGGAAAAACAGTACCCCCAAAGGGACTGCGAATTAAGTTCCAAAGCAATGTTCGTCCTACACTTCCTTCACGTTCACTTGCACCAATTACAGCAACAGAGCGAGGATGAAAAATACAGTCAAGGGGATGCCGCTGTCTTTTCCAAATATCATGTGCTGGATCTTCAGCACACATTTGATTTGTTAAATTATTTGTTGAAACTTTCTCCATGCCATTATCCTAAACCTAGATATCAATGTAATTTTCGCGATCAACAAATAGAAGTCAAGAAAAATCCCTACTCTCTTTCTTTGACTTAGGAGAAAGGGCTAGGAGATAAGGGATTTTCTTGAGTCATTTAAGGCATATTAAGTCTTAACTTACGATGAGAGCGATAAATATTGCCATTGCTGTGAGCAGAATAGCGAACACAACTTGAGATTTAGAGCGAAGTCGCTCTTCAGCAGTTGGAAGAGTAGGCTCTTCTATATACATTGGTGTCAGAATTGCATAGTTATTCAGTAGTCCCTGATCATCTACGGTATAACCGCTTGAGATGGGAACACTTGGATTGGGAATAGTTGCAAAAGTTGTTTCTGTAACTGCTTCTGGAACTTCTACGGAGGGTAGCTCACTGCTATCACTACGACTATCTGCTACCTTCATTTCTTTGCGATCGATGGTATACATATCGGTGATTCCTCACTGAATAGTTTTATCTTTTCACTCCATAATTATACCATTTTCTCTGGTGGCAGGATAAAAATAGACACTGACAAATCAAATATCGCTAGTTAGAATAAAGCGCCAATCACTTTCATCCATGCCATGACTGACCAAACTAGCGATCGCATTAGGAAATATATGCTGATTGGCAAGGGCGATCGCTAAGTCGTCACCTCTAGGCACACAGAACATATGGGTATATTCAGCCAAAGGGGTAGAAATCTCTGTTGGCAGGTGATCGCCCCACTGTACATGCAGTAATGGCAACATTTCTCCATTACTTTTTAGTTTTAAATCTTTAATACCTTTTAGAGAGAGATAAGAGATTTTACCGCGATATTTAATGAGTATCGGTTCTAGCGATCGCATTACTTCCGCATCGACACTATAGATACCCAATATAGACGAGCAGCGAAACCGCACCAGATTAAACTTCTCATAAACACGCACAAGACGATTAGGTTTACCATCACCTGCATTCATCGATATTGCATAACCGCGATCGCATTCTCCTATACAAACTGGTAAAGCATGATGCAAAAGCCTCATTGAAAGATGTTGCCGTTGATAGTCAGGATGAACTTTTAAATCGCAGAGATACCAAGCTAAACGTGCTGGTTGATTCTGACGGTAAGGCACTTGTCTTAATATTCCTGCGCCAACAGCAGCTATGCGATAGCCATCTAAAGCCGCAAAGTAATGTACATCGCCAAGGCGATCAAAAAAGGCAAAGTAATTATGACCATGATTGAGTTGAAAGAAATCCTTGCCCAATGGATAGAAAGCGGTTTTCTCAATCGCCTCAATTCCTGCCTGAAATAGTGAACGTTCTGCGAACTCAATACGATGAAACCTCATGACCGAAACCCTACGACAACTTCACGATAGAAAAAAGAGCGATCGCTGGCAAGCAATTCCTGACTAAGTGAGCGATCAATCGTAATATGTTCTGCCATGATTTCCGCTAAATAATGGTCGCCATTGAGCCTCCGCCCAATGACCGCACCGCCCGAATTCAGGCAATAGACTATCTCTTTCAACATTTGGTGAAGGCTGCTCAGAGGCATCCAGTCTGAGATATTAGAAAACTGAATCAGGTCGAATTTTTCTGATGTGGCGAGTTGCTGAAGGCAATCAACAAAAGCGCCCTGATGTAGCTGTAATCGCTCTGTTCCTAATCTGTGAATATCATTTTGAGCAGATGCTTGGAGGTAAAGAGGAACTCCCTCGCCTGTGAGATTTGACGTATAGCGATCGCCCCAGACTTGAGTCAAGAAATAATTCTCATTGGGGATAAATTGCTGTAAAGCTTGAGCAAATACATCGGCAAAATGCTCGCCAAAGCTGCGATCCATCGAGTAGTTAACGGCAGCTTCGCCAAAGGCTTGGATGAGTCGATCACGCTCAAATACCTGCTCAAAAATATCGCGCCATCGCGGATGTTGAACAGCAATTAATGGTTCTTGCAAAGGTTCGATTCCCATCTGAGCAAATTTTTCTGCAAGTTGACGAAATAGTTGTTCAAAGCGTCCGACTTGATTAACACCAAACCCAATCTGTTCGAGTCTTGCATCCCAAAAAGCTTTTGTACTCGCTGGTAAATTTGGGCTTAAGCTGGCGTAGATACTGAGCCGATCGTGATCGCTAATAGATTTATCTGCACCAATCAATCGCAATTGCTCATCTAAAGACAAATACAGTAAGGCATGGCGGCGTAGTTCGACGAGATGTAGTTGAGCAGGATTAAGATCTACCGCTTCGATTTTGGCGATCGCAGGGTTTGACAGCAAACTTAAGGCGGTGCAACCACCTGAAGCGACCAAAAGCACCCTTAATGGATTTTGCTGGCGCTTGGCTAACTCTTGGATTACGCGCAATTCAATCCGAGGATCTTCACGCACTTGCGAGAAGGCTATTTCTGAGGTGATTGCCGAACTGGAGTTACAAATCACGATATAAACTCCAGAAATAGTGAGCACCAAGCATTAAACCTTGCAATACTTGCCGACGAGTACGCAGATCTTCCCAACCTGCTTCTGCTAATGACAGCAAGTCTCTCGCATGTTCCGTATCCAGTTTTTCATGGAATGCATAGTGAGATTGACTACCCGCCGCTGTCCAACTTCGTTGATGTAAAGTTCGAGCGATCGCAGAGCTGATGCCGACATAGAGATGTTCGATCATACCGAGCATCGCTGCTCCCGATTCTCCTGCCTGCATTAGGCAATAGGTCAAAACCGATTGATTAAATGCTAGTACTGGCATCGTACATAGTGAATTTAGCTCACACTCAGTTGCGCCCAAAGCCCGCAGGTATTGCTGAAAAGTATATTTGTGCGATCGCCAGCGATCACCGTGACCATGCTCTTCAGTAATATTTGCTAGTAATGGTAAGCGTGTTTCTAAAGTTTCCGTTCGGGCTAACACCGCAGCTAAGGGCTGAGAAAAAGCTTCGACGGCAAAACGGAATGGAAGTTGGCTGCGTCGAAAAGAATCGCGATCGGTCATAGGATCTGCCATCCACAGCATATAGGGATGGTTATTAAAGTCATAAACCTTTCCTATCCACAATACTGCGGATTGCAGAGATGGCATCTCGCTCAAATCTGTGAGATCTAAGGTCGGATATTGCTGGACTCTCGAATTAGCGATCGGGTTTGCGATTAAAGTTTGCATATTCATTTCCAGCGTCAATTAATCACAACAGTACCGACGGGCTGACGCTTCAAGCTGGCGGCGATAAAATCTTGTACAAAAGAAAAATAAGAAGGAATGTATGGTGCTCCTTGTTGCATGAGATCTGACTTTAGCTCTTGATGAAGGCGCGGTAAATGATACCAAGGTACGGCGGGATAAAGATGATGCTCTAAATGATAATTTTCATTACACATAAAAAATCGCACCAAAGGAATCGTCAAAATCGTGCGAGTTCCGCGCACTAAATCAGCCTCATGTTCAAGCAATGTGTGCTGACTCATGCCGCGAATATTGACCATTGTATTAATCCACAGCATCGGAATCAACCAACCATGAATTAGGAATCCTGTAGGAATAGGCGATCGCAGCACCCCTATCACCAATAAGCCCAGCAAAGCTACTTCGATTGCAATCCATACTCGTTCAGATTTATTGCCCTGCCAAAAGCCAAGCATCGGAATCGCAATAATGTAAACAGGATAACCAATGATCAATCTACCCCAATGCATCAAAAATGTTAGCCAGTTCCATTTAGTGTAGTTCTTGTAATGATCGGGATCACCTTCTATACCTAAATGTTTGTGATGCTTGAGATGTAACACTTTGTACGCAGAGAAGTTTTGCCCAACGGGTAATGCACAAAAAATACTTAGCCATCGATTCCACTGAGAATTACGACTGAGGACTCCATGTACTCCTTCGTGTGTGAACAGACTAATACCATGTAAAGAAGCTGCCGCTAGTAAATACAGAGGTAAACAGAGAATGTATACCCAAGGTGTCGCGATCGCCTGTACCAATCTATACAACGCAAACACTGCTGCTAAGTACAAAGCAATAAAGATCGGCAAGCGTTGAGGATGCTGATCTAGACTATGCAATTGCTTGAGCAGTTCGGGATCTAGCTTTGGCTTTTCTATCTCTTCACGAGTCTTATCCTGCTCAGGGCTAAGATTTTCCTTGTCTGAGAATTGTTGTGTTTTCATAGACCTAAGGATTTCCACAAAAAAGGATTAAAATGAATTGCAATTATGAAATCTTATCTTTCATTCCTATTTTAATTGTGCGCGATCTAAGTTTACATAGTGGTGACTGTCATCACAGGCGATCGATGATATAAATGGGCGATCTCTTTTCTCATAAAATCAGCTAACCAAAAGCGCATCGCCTAATCTTGCAGCTAAAATGTGATGAGTGTCTTTTTCATATTTGCTATGAATACTCTAACTCCAACGCGGCAGCAGATTATTGAGGTAATTGATAACTTGCCAGAGGATGTTTTCTCTGAGCTTGTCAATCTTATTGGCTATCTTCGTTACAAGGCTGTTGAAACAAATGAAACAAAAACGAAGCCCCCTCACAACAGTTTTTTACTTTCAATCGTAGGATTGGGTGCTTCCACTGAAAAAGATGTTTCAGAGAGAGACGAAGAGATTTTAGCAAATGAAGTGAATCCGATTCGCGGTTGGAGTCTTCATTAAAATGTCTAATTCAAAAAAACAAGCTAATAAGCAAATAACAAAAAATCAACATTACGTTCCTAAATGTCTTCTCAAACATTTTAGTTGGAATGCAAACAAGGGGATATTGAAGATTAATATTTTTGATGTTGCCAGATCTACAGTTAGATATAATCAGGCAATTAAAGAGGTTTTTTCTCAGAACTATTTTTATGATAAAGATAACTCAATTGAAAATTTTATAGAGCGACAAATTGAAACTCCAGCTTCTGTAATAATAGACCAGATTGTTAGCGGAAACTTTGAGATAGTAAACGAAGATCCACTGACTCTTCTTAGATTTATCTCATCACTTTTATCTCGTACACTTGAAGCTAGAGAAGAGTTACTTTCATTTTTTAATAGCCATATTGAATCAATAGTAAGACAATTACTAGGATTAAATGGGTTTGATCCAGAAGAAGCAAGTAATGGACGTTTTGAGATTTATGATTTAAGTCAAGTGGCTTCCTTTAGCACAATTCAAGGAAGTGTAAATGCAATAATTTTTAGAGATTTAGCCTTTCATTTTGTTGTAAACGAAACTGAACTGGAATTTTATATCTCTGATCATCCAGTCTTTACATATAACTGGCTTTATCGAAACTTAGATCATCCAGCCATTACAAGTATAGCTGCAAGAGGCTTTCAAGCTTTTTTACCACTTTCTCCAACTCTGACACTCTGTTTATATGATCCGAAAGTATATAAGTATGGACAAAAAAATTTAGTGACTTATATTTCTAATGTCATAGATATCGATATTTTAAATTCATTTCAAATGATGAATGCAAATTCAATTATAGGATTTCATGCCAGAGAAAATGAAAACAACTTAAGATCTTTGTATGATCAAAATAAGCATATTAATATTCGTACATTTGAAAATAAATTTGTAAATATAACTGAAAGTTTAAATAGTCAAAAAGAAGAATCAATCAAAAGTAGGCATTTGGTTTTTGCTAAACAGACTAAGCTTAGACATATGCCATCTTTTGTAAAGATAAAGAGAAAATCTAATGCTTATGACTCATCTTTTCAAGAAAGAGATCCTGAACTTGTTGAAAAAGTTCAAATGATTTTTAAGCAACAAATTAATAAAATGATAAAAATTTAAATTTTATTGAACTGCATCATATCTAAAATAAACTCTATATGCATTTAGTATTAAGAAAAACAATTGAAGAAGATGTCCGATGGATACAGCGATTTTCTAACTTTGAGAGAGCATTCCTTTTATTTCAGGACTCACTCAAAACAGAACCGCTTTCCATTTTAGAAAGAGCAGGATTGATTCAGTTTTTTGAGATGACCTTTGAACTCTCTTGGAAATTGCTCAAGGACTATGAAGAAACAGAAGGCTTGATTGTCAAAACTCCTAAAGAAGCGATTAAACAAGCATTTCAGTCGGGACTTATCAGCAATGGACATGACTGGATCGATGCACTGCAAGATCGCAACCTGACATCCCATACCTATAACGAAGAAACGGCGATCGCTGTATAAGTAAAATTAAAAAGGCAAGGGTAATTCATGAATTACCCTTGCCTTTTCGGGATTTAGAGAATTCCTTCTTTTTGTGCCATTGATATCATCAAATCAACCACACGACAGGAATAACCCCACTCATTGTCATACCAAGAGACAACCTTAAAGAAGTTTGGATTTAGTTCCATACCTGCGCCAGCATCAAAGATACTTGATCGCGAATCTCCTCTAAAATCAGTTGAGACAACCTCCTCATCCGTATAGCCGAGAATGTCCTTTAATGAATCCTCTGATGCCGACTTCATTGCCGCACAGATTTCTTTGTAACTAGTGGCTTTCTCAGTCCTAAACGTCAAATCCACCACCGACACGTCAGGTGTCGGTACGCGCATAGCCATTCCCGTCAGCTTGCCTTTCAGTTCTGGAAGTACCAAAGCCACCGCCTTCGCCGCCCCTGTAGAAGCAGGAATGATGTTTTGACTAGCACCACGACCGCCGCGCCAGTCTTTTTTGCTTGGTCCGTCTACCGTTGGCTGAGTCGCTGTCATCGCGTGGATAGTCGTCATCAAGCCTTCTGCAATGCCGAAATTATCATTGAGAACCTTCGCGATCGGTGCTAAACAGTTGGTGGTGCAACTTGCATTAGAAACAATCAAATCAGTTTCAGGATTGAACTTAGTATGATTGACTCCAACTAGCAACGTGGGAACCTTTTCGGGATCTTTAGTGGGAGCAGTAATAATTACGCGCTTCGCACCAGCATTGATATGTGCGATCGCCCCAGCATAGTCAGTAAATAAGCCCGTGGACTCCACCACATAGTCGGCTTTTAGATCGCCCCAAGGCAATTCTGAAGGGTTGCGTATCGCAGAGCAAGGAACAAACCTTCCGTCAATCTCAATTCCGTCTGCGTGAGATGCGATCGCACCGTCATAGAGTCCATGAGTAGAGTCATGTTTGAGAAGATAAGCGAGGTTATCAGAAGGAACTAGATCATTGATTCCGACAATCTCGATTTCGGGATGCTTGGCAGCAACGCGAACCACTAATCGTCCAATTCTGCCAAATCCATTAATGCCAATTCTGAGTTTAGCCATATTTTGCTTATCCAGCCTACCTATAGTGCTTCGCGATCATGCTAACCCAAGTTCTATAGTCTAAAAACTCTAAAAACTTAATATGTCAGGGATTGAATATATAAATATGGCGATCCCCAGCACTGTTGTCAGGAATATATCAGCTTTTAGTCTTGAACAAAGAGGGATTTTTGGGTTTAAAGTTGGTGCATCTAAACTTGTTGAATTAGGGTTGCCTCTATGAGTTTTTTTTATAATGCTTACTTTCTGAAAACCCAACAGCCGATCACCAAAGTTCAAGAAAAACTTCCACAGCCTGAACAGATTCCTAATTCAGATTGGATTGTTTGCGATTTTGGCGATAGCTATGTTGATGGGACATTCGAGGAAGATACATATTTGACCCAAGAGCTTTCAGAAGAATTTGGTGAAGTAATTTTCATTGCGATTGATACAAGCAACGATCAATTAGATTATGAACATTCCCTAGATGGTGTAATTCTGAGGAAGTTGTCATGGCTTTCCGATGGTTGCCAATCGACTTGGATGTGCGTTGAAGGTGAGATAGAAGAATGGGAAAGAACTTCGATCTTTTCATTGGATAATTTAAACCGCACCAAGGAAATGATTCGCTACGATCGCCATTTACAATTACTGCCTGCTGCTGAGATGGAAGTTAAAGAACAGGAGTTACAGAATATTTGGCAGAATCCTCAATATTTACTTAATAGTCAACTGCCATTGGGTGATGCAACTCTAGGTATGGTAATTCAGCAACATTTCTTTGGTATCACCGAATAAAACCCAAAGAGTGTGAAGCGGCGCAAAGCTCAGCCTCACACTCTTTGGGTTTTATCCAAAATCGCGTTAAAGTAGTCCTACATCTAAATATTCAGTCTATTAGGATGACAAATTTTATGTCTCGTTTACCTCTTGCCTTGGCAACCGCCTTTGACCGCCGCAACGCTCTCAAAATTATTAGCGGTATCCAAAACTTCGATCGCAACTCCGTGAAAATGGTCGTGCAAGCAGCCGATCGCGGTGGTGCTACTTTTGTTGACATCGCGGCTGATGCTGAGCTAATTGCGATCGCTAAGGCTAATTGCTCTTTGCCTATTTGTGTATCGGCAGTTGAAGCCCATAAACTTGCAGAAGCTGTTGCTAATGGTGCAGATCTAGTTGAAATCGGTAACTACGATAGCTTCTATGCGCAAGGTCGGATTTTTACCGCCGATGAAATCATTGCTTTGACTGCCGAAACTAGAGCATTATTGCCTCATACCGTAATCTCGGTAACAGTTCCTCACACCTTGCCCCTAGATGAGCAAGTTACCCTCGCCGAGAAACTCGAAGCGATCGGTGCAGACATCATCCAAACTGAAGGCGGCACAAGCTCGGCTCCAACTCATGCAGGTATTCTTGGTGCAATTGAAAAAGCATCACCTACCCTTGCTGCTGCCCATGCCATCAGCCGCGCTGTATCAATCCCCGTAATGTGCGCTTCTGGATTGAGCAATATCACAGCACCGATGGCGATCGCATCAGGTGCTTCAGGTGTTGGTGTTGGTTCAGCAGTTAACCAATTAAATGACGTGGTTTCCATGATTGCGACTGTTCGCGCTCTTAGAGAAGCGATTAATAGCAATGTTGCTAATCAGGCGATCGTGTAATTAAATTTACCCATCAGCAACATTGACGAATCCAGAGGGGCGAACCTCGCCCCTCTGGATTTGTCCAATTCAGTACAAAAACTTATCTGATAAGCAAGCTTAGGGCGCGGCGGACATATGCTGTCCAAGATTCTGGGGTAGGTTGAAAGATCAAAGCATAAAGCATGATTCCACTCATCGTATCGAAAACCAACCCCGAATCTAAGTCTTGCGAAACTTCATTTCTAGATTTTGCCCGTTCGATGACAATATCAAAAGCTTCTCGGCGCGGCTGTAAGTACTTTGACCAATAAATCTGGGCAAACTCAGGATTACTTGAGGCACTGCTTATAATCATGGAAACGGCTTGTCGTCCCAATGGATTAAGAGAAATTTGAGCAGCTTTTTCAATGAGCGTATCAATATCACTTTCCAGTTTGCCCGTATCAGGAATTAGCACTTCTTCACGTATATTCTCAATAGCATCAGCTATCAACTCCGCTTTACCACTATATCGACGATAAATAGTTGTTTTGCCAACCCCTGCACGAGATGCGATCGCCTCAATACTTATTGCATCAAATCCAACTTCAGCCAACAGTGCTAAAGCAGATTGCAAGATAGCCTGATGTGATTTATCACTGCGAGGTCTTCCTAAAGATTTTTTACTAGCATCATTCATGGGTGTTATTATAATTTGCGAAACGATAGCGTATCGTAAATAAAGATCATGAATAAAAAACCTCTTTACAAAGATAAAAGTAGTATCCAAACTCTTCGCGAAGGTTTAGAGGAATATTACGCGATCAATCCCCATCTCACGCCTCCCGATAGTCAACCGCCTGAATTTGCCAAAATTCTGCTTGCCCATGATGCCGGGCATGTCATTTATGGCTGCGATACGGGTATGTATGATGAGCTAAAGATCTTGCCATTATTTTGGTGGACAAGTGAATGTACTTTTCAAAAATTCCGTGAAATGAGAAAAACGCCTGCTGTTGATGTGATGTACGATGACATGATTCAACAAAATGGGGTGCTTTGGCTCTATGGAAATATTTTGAGAGTTCTACCTCCACTCATGCCAGAAGTAATTTCAATTTGGTTTAAGACTCGTAACCGAAACAAACTATTGCCTTTTTTAGAATTTCATCCTTTGCTTGATCGCTCTCTACTTGATATCCGTCAAGAGTTCGATTTGCTTTCATTTATTAAATAAGACCAAATCGCCCTATTCAAGTTACCATAGCTAAAAAATTTCAAAATCCATACAATTTATTTGTCTTTCTCAAAGGATGATCGCCTTTAATTACCCTCTCCGTTGCAAATACCATGACAGGTTTACGTGTAATCATCTGTTCTACTCAAGGAGCTATCGATCTCCAAATTAATGGAGCATTAGGTATTTCCTTTAATGACTTAAATCGCGATCGCGCTTCACGCATACCAGAAATTTGCCAATTTTTATATCAACAAGGGCTAGACGGGTTCTTGCCTACACTTGTGACTACATCTATTGAGCAAACACATCGATCTCTACTTGTTCTGGCTAAAGCAATCTCCTATCAAACGCAAAATCCTAATCCTCTCGAAGCCAAAATTTTAGGCGTGCATCTTGAGGGACCATTTCTTCATCCTGACAAAAGGGGCGCACATCCACAGCAACATTTATTACCGCTGAATCTCGAAACCTTGCAGCAGGTATTAGGTGATTACACCAAAATTATTAAACTTGTTACCCTCGCGCCCGAACTAGATCCCACAGGCGAAACTATAAAATATCTACGCGATCGCAATATTACTGTCAGTTTAGGACACTCTACGGCTAATGCTGAGCAAACGAGAATAGCGATCGAGCAAGGTGCAACAATGCTCACTCATGCCTTTAATGCCATGCCAAGTTTGCTTCATCGTGATGTTGGTTTATTAGGCGAAGCAATTTTAAGCGATCGGGTTTGGTGCGGGTTAATTGCTGATGGCGTTCATGTTTCGCCACAGATGGTAAAACTGCTTTATCGAATGACAAACAAAGTTTTTCTAGTCAGCGATGCGCTTGCACCTCTTGGCTTAGCTGATGGCACTTATCCTTGGGACGATCGCCAGATTACGATTAAAAATGGCACAGCGCGATTGCCCGATGGCACGCTCTCAGGTACGACTCTGCCCCTGATTAAAGCCGTGAATAACCTGATCGAGTGGGGAGTTTGTGAACCAGAAAATGCAATTAAGTTAGCGATCGACGCTCCGCGTCTTGCCATCAACCTTGAGATACAGGCAGCCGCGCCTCAGAGACTTACTTGGTGTAGGTACTCTTTCTCTTACCATGTTCCGCCTCCCGCACAATCCGTCCGTCATTCGTTCGGCTGTGAAATTAACTAAGAACCGATTTTTGATTGGCGCGGCTTCGCCGCGCCAATCAAAAACTCATAAGCCTAGTGAACTATCAGACATAGCATGGGTGACCGACTTAGTAGCACCATTAAGATTTTGATTGGTAGCAATTAACTCTTGATGTTGATGCATTTTTAAAATCATCGCCAAACTTTGTTTCAGCTTTGTTCTTGGCACAACCGCATCTACAAAACCATGATCGAGCAAATATTCTGATGATTGGAAGCCATCAGGAATTTTTTGTTTGAGGGTCTGCTCGATGACTCGTCGCCCTGTAAACCCAATTAAAGCTTTAGGCTCAGCCAAAATAATATCGCCAAGCATCGCGAAACTAGCAGTCACACCGCCCGTAGTGGGATTGGTCAAAACAGGGATATAGAGCAAATTGGCTTGACGATGACGCTCCAGTGCTGCTGAAGTTTTAGCCATTTGCATCAAGCTCAAAATCCCCTCTTGCATCCGAGCTCCACCCGAAGCACAAAATATCAAAGCAGGAAAACGTTTTGCCGTAGCAGTCTCGAGCATACGGGTAATTTTTTCACCCACAACCGATCCCATACTGCCGCCCATAAAGCGAAAATCCATAACTGCCATTGCAGCGTCACAGCCATCGATCTTGCCAGTTCCAGTGATTACCCCATCGCTTAAACCAGTTTTTTGCTTATATTCTTTGATGCGATCAATATAAGGCTTACGATCTTTAAACCCTAGAGGATCGCAAGAAGTTAAGTCTGCGTCCATTTCTTGCCATGTGCCAGCATCAATTAACTGAGCTATGCGCTCATAGGCATTTACCTGATTGTGATGACCACATTCTGGGCAAACCATCAAATTGATTTTTAAATCCTTTACATAGGTTAAAGCGCCACAACTAGAACATTTGTGCCACAAACCGTCAGGAATTTCGCGTTCTTGAGAATTTTGATTTAGATTAGGAGTCTTGCGGTGATATGCTTCACCTGCACGGGAACGGGTTTCAGCAAACCAATCAAACAGTGACATAGCGGCTCACGGTTTACAGAACAAGCTTTAGTTGTCAATATTGACAGATGACAACTGTAGCCAAAAATACAAGTGTAACTTTGTCATCATACAGCGCTTTGCGATCGCAGTAAAACTGAAGGGCGATGTGTTACATCGCCCTTCAGTTTTATTCTAAGCTGTCGCCTGGTTTTTGTTTCACTCGTTCAACTTGAGAGTATTTCTCAACTGTTTGAGTTACTTCAAATAGGGATTGCTGTAACGGTTTAATTGCAGTTTGTAAGTCTTCATAGGTGGCTTCTTCAGCTTCATATAAATTCTTGAGAGCTTCCATGTTTTTTAGCGTAGGTTCGCGCAAACTTGAAGTGATGACCGAAGGTCCATTGTCTCTGAGGATTTCTTCAACTGTGCGAATTAAGTTAGATGCTTGGTTCCGCATATTCGCTAATTCACGGCGAGCCTCATCTTCTTCAGAATAGACTTCAGCTTCCATCCGCATTCTCTCAATTTCGCTAGGGCTCAATCCACCTGTGTTGGTGATGCTAATACTTTGCTCAACCCCAGTATCAATATCTCGCGCTGATACCTTGAGAATACCGTTAGCGTCAATATCAAAGGAAACCTCGATCTGCGGAATACCACGTGGTGCGGGACGAATGCCCTCTAGCTCAAATTTGCCAAGGCTTTTATTGTCCTTTACCATTGCCCGTTCACCTTGAAGCACATGGATTTCTACTGCTGATTGGTTGTCAACGGCGGTGGAGAAAATCTGGGACTTGCTAGTAGGGATGGTGGTATTACGTTCTAGGTTTTTGGTAAATACACCACCTTGAGTTTCTAGTCCGATTGAAAGGGGAATTACGTCTAGTAGTAAGAGATCCTTAACCTCGCCGCCTAAGATCCCCGCTTGCACAGCAGCGCCGATCGCTACGGCTTCGTCAGGGTTAACTGACTGATCTGGCTTTTTGCCATCAAAAAATCTGGAGATTGCATCTTGTACCGAAGGAATACGGGTGGAGCCACCAACTAAAATAATCCGATTTATTTCTTTCGGTAATAACCCAGCATCTTTGAGAGCTTGAGCCGTAGGTTCGAGTGTTGATTTGACTAAAGGTGCCGTAATCTCATCAAATTTAGAGCGGGTAAAATCTAGTTCAATGGTCTTTGGACCAGTTGCATCTGATGCAATAAATGGCAAGCTAATTAGGGTTGAAGGAGCGCTAGAAAGCTCGATTTTGGCTTTTTCAGCGGCTTCTTTGAGTCGCTGCAAAGCGGTTTTATCGGCTGCTAAGTCAATTCCTTCTTTTTGTTTAAAGTCAGCAACTAGCCAATCCACGATCATCGCATCAAAGTCATCACCACCAAGGTGATTATTACCTGATGTTGCCTTAACTTCAAAAATACCATCGCCAAGTTGGAGCACGGACACATCAAACGTACCGCCGCCAAGGTCAAACACTAGAACAATCTGATCTTGATCTTGCTTGTCCAACCCATAGGCGAGAGCCGCTGCTGTAGGTTCATTGACAATCCGCAGAACCTCCATGCCCGAAATAGCCCCAGCGTCTTTTGTTGCTTGGCGCTGAGTATCAGTGAAATAAGCGGGTACGGTAATAACCGCTTGAGTCACTTCTTCGCCTAGATAGTTCTCGGCATCTTGCTTGAGTTTTTGCAAGATCATCGCCGAAATTTCTTGGGGAGTGTAGGAGCGATCGCCAATCTGGACATCTACGGTATTATCTTTACCCTTGACCGCAGTATAAGGAACGCGACTGCGCTCCTGTTCAGTCTCATCCCAGCTACGACCAATAAACCGCTTAATACTGTAAACCGTATTTACTGAGTTGGTAACAGATTGGCGCTTAGCAACCTGCCCAACAATCCGTTCGCTGCTGTCTTTGACAAAAGCGACAATACTAGGTGTGGTTCGCCCTCCCTCTGCACTAGAGATGACAACAGGTTTACCACCCTCTAAAACAGAAACACAACTGTTCGTCGTACCAAGGTCGATCCCAATTACTTTCGACATATTCGCCAGTTCCGTTAAAAGCTTTTTTAAAGTTTAGCTTAATGAATTTCTGAATAATGTACCCTAATAATGCATTTCAAGATGCAATCGCGATCGCAATCTTGAAATATTTATTTTAGTTGGATTCTCCAGAGCTATTTTCGGTAGCATTTTCAGAAGATGCACTATCATCGCCATCGATTTTCCCAGATGATACTTTAACCAGAGAATGACGCAAAACTCGATCATCGCTGACTAAATATCCTGGGCGTAATTCCTCAGTGATTATGCCTTCGCCATATTCAGTCGATGGTTCTTGCATAATTGCTTCATGAAAATTAGGGTCAAAGTCTTGACCGACGCATTCCATTCTTACTACACCTGTCTCTTTGAGGCATTTGAGTAACTGTTTGTATACCGATTGATAACTTTTGTGAATTGACGCTTCACCGTCTGTTTTTGGTGAAATTTGTAACTGCGCCCGTTCAAAATCGTCAACTACAGGCAAGATTTTTTTGAGAATCTTGCCTGTAATTGTGCCTTCTTGCTCTTCTTTATCGCGCTCTGTACGTTTGCGAAAATTCTCAAAGTCGGCATACAGCCGTAAGTATTGCTGCTTGCGATCGTCTAGCTGCTCTCTAAGTGATGTTGACTCAGCGATCAAACCATTAATTTTGTCTAGCGTTGCGGCGGCGGCGGCGTTTGCTTTACTTACTTCAGGTTTTGATTCGCTCGTTGTAGTCGCAGATCCTTGAGAGCCTTCTGGGATAGATGTTTCTGGGTTTGCGATTTGATTTAATTCTTCGGTTGCAAGTTGTTGCAGCCGAGACTCAAGTACCTCATCATCTTCGTCGATGAGGTCGTCAGAAATTAGGTTGTTTTCTTCTTCGATCATTACGGTGATACTCTTTTAGCGCTTTTTAGACTAGCAGTAAATTGCTAAGAGTTAAAATTTAAGTGTTAATTTTGACGATTTTAGTCAATTATACCGATTTTACTCTTTATCAGAGACAACGTATAGCAGTTGGTGACATAAACCCAAAAAGTAATGGTAATTACCTTTTACCACTTTTACTTTTTGATATGTCTAAAAATACTCCCTTCCCACCGAAGAAATAGATATATAAAACCAAGAAATAGCGGTGCGGGGCGAAGCCCCGCACCGCTATTTCTTGACTGGGAAAGGAGTATGTCACGGCGATCGCCGTGACATACTATCTAAGGGACTATTTTATTTACCTAAACTGATGGAAATTCAAGACGAACGACCAGAAGATATAGATGCAATTCGTACGGTTAATATCGCAGCCTTTGGACGAGATAATGAGGCTAACTTAGTCGATCAGTTAAGGGGAATTGAAAATACACTTTCTTTTGTTGCTATAGAATCAGAACAAATTGTTGGTCATATTTTCTTTAGTCCCGTTACGATCGACGAAAAATGCTCTGAAGAATTAATGATTCTTGGATTAGCACCATTAGCAGTATTGCCTCAATATCAACGGCGGGGAATTGGATCTCTATTGATTAAACATAGTTTAGAGAAATGCTCTGATTTAGGATGCAAAGCTGTGGTGGTGTTGGGATATCCAGAATACTATTCACGTTTCGGATTTATTTCCGCAAAAGAAAAGGGACTAAAGTGTGAGTACCTAGTTCCAGATGATGTGTTTATGGTCTTAGAATTGAAAAATAGCGCTTTGGATGGTTGTCGTGGAATCGTCAAATACCGATTCGAGTTCCAAGAATGCGCATAGCGATCGCTTATATAAAAACCAATATTTTTTGAGGGGTGGCGAAGCCATCTCTGAAAAAATATTGGTTTTTATGTTGATTTATGGCAAACAATTAAGAGTTGATTTTGTAGAGCTCCCAGTCTCAGAGGAGTTACCAGAAGCCAAAGAGCAGAAATATTTACGAATAGTAGGAGTAATATTTACAGCATTAGTAAAATCTGCGGCTTCGATGCTGCCAATATTTTCAACGATCGCATTGCGAAAATTTGCCCCATTAAGATTTGTCCCTGAAAACTCGATCAGAACTAGTTTCGCAGCTGTCAGGTTAGCCGAACTCAGATTTGCATTAGAGAGATTTGTCAAGTGTAGCTCCGCCGATCGCAAATCCGCTGAAGATAAATTGGCTTCATCTAAGCTCGCTTCACTCAAATTAGCGGCACTCAAATTACTTTCACTCAGATTTGCCTTAGCTAGATTTGCCTTACGAAGATTTGCTAGAAGTAAATTTGCTCCCTTGAGATTCGCTGCATTAAGATCAGCTTCACTCAGATTTGATTTCATTAGCTCTGCTTTTGGTAAAAGTGCTGAGACTAACTTGGTTTGTGATAAGTTTGCTCGCAATAAATTTGCTTGAGTTAAATTAGCTTCGGTCAGATTAGAAAAAGATAAGTTTGCGTCAACAAGACTAGCGTTACTCAAATCTGCGCCTCGGAGATCGACTTTAACAATTTTAATACCGTTCAAATTCGCATTTTTGAAGATGATTTGGCGCAAATCTACTCGCTCTAAAACAGAACCACTGAGGTTAATATTGCTAAAGTCCTGACCTTGTATGCGATCGCCTTGATTGCCAGTCAACTGCATATAGCGAAAATCGCGCTGACCTTCAGCATATTTAGCTTGTAAAGTTGCAGCTGTGATTGGGATTAATTTTGGAGTTGCTACAGCGACGGGAGTGGGGGAATTGCTGGGAGAAGGAGAGCTTACTGGCACATTTGTAGGAATGTTCGTTACGGTAGGTTGAGGTTGCGATAGGTTTGTTTTAACCAGCCAAAAAATAATGCCTACAATAGCGAATACCGATACGCCAAAAACTAAAAACATCTTATATTGCGTAACTATTTTGTCTTTTCGTAATGGCTGCTCAGATTGGTCTTGCTGATCTTTGCCATGACATCGGCGGATTAGGCGATCGCATAGTTCACGGGTTTCATCATCAGGAATATTGGAAATCGACTGAAATACTGGAGACAACTCAGGCTCTTGAAAATCGTTTTGCCGAAAAATCAAATTTTTATTGTCTTCATGAAATGTCTCCCAAAGATTTGGCTGACTTGCAAGAGCGCGAAGTGATAAGGAAATTACCTCAAAAGAAAATTCATCAAGGCGATCGCTAAAGTCCTTAGAAGAGCGCATAGGGGGCTGATAGTTGGGATGCCCCACTTCAAGGGGCGGAGCACCTCGCAATGCGGGGACGTACATACCGTCATAGTCAACCAGCTTTAGCTCTCCCTCAGAGTCAACCATGATATTCCCATGCTGCAAATCGCCATGGGCGATCCCCACCTGTTGCAGATCTTTTTGCAGTTGTTTTAATTGCCGATCTAAACGCAATAAGACTTGCGAATCGTCAATATGTTCGCCAATATAACGATCTATTTCTGAGCCTTGCACCCAATCCATTTTCAAAATCGGATACCATTCGCCTTTGACGAGGATTCCTTGCGTCAGGAACTCGAAATCGACTAAGTAGGGAATTTCATGTTGGCTGAGATATTCGCTGATTAACTTGTATCGCTGCTGTACATCTGATTGAGGAATCCTCGTAAAGCAACGCACTGCCCAGGAACGATTTCCCTTAGTTAGTTTGTAGACAGTGGCGAAGTTTCCCGACCATAACAAGACACGTCCCCGCGAATTTTTGGCAGTGCTTGCCTGCTTAAGTTCAGGATCGACAAAACAGAGGTGCGGATTTTGCACCGCGATCGTAAAGTCGATATTGAGGGGCCAAGCTTGAATATCTGTCATGACTCACAATGCACTTCTTTTGCATCCTGAATTTTGAGGCATAGTAAGGTGGTATCGTCGTTGGCTATTTCATGGTGATCGCGCAATTCAGTCACCCACTTTGCAAACAAGTCTTGCGTCCTGATCTGCTCTAATTTTACCCAAGGATCTTGATTTGCTTCTATTTGCTTAAAAATCCAACAGGAGATCGCGTCGGTTGCTAGATAAAAGTGATCTCCGCATTTTGCAACTCCATGAATTTGCGAAATAGTAATATTCGCCGCCTTGATATTGGTTCCGATCAGCCTTGGTCGGTTGTTAAATTCATGGCTAGTTTGTAAAGGAAAACTTTTTTGCAAGGTGCGATCGCGTACCACAAATAAACAAGAATCTCCCACAGCAAGAGATTTCCAACTTAAATCTGCAAAAACTTCTAAGCTCACAAAAGTTGCAAAAGCCCCTTCTCCAGCCTTACGTTTGGCAAACCAAGACAAATCCTGTTGTCCTAACCATTGCTGCCAAGTTGCTTGTAATGGGATTAGCCAAGTTGTGGCACAGGCATAAACCTCTTGCCAAGGCAACTGGCGATCTGTAAAAGCTGTAACTAATGCCCTTGCCCATTCTCTCGTAAAGGAAGACTCAGTCGCCCCATCCGATAAGGCAATCGACATCATTGGATTACGTTGTACACAACCCCAAATATCTTCACATTCGGCGATTTCATTGCCTGCTTTCTGCACTGAGAAACTTTGAATAAGCTCAACAACAAACGGTGATTTTTTTGTTTCTAAAGCTTGCAAATTAGGTTTAGCCGATAAATCATATAAACTGCGATCGCCATATTTTCGAGTATTGGCAGCGATCGACTTAAAACCAAAATTTGCAGCCCCATACTGAGAATGCGAACTAGAAAAAGAATTATTGCAAAAAGATCTAAACACAATATCTGTAGCGATCGGCAATCTGATCAGCAAATTTAAGGTCACAGATTAGCACATTAACCAAAAAGAAAAGCCGCCTATGGCGGCTTTTCTTTTCCAAAAAAATAGAGCGTGCCAAGCACGCTCTATTTTTACAAGCTAAGAGCCAAAGATGCAAAAGCATCTGGAATTGAGGCACTCGGTGCTGTAAATTCACCTGTCACAACAAACTCAAGTCTTAGCTTTAGCCAACGCATTGTATTTGGATCAGTTGTGATGATTGCTGCCGCAGGTTGGGGAATTTGCTTTTTAATACTTGCCATCTCAGGCGCTTCCAAAAAAGCAGGCTGCTCAACTAACCAAAAATTTATTTCCTTATTGCGTGCTTCAAAATTGCGCCGCCGCTCCGACAAGGTTTCTCCCAAAGGTTTACCTTCGTCTTCACATAGGTATTTACGGCTAGCAGCCACAAAATAATATTGCTTGGAGTCTGACATAAATTTTTTTCTTAACAAGGTAATAGCTTGTAAAGCCAGATCTATGTTAACGCTTATTTAACTTATAGAACCTTGCAATAGATTAAGCTGTGGCGTTAGTTCTAGAACACAATTCAAAACAAGATCAGCACCATTTTCTTTAAGCAATGCTGCATAGCGATCACGTAAATCTTCAGCTACATGGGGCGGAATCACTCCAACAGCAAGATATTGATAATTTGGGTCATAAATTCTAGCTTTTACAACCGTCAGCATATCTGCGACTGTATCACCAACATACACAACAACTGCCGATTTACCCTGACTAGACTCAATTTGTTTTACCGCTAGTAAAAGTCCCGTAGGATCTGGTTTACCTGCTGCGTCCTCCATGGCAATCAAGACAGGGGCATCTATTTCTAAACGTCGTAAAACATAACTCGCTGAAGCCCTTGTCGCGCCACTAAAAAATCCCCAGCCAATCCCTGCGATCGTCAAATCCCGAAAATATTCTGTGGTCGCGATCAACGGCTCCGTCGCAATATATCCATCTGACCAGTCAGAATTCTTGCCCCGATAACGACTCTGAAAGAATTCCACAATTGTTTCATAGGATATTTTGATCTCTTGCCCTAGACCTTGAAAATACCGCTTAATTAGCTCCTGCGAGGCTTCCCAGTCATTGTTCCAAATGCCTTCAGCTTTTAAATCGTCGATTTCTTCAGGAGTAGGACGATAAGCTGCATTTGTAAAATATTCAACTGTATCTGCCAGTGCTCGGCGATAAGAACCTGATACATCACGAATCACGCCATCAATATCAAACACAAAAATACTTGAGTTTAATAATTTTAAGTCAACTTTAGAGGTTTCAATCATGTTATATTGCAAGATCGCTACTTTAATATGTAATTTAACTTTTCTTGGAGGTAGGTAGCATTGTCCCAGTTTATTCTAAAAATCTTATGGTTAGAGAATAATGTAGCTCTTGCTGTCGATCAAGTCGTTGGCAAAGGTTTCAGCCCTCTCACCAAGTATTTCTTTTGGCCCCGTGATGATGCTTGGGATCAACTTAAAACAGAAATGGAAAGCAAGCCTTGGATTGCCGATCAGGATCGGATTGAAATTTTAAATAAGGCAACCGAAGTAATTAATTACTGGCAACAAGAGGGTAAAAACCGCCCCATGACAGAAGCTCAAGGTAAATTCCCTGATGTCATATTTACTGGTAGTAACTAGTAATTATCGCCAAAGTCAAAAAAAGAAAGGCAGTGCTAAGCACTGCCTTTCTTTTTATTAGGATGAGACAAAGCACATCTTAGTTAGCTATTTATCTAAATCAGGCATAGAAAGTACAGCCTCAGACTTACGGTCAATACCCTTTTCAAAGCCAGCAACAGCCGCGCGAGCGCGACCAGCGTGCCATAAGTGACCAACTAAGAACATGAATGACAATACGAAGTGGGAAGTAGACAACCAAGAACGTGGAGAAACAAAGTTTACCGCGTTGATTTCAGTAATAACACCACCAACTGAATTCAAAGAACCCAAAGGAGCGTGTGTCATGTATTCAGCAGCGCGACGTACTTGCCAAGGTTGAACATCATTCTTAAGTTTGTCAATATCCAAACCGTTAGGACCACGAAGAGGCTCCAGCCATGGACCACGGAAATCCCAGAAACGCATGGTTTCACCACCAAAGATGATTTCGCCCGAAGGAGAACGCATCAAATACTTACCTAGACCTGTAGGCCCTTGAGAGGTTGCAATGTTTGCACCCAATTTTTGGTCACGGACAAGGTAGGTGAAAGCTTGAGATTGAGAAGCTTCAGCGCCAGTAGGACCAAAGAACTCACTTGGATAAACAGTGTTGTTAAACCACACAAAGCAAGTAGCGATGAACGCCATAAAGCTCAATGCGCCCAAGCTGTAAGATAGATATGCTTCGCCTGACCAAACGAGAGCACGACGTGCCCAACCAAAAGGCTTGGTGAGAATATGCCAGATACCGCCGCCAATGCAGATCAAGCCAATCCAGATATGTCCGCCAACTACATCTTCAAGGTTGTCAACACCTACGATGTTGCCTTCTCCACCAAAAGGTGAATTGAGCAAATAGCCAAAGATGACAACAGGATTAATTGTAGGATTCGTGATCACACGTACATCGCCACCACCAGGAGCCCATGTATCGTAGAGACCACCAAAGAACATAGCCTTAAATACGAGTAGCAACGCACCGCAACCCAATATTATCAGGTGATACCCGATAATATTGGTCATTTGGTTCTTGTCTTTCCAGTCATAACCAAAGAATGAAGAATAGTTTTCTAAGACTTCAGGTCCACGCAAGGCATGGTAAATCCCACCAAAGCCAAGTACTGCCGAAGAAATAAGGTGTAATACACCAACCACGAAGTAAGGGAAAATATCTACAACTTCACCACCAGCACCAACGCCCCAACCTTGGGTTGCCATGTGAGGAAGAAGGATAAAGCCTTGCTCGTACATTGGCTTTTCGGGAATAAAGTGCGCGACTTCAAACAAAGTCATTGCGCCAGCCCAGAATACGATTAAACCAGCATGAGCTACGTGAGCGCCCAGCAGTTTGCCAGAAAGGTTAATGAGTCTTGCGTTACCAGACCACCAAGCAAAGCCCGATGTATCCTGTGTACGTCCACCCACTCCTAGCGAGTTTAAGTTAATGGTCGTCGTCACGAGAGGTTATCTCCAGAAAATTTTTTATAGGTTTAAAGTGCAAATAATTTTTAAGCTATCAGCTATCATCTTGTTAACTGCTAACGTTTAGAAGTTTGATGAAAT
Organism: Pseudanabaena sp. UWO311; assembly: GCF_006937785.1. Taxonomy (GTDB): domain Bacteria; phylum Cyanobacteriota; class Cyanobacteriia; order Pseudanabaenales; family Pseudanabaenaceae; genus Pseudanabaena. The sequence goes on from NZ_SJEE01000017.1 coordinate 105,093, forward strand.
TCATCATAATCCAAAACCTAGTAGAACCGTACTGATTTCTGATAGCTAAATTTTGCAATTATCCTTAAAAAATTGCTTGCAATAAGCTGCAAGCAATTTTTTAGCTTCAAATTTATAGTGCGTTACCGCGAGGCAAAACTTCTTCAGGGAAGATAAATCTTTCTGCTGGTTGGTCTTGAGGAGCCATCCAAGCACGGATACCTTCATTCAAAAGCAAATTCTTGGTGTAGAAAGTTTCAAATTCAGGATCTTCTGCGGCACGAACTTCTTGAGATACGAAGTCATAGGCACGCAAGTTCAATGCTAATCCGACAATACCTACGCTACTGAACCATAGTCCAGTTACAGGTACGAATAGCATGAAGAAGTGCAACCAACGCTTGTTGGAGAAAGCAATACCGAAGATTTGGCTCCAGAAGCGGTTAGCTGTAACCATGGAGTAGGTTTCTTCAGACTGAGTTGGGTTGAAAGCTTTGAAGGTGTTAGCGGTTTTACCATCGCCATCTTCAAACAATGTGTTTTCAACGGTAGCACCGTGAATAGCACAGAGCAATGCTCCACCAAGGATACCTGCTACGCCCATCATATGGAAGGGATTCAGAGTCCAGTTGTGGAAACCTTGTAAGAATAAGATGAAGCGGAAGATGCCAGCTACGCCGAAGGTTGGACCGAAGAACCAACCAGATTGACCCAATGGGTACATTAAGAATACAGATACGAATACGGCGATAGGACCAGAAAATGCGATCGCATTATAAGGACGGATACCGACTAGACGAGCAATTTCAAACTGACGCAACATAAAGCCAATCAAACCAAAAGCGCCATGAAGTGCTAGGAATGTCCATAGTCCTCCAATTTGGCACCAACGGGTGAAGTCGCCTTGTGCTTCAGGTCCCCATAGTAGTACCAAAGAATGTCCAACACTAAGAGGAGGAGATGATACTGCTACAGTGAGAATGTTACAGCCTTCTAGGAAGCTAGAAGCTAGCCCATGGCTATACCAAGATGATACGAATGTGATGCCTGTGAACCAGCCACCAACTGCTAAAAATGCTGTTGGGAATAGCAGTAAGCCACTCCAGCCGATGAATACAAATCTGTCGCGCTTTAGCCAGTCGTCGATGCTGTCAAACCAGCCTCTTTCGACTTCTTGCGACCTGCCCATTGCAATGGTCATAATTCTAAATCCTGCTTTAACTACTAGTATTTATATGGATTTGAAATTAGCTTAACACATCTTTACGTTTGCCTTCTTACAAAATACTTAAGAGCTTCAAACCCTCTCTAGACAAAGGCTTGAGTCAATTCTATAAAGTATATATATTCGACAACAAATCTTAAAAAAATGTTAAGGGTTGTTAGATATATCTCTTTGGAGATAGAGGTCAATAAATTAATATATTTAATTAACAATATAGCAGGACTAAATCCAGTCATTCAAAAATGCTTTAAGGATCAAAGATTGATGCATTATTGAGTTCAATAGACTAAGCATTTACACCTAGTGAACTCCAAGAAAAAATGATCTGTATAAATCCCAAAAATATAGTGACGGGTTAAGCCCGTCACTATATTTTTGGGATTTATTACTTTGTGTAAGTCCCCAAGAAATCAAGCACAAATTTTGTAGTACTTCTCACAAAGGAATGCGATCGCGATCGCATTCCTTTGTGAGGTAACAGGGCAGTATTAGTTAAGTCCGCACAAGAGGTGATCATAATGATTGGACAATCTAAGGCAAAACAATCTGATGTAGAGCAAATAAATCTCCTACTAGACAAAATACTATCTAATGCCATCGAACTCTCAGAAGTGGATGAGGAAACTAGTTTGCTTGCTGATTTGTTTCAAGAAGATACTGCGCCACAAAAGCAAAAAAAATTTCGACAGCTATTTCGTTGGCCAATTTATGGCTTGTTGGGATTTGGGTTAATTGCAATAGGAGCTATAGCATTTCTGGGATCATCTTTTAGTTGTGGGACAAAAGCTAGGAGTAGCGAAGCTCGAACTTATGTAGGAAGTATGGGTAGAGCGCAGCAAGCTTTTTGGCTAGAAAATGGAGCTTTGGGGCGCTCAATTCCTGCTTTGGAAATTGGCATTAAAGAAGAGACAGCTAACTACAAGTATGATTTACAAAGTTTTGAGCTTGTTGCCTATCATTATGGTGTTCCCAAGAATGACGATTTAAAAAGTTTTGTCAGCGCGGTGTTTGTTGTCCCTGACCGAGATAAAAAACTTCAAGGGTCAAATCAACAGATAAATTCAACATCAGGCTCAACGCCAAACACAAAAAAAGAGCTAACTACAGTCACTATCCTTTGTGAATCTTCCAAAATTGGTGTAAAGCAAAAGCTAACAAATCCATTTCTCCAAAATGGGACTCCAACATGTGCTCGGGGAACTGTAGCGTTCAATTAGCTGTCTCACAAAACTAACTTATAAAGAGATTGACCGATGGATAACTACGTAAATTATCGTTATCGTGATTTTCAGAATCAATCGTTTCAGAATGAATTTCCTAAAGGCGAAGAGAAAAAAGCTGACTTTACAGGCTCAAGGTTAAAGAGTTGCGATTTTCGAGGGACAAATCTAGCAGGTGCTGATTTCTCGGAAACAGCGATCGGACAAGATAAACAGAATTTCCAAAAACAGATCATGCAAATGTCATTGCATATCATTTTGGGCCTCCCTCTCGGTTTATTATCTTGGTTTTCTGGCAGACTTGTTCTCGTGGGCTGTGGCGGTGAAGTCGCAAATCCTTATGGGTGGATGACAAATCCATTTGTTTGGATGTTTGCCTTTGCCACAGCCGCTGCCATGTCTCAAAGAAAGCTTTTTATCATATATATGGGGCTAATTGGGTTAATGGTGATTGCGTCGATTCACTATATTGCTATGACAGTGATTGGCATAGGTGTGATGGTTGCCGCATTCATAATGTCGCTTTGTGGACTCTATCTAGGCTACAAAAAAGGGGCGATCACAGTGGGTATGGTATGGATGGCAGTGGGAGTTTCATCCGCAATTTCGGCTGGCTATAGTTGGGTTAAATACCGAGAAATTCATTACGCGATTTTGTTTGCAATACTTGCGATTGTTCCAGCCATTTTGGCAACTAAGGCTTTTAATCTGCATTTTGCAAAGGTTAAAATGTCTGCGATGACTTCTTTTTATGGCGCAGATTTAGAAAATGCGCGATTCGTCAATGCAGACTTAGCAAATTGTGATTTTTTAGGGGCAAATCTGCAAGGTGTGGATTGGCATGGTGCAACCTTTAAAAATTGCAAGTTTCCTAAAGGTTTTTCTATGGATGTAAATGAGGCGATCGCTAAACATTCTGAAATTAATCCAGAGATTGAGCAGTTGGCAGTGAATAGTTAACCATGAGCAGAATTAGTGATTGGAATGATGGAAATACCTGATGTTATCAAAGGAATACTAATCCTTATTTTTGTATTTGTACCGATTGAGAAAGCATTATCACTTCATCGCCAAAAGCTATTCCGTGAAGGTTGGTTTACAGATCTTTGTTATTACTTTTCTGGCTATTTTATTGGTCATGGCACAACAAAGTTATTAATTGTATTTGTATTGTTGAGTCAAAGATCAATACCGACAATGTCTCAATTTGTCGGTCAACAGCCCCTTGTTTTGCAAGTAACTGCCGCAATATTCATCGGTGATTTGTGTTTTTATTTTATTCATAGGCTATTGCATACCGTGCCTTGGTTATGGCGATTTCATGCAATCCATCATAGTTCTACTCATATTGACTGGCTTGCCACAGTACGTGTTCATCCTTTCGAGCAGGTTTTGACTAAGGCTTTCCAAATGATCCCCCTTTATTTGCTGGGTTTTTCGACTGAGGCTTTAGCAATTTATGTGATTTTTTCGAGTGCGATCGCCTTTTTTATTCATGCCAATATTCGCGTAAGATTTCCGATTCTCAAATGGATTATTGCTACGCCAGAATTTCATTGTTGGCATCATGATCGCTATCCACAGAAATGCGCTCAAAATCTAGCTGTACAGTTGCCAATTCTTGATTATATATTTGGAACTTTGTATATGCCTGAAAATGAACAACCAAAACTATATGGGACCAAATTAAATACCACAACAAATTATTTTAATCATTTAATTTATCCGTTTAAAAATTGGGTGCTTCTAAATAGAAAAAGCTAAATAGGTAGGGATGGGCGGCGCTTCGAGCCGCCCATCCCTACCTATTTAGCCCTACTAAAAATTGGAGTAAAAAATGCAGCCAAGTAATTTTCAGGAATTTGTCTCTAGGCGGAGATATTTAATCCCATTAGCCTTAGTTGGCTCATTACTAGTTGCTACTGCTGGGATTTTAAGTATTGTTGCATATCAACATCAAATGAGCTTGCCAGTGTATTTGCAAAGCTTTAGTACGCCACAAATTTCTGTTGAAGAGTTGGCTAGTGGCAAGCTCAAATCTGTAGTTTTAATCGATGTGCGATCGCCTGAAGAATATGCAGAGGATCGCATTGCGAATAGTGAGCTTGTGCCATTACCCGAAATTGAAGGTGAATTTGGTATTCAGAAAGTTAAGAACATCGTGGAACGCTATGAAAAAAAGTATGAAGCTCAACCAACGGTAGTTTTGTACTGTACTTCGGGAATGAGATCAATTAAAGCAAATAGGTATCTTAGCGATCGCGGCTATCAAGTGATAACTCTAACAGGCGGTATTACCGCATGGCGCAAACAATTTACGCGATCGCAGGATCTGCAAGTTTTGCTAGCCAAATAAAAAAGCGCCATGATTATGACGCTTCTCAGTTTTTTCTTTTTAAGTCGGGATGATAGGATTCGAACCTACGGCATCCTGCTCCCAAAGCAGGCGCGCTACCAAGCTGCGCTACATCCCGTTGCGAATATCTATGTTACTACACAAAGCGCTAAATACACAAAATTATTTTTTATATTAAAATTTCCCTCTATGAGTATTTTGCACTGGACTGTTAAAGCGTGATCGACGTATTTGCGTCTTTTTTGTCATTATGAAATGGGCATTTCAGCACCTATCCCCAATTAGCTGACCCTTGTCCGCAACTACTATTGAACGTCAGTTCGGGATAAGAAAGGCTGAAGCCTATATCTATCAAGTGATATTCTCCAGAGCGATGCTGAAGCAGTCAAAAATCGTGGCTTTCACTTTAAACTCTTTATTGCCAAGTAAAAAGCACTGGTTTTATAGATGTCTTTTCTCCTTGCAGGCACTACTATAGAGCGTGATATTGGGTTAAATCCTTATCCCGAACTCACGTTATTGAGTCTTTTCGTTTACGTTTTATATCATATTCAACCAATTCATTCATGAAGTAAAACACCCTTTTGTCAAGGTGTTCTCATAAACTAGAGAGACTCAATCGATCTTGGTTCAGCATTTCTCTAATACGATAAAATCAATAGTGTGATAACCGTGAGCACTACAATTGACAAATTCACTAAACAACTCCATAACAATTTAGAAATAGTTGAAGAGAGTGTAAAATCGCTAAGAGATAATATTCAGACCGTGCCGAAACAACCTCATGTTGAGATTCAGTCAAAACTTGATCAAGCAAAGGCAAATCTGAGTGCTAAGAAGCTAGAAGTTGAAGGCTATCGAGCCAAACTGCAAATTCAATTTGAAGAAAAAGAATCCGAGTTGAATTCAAATGTCGAGGAATGGAAATCTTGGCAAGAAATCAATCAACTGGAACTGCATGCAGATAAGGCTGAAGACTATGCAGTTAGGGCAACTTACTTAGCGTTCGAGATAATGGAAAAAGCCGAAAAAGCAATATTGGAAGCGATTGCAGCCCGACTAGACGCAGAAATCGCAGGAACTCCATAGAGGTTTTCTAATGAGTGCATACTCATTAGAAAACCTCTATAGACAAACATTCAAAAAGCAATCACATCAAAAGTGCGACTAAATCTCTGATAATTGCTCATAGTGTAGCAATTTGTATCGTAATCAATCAATTCAATTAACTTATTCAGGAAATCAATCAATCTTCAGTAACTCTATAGAAGGCAATAACAATGCTGGGTTACTAATTTTTTGCGAGGAATCCTATGACGAATACAATAGCCCTGAGTAAATCTCTACCCCTTGTGCAGTGGGAGAAATTTTTTGACCAGTTTTCTGGTGATAACCGTGGACGACATATTGCAATCGAAATTATTGATTCAGAACTTGGTGACCAAGAGCTGATTAAGAATGCTCCTTTGTTGGTGATGATTTACGATCGCCCTGATAAAGGCAATAATTTGGCAATAGAAGTGGGTAAAGATCAAATGACCTATGCTCACACAATCGATTCACCAACAGAAATTTCAACAGCGCTGAATGCTAAGGAATGAAAAATAAATAACTTATGCATTTCAGTTATTTTGAGGAATAGCTCTATAATTCCATTTAGGAAGATATTCATCAAAAATGATAGGTAGATTTTCCTTGAAACCATCAGCGACTTCTCTAC
>NZ_SJEE01000058.1 GCF_006937785.1 Pseudanabaena sp. UWO311
CCTGTCAAACTTTGTAGAATCCGAGGTTTATTTTTTAGTTTGGCGTATGACAGCATTTTCTAACTTGCAATTTTCTGAAATGCACCTATTTTAGCAACTTCTTTTGTTTATTTCCGATAAAGTCTATAGATTTTTTAGTCAAAACTGGAGACTTAAGATGTACCTTTAAGTATGAGAAGATAATTTTTTGAGTAAACTACATTTCTCACGGTCGCAACTCTATTTCTGATTGTTCGATTGAATTTGCTACTCTTTTTCTGCACAAGAAGGATCGTTCGGTATTTAGGCGTTAAACTTTTGCTGAAACGAAGTTGTCTACTAACAATCGAATCCAACCAAGGTCTGCGTTTAGCAATTATTATTCTGAGCGATTGGTCCTCAGCCATCCACTAGCCTACCTGTAATTTCTCATCTATTAGGAGATAAAGTTATGGTCAGTATTGTTCCCAATAACATTCAAATTGAAGATGATCGTACTGGGATTAATGTCGAAACAATCAAACGGGCGTTTTTGGATAACCTGTACTATATTCAGGCGAAGTTTCCGAAGGCTGCCACGCGCAATGACTATTATATGTCATTGGCGTATACGGTGCGCGATCGCTTACTCAATCGCTGGTTGAACACCAATCAAACATACTTAGAAAAATCACCCCGAACAGTCGCTTACCTCTCTGCCGAATTTCTACTGGGTCCGCATCTGGGCAATAACTTAATCAACCTGGGGCTTTACAACATCGTGAAGCAAGCAATGGAGGAATTGGGACTCAACTTGCCTGAGTTGCTTGAACAAGAAGAAGAACCGGGATTAGGCAATGGTGGTTTGGGGCGATTGGCAGCCTGTTACATCGACTCACTAGCCACATTGGAAATCCCCGCGATCGGATATGGAATTCGCTACGAGTATGGCATTTTTGATCAAGACATCAAAGACGGCTGGCAAGTCGAAATTACAGATAAATGGCTGCGTTACGGCAATCCCTGGGAAGTTGTCAGACCAGAGGCACAATTAGAGGTCAAGTTAGGAGGTCACACAGAATCCTACAGAGATGAACGCGGTCGTTATCGGACACGTTGGGTGCCTTACAAAGTAGTCAAAGGAGTTCCTTACGACACCCCAATTCTTGGTTTCCAGACAAATACTACAAATACATTGCGGCTTTGGAAAGCTGAAGCCCCTGAGTCTTTTGATTTTGAAGCGTTCAACAAAGGTGATTACTTTGGTGCCGTGCAAGAGAAAAGTGCTTGCGAGAACATTACCAAAGTCCTTTATCCAAACGACGAATCCTACCAAGGAAAACAACTGCGGTTAGAGCAGCAATACTTCTTTGTGTCCTGCTCTTTACAGGATATGATTCGCACGATGAAGTTGCAGAATCTGACTTTGGAACGGTTTCACGAGCATTATGTCATTCAACTCAATGACACCCATCCAACCATTGGGGTCGCTGAATTGATGCGGTTATTCCTAGATGAGTTTGGATTTGATTGGGACAAAGCTTGGGATATCACCATCAAGACTTTCGCTTACACCAACCACACTCTGCTCCCCGAAGCACTGGAACGTTGGTCTCTAGGACTGTTTGGCAGTATCTTACCTCGTCATGTGGAAATTATTTATGAAATCAATCGCCGTTTTATGGACGCTGTTCGCCTTAAGTTCCCAGATGATTTTGATCGCATTCGGCGCATGTCCATCATTGATGAAAGTGGCGAACGGTATGTGCGGATGGCAAACCTTGCCTGTGTCGGTAGTTTTGCCATCAATGGGGTTGCCGAATTGCATAGCGAGTTGCTGAAGCAGACGACCTTGCATGACTTCTATCAGATGTATCCAGAGAAATTTACCAACGTCACCAATGGGGTAACGCCACGTCGTTTCATGGTCTTGAGTAATCCTCGACTGACGAACCTAATCGCGAACAACATCGGAGATAGTTGGATTAAGAATTTAGATGACCTGAGGGAATTGGAACACTTTGTGTCTGATGACAATTTTCGGGAAGAATTCCGACAGGTGAAGCAAGCAGTCAAACAGGATTTGGCAGAGTACATTCAAGCAAATTACAACATCGAAATCAATCCCAACTCGCTGTTTGATATTCAAGCAAAACGCATTCACGAATACAAACGGCAACACCTGAACGCACTCTATATTGTCACCTTGTATAATCGGCTCAAAGCGAACCCAGATCTGGATATCACGCCTCGGACATTTCTGTTTGGAGGGAAAGCTGCACCGAGCTACTACATGGCCAAGTTAATCATCAAGTTGATTAATTCGATCGCCGATATCGTCAACCACGATCCTGATATGCGCGATCGCCTCAAAGTTTTATTTATGAAAGATTACAACGTTAAGTTTGCTCAGCGGATTTATCCTGCGGCTGACCTATCGGAGCAAATCTCGACAGCAGGTAAAGAAGCTTCTGGTACGGGCAACATGAAGTTCTCGATGAACGGCGCACTAACCATCGGCACTCTCGACGGAGCCAATGTCGAAATTCGGGAAGCAGTTGGATCGGATAACTTCTTCCTGTTCGGGTTGACGGCGGCGGAAGTACAAGCCAAGAAATCCGCTGGTTACAATCCCCGAGACTATTACAATGGGAGTGCTGAATTGAAACTGGCGATCGATCGCCTCTCTTCTGGGTTCTTTTCCCACGGTGACGCTAATCTGTTCAAGCCCTTGCTGGATTCTCTCCTTTATCGCGACGAATATCTGGTGTTGGCAGATTATCAATCCTACGTTGAATGTCAGGATCTCGTTAGTCAAGCATTCCGAGATCGAGATCGCTGGACTCGGATGTCTATCCTCAACGTCGCACGTATGGGCAAATTCTCCAGCGATCGCTCCATTCGGGATTATCTCCAAACCATTTGGAAAGTTCCTGCGGTTCAAGTGGAAGTCCCCGATTATAGCCAGTCCAGCGGTGATTTAAAGCTCACGTTCTAGACTAACTTCTGTGGGGCAGGAAAGATAGTCTGTCTCACAGAAGTTCTCGTTAGGAGACACATCATGACCGTCAAAATTGGCATTGATGGATTTGAAGGAAGGACAGTTTTGAAACCATCGATTCTTAGGGCTAAGATTGTAGCGGAGATCGGGGCTGCTAGCGATTCTCCTGAGATGATTCGGGAAATGCTTCTGGTAGGCATGAATGTGGCGCAACTCAACTTCTCTCATGGGAACTACGACGATCGTGTTACCCTCATTAAATGCCTGCGGGATACCTCTGAGGAATTGAACTTGCCGAAACCTGTCCGCTCTGAGAATGGAGTCTTTAATGATGCAATTACTCAACAACCCCTTCTATGAAACAGCTTTTGTCCTGTTGATTTCGGCTATAGTCGGAGCAATAGGTCTGTGGTTACGTCAGCCGTTGATTGTAGCTTTTATTGCAGTAGGCATTCTGGTTGGACCTTCAGCCTTTGGCTGGGTTATCATGAGCGAACAAATGGAACTGCTTGCGGAGCTGGGCATAGCCCTGCTGCTGTTTGTGGTTGGGCTGAAGCTTGATCTGCGCCTGATTCAGAGCATGGGGACGGTGGCATTAGCGACGGGGTTGGGGCAGGTAGCCTTCACTACAATCGTGGGTTTTCTGATTTCTGTTCTATTGGGGGTTGCTCCTATAAAAGCGGGTTATATTGCCGTTGCCTTGACCTTTTCCAGTACGATTATTATCGTCAAGCTCCTTTCGGATAAGCGAGAAATCGATTCTCTATACGGTCGTATTGCCCTAGGAGTTTTGATCGTGCAAGACTTGGTTGTGGTGCTGGTCATGATTGGTCTATCGGCACTGGGAGGTGAAGCCAACTTATCTCCGGGAATAACTCTGCTGCAACTAGTGCTAAAGGTAGGACTGTTGCTGTTAGGGGTAGGGGGTATGATGGCTTTTGTGCTCCCGAAGTTACTCAAACATTTAGCGCGATCTCAGGAATTGCTGCTCATTTTTGCGATCGCTTGGGCTGTGACACTCTCTGCTCTGACTGAAATTCTAGGGTTCAGCAGTGAAGTCGGGGCATTTCTGGCTGGTATTTCATTAGCGTCTACACGTTATAGGGATGCGATCGGATCGCGGTTAGTCGGTATCCGAGACTTTCTATTGCTGTTCTTCTTCGTTAACTTGGGTGCTCACCTAGACTTGCATCTGCTAGGGGCGCAGATTGTGCCTGCCCTAGTATTGTCACTGTTCGTGCTAATTGGCAAGCCCATCATTGTCATGGCGATCATGGGCTATATGGGCTATCGCAAACGCACCAGTTTGCTTTCTGGATTATCCGTAGCCCAAATTAGCGATTTTCCTTGATTCTTGCTGCCCTAGGACTCAGCCTAGGGCATATTGACGCAGAGACGGTGGGGTTGATCACCTTGGTGGGTTTAATCACCATCGGCGTTTCTAGTTACATGATCCTTTATTCCCATCTGCTTTATGAACGGCTATCACACATACTCAGCATCTTCGAGCGCCGAATTCCTCACCGAGAAGAAGCAGGGGATAATGACTTTGCGGCTACAGCAGCCGATGTGATTGTCTATGGCTTGGGTCGATATGGGGGGTGGTTAGTGAAAAGCTTAAGCAGCAAAGGACTGGTTGTTCATGGTGTGGACTTTGACCCAGAGAACGTGCGACGCTGGCGGCGACAGTGGTTTTCGGTTCACTATGGCGATGCAGAAGATCCAGAGTACCCCAGCCATCTTCCCTTGAATACGGTCAAGTGGGTCGTCAGCAGTATTCCAGGGCTTGAGATTAACCGCACCCTATTACATGCTCTCCAGAACTACGGTTATCAGGGGAAGCTGGCTGTCACCGTCCATAAAGATCACGAAGAAGAAGCACTACAAACATCTAAAATCGATTTGATTCTACGACCCTTTGTAGATGCTGCGGAACAGGCGGCTGAGACGCTATCAAAGGATCTAAACGACCGTGGAAAGTAGCTCTATGCTTTTCTGGAACGAACAAATGGGAATATCAGCTGAGATAATCTGAAAGAGTCGGAATCAGTAAAAGTTTAGGGATCTGCGATTTAATAAAGTATCAAATATAAATCCCGAATTAGTGTGGCGGCTTCGCCGCCACACTAATTCGGGGAAATCTGGATTAATATTTTATTGGTTCGCAAATCCCTTGTGCCTTTTCTGGCTAGATGTTAGATGATGCCAACCTCCCGCTAACAATCGGCTGCACTCAGAACGGTTATTGTCGCCATCGACGATGTTGGGTGCGGCAGGAAGATCGGCGAATAGCACTGTGTCTATCCGTGTCTCTGTCATGGCGAAATTTTCAAAATTCCTGCTCAGCTCTTCGAGAATTTTGCAAATTTCGCGATGAAAGCACAGGTTCGGATTACGCAGTATCAATATGCGATCGAGGGTTTGGGACACTTCCCAATTAAAAAAATGCATTTTGCCCGATCAAATAAAAGTTTAGTCCGTTGTTTCTGGACATGGCGCGATCGCTAATTGTTAAGCTTAGAAACTGCAAATATAGGCGATCGCTATTCTCTTGATGGCAATGGTAAAACCAGTGAAATATTTGAGATGCCGAAAATTCTTAAAGGCGATCGTCATGGAACGAGATTAAAAAAAGTAGTTAAATCTTAGTGATTGATAGACTGAATTAGCTAAAATTAATCTATGCTGAAAAATTTCTGGTATGCCGTTGAATTCTCAGATGTAATTACATCTACGCCTAAGCGTATTAAAGTGCTGAATCAAGATTTAGCGATCTATCGCACGGATTCTCAGCAGATTGTGGCTATGCAGGATCTATGCCCTCATCGTGGTGCGGCTTTATCTGGTGGACGGATCAAAGGCGAATGTATTGTTTGTCCTTATCATGGATGGGAATATCAAGCGGACGGAACCTGCACAAATATTCCTGCAAATTCACCTGATACACCTATCCCCCATAGAGCTAAGGTCAAAGTTTATGAAGCTCAAGAAAAGTATGGATGGGTATGGTTATTCATGGGTGATGCCCCTGAAGCAGAGCGTAGCACAATTCCAGAATTACCTAACTTTGATGATGTAAAGCTCAAATCTCTTCATGGGGATTTTCTATGGCATACCCACTACAGCCGTGTTATGGAAAATGCCTTAGATGTTGCTCACGCACCTTTCGTTCATGCTGGCTCATTTGGAGATAAAGATCGTCCACAGATTGCTGAATTTACAGTAGAAAATTATGCAACTGGTGCGGGTGCAACTGTGATGGTCAATGCGTCACCACCAAAAGGTATTTGGAGCTTTTTGGCATCAAAGAAACCTTCAGTAATCAAAACTCGGACAGCTTTCTTTTTGCCCAATATTACTGTGCTAGAAGTAAATTTAGTATTTGGTAGATTACTTATTTACAGCGCTCATGTTCCGATTGATGACCAAACAACGGTAAGTAAATGGATTAATCTACGGAGCTTTTTTACTGGTAACTGGGCAGATGCAGATGCGCGTAAACGGGTCTTAAAAGTTTTCAATCAAGATAAACCGATTGTAGAATCTCAACATCCCCAGATTGTCCCCTATGACCTTAATGAAGAATTACACGTTCAATCGGATGCTTTACAGGTAGAGTATCGCAAAATGCGCCGTCAGTTTTTTAAGAATTAGTCGTTCTGCCATCCACATATTGGACAATTCCAACTTAGGCGATCGCTTGGATATTGATATCGGCATTGCGGACACAAGCCCGTAAACATTGGGTGAGTCATTAAAATTTGATACTGTTGCGCTCTGGTTAACCTTTAAACCCATTGGAACCCCATAGCTCTTGACCATCATCCGTAAAGTCTGGACATGAATCACCATCAACACCCTAGGTAAGTACTATGGGCATTGTTGCAGCGATCGCAGTCAGGTATTTTCGGCATTGTTCTAGGGGGATCTGCCAATAATTATGATGTCACGCTAACCGTTACACTGCGATCTCATCTTGTAACGCCTATCGATCCTCTGTGCGATCGTGTTCCCAAACTACTTTTTCACTACTTCAACAGACTGGGCGCGAAAAACACGACTGGCATTTCCAAGGTCATATCCGTTGTCAGTTTTTCGGGAATCTATAGCTCCTCGTAAACGCAGAGTATCGCTAGTCTTTAGTGAAAAATTGGGTCTGCTAGCACGTCGCGATCTCAGATATTGGGTGCAGCAGCAGGATTTGCGTTTAGCGATGTGCTTCTTTGTGCCTTACGATGCGGTGAGATCGCTAGTATTAAAATCATTCAGAAACTCAAGAGCGATCGCACTGCAAAAGCACATTCCGAACGCGAAGCAACAATATAGATCGTGAGAGTAGCGATCGCGAAACGAACAAGTTGTAAAAAGCAAAGTCTATTGTTTCTTGAGGCGTGGCTAATCGCAGATATTAGGCGCTAGTAGGAATACCTGCGATTGACCATGCCGATCTTTTTTGTGTTTTGTAGGCTTAAATTCTAGTAAATAAGAGA
>NZ_SJEE01000018.1 GCF_006937785.1 Pseudanabaena sp. UWO311
ATTAGTTGTGTAGAAAAGAAAGTCCCCTTGAGTTCCTTCCTTACGGTAGTTTTTTTTTTTTAAAGAAGAAGACGGAATACGATTTTCGCTTTAGTCTGGTGGGCTGGGAGATGTTAAAAAGAGACAGCAAAAAGAGGGGGGGGGTGAAAAGCACCGCCACTCTCTTTTGGTTTTAATCACTAAGCGGTCTAAATTCCTGCCTTCACAAAAAACTGCTCTGATGTCACTGCCAAATCAGGAAATATCTCATCTGTTAATATTCGATCTCGGCGATAAGTCTCAGGTGGGCGATCGACAAAAAACACGGTCAGACTTCGCATCGGTGGATAAACTACCCACACTCGATCAACTCCAGCATTCAAATAGTCCATCGCTTTCTGGGCTAACTGATTAAAAGTCTGTTCGGGCGATACAATCTCAATCACCAACTCAGGCAATACAGGACAAGGAGCATCCTCACGCCAATCTGCAGCAAGGCGATCATGAGAAACATATAGCAAATCAGGTACAGGAACCCAATCTTGTCCTCGTCGTTTGAGGACTACCGACCACTCGACCCTCACTCGCCCACGTCCATCACACCATGCCGAAAGCTCGACCCAAAACACAGTTGTTAAAGAAGAATGAAAAAACTTTGGTGACATTTTTTTTATGCAATCTCCTTCAAATAGTTCATAACTCCCATCAAGGTCGGGTAAGTCCAAAAACTGCTCTAAGGTGAGCTTTTGCTTTGCTTCTGATTCAGGCGTAGTTTTTTCAATAACAACAATGGTCATTTCTTCAACTCCTAGCTGTGATGATTAGCCAACGAGATTTGCGATCGCCGTGATTAAAAGAGGTACAGCCGCTGCATCCCAAAAACCTTCAAAACTTCGCTCAGTCAATAATTGTAAATGTAAAGTAAAAGCATGGGGAAACCCATTCACTTCAAGGCTTATATCTTCAGTTTCCAATGTACAACAAATTTTTTCGCAGTCCGATAGCTCGGCTGCCATAATCTGCATCGTCTCGGCAAGTTGTGATGCTAGCTTACAAAAATCTTTAAACTCACGTTCAGTTAGCTCGATCGCCCAACTGTCTGTCCCCACCAACCCCTTATACAAATCTACATCCGATCGCAGACCAATCCGCCAACCTTCACCGCTTAACAACTGCTTAGATGTATCTTGAGATGCGAAATTTAGCATAGTACTTAGCAAAGTTGACGGTGCTAAGCACCGCCAACTCTAGGGCTTTCAGTCGCTCAGAATTTCAGGCTGGGAAATTTCGTCAGACATTTCCAGAATGGCGCGTAAAATTGGCTTCATCATGCGATCGTCATAGTCATCATCTTCATAGCGTCTGAGTTTGGCTCGGTTCGCAACTTGCACAGTAATGCGATAACGATTGGAAGAAGCACTTATCAGTTCTTCGACACGACGAATAATTTGCGATGAGTCAATAGTGTATCGTTTTGCCATAAAACCGAAAGAAAATGGGTCTTTTAAGTTTAACGCGATCGCGCTCATCTTGTACTGTTCCAGAAACAGTAATTCTTAAATATAGCAATGTAAGGTTTGCTTAGGACATAAAACCCAAATAAGTAAAGGCGGCACTTCGTGCCGCCTTTACTTATTTGGGTTTTGATTTGTCTTAGCTATCTCTTACGTTGCTATAACAGCTCTTTGCGTCCAAATCCAAACCAAAGAAATTTTTGAGAGTGTTGCTTTGCAACACTCTCAAAAATTTCTTTGTGGTTCGTTTGACCTGTAATTACTTTATGAAAACAATTTTGGTGTTTTCAGCGACGCAGGCGATAAAATTGCTGGATCAGAAAATATTTCAACCAACCAAGTTTTGTGATGTAATATGATGGTCTCGCATAATAGCTATTTGGGGCGGATTCTTCAAATCCATGACTGCAAAGAAAGTACTGGTAATTGACGACAGCATCATGATCCGTAAAATGGTTAAAAGCATTTTAGCGGGCAAGTATGATGTCTTAGAAGCAAGTGATGGCAAATCAGGTTTAGATGCTGCTCGCCGAGCTTTTCCTGACCTAATTTTGCTTGATTTCGTGATGCCCAAATACAATGGCTATCAGACCTTACAAGCAATTCGCCGTGTTGAAGGATTACAAAAAGTTCCTGTGATCATGATTTCGGGACTCAAAGAGCAGGTCACCGAGCATGTTCCCGAGCCATTCACTGAATTTGACTTCCTCGAAAAGCCCTTTGAAGCCGATGTATTAGTTGCCCGCATTCAAAACTTTTTGCCCCCTGAGCCTGCTCAACAACCAGTTTCCGCAGCAACCGCCCGCAGTAGTGCTCCTGCGCCTGCAAGACAGATGCCGCGTACCGAAGAACCTAGCCTGCAAACAATCATAAATCGCCTCACCGCGACTGAGACTTTGCTAGTACAGGGGATCGAGAACTTGATTCAGCGCGAAGTTGTGGCACGATTTAATGATTTAAATACTCGGATTGATCATCAAGACAATGCGATCAATGCGTTGACTCAGCGCATGGAAAAAATCTCAGAACAAATCGATCATCAAAACAAAGGTTTGATGGTAATTTTGCGTGAGTTAAAATCTCTACAGGGCAAATAAAAAAGGGGAGGCGCTTCGCGCCTCCCCTTTTTTATTTGCTTTAACGAGTCGCGATCGTTTCTACTTTAGAAGCATCTACGGCTACTACTGGCATATTTGCAGCAGAGTTAGTGATCGTATTGTCATCTTTACCATTAGGCGTAGTCAGATAAAGCACAACAAGTGGCAAAGCGCCAACAACAATACCTAGTAATGCTGGCACATAAAACCCTGCATTAAAACTTAGGATCAACGCAAACATAAAGTTGCCTGCATACATAATCGCTGGGAAAATGATTTGCTGGCGGTTGAGAATTGGTTGATTATCTTTGCCCCAAATTAGTGAGGCAACGGTCATAAATAATGAGCCAGTTCCAAACCAACCAAAAAAGTTTTGGTAAGGCATTCCATAAAATTCGCCTGCTTGATGCCATTCCCAAAAAGGATATGGGGTCTGGCTCATGGCAGGATCAAGTACAAAGTCCCATGATGTCAGCATCAAAGCTCCAAGTGCGATCGCGGCAATTCGATAGCCCCAACCTGTACCGAAGCGCATCAAAGTTGCAGACACGAGAAAAGCGGAAAACCCCATGTAGAACCATGACAAGGGGATTGTAAATGGAACTAAGTCAGCGATTTTGTAACCTAACCCACTCAGATAGGCATAAGCACCAAAAGGAAACCCAGTACTAGTTCCTAATAACTCGCTACTTACCGACAATCCGATCGCAGGAATGCAAAATGCAAGAGTCCGCTTAAGCCCGATGGTTTGCTTACCGTAAAGAAATGCGGCGATCGCGCCAAAAATCATGTAGGATGCGCCGCCATTTTGCATTCCCCATGAAAAGACCTGCAAGCCAGCCTCGGATAAGCTTTCAATAAACTCGGTATTTGGCAGCACAAAAATTAAGCCAAATAGACCAAACACCATTGAAACTAGGTGCATTCCTAAATTAATCCATTGTGCGGGGATCGCTCGCCTCATCACGCCATTTACTCCCAGAAATAGTTGAAATTTACTCGTTTACAACATCTTGCGCTGAAACTAGAACCAAGATTTTTGTTGCAAGTGCTGCTATGCAGCACTTGCAACAAAAATCTTGTGGTTCTATTGCTCGCAAATCACTATAAGTTTGAACTTTGCTTTAAGTAACTTAACAAAAGTATAAGCTAGCATACCATTCATTTTTGAGTTTGATGTTTACAGCACTTAAACCTCTACAATTCTCATTTTGAGCCCTATTTTTGTGTTTCCAGCACCTTTGGCGCTGGAAACACAAAAATAGGGTTTTTTAGCTATTTTGCTGCCCAAATAGCTAAAAGTAAGAGGGAACTTGCGATCGCCACCCACAAAAAATTGTTAGAGCTATTGGTATTTGGTTTTTCAAGGGAAACCTCACGAAATGGCTTTTGCTCTTCTGAACTTTTACTTCTAGCGACAGGTTTAGATTGATAGGTGTCAGGTGACTGTAAAATCGGCACTTCAGAGACAACACCTTCGAGCTTACTCAATTGCGGTGCGGTCAAAATCCCCAACATATAACGCGCTGACTTTCGCACACTATTAACTGGGTGTTTTTTGAGACTGCGACATATAGCAACTGCTTCTTCTGTTTTACCAACTGCATCATAGGCATTAGCTAGCCATACGAGAATTTCGCCGCCCAAAGTAGTTTCTAAAACAGCTAAAGCACGAGCGCGTTCAAGCAGTGCGATCGACTGCTGGTAGTTACCATTCTCAAAGTTACTCACCCCTTCTTGATATAGCTGCGATGCTAGCTGTTCTGCACTGACTTCTTCCATCAGTAAATATTTTCTCCATTAGTAAAAGACAAATTTTTGCTGTTACTTGCAAGAAAATAAGATACCAATCCAGATTCCCCAGAATCAGTGGGGTGGCTCCGCCACCCCACTGGTTCTGGTTTTATATTTGGTATTTTATAAAGTCGCAAGTCCCTTAGTTACTTTGCGAAACTAGCGACAAAAATTTGACGAGCTATTTTCCTTTAAAGCTTGGACAATTTGGTAATTGGCGGCTGGCAATTGATAGTGGTCTAATTCGTCAACTGTTACCCAGCAAATTTCTGAACAGGCGATCATCTGCGGTTCACCTGACAGGTGAGTACAGTGATGCACAATCAGACTTACCCGCAGAGTTTCATATTCAAAATCGA
The DNA here is from genome assembly GCF_006937785.1 of Pseudanabaena sp. UWO311. Classification (GTDB taxonomy): domain Bacteria; phylum Cyanobacteriota; class Cyanobacteriia; order Pseudanabaenales; family Pseudanabaenaceae; genus Pseudanabaena. Next base: position 4,744 of record NZ_SJEE01000018.1, read on the forward strand.
CTGTAATCAAATGATCGCCAACTTCAACATCGATCGCTAGTTCTTCTTGCAACTCACGCTTGATGCATTCCGCCGCAGTTTCATGTCCATCAATCTTGCCACCAGGAAACTCCCAATATCCTGCCAGCTCACCCTCAGGTAAACGGCGATCGATTAAGATACGACGGCGATCGCGATCCCAGACCACACCAACACCAATACATCGATACTTTTTAGCAGTTAATTCAGTCATCAAATTAGTCATCCATAAATTCCAAGCCTTTAGACATTGGAGTTAGACCTTTTTCTGCTAACCATTCTGGGTTATACATTCGGCTCTGATATCGACCGCCACCATCACAGAGAATTGTCGCGATCGTGTGACCTTTACCAAGTTTACGTGCTAGCTTTACAGCTCCAACTACGTTTAGTGCTGCCGAACTACCAACAAACAAGCCATCGTGCTTTAGCAAATATTGTGACATCTCAATTACTTGCTGGTCAGTTCCTTGAAAAGCTCCATCTAATCTAGCTCGATTAAAATTTGCTGTTGCTCTGTTAATGCCAATACCTTCTGTAATTGAATTACCCTCAGCCTTAAATTCACCCGTCGTCATATAGCTATACAGCCCTGAACCAGTCGGGTCAATTAAATAAGTTGCGATCGCAGAATTTTGTTCTTTAAGGTAAGCTGTCACACCACCGATCGTGCCACCTGTGCCAGAGGACATGACAATCCCGTCTAGATCGCCGTCAGTCTGACTCCAAATTTCAGGAGCAGTCGCATAGTAATGCGCGTCAGAATTAGACAAATTCTCAAACTGATTTGCCCAGAAAGCATTTTCAACTTCTTCTGCGCGTTTTCGGGCAACATGATAGTAATTATCAGGACTAGAGAAAGGAGCAGGATTAGTTAGCTCAACTTGAGCACCCAAAGTCTTGAGCAAATCAATTTTCTCTTGCGATTGATTGCTGGGCATCACAATCACACTACGATAACCTCGCGCATTAGCAACAAGAGCTAGTCCAATGCCAGTATTACCTGCCGTCCCTTCCACAATTGTGCCGCCAGCTTTGAGTGTTCCCGCTTTTTCAGCCTCTAACACCATAAACAAAGCTGCCCGATCCTTAACGCTACCACCTGGATTCAGAAATTCAGCTTTTCCTAAAATAGTGCAGCCCGTTGCTTCTGAAAGAGACTCAATTTTAATCAGGGGCGTATTACCCACAGAGTTAGCAAAACCAATACGAATATCGCGTGTCATGGAATATTACAAGAAATGAACTACAGCAAAGATTTACAACTTGTTTATTAACTTCAGTATATTTGGGTCTGTAATTAGTTATATAGATATTTGCAAATTTGAGTTTTCTCGGTTTATTGCAGTTACACATATCATTTATTGCAAATAAACGCGCTAGGTTAACCAAATCTTGAAAATTAAAATTGGCGATCGCTATATATGCAAAGAATGCATTACTTACCAAGCATTACAGATGCATTACAGACAATATAAGTTCTATATTACGGTAACCATATGAAATTCTTAGTTCCTATTGATGGCTCTCAAGCTAGCGAAAATGCGCTTGCGAAAGCCTTGACCTTTGCTAATCCTCTAAAAGCCGAAATTGTTTTGCTGACAGTTGTTGAACCACTTAGCAGCTATATCCCTGAAGTCATGCTGCCCACTGGTGATTGGGTTGGTTGGCGTGGACTTCCTGACATTGAGCTAGAGCGTAAAATTTTGAGCGCAGGTCAAGCCTTGCTCCAAAAAGCTCAAGACACTTGTCAAGCTGCCCAGGTGGATAGTCGTACTAGGTTAGAAACAGGTCAACCTCGTGATGTAATTTGCTACGTGGCAAAAGAGGAAAGCCCCGATTTAGTAATAGTGGGATCGCGAGGATTGGGGTCAGTTGAGCGGCTGATGCTAGGTAGTGTCAGTGATTATGTTGTACACCATTGTGCTTCACCAGTTTTAGTCGTGCGCTAAAATTTAAGAAGACTAAGAGTATTGCTTGGCAATACTCTTGACCTATACCAAAAAACTGCCGCTACCTTGGATAGTTTCCCCATCCGTCAAGTTCTTGTTTGTCAACATCGCACCTGTACAAAAGATGGTGCGGCTAAAGTTTTGACAACATTTCAACAGCTAAAAATTGCAAATGTAAGTGTAGAAGCTTGTGGATGTCTAGGACTATGTGGCTCTGGGCCAATAGTTGTCGTGTTACCAGATAATGTTTATTACTGGCGAGTTACCCAAAAAAAAGCTCAGGCAATCATTGCAACACACTTACTTGGCAATTTAGAGATTCCATCAATGATGCATCCTCGACTACATCCAAACTAAACAACAAGGGTGCGCCGATTTGCGGCGCACCCTTGTTGTTTGGGTTAGAAAAGCCCACATAAATATGGGCAAACTTGATAACAGAATTGACAGAAATCATATGTTTCGAAAATCTGTTGATATCTTTCACTCAATTCATAATCTTAAAAAACAAAAACTTTAGTAAGCTCCAAATCCAGACAAAACCTTAGGAACGGTCATTAACAAAATTTTTAAATCTGACCACAAAGACCAGTTACGAAGATAATTTAAGTCGCAATCAGTAACAGCATCTAAATCAAGCATTGTTGAACGAGCGCTAACTTGCCAAGCCCCTGTTACGCCTGGTAATGAATTTAGTCTTCTTTTGCGATCGCCATTAATACGCAAAGCATCATACAAAGCCCAAGGACGTGGTCCTACGAGACTCATCTCTCCACGCAAAACATTGAATAGTTGAGGAAGTTCATCAAGACTATACTTACGCATCCAACGACCAACATTAGTAATCCTTGGATCATCTTCACACTTATGAAGTCCAGTTTGACCACTCATCACCAGATGATGCAATTTATCAGCATCGGTAATCATGGTACGAAATTTAATGATTCTAAATAATTTGCCACTTTCTCCAATACGCCATTGATGAAAAAATATTGAACCACTTGAGCTACTTGCAATAATCGCAGCTAGTGAAATCATAACGGGACTAAGAATTAAGAGAATTGCAAAAGCCGCTAACCAATCCAAAGCTCGTTTTATATTCCAAGTAATTGGATTATTGCTTTGTGGTAGTTCATCTGCATGAGGCAAATTCAAAAATACAGCTTTCTCAGATCTAAAACAGACATCAGCTAAATTCTTAAGTTCAGCTTCTCCAAAGTCAGGTTCAACCCTAATTAATTTAACTGTAGACTGGCTATTCTCAACAGATCTTTGATTAATCATAGTAGATTTATATATACTCAAAAGTGTATATAAATCTATAGAGATTTTGATTTGCTTAAATTTGAACGTTAAATCAGACATATAAGAAATTAATTTGGGGTGATCAGCCAGTTCTTTTATTTGCACTTTACTTACAATAAAACTAGTCATTTCTTCCCTCTCTATTACTTCTAGGTCTTTGCAATATCAACCTACTGAGCTTAGATCTCAAGAATTTGATTTTAACAACGAATAACCGAATTTTTCGTTGTTAACTTTTAAGGCATACACTGTTTTTTAATATACATACTTATCTGTCAATTCTATTTACATAGCAACTACTAGAAGTTAGCAAAAGGTCATACCAAAAGTTATATAAAAGTTATATTCGAGGGTTACATTTTCTAGAGTTCTCAAACAAACAGCTATCACTCAAAGCAAAGGCTAGCATTTTGAGAATTAGCAATAGCAATCCTAAACGGAAAGAGACTGCCCCTGCGAAGCAGTCCCTTTCCTTAGAAAAATCAAAACCCAAAAATTGGTTGGCGGCTCTCCGCGCCAACTAATTCTTGGGTTTTATGTCCTAGTACACTTGGCGATAGCTATAGATGAAGATGAATATAGAAATAAAACTGCTTAATAACAAAGCACAAAATGGCGTAGCCATTTTGTGCTTTTAAAACCCATGCAGGGAAATGATTCGAGCAGATTGTATCTTTTGGGATTTAAGTCTTAAACTTTTAAGAGATCCTCATCACCAATACCAACTGGGTTGTAACTATGGGGTAAATCTTTAACTGCATTAGCAATCACCCCGATTAAATTTAGCTTTTGGAGAATAGAGATAGATTGAGAAAATTCACCGCGAGTAATCCGATCAATACGAGCCACTGAAACCACACCACCACAGCAAGAGGCTATTTGAATTGTATCGACTGTGCCGAGAATTGGAGGCGAGTCAATAATTACAAGGTCATAATCCTGCTCAAAACTGGTGATCAACTTTTGCATCCATTCAGAACTAAGCAAAGTCACTGAATCACTAGGAATTGGACCAGCCGTAAGAATATCAATAGCTGAGTTGGATGATTGGATCACATCTTGGCTATCTACAGTACCTTTACTAGAAAGTAATGTTGATAGACCTCGTTCATTAGGTAAATTAAGTTTCTTATGTAAAGAAGGCGATCGCATGTCTGCGTCAATTAGTAAGACACGTTTGTGCAAACGTGCAGCACTAGTGGCAAGCCCAAGAGCAATAGTGGATTTACCCTCACCAGGAAGAGCTGAGGTAATTACTAGCGATCGGACACTTATTTCTTTAGAAAAACTATTAAGCTGAATATTTTTATAAATTACATCTAGCCCCTCTCGAAAAGGTAACCACTGGACAATCTCCACAGTAAGCGGCGAAACAGATTGACCTTTAAGAAACTGTGGCATGAAGCCAGAGCTAGATTCTTCAGCCTGCAAATATTCGGGAGTCATGCCCAGTAGGGATAAAGAAGCTATTTGCTGCTCCAAATCATTATAAGTATGCATCGTATCGTCTTGCATATCCCTAAAAAAAGCAGCCATACCACCAATAAAGAGTCCTGCTACCACACCTAGCAATAGGTTGCGGCGGAGTGACTCAGCAGCATCAGTAGAACCCAGACTAGGTTCCTCAACAACTTGCCAATCAAAGCCACCACGAGAAATTTCAAGGCTTAGATCTTGACGATTTTTGAGTAATGTTTGCAATGTGTCTTGCTGAACTTTCAATTTAGGTATTAAGGACTCATATTCACCAAGTAATTTAGGTAAACGCTTAATTTCAGCTTTTAAAACTTGTTCTTGAGATCCCAAAGAATCAAGTCGAGATTGCGATAAAGTAATCTGAGTTTGGGTTTCTGCAATCTGGTTTGCTAGAGTTATATCAATACTACTGAGCTGATCAGTATTCCATTTAGGATAATTTGATAAATTAGTATCTCCTAAAATACTTCTTCTTTCCTCTTCAAGACTATTCTGCTGCTGACTAAAACGTAGCTCAAGGGCTTCAACAATAGGACTAGCAGATTGAAATCTAGCTTTTTCGCGATTTAATGCAACTTCTATACCTTGCATTTCTAGGACGAGTGCTTGATATCGTGGCGACTGATTCAAACGGGTAAGTAATATTGCATCCTGTGAAGACAAGTTAAGGTTTTGTTGCAGAGATTCTAGTCGAGTGACAGCTTGATCAAGTTCTAATTTAGCAGTGCGTTTTTGTTGATCAATCCCATTCAGTGCTGCTGTAACTTCGGTTACTCGCTGTGTCACATCAAACAGATTGTTCTTGCTACGAAATGATTCGATTGATTCAGAAACTTCAGAGATGCTTTTACGTACATTATCTACTTGCTCATCTATACCTGCTAAGCCTTTCTGTAAACGCTTTTCTTGTTGTTCGCGGTTGTAGTCGGTGTACACTTTTTGAAAAGCTCTTAAAACCTCTCTAGTTTTTAGAGGATCTAAGTCAGTGTAAAGGATTTCAATAATTTTGGTTGGCTCTTGTTTTTCTCCCAGCATACCAATTTTTAAGGTTTGCAGATCCGTACCAGTAATACCTGGATATTTATCGTTTAGTAAAGTAGCAGCTTTTTGAAATAATGCAGAGCTTTTCAACAACTGTAGTTGAGTTGCATAGTCAATCTGGACATTTGAGTCAAGATTTAAGGATGAAGTTCCAGCTGCTTTGGTGTCAGTCTTATAAGTTGATTCAACCAATAGGCGCATGGAGCTGGTGTATTTGGGCTTAGAGATAATGTTTATAGAAACGGCAATTACTAGCCCCAAACTTATGCCGCCCAAAAGCCAAAAACGTCTACGGGAGAGAACTGCAAAAATTTTCCCATAACCTGGATCTTGCTCAGCGAGAACTGGAGCTGTTTGATTAGCAGCATTGATATTCATAGGGTTTCACTTCTTAATAGTTCCAGTAATAAAAACTCTTCTTTTTTAGTTAAGTTATTTCTTTATCCCTCTGCTGATACAGATTCCCTCTACGATCTGATCAACTTTTTTGAAGAATACCAACTCGGAAAAGTTAGAGATTGCATGTTCTCGGATTTTGGCGTAGTCCCAATCTACTTTTTGTGCTTTGATTATGGCATTTTTTAATGACTCCGCAGTTTGTTGTTCAAACAAAATACCTGTTAGCTCTGATATTTGCGTGTCCATGACACCACCAGCGCCATAAGCAATTACAGGTGTACCGCTGGCATTGGCTTCAATAGGCACAAGCCCATAATCTTCTAAAGCCGCAACAATTACAAATTTTGCCTTTGACATGAGATTGCACCGATCGCGATCGCTAACATGACCAAGAAATTGAATATTGGGACGCGCTCTTGCCTGTAATTGTTTCGTTTCAGGGCCTACTCCTGTAATTAGGAGAGGTAGATCTAGGCTATTAAATGCTTCGACAATTATATCAAGACGTTTGTAACTAAGATGTCGCGAGGAGACAAGACAGTAATCATCTTTTTGATCTGAAAAGGTAAATCTACAGTCATCGATGGGATAGTTTACAACTACAGCATCTTTTTTGTAGGTTTCTCGAATTCGTTTGGCAACTGTGGTGGAATTAGCGATGTAATAATCTGGTGATTGCGCATAAAAGATATCTTGTTTTCGCATTCTCTGAAAGACTGTCTCAATTAGAGGCTTTAAAAAGCTGTATGCACCATATTCTCTCAAGTAAGTATTAGTGTCCCAAAGGAACCGGGTAATGTTGTGGCAAAAGCAAATATGCACTGCATCAGAGCGCTTTTGTACTCCTTTAGCAAAGCTCGCACTACTACTAAGAATCAAATCATATTTCTGAAGATCAAGTGCGTTAAATGCACTGTAATAAAATGGCGCAAACAGACGAAAGTATTTACGAGTTGCAGGAATATTTTGTAAAAATGTAGTGTGAACTAGGCGATCACCTAAATCAATGGTATTTTGGCGATCATGAACAGAAGTATACAGATCCGCATCTGGGAAATGTTTGCACAAAAGTTCAAATACCCTTTCAGCACCACCACGTTGCGTAAGATAGTCATGGACTAAAGCAATTTTCATTTAATTTTAATTGGACTGACTAGGGTTACGAATTTCAAAAAGCAATATTCCCACAATTCTCATTATAAAAATTGGTTTTGATGAAAGTCTGCCCACGTAGACGTTCATCAAAACCAATTTTGGTATGTTCAGCTCTTACAGAACAGAACATACCAAAATTGGTTTCATAATTTAGAGTTGACAGCAATATTCTCAACAAAATACAACAAAGCATAAAACGTCTTAGAATGACAAGAGTGAAGTTATATAAAAGTTATATTTATATCTTTAAGGCGCATCTATGACGGCTGATGAGGCGGTAACATTTATAGAGTTGTCGTTAAAAGAGCGCAGTCTGTCTCGAGTTGAGCAGTCTGTCTTTCTTGGGGTATGGCAGGGTTTGTCTTATTCTGAGATTGCTAAGCAGACTGGTTATGATGCAGGCTACATCAAGCTAGTCAGCCATAAACTTTGGCATTTATTAACTGAGACTTTTGGCGAGAAGGTAAGCAAAAGTACGGTGCAAAATGTAATTCGCCGTCAAATACAAAAGAAGCAATTTGATTCTCCCACGACTGCCCCTAATTTACAGGGTTCGGCAAGCAGTCATCAAGACTGGGGCGAAGTAGTCGATGTTACTTTTTTTTATGGTCGTAAATCCGAGTTAGAAATCCTTGATAAATGGATTGATCATGATCGCTGTCGGTTGGTAGCACTTTTGGGCATGGGTGGATTAGGTAAAACGGCTCTGTCTGTTAAATTAGCTCAACAGTTGCAAGAGAAATTTGATTTTGTGGTGTGGCGATCGCTAAATAATGCCAAAACACCAAGCGAAATGTTGGCTGCTGTGATCCATTTCTTGTCTCAGCAGAGAGAAACTCCCGACACCACTGATACCAATGCCTTAATTTCACGATTAATGGAATACTTACAGCGATATCGTTGTTTGTTAGTGTTGGACAATTTTGAATCAGTCTTGAGAGATGAGGCACAAGCTGGAGCTTACCGCAAGGATTATGAAGGTTATGGCGCTCTGTTAAGAAGAATTGGGGAGGTCGCCCATAAGAGTTGCGTGGTGATTACTAGCCGAGAGATGCCTGAAGAAGTCGCAACTTTAGAGGGAGATATTTTACCAGTGAGAGCCATGCTGCTGAATGGATTAGATGAATCCGCAGCAGAACATGTCCTCGAAGCTAAGGGGATTAAAGCTATAGCGGGCGATTTGCATCGGTTAGTGGACTGGTATCGTGGTAATCCCCTAGCGCTAAAGATCGCCGCAACTTCGATTAAGGATCTTTATTCGGGTAGTATTAATCGGTTTTTAGAGCAAAAGACGATTATTTTTAGTGGGATTGGAAATCTGATTGAGCAGCAGTATCAAAGACTTACTGCCCATGAGAAACAAATTATGATCTGGTTAGCAATTAATCGTGAGCCAGTCCAGCCAAATGAACTACGCTCAGATATTGTGCCAACGATTGAGCAAAATCATCTAATGATGTCTTTGCGATCGCTAAAGAGACGTTCGTTGGTAGAACATACAGCCGCAGGATTTACACAGCAACCTGTAGTTATGGAGTTTGTCACCAACTTATTGATTGAACAAATTTATCAAGAAATCACTCAAGAGCATCCTCTCGGCATTTTACCAAGTATCCAATTAAAGCTAAATCGGCAACTTTTCTATTTGCGCCACTATGCGTTGATCAAAGCAACCACCAAGGACTATGTTCGCCAAAGTCAAATCCGTTTGATTTTAGAACCTCTTGCTACCAAGCTTTTAGGACGTTTGGGCAGCAAGCAAATGGTGGCTAAAGAGCTATTACAGAGCCTTGAAGAGTTACGCAGACGCGAACTACGCCCTGAAGGTGAACTTAAATCAACTTTTGGCTATGGTGGCGGCAATATAATTAATTTGTTATGCAATCTTGGCATCGATTTAACAGGAATTGACTTTTCTTATTTAGCCATTCGTCAGGCTTACTTGTCTGAGGTCAAATTACATCGGGTTAACTTTTCTCAAACTGCTGTCATTAAATCGGTATTTGCGGAGGTAATTGGTGGTGTGCTGTCAGTAGCTTTTAGTGCTAATGGCAAATTATTAGCGATCGGAGATACTAAAGGCGATATCCATCTTTGGCAAGTCAGTGATGGTAAGCCAATACTGACTTATCGAGGACATAAAGGATGGGTGGTTTCTGTAGCTTTCAATCCTGAAGGAACAGTTTTAGCAAGCAGTAGTGTTGATCAATCGATCAAATTATGGGATGTCTCAACAGGTGATTGCCTGAATACTCTGCAAGGATATATTGGTGCAGTTATGTCAGTCGCCTTCAGCCCCGATGGCATAACCTTGGCTAGCGGCCATGCCGATCGCACGGTAAGACTATGGAGATCGGGGCAAGCTATTAAAATTTTGCATGGTCACGAAGATATTGTCGAAGCTGTTGCTTTTAGCTCAAAAGGGAATCTACTAGCAAGTAGTAGTGATGATTGCACGGTAAGACTGTGGGACATTGATACTAGTGAATGTTTACAAATATTTGAAGGTCATGAAGATATTGTCTGGTCGATCGCCTTTAGTCACAACGGCAATGTACTAGCTAGTGGTAGTGAAGACAAAACCATTCGCCTATGGAATGTGGAAACTAGTAATTGCATAAAAACCTTAACAGGGCACACCCATACTGTTTTTGCTGTGAGTTTTAGCCATGATGGTTCAACACTTGCCACGGGAAGTGGCGATCGCACAATCCGTCTTTGGGATCTGAAGACGGCTCAATGCTTTAAAACCTTATCTGGACACAACCATTGGGTGCGTTCAGTTGCCTTTCATCCTGATCGCTTAGTCCTTGCAAGTAGTAGCGGCGATGAAATGGTAAAACTTTGGGAAATTGATAAAGGTTTATGTATGCGGACTTTTCAAGGTCATACAGGACGATCATGGACAGTCAAAGGTAGCAATCAGAGTGATACCGATATATCAGGCAATATCTCTAATGAGCATCTCCTGAATCTTTGGGAAGTCACATCAGGAAAGCAGTTTCGGATTTTGCAAGGTTATACCAATGCTGTGCGCTCCGTTGTCTTTAACTTAGAGCAAAGCCTGCTAGCTAGTGGTGGTGACGACTCGATTATTCGTCTTTGGGATATCCAATCAGGTCAATGCATTCGAGCTTTGAATGGTCATGCAGGGCATGTTTGGCAAGTTGCCTTTAGTCCTATAGGTACATTACTTGCCAGTTGCGCGGAAGACTGCACGATCAAACTATGGGATGTTAGCAGCGGCAATTGCCTAACCACAATTACCGAACATCCTGATTTAGCCCGAACTTTAGTATTTAGCCATGATGGGAAATTGTTGGCGACTGGTGAAACCAGTCGAGTAATTAAACTTAGAGATATTATCACTGGTGAATGTTTACTTATTCTCCAAGGTCATACATCGGCAATCTTGGCAATCGCCTTTAGCGCCGATGATCGTTATCTGATCAGCAGCAGTCGTGATAAAACAGTAAAAATTTGGGATACCCAAACAGGAGAATGCCTCCAAACGCTGGATCAACTTACCTCATTTGCTTCAAATATCACATTTATGCCAATGCAACCCAATATGGTTTTTGGCTGTGGGGAAAGATTTATCTATCGTTGGAATATCAAAAGTGGTGAATTTATCCCTGAATTTATAGGTCACGATGGCAATGTCTTGACAATTGCCGCCGATCCCAAAGGGATGTTGTTGGCAAGTGCTGGCGAAGATGCCCAAATCAATATTTGGAACTGGCAAACTGGCGAAGTGATGGGCACTTTAGTTGGACATGTTGGCACGATTTATGCAGTGTCATTTTCTCCTAATGGCGATCTGATTGCTAGCAGTAGTCGTGATGAAACAGTCAAACTCTGGGATGCTAAAACAGGTAAATGCATCAAAACCTATCGTGAACCACGTCCATATGAAGGTCTAAATATTACTGAAGCCACAGGTTTAACTTCTGCCCAAAAAGCTAAGCTACTTGCCCTCGGTGCGATCGAAGAATAATAGGTAGTTTCACGAATCGAGACTATCTATTATTTGATTTGATAACTTGCTCATACACAGATCTCATTTGCGTCGCAATTACTTGCCAGTCATAATTTTGCTTAACATAGGTTTGGCATTCTTCCGCACTCGGAATTTTTCGCTGTCCAGACAAGGCTTCGCTAATCCCCTGAGCTAATTGATTGGTTGTGCTACCTTCCAAGACAAGATCGGGAGAAAATGGCAGCAAAATTTCAGGAATACCGCCAATCGGTGTCCCTAATACAGGCGTACCCGCTGCTAAAGATTCAATTACGATTAGTCCAAATCCTTCCAGTGATATTGTTGGCACAATTGATAGTTCTGAGGCACGATAAGCGATCGCAAGGTCTTGATCTGGCACAAATCCTAATAGCTGCACATGATCCTCCAATTGTAATTCTTGAATCTGCGATCGCAGATTCTCGGCGATCGCTCCTTTGCCAGCAATAAGTAGTAATACATCAGGATGTTGCTTACGCACCAAAGCGATCGCGGCAATCAAATTCTCCAAACCCATGCGCTGAACTAATCGCCGTACACAGAGGATAATCCTCCGATCCTTCTGCCAGCCTAGTTTTTCTCTGGCTTGAGCGATCGTCAAATCTAGATTAAATTCTGCCGTATCAATTCCCCCACCAACGATAAAAATCTTTTCTAACGGCACATTATAGGTTTTATGTAAAACTTGCCGAAATGATTCTGACAAAACAATAAATCCATTTACCCTTCGATAAACGAGCTTCTCGACTGCCCATTTACCCCAAGTCGATAATCGTCCTCCGCCTTCAGCTTGACTCTCAAGTGCCCAAGGCCCGTGAAAATGCATCACTAAAGGCAATTTGCCTAAGCGATCTAGTAGAGGCAATGTATACAAAGCAAAGTGTGATGCTACCAAATCAAATTCAGAATTCGCTATGGCATGATTAAAGGCTTTTCTCACACCTAGCGATCGCTGCCATGTTGAGCTATTTGTCGATGCAAATGTCTGCACTTTCCCACCTGAACTTTGGAAAATGCGATCGGAGCCAGCCACCAGACCATTAACCTCAACGCCAACTCTGGGCAGATAGTTTACACAACCGTAATAAACACGAGCTAATCCTCCTGCTTCTTCTAAAAACCAGCTTGTACCTAGCTGTAATGTTTTCATAAAAATTTATTAACTATTGACATCTCTACATACAGCAATTCTAAATGGTTTCTAGAAGAGCATAACCTTCGGCAGTAATCTTCCACAAACTTATGGAAATTTGCGATAAAATCAAACCCATATTTTTGATAAAAGCCACGCGAAGCGTGGCTTTTATCAAAAATATTTGATCATAATTTGCTATAGAAGCCGACGATAGCATAACCCTAGCTTCGACTTTAACTAAATTTTCTAAATTGCTCTCATAATTTAAGAATAGCCGTAATCATTGCTCCAATTTGGATGTCACCGCACATGTCTTATACGATCGCCTCAAATATATGTGAAGGCATAGCCGAATGCGTACCTGCTTGTCCCGTTGCCTGTATCGAACAGGGTGAGGGCGCAAACATTAAGGGAACGATTTGGTTTAAGATTGATGCCTCAATTTGTATTGACTGTGGTGTTTGTTTACAGGTCTGTCCAGTTCAGGGGGCTATTTTGCCAGAAGAGCGCCCTGAGTTAGTAACCTAAGAGAAACGTGTGTTTTCACTATTTTTTCTCCTAGATCTGTAATCGGCGTGATAGTATAACTCCAGTACAAGCAGGTAAGTAATCAAGAGTAAACACGTTAAGATAACGATGTTTTTCCTGTAGTACACAAGCTCCGAAGAAATGTATCTGTATACTACTTGTTGCATATTTTGCAGGTAGCCATCAGATATATAGCAGCAAGAGGGTCGCAACTGTGATCCTTTTTGCTGCGATCGGTTTAAAGATAAAAGCACTCAAAGAGTGGGCGATCGTCCCACTTTTTTGTTTTTAAAATAGCTTTTTACAGCTTGGCGCTTAAACTCTTACGTCAATAGCAAAAGAAACGTTCACACTCTAAGCTCAAATCTTAAATTCTATGAGTCATCCTCTAATTCCGCAAATTTTTCAAATTGCTGAAGAAGTTGCCTCGCCCCTTGGGTTGGAGGTTGTCGATGTTGTATTGCATACCAATAAAAATCCTGTGGTATTGCGGGTCGATATTCGCAATCCTGATCAAAATACGGGGTTAGATGACTGTGAGCGGATGAGTCGATCGCTAGAGCCAACTCTTGATGCGGCCGATTTGATTCCCCATGCCTATGTGCTGGAAATTTCTAGCCCAGGAGCCGAACGTCAATTACAGGGCGATCGCGAATTTGTGGCTTTTCGAGGTTTCATGGTCACCGTTGGTACAACAGTCCTCCATGAAGGTAAACAAAGTTGGAGTGGACATCTCATGTCTCGAAACGAGACACATGTGACGATTAGTATCAAGGGGCGGATTGTCAATATTCCCCGTGAACTTGTTGAGCGTGTTGAATTAGCCAAAATGGAATAAATAGAACCTATAGCGTTTAGCAAATGAGTGTGTACTCATTTGCTAAATGAAAGCCAATCACAGAAAGGGTTTGGAGTTGTCATTTCTTGCCTACGACAAAATGACAACCGTTATTGAGAATTGCAATTATTGATTTTTATAGAAGCGAGAAATACTTATGTCATTATTGAATTTACCTGGATTAGGACAAATGGTGGAGGTGATTAGTAAAGAGCGTAATCTCCCCAAACATGCTGTCCAAAATGCCTTGCGTGAAGCTTTGCTCAAGGGATATGAGCGCTTCCGCAAAACCTATCGCTCCGATGGAATCAACTTTGAAGAAGAACATTTTAATAACTTTGATGTAGAACTAGATCTCGAAGGTGAAGGGTTTCGGGTTCTAGCGACGAAGACTATTGTCGATGAGGTTGGTGATGCCGATCATGAGATTGGTTTGTTTGAAGTGCGTGAAGTCGCTCCTGAAGCCCAAGCTGGTGGAACTGTAGTTGTCGATGTGACCCCAGAGCAGGGTGACTTTGGACGCATGGCAGCAATTCAGACTAAACAAGTATTAGCTCAAAAGCTGAGAGATCAACAACGCAAGATCATTCAAGAAGAGTTTCAAGACATTGAAGGAACGGTTTTACAAGGTCGAGTACTGCGTTTTGAAACTACTTCCGTAATTGTCTCGGTCAGTAGTGGATTTGGACAACCTGAAGTCGAGGCAGAACTCCCAAAACGAGAACAACTTGCGGGCGAAAGACCTTATCGCCCCAATATGACCCTTAAGGTTTATCTTAAAAAGGTTTTTGAAGGTTCGCGGCGTGGTCCTCAGTTATTGGTCTCACGGGCTGATGCAGGATTGGTCGTGTATCTGTTTGCTAACGAAGTCCCCGAAATTGAAGAGGAAATCGTCCGTATAGTAGCAGTGGCGAGGGAAGCTAATCCTCCATCTTCAGCTGTTGGTCCCCGCACTAAAATTGCCGTAGATACGCTTGAGCGCGATGTTGATCCTGTGGGAGCTTGCATTGGAGCAAGGGGGGCAAGGATTCAAGCAGTAGTTGCTGAGCTACGCGGCGAAAAAATTGATGTGATCAGATGGTCGCCCGATCCTTCGACTTATATTGCCAACTCATTAAGCCCTGCGCGAATCCATGAAGTCCGCTTAATTAATGCCAATGAAAGGATTGCTCATGTGATTGTCCCAGAGGATCAACTAAGTCTTGCGATCGGAAAGGAAGGACAAAATGTACGTTTGGCGGCACGTTTAACTGGCTGGAAAATTGACATTAAGAACTTATCAAAGTACGACTATGAAGATGAAGATCGCAAAGCTCAAGAAAGTATTGCAAGGTCAGCGCCCATCCTTGAACAATCGAATCTAGATGATGAAGAAAATGATTATGACAACAATGAAGATTAAAAATTCACAGATTTGTTGTAAGGTTCCGCCCCTATGGGGCGAAACCTTACAACGTTGACTAGCTTAGGAGTGAATTAGCTTGGCTTTAAAGCTACTCCGTCGTTGTGTTAGTTGCCAATGTATCGCCAGCCGCGATACTTTTTGGAGGGTAGTGCGCGTGCCGATCGCTTCAACAGATGAGAATCTCATCGAGGCTAAATCCAAACATGATCAAAATCAAATTCAACTTGATCATGGTATGGGGAGATCAGCATATCTGTGTAAAAAGTTGGAATGTTTACAACTAGCCCAAAAGAAAAATCGCTTAGGGCGATCGCTCCGCACCCAAATTCCACCTGAAATTTTTGACATTCTCAAATCACGCCTTTAATACAAAAGCTCAAAATAGCGTAACCATTTTGAGCTTTTATAGCTAATTTCACTTGTCTTAAGACACATAAAACCCAAGAATTGGTTTGCGGCGCGGCGCGCCGTCAACCAATTCTTGGGTTTTATGTCCTAGTACACTTGGCGACAGCTATAAAACCCAGACTGGGTTTATTTTTTAATTTTCGAAAGTGTCGCTACACTTTCGGAAATTGGTATAAACTCGCATTCAATTAGCAATAATCGGCAAAGTTATGAGTAAACAAACAATTTTGGTTACGGGTGGTGCAGGCTATATCGGTTCTCATGCTGTCAAAGCGTTGCAGCAAGTTGGTTATAAGGTAGTAATTTTAGACAATCTCGTCTATGGTCACCAAGATATCGCCGAAACCCTAGATGCAGAATTGATTATTGGGGACACGAATGATCGAGAATTGCTCGATCGCTTATTTAGCGATCGCCAAATTAGTGCAGTCATGCATTTTGCCGCCTATGCTTATGTGGGTGAGTCGGTGACACAGCCTGACAAATACTATCGAAACAATGTGGTTGGGACTTTAACATTGCTAGAGGCAATGGTCGCCGCCAACATTAAATCCTTTGTTTTTTCTTCAACCTGTGCCAGTTATGGCGTACCGCAGCAAATACCCATTACCGAAGAACATCCGCAAGCACCGATCAACCCTTATGGGGCTACTAAGCTAATGGTAGAGCGGATTTTACAAGATTTTGATATTGCTTATAGTCTGAAGTCAGTAATTTTTCGATACTTTAATGCCGCAGGAGCTGATCCTGCTGGGGCGATCGGTGAGGATCATAATCCTGAGACACATTTGATACCGTTAGTTTTGCAGACGGCTATGGGTATCCGCGAAGCAATTACAGTTTATGGGTCTGATTATCCAACCGCAGACGGAACTTGTATCCGTGACTATATCCATGTAACCGATCTAGCTGAAGCGCATGTATTGGGCTTGGAATATTTACTCAAGGGTAACAAGAGTGAAATTTTTAATCTTGGTAATGGTAACGGCTTTTCGGTCAAAGAGGTAATTGATGCTGCCAAGCAAATTACGGGTAAGCCGATTAATGTAGTGATGGGCGATCGCCGCGCAGGAGATCCACCCGCTTTGGTCGGCAGCAGTGAGAAAGCAAGGTCAATATTGAATTGGCAGCCTAAATATGCTGATTTAAATTTAATTTTGCAACATGCATGGCAATGGCATCAAAAACGCCATGCATAACAAAAAGATGAAATGCAGTTCTTTGCGCTGCATTTCATCTTTTGGGTTTTATGCCTTTGGATTACATACCAAAGCATTACAGCAATTTGTCAATTTTTTGAGCTAGCTCAAAGTCGAGGGCACTGATGCCAGCAGCATCATGGGTGGTGAGATCGATCTTGACTTTGTTATAGACATTAAAAAGCTCTGGATGATGTCCCATCTTGTCAGCAACGATCGCTACTTTACTGATAAAGCCAAAGGCTTCGACAAAATCACGAAACTTGAAGTTTTTTTGCAACTTATGATCAACAACCGCCCAACCAGCTAACTGTGCGATCGCTGATGAGATTTCGACTTCAGATAATTTTTGAATAGCCATGGCTTTTGTGTGAATAGAGAGTTAAGCCTATATTCACACAAAACCAAAAAAAGAGGCGACACAATGTGTCGCCTCTTTTTTTAGTTTTTGATAGGTTGATCTCGATACCACCAAGATAAAATCTGAACCCAATTCCAGCCATTTTCAGCCATTTGTTGAGTCATTTCTTGATCGAGGTGTTGTCCGTCAGAGACTGGCATATATCCACCACCCCAGCTAATCCAGTTGCGGGGTAAGCGAGCGCGATAATAGCCTTTAAAACCAGGTCTGAGCATATATCCTGCGGTTGAGGCTACAGCCTGATCGCTACGACTATGAATTAGGGCGATCGCTTGACCTGTCTGTGGATCAAAGCGATAGAAGCCTTTGTATACTTGATCGCGAGTATCACTCACTAGATCATAGGGTGCTTCGCCCCATTTTCGTTGACGCTGAGTATTGACAGCATAACTACGAGCCGCCACCGCTTGCGCCATTAATGCATCCATGTGCCAACTAGCAGGCATTTCGCTAGGTACAACGCTACGAAGATATTCTTCAAGGGACAACACGTTAACCGCGATCGCCTTGTTATTCCAAGCACGCAATTCGATCTCGCCTGGATAAAGATTGCTACCGACTTGCACCAATCCATTATTGCTAGGGGTAATCCGATATGCAGAAGTAAGAGGCAATGTATACCATTTACCGGGATCGAGACGGCGGCTTGACTGTCCTGATGCTTGTAGGGTCGATGGTTGAGTTACAGCTACAGACATTTTGGAGCCATTTTCCTCTCTAACCAAAACCCTCAATAAATTGGCGGCAGCAGCCTGAGAGACTCCTGCGACAATTACCAACATCAAGGACAAAATTAGCGTGTACATCCCTTTGGAGAAGTGTTTCATCATTTAGTTAGTCACTCACACCTGTAAGCAGAGAATGTAATTAATTTTGAGTAAGACTTGAGGCATTTTAGTTTGACCTCGGATAACCAGATAGTTTAGCAAAACAATCCGATTTTGATAAACATTATTTCTGCATACTTATAGCAGCTTTTGCCTGAATTTTACCGAGGTAATTTAATAAAACCAAAAAACGTTGCGGCGGGCAAAGCCTGCCGCAACGTTTTTTGGTTTTATATTTAATTGAGCCTGGCCACTTAGTACATAATGGTAATAAGGGAGAGTAAGCGTGTGGTTGCGAAATTTGTCTCAAAATAAACGAAAGGATATTTCGAGCACAAATTTTGAGGAAAGTCCGGGCTTCCACGAAGATCAGGCTGCTGGATAACGCCCAGTGCGAGCGATCGTGAGGATAGTGCCACAGAAAAATACCGCCCTTTGTAGACATGGCGCGAAGCGCTATGTCTACAAAGGGTAAGGGTGCAAAGGTGCGTTAAGAGCGCACCAGCAGAGTCGTGAGGCTCTGGCTCGGTAAACCCCAGTTGGAAGCAAGGCGAGAGGATGCAAGTGTTGAGATCTTCAGTTGATCTTGTATCCGTTGCTTGATGTGGTGGTCTAGTGAAAACTAGGCGATCGCAATTAAGTGTGTGCCGCATGAGGTATTTGGTAACAAATATCCCAGATAGATAACCGCTAAGGCAGTTGATAAAACTCCTGAAACAGAACCCGGCTTATGTCTTACTCTTTCTATTAAAATTCTCTAAAGACCAGAAATTACGCCACTTCACGCTGTAATTCCCGATCTTTTAACAACAAATTTTATTGTGCTTAAAGCAAAAATAAAAACTCAAAAACTTACTAGGTTTAATTTTGTTTTTTTCAAATGTGCACAACCTCGTTTGAAAAAAGTTGGTGATTTATATTATTTTTTTAGTTTTGTGCCATAGGTGGTCAAAAAACAAAAGGCAGATTTTAAGTTTTTTGATTGATATTAACCTTGAAGATCTGGTACATCTAGAATCTATATGAGCTCGCTTGAATCGCAACCTTAAACTGCATTTGTTCTTACGCAACATTTTAACTAGAGTAATTAAACTATGGGAATTGCTCCCAACCATTCATCATTGCTCCCTGAGACGACCAATCGCATATCTCGCAAGTGGTCTGGTAGAGCAGTTGTAGGAATTACATTTATCTGCTTAATTTCAACCCTCAGCGTTCGTTTTTACTCTGAGCCACGCTTAGGAATCGGTACTTTTGTCGATCAAGATTTACGATCGCCAAGAACGATAACTGCGACTGATATTGAGGCAACTAAACAGGCAAAAGAACTAGCTAAACAACAAGTAACCCCGATCTATCGTAGCAATCCTGAGATGGATACTAATGCCATAAAGCACCTAGACGAACTCCTGCAAGTGGGCGATAACCTACGCATATCATCTGGTAACTTACCTTACGTCGATCGCAAAATCCTCAGTGATGACGTGCAACGCTATCTTAGACGGATCTCTAATTTGGATTGGTCACAGTTACAAGACAGGGCTAATAAACTTGCTGCTAATGTCAATAATCAGGCTGCTATAGCTAGTTTTATCAATAGAGATAAAGAAGCTCCATCCATAGCACTGGCTGAGCTAACTCTATACAAAATAAATGCTCTTCCCCAAGACTATCAAAAGCTCATCAATACAGTGACTGATATTCGCAAAGCCTATGCAATAACTCAGCAGAAAGCCGCAAAAGGACCAGAGATGTTTCGAGATCGTCTCTTGGAGATGACCAATGAAGAATGGGAAATTTGTAAAAAACTGACAAGGCAAGCATTAATCGATGTCCAGTCCACAGGAATTGTGGCTGGATTACCAGATGATATGTTGCAAAAACGGCTAACAAACCTGAGCAACTTACCGACAAATGAAGAGCATCGAGCTATGTCGATTTCTTTGCTCAGTGCTACAGTCAAGCCCAATATGACGCTGGACTATGTGGGTACAACCGAAAGAGTGCTCAAAGCATCTGAATCAGTTCAGGCTCAGAGAATTTCACTTAAGGCTGGTGATTTAATTGTTAAGGGTGGGGAAAAAATTACTGAGCGACAATTCGTTATTTTGGACGAGCTAAAAATGACGCAAAGACAAGTCAATCTCAATGGATTGATCTTGATGGTCGCAACTACAGCAATCTGCTTTGGCATATTTGGCTATGCCAATCAGCGATGGCAATATTTACTCAAAGTAAAATTACATATTAAAGATCTATTAGCGCTTGGAATTATCTGCACTGGCAGTGCCTTAGCAACTGTGCTCATGGCTCCTAATATGCTTGTATTTCTCCCACTAGCAAGTGTCAGCCTAATCATCGGCAGCTTTTACAGCTCTCGACTTGCTCTCTTAATTACCTTCCTCACCTCAAGCTTACTAGCGCTTGCAATTAGTAGTGATTTGCTATTACTCACGCCTATAGTAATTGGGGCAATTGTTGCTGCGGCAATTACTAACCGCCCTCTTACGCGATCGCATTTAGCTGCAACAGGTTTACTAGTCGGCTTTTTACAAGCGGCTGTATATATTGCGATCGCACTTATTGCAGGTGCGACTCCACCAGTCTTGATCGCGATTACTGCGCTTCAGTATGCATCAGGAGGACTGATTTCCGCGATCGTTGCTCTTGGAGCAATTCCTTATTTAGAGCATATTTCTTATGCATTAACCCCATTTCGTCTAGCAGAGCTTGCTAACCTTGATCGCCCTTTACTGCGCCGTTTAGTCACAGAAACCCCTGGGACATTTCAGCATACTTTATTTGTGGCAAACCTCGCCGAAGCTGCCGCCCGCGAGCTGGGAGCAGATACAGCCTTAGTAAGAACAGGTACGCTCTATCACGATATTGGCAAAACTCTCAGGCCTGAATATTTTATCGAAAATCAAATGGGGCAGCCTAACCCCCATGATCTACTTAACGATCCTTGGGAAAGTGCCCGAATTGTTAAAGAGCATGTTTCAGGGGGCATCAAATTAGCGCAAAAATACCATCTTCCTGAAATGTTACAAGCATTTATTCCAGAGCATCAAGGCACAATCACGATTAGCTATTTTTATTGCCAAGCTCAAAAGCGCTCAAATCATCTAGTTGAAGCTGATTTTCAATATGCTGGGCCAATCCCTCAATCTCGTGAGACAGGAATTGTCATGTTGGCTGATGCCTGTGAAGCCGCTTTGCGATCGCTTGGCACAGAAACAACTCTCGAAGCTGCCAAAAATCTGCTTATGAGAATTTTTCAAGCTCGATGGGATGACGGTCAACTCAAAGATTGCTCTTTGTCTTGGGAAGACTTAGATCGGATTGCACCTGTATTTATCAAGGTCTGGCAAGAGCGCAATCATGGCAGAATTAAATATCCACACCTAGCAGACAAACTTGACCCTTCAGGCTCTGCTTTACCCGATCATCTTTGCAAACCAAAAGATTCAGTAACAGCTCAAATTCAGAAAGCAATATCAAAAAAAATTGCTTTGAAGTAAGTATTTTTATAGTACTAAGATTCAAAAACAAAAAAAGGTGCAACACACCTTTTTTTGTTTTTGAATCTTAAATTTTTTTACTATCTATCTATAGCAATTTCCAAAAGTATGAATATACTTTTGGAAATTGCTATAGATAGGAAATTTTGAAAATCAAGAAACATCAAAAGTAAAAAAGCAGGACAAAGCACCGTTTTACTTTTGAGAAGCTATCAAACTAAACACAGATAGGATTTTATAGTGCTTTCTGGTTAAGTAACCCAATAAATTTTTTGAAAGTATTACTTTTCAGTACTTTCAAAAAATTTATTGGGTTGGTTTATCAAAGCCTAAACTTTTAAGTAGAAACACTTAGTAGAGACACAAATAGAAGCCATCTTAATGTTTTCTTAATTATTAAAACCTTTACCTTAAATCTAGAAATCCCTCAAGAAGATTGTTATGAAAGCATTACAGGAATCAGTTAAGACATTATTAAGTTTATATTTTATTCGGGATCGCTGAAAAGCATCCTAAGACAGGATTTGGACTTACTTGAGCCTCTATTACTACCCTGCATAATTAAATCAATTAATAAATTGCATTTAATAAATTTTTGGCAAAGCCAAATTTAAGATATATGAACACTTCAGGCAACTCAGTTCCAGCTTGTCGATTGTGTCAGCACTATAATCCTGAAGGAAGAAGGGGCGGCTTTTGTGGAAAATTAGACGTTCCAGTCAGTCCTGCATGGGAAGCGTGTAGCCTAGCAGTACATCCTTTTGAATCATCTTGGCAGTCTAACAATGATTTCAACTCCCTATTAAATGAATCCTTTCATAAACCACTTCCCATAACTAATGAAGAAAGCCTAGAACTACAAGAAATTGATATGCGATCGCTCAGTTTCTCAGAATATTAAAATATTAAACTGATTCTTGAAGATAACAAGTAGTCTGTGTTTTAAACTAGTAAATAATGTTAGAAATTCAACTCTCAGTAATAAGTAATTCAAGTCTACGAGAATCTTTAAAAGAAGTATTGAATATTCTTATTAAACATTCTAGATTCTGATGGCTAATTAGACTCTTTAGTTGCGGTCACCCATGATTTTTTGAGATTGTGATATGTCTACAACCAAACAATTCAGAACATAAAAACCAAAGAGCCTTACGACGCTAAGCATCGCAAGGCTCTTTGGTTTTTATGAGAAACTCCCATTATTAAACAAACTTGGTAATTCGTAGCGCCGCTGGCGAAGAGAATTATCAAGTTTGTTTTGATTAAATTCTGATAACAGTGAACTTTAATTAAAATAAATTTTGAAAATGAGAATTGCTGGATTTTTTATACCCTACTTAATATCTCTAATCAGGAAACTAATCTTTGAATAGTGAGAACTGTTAGATGCTAAGCCAAGCTCCAAATAATATGTAATCTGTAGTAAATTTACATGTGATAATCTTAATTAATTGAGAATTAGCAAGTCTGTAATAGGTAAAAAGTGCTAGCAAGGGTCTGGAGCGCAGCAATCTTAGGTATCGATGCCATCCAAGTGGGTGTAGAAGTAGATGTATCAGGAGGATTGCCTGGAATTACCTTGGTGGGATTACCAGATACCGCAGTTCAAGAAAGTCGAGAGCGGGTTAAGGCAGCAATCAAAAATGCGGGTTTTGCTTTTCCCATGCGCAAGATTGTGATTAACCTTACACCAGCCGATCTACGTAAAGAGGGTCCCATTTTTGATCTACCAATTAGCATTGGCATTTTAGCTGCTTCCGAACAGGTCGATCCACAATTATTAGGAGATCACTTGTTCTTAGGTGAAGTTTCTCTTGACGGCTCACTTCGCCCCGTTTCTGGCGTATTACCGATCGCTGCCGCCGCTCAACGCTTAGGAATGATTGGGATTATTGTGCCGAAGGAGAATGCGCAAGAAGCCGCTTTAGTTAAAGGGCTTGCTGTATACGGATTGCAAAGTATTGCCGAGGTTGGAGATTTCTTAGCAAATCCAGACAAATATCCGCCAGTAATTGCCAATCCTGACCTGAAATGGCATGAAAGTGAATTTAAATTAGATCTTAAGGATGTTAAAGGTCAACAACATGCTCGTCGTGCTCTAGAAATTGCAGCAGCAGGTGGACATAATTTGATTTTTGTAGGTCCCCCAGGCTCTGGAAAAACTCTACTGGCAAGGCGCTTACCCAGCATTTTGCCGAATATGAATTTTGATGAAGCTCTAGAAGTAACCAGAATCCACTCCGTAGCTGGTTTATTAAAAGGTAAGGGACTCGTAAGCGATCGCCCATTTCGTAGTCCACATCATTCTGCTTCTGGCCCCTCATTAGTTGGTGGTGGCAGTTTTCCTCGCCCTGGGGAGATAACGCTAGCCACAAACGGCATCCTTTTTCTGGACGAGCTGACTGAGTTTAAGCGGGACGTACTAGAATTTTTACGGCAACCTTTAGAAGATGGATTTGTAAGTATTTCCCGTACTCGACAATCCGTAACTTTTCCAGCCCAATTTACACTTGTCGCAAGTACAAACCCTTGTCAATGTGGCTACTATGGCGATTCTGTTCAGCCTTGTACCTGTACACCTCGTCAGCGTGAACAATATTGGGCAAAATTATCAGGACCATTAATGGATCGGATCGACTTACAGGTAACTGTTGCAAGATTGAAGCCAGAAGAGATGACGCGATCGCCTGAGGGAGAAAACTCTAGTGCTGTTAAAGAAAGAGTACAAGCATCGCGCAAAATTCAACAAAATCGATTTCAACAGGAAACAAGAGTAAATTGCAATGCTCAGATGCAATCCAGACATTTACGCCAATGGTGTGAGCTAGATAACCCTTCCCGTGACCTATTAGAATCTGCTATTAAACGTTTAGGTTTATCGGCTCGTGCCACCGATCGCATTCTCAAGGTATCCCGTACAATCGCCGATCTAGCCAATGTCGAAAATATTCAAGTAGTTCATGTTGCAGAAGCAGTCCAATACCGCACTCTTGATCGAGTTACTTAGATAATGCGCAGCATTTAGAGACAGCTTGGCTTTTGCTTTATGGCTCATAGAGAGAGCATTAAATTATGTGGAGCTCACGTTACAACTAACATACTCAAAATTAAGTTGCCATTTTGGGAATCCAAAAACCTTGCTGAGTTTAATTTTTAATTCTCAAAATTGTCATCACATTTTCTAGAATTGGTATTATTTAGGTGATTTAAAAAATATTTTGGTTTTAATGCTAGAGCAAAGCCCTATACATGCTATTTTGTGTCTTGACTTTCAGCTCTACAATTAATCTCTTTATCGGAGAAGACTAAAATATGAACAGTTTAATAAATAATTAGGCGCTAACTTAAAATTTAAGATGGGCAAAGCAGAATGCCAACCATATTAACCTTAATATATTTGTCTGGTGATTTGCTAGTGGAAGAATCCTATCGGGGCATTCATGTATGAGTACAGTTCTGGTGGTTGAAGACAGCGTGACACAAAGAGAAATGATTGAGGACTTACTCAAGGGTAGTGGCTTAACCGTTAAGACAGCAGGTGACGGTGTGGAAGCACTAGAGCAGATGCAAGGCAATTGCCCAGACATTGTAGTTATGGACATTGTCATGCCCCGCATGAATGGCTATGAGTTATGTCGTCGCATTAAAACCGATCCCAAAACTGAGCGCGTTCCTGTCGTAATGTGTTCATCCAAGGGTGAAGAATTTGATCGCTATTGGGGAATGAAGCAAGGTGCTGATGCCTATATCGCTAAGCCATTTCAGCCTCAAGAACTAGTAGGTACAGTTAAGCAGTTACTGAGAAAAGCTTAAGAATTTCACGAAGAATGCTAAAAGTGTAGACAATTCTTGATTATTTAATGGCAGTTGGTTAACATCAGTACTTTAATACTTTCTCAATATTCTCGATGTTTGCTTTTGAAGACTTGAAGACATTAAAAATTTGCTATTTTGCAAGGTAGAGATCCTCAAATTATGGTAGGAAACCAAGAATTCTTCCCTGGCATCGGACAAGATCAGGCAACGGACTTTGATCAAGGGATCGAAGCTCCAGAAGGTGAGCTGCACTTAAGATTTTTTGTGGCTTCTGGGATTGAGTTTGCTTTACCAGCAATTGGAGTCAGTCAAGTTTTGGAATTCGCTCCAGATCGGATCAATCCAATGCCCAATGTCTCCCCCCTACTGCTTGGTACAGTGAATATTCGGGGTAGAGTAGTTTGGGTAGGCGATCTCGGTCAGTTTTTGGGAGAGACTCCTCCTGTCAATACAGATCGCGCAGAAATTTCGATCATTGCGATCGAGGATCAGGGCATGATGTTAGGTTTAGCGGTAGAACAAATTGGCGTAATGGCTTGGCTTGATTCTTCACAACTAAACGTCTCAAGAAACAGCTCTGACAGTATGGCTCCATTTATTAAAGGTGAGTGGATAATGGAAGATAGCGATCCCCTAAAGCTGCTAGATCAAGTCAATATTTTACGATCAGCAAGGTGGGCATCCTAGACATAGTAATTTCAATATGAATTCGCGCAAATGGCAGAGATTTTAGGGATTTTAGGAGAAAGCACATGGCATCAAGTACACAATACCAAAAAGAATACGAAAAGGCTTCCTTAGCCTATATGCAAGGAGACTACAGTCAAGCTGGCAAATTGACTCAAGAGTTGGTTAAAGCCTGTCCTAGCGATCCTATGTATCGTCTTCTTCATGCCCATATAAATCTCGCCCTAGAGCGCTATCAAGATTCAATTGGTGAATATGAAACTGTTTTACATTTGACGGACGACAACTCTATTTTAGAATATGCCCATAGTGGTATTGCGGCAGCTAAAGAAAGACTAGATATCAATGATGATAGCTACAGCATGGGCAGCGCAGTAGATGAGTTTAGTAATAAGCAATACGCCTACGAAGATAATAGTTATAATCAATCGAATTTTAATACGCAGGGATCTTGGTCTACTGATGATAGTGGTGGTCAAAGTACTGGCTCAAGTCGTATTGACGATTTTGATTTTGAAGATTTTAGTTCTGATACTTCGATGAATGGCTCTAATCAATACAGCTATGGGGCAGAGACTCAACTAGCAGGAGATTCAAGTTTTAACTCTGGTTACAAACCTAGCAGTGCTTCAGGCAACATGAATTCAGATACTGATGTTGTCTTTATGGATGAGTTTGATGATTTTGATGACATTAGTGAATCATCTTTTTCTAATTCATTTGGAGATTCAGAAGCAACACAGATGGTCTCAGACCGCTCTATGTCAGATTTTGGCAGTCAAGACTTTACAACTTCGGGACGCTCAAACACTACATCATTAGCCAATCAAGACATGCCCACGGCACGATTTAAGCAATCGGAAAATGAGGCAGAGTTATTTGGATTAGGATCAATTAATACACCAGTCGGCACAAAGAGAGCAGGTGCGGATGTTGTCGCTGAAGCCTCTGAGCAGGGCGGCTTATTTTCTCCTTTTGATAATATGCCGCTCAAGACCAAAAATGTGATCACCGCGATCGCGGCAGGGGTTGTCGCCATGGTTGCCGCAGGTGTGGTTACTAACTTTGCCACTGGCTCAATCTCAGATAAGACAACAAGGGAACAAGTCCGAAATACTGGCTGGATGATGGGGGGAGCCGCAGCTTTAGCAAGTGGCGCGATCGCTTGGGGATTGGGCAAACGCTCATCTCGGCTGATCGATCAATCGACTGCAAATTTACAATCGCAGTTTGAGGCAGTAATTCGTGGCGATATGAGTCCTCGTGCAACCGTTTATAGTGAAGATGAGTTTGGTAGACTCGCGGCAAGCTTTAACCAAATGATTCAGTCGATTGTGTCTAATACTACCGAAGCCCAACGCAAAGCCGCCGAGCAAGAACAAGCTAAAGAGGATTTACAACGTCAGGTAATCAGACTACTTGATGACGTAGAAGGCGCGGCACGAGGCGACTTGACTGTACAAGCAGAGGTGACTGCCGACGTACTAGGTGCGGTGGCTGACTCATTTAACCTCACGATTCAAAACCTGCGCGAAATTGTTAACCAAGTAAAAATAGCAGCGCGTCAGGTAAACGAAAGCTCTCGTGAGAATGAAGCATTTGCTCGTAGTTTGTCATCAGATGCGTTACGTCAAGCCGAAGAGTTAAGCGTTACCTTAAATTCAGTGCAAATGATGACTGAATCGATTCAACGGGTAGCTGAAAGTGCGCGTGAAGCTGATCAGGTTGCTAAACTCGCATCCGAAACCGCGATCAAGGGCGGCGATGCTGTAGAACGTACCGTGGCAGGTATTCTGGACATTCGCGAAACGGTTGCCGAAACTACGCGCAAGGTTAAACGCCTTGGAGAGTCTTCACAAGAAATTTCTAAGATTGTTGGTTTGATTTCAGCGATCGCTTCACGTACTAACTTACTTGCTTTAAACGCTAGTATCGAAGCGGCGAGAGCGGGCGATGCGGGAAGAGGTTTTGCGATCGTTGCCGATGAGGTTCGCCAGTTGGCAGATCGCGCCGCCAAGTCATCTAAGGAAATTGAGCAAATCGTATTACAGATTCAGAGTGAAACTAGTGGTGTACAACAAGCGATGGAAATCGGTACACAACAGGTTATTGATGGTACAAGACGCGCTGAACAGGCTCGTCAATCGCTCACAGACATTATCCAAGTTTCCCATCGCATTGAAACTTTGGTACTATCGATTACAGAAGATACAGTCAAGCAAACCGAGACCTCAAGGACGGTATCACAGGTTATGCAGTCAGTTGAATTGTCAGCCCAAGAAACTTCGCAAGAGTCTCAAAGGGTGTCAGCATCACTCCAAAATCTGGTGGGTGTGGCTCGCAGCCTCCAAGATTCTGTGGAACGATTCCGTGTTGACGCGGGTGATAAAACAACGGGAGTTCGTTAGGATTATTACCTCTAGCTATACTACTCACACCCTAAATCTTTGAGAGGATTCTGTCATGAACTCGGAACAACAACAGCAGCGAATCATGGGTTACTTCATTGAAGAAGCCCGCGAACATCTTCAGACGATTGAGCAAGGCGTATTAAACTTGGAAGATGTACTCAATGATTCCGAATCAGTTAATGAGCTTTTTCGAGCAGCTCATTCAATTAAAGGTGGCGCTGCGATGTTAGGAGTAGGCAGCATTCAGCATGTTGCCCATAGATTAGAAGATTTTTTTAAAATCCTCAAAGAAAATTCACAAATAACAGTCGATGAGCGATTAAAAAGCTTGTTGTTAGCAGGATTCGACCCACTGTCAGAACTTTTGGATGAGTTACAAGGTGGTTATAAAATATCTGATGAGTTAACACTTGAAACTAATAACCGAGTCAAGCCTGTTTTTGCTGAGCTAGAGTCCTACCTAAATCAGCTAGTCTCAGATACTGATGGGGAAATATCTACTGATACATTTAGACAACAAGAAGAAAGCATTCCTCAGCCACAAGAGTTAGCACTTTCTCAACAGTCAATATTTCAGCAAGAAATTACGACCAAAATGCGAGATATGCTGCAATTATTTCGGGCAGAAGATAATGCAGAGAGCCGATCGCAGTTACAAGCAGTTTGTAATTACTTCCAAGAAGTCGGTAATAACTTTGATTTACGGAATTGGACTAATTTAGTCATTCAAATTAAAAATGCGATCGCCCAGCCTAGCAATTCATACCGTACCCTCGCTCCTATTTTGATTCGAGAGCTAAAAGAAGCTCAAGATCTAGTACTTGCTAATCGGGAACTAGAAATCGCTGTGTCTTTACAACTCCAAAATCTCTTGCCATATCGATTTTCGGAACCAGAGGATGATGAAGTTAGTACAATTTTTACCACTGCGTCTGGAAATATCGGCGAAGATTTAAATATCGATGATTTTGATGTTTCTGATACATCCGACATATCCACCGATAGAGATTTAGATTTAAATCCAGATGTAGATAACGATCTATTTGCTGATCAGGTCAATGAAGAAGTATTTGATTTGCCAGATACTCGTAACAATCAAGGCGATCAAATGGATTGGATGGATAGCGAATATGAAATCACTGAAAATCAGCATATTGATGGGCCAAAGGTCGGTGCTTCAGAATTGAAGTCTCTGGCTATTCTATTTGAAAATGACGACATTGATTTTGATGCTGCATGGGAGGATATCGAATCTAATGAAACGAATATCGCAAACCATGGTGCTACTGAGACTTCTGATAGTCATGATGAATTTGCCGATCTCCTTGACAATAATTCTGACAACAATGATGTAACTGCTCCAAACTTAAGCAGTGGCGAATCTAGCATTGAACAACTATTTGGTGAGGTCTCTGGTCAAGACTTAACGACGGAAGCAAATAGTAGTTCTCTATTCCCAGATGATCTTGAAGATGCATGGGGAGAAGCTGCTGATGTTATTTCGGAAATCGATTCGGAAATTATTCCCGAAAGAGAACAATCAAGTCTAGATAGTCTATTTGCAGAAGATTTTGCAGATGACGATTCTCTAGACAATCAATTTGATCTTGATTTAGGGATGGATATTGTTGATGAGATTAGTGTTGAGCAAATCAGCAATTCTCAAGTAGATGATGCGCTTTCAATTGACAATCAGTTTAACGATATTGATGAGAACAACTTTTCTGAATTACCCTCTCAAGCAGAAAGCGAAGAACAGTTTATAGACAATATAGAGGCTGACACAGACGAGTCTCAGCTTCTCTCTAGTGAAGAATATTTTGCCGCGATCGCAAGGGCAGAGAGTGAGAATGCTGGTGGTGATGACAATATTCCTAGCGAGCCATTTGCCTTAACTTTTTCGGAAGAGGGAATGAATTTACTTGACGATCCTTTTGCGATCGATGGAAGTCTTGACGAGGTCTTGATGGAATCATCTCCTAGCCTTATCAATAACGAAGTCATCAATACGGATGTTGATAATTTCTTTGAAGCTTCCGAGGAAATTGAATCTAGCGGTCATGCAGAGATGATTTCTAGGAATAATGACTCTGATGGCATCGATACGACTGGATTGAATATATTTGATGAGCTAGGATTTGACAACGATGAATTTGATGAAGTAGGAATGTCGCAGGGATCTGTAGGATCAACAAATGCAGCTATTTCTGACACGATTGCTAAAGACTTCGATGATGAATTTGCTAGCGCTGACGATTTAGGTGATTTCTTCTCAGGATCTGAAGAACCTGCAATTGCTAGTGATATTTCTGATACTGACAATGCGATCGGTGAATTTGCTAGCGCTGACGATTTAGGTGATTTCTTCTCAGGATCTGAAGAATCTGCAATTGCTAGTGATATTTCTGATACTGACAATGCGATCGGTGAATTTGTTAACGCTGACGATTTAGGTGATTTCTTCTCAGGATCTGAAGAACCTGCAATTGCTAGTGATATTTCTGATACTGACAATGCGATCGGTGAATTTGATAGCGCTGACGATTTAGGTGATTTCTTCTCAGGATCTGAAAATCTTGATATTGCTGGTGATGTAAACAATAATCGTATTGATAGTTTTGATCAGAAATTTAGTAATACTGATGATTTAGGCGATTTCTTTTCCACATCTGACGAGCCTGAAGCTTCTATTGAAGTAAATGATGAATTAGATACTTTCACTGGTCGTACAGATATTACTGAGAAATCGGATGGTTTCTTTAGTGATTCAGAAGAGCCTGAAATTATTTCTAATAGTATCAGCGATAGTAATATTGATGGTTTTGAACAAGAATTATCTAATACTCAAGATCTAGGAGATTTCTTCGGTGATTCAGAAGAGCCTAAAGACTCTATTGATATCCTTAATACTAGTGAACCTACTTATGAATTCAACAACACTGAAGCTTTAGGCGGTTTCTTTGATGAATTAGAAGAGTCCCAAAGTTTAACAGAAAATACTACAAATAATGATTTTGATGAATTTAGTGCTAATTTAACCACTATTGATGAACTCGAGAATGTAGTTGATATTTCTGAAGAAGAGCAAGAATCATTTATTGATTTTGATTCTCCTCAAGACATTAATTCCGATTCCTTGTCAATATTAAATGAAGATACTTCTGAAGCAAGTCCTACAAATTTAGCAGGAGAATTTTTTGAGCAAATCATCTCTTCGGATGAATCAAATCTGGCTGACTTATTTACCGATGCTGAAGAAAATTTAACCGTAGTGGAAAAAGAAATCAACTTTATCCAAGCAAATTCTTTAACTCAAACCGAGGATATTGATGATTTGACAAGTATGTTCGATGACAATCTACAAGATGAAAGTTTGAAAACGATAGAATCGACTCTTCCAAATTTTCAAGAGGATCTAAATTTTAAAGATAATGAAGCGTCGGCAAAGACCACTATTGATAATTTGGCGGATTTCTTCCAAGGTGATGATGATTCGGAAGCAAATAATTTGTTGCAAAATTCTGAAGAAGAATTGGTAATATCCAATCTAACTGACGATACCCCTCTTAGTTTTGGTGAATTCAATGAATTTGCTGGCATAGATGAAGACATCTCCGAAACGGACTATTCTCTCACGCAAGACCCAGAAACAAAAAACCTAGAACCTGAGCAGCAATTGCAAACTGAAGAACTAAATGGGATTGACGATAACTTCGACTTCGATGATTTAGAAGCTATGATTGGCAGTTCTAGTAATATGCCAAATGATGTTAATAGTGTGAATAATAGAACCTTTGATGATCAGATTACAGCTACAGTTATCAATGATCAGGGCTCATCAGATTCCAATGACATGAATTTTGATGAATTAGAAGCTCTTCTAGGTGAGAGTAACAGCTTTGACGAGACTGAAAAAACTAAGAAGGCAACTGATGGGTTTGATGAGTTAGAATTGCTGATTCAAAATACATTTGCTCCAGAGGTCGGGCTGGTGAACACTAAAACTCCTAAACGTCAACCCGCCGCAACTCGCAAGCCAAGGCTTACAGATTCAACCATGCGTGTTGATGTAAAGTACCTTGACAGTCTTAATAACCTTGTTGGGGAACTGGTTGTAAACCGTAATCTTTTGGAACAGGATCAGGAAAGACTTCAACAGTTTATTACTAACCTATTGCATCAAGTGCAGTTATTAAGTGATGTATCGCAGAGAATGCGTGATCAATATGATCGTTCTTTGCTCGAAGCTTCGCTAACCGCAGGGCGTGGTGGACGCTCCTCCTATAGTTTTGACACGCCATCACAATTAAGTGATAGTTCAAATTCAAATACTTCGGTGACCAACGACTTTGAAGGAATTGAGTTCGATCGCTACAATACTTTCCACGTTCTATCGCAAGAGATCATTGAGTTGATTGTTCGAGTTCGTGAGTCGGCTTCGGACATTGAGTTCGTGGTTGGTGAGACAGATCAAGTAACTCGTCAGTTAGGCACGATTACCACCCAAGTTCAAGACGATTTAAAACAATCGCGCATGGTTCCCTTTGCGCAGATTGCCGATCGCTTACCTAGAGGTATTCGCGATCGCGCCCTCAAAACAGGCAAACAGGCGGAGCTAGAAATATTTGGACGAGAGACGCTGATCGATAAGGCAATTTTGGAGCAGCTAACCGATCCACTTACGCACCTTGTAAATAATGCGATCGATCACGGTTTGGAAGATCCTTCCACTCGCCAAGCGGCTGGGAAATCAGCAACTGGAAGATTGACTGTAAGAGCCTATCACCAAGGTAACCAGACCGTAATCTCAATTAGCGATGATGGTGCTGGTATCAGTACAGACAGAGTTAAGAAAAGTGCTGTTTCTAAGGGAGTGCGATCGCAATCTGAGGTTGATCGTCTCAATGAGACAGAAGTGTATTCTTTGCTTTTTGAGGCTGGATTTAGTACTGCGGCTCAAGCCGATGAATTTAAAGGTCGCGGAGTTGGTCTAGATGTGGTTAAAACCTGCCTTGATGATATTCGCGGCGTAATTATTGTGGAATCGGTAGTTGGTAAGGGTACAACCTTTACAATTCGCTTACCGTTGACTCTGAGTATTTCTAAGGCAATGTTTTGCATTAGCGATCGCGCTCGCATTGCATTCCCTGTTGATGGTTTCGAGGACATGGTAGAAGTTCCACAAAGCCAGATCATTCTTAACGAGAAGGGACAGCCCTGTTTGCCTTGGCGCGATACAATTTTGCCGTTTCAGCATTTATCCAACTTGTTGTCCTACAGTCGCCACCTCAGCCGTAGTAGCATCTATGGGAAGCAAGAAAACGATGAACTTTGCATCATTATTCTCCGCAATGACACTAGTTATCTCGCCCTACAGGTCGATCAATTCCTTGGTGAATATGAAATCGTAATTAAACAACTAGAGGGTCCAATTCCTCAGCCTTCAGGAATTGCAGGAGCTACAGTACTAGGAGATGGTCGTGTTATGGCGATCGCCAACGTGCTAGAGCTATTTGACATCGCTAGCGGCAGATTGCGTCCTTCGACTTCAGGAATGACTATTCAGCCAACCGTCGAAGAGGATGTTGCTGTCGATCCAACGGTACTAATTGTCGATGACTCGATTACGGTACGTGAGTTGCTATCACTGACCTTTGCGAAAGTAGGCTATCGCGTTGAGCAGGCAAAGGATGGTCAAGATGCATGGGAAAAACTTCGTGCTGGTCTGCCCTGTGACATGATCTTCTGCGATATTGAAATGCCACGGATGGATGGATTAGATCTACTATCGAGATTGCAAAAGGATTCTCGACTGAAAGAGATTCCTGTGGCGATGTTAACTTCACGAGGAGCGGATCGCCACCGTCAGTCAGCTATTCAGCTTGGCGCAAAGGGCTACTTCACTAAGCCTTATCTCGAAGAAGAATTACTGAGTGCCTCGAAGCGCCTCTTAGCTGGAGAAACTCTGCCTATCTAAATAGTTAGGAATGTGTAAAGCTCATTCCTAACTTAATAAAAAACTATGCTGCTGAGTCTCAAAATTGAAAATTTTGCCCTGATTGATCGCTTAGAGCTTGAGCTATATGCGGGTCTAAATATTCTCACAGGCGAAACAGGAGCAGGCAAATCAATTGTCCTCGATGCTCTAGATGCTGCACTTGGAGGCAAGGTGTCAGCGCGAATGTTAAGAACTGGAGCAAATCGCGCCAATATCGAAGCTACTTTTTCGACTAATCACGCGATCGCCCAGTGGCTAGAGATTCAAGAAATTGATGCTCTCGATGCTGAGACGCTGATTTGTAGCCGCGAAATTACGGCGCGGAGCAATCGTACCCGCATTAATGGCGTGGTTGTAAATAAGCAACAGATTCAAGAATTGCGCGATCGCCTTGTTGAGATTACGGCGCAAGGTCAGACGATCTTGCTCAGCCAAGCTGCTCAACAGAGGGAATGGCTAGATAGTTTTGGAGATCAAGTTTTTAATCAGGCTTTGTCATTGCAAAGGCAAAAAGTCGCAAAGCTATTTGAAGCAAAGGAGCGATCGCGCAAAGCTTTATTTGATCGTCAGCAGAATGAACGCAATCGGCTACAGCATTTGGACATGTTGCGCTATCAACTCAAGGAATTAGAGGCAGCAAAATTAGATGATCCCGATGAATTAGATAATCTCGAAAGCGATCGCAATCGGTTAGCCCATAGTGTGGAATTGCAAAAGCAAGGCTATGCCGTGTATGAAGCGCTTTATCAGAATGATGGTGGTAATGCTTGTGCGGATTTGTTAGGGCAAGCAGAGTCTATTCTCACAGAAATGACAACACTTGATCGTGAAGTTGAGGGCATTCTCGAACTAGTTTCTAGCGCCCTTGCTCAGGTCGAAGAAGCGGGGCGACAGATCAACAATTATGCCAATCGACTGGAATCTGACCCTGAACAATTGGAAGCGATCGAACAACGAATTAATCAAATCAAGCAAATCTGTCGCAAATATGGCACGCTTCCCGAAGCGATCGCCTATACCGAAAAGTTGCAACTTGAACTTGCTGAACTTACCGATCAAAGTATTTCTATTGAAGATTTAGAACGTAAAGCTGCGGCTGATTTACAGGCTTTGCTGAAGGCTTGTAAGAAATTTACGGAATTACGTCGGCAAACGGCGATCGCTCTCGAACAAGTGCAAATCGATGCTTTGAAAATGCTGGCGATGGAAAAAGTTCGTTTTCAGGTCGGAATTTATCCGAGTGAACCCAACGCATTAGGCGGTGATCGTATAGTCTTTGAGTTCAGCCCTAATCTTGGCGAGCCTTTACAACCTCTTGCTGAAACTGCTTCAGGAGGAGAAATGAGCCGATTTTTATTAGCGCTGAAAACTTGTTTTGTGAAGCAGAAAACCCAAGATTCTCAACCAGCATCTACAGAATTTAATCATGCGAATGTCGGCACAATGGTATTTGATGAAATTGATGCTGGCGTATCAGGTCGTGTTGCGCAAGCGATCGCAACGCAACTCTGGCAACTGAGCCGTAGTTCTCAAGTCCTTTGCGTGACTCACCAGCCATTAATTGCCGCGATCGCTGATCGTCACTTCCGTGTCAGTAAGCAGGTAATCGGCGATCGGACTCAAGTGCAAATCTGTCTCTTAGAATTAGAAGAGCGGAAACAGGAGCTGGCTCAGATAGCTTCAGGGATGACGGTTGATGAAGGGAAAGAAGGAAAAAGGAAAAAGGAAAAAGGAAAAAGTTTGGATAAGGAGATTAGTAGTACGGTATCTCAGGCGATCGCGTTTGCTGAGTCTCTGCTAGAACAATCTGCTGCTATCAAAGCTAGTATTTAGTAAGGATAGGCGGCGCTTCGCGCCGCCTATCCTTACACCTTTAGTATTTTTAAAGATATGACTACTCAACCTCAACCTGATAAGCAACCTATCTCTGAGACTAAGCCAGAACCTATTCTTTGTAATCACTGCCTGCGTACAGCAACTAACG
Source organism: Pseudanabaena sp. UWO311 (assembly GCF_006937785.1). Lineage (GTDB taxonomy): Bacteria > Cyanobacteriota > Cyanobacteriia > Pseudanabaenales > Pseudanabaenaceae > Pseudanabaena. The sequence continues at coordinate 41,286 of NZ_SJEE01000018.1, forward strand.
GCATTAAGTGCCAAGGTATTTGTGTTGCTGATAGTAATTATTGATTGCTATGTTGCTAATCGTTGCGGAACTTTACCGTTTCTCAATTAAGTATTCTTAGTAATTTACACTAGGGGCATAGCTATCAACTTATTACATGAATTATTAGTCTTTCTAAACTCAATTTGTTGTAATTACTAACCTTATACCTATGTCACAACCCACGATTGAATCTGTTTTACAAGAAAAGCGATTGTTTGAGCCTTCTGCGGAGTTTTCGCAAGCTGCTCATATTAAAAGTCTTGCTGAATATCAACAAATTTACGATCGCGCTAAAGCCGATCCTGCTGCCTTCTGGGCTGAGCTAGCCGATCAAGAACTACATTGGTTTGAGAAATGGCACACCGTTCTCGATTGGCAACCGCCTTCGGTGAAATGGTTTGATGGTGGCAAAATTAATATTTCCTATAACTGCCTCGATCGCCACTTGACAACATGGCGCAAAAACAAAGCGGCTCTAATTTGGGAAGGTGAAAATGGCGACTCTCGTACGCTGACCTATAGCCAATTGCATCGCGAAGTTTGTCAGTTTGCCAATGCCCTCAAACAATTAGGAGTTACAAAAGGAGATCGCGTTGGTATTTATATGCCGATGATTCCTGAAGCTGCGATCGCTATGCTTGCCTGTGCCAGAATCGGTGCGGTACATGGGGTCGTATTTGGGGGATTTAGTGCCGAAGCTTTACGCGATCGCCTTGTCGATGCTGAGGCGAAACTCGTCATTACCGCTGATGGTGGTTGGCGCAAAGATGCGATCGTGCCTTTAAAAGAACAAGTAGATAAGGCGATCGCTAATGGAGCCGCGCCTTCTGTTACCGATGTCTTAGTGGTAAAACGGACTGGTCAAAATACGCACATGACTGCAGGTCGCGATCACTGGTGGCATGACTTACAGCAAGGTGTTTCTGCTAAGTGTGCAGCCGAACCAATGGATAGCGAAGATATGTTATTCGTTCTCTATACTTCTGGCAGTACTGGTAAACCGAAGGGAGTCGTCCATACCACGGCTGGCTATAACCTCTATAGCCACATGACCACCAAATGGATTTTCGATCTCAAGGATACCGATGTGTATTGGTGTACGGCAGATGTAGGCTGGATTACTGGACATAGTTATATTGTGTATGGGCCATTATCTAATGGCGCAACGACATTGATGTACGAAGGAGCGCCACGTCCTTCTAATCTGGGGTGTTTTTGGGATGTAATTGAGAAGTATCAAGTCAGTGTTTTCTATACTGCACCCACGGCAATTCGCGCTTTTATCAAAATGGGCGAACATCATCCTAATACCCGCGATTTAACTTCGCTGCGCTTATTGGGAACTGTGGGCGAGCCGATTAATCCTGAAGCTTGGATGTGGTATCACCGCGTGATTGGCGGTAGTCGCTGTCCGATTGTGGATACATGGTGGCAAACAGAAACAGGCGGAATTATGATTACGGCTCTCCCTGGAGCTGTACCGACCAAACCAGGTTCGGCAACACTTCCCTTCCCAGGGATTATTCCTGATATTGTCGATCTTGAGGGCAATCCAGCCCATGACAATGAAGGTGGCTATCTAATCGTGCGTCATCCTTGGCCAGGGATGATGCGTACTGTCTATGGCGATCCTGATCGCTTCCGTAAAAGCTATTGGGAACATATTCCACCTAAGGATGGTAAATATGTCTACTTTGCGGGTGATGGCGCTCGTAAGGATGAGGATGGATATTATTGGGTGATGGGTCGTGTCGATGATGTAATTAACGTCGCTGGTCACCGTTTGGGCACGATGGAAATCGAATCAGCGCTAGTTTCGCATCCTGCGGTTGCCGAAGCAGCCGTGGTTGGTAAGCCTGACGAATTAAAGGGTGAAGATATCTTTGCCTTTGTAATTCTTGAAGGTGATCATAAGCCTAGTGATGACCTCGCAAAGGAATTGAAGAAACATGTTGTCGCGGAGATTGGCGCGATCGCACGTCCGAGTGAGATTCGCTTTGCCGAAGCTTTACCAAAAACGAGATCGGGTAAGATTATGCGAAGATTATTGCGATCGCTTGCTTCTGGTCAAGAGATCACCAGCGATACTTCGACCTTAGAGGATCGTTCAGTTCTAGATAAACTACGTGAGGGAGTATAAATAAAGAGAGGTGGCTTACGCCACCTCTCTTTATTTGAGTTCAGATAGAGCTTTACGAGCTTGAGCTAAACCATCAATATTGCCTTGTCGATTAAAGAAACGTTCAGCATTTTCTAACATCTTGCGAGCTTCGATCACACGTTGCTGGGTTGCTAGAAGCTTCCCTAAAGCTAGATAAGTCGGGGCATCCTCTGGCTCAGCCTCAAGAATTTGGCGATAGGCAACGATTGCACCTGATAGAGAACCTTGCTGAATGTAAATGTCAGCGATCTCCCGTTGCAACTCGATCAAATTATTAACAGGGATATTTCGTGCTCCTGCGGCTCGGCGCAAATAGGCGATCGCTTCAGCATAATTACCTTCACTTTGGAAGACTTTAGAAATTGCTAGATTGGCTTGAGGATGTCGAGGATTTACCTCTAAGGCTCGTTTGTACTTAGCGATCGCTTCCTCATATTGATTTTGCTCAGCAAACACCCCCCCGATCGCAACCAGTACATCAGCATCAAACGGTGCAATCTTATCAGCTTGGTTATAGGCGGCAAAAGCACCTTTGCGATCGCCCGATAGCTTCAAGACATAGCCCAAATTAAGGTAGCTCTTAGGTTCTCTTGGAGCGGCTGAGATCGCTTGACGATAAATCTTGGCGGCTTCGGCATATTGTTTTTGTTCAGTTAACAAAAAGCCGACACTGTTATAAGCATCAATATTTTGGCGATCCAAGGCGATTACGCGGCGATAGGCAGTTAAAGCATTGGGATAGTCTTTAATGCGAACATAAACAAAACCTAAGGCATTAAAGGCTTTGGTGTTTTGGGCATCAAGTTTAGTCGCTTTCTCTAGAGCCGCGATTGCCCCAGAATAATTATTCTGTTGAGTTAATAAAAAACCCAGACTAGTTAAAATGAGTGAATTTTTTGGCTCAAGATTTGCAGCCTGTTGATAAGCTGCGATCGCGCCTGAAATGTTATTGTTTTGCCAAAGTTGCCGCCCCTGCCTGATCCATTCCGTAGCATCCTTTTGGGCTTGAGCATAGGCATTTTCGCTAATCGGCATGGCGATCGCTGTAGCGATTGTCATGACTAGAGCAAGATTCGTGAGTTTGGTGAGTGAACGAAACAAGGGCATAAACTTTTTGATTTACGTTATTAACCGTAAAATTCTATTCTTCTGGAGTTGACTCTTCCATATTAACAAGCTCGACAGAGTTCGGAGCATTACGCGCATCGGTAAAATCTGTACCTTCAATACTTTTAATCGTTGATAGATAAGTTCCCGTCAAATCAGCCCCAATTAACTTGGCATTAGCCAGATTTGCCCAATTTAGCTTGGCATTAGTCAAATTTGCGCGGCTAAGATCAGCCCCAGCCAGATTTGCACCAGTCAAATTTGCTCTTGTTAAATCTGCTTCCGTGAGGTTTGCCCCACGCAGATCTGCGCCGTTCAAACATGCGCCTGTCAAAAAAGCATTCGATAGATTAGCTCGACATAGACGCGATCGCGTCAGGTTAGCGCTAGTCAAAAATGCATGACTAAAATTTGTTTCCACTAACACCGCATCGCTGAGATCGGCTTCAATCAAAAAAGCTTCAGAGAGATTTGCGCCTATCAGTGAAGCCTGTTCAAGAATTGTGCCATTGAGATTTGCTTGAATCAAAATTGAACCACTCAAGTTCGCTCTGATTAAATTTGACAGATTTAGTTCTACATCTTCTAAATTAGCAATATCCAGCGTAATCTCTTCTAGATTTGATTCAATAAAATTTGCTCCAGACAAATTCGCCCCAGTCAAAATCAATCCAGTGAGCGATCGCTTACTAAAGTCGCGATCGCCCAAAGCGTAACTTTCAAGAAGTTCTTTTGCGTTCATGGTTGATGGGAAGACAATTAGTAACGATAACCCGAAGCAAGCAACTGCGCGACTGACTTGGCATGATAAGACAAGATAATATCTGCACCCGCACGCTTCATACTTAGCAGGGTTTCAAACATGACCTTCTTTTCATCAATCCAACCGAGTTGCGCCGCCGCTTTGACCATCGCATATTCGCCACTGACGTTATAGGCAGCTACAGGTACATTAGTTGCTTCTTTGACCTTAGCGATGATATCCAGATAGGCGAGCGCAGGCTTCACCATCACAATATCTGCACCTTCAGCAATATCGAGATAGACTTCCTTAATTGCTTCACGAGAATTGGCGGGATCCATTTGATAGGTCTTTTTGTCACCCGACTTAGGTGCAGAGCCTAGCGCATCGCGGAATGGCCCATAATAAGCGGATGCATATTTTGCCGAATAGGCGAGAATACCGACATTTTCAAATCCAGCTTCATCTAGCCCTTGTCGAATTGCGCCAATGCGACCATCCATCATATCGGAAGGAGAGACAAAATCAGTTCCTGCGACAGCTTGGGAAACAGACATTTTGACAAGAACTTCGACGGTTTCGTCATTAAGAATTACGCCATTGTCATCAATGATGCCATCATGTCCATGTGTGGTGAAAGGATCGAGAGCAACATCGGTGAAAATAATTACATCAGGAACAACTGCTTTAATAGCGCGAACTGCACGCTGTGCTAGCCCTTCAGGATTAAAACTTTCGCTACCAGTGAGGTCTTTTTTCTCTTCAGGTACAGCGGGAAAAAGGGCGATCGCCTTAATTCCTAAAGCATAAATCTCTTCTACTTCTTTAACCAATAGATCGAGGGTAAAGCGATAGGCTTCGGGCATTGAAGGGATTTCAACACGATTATTCTCTCCTTCCATCACGAACATAGGATAGATGAAGTCATCTGTTGTTAAATGATTTTCTCTAACTAGGCTACGGACTGAAGGATTACGGCGGAGGCGGCGAGGACGATGTGTGAGTTGCATTGATGTTTCTTGACTTTTCTTAATGAATTTGCGTTAAAAGCATTCAGCAAAACATTTATTTTTCAGATATGTATTATATCAGAATCGCTAGCACTATCCAAAAAGAAAAGCGCCGCTCCGTGCCGCTTTTCTTTTAAATCCCTAAACACTATCCCAAAAAGAGAGGCAGTGCTTCGCGCCGCTTTTCTTTTAAATCCCTAAACACTATCCCAAAAAGAGAGGCGGCGCGAAGCGCCGCCTCTCTTTAAATCCCCAAACGTTGATAGATTTGGTCAAGATTTTTGAGATGCTTATTCGGATCAAAACAAGCTGCTAGTTCTTCATCGGATAAATTCGATCGCACAGTTTCATCTTCGCTAATCAGCTTACGGAAATCTCCTTCAGGTTTATTCCATGCTAAGTGCGCGGCTTTCTGGACGATCGCATAGCTATCTTCACGGCTCAGCCCCTTATTTACCAAGGTCAGCAACACTTGCTGACTAAAGACCACACCACCATAACAATAGAGATTGCGCTCCATGTTGTGAGTATGCACCAACAGATTTTTGACCAGATCGGTGATTTCTCTCAGCATGAAATGAGTGAGGATGCAGCTATCAGGTAACAAAACCCGTTCCGCCGCGCTGTGGGAAATATCGCGTTCATGCCATAGGGCAACATTTTCGAGAGCCGTCGTCGCATAGCCGCGCAACAACCGCGCCATACCTGTTAGGCGTTCCGAGCGGATCGGATTGCGCTTGTGAGGCATTGCTGAGGAGCCTTTTTGTCCTTTGGTGAAATGCTCTTCCACTTCGAGGACATCGGTACGCTGCAAGTTGCGAATTTCCACCGCAAAGCGCTCGATTGATGCACCGATCAGCGCTAATACTTGCGAATATTCAGCATGGCGATCGCGGGAAATTACCTGTGTCGAGGCGCAGTCGGGCTGGAGTCCTAACTTTTGGCAAGCGATCGCTTCGATACGCGGATCGACATTGGCATAGGTTCCGACTGCACCTGAAATTTTGCCGACAGCGATAGTTTTGCTTAAGTTCAATAGGCGATCGCGATGGCGTAACATTTCTGCTAACCAGCCAGCCAGCTTGAACCCAAACGTGATTGGCTCCGCATGGATACCATGGGTGCGGCCAGACATAATCGTGTAGCGATGTTGCTGGGCTTGGTAGCGGATGGCTTGGATTGCTTCTTCTAACTGGGCTTGGATGATTTCTAAGCTATCAACTAATTGCACTGCTAGAGCTGTATCCAGCACGTCAGAACTAGTCAAACCGAGGTGGATGTAGCGCCCTGCATCACCTACATATTCATTTACGTTGGTCAAAAACGCGATCATGTCGTGTTTGACCGTTAATTCAATTTCATTGACGCGATCGGCATCAAAGTTTGCTTTCGCCTTAATTTCTTCGACAGCATCGGCAGGTATATAGCCTAATTCAGCCTGTGCTTCGCAAACGGCGATTTCAACTTGCAACCAAGTTTGGTACTTATGGCGATCCGTCCATAACCGACCCATTTCGGGCAATGTATAGCGTTCTATCAAAACTTACGCTCTTGAAATAATCACAATTTTTAATTATAGCAAGTTTTTTTAGCTATAGCTAAAACCCAAAAAATAGAAAGGCGGCGCGAAGCGCCGCCTTTCTATTGCATCATCGTCAAAACACCTTGCTGACCTAGCAACATTTCGCGCAAAAGACTAAAAATCCCCACTCCAATCACTGGTGATATATCAATACCGCCGATGGGTGGGATTAACTTTCTTAGTAAAAACAGTAAAGGCTCAGTTGGAAAAGTAATTAGGCTATAGGGAAATTGCTTGAGGGGAATCTGGGGATACCATGTCATGATGATCCGAAATATATACATCAGGATAAATAATCCCAACACAATATTGAGAGTAAGAGAGCTAATGGCGATCGCGTCCACAACAGTAACCAGTTTCAAATTTCAAAGTACTTATGCGAACGATCCTAACAGTTTTACTTGACATTTTTACTCGCGTTTGAACTAGATCATGCCTCCATATAGAGCTATAGACACCTGTATCAGGACAAATCAAAACCCAAATAGTGAGAGGCGGCGTTTCGCGCCGCCTCTCACTATTTGGGTTTTAAGAATGATCTACTGATATCGTTCTAGAAAATCTAACGCTTGATTGCGTAATTCATAATATTCCGCTACCACGTCCTCGCAATTCGTGACGATCGCGAGGACGTGGTAGCGGAATATCTAGCACCTGACCAATCGTTGCTTTTGGTCCATTGGTCATCATCACCACGCGATCGGACATAAAAATGGCTTCATCAACATCATGGGTAATCATCATCACTGCTTGGCGATGGTTTTCCCAAATATCTAAAACTTGCTGTTGTAACTTTGGTCTAGTTAGAGCATCGAGCGCTCCAAATGGTTCATCTAGCAATAGCATTTTCGGACGAGTTGCTAAAGCGCGAGCAACCCCAACTCTTTGCTTCATACCCCCCGAAAGTTCTTGGGGATATTTATCGGCGGCAGCAGTGAGATTGACCATTTCAATATGTTCGTTAACTATAGATATTTTTTCATCACGACTTGCGGTTTTAAATACTTCATCTACCGCCATGCGAATGTTTTCTCTGACTGTCAACCAAGGAAGCAACGAATAGCCTTGAAATACCATCATCCTCTCTGCCCCTGGTTTGCGAATGACTTTACCTTCTAGGGTGACTAAGCCTGATGTCGGTTTCTCTAAACCTGCCACAATTCTGACTAAAGTAGATTTTCCACAGCCAGAGTGACCAATTACAGAGACATATTCCTGCTCAGCGATCGCAAGGTTAATGCCATCTAGTACCACAAATTGACTGCCATCGGGTTTGCGAAATGACTTGACAATATTTTCGACCACTAAAAAGGTTTTGTCAGGGGGATGGTTGTTAGATGTGGTGCTGCTTGGGGAAGTAGTCATACAGTTTTTTTGTTTCTAGGATAATTTTTAGGCAAAGAAAAAAGACTGGGGAGCATTTGCCCGAATTGCAAAGTTGCTGAGATAGCCGATGGGATTACTAGGATCAAAGGATTGGCGATCAGCAAAGGCTGAGGCAGGTTCTACTTTATAGTCATCAGCAGGACTAACAATGCCCATTTCGGCAGCAATTTCTCGATATAAATCGGTGCGCCATCCTTGACGTGCGATCGCTTCGGCATTCTTGGGAAACTCAGGGATTTGTCCCCAACGGGCGGCTTGGGTCATTAGCCAGAGGCTCTGTGATTGCCAGAGGAACGTAGAATGATCGTTGGCAATTTCAGAAACAGCAGTAGGCATTTCAAAGAAAATGGTTGTTTCTAGGCTGTTAGTGATGCGTTGTTGATTATCAAATCCTCCGTAGTTGTAGTTCCCTACAATTGCGGGTCGCGTATATTTAACATTTGCTCCTGTAAAGGAACGTTGGGAGATGATTTTAGCAACTTCTTCACGATTCGCAGGTTCACTACAATATCGACAGGCTTCGATCATCGCTTTTACTAGCGATCGGTAGGTTTTGGGATAGTCTTGAATGAAGGATTCGCGCACAGCTAACAGGCGATCGGGATGTCCATTCCAAATTTCTCGCCCTTGAGCAAAGGTAAATCCAACTCCCTCGTTACCTGCGATCGCTCGCGTATTCCAAGGTTCAGCAACCATGTAGGCTTGAATTGCATCCATTCGCATATTGCTCACCATCTGAGGTGGTGGTGTAATAATAGAACGCAATTCAGTAACTGGATTAATACCAGCCGCTGAAAGCAGATAGCGAATGAAATATTCATAAATGGAAGAACTCAGAACCGTTGCCCATACGCGATCATCTATGGATGCTGTTTGCCAATATTGTCGCATAGCTCTTCCAAAGGCATCTAAATCGCCTCTATATATAGATAGGGGACTGATACCCGCTTCCCATAATTTACGATTGAAGGTAATGGCATTACCATGACGGTGAATCGTCATGGCAGCACAAAGGGGAAATTGACGTGCGCCTTCTGCGCCAATACGGGCATTGGTGACAGCACCAGATACAACGGGAGAAGCATCTAAGCGTCCAAAAATGATCCCGTCACGGGAATTAGCCCAACTCGCTTCTCGACTGAGCGTAACGTTTAATCCATACTTGCGAAAAAAACCTTTTTCCCAAGCGATCGCAAAGGGAGCGCAATCGTTAACAGGTACAAAGCCAACCGTTAAATTTGGCTTTTCCAAACTGGCAGGATTAATTACAGGCTCCACAGCCAAAGCTGTCTCCGATAGTCCAGTGGGATTTCGTCCTTGTTCTTGGGAACATGCAGAAAAGGCGATCGTTGAGGCAGTAGCGGTCATTCCCTGAAGGAATGCTCTCCTTGTGGTAGACATGGGAATCTCCGAAACTTAAGATTGTGCAGGGCGACGAGTCATGATTGCTTGTAATTTAGCAAGGGCATAGTCCAAAATCAGTCCTGTCACACCAATCACAAAGACCGCCAAAAATACAGAACTTACATTTAAACGATTCCATTCATCCCAAACAAAAAAGCCAATACCAAAGCCACCCGTGAGCATTTCCACCGCCACAATTACTAACCATGCAATCCCTAAACTAATCCTTAAACCTGTAAAAATATAGGGCAAACTCGCTGGCAAAACTACTTTTATTAACTGCTTCCAACGAGGCATTTCTAAAACTTGGGCAACTTCCAAATAGTCTTTGGGAACGTTACTTACTCCTTCAGCAGTGTTAATAATCGTAGACCAGAGGGAAGTAATGAAAATCACGAAAATTGCTGAAGGTTCGGCAGCATTAAAAATAGCAAGGGCGATCGGCAACCAAACGAGTGGCGAAACTGGCTTAAAAACCTGAATAATCGGGTTAATTGCTAACCAAGCATTTCGTGATAACCCAATCCAAACCCCGACGGGAATGGCAACTATAGCTCCTAAGAGAAAGCCAATACAGACTCGACGTAAACTTGCTAAAAGTAGCCATCCAATCCCAATATCACCAAGTCCACGACGATAAAACGGATTTAAAATAAAATCTAAATTCTTGACAAATGCTTCTGGCGGTGTGGGCATCATTTCATTGCGAAATAAAGCGATTGCCCACCATAGGGCGATGACTCCTGCAAATCCTGCGATCGGCAGCAATACATTAGGTCGAAACAAACTGCGAAAACACCCAATCATAAAAGTGCGGGTATTAGTCGCCAAACTCATCAAAACCATGATTTGTAGTACCTTGTTTCAGAATGGACTGATGTGATCTGAAAGTCCAAACAAGAATCCTGTTGAAACTGATACTAATCGTCAAAAAATTTTAACTTGCAGCGATCGCCATTTCCCACAGTCTTCTCTCAATGCCTACGAGGTTAGCTGACGGGCTAGGACTGAGAGATGTCCTTTTTCAGATTCATTCTGAAAATACGCCCCTATGCTCTTAGAGAACTTGGTTCCCCCGTTTTTTGTTTTACTTTAGGTAATAACTTAGAGATAATACCAATTCACGAAAGTGTGGCTACACTTTCGTGAATTAAAAATCAAACCCTGTAAGGGTTTTAAAAACACAAAATGGCTACGCCATTTTGTGTTTTGGGATAAAACAAAAATTAGGCTGACTTACTCAGTTGCACAAAGATATATCACCATTTTTTTTAACATGTCAACACCTAAAATCTAGATATAATCTAACTTGCCATTAAACGGAAAGTTTCTTTCTGATAGGGTATTTAGGCTTAGCAATAACTATCTAACTCCTCAATAATACCAAGACACAAAATGGCTACGCCATTTTGTGTCTTTAAAACCTTTACGGAATTTGGTTTTTAATTCACAGAAGTGTTGCCACACTTTTGTGAATTAGTATAAATCACTGTTTCCTCATTACTAATCCATGCCCAAAGATGATCTCCATAGATGAAATGCCACCATTTATATAGGATGCCTCACCAATCCGCTATGGTTCATCACTTCATTTAATAATTGGCGATCGCGATGCAATTCCATTTCTAAACTATCAAAAGTAAGGTGGGCAAAGCCCACCCTACTTCTACTATTTCTCAGTTTTAGGAACTACCGACACAATCAAAAGATTATCGGGTTGTAATAATTCCTTAGCAGCGCGATTGACCTGCTCAAAAGTCACGGATTGAATGCGCTGAGGAAACTTGTAAAAATCGCCAACTGGTAAGCCGTAGATCTCATCGCTAAGTAAAGAACTAGCAATGTTATCAGGATTGGCAAACTCAGTAGAGAAATTGTTGATCAAGCTCTTCTTTGCCACATCAAATTCAGCTTGAGTTATGCCCTTATCGCGGACAGATCTAAGCAAAGCCACCGTTGCGGCGATCGCCTTTGCCGTATCCTTACCACTGGTTTGCATCTGCACGATAAATGCGCCCTGTGGTGGTCTGCCTGCTTGGAAATAGCTGTAAATGCCATAGGTTAAGCCAAGGCGATCGCGTATTTCCGTACCAAGGCGGCTGGATAAGGTATCACCGCCTAAAACTTGGTTTAGCAATAGAGCTGGATAGTACTGCGGATCAGAGCGAGAAATACTTGGATGTCCAATGATCGTGACCGCTTGAGTTTTACCAGCTAGAGATATTTGCTTCTCATTGGTTGCAGCTAGGTTAGAAACTTTAGGAAATTGGAACTTTGGTACTTTGCCAGTAGCTTGCCATTTACCCAATTTTTCTTCGAGTAAAGTTCTCACCGTCGCAGGGTCAAAATCTCCCATGAGTGTGAGAATCGTACTGTCAGGACGATAATAGGTTTTATAAAACTTTGCCAAATCTTCTCGTTTTAAAGATTTGAGAGTTGCTTCAGTTCGCATTGCATAAAAAGGATGCCCTTTAGGATAGAGCGTTGACTGGAAGATCCGCCGCACTAAGGTATTAGGATTATCCAGCTCTGACTTAAAGGCTAGGAGATTGCGTTGAAGATTGAGGTCAAATTCCTTCGCTGGAAAAGTTGCATTTTGCAACAAGTCGGCTAATTGATCGAGCACAATTGGCAGATCTTTAGCTAAGCCGATGCCAGAAATACCGACATTTTCCCGACCTGCCGAAAATCCTAAACTAGCACCACGATTTTCTAAACGTGATGCAAGGGTTAACGCATCTTTGGTGGTCGTGCCATTGGTAAGATTTTGCGCCGTGATTCCTGCCAAGCCAGCTTTGTCAATTGAGTCAAAGCCCGCACCTGCATTAACTTCACCCACGAGAGTTACTGTAGGCGTACTGCTATCTGGCAATAACAATACTTTCAAGCCATTGGCTAACGTGAACTTGTCGGGCTGCACCGCCGTGGGAATATCGACTTTGTTATTTAAAGCGCTTTCTGGCAAATACTTCGCTACTTCCGATGGATCTACAGGAGAGCCAGGCTTAAAAGCTTCTAAAGAATGTGCATTACTGGGAGTTGTCCCAGCACCAGCCGTAATTACTGATGGCTCGAAATATCCGACCACTCGGCGATCACGTTGTAAATATTGCTTAGCGACGCGCTTGATATCAGCGCTCGTGACTTTGTTAACAGCACTTAAGTAGCGATCGCTATAGCGATAATCTTTAGCAACAGTTTGGTTATAACCAATTTGACTAGCTTGAGAATTAACATCGCGATTGCCTAAAATGTAGCTAGCTCGCATACTAGTTTTAGCGCGTTCTAGCTCTTCTGTGGTTATTGGCTGCGTTTGCAGCTTGTCAATTTCAGCCAACAACAAGCGATCTAGTTCTTCGAGCGATTTACCCTCTGTCGGTGTCGCGCTCATAAAGTACCAGCCCGTGCCAATCATTGATGAGGCACTACCACTAGCACTACTCGCTAAGCCTGTCTCCACTAGCGCTTGATAGAGTCGTGAACTTCTACCTGATGTCAGAATGCTATCCATCACATCGATCGCGGCAACATCTTCACCATTAACATTAGGCAAATCTGGATAAACTGCTTGCAAAAATGGCACACTACCAGGCTCTTTGAGTCGAATCGGCTCACGCGCCGATTTAGGCTCTAGCGGTTTGGGTTTACTTTGCTGTGTTTCAGGTGTGATTAAAACTTTGGGCTTTGGTGGAGCGGCGATCGCGCCATAGATTTCGCGCACTTTTTTGAGCGTGGCTTCTGTCTCGAAATTACCAACAATTACCAAAGTCGCATTATCGGGGCGATAGAAAGTACGGTAATAATTTTGAATATCCTCAACTGTATAGTTCTCAACATCGGGACGATAGCCAATCACTGGCCAACCATAAGAACTATCAGGATAAGCCGCTAGCATCACTTGTCGATAAAGTCTTGTGCCTGGGCTATTGTTCCCGCCGTCTAGCTCTGATAAAACAACAGTACGCTCACTTTTGAGTTCATTTTCACCCGCGACTGTATTGACCATGCGATCGGCTTCCAATCTAAGCATCGCATCCAGTTTGTCGCTTCCTGCTGTCCCCACATAGGCGGTCATGTCATAGCTAGTAAAAGCATTAGAGTCACTACCTAAGGCACTAAACAAGCGTCCAAACTGGATTGGACGATCTTTTGTCCCTTTAAACATCAAATGCTCGAGCTGGTGAGAAATGCCTGTTATTCCTGCTTTCTCATTTTGGGAACCGACGCGATACCAGACCTGCACACTGACTACAGGAGCTGTGTTTACTTGCTTAGTTAATACCGTCAAACCGTTATCTAAGACAGTTTTAATCACATTTCCTGTCAACGAGTCGGGCGATTGGTTAGTAATTGTCGTAGTTTTGGCAACTAGATCAGGTTGAGCAGCATAGGCTTGACTACCTGACAATTGCCCCAAAGTTGATTGCCAAGATAGGGGCAAGTTACTGAACATCACCACTGCGATCGCAGTAGCTAAACCGCGACTCAAAAAAGAGAGCATAAAGTTACGCTTCACCGAAATCTCCACGAAATACAGTTTTTATTATAGATGGGCAAATCAAGACAAGTTAATTTGAGGAAAATTTCCCACGCGATAGTCTAATCATTGTTTTGGGCATTGCATAATATTTAAAGCTATAGGTCTTTCCTGCTCTAGCCCCAAAAGCATAGTTTTTCTGTTTCTTTGATTATTCTGAATATTCCTATGAATCCATGTGATGACATGAGTCTGCCATTCTCTCTCACCGAACTAAAATCCGATCTTACTTACGAATTAATGGATGTAGAGGCAATCCAAAAAGCTTTAGGGCGATCGCGTGCTTCGGTATATCGCTATGCCAATACCGATCCGTTGCAAGGTTTACTAAACTTACCTTACGATCCAACGCGGTTAAATCCTGAGCTGCGCCAAAGCGATCGCGAACCTTTATTATTTCATCCCACTGAGGTGTCAAGATTTGCAAGGGATGTTTTAAAAATGAAACAGGTGACCATTCAGGTGCAGGAGCCAGCCCAAAACGAGACTAATCGACTATTACGAGAAATTTTGCAAGAGATGCGATCGCTCAATCAAGCGATCGCATCTCTTCGTAATCTCTAGTACCCGTTTGGATTCAGCGTGCAAACTATCTCCCAAAATAAAATAAAAAAAGGCGGTGCTTAGCACCGCCTTTTTTTATTTAGTCTTCATCATCAAAATCATCATCATCTTCCTCATCATCATCTTCAAATTCAACGTCATCATCCACCAGCTCATCGTCAAAGCTACGACGACTACGTGGTTTATCAACGACGCGAATTGGCTCAATTCGAGGCTCAATGATTTGATAATTACGTGCAGTATTGTCATCAATAATCACGTCATCCGCTTCTTCGTCATAGCCGAGTTCTGGCTCATAGCCATTATCAACATCTACGATTGGCGTATCGTAAGCATTAAAGCCCGTACCCGCAGGAATCAAACGACCGATAATCACGTTCTCCTTCAAGCCGCGCAGCCAGTCAGACTTACCTTCAATCGCAGCTTCGGTGAGAACACGAGTGGTCTCTTGGAAACTCGCCGCCGAGATAAAGCTGTCGGTATTTAAACTTGCCTTCGTAATACCCATCAATACTGGCGTGTAATCAGCAGGTGCGCCACCCGTAATTTCCATCGCTTCATTGATTTGTTCAACTTGGTGAAGTTCTACCAACTCTCCAGGAAGACGAGTAGTATCACCACCATCCTCGATCCGTACCTTAGAGGTCATCTGCTTCACGATTACCTCAATGTGTTTATCGGAAATATCTACACCTTGAGATTGGTATACCGACTGGACTTCGTTCATTAAGAACTCTTGTACCTTTTGCAAACCAATTAGAGCAGCTTTTCTGACTCCAAGGGATTCCTTGTAAGCATGGAAATAGATCTCGAGAATATCGTGGGGATTGGCAGGTCCATCAGTAAGTGCTTCACCAGCCAAAAGCTTCTGACCATCAGAAATAATTACACTCTGACCCGCATTGAATGAATAGTCATCATCCAGAACGCCATCATCCCCAAGAATCTTTACTTCAGGATTGTCGTCAGAGTCGTAGGTAACTTGAGCAGTTCCTGTTGTCCGCGCAAGTACACACATTTCCTTAGGTTTACGTGCTTCGAGCAGTTCTTCAATCCGAGGTAACCCTTGGATGATGTCTCCAGTTTTAGCACGTTCAAATACCAGCAGTGCAATGTTGTCACCACGCTGAACAAGGTCAGCGTCATGGATTTGCAACAAAGCTCCAGGGGAGACGAGGTAGGGGCGACCGATCCGAAATACGACTGAGTCATTCTCAATCCTGAGGACTTGTCCAGACTCTTCAGTAATCACGCCCGCACCAATTTCATCACCCGAGCGCAAGAGATCGCCAACTTGAACTATGGGATTAGGACAATGAGTAGTAATACAATCGGCTTCAGTGACTACCAGCAAACGACGAACTACTTCCGAGCCTTGACGAATACCACGGATCTGGCCTGGTTTCTTACAAAGAATTTCGGTACGCGCAACAACTGCACCTGGTTCAATGCGATCGCCGTCATTTACCAATAGTCTTGTGCGTGAGTTGCTATGGGCAGGATCGCCAGAGTTGTCTTGACGAATCACTAAAGATTCGAGAATTACCAATTGCAAGCGCAGACTACCTGGATCAGCGTCGTTAGGAATAAACTCAATGTCGGCAGCTAATTGAGGGGCATCAGTATCAACCTCTAGCAATAGCTGGGTCTTGAGTAGCTCCACGCTATCGATCGCCTTTACGCGATCGCCATCCTTATAAGGAATGCGTTGAACCGCACGCAGACCAATCGAACGACCTTCTTGGTTAACTGATTCTTGACTAGGTACTGTTGGTACATCAGGAACTTGGTATTCTTCGACAGGGCGCAATAGCAATGCTGGTCCCTCGGTTGAGTCCAGATATTCCACATAGCGGAGTTCGGGCGAAGTCAATCCTGGCATAATTTCCGTTCCAGGATAAGCCAAAGACCCATTCTTTTGCATTGCCGTTTGCGGATCATCGACCAAGTGCAAGTCACCTGGCTTGATCACGATTTCGCGCAAAATATCGTTCTTTTGGAATACTTCGACCACACCAGCAGTTTGACTGAAGATATCCTTCACGACTTCAGTACCAGCTTCGATAAACTGATTTTCTTCGACCATCAACAGGGAAGCATCTTTATTAACCTCATGGGTTTCTTCAGGAACCCAAAGCAGCGTACCGCCTTTAACGACTTCATAACCCTGCTTGCCCTTACTGCGTTTAGCGACTTCTACACCAGCAAACTTGATAATACCGCCACTCTTAGTTTGGTAAGTATCATCAATCAGTTCAGCAACGACTTGATTATTAATCAGTTTTGAGCCTGGCGAAGCTTTCAGGGAGAAGCTTTGACCACCTTGAGTCTCAAGCACATAATGCTCACGACCTTGATAGCTTTCTTCTTTGACGATCGCCTGATCCAAGATTACCGAAGCTGTAATGATTTCCACTTCACGGTTATGGCGACTATCTTCTTCACTAAGACGCACAACGCCACCATGCTCTGTGATCAAGCGGGTCTCCGCAAGCACGTCACCCTCTTGGACTTGAGCTTCATTTTTGACAGTTGGTTCCGCAGTTGGCGGTAAATCATAAACTTCACCAGCCAATACCCAGACACGACCTTTTTCACCACGAGCGACGTAGCTAGTATTACCTTGACGATCTTTCTTCTCTTCGATCGCTAGATCTGAGAATAATACTTCGCCAGCTAAACCAGTATTGAGTGCTTTAGTCGCTTTTTCGGTGGTCTTACGTGAGGTTTTACCAGTTATTGACACCTCAGCCATCAACTGGTTTTGAGTTACCTTTTGCCCATCACGCACCAACAATGTTGAACCTTGGGTGATCGCATAGACTTTTTTGCCTTCAGCACTCTCCAAGGAGAAGTCACCATTTGATTCAACAATAAAAGCATCTTCACCATGACGAGTACGCATGGGGCGAACTTTCAGCTTTTTGTTGTATTTGATCGTGCCATCATGGGGAGCGCGTTGCTGATCCGCAACTTCCCCAGTAAACACACCACCCGTGTGGAATGTCCGCATGGTCAGCTGTGTACCAGGTTCACCAATGGACTGTGCCGCGATAATTCCCACGGCTTCGCCGATGTTTACTAGCTCTAAATGAGCTAGACTCCAGCCATAGCACATCTGACAAACTGCGCGAGTAGATTCGCAGGTAAATGCCGAACGTACACAAACTTCTTCGACACCAGCTTTGGCTACGGCTAAAGACAAGTCTTCAGAAATTTCTTGGTTGTGGAAAACAATCACTTCGCCTGTTTTCGGATCGACAATATCCTCGGCAGCGACTCGACCAAATAGGCGATCGGAAAGTTTGATCAGGGTCTTTTCCCCATCTTTCATTGCTTTCAGGCGAATGCCGCGAGTTGTGCCACAATCATTTTCACGCACGATGACATCTTGAGATACATCGACCAGACGGCGAGTAAGATATCCAGAGTCGGCAGTCCGTAACGCTGTATCTACTAGTCCTTTACGTGCACCGTACGACGAAATAATGTATTCAGTAACTGTGAGCCCTTCGCGGAAGTTCGTTTTAATCGGTAAATCGATGATTTCCCCTTGAGGATCAGCCATCAAACCGCGCATACCTACTAGCTGCCGCACCTGCGAAATGTTGCCCCGAGCACCAGAGAACGCCATCATATAGACAGAGTTAAGCGGATTATTGCTCTTGAAGTTTTTCACCACCTCATCTTTGAGGTTCTCGTTAGCCACGTTCCATGTATCAATTACTTTTTGGAAACGTTCTACCTCAGTGATTTCGCCCCTTGTATAACGGCTTTCTGTTTCTTCAATCTCCAGTTCGGCTGCCGCTAGCAAAGCTTTCTTACTAGCAGGAACCTGCAAATCCTCAATACTAATTGAGACACCAGCCTGAGTCGCATAGCGAAAGCCTAACGCTTTAAGTTGATCAGCAACGTTAGCAGCGCTAGTAGTCCCATAATTAGTAAAAGCCCAAGCAATTAACTTTTTCAGTTGTCCTTTGTCAATAGTGCGATTGATAAAGCGCTGAGGCTTCTTTTCTTCAGGCGAGTCCGTGTTGCTAGTCGTGAAATCTGCCATGGTATTAAGCTATTAAATAATCTTTAGAGTAATTAATCGAAATTCTATGGTTTATAGTCACGTCGCCAAGCGATGTGACTATAAACAGTTAGCTCGCTAGGGATGCATAGATTGCTTGATTGAAAATCACACGCCCAGGAGTGGTTTTAATGTATTGAGAAATCAAACCGCCTTCAGCATCTTCACGAATACGACGGAACTCAAATTCCTTTACTTTCGTACCATCTTCTAGAACTGTGACCTTGGGTTCTTCATCGTCTTTTTCTTCACCTTGTCCTTCAAGAATTCCTTCAAAACGCACCCAAACATTGGCGTGAATATCGATTTCGCCCTGTTCGTACGCCATCACAACATCATTGAAGTTGGAGAAGTAACGTCCTACACCCTTCTGTTTGTAAGGATTATCCGTTGTGAGATAGTAACAACCCAAAACCATATCTTGGCTAGGTGTAACGATCGGACGACCAGTTGCAGGTGAGAGAATGTTATTAGATGCAAGCATCAATAGACGTGCTTCCGCCTGTGCCTCAATCGACAAAGGAACGTGAACTGCCATTTGGTCACCATCGAAGTCAGCGTTAAAGGCTGGACATACAAGCGGATGCAATTGAATTGCTCGACCACTTACCAGCAAAGGTTCAAAAGCTTGAATACCTAATCTGTGCAGCGTCGGTGCGCGGTTCAACATGACTGGGTGTTCACGGATCACATCTTCAAGGACATCCCAAACGGCTGGATCATTGCGTTGAATCAATTTCTTCGCCGCTTTAATGTTGTTGACCAGTCCTGTTTTAATCAGGCGATGAATCACGAAGGGCTGGAATAGCTCGATCGCCATTTCCTTGGGCAGACCGCATTGATGAATCTTGAGGTTAGGACCTACCACAATAACGGAACGACCTGAATAGTCAACCCGTTTGCCGAGCAAGTTTTGACGGAAACGACCCTGCTTACCTTCGATGATGTCCGAGAGAGACTTGAGTGGGCGATTATTTGCACCAACCACCGTGCGTCCACGACGACCGTTATCGATCAACGCATCAACAGCCTCCTGCAACATCCGCTTTTCGTTACGGACGATAATTTCAGGCGCAAGAATTTCCTGTAATCTCGCTAGGCGATTATTACGGTTAATTACTCGACGATAGAGATCATTTAAGTCGCTTGTAGCAAAGCGTCCACCATCAAGTTGTACCATCGGACGCAAGTCTGGAGGAATGACTGGAATGACATCCAATACCATCCAGTCTGGTCTAGAACCAGTTGCCACAAAGTTATCAACCACGCGCAGACGCTTAATTAATTTGGCGCGTTTTTGACCTTTAGAGTTTTCGATGTCGGTGCGGAGCCGCTCTGCTTCTTTCTCAAGATTGATATTTTGTAATAACTGCTTAATTGCTTCAGCACCAATACCTACTTCAATTCCGTCTAGTACAGGATCTTCGGCATAAATCTGATCTTCAAGATCAATCCATTGATCCTCTGACAGTAACTGCTTATAAGAGAGATTGTAGGCAGTAGCAATCACTTCTCCCACCTCAACAATTTTTCCTTCTGTCGTAGTTGGAGTGTGCTTGGGGTGTAGTGGATAAGCCACCTCAACACCGTCTACTCCTCGCACCCGAATTTCGCGGCTATTAACGACAGTAACTTCGCCATCAACCTCGGACTGAATTCCAGGATTAAGGACAACGTAGGCATTGAAGTAAACAATTTGCTCAACATCACGTAGAGGGATATCCAGCAAAGTAGCCATATAACTAGGGATACCCTTGAGATACCACACATGGGTAACTGAGGCAGCTAGCTTAATAAAGCCCATGCGATGACGACGTACCCGTGATTCTGTCACTTCTACACCGCAGCGTTCGCAGACAATACCGCGATGGCGCACGCGTTTATACTTACCGCAATGACATTCCCAATCCTTTGCAGGACCAAAAATCCGTTCACAGAATAAGCCATCCATTTCTGGCTTTAATGTGCGGTAGTTAATAGTTTCAGGTTTTGTGACTTCGCCAACCAAACTGCCATTTGGTAGAACTCGTTCGCCCCATTTACGAATGCGATCAGGTGATGCCAAGCCAATCTTGACATAGTCAAATCGCTGTTCCACTTTCGCCATACGTTACAACGTCCTTAGTAAATTGACTATTTATAAATTCTTCAACTGATTATCAATAAATTCGTAATTCGTAATTCGTAATTATCAATTACGAATTACGAATTACGAGTTATCTGATTTAGCTAGTCATCATCTTCATCAAAGTTGATATCGCCTCGATAGACTGACTCATAAGTAGGACGATTTGGTGTACGGCGTGAGCCAGTGTCTACCATCAAATCCACTTCAGTATCTTGGTTACTGCCGTCCTCGGACAGCTTGTGGACTGAGACATCCAAACATAGAGACTGAAGCTCTCGCACTAATACCTTGAATGATTCTGGCGTACCAGGTCGAGGAATTGCGTGACCTTTAACGATCGCATTGAGTGCTTCGTTACGTCCCGTCATATCGTCAGACTTGACCGTGAGCAGTTCTTGGAGAATATAGGCTGCACCAAAGGCTTCCAACGCCCATACTTCCATTTCTCCAAAACGCTGACCACCCTGTTGAGCTTTACCGCCGAGGGGCTGCTGTGTAACCAGAGAGTAAGGACCAGTCGAACGTGCGTGAATCTTGTCATCAACAAGGTGAACTAGTTTCAGCATGTAAGCCTTACCAACAGTCACAGGCTGATCAAATGGCTCACCAGTACGTCCGTCATAAACGACCAATTTCCCTGGAAATTCATCATTAAAGATCCAGTCTTTGCCAGTGTGCTTGCGGGCATGTTCTAGCTGACCATTCACCAGCTCTCTTGAAGCTTCTTCGCCGTACATTTCATCAAATGGCACGATTTTGAAACGGGCATTCAAGTTTTCCGCAGCCCAACCGAGCAAGCATTCAAACACCTGTCCGACGTTCATACGTGAAGGTACGCCCAGAGGGTTCAACACGATGTCGAGGGGAGTGCCATCGGGCAAGAAAGGCATATCTTCCTTCGGCAAAATGCGCGAAATAATGCCCTTGTTACCGTGACGACCTGCCATCTTGTCACCAACTTGAATCTTGCGTTTTTGAGCGACATAGACGCGGACGACCATGTTTGCCCCTGGGGGTAACTCATCGCCTTGTTCGCGAGTAAATACGCGCACATCTACAACACGACCCTTCTCACCGTTAGGTACGCGCAAAGAGTTATCTCTAACATCACGAGCTTTTTCGCCAAAGATCGCTCTGAGAAGTTTTTCTTCAGGTGGCTGATCGGATTCACCCTTAGGTGTGACCTTACCGACAAGGATTTCTCCAGAACTTACCCAAGCACCGATGCGGATAATGCCCTGCTCATCAAGGTTGCGAAGCGAATCTTCACCGACGTTAGGAATTTCGCGAGTAATTTCTTCGGGGCCAAGCTTGGTTTGTCTTGCTTCAATTTCATATTTTTCAACGTGAATCGAAGTGTAAACGTCATCAATTACCAAACGCTCATTGATTAGAATTGCGTCTTCGTAGTTGTAGCCTTCCCAAGGCATATAAGCAACGAGAATGTTCTGTCCAAGAGCGATTTCGCCGCCTTCGGTTGCTGAACCATCGGCAAGAACTTGTCCTGAAACCACAGTATCGCCAACCCAGACCAGAGGACGCTGATTTAAGCAGGTGTCTTGGTTCGATCGCTGATACTTTTGCAGACGGTAGCTGCTTTCTAGTCCAGTATCATCAGCCTTGACGCGAATCTCATCGGCAGATACATAGGAGACTTCACCTGTGACTCGCGAGACAATCACCATCC
Source organism: Pseudanabaena sp. UWO311 (assembly GCF_006937785.1). Classification (GTDB taxonomy): domain Bacteria; phylum Cyanobacteriota; class Cyanobacteriia; order Pseudanabaenales; family Pseudanabaenaceae; genus Pseudanabaena. The sequence continues at coordinate 63,690 of NZ_SJEE01000018.1, forward strand.
CTGAGTCACGAGCGGCTTGAGCTTCTAGCCCAGTACCAACAAGAGGACGCTCAGGACGCAATAGTGGGACGGCTTGACGCTGCATGTTCGAGCCCATCAGGGCTCGGTTAGCGTCATCATGCTCAAGGAATGGAATCAGCGATGTTGCCACCGAGATAATCTGTACGGGCGAGACCGCGACATAATCGATTTCTTCGGGACTTGCCGTACCCCATTCTTGGCGATAGCGAATTGGCACGATTTCAAGGAAGATATAGCCTTCGTCGTTGGTAGCTACGTCACCAGGGGCGACACGGAATTCATCTTCTTCATCAGCCGTCATATAGACAGGCTCTTGATTTTTTAGAACTTTGCCGTTTTCGACCGCGTAGTAAGGAGTCTCAATGAATCCATACTGGTTAACTCGAGCGTGGGTTGCCAAAGAACCGATCAACCCTGCGTTAGGACCTTCAGGAGTTTCAATGGGGCAGATGCGACCGTAATGGCTTGGGTGAATATCCCGCACCGCAAAGCCTGCACGTTCACGAGTTAGACCACCAGGGCCAAGAGCGCTAAGACGGCGTTTGTGAGTTAACTCAGCAAGAGGATTGGTTTGGTCCATGAACTGAGACAGTTGGCTGGAACCAAAGAATTCTTTGATTGCGGCTACTAGCGGCTTGGGATTAACCAACGAGGCTGGCGTGAGAGCGTCAACATCAGACACAGTCATCCGTTCGCGAATGATCCGCTCTAGACGATTTAAGCCAACACGAACTTGGTTTTGTAGCAATTCACCAACTGACCTAACGCGACGGTTGCCCAAGTGGTCAATGTCATCGATTTCACCGATGTCAAACTTGAGGTTGATCAGATAGTTGATTGCTGTGAGAATATCTTTCTCAGTCAATACCCGCATGGTGTCTGGGGTATTTAAGCGCAATTTTTTGTTGAGCTTGTAACGTCCAACCTTTCCGAGGTCATAACGTTTGGGGTCGAAGAATCGCGATCGCAATAGTTCACGACCACCAGACTCTGTAGGTGGTTCACCTGGGCGCAGCTTACGATAAAGTTCTTTGAGTGCTTCGTCTTCGTCAAACTGACCTTCTTTGTCAATTGTTTTCTGGAAGTACTCACGGTGAGTAAGAGCATCAAGAATTTCGGCATCACTCAAGCCAATCGCTTTGAGTAGTACCTGCGCAGAAAGTTTACGAGTTTTGTCAATACGAACCCATACAAGATCATTCTTGTCGGTTTCAAACTTCAGCCATGCTCCTCGGTTAGGAATAAGGCTGGCGTTGTAGGTGCGACGACCATTCTTGTCAATTTCTTGCTTGTAATAAACCCCAGGGCTACGCACAATCTGATTGACGATGACTCGCTCAGCACCATTGATAATAAATGTTCCACGATCTGTCATTAGAGGCAGATCGCCGATAAAAACTTCTTGCTCCTTTATTTCTCCTGTTTCTTTGTTAATAAGCCTCGTGGGAACGTACATCTGTACGGCATAGGTGGCATCCCGACGTTTGGACTCATCAACACTGTATTTGGGTCGCTTGAGTTTATAATCTTTGGCAATGAAATGGAGTTCCATTTTGCCCGTATAATCTGTAATCGGTGAGAAACTCTCAAGCTCTTCAATAAGTCCTTCTTCTAGGAACCATCGAAAACTCTCCCGCTGGATTTCTACAAGATCTGGTAGAACGAAGGCAGGAGTAACAAGAGTAGGCTTATTCATGCACTAAGTGACTGCAGTTTTAGTGGGCGGAGTATATGTCTAGGTTTAACTCAAGACATAAGCACATTATCCTAACGCAGCTACGATCTAATTGTCAAGCTCTTTTTCCCGACAACCCAATTTCAAGATTTATCACGCCAGCGATAAATCTTGAAATTGACAGAAAAATCACAAAAAGTTGCGTTTAACGACTTTAGCAGGAAATTCTTTGTCGCGGATTTGGACTTGGAGAATTTGCTCCATTTTTGCTAGTTCAGGTGGGACATAGCCAAAGGCGATCGCCTTGCCCAAAGTTGGGGACATTGTGCCACTGGTGACAAGCCCGACAGTTTCGCCTTCATAACGAATTGGGTAATCATGGCGGGCAATATTGCGTCCTTCTAATTCTAAGCCGATTAATTTGCGGGTGACTCCATTTTTTTTCTGCTCTTCTAAAACCTCACGCCCAATAAAATCACCTTTCTCTTTGAGATGCACGATCCACTGAAGATCGGCTTCCAGAGGTGTGATCGTGTCATTCATATCCTGTCCATAGAGATGCATTCCTGCTTCCAGACGCAAGGTGTCACGGCAACCTAAGCCACAAGGTACAACACCAAGATCGAGTAATTTTTGCCAAAGCGCTTTACCCGTTTCGATATCAGTCATGATTTCGCAGCCATCTTCCCCTGTATAGCCCGTCCGCGCAATAAAACTGGGTGTTCCCAAAATATCGGTGTGAGTATGCCCAAATCGCAAACGCGGTAATTTCAATAAATCCGCTGTCACGAGATCTTGAATAGTGGTGATCGCAGTTTTACCTTGTACAGCAATCAAGATTTGCGATGCTGAGTTATCAATCAAGCGATCGCCTAAATGTTCTTGTAACCATGCTTTGTCTTTATCGGTAGTCGAGGCATTGACGATTACTGACCAATTTTCGAGATCGCCATCGAACTCATGACGATAAAAAATCACATCGTCAATAATTCCTGCTTGCTCGTTGAGTAAAACTGTATATAGCGCTTGCCCCACCTTTAATCGCCCTAAGTTCGATGGCACAAGTTTGTTCAAAGCTTCGAGAACGCCTTCACCTGCGATCGCAAATTTGCCCATATGCGACACATCAAACATCCCTACCTGCGATCGCACTGCCTTATGTTCAGCGACCAGCCCTTTATATTGCACGGGCATCTCCCAACCGCCAAATTCCACTAGCCGCGCACCAGCAGCAACATGGAGGTCATAAAGAGGAGTGCGTTTGAGAGTGGTCGTCATGATTGTCATTAAAAAATTATTACTACTACAATTATGCAATCTTAGTTGTATTGTCCAGATGACAAAAAAGTGAGGATTTTGGTTAGGCTCATGAGACTTTAGTCGAGGAAATATTAGACTTGTTTCTTATGGCATACCTCAAAGGAAAGTTGCGATCGATAAAAGCAAACATCAAATTGCATAAAAAAGTTGACCTGTCCTAAAATTAGAGGCACATTAGGCGCTTTTGTCCATGCAAATACTAACCTTGCTGGTTCAAAATCAGAGACTTTCGCATTCAAAACAATTACACGCGCTTCAAATTGAGCAAGATTGCCTGTCAGTTGTAATGGTGTTGTTTGTTCTTCCCAAAAGTACTTTATTCGGCTGCTATCAATTTCTTAACTTTACGATCACTATTACTTTGAATCGTGATTTCTAGGCGATCGCACCAACAATCTATCTTTTAAAGGCGATCGCTATTTCTGTGAGCCGTGATTTCTATGCGATCGTATTAACAAATTATCTTCTAAAGGCGATCGCTCTACCATTCTCTCCACTCCTCAGTGACATCGCCATCCTGCTTCAAGCCTGACCGCTTCGCTGCAAACAAAATATACTCGCACAAGTCCTCACGCTGATCTGTCTCGATAAGGCAGCCATCCACACTACTGTTTAGGGCGTTCAAATCTAACACTGCTTGCTTCACACAATCAAGTATCGCTATCTCTGCCACGGACATGCCAAGTTTACCCAAACGCATCATGAATTGCTGCAAAATCTTGTCGCACTTCTTGATTTCTTCCTCGGTGTAGCTTTCATCCCCATCGGCGATATAACCTCTCATGCCTTCGATGAGTCTCGCCTTGATCGCCTCCAATTTCTGAGTGTCCGATTTATTCATCCAATTAATTTATTCATGAGGTGTGCGATGCCGCCTAACGGCTTAGTTGTGCCGATGTAGATAAACTTTAGTTTTATAGATTGCTTCTGAATAGTCGGCTCCAACGCAGTGTTAGGCGGAATAGTACCTCACCGACCCTCGTCATAATCGCATCTGTAACACTATCACCTTAATTCTTAAGAACTCTCATTCTAATTTTATCATCTTCAATAACGCTAAAATGCCCATACCAGTCATCGCGCATGGCGATCACTCTTGCAACTTTTTCAGCTACCACGGTTCCAGATGGTGCTTTAATCCGAAATAAGATAATGCCAGTTGTAGCGGGCAATTTTGACCGAAAAGCTAATTCTCCAAAATCTTTATCAAAGGTTAAGAGAATACGTTTTTCTGCTTGGGCACGACTCAAAACTTCTGGATCAGAGATTCCAGGAGAGTCAACCCTAATCCAAGCAACGTCATGTCCATCTTTTCGCAACGCTTCAACAGCATCAAAGGGGAAATTTTCATTGGCAAGGAAATTCATGAGCTAAGCTGCAATAGCATAAACTTTTTCTACTTTGAGAGAAGCACTGGCGTAATAGAGACAGGCTTGAATATCCACAACGGTAATGCCTGAATAATTACGCAAAATCTCGTCAGTACTCCAGCCTTGAGCAAGAAGATCAATTATAAATTCAACTGCAAGTCTTGTTCCTTTAATGACAGGCTTACCAACTAGAATATTTGGGTTTAGGGTAATCCGAGATTGCCAATCCATAGTTAAATTAAGGGTGAAATTTACGAGCTATTGGTTGAATATAGTTATCGTTACTAGTTAGTATACCCTCTCTTCCGTATAGTTACAATCTTGCAATCAGATATTGGAATTTCAAAAACAAGAGATAAAATTTATTCCTCATAATTTTATACAAGCCCTAATGATGATGCAACCAAATGACCGCAAGCAAAACCCGAAAAGGCGACAGCATTTAAACCTTGCCCTGGGAAGGTGCTATCGCCAACACAATATAAATCGGGAATAGAAGTACGATTAAAAGGCATTCCCAAAAGACCTAGAGGCTTACCCGCAGGAATTGGTCCATAGGTTCCATCCGCACGACCGAGGAAGCGGCGATGGCTGCGGGGTGTACCAACTTCTTGATAGTCGAGACAATCTTCTAGTTTCGGGAAAATTGCTAACAGGCGATCGCATAGCTTTCTCGCCGCTTCGTTTTTCTTCGCTTCATATTCCGAAGCAGATAAACCTTCCCATTCACTCATCCAGCTAGGCGTAAAGGTATGCACAATATGATAGCCTTCAGGCGCAAGGGAGCGATCGAGGAGCGTGGGAATCGACACAAAAATCGTACCTTGCTCTTTTTGCATATCGTTCCAATCTTCCAACAAAATATGATGACAAGCTGCATCATCAGGAATTGCGGAAGCTTCGACACCGAGATGTAAACTCAGAAAGCTAGGGGATTTTTGATAACGCGATTGCCAACCTTTTTCACCACTGGGCAGAGGTTCATCCTTGAGTAAGTTCCCAAAAGTATCCCAGCGTGTGGCATTGGAAACGACTTTCTTAGCATAGAGAACTTCCCCATTCGCCAGTTTGACACCGATCGCACCTTTACCAGATTTTGCTTTAGGAATAATCTGGGTCACTCTTGCCCCATAACGAATTTCACCACCTGCCTTGTCTAAACCTTCCGCCAGCTTTTCAGCAATCTTACCCACGCCACCAACGGGGTAGTTAATGCCCCCGTAATGGCGATCGCTAAAGACCATTCCTGCATTAATTGCTGGCGTGCGATCGGCGGGAACCACTGACCAGCAATAACATTCCATATCGATGAATTGTAGCAACTCTGGATCGCGAATATATTTCTTGGCGATATCCCCTGCATTTTGGGGCAGATAAGCCGCTAATCCTAAACAAGCCAAGGGATTCTGAAAAAACACCCGCATCAAGTAGCGCCATTCTTCGAGGGACAGCAACTCGATCGCATTTAAGCAATTAAAAATCTTCCAACATTCATCATAAAACTTGCGAATCCCCTCACGCTCATGGGGAAAGCGATCGCCTAATTCTTGTAGAAATTTTTCATAGTCGCGATGCACCTCAATTTCCAGATTATTCGGCAAATGGTAATGGATCTGCACTGGATCGGGAATCGTCTCCATCTTCATATTCACCGCCGCCAGCGCACGGGTGAGGAGATTTGTCGTACCGCGATCGCCAAAACCAAAAATCATCGACGCGCCCACATCAAAACGATAGCCATTGCGCTCAAAATAGCCCCCACTCCCCCCCGCAATCAAGTAGCTCTCAAGGACAATTACACTTGCCCCCTTCGCCGCCAATTGCGTCGCCGTGACCAATCCGCCCAGCCCTGAGCCAATTACAATTACATCCGCATCGAGTGTTTGCGCCATTACATTTCTTAGTCAAAACCTATTCCTACTATAACGCCATCGTGACGAACCCAAGTCACCATAACTAGCCCTTTGTCTGCTAATCTGAGAATTGGTATCTACTATACAAAAATTGCATCATGGCCGATCGCCAAATCCTGCTTGACTTTGAAAAGCCCATTGTTGAACTAGAAAACCGTATCGCCCAAATCCGCGAACTCGCGAATGACAACGATGTGGATATGTTTGAGCAGATCCAACTTTTAGAGCAACGAGCCGAGCTTTTGCGGCGTGAGATTTTTTCTGGACTAGGCGCAATGCAGCGAATGCAGATCGCAAGGCATCCCCGTCGTCCTAGCACACTTGACTATGTGCAAGCGATTACTGATGAGTGGATGGAGCTACATGGCGATCGCAGAGGCAATGATGACCCTGCATTAGTGGGTGGTATCGCTAGAATAAATGACCGCCCTGTAGTAATTTTGGGGCATCAAAAGGGGCGCGACACCAAGGACAACATGACCCGCAACTTTGGTATGGCTTCTCCTGGGGGATATCGCAAGGCGGCGCGACTGATGGATCATGCTGATCGGTTTAAATTGCCGATTATTACTCTGATTGATACGCCTGGGGCATATCCTGGGGTGTCGGCAGAAGAGCAAGGACAAGGCGAAGCGATCGCGGCAAATTTACGGCAAATGTTTGGATTAAGCGTGCCAATTATTTGCACGGTCATTGGTGAAGGCGGATCGGGCGGAGCCTTAGGGATCGGCATTGGCGATCACATCATGATGTTTGAAAACTCGGTTTATACAGTAGCGACTCCTGAGGCTTGTGCGGCGATCCTCTGGCGCGATGCAGCAAAGGCGGGCAAAGCTGCTGAAGCTTTAAAAATCACTGCTCCTGACTTGAAGCGTTTGGGAATCGTTGATTATGTAATTGATGAGCCTCTGGGTGGGGCACATCGTTTACCATTACAAGCTGCGGAAAATCTGAAAGCCGCGATCGTGGAGAATCTCGATCGCTTAAGTAAATTACCAGTGGAAGATTTACAAGAAATGCGTTATCAAAAATTCCGCAAGATCGGCGTTTTTCTGGAATCGTAAAGCTTGAGGCAATTGCTTAAATAATCTCGACAAAAAGCGACTGCTTGCTATTTCCCAAAATCCACTACTAGCGATCTCATTTCCCAATCTTTTAAATAATCTTTATTCCGAACTCACATATAGCGGTTTTCAAATGAGCCTAGACTCAATTGAAAACCAAAACCCCAAATTCAATAATGTTTTTGAGTTTTCAGTTTGCCTACGGCAAACTGAAAGTGGCTATATTTCCTTTTTCCTTTACAATCCATTACCGATCACAAAAAATGCTGACCAGTATTTGGGATGATTGAACTTAGATGATTTAATTAGAGAAATTTGTGCTCTATTTAGAGACTCAGTGGGTGAGACATCAGCTTTTTTGAGCTCTTTATAAAAAGCTTCCATTAGAGCTTGCGTACCTGCATCATCCACCGACCAAAGCGAAGCGATCGCATTTTTTGCGCCCACTTTCTGAACTTGATAACCAAAGCCCAAAATCTCCACGCCAGTACCCAGCTTACCCACACCAGTCTGGCAGGCGCTAAGTACGATCAATTCCACATTGGGGATCTGCCAATCGGTCAGTTCACTCAAGCGGATTTTGTCGCCATTGCCAAAAATGATGAAGGAGTTATCAGGTGTACCAGTATTAAACTCGGCATGAGTCGCAAAGTGCAGAATATTATGATTTTTGAATTTATCTTCGGCGGCTTGGCGACTGAAAGCATCCTCTAGCAACGTTACGGAATTGGGAAAATAACTTGCGATCGCTTCCACTTCTTTGAGGGTTGCAGGTAAACTCTGCTGTCCAAACCTTTTCTCACCTGTTTTGCCGCCAAAGGCTCCAGCGAGAATATTGGGCTGAATATTGGGCTTGAGTGAGAAGTCAGATAGAGTATAGGCAATCAGGTTACTAACCCGATATTTTTCGCTGAGCCATTGTTTGCCATCATAGAGCGCAGCGAGGGGAATATAGCGCAGGATGCCATCGGGAGCATAGAGAATGGTTTTTGCTTGAGATTGTACTAAGTCTGCTTCGATGGGTTTAATCAACAAGTTATACAGAGAAGTGGCAGGCTCGCGATAGTCTTCAGAGCCTTCATCAATGAGAGCCGCCCTAAATTCTGTCACCAATTTTTCCAGATTATCTTTGGAGATGTTAACAGTACGACTAATCGGAAGGCTGTTGGGTGAGAAGAGAATCATTTCGAGGCGATCGCTTAAAATTAATGGATAGAGTAATACGGTTCCCCGTGGAATTTTTTGGAGATAGTCGGGTACTTTGTTGATTTCTGATTTGGGAAGTTGTTGAATCTGATTGGCAAGTTGACTATTGATTTCCTTGCTATTGTTAAAGCTAGCCGCTAACAGCTTATCGCTAATCGCTTTCTCTGGCTCTAAAAGCCGGACACCTTGCGCCGATCTGTCGCTTCCTTTAATGTTTTTGAAATAGTCTTCGAGTTCTTGGACTTTGAGAAGATCGAGAATTTGCAGTGCTTCCATGATTCGACCTTGATTGAGGAGTAAACTAGCCAATCTCTTATAGCTGCTAGAGACAGTTTCCAAATAAGATCTTTGCTCCTCCTTGTTGAGTTTGCGAATATCTTTGCGGATCGCTTCGCGTACATTGATCGATTTTTTATAAAAGAGAATTGCGAGTTCGGGTTGACTGATTTGAGCAAACGTAGCACCCAGATTGTTGAGCGATATCCCTTCGCCATCGCGATTTTTGATTTCCTGCGAGATCGCTAAGAATTGCATATGGTAATCGATCGCTTTTTCATATTTGCCGAGAAAATAGTAAGCGATTCCCAGATTCCCTATCGACTGTCCCTCACCGAGGCGGTCTCTGATTTCTTGCGCGATCGTTAATCTTTGCAGTTGGAACTCGATTGCTTTGTCATATTTGCCAAGGTTTTTGTATATGTTTCCAAGATTCCCTAGCGACTGTCCCTCACCAAGACGGTCTTTGATCTCCCGCGCTATCGCTAATCTTTGTAGTTGAAGCTCAACCGCTTTGTCATATTTGCCGAGAGAATCGTAAGCGATTCCCAGATTTCCCAGCGAAAGTCCCTCTCCGAGACGATCTTTGATTTCCCGCGCGATTGCTAAGGATTGCAGATGGAACTCGATCGCTTTTTCATATTTGCCGAGGGAATTGTAAGCGTTTCCCAGATTTCCCAACGACTGCCCCTCACCGAGACGGTCTTTGATTTCCCGCGCGATTACTAAGGATTGCACTTGGAACTCGATCGCTTTTTCATATTTGCCGAGAGCATAGTAAGCATTTCCTAGATTTCCTAGTGACTGTCCCTCACCAAGACGAGCTTTGATTTCCCGCGCTATTGCCAAGCTTTGTAGATGGAACTCGATCGCTTTTTCATATTTGCCGAGGCGATGGTATGCGTTTCCTAGATTTCCCAGCGCTTGCTCCTCGCTGAGACGGTCTTTGATTTCCCGCGCGATTGCCAAGGATTGCACTTGGAACTCGATCGCTTTTTCATATTTGCCGAGGGAAGAGTAAGCGTTTCCCAGATTTCCCAACGACTGCCCCTCACCGAGACGGTCTTTGATTTCCAGCGCGATTACTAAGGATTGCACTTGGAACTCGATCGCTTTTTCATACTTGCCGAGGGCTTCGTAAGCACTTCCTAGATTTCCCAGCGCCTGTTCCTCGCTGAGACGGTTTTTGATTTCCCGCGCGATTGCTAAGCTTTGCTGATGATACTCAATCGCTTTGTCATATTTGCCGAGGGAGTAGTATGCGTTTCCCAGATTTCCCAGCGAAATTCCCTCACCGATACGGCTTTTGGTTTCCCGTGCGATCGCTAAGCTTTGCAGTTGGAAGTCGATCGCTTTGTCATATTTGCCCAGAGAATAGTAGGCTACACCCAGATTCCCCAACACTTTCCCCTCACTGAGTCTGTCTTTGCGTTCGCGTGCGATCGCTAATCTTTGCACATGGTAATCAATTGCTCTATCATATTCTCCTAAATAATAGTGTCCAAGAGCCAATCCGTTATACGCACGACCTTCACATTCACGATCTTTAAGTTCTCGACAAACGCCAAGAGCCTTGAGATCGAACTGAATTGCATTTAGGTATTGACTGGCGCGTATCGCTTTAATTCCTAAATTCAACAATCGATCCGCTTCTGTTTTGAAGTCTTGTGTTGTTTGAGATTGGATGCTTTCACTCATAACCATTTGCGCTTGACCACAAGATAAAAAGATCAACATCGCAACCCCAAAAAACTTATTCATCACCAAAATCCTCGCATTTACGTTGAAATCCGCGATCTCATACCAGACAGGATAAATCTATATTCCGAGAAATAGGCATTCATTACAAAAAATACAACCAAATATTCACCAATCCCTCGTATGGGAGAAGCATTACCACCACTATTCAGGCATATCAGCCCAATCAACAAACGATATCGAATTACTGCGGTAACTCGATGCTTACCTAAGCTTGCTTAACGCGGATTCAATCCGACCAATCCGCACTGCATAGTTTTCCACCCCACGACCATTGCGATCCTTGCGTCCTATGGCATGAAGCCCAATGATTTGATAAACTCCATCGATCTTACTAATCAACGCTGAGCCAGAAGCCCCTGGATTAGTATCACAGTCATGCACGAGCATTCCACCATTCTCACCCAACACACTGCACTTTAAATGCACCCCTGCCGTGAAGCCCTTACCCGCAGAAAGCTCATTATAGACTTTAGGATCAGGGTAATCTCCTGCGTAGCCAGTTACGGATATACGATTCTTGTATTTCTGTAACAAAGCTACTGGAACCGTGCGCCATTTGATAAAACCATACTTCTCACCCAAAGGCTTATTCAATTCTAAAATCGCCCAATCATCTGCTGATTGCCAATTAGGTTTACTCGTCCCTGTCAAGACATTTCGTACTGAAGCCACATCATTTTTTGACCGCAATCGTCCATTAATTAAATTCGGTAAAAAGAAGATATTGGGGAATAGCTTTCCACTTTCATCGTATACGCAGTGAGCATTAGTGATCGCTAGGGACTTGCCTATTAAAGTTCCTGTACAAGAATATTCCTTCTTATCTTTGCTAACCATCACGATCTTGCCAACCGTTGACCAAGGATATTCGCGACTCATCATTGGCAGGCGTTGATCTTCGCCAATAATCGCTCGATTGCTTCCCATCGGTGATTCTGACTCTTGCAACTTTTTGGGGATAAAGCCATCAAGACTTGTTCCTAAGTCCTTGATGCTATCGATTAGCTGTGGAGTAACTTCTGTTTTGGGTTGAAAATCTAAAAGTGACTGGGCTTTAGCAGGTGCAATTGTGCTAGACATGCAAGCGATCGCTAAGCTCAACCCACCTAAAATGCTCCAAGTTCTATATTTCATTGCTTTACAAATCCTTTTAGCTAAATTTTACTATTACCCAGTCTAAGACTACTTACAAGAAAATAAATCAACGTTACAAATTTTGAAACAACAAGTTAAGTACCTTGAATTCCAAGGAACAAGGCATCCGCGTGGCGGTGCTTTGTTCCTTGGAATTTATAGTCCATTCCCGATCGCAAAAAATGCCGACCAATAATTAGGATGGTTGTATTTCTGTGATTTGATCAGAGCAACTTGCGCTCTATGCAAAGCCTCAGTGGAAGTGACATCGCCTTTTTTGAGTTCATTATAAAAAGCTTCCATTAAGGCTTGAGTACCTTCATCATTGACAGACCAAAGCGAGGCGATCGCATTTTTTGCACCTGCTTTCTGGATTTGATAACCAAAACCCAATATTTCTACCCCATCACCAAGCTTGCCAACTCCAGTCTGACAGGCACTCAGAACAATCAAATCTATATTCGGAATTTGCCAATCAGTGATCTCATTTAATCGGATTTTGTCACCGTTGCCGAAAATGATGAAGGAGTTGTCAGGTGTACCCGTATTAAACTCAGCATGGGTAGCAAGATGGAGAATATTGTGATTTTTGAATTTTGATTCGATCGCTTGACGACTAAAACCATCTTCGGTGAGAGTTACTGAGTTTTGGAATGAATTTGCGATCGCTTGCACTTCTCTTAGTGTGGCTGGCAATCCAATTTGTCCAAACTTCTTTTCGTTAGCCTTACCTCCAAATGCTCCTGCAAGAATATTGGGTTGTATCTTCAGATTTGGTGAAAAGTCGAAGAGGCTGTAGGCGATCAGATTATTAATGCGATATTTTTCTGCTAGCCATTGTTTGCCGTCATAGAGTGCGGCAAGGGGAATATAGCGGAGTTGTCCATCTGGAGCATAGAGGATTGTGGTGGTTTTTGCTTGGGTGAGTTCGGCTTCGACGGGTTTAATCAGTATGTTGTAGAGTTTTGCCGCAGGCTCTTTGACATCTTCAGAGCCAGTATCAATGAGTGCAGATCTAAAATCAGTCACAAGGGTTTCTAGTTCTTTTTGCGAGATTTTGACGGTGCGGTTGATGGGGACAGTGTTGGGTGAGAAGAGGATGATTTCGAGGCGATCGCTTAAAATCAAGGGATAAAGTAAAGCTGTACCTTGAGGGATTTTTTGGAGATAGTCGGGAACTTTGTTTATTTCTGATTTGGGAAGTTGTTGGATTTTGTTAGCAAGTTGGCTATTGATTTCAGGACTATTCTCAAAGCTAGCCGCTAACAGCTTATCGCTAATCGCTTTCTCTTGATCTAAAAGTCTGACACCTTGCGCCGATCTGTCACTGCCTTTGATATTTTTGAGATAGTCTTCGAGTTCTTGGACTTTGAGGAGATCGAGGACTTGAAGGGCTTCCACGATCCTATCTTTCTGAATCAGGAGGTTGGCGAGGCGTTTATAGCTGTTAGAGACAGTTTCTAAATAAGATTTTTGGATATCTTTATCGAGTTTGCGAATGTCTTTGCGAATCGCTTCGCGGACGTTGATCGATTGTTTGTAAAAGAGAATCGCTAGTTCGGGGCGTTTGGCTTTGGATAATACATTTCCTAGATTTGCGAGAGTTAAACCTTCGCTTCCGCGATTGCCTATTTCTCTGGCAATGCTCAATGCTTGCTGATAGGAAATCATCGCTTCGCGATCTCGATTTAGGTTCCCGTAGGCAACGGCTAAATTATTAAGCGCCTTTCCCTCACCGCGACGGTATTTGACTTCCCGCGCGATCGCTAAGCTTTGCAGATGGAACTCAATCGCTTTGTCATATTTGCCGAGGGCATCGTAAGCGATTCCCAGCTTTCCCAGTGAATTTCCCTCACCGAGACGGTCTTTGATTTCCCGCGCGATCGCTAAGCTTTGCAGAAAGAACTCGATCGCTTTGTCATATTTGCCGAGAGCTTGGTATGCGTTCCCCAGATTTCCCAGCGCCTTTCCCTCACCGAGACGGTCTTTGATTTCCCGCGCGATTTCTAAGCTTTTCAGATAAAACTCGATCACTTTGTCATATTTGCCGAGGGAATTGTAAGCGTTTCCCAGATTTCCCAGCGAATTTTCCTCGCCGAGACGGTCTTTGATTTCCCGCGCGATCGCTAAGCTTTGCAGTTGGAACTCGATCGCTTTGTCATATTTGCCGAGAGAATTGTAAGCGGTTCCAAGATTTCCCAGCACTGCGCCCTCAACGAGACGGTCTTTGATTTCCCGCGCGATTTCTAAGCTTTTCAGATAAAACTCGATCGCTTTGTCATATTTTCCGAGGTCTTGGTAAGCGTTTCCCAGATTGCTTAATGATTTTCCTTCGCCTTCGCGATCTTGAATTTTGCGTCTGAGTTCTAAACTTTGTAATTGATAAGCGATCGCCTTGTCCTGTTGACCGAGATAACCGTATACAAGACCTATAGCTCCAACTGCGCTTGCCTCTCCTTTGCGCTCTTTGATAGCACGATAGATAGTTAATGCTCGTTCAAATGACTGCAATGCTGATTCAAATTGACTAGTCTCAGCTTGCTGAATCCCTTGCTGTAATATCCGATCTGCCTCTATTTTGCGGTCTTGAGTTGTTTGCGCTTGGATACTTTCACTAATCACTATCTGCACTTGTCCACAAGCCAAAAAAGTCAACATCGCAATACCGATCTCCTTATTCATCATCCACATCCTCGCATTTACATCAAAACCCGCAGGTTCCTTCCAGCCAGCATAAAGCGATATTCCCCAAAACAGCTACTCGTTACAAAAAACATAACAAACCCCAACTCGCAACCAACTACGAAGTGATATATTCTTTGGAAATGATCAAACCCCGCAATGATCGATAACGTCTGTAAATTCCTTGCCGAAAGCTACTCCACCGACTTTGCCAGTTGGCTACTAGGAGAAGCCATAATCCTCACTAAACTCGAACCATCAGAACTATCGGTCGAACCAATCCGTGCTGATTCAGTGATATTTCTGGAATCCTCACAAATTATCCTGCACATCGAATTTCAGACCGAGCCAAATAAAAACATTCCCTTTCGCATGGCTGACTATCGACTGAGACTATATCGCAAATTTCCTGAAAAGCAAGTTCGGCAGGTAGTTATCTATCTCAATCCCAGCCAATCGCCATTAGTCCGTGAAACCACATTTAATATTGGTTCACTAAACCATCAATTTGAAATAATCAGACTTTGGGAACAGCCCACCGCCATATTTCAACAATATCAAGGATTATTACCCTTCGCAACGTTATCGAAAACTAGTGCCCCCGAAGACACGCTAAGACAGATAGCAAAGCAAATTGAAAATATCCAAGATAAACAAGTACAAAGCAACGTCGCCGCATCGACCGCTATAATATCGGGTATAGCCCTAAGCAAAGAAATCATCAAAAGATTACTCAGGAGCGACATCATGAAAGAATCAGTAATTTATCAGGAAATACTGCTTGAAGGTTTAGCTGAAGGTAAGGCTAAAGGTTTAGCTGAAGGTAAGGCTAAAGGTTTAGCTGAAGGTAAGGCTAAAGGTTTAGCTGAAGGTAAGGCTAAAGGTTTAGCTGAAGGTGAAGCTAAAGGCTTAGCTAAAGCAACTAATCAAATTGCGATCAATATGCTGCGCTCTAACATTTCTGTAGATGTGGTTGCTCAAGTGACTGGACTAACTGCTAAACAGGTACAAAAACTTTCTGCGAAAAAGTCCCAGAAGCCGAAAAAGTAATAGCGATCGCCTTATTCATCACCCACATCCTCACATCTACATCAAAACCCGCAGTCGCCTACCAGCCAGCATAAAGCGATATTCCAAGAAACAGGTATTCGTTACAAAAACGCATAACCAAATATTCACCAATCCCTCCGTAGGGGCGCAGCATTACCGCCCCTATTTAGGCACACCACAACTTCCAAACGGTAATGCTGCGCCCAAACCTCACAACGTAGCCACAATTTATCGGCAAGAGCTAAGAGGGTTAAGCATTTGCGGATCGAGATTTTTTGTGATGAGTTTGAATATTGTGGCGCAAATGCTTAACCCCTAAAGATCGGCGGTATTTTTGGCGATTGCTTATAAGCGATCGCACTCATCAGGTTCCCCATTAGTCACTTTCGCCAACACCTTCTCAAACCCATCCCAACTCACCTGCATTGACTTCTCCGCTAGATACCTAGTTAACCAAAACGCAAGCTAAGACGACAACGCGATCGCCACTAATCCATCTATAAGGATAGGCGGCGCATCGCGCCGCCTATCCTTACCTATTTAGCACTACCCAATCTTGTCCAACGTTAAATCTTAATCTAACTTGTTATTGTGGGTAATGTTGCTAGGCATTTTTGAGAATGAATCTAGAGACAACAAGCAAGATTGTGTCGAGACGCACCCCAAAAGATATAATCGCCTAAGACTTGTTTACATAATCATAGACACAATCACAGATTTATATGGCAGAGGTTACTTTTTTTAACGCCCTCAGAGCAGCGATCGATGAGGAAATGGAGCGCGATCCAGCCGTTTATGTTTTAGGCGAAGACGTGGGGCATTATGGCGGCTCCTACAAAGTAACCAAAGACCTTTACAAGAAATACGGGGACTTACGCCTACTCGACACCCCGATCGCAGAAAACAGCTTTACAGGTATGGCGATCGGCTCAGCAATGACAGGCTTACGCCCGATCATCGAAGGCATGAACATGGGCTTCTTGCTACTCGCCTTTAACCAAATCTCCAATAATGCAGGGATGTTGCGCTACACCTCAGGCGGTAATTTCAAAATCCCCATCGTCATTCGTGGACCTGGTGGCGTTGGTCGCAACCTCGGAGCCGAACATTCGCAACGCCTCGAAACCTATTTTCAAGCTGTGCCTGGGATTAAGATGGTGGCTTGCTCCACGCCTTACAACGCCAAAGGCTTGCTGAAGTCAGCAATTCGTAACGATAACCCGATCCTTTTCTTTGAGCATGTGTTGCTGTACAACCTCAAGGAAGATATCCCTGACGAAGAATATTTGTTGCCTCTCGACAAGGCAGAAATCGTGCGCGAAGGTAATGATGTGACGATCCTCACCTATTCACGGATGCGCTATCACGTACTCAAAGCAGTCGAGACTTTAGTTGATAGAGGATACGATCCTGAAGTGATTGACTTGATTTCACTCAAGCCTTTGGACATGGAAACCATTGTCACCTCGTTACGCAAAACCCATCGCATTGTGATTGTTGAGGAAGGAATGCGCTGCGCCAGCATTGGTTCAGAGATCATTGCTTCGATTAATGACAGCTATTTTGATGAGCTTGACGCGCCGATTGTGCGTCTTGCCGCGCTTGATGTACCAACTCCCTACAATGGCGGATTAGAAAATCTGACAATTCCTCAACCTGAGGATGTAATTGCCGCAGTTGAGAAATTGTTAGCATAAAAAAAAGAGGCGGTGCTAAGCACCGCCTCTTTTTTATGAAACTTCGAGTAGATCTTGCCAACAGGTTGTGTATTTTGGCGATCGCTGTTCAGATTTGGTTTTCCAAACTTGCATCACGCCAGTTGAGGCAAATCGTAAGGTATCCCGACCATATATTTCATTAATCGCATCCATTACGCTCATCAGATTGCGCGATCGCTGCTTCTCCTCATCATTACTAACATCAAAAAGATTGCCTTGGACTTGCTTTTCAGACACAAGCCCTGTCATGATCACACCAGCTTTTTTAAAATTTTGTCCTTTGCGATAGATACTTTCAGTTAGCTGAGCCGCAACACGGGATAGTTCAATCGTGTAGTTAGTTGATAAATCCAATTCTGCTGTGGCGCTATTTGAGTAGAAATTATCTCGAAAAGGACTAGTTCTTGCAAAAACGGTGATCACACTGGCGGCTTGTTTTTGCCGTCGCAGTTTCTCGGCGGCTCGATGCGTAAAAGAAGCGATCGCTTCTTTTAGTTCAGGCAGCGTATCTATGGACTGTGGAAAAGACCGAGAGACGCAGGTTCCTTTTTTGGGATTGTCAAGTAACTCCATCGCTAAACAAGATTCACCTCTTAGCTCTAATTGCAATTTAACACCAACGATACCCATCTTTTTCCGAATCAAGCTTTCATCAGCATTTTTTAATTGTAATGCTGTATTAATCCCTCTTTCTCTTAGCCAGCTAGCATATTTGAGTCCAATACCCCAAATATCATCAACATCCACTTGAGATAGAATTTCATCAATAGATGGATAAACACTGAGATCGAAAACACCTGAGCTAGATTTTTTAGCAATCAGATTGGCTAACTTTGCTAAGGTTTTGGTCGGGGCAATTCCTACTGAAACTGGAATTCCCACCCATTGCAGCACTCTTTGACGGATTTCATTGCCATATTCCGTCAAGTCACGATAGCGAAATCCTGATAAATCGATAAAGGCTTCATCAATTGAGTAGATTTCTACATCGGGGGCAAAATAAGCCAATGTAGACATGACTCTACCTGACAAATCGCCATAAAGACTGTAGTTAGAAGAGTAGACCTGAACATCGTAGCGCTTGATGAGTTCGTAGATTCGGAAGACAGGTATGCCCATCTTGATACCGAGATCTTTGACTTCCTGCGATCGCGCCACTACACAACCATCATTATTTGATAGCACTACCACAGGTTTTCCCTTGAGTGCGGGATTAAATAAACGTTCACAGGAAACGTAAAAGTTATTGCAATCGACCAGAGCGAATCTTTTTTCGGCTTTTCGGTCTAACACTGTGGATAACATTAGTGACAACTCCCCAAATATGCAGGTCAGAATGCTCGTTAATAAAAATCGTCTTATAGCCACTATTCTCAGGAACTAGTGCCACTTCTCCTTTCTGATAATGCAAGCGTTTGACAGTTATTTCTCCCTGTACTACAGCGATTACGATATCGCCGTGGGTGGCTTCAAGAGAGCGATCGACAATCAGTAGGTCACCATCATGAATATGTGCTCCAGTCATCGAATTCCCTGAAGTTCGCACAAAGAATGTCGCCGCAGGATGAGTCACTAAGTAACTATTAAGATCGAGCTTATGTTCCACATAGTCTTCCGCAGGAGAAGGGAAACCCGCAGGGACAGAACAATTTTGCAACGGCAATTCTAATTTAGTGCTCATATCGGGAAGATGAATATCTCTAACACTTTCGGCAAGATTACTAACCTGTTCTTTTGTCCATGTGCCAATATTCACTACGACCTGATTGGTCGGCAGTTGCATATTTGGCGAGAATTGATGGCGCTTACTATCTCTGAATTGCCTAAATCTACTTTGATGCGGATCGTCACTTTCCATAAGCTTATTTTTGATTAAAGTACGATATTCAAATAATCTAACACGATCGCCTCTACATAGCAAGAACAAAAAAGTAGCGACCATTTTTCATATTGCCTCTGCTTTTTCTCTTGCTATAGCCAATTAAAAAGACAAAAGAGAGTTGCGCTGCAACTCTCTTTTGTCTTTTTAATTTTGTCCTAACAAAAAGGGTTATAGCCCTTTTTTGATGTTGCCTGACTAAGCAGCTTGAAGAATCATTTGATCTGGTACTAATATCCAAACTCGAAATTGATCTTCATCAGGTGTGATGACTACAGCAACACCTAGATCTATATCTTTTTTAGTAGCCGCGATCGCATCGTCTAAAATGTCATAGGCTTTATCAGCAACAAAAGTTTTTCCTAAAAAGATAATCCCTTTCTTTTTGCCAGCGATGGTCATAACTTCAATGGAGCGAGTTTCATTCAGGGAATTGAGAATCATAATTGGTGGAATGTCAAAAGGGTTTTCTATAGCATTGAGTATCGCTTTTTATAAATATTAGGACTGCGATCGCAAGTTCTTGTTCCTGTGATCTTAATTGTGATAATTTGCGATCGGCATCACAAATACTAAAATTTAGACCCATGGATAAGCCTCAATGCATCAGACCGATTTCCATTTGCTTATTCCGCAAAGACAACAAAATTTTAGTATCGGAATGCTTTGACTCGATCAAGCAGGACTATTTTTGCCGTCCATTAGGTGGAGGAATCGAGTTTGGAGAAAGTAGCCAAGAAGCGATGTTGCGTGAAATTAATGAGGAGATATCTATCGAAGTAGAGAAGCTGCGCCTGATTAAGGTAATCGAGAATATATTTGTCTACGAAGGTAAACAAGGACATGAAGTTGTGTTTGTCTATGACGCTGAATTTGTAGATAAATCTTGGTATGAAAAAGAAGAGCTAACTTGTTACGAAGATTCTATAAAAACAAAATTTACGGCAAGATGGCTGTCATTGGCAGAAATAAAAACCCAGCATATAAGACTAGTTCCAGATGGTTTAGCAGGTGTAGTAGATATATAAAAAAAGCAGAGATATTGCAAGACAATATCTCTGCTTTTTTTATTACGAAATCGGAATGTTGGGATTTGAACCCAAGACCCCCACTACCCCAAAGTGGTGCGCTACCAAGCTGCGCTACATCCCGTTGCATTTTTGACGCTTTCCTATTATAGCATGATGGTTTGCAAATTTTACTAGCGCGTAAAAAATATAGCGATCGCAACAAGTGCGCCGTAAAGAACCTCGCTTATTGTGGATTTTATTTGCCCATATTGCGTTTAAGGCGTTCGAGTTCTTCATCCATTTCCCAACGCCGAAAAGTTTCTTCTAACTTATCGTTAGGATCTCGAAAGGGCGGAGTATAAAGATTGTCCCAATTTAATGGAGTACTAGTTGGTGATTTAGCTTTGGCAGTTTTAGCAGCTTCAGCGACTTTAGCTTGTACTTCTTTGCGCCGCTCTTGGATCTGCACCTGTAGCGTTTGGCTATCAGTGGCGCGTTTTTTGACAAGCTCCATCTGCGCCCAGATTTGGTTGCCTTGACGCAAGAGCGCAGCTTCCCGTTCTTTAGCGGCACTAGCTAAGTCAGGACGATCAAAGGATTCTGCTTTAACGGTGCGATCGTGCCAAACGCGAATTTCTTCAGCGATTTCCAGAATCCGATCTTGGAGTTGTTTCTCCTCCAGTTTCGAGCTAACGATTAGTTTCGCTATTTCTTCTTCTTGTTGCCGCAATTTATCTTCGAGGATTTGCAACTCAATCTGTGGGTTATTACGAATAAACTCCTCTAAGCGGGTCTCTAAAAAGCGAGATATATCCTCTATTAACCCCATATACTTTCCTCAGATGTGTTAGGCGCTTTCCAGAGAAATTGTAACCCAATATCAACATTGGCATAGCCAAAACCAAACGAGAATTGCGGCGCTTCGCGCCGCAATTCTCGTTTGGTTTTAGGACTATATTAGAATTTTTGCCCAACAAATATAGTTTTCGTTTCCTTACCGCGCTTGAGAATGATCTCTTGCTGGCTAACACGGGATAAAACCCATCCAGTATTGTTGATCGCTTTGCCTAGCCCAATCGACTGTACAGAGCCATTGATATCAATCATTGCCGTAGAGCGATCGCCTAAGTCAAGTACACCGATCAATGTATAGGATGGCGCAGGTGCAGCAGTGACTTGAGGAGATACTGCATTTGGTCTTGCCGTTGTCGCAGAGTTAGACACATCAATCGAGTTATTGGATGTGACGGGGGGTAATGCAAGAGGAGATGGGGAGTTACCACTATTGCTTAAAGCAGGTGGTTGATACACAGGCACATACATTGGCTGCTGCAACCCATTCACAAAAGGATTATTTGTCCCCACAGGTAATTGCATATTGCCAACTAGGGGTGCTGCCATGAGGGGCATATTGCCGCCAATGGTGTTATTGGCATTAGCTGCGATCGCGCGATTTTTGTCTACTACTTCCGACAACATCCGCTTTACTTCTTCGCCAAAAGCCTTATTAGTGCCATTGTCTTTAGATGAGACCTGAGCAACATTAACTGATTGCCTACCCAACCAAATTCCATGATTAATTGTCCACATTACTGCTGCGATTAGTGCGGAGCTACAAGCAAAGACCAGCAAGAGGCGATCAAGCAGATTATATTTCGGGACTAATGGCTCAGGTGGTGTCGGTGGTAGGTTACTGGTCGGCTCTGGATTCCGCATGATGTAGGGTTGAATCCAGAGCACATCTTGCTTAGATATGGGGGGTAAAGCAATATCAGCAACATTAAGTTTGGTAATACTGACAGTATCTTTTGATGTTGACAGCTCTTTTTCGGAGGTGTCAAGTTTAGGAATTGCCACTATGTCTGAGCTTGAGGCTTGTACAGAAGCATAGGGAGATGATGTTTTGCTTTGCTTGGTTTGTGAATTTTTTTGTCTAAGCGATCGCTGCTTAGCATAATCAACATGGAGTGTGGATTCGACATCTCCAAACAGATCGTCCATTAAGTTATCAACGTTGTCTGTATAAGCATCAACGTCTTGAGTTACATAAGGCTGCTCTGAGCTATTTGTATATTTATTATCTGTACTCTGCATCATATGTCGATCCTATTCACTCTATTAACCATGCGCACTTAGCCATACCCGAATTTATAATCAAATTGTGAATTTTTTAGCGCTATCTTAGCCAAATCACAATACTTTAAACTTGTCTCAGAATAAATAAGAAAAAATAATACTGGTAAGTGATACCACAAATTGTCTCTTAGCGCCATAACTTTGCACCAGATTTTGTAAATCTTTAAAACCCAAAAAAAGAAAAGGGGCGCTTTGCGCCCCTTTTCTTTTTTACTAGAGATGGACGCTTTGCGTCCAATCGGTCTAAATTCTGACAAGATCAGGATATATCGTCAGCACCTCATCAGTTGTGAGCGTATAGTCATCGGACTGTGGCTCCCACAGCACCTCTACTGCCAACAGGTTATCCGCAGGCACAGAACCGATCGCAGATAAAGCAGACTGCAAATCTGCGGTAGAACGTAAAGGAGGCAATTTGCTCAGGCTATCACCCGCAACTGCAAGTAAAAGCGTAACCACAATATATTCGCTTGGAGCTTCGAGGTCGAGGCTAACTGTACTAGGTAATGTTGCCGCAGTTTTACCTTGCAGTACCCGACCGCCGACGTTACTCAATACTTCCTCATTGAGTTTGCTACGCTCGGACATTACCAAGCTATTAAACTTTTGTTCAGCAAGGGCAAACTTAGTATTTTCATTAGCACTGCTGACATAGACCCAATATTCTGGATGACGCATCAAGGAGATGGCAGTTTCGCGAGTAACAGTAGCTAAACCTTCGACGGAGGAGGTGTCCGACTCCAGAGCTAGACGAGTTAACTCTTGTTGCAGCGATCGCGCTGAGGAGAGTAGACCAACTTGGATTTTGGCAACAGTAACTTTGCTAGCCATGCCAGTAATGCCTTCGCCATCTCCCCGACCACGAAATGCTTGCATGATCGCGCCTGCAACAATCACCAACAACAGGATCGTAAACAGTCCGCCGCCACCGCCGCCAAAAAACATCGGCAGAAAGAAAAATCCACCGCCGCCACTATTGTTGTAGTAGCCATTGCTGCTGCCGCTATATGCCGAATTGGATGGAGCCGAACGGGTTGGTGCTGAGAAAGAGCTTCCACCGATTCTGCCGCCTGAGCGTTTGGCAAAAGCTTCGTGAGCACCACCAAATACGATCATCGCGACCAAGGAAACTGCGGCAAGCGATCGCGTCCAGACTTTGACGTGAGCTTTAACTTTTTGCATAAATTCTGAGCTAAAAAACTTCATAGATAAAAGGGACATTTCTCAAAGAATTGCTATAGATGTTCTACATCAATTCTAACCTAATCCAAAAAGACAAATCGCCCGCTACGCGGGCGATTTGTCTTTTTGGATTATTTGAGGTTTGCTAGCCAATCCATCACCCGATCGCCTAAACATACACCATCAAGACGATCAATTTCGCGGACACCTGTGGGGCTAGTGACGTTGACTTCGGTGAGGTAGCCGCCGATGACATCAATACCAACAAACATTAAGCCATCACGCCTTAGAATTGGTGCGAGGTGGTTGCATATTTCCCGCTCGCGATCGGTAATATTGACCTGAACTGCACTGCCACCCGCTGCCATATTGCCGCGAAACTCTCCTGACTGGGGAACACGATTGACTGCACCAATTGGTTCGCCATCCAGCAAAATAATCCGCTTATCGCCCTTTTGTGCGTCGGGCAGATATTCCTGCACCATCACAGGAGTTTTGCCAATATTCGTACTGATTTCGATCATCGAATTCATATTGCGATCGCCTACTTCCAAAAACAAAATCCCCTCGCCACCTTTTCCGCCCAAAGGCTTCATGACTGCCTTGCCCTCAGTCGCCACAAATTCGCGAATTGTCCCTTTATCAGCAGTCACAATTGTTTTGGGAATTGCCTTGGTAAATTGCAGAGCATACATCTTCTCATTAGCAGCACGGATACCTTGAGGTGAGTTGAGAACTTTAGTTTTGCCAGTATCAACGTAATCAAGAATATAAGTTGCATAGAGATATTCCGTTGTTACAGGTGGATCGGGACGCATCCACACAAAATGCATATCTTCTAAAGGTTGAAATTTCCCTTCTGCGACCTCATACCAAGGACTTGGAACTTGCCATTTACCATCTACCAGTGGCACAGGATAGATCTTGGTGGATTGCAAAAAAGCCCATGCTTTGCCATCTTTGACACTGAGCGTATTCATATTTGTAATAAATACCTCATGCCCCTTGCGACAAGCTGCTTCCATCAGCGCTACGCTAGTGTCATGGGCAGGATCGAGTTTAGCGATCGGATCGATAATAAAGGCAAGTTTCATAGATTCAGTTGATTTTTAGAGCTTTTAACACTCAATCTATCAGTTTTCAAAATTTTTCTACTATTAGGACTTACGTAAATAACCCAAGAACTCAAGTTCTTGGCTAAAAGCTCAAGTCCACTGAAGTGGACTACAAAATAATATTAAGTAACCCGTTTCAACGGGTTTGAGCTTTTAGCCCGCACTTGAGTGCAGGGCTACTGTGTAAGACCTGTAATACCAAAGCCAGCAATTCTCAAGATTAAGACCTAAGGATCCTTAATTTATGTGTAGAGGCAATTCATGAATTGCCTCTACACATAAATTAAGGATTTCCCGTTATTCATCAATGGCAATTGTGGAAACTAATCGCAATAATTTGGGGATTTCATCTGTCTCAGGGGCAAATTCTAACTGAGTTTCGCGGGTGGGCAAATATCCTGACTCCGCAAAAGAGATTAACATTCTCTGCAATGCAATCCATACTTCCGATTCAAATTCCCAGTCATAGCGCGAGTTAGCTCGACCTGCGATCGATCGCAAAGCCCAAAAGTAGCTATTACGGACGATTGAGCCCTGTTTGTTATACTTTGGCACATCCTCTCGATGAATAAATAGAACTTCGTTATCGATCTTGACTCGCATTTTGACTCTTGCTAAATTTTGGTAATGATTTGGTCAGTTTTCACGCCAATAACTTATCAATGCTTTGCGCATAAAGTTTAAATTGTGATTTACACAATATATCAATCCCTAATCCTGTTGATACAATATTAAACTTTATGCAGAAAAACTTTCCGCACTGCGGCCAGAGGATCGCGATCGTAGGGACAACTGGTTCAGGAAAAACTACTCTAGCCCGACAGCTTTCTCAGAAGCTCAATATTCCTCATATCGAGTTAGATGCGTTACATTGGGAGCCAAATTGGACAGAAGCATCGGATCAGGTGTTTCATGCTCGTATATCAGAAGCGTTAATAGGCAATTGCTGGGTTGTCGATGGAAATTACAGCAAAGTGCGAGATGTTATTTGGAACCGAGCAGACACAGTTGTATTTCTGGATTATTCTTTCTGGCTAGTGATGGGCAGATTATTACGACGAACATTTGGGAGAGCTATAAACCAGACAGAATTATGGAATGGCAATCGCGAAAACATCCATAAATCATTTTTTAATCATGACTCTATTTTGATATGGATGCTCAAAACCTATCAAAAAAATCGGATAAAATATCCTGCTCTATTTCAGAAATCAGAGTATAAGCATTTATCAGTCATACATTTACAATCTACCAAAGCAACAGAAGCATGGTTATTAAGCTTATTGAATCAAACCCAATAATCACTAGTAAAAGGATTGATTTGCAATCTTTTTACTAACTCGCATTTGAGAAACAATGTAACGAGTTCTGTTGAAGCAAAGAAGGTCGTGTTTTAAACTTTTTGGATTGGGAAAATCCATGAAAATCGCAAAAATAAGCGGGCTATTTTTCCTAGCTTTCGAGTTTTAGTTATTTTCCAACAGGTGCAAAAAGTTACCACGCATTTCACGAGATTGGCGATCGCGCTACCTTAACTATTATTTGCTAAAATCAACATAACCAAGCTGTTAGCAGAAATATCATGCAAGCAACTGTAACTGAAGCAGAACAAGAACTTGAACCTCAAATTCATCTTTGGTCGATCGCAGATTATCACCAAATGATCGAGGCAGGAGTTTTAGACGAGGACGATCGCGTAGAGCTGTTGGAAGGGAAAATTATTTGCATGAGTCCGCAACGACCATTTCATGCTGCAAGTGTGCAACGTAGTAGTAGATTACTGTTCAAATTGCTAGGTGATCGCGCTGAAGTTCGCACACAGTTACCCGTGACGTTAGGAAATGATTCTGAGCCAGAGCCAGATATTGCTGTTGTCAGATTTGAGAATCATGAATATTCCTTTAGGCATCCTGAAGCACCTGATATTTATCTATTGATAGAAGTTGCTGATTGGACTATCTCCAAAGATCGTAAGCAAAAAGCGCGTATTTATGGCAAAAATCAAGTTTTAGAATATTGGATTCTCGATATACAAAAGCGACAAGTTTACGTTTTCCGCCAGCCAGAGGATGGAACCTATCGTGAAGAATTGACTTTGAGTAGCAATGATAGTCTTGCTATGCAAGCTTTTCCTGATGTTGCGATCGCTTTAGATGCATTGTTTCCTATTCAACAAAGCTAATTGCTATTTGTTTAAGCGATCGCTTTCGTTCAAATAAATTAGGATATGTTACATTTTGTGAGAGTGTTTTACAGAATCTGCGATCGCTCTGTATATGTCCTCTAAACGGAGGACTGAGAACTGAATTGTAATTTCTGCGGGGGTAGCGCTATTGTGGTATGCAGCAAGGATGCTATCGAATGTTACTCAACTTGAACCGATACGGATACCGCCAGCTTCATCCCAACGAAAAGATGGGGAGGTTACTTAAAATTTGGCTGGGGCGCTTATTGGTGACTTATTGCACCTGAGTTGAACTGTATTAAAACATTGTATCAACACAGCAATTCTCATTATGACTTTTAGTTTGTCTAGGCTTTCAAATTTTGGAAGAATGTATAAGCTTTTCAAGGATAGCTATTACAGATATTCCCAGTAAGCTGAGCTAAATCAAGGCAAAATTTCCATAATGAGAATTGCTATAGCCGCCCAGATCCTCTTGACAAAGCTACACTACAATGTTAGGATTACATCCTAAGGATGTAATCCTAACATTGTAGTGTAGCTTTCAGTTTTTTGAGTACCAGCTATTTATGAAAGTTGAGAAAGCCATCACATTATCACTTGGTAGTTTAGATAAGCCCGTCATCTCTAGATATCAGTTTGGATTAACTGTAAACAAAATATACCGAAGCAAGGTTTATGGTGGTGAAACTGTAAATCTCCACAAGGACTTTGCGGAAAAAGCAGACATTGCTGAACACTTAAATCTATTAATAGATCAAGGAGTTTTGTTTCCTCATAAGAATCTATCCAAAATTTTTACTCTTCTTGGTCGATCTGATGGCGATCCTGAGGATATAGCCTGTGCAGTTGACCCTTTTTGCTATATCTCTCATCTAAGTGCCATGTCGTATCATGGTTTAACAGATCGAATACCAAAAAAACTATTTATATCTTCCCCTCCGACTGATACTTGGCGATCTTTAGCAAAAGAGAAAATGCAGAAAGATCTGGGCGATGATTTTGAAAATTATTGTGAGCATGGGTTGCCAAAACTAGTTAGACCGAACATGAATAAGATCGAGAAGACAGATCTTCATTGTCTGAGTTCTAAGCATTTGGGAGCATATAAGAATGTTAGGGGGAGACCTCTTAGAGTTTCGACTATAGGAAGAACATTCCTTGATATGTTAAGAAATCCTGAACTATGTGGGGGTATCAATCATATATTAGATGTATTTGATGAATATGGAGAGAAATATCTCAGGTTGATAACTGACGATATTGATAAAAATGGAGAGCCTATCGATAAGGTTAGGGCAGGCTATATTTTGAATGAGCGTTTAGGTATTAATAATGAGGTTATTAATGGTTGGTCTTCATTTGCTCAAAGGGGTGGATCGAGAAAGCTTGATTCAAGCTCAGAATACTTTCCAAAATGGTCAGATAAATGGAAAATTTCTTTGAATATTTTCAGGAATAGTGATTGATGAGTAAAATCGAGGAATATGACATCAAAGAATGGGTTGAAGAAGCATCAACTACAAGTAATAAGGCGTTTCGTCAGGCTGTACATACTATCTTGTCGGCAATTGCTTCAGATAGTAACTTAAAAGCAAACATGATTTTGAAAGGAGGCATTTTATTAGCGATCAGATATAAAAGTCATCGCTTTACAACAGATATCGACTTTTCTACTGAGAAACCACGCGGTGGAGAGATTACTGAAGATGGCGTTCGTGAATCCTTGAATAGTAGCCTAGCCCAGATGGTTGAGGAATTAGATTATGGTTTAGATTGTCGTGTACAAAGTAGTAAGTTACAGCCAAAAGACCCTAAAGCTACATATCCATCAATTAAGATGACAGTAGGATATGCATATAAAGGAACATCTCAGCATAAGCGATTATTATCTTTGAAATCACTGAATATCGTATCAATTGATTATAGTTTGAATGAAGCAACTCCTAATATTGAGGATTTAAAGCTAAATTTTAAAGAAGGCATTTTGACTTATTCATTAACAGACTTAATAGCCGAAAAATATCGCTCATTATTACAGCAAGTTTCTAGAAATAGAAGTCGTAGACAAGATGTTTATGACTTAAACTTACTAATCGAAAGATTAGGAGATATTGACAGTTTTGAAAGAAGCAAAATCTTGGATTCCTTAATTATTAAATCGAAAGCAAGAGAGATCGCGCCAGATATAAATTCATTTGAAGACCCAGAGTTAAAATCCAGAGCTCAAAAAGACTATCACACACTTGAAGACGAGATAGAGGGTGAACTTCCAGACTTTGATGAGTTGTTTCAAAAAGTCGCTGATTTTTATAGATCATTGCCATGGTCTAAATTAGTGGATTAGAAGGGGGTTTTTAGGTGTTATTTACTTGTTGTAATTGCGCCTAAGCGATCGCCAAAAGGAAAAAATCTAATAGTTGCTTTGCCAATCACATTTTCCTTGGGCAGAAATCCCCAAATGTGCGAATCATTGCTGTGATTGCGATTGTCGCCCATCATCCAATAATGACCTTTGGGAACAGTGACAGGACGCATCATATATTTGGGTGCTTCCGCAATATATGGCTCGTTGAGAGGTTCATCATTGCGATAGACTTTGCCACCACGTACAGCAATGCGATCGCCTTCGATGCCAATCAAGCGCTTGATATAGGCTTTAGTATTGTCTTCAATCGCAGGAGACTTAGGCGGATAGAAAATCAAAATATCGCCACGTTGAGGTTCTTGCCATTGCTGTGAGATCTTATCTACTAAAATGCGATCGCCTACTTGTAAAGTTGGCTCCATCGAGCCAGAGGGAATGAAGCGTGGCTCGACAATAAAAGTGCGGAGAAATAAGGCGATCGCAAGGGCAATGACAAAAATCCGAATGGTTTCGCCATGTTGTTGCCACCAAGGCTTAATGGGAGCTTGCGGATCTAACTTAATTTCTGTGGACATGTATCAATTTCTGTGAGGGGACAAATCTTTCTCCCCCTCTCCCAAAGGAAGAAGGAGATGGAGGGTGAGGGTCTAATATTTAGGAACGTTTAAATTACCAGCACGATTGTCAAATGGCCAGTAACGAAACATCGCTCGACCAACTAGATTCTCTTCGGGCATAAATCCCCATGCATGGGAATCCAAACTGTTATTGCGATTATCGCCCATCACCCAATATTTTCCATTTGGCACAGTGAAATATGGATGTTCTTTGCCAGACTGGACATTATCTGGACGAAAGCAGTTGGGACAGAGAGCATCGTCTTGAGTTGGCAAAGTGTAGTTTGGCGGTGCAGCAATGTAAGGCTCATTGAGAGGCGCATCATTGATAAAGACTTTGCCATCATGAATACTGATGCGATCGCCTGGCACACCAATCACTCGTTTGATATATACCTTAGAAGCATCAGGGACAATAGGATTAATCGGTGGATTAAATACGATAATTTCACCGCGCTCAGGTTTGCGCCAACGGATTGAAAGCTTATCAATAATTAGGCGATCGTCAATTAATAAAGTTGGCTCCATCGAGCTTGAAGGAATATAACGTGGCTCGGCAACAAATACCCGCACCCCAACTGCCAACAAAATTGCCACTGTGACAGTAGGTAGATTATCAAGTAAGAAATTTTTGACTGGATGTTCTTGTTTCGGAACAGGCGGTACTTGCTTAGGATCGGTAGGAGGATTGACTGGTGAATCATCAGAGCGATCGCTAGAATTATCAGATGACATATAAATGCTCGCGGAATATGTACTTATCTTAAAGCCTGTTTAGCAAGTGTGACGTGAAGAGCCACGCTTGCTACTTTTTCAAGGCACTGGGAACTTCAATTGCATGATCGCCAGACAGGTTAAACTCTTGATGAATAACTTTCAGTGCTTGTTCCGCTTGATGATCACGAACCACACAGCTAACCTTAATCTCGGATGTGGCGATCATCTCAATATTAATGTTTGCATCCGCAAGAGCGCTAAACATGCGGGCGGCAATTCCCGACTGATGGATCATATTTGCACCGACAATACTGACTTTGCTAATGTCACCATCGCAGGAAACTTCACCATAGCCGAGAACTTTAGCATATTCTTTCAGTGCTGTTTCTGCTTTAGCAAGATCGGCGATCGCTACAGTAAAAGCAATCTCATTAACATCGCGATCAGACTGTGACTGCACAATCATATCCAAGCTAATGTTTTGTTCAACAAGTTGCTCAAGGATTTTCGCTGCCATGCCTGGGCGGTCGGGTACTTGCTGTACTGCAATTCTGGCACGATTACGATCTAAAGCTACCCCACGCACAGGAGAAATATCTGAGCTATTTTCAGAAGTAATTTCACAGGCTTGATGCGATCGCACTGGTACATTAAAGGCTGTTTGGATCGCCGCGATCGCACTTTCCCCATCGGTTGCCGCAATCACACAACTAATTTTTATTTCAGAAGTGGAAATCATTTGAATATTGATACCCGCTTCAGCGAGAGATGTGAACATTTGGGCAGCAACCCCAGGTCGTCCGATCATGCCCACTCCGATAATGCTGATTTTGGCAACATTGGAATCGACGGTAACTAAACTTGCCCCGATTTCCAGACCACGGGTGACCACTTCCGCCAACAGCAATTGATTTTGAGGAATCGTAAAAGCAATGTCATTTACCCCTTCGGTTTCTTGCACCGCTTGAATAATCAAGTCAACGTTGATTCCTTGAGCGGCTAAAGATTTAAAAAGTTGCGAAGCGATTCCTGGGCGATCGGGAATTTGCAAGAGCGCAATTTTGACCTGATCGTAATCAATGGAGACCGTCTCGACAAACCGATTCACTTCTAAGGATTTGAGATTGCCCGTACCGATGCGTGGCGAAGTGATCACTGTACCTGCATCATCGAGCCAACTCGATCGCACACACATTTTTACGCCAAAATTACGGGCGATTTCTACTGATCGCGGATGCAAAACCTTTGCGCCTAGACTAGCTAGCTCCAGCATTTCATCGCAAGTAATTTCTGTTAACATCTGCGCCTTGGGCACAATGCGCGGGTCAGTCGTCAAAATCCCTGGAACATCAGTATATATTTCGCAAATGTCAGCTTCGATCGCCGCCGCGATCGCAACCGCTGAGGTGTCTGAGCCGCCGCGTCCGAGGGTCGTAATTTCAGTACTAGGCAAGCCCGTTGCTGGATCAATTGCTACGCCTTGAAACCCTGCAATCACCACAACTTTGCCGAGAGCAAGCGCGGCTTTGATTTGATCTGGTTCCACATATAAAATTCTGGCGCGGGTATGGTTCGGCTCGGTGACTACCCTCACTTGCGAGCCATTCATGGCGATCGCAGGTTGACCGACCTCCTGAAGTGCCATGCTTAACAAAGCGATCGTCACCTGTTCGCCTGTAGCTAAGAGCAGATCCATCTCACGCTCTTTCGCAGCAATTTCGATGAGGGTTGGGGTGTGATTAGTTGACACAGATTGCGCAAGGGCAATTAGACCATCGGTGGTTTTGCCCATTGCCGAAACTATGACCACAACTTGATTGCCTGCATCAACTGTCCGCTTAATGCGATCGCGGACTGCTTTAATGCGATCGGCATCGGCTACGGAGGAGCCACCATATTTCTGAACTATTAGCGCCATTCGTGAGGGAAATTTTTGAACCGATGAAAGAATTTATTGTGATGTTTTACTAACTAACCTAAGTCACAGCAAAGCACTACAGAGTAATCATCATACATTCCTTAGCGATCGGCAAAATAAATGAGCAATTTTGGGGTTAGCAGTGCCGTGCGCACTGCTAACCCCAAAATTGGTTTTGAAATAAAGCACGGCAATTTTGGGAATAATTAAAAGTTTTTTACGATACATTGCGATCGCGCAAATTGCCAAGTATTGTTAAGATAATCCGTAAATTTGCTCCAATGGTATGATTGCCTAGTGAGGAGTGAACATGTACTTAACAAGGAACTGTCTTTTATGCAAACGGGGTCTGTTTCTCCACTGGTTCTGATCATCTTAGACGGCTGGGGACATAGGGAAGAAACCGAGGGCAATGCGATCGCCGCAGCAAATACTCCCGTCATGGATAGTCTGTGGAGTACCTACCCAAAAACTCTCCTCCAAGCCTCTGGCAAAGATGTTGGCTTACCAAAAGGTCAAATGGGCAACTCCGAAGTTGGACATTTAAACATTGGCGCTGGTCGAGTTGTGCCTCAGGAATTAGTGAGAATTTCTGATGCTGTCGATGATGGCTCGTTGTTGTCAAATTCTGTACTAGTCCAAGTTTGTGAAAAGGTCAGGGCTAACCATAGCAAATTGCATCTTATCGGGCTTTGCTCTGATGGCGGCGTGCATTCACATATCGATCATCTATTGGGATTACTAGATTTAGCCAAATCTCAACAAATTGACGATGTCTGTATTCATGTGATTACTGATGGACGAGACACTTTGCCCCATTCAGGGATCAACTTTATAAAGCTTTTACAAGCACATATTAAAAAAATTGGTGTCGGACGCATTGTCACGATCAGTGGACGTTATTTTGTGATGGATCGCGACAAGCGTTGGGATCGCGTTCAAAAAGCCTATGAAGTCCTGACTAATGATCGCATCACCACTGAGCTAACTGAACCAACGGATTTGTTGGAATCTGCCTACAAAGAAAAAGTTACTGACGAATTTTTGCCCCCAACTCGAATTGCACAAGGTGCGATCGCTTCTGGGGACGGTGTAATATGCTTTAATTTCCGTCCAGATCGCTCTCGTGAGATTACCCAAGCTATTGTTGCGAAAAACTTTGCAGGTTTTGAACGCGATTATATCGAGGATATCGCCTATGCCACATTTACGCAGTACGATAGCGCTCTACCTGTTCCTGTTGCCTTTTTACCCCAAAACTTAACGAATTTGCTGGGGCCAGTCGTGGCAAAGCATGGACTAAAACAATTACGCCTAGCCGAAACTGAGAAATATGCCCATGTCACCTATTTCTTTGATGGTGGTTTGGAAGAAGCCAGTGAAGGTGATGATCGCGTTTTGGTCAATAGTCCAAGGGTCTCTACCTACGACCAAGAACCTGCCATGTCTGCGGCTGAGGTGACACGCATCGCCTCAGAGGCGATCGCTAAACGCATTTATTCGCTGATCGTAATTAACTACGCTAACCCAGACATGGTTGGGCACACTGGCAACTTTGAAGCTACGGTCAAGGCTCTTGAACATGTAGATAAATGTTTGGGCAAACTATTAGCGAGTATCGCTAATGCAGGAGGTACGGCTTTGATCACCGCCGATCATGGCAATGCTGAATATATGTGGGATGAGCATGGCAATCCTTGGACTGCCCACTCTAGCAATCCTGTACCATTTATTTTGATAGAGGGTGAAGGATGCAAGATCTATGGTCATGGTGCTGATGTCAAGCTCAAGCCTTCAGGTGGTCGTCTAGCGGATATCGCACCTACGATTTTAGAAATTTTGCAAGTCCCAAAACCAGAAGAAATGACAGGCATTTCTTTGCTGGAAACTGCAATTTATGAGCTACAGAGCGTCAAAACTCCAGTCAAAATTGGTAAATAGATCAATGGTCTGAATCGCGGATTAGACGGATTTATTAATGACAAGGATTGTTTAAAAAAGGAAAGATGGCGCTTGCGCCATCTTTCCTTTTTAGGTTGCAGAATATAGATAGCGTTAGAGAAAACTTATCGCCATCTATAATTCTGAAGGTTAACTTAAATGCCAAAACTAACCAGACGCAAGTTCATTGCGATTAGTAGTCTAACGGCTGGCTTTGCGATCGCTGTACAGCCAATTTCTGCCAAAACAATTACTACCGATCTCAAGGGGATCATCGCAGGTGAAGTCAAAATCCCTGTCAAAGACGGCATAATTCCCGCCTATCGGGCTAGACCGACTTTTGGCAAAGATTTCCCTGTCATCTTAGTTGTCCAAGAGATTTTTGGAGTTCATGCTTATATTCAAGATGTTTGTCGTCGCTTAGCCAAATTAGGTTATTTAGCGATCGCCCCTGAAATGTTTTATCGACAGGGCGATGTGTCAAAACTAACGGATATTGCTGAGATTCGGAAAGTGGTTAGTAAAGTACCTGATGCACAGGTAATGTCTGACCTTGATGCAACTGTGGCATGGGCGATGAAATCTGCGAAGGGAGATCCAAACAAACTGGGAATTACTGGTTTTTGTTGGGGTGGACGAATTACTTGGCTTTATGCTGCTCATAACCCTAAAGTCAAGGCTGGTGTCGCATGGTATGGCAGACTTGTGGGCGAATCAACCGCACTCACGCCCAAACATCCAGTTGACATCTCCAAGAGCTTACAAGTACCAATATTAGGACTCTATGGTGGCAAAGATACGGGTATTCCTTTAGATACGGTTGAGCAAATGCGCGATCGCCTCAAAGGTTGCAGTACCAAATCCGAAATTGTTATTTATCCTGACGCACCTCACGCTTTTCACGCCGATTATCGTCCTTCCTATAGACAGACCGAGGCCGAGGATGGCTGGAAGCGTTTACAGGCTTGGTTTCAGGAAAATGGAGTTGCCTAACCAAAAACTGAAATAGAGCTTTGCAAGAAAAAAGAGCGCGTTGCGCTCTTTTTTCTTGCAAAGCTCTATCATGTAAAGGAGTGTAAAGTATTGTAAACAAATCGTATTTTTAAGATGCAAAGTAAAGTTGTTGTCGTTGTCGGTGCAACAGGCGGAATTGGTGCGGCACTTGTACCAAAACTAGCTGAAGCAGGAGCGAAGTTAGTTCTTGTAGCTAGAGATGTTGATAAGTTAGAAGAGCTAGTCAACAATCTGGAAGATGACTATGATAGCGAGGCGATCGCTATTCCCACAGACATCACTAAATATGAGCAAGTCGAAGCGATGGTGCAGAAGGCGATCGCCCAGTTTGGACAGATTGATGTCTTAGTGAATGCCGCAGGTGCGGGTGTGATGAAGCAATTCCTTCGCATTGAACCGCAAGAACTTGACCAGATGCTGGATCTCAATCTCAAGGGGAATTTCTATACCAGTCAAGTGGTTGCTAATGTAATGAAGGATCGCAAGATTGGTCATATCTGTAATGTAATTGGCATTCTTGGCAAACATCCCATGGCTATGGCATCAGCTTATTGTGCTTCAAAATTTGGGGCGATCGGATTTAGCAAATGTATGGCAGATGAACTTCGCCGTTTAGGTATTAAGGTGACTCTATTTTATTTTGGGGGAATTGATTCGCCATTCTGGGATAACGTTAGCCTGAAGGTCGATCGCAGCAAAATGTTAACGACTGAAACAGCGGCAAATGCAATCATGTTTGCGCTCTCCGCCGATCCACAAGCCGTACCGATGGAAATCAATATTCAACCCGAAAGCCATTTATTCTTTTAATTTATTTCCAAGTAGAGGTGTGCTTTGTGCAGCACCTCTACTTGATTTAGTTTAGTCATTATGACGATCGCTATAAATTCCAGCATTGTTTATCAAACTACGATTTAGGAGAAAGATACAAGTAACTAACCACAAAAATCCAACCAAGTAACCTGCAATTACATCAGTCAACCAGTGAACCCCCAAATATAGGCGACTTACTCCAATCAACAAAATTAATCCTGTCATTACGACATAAATTAGTCGAGAAGATCGAGGGAACTCTTTTGCTAGTAAATATGCTAAAAATCCATACACTACTGTTCCTCCAAGGGCATGACCACTTGGGAAACTAGAAGATGTTTCTACAATTATTTGATGCCATAGTTGGGGTCGTGGTTTAGCAAAAAAGAGTTTCAACCCAACATTAAGAGCTAGCCCTCCGACACAGGCGATCGCAAATACTTTTATTTGTGAATGATTGCGCTTTCTCCAAAGCCAGAATGTAGTGCCAAAGAAGATTGCAGCCACCATTGGTGGATCTGCTAAACCTGTAATATTGAGCATTATTGAATCTAAAATTGGGGTTGATGATTGATGAATCCAAAGTAAAATATTAGTGTCAAAGCTAAAGGCTTCTTTCTCCCAGACCTCTTGACACAACCACCCCAAGACCATTAATAGTGCAAGACAACCAACAAAACTAACTACACCAATACTAGAGCCGCGAAAACTGCTCCAAGAGTTTAAGCGATTAATCCATACCTTAACTAATTGCTGCATAGAAAATATTTAGACTGATTATTTGATAAGTAAAAATGACTGGAAAGTAATATTTCCCAAAATCTATAATTCAGAGAAATGCTGTAAATTTCGTTTCCCTTAGCACAAATTAGGAACTTTTTATAAAGATTGATCAAAACTAACGCTGACTACTTCGGGAAATCGAAACACATCTATAAAAAATTGCTTGGCATTTGCTTCCTTCTCAAAGAGAAACGATTGATATAAGCCATGTTTACTCGCTTGGCTCTTATAGCAGTTGCCCATTAGAGTCTCTGCTAGTTGATCAATTTCAGTGTTTGATGTTTCCATATGTACTGAAATATTTCTACGCACTAACCTGTTTCGACTGCACATAGTTAAATTCACCCGTTTTAATAAGATCTTTTTACAAGAAATCCTGATTCTCCGATAGACTGCAAGACATTGATTGGCTCATGAGTTTCATATACATCTCAGCGAAGAAAACCCATTGCTGAACCAATCAATAAAAATAATCCCATTACTAGGCGATACCAAACAAAGAACCAAGTACTTCGCTTCTCTAAATATCGTAGCAGTCCAAAAATCGCTACAAATGCGGAAATACTAGCAGAGGTCAAACCTGCACCAAGAATTAACCAACCATTTAGATCTAACCCAGCTTTGGTTAGAGAATGTAACTCTACGGCTCCTGCCAGAATAATTGCAGGTAATCCCAACAGGAATGAGAATCGAGCCGCAGTTTCTCTTTCCATATTCAGAAATAATCCTGCCGTTAAAGTAGAACCAGAACGAGATACCCCAGGGATTAAGGCAAAAGCTTGAGCAATTCCTACCCATAGTCCATCTAAAAGTGTGAGTTTCTCAAAAGTCCTTTCTCTTTTACCTCGCAACTCAGCGATCGCCAGCAATAAAGACATACCAATAGATGCAACACCAATGACAGCAAGGCTACGCAAAGGAGAATTAGGAGCGTTTAAGGTCTTTTTTAGTAAGATTCCTGCAATCCCAATGGGAATAGTGCCAATTAGTAATCCTAATGTTAGGCGAAAAAATTTAGATTGATAATCTTGATGAGCGATCGCTCTTATCGAACTACCAACTAAGCTTTTAATATCTTGCCAAAAATAAGCTAAAACTGCACCTAAACTAGCAAGCTGCATAGCTGCGGAAAATACGGAACCAGGGTCTTGCCATCCGAGTAAACTGGGGACAATGCGGAGGTGAGCAGTGCTACTAATGGGTAATAGTTCGGTAATTCCTTGGACAATTCCCAAGAAAATTACTTTAAGATAACCTAATTGCACGAATCCAAGGTCTACAGTCTCAGAAGAAGCGATCGCAATTAAAAACATAATCGAGTATTTGATGATCAGAGAACACTATAAACACAAACAATCAAGAACTTAGAAAGAATTCCTACGTTTATTAATTTATAGCGATCGCTGGTCGCCAAGCTTAGTAAATACACAACCTTTCCAACTTCTTGATTATTGATCTCTATAGTTGGAAACGTAAATCAATAAATCAAGGTTACTTGTGATGAAAACTTCGACAAAAGCGTTTCTAGCTGCGACACTAGTCGGATTAGTCGGTGTTGGTGGTTTGGCAAAAGCTGCTCGTGCTATCCCCATGCAAGCATCTCAACCATCAGCTATTGAAGTTGCTGATCGCGAAACTGGTGAAGCCAAAGACGATCAAATGGATGCAAATCAGTCTGCCAAACTCAGCGCTTTGGCAAAAATCACGCCTCAGCAAGCGCAACAAGCCGCAGAAGCTACTGTTGCTGGCAAGGCAAATTCTGTGAAGTTGGAGAATGAAAATGGTAGTCTTGTCTATTCTGTCGTGATCGCTCAGAAGGAAGTTAAAGTCGATGCTGGTAACGGTCGTGTCCTGTATACCGACAGTCTGAACAATTAGGGAAGTGAAAATAATCACGTTCGCAGTAGCATTCAAGTTTCTGAAACTGGAATGGGCGATGGTGATGGCGAAACCAATGATGATATGGCTAAGTAGCAAGTTAGGTTGACACTCTACAAATCTAGTCCAGATTGTTGAATGTCACAATAATTTGAAACAGTTAGATTGTTAATTAATGTTCTCCCAAATCTGATGGAGGAGCATTAATTAATTTTTATGGATAACAAATTGGAAGCCAAAGGAAAATTTTTACTTTCCCATTATTAAATATTATGATTATGCAAAAAGTGTTAAATAGAGTTCCAGAGGTTACAGTTGCTTTCTGGATTATTAAGATTTTGGCGACTACGGTAGGAGAAACTGCGGCAGACTATTTAAAGGCAGAACTGAAGTTTGGCTTAGTCAATACATCCTACATTATGAGTGGTCTATTGCTGATGTTGCTTTGGAATCAGTTTCGGCTTAAACGCTATGTACCAGTGAGTTATTGGGCTGAT
The DNA here is from genome assembly GCF_006937785.1 of Pseudanabaena sp. UWO311. GTDB lineage: Bacteria > Cyanobacteriota > Cyanobacteriia > Pseudanabaenales > Pseudanabaenaceae > Pseudanabaena. Next base: position 102,933 of record NZ_SJEE01000018.1, read on the forward strand.
TGACTGACAAAAGACTAGGAAGCCCAGTCGAGAGTAGAAGCATAGAATGAAATACGGAACAATTTCTGAAGATATTTTCGACGAGAAGCGATAGCAGGGTCAGAGTCAAGATAAGAAGTAAAAGAGTAGGAAGGCAAGAAAGCCCAGTTTTTCGTGATCGCGGAGTGAATCCAGTTCCAGCCAATCTTGAGATAACTAAGCCCACGAAACCAATGAGGATCAACCAAACGACGATAGCCAGAATCGGCAACAGCTAATCCTTGAGCAGTTAAGAATAAAGTGGTCAACGCAAGCACCAAACAGAGTCGAGAAATGGCAGGAGCCGAGCGTAAGCGGGAAGATTCCAAATCAAAGCCATTAGATTTATCATCCAAGAAATTCTCCTCAATATCGAATCTAAGCCCATACTCGCGAAAAGTTTGGACTGTAGTGGGTTCAGTACTGAGAATATACCAATACTCTTGACTGGTAGATTCCCAAGCAGCCGCGATATGCACATCAGTAAGGGACTTGGACTTAGTTTTGTGGACTTTAACATTGTGAATCAACTTGGCTTCGCCGAGACCGAGGTGCAATTGGTTGACAGTCTGCCAACCATTCTTGGGATGGTGTATCCAGAAATTACCCTTAATCCGTATCCGACATTGCCATTTTAATTCCCGCACATAGCGTACTAATTCTGGATTGGCAAATCCTCGGTCGGCTAATAA
>NZ_SJEE01000019.1 GCF_006937785.1 Pseudanabaena sp. UWO311
GTGAACCGTAAAATTTCAACATCTCCGTCTCAAGTTCTTCGCTGTAATAACCCAAAATTATTCCTTTTCTTTCTTTATCTGAGATTATCCTAATTTGCACAAGTTATTTGTTTTTCATTCCTTAGTACATCTATTTCTTTCTAGTTGAAGAAATAGCCACCATGCTAAACTAAACCGCTATGCGAACGGACACGTTATTTTTCCAACTATTCCAATCCTTCCACACGTTACTATTCGAGCTAATCGATCACCCTATTTCAGAAGCCGAAGGATACAAATTTAGTTCAGTCGAGATCAAAGAAAAAGCATTTCGATTTGATGGCATCTTCATGCCCGAAACTAAAGACAAACCAATATTCTTAGCAGAAGTCCAATTTCAACCCAAAGAAAACTTTTACTCCGAATTCCTAGCCGAAATATTCCTGTATCTCAACCAATATCGCCCCATCCAAGACTGGCAAGCCGTAGCCATATTCGCCAGACACAACTGCGAGCCAGCACCCGATAAGTTTTCTCAAGAACTAATCGCATTAGGACGAATTAAGCGCGTATATCTAGAAGACCTAAGACAAGAGACAGATTCACATGGTATCGAAATTATTCAGCTAATCTTAGCATCAGAGAAGAAAGCCCCAAAACTAGCCAGAAAACTAGCTGAAAAAGTTGAGCAAGAAGCCAATACCGAACTGAGGGATAACATAGTAGAATTTATAGAAGCAGTATTGGTATACAAATTCCCAAAACTAAGTCGTCAAGAGGTTGAAGCCATGTTTACACATAGCGATCTAAAGAAAACCCGCGTTTATCAAGATGCAGTGCTAGAGGGCAAACAAGAGGGTTTACAAATTGGCAAACAAGAGGGTTTACAAATTGGCAAACAAGAGGGTTTACAAATTGGCGAACAACGCGGTTTAGTGAAAGGTCAGTCTGCAATGCTACAACGCCAACTAACCCGAAAATTAGGCAAAATATCTCCAAGCATAAAATCTAAGATTTCTAAATTATCTGTCGCACAGCTAGAAGATTTAGCCGAAGCAATCTTTGACTTTCAAACTTCTGCTGATTTGAACGCTTGGGTAAAAAAACATTTGGCACGTTGATTGAAGATATAGCATTGCAAATTTCAATCTTTGATGGATAGCTTGGATATCAACTTAAACACTGTGCGAAAAAAGAGATCTGGGCTTTAAGTTAGAACCTCGTCGTTGGGATATAGAACGTACTTTTGCTCGTCTTGGTAAGCAGCGGAGCTTGAATAAAGATTATGTCTTCCTGAACTTAAGTGAAGCTTTTGTTCATTGGGTCAGGATTGCGCTCATGCTCAAAGAGGCTTTGTAAAAGTTGTTAAATAGCATGCGTTCTACAACTAGTTTTTAAAAATCAAAATAGATAAAGGGGAGTTTCTTGTCGGGGCTGAGGATGCTGACTAGAAAAAGGCTGACGGGAACTAGAAATAATTTCACTTGCCAGTTTAGCTGCCACTTGGCGCGATCGCAACGATAGGCAACTAGAGAACACATGCATAGACCAAATAGTAATAACGCAATCTGTCCTGCCGTAATACCGAGAGATTCTACATAGATTTTTACACCGAACTGAGGATCGCTCTCGTAGCCCCAGAGTCTTTGCAAAAACATATTTGTATCAACTAAATTAGGTAATCGGAACGGAATCCAGCCGATAAATACTACCAACTGGGTGATTGCAACTGCCAAGAGTCTCATTGGCAAAGGCTTCCAGATTTTATGCAAATCTTCAAATACCCTGCAAACTTCCATCCAGAGGCGATGAGCCACCAGCGCCGCACCATGCCAGACACCCCAAATAATGAAGCCCCAGTTTGCACCATGCCAAATTCCGACTACAAGCATGATGATCATCAAATTTAGGCAAGTCCGCCAAAGCCCACCCCTAGAACCCCCCAAAGGAATATACAGATAATTTCGCATCCATGCGCCGAGGGTCATGTGCCAACGCCGCCAAAAGTCGGAAATGCTTGCTGAGAAATAGGGGAAATCGAAATTTTGAGGCAACTTGAAACCTAATAACAAAGCGCTACCTCTAGCCATATCGATATAGCCGCTAAAGTCACAATAAATTTGAATGCCATAGGCAAATAGAGCCAACCATAGATCGATACTGCCTGCGCGTTCAGTATTCCGAAAACTAAGATCAACTAGTCGGGCAAGATTGTCTGCAATGATCCCTTTTTTGACGGCTCCACAAGCAAATAACCATACACCTTCAGCAATATCTGGTAAAACGGGACGCGATCGCGTGATTAGTTGTGGTGCAAATTCTTGATAGCGGGTAATGGGACCAGATAGTAGTTTGGCAAAAAATAACTTATAAGCTGCAAAATTTAGAAAATCCTTGGCGGGACTATTACCGCGATAGGTATCAACTAAGTAAGCAATTAACTCAAACACAAAAAAGCTGAGCGTGATCGGCGGTACGATGTTTGCCTTCGCCCAGATCGCTAGCGAACTCCCCACTGGCAAACCCGTAATATTGCCGATCGCCGTTGCGACGAAAGGAATATATTTAAACCCAAATAGCAGTAGCACATCAAAAAATATCCCCACAAAAAGCAGCCACTGCTTCAGGAATTTGTCGCCTTTGCGAATTTCTCCTCCCAACCAAAAATTAATTGCCAACATCACTAACAACAGCCAAACATATTGCCTCTGAATAAATGAGTAAAACAGTAAGCTTGCTGTCAAAATAATTAACAAGCGTGCTTGCACATTTGGTAAGAGCCAATAAATAACTGTAACGATGAGCAGGAATAAAGCATAATCAAGGGACAAAAAGTCCATTTTTACGCTACTCAAATAATTCAAAAACTGGGAAAAATTGAAGACCAGAAAATCCATTGTTAGGAGACTACTTCAGGTTCAGGTAGGTTCAGCAGCGCCGATGGATCGTGAAGTGAGTCATCATCAATATGTTTGATGGGAACCCAGTCAGGTAAAGCGCAGCTAGCTTCTTCTACCTGTAATTGGACACAGGGAATTGTATCCGAAAGTATGGAGCTTGCCATCATACCTGTATGAATCTCAACATGTGCCGAGGCGATCGCCTCAAATATAAGATTTTGCCCAGGGAATACAACCCGCTCGAAATACCATAGAGGGACATCGGTAATCCGAGCTATTTGGATTTTGCTGGTTGCATTTACATAAGAGCAGACAATCTTTTTGTCGTGCAAATCAGCAGGTAAAGGATCAAATATGGACATAGTATTTTTTATATAAAGTTATTTAAGCAAAAATTAACAAGATTTTTTGGACATTAAACCAGCGTTAGTTAGTCATTAACCCAAAAATATTCCTAATTAAATCAAATAAACCCTGCCGATATATTTGGAATGAACAAGAATACTAATCTCGCCATTTTGCCCGTACATAAAGCTAACACTCAAGACCAACTAGCGATTGTAAACACTACTACCAACTATCAATTCAGCGATCGCCAATTTGATCCCTGTTTGATCCCCGATTTATCGATCCCCATGATTACCTAACTGGTGAGAAAGTGAATATAATTAAGATATGTAAAGACTTAGGGGTAAATAACCATCAATTCACACAAATGAAAATTGTGGTAAAAGCCCCAAAAATAATAAAAACAATAATAAATAATTTAGATCAAAGATAAAATTCTATGTCTACTACTGATTTCATAAAAGATCCCCAAGATTTAGCTAGTGACATATCTGGTGTAGCCTTAGGCTGCGATCGCATTCTTTACATCCGCCTACCATGCAACCCGATTTTTCCGATTGGCGTAGTTTATTTATCAGATCACATTCATAAGGTTGCGCCGCATGTGCAACAAAATATTTTTGATTTAGGCACTGTGCCACCCCTTGATTTTTATGCAGCTCTGGATCGGGCGATCAATAAGTTTCAGCCAAATTTATTAGTATTTTCTTGGAGAGATATTCAGATTTATGCTCCAGTAGGTGGGCGAGGTGGCAATCCCCTGCAAAATGCGTTTGAGTTTTACTATGCCAAAAATCCTTTTAAGAAATTTCGTGGTGCTATCAATGGACTACGACTATTTACGGCTTATTACACTGAGCTTTGGCGCAACTCAAATTTAATCAAGCGAGGCTTAAGTCGAGCTAGAAGATATCATCCTGAAGCCAGAGCCGTAATTGGTGGTGGCGCGGTCAGTGTTTTTTATGAACAGTTAGGGAACGTGTTACCCAAAGGAACAATTATTTCTGTTGGCGAGGGTGAATCTTTATTAGAGCGTTTGGTGCAAGGACGTGAAATCGAAGGCGATCGCTGCTATGTGGTCGGAGAAACTAAGCCTCGCGCCAGATTAATCCATGAGCAACCCGCACCGATTGAAAAAAGTGCTTGCAATTACGAATATATTGAATCGATTTGGGAAGATTTTAATTACTACTTCCGCGATCGCGACTTTTATATCGGTGTGCAAACTAAGCGAGGCTGTCCGCACAACTGTTGTTATTGCATTTATACGGTAATTGAAGGTAAGCAAGTTCGCATCAATCCCACCGATGAAGTAATCAAGGAAATGCGCCAACTTTACGATCGCGGCGTTCGTAATTTCTGGTTCACCGATGCTCAGTTTATTCCTGCGAAAAAATTCATTGATGATGCTGTAGAACTTCTCGAAAAAGTCAAAGCATCAGGCATGACTGATATTCATTGGGCAGCCTATATCCGTGCTGACAATCTCACGCCTTATCTCTGTCAGTTAATGGTAGAGACAGGTATGAGCTATTTCGAAATTGGTATTACTAGCGGCTCTCAAGAACTTGTTCGGAAAATGCGAATGGGCTACAACCTCAAGTCGGTATTACAAAACTGCCGCGATCTCAGAGCCGCAGGTTTTAATGAATTAGTTTCCGTTAACTATTCTTTTAATGTGATCGATGAGACTCTAGAAACAGTACGTCAGACGATCGCCTATCACCGAGAATTGGAAGCTATTTTCGGTGCGGATAAAGTGGAACCTGCGATCTTCTTCATTGGGTTACAACCACATACACATTTGGAAGATTATGCTTTCAAAAATAACATTCTCAAGAAAGGCTATAACCCAATGAGTATGATGCCTTGGACTGCCAAGAAGTTACTTTGGAATCCTGAGCCTCTAGGTTCATTCTTTGGGGAAGTATGTCTAGAAGCATGGAAGCGCGATGATGACGACTTCGGGCGGACGGTAATGGATATTCTCGAAGAGCGCCTTGGACGCGCACCATTGGAAGAAGCTCTCGCTGCGCCGATGAAAGAACTAGTAAATGCTTAATTAAAGCAAGAGGTGGCGCGTAGCGCCACCTCTCCCGTTTCGGGTTTATAATATGTAATCAGCGAATGGAATAACATTTATGGTTCAAGCCGCGATTCCCCAAGTCAAGTATCTATCCTACGAAGAATACTATGCCTATGATGACGGCAGTGATACTCGCTATGAGCTAGAGGATGGAGAATTAGTTGCAATGCCCCCAGAATCAATTTTTAACTCTGATGTATCAATGCGACTATTGTTCGCATTAGGTAAATTTATTCCTGCCCATTTATTGAGATATAAAGAAGTCTCGATTGAGGTAAGTGGTCGTAGAGCTAAGGTCAGAATACCTGATCTGATAATTTTGGGCGAAGAATGTCGGATAGCTTTAGAGATGACGAAGAGAGGAACAATTACCCATGATATGCCACCGCCATTGGTGGTAATTGAGGTCGTATCTGCTGGACATGAGAATGAATCAAGGGACTATCGCTTTAAGCGCTCTGAATATGCAGCGAGAGGGATTGCTGAGTATTGGATAGTCGATCCTGTGCGTAGTCAGATTACGCTGCTATCTTGGGTTGAAGGCTTTTATGAAGAAGCTATTTATACAGGTGATGTAGTGATTAAAAGTGGCGTAATTCCAGAAATTGAGATTGATTTGAGAGATATTCTGGGTTAACTTTTTCATGCAGGATTATCCACAACAGGTGCGCGATCGCCTAATCAATTATCGCAATTTATTCCAAAAAGAATTAACAGAATCTGAGCTAGTAGAAATATTAGGTCTTGAAGAGAAACTTGATAAAAGCGCGATCGCGATCGCAGTTTTTGGCATGGTATCGCGGGGAAAGTCATCATTAATTAATGCTTTACTGGGACAGAAGCTAAGCGAGACGGGCGCTACTCATGGCACAACTAAAGATGTTGCAGTGTATGCGTGGGATGCTGGTGGAAAAATTCAACTGCGATTAATGGATACACAGGGGATTGATGAGATTGGTGGCGAAATAAGAGGAGAACTTGCCTTGGAATCAGCTAAACAAGCTGATTTAATTTTGTTTGTAATTGCTGGAGATATGACGCGGTTAGAACAAGAAGCGATCGCTAATCTACAAAAATACTATAAGCCGATTTTGTTGATTTTTAATAAAACCGATCTTTATCCTGAGTGCGATCGCGATGCCATTCATCAGGCGTTACAAAATATAGACATGCAGAAGCTGATCTCACCGCAAGAGATTGTCTTGACATCAGCAGAGCCGAAGCCTTTTAAGGTAAGGCTCCAATATAGTGATGGGCGCGATAGTCAAGAAGTTTGGGAACAGCCGAAGCCTAACATCCAATCTTTAAAAGAGCGAATTCTAGATTTGCTGAATACTGAAGGGAAAGAATTGTTAGCGGTGAATGTATTGCGATCGCTATTAGAAATCCAAAATGCAGTCACGCAAAGACATATCCAAAAATTACAAGCATCAACTACGATCGCAGCTTTGGTCTTTATATCGGAGGTGATCGGAATGTTGATATCACCATTGCGATGGGTCGATGGCTTGATTAGTGGTATTTCTACTGGTCTATTCGTGAGCTGGGCGATCGGCAAATATCCGAGTCAGAAGAAGTATTTATGGTTAATAGTAGTTTTAGCGATCGCTGTTTTTGTTGGAGCTTCAGGGCTCAATAATGAAGTTGCTCGCTATATTCAAATTGTTGGGGCGGGATTGAGTTTATTGTTGCTATTTAGGAGCCTCATCGCTGATATCGATCAAAGTCAAGCTTCTGGAAAGCTTGGTGCAAAAACATTAATCACCGAAATTATTCGAGATGTCCCCGAATGCTCGATATTAAAAAGATTTCAGAACATTTAGAGATAAAAATAGGGATTTGCCCTGTTTTTATCTCTAAATGTTCCAATCACGCCGAAAAGCAAACCAGCTCTTGAATTTCGCTTGCTGGCGACAATCACGATGGAGTTTTTCCCATTGCTCTGTAATCTGTAACTCTTGTAAAACGGCGATATTTTGGATTTTGACTTTTCCTTGCATGGCGATCGCGATCGCCTCGATCACGAACTTGGCGCGATCGCCAAACATACTTGCACCAAGAATTTGCCCTTTATAGTTACAAATGATTTTGCATAAGCTATTCTCTGTAGAGCTTTCTAAAATATACAGAGCTTGCCCATACTTTTGTTTTGCCAATAGTTCAGTCATGCCAACCTGAGCGACGGTTGGCATTGTTGATACATTGATCATCTTCGGACCTTGAGGAATAGATACTGATCGCCAAAAATCAGTTTGCAAGGTTTGTTTCACAATCTTGGCAATATCTCGATCACCATGACATTGATAAATATGGCGATCGCTAGGAAAGTAAAACTCTTTTGGCGCTAAGGGTATTAAAAGGCGATCGCATTCTATCGTTTGGTTATCTATCCAAATCTTTGTGCGGCTATGCTCAGCCTGGCTTACCGCAGTCGTTTGGGTGTTGGTATAAATCTCAATCCCTTCAGCTTCTAGTTGAGCTTGCAAAGTACGGGCGATCGCCACATCTACGTTTGGTAGAATATGATTACGGTCAGTGATTAAGCTTGTATTTACACCCAGAAAATTTATGGCTTGCGCGATCGCACAAGCATAGGAATCATCACCTAGAACAGCGATCGAGTGAGGTAGATCTTCTAAATTTAGGAGCTGATGTGCGGTTAAGTAATTATGTTCAGCAAGCCCAAAGATTTTCCGATGTGGTGTGATGTCATGGGCGATCGCGTAGGTGCGTGAACTGAGTCTGCGATGAGAAAATGCTCTAGATCTTTCTGTGAGGGCATTTTCGCTAACTTCTAAAACATGAGAATTTTGGATTTTACCTTGAAATTTACATTCCCCAATAATTACATCAACCCCATTTTTTTGCAGTATTTCTAACCTTTCTTCCTGCCAAAAATTATCACGAATTGAGGATATCCGATTATTAAAAAGGTGCAAACGCTCAGATTTAGGGCGATCTCTGATCATATTTTGCAATAACAGTAAAATATAATCAATCTGGACAATGTTTAGATAAGCATCTTTGACTTGATGCTCCAAGACCCAAGCTACTCTGGCTCCACGTTGAGCCGCAAGGCTAACTAATTTATAAGCATGAGCGCTCATGCCAATCACAACGAGGTCATAATCGACCGACATTCTAGACAAGCTCTTAATCAATTAACGACTAAACCAATGCTAGTACAAAACAGCATTTATCTTGATCTTGCAATTGATCGCTACCCAATCGTGGTTGCGCCAGAAAGCTTGGTATTAGAAGCGATTAGTCTAATGAATCAATTGGCTCAATCATTTCATTCATCAGACTCCAATCATCCCAACGACCATAACAGCTTGATTGAAGCTAGAGCAGGGTGTGTTTTGGTAGTTGACGAAAATAGGTTGATTGGGCTTTTGTCTAAGTGGGATATATTAAATCTAGTGCAGCAACAAGTAAATTTACAGAACTTGAAGATTGTTGACGTGCTTGCGGATTCTCCAATGATAGTTCGGCGATCGCAAATTCAAGATTTAGAGTCACTGCTCAACCTCTTAAACCAATCTCGATGTCGCCATTTACCTGTGATTGATGACTTTGACAAAATAATTGGAGTTGCTACGCAAGAAAGTATTCTCTTCGCAAAAAACAGACTGGCTGAAGATACTCTAGCCAATGTGGAAGCTCAAAAAAGAGCAGTCTTAAACGCAATTCCCGATCTAATTTATCGTCTTAGTGTTGATGGCATTTATCTAGAATGCTTCTCAAGCAGCTATGTCGTTGATTTACTCCCATCTGACTTTGATCCGATCAGCAAACATCTTTCAGATGTACTGCCCCATGATTTAGCAAATCGCAAATTAAATGCAATCAAACAGGCGATCGCTACTGATAAGATTCAGTCTTTTGAGCAGCAGTGGAATATTAATGGGCAAATACAATATGAAGAGGTGCAGATAGTTAAAATTAACGACCAAGAAGTTTTGACAATTATTCGGAATATTAGCGATCGCAAGAAGTCAGAAGAAGCACTACGCGAGTCGGAGATGCGATTTAGAAGTGTATTTGACAATGCGGCAGTGGGAATTTCAGTAGCTGCACTTGAGGGGAAACATCTTGCCGTTAACCAATCTCTATGTCAGATGCTGGGATATACAGAGAATGAGCTACAAGTTTTGACATTTCAGGAGATCACCCATCCTGACGATCTGGAGATCGATCTCTATCACTATCAGAAACTACTTAGCAATGAGATTGATAGTTTTCATATTGAGAAGCGATTTCGTCACAAAAACGGACAATTTATTTGGGGATTGATGAGTGTTTCCATCGTTCGTGACCCTGAAAATCAGCCTATGTACGATATTGCACTGATTCAAAATATCAATGAGCTGAAAACTACTCAACAAGAACTATGCAAACTCAACCAAGAATTAGAAATTAGAATTCAGCAGAGAACTGCTGATCTGGCGGAAAGCGAAACTCGCAAACAAGAAATACTCAATGCGATTCCCGATTTATTACTGCGCCTTAGACGAGATGGGATTTGTCTTGATTATATGTTGCCAATTGTCCCCGACAAAGAAGTATTTGTACCGATCAAGCAAAATATTTCTGAAGTTTTATCGCCGACAGTTTTGGCTGAACAACTCGAAGTATTCAATAAAGCAATTATCACTGGTGAGGTGCAAATTTATGAACATAAACTCCAAAAATATGGCGAATGGGTTTATGAGGAAGTTCGGGTTAGTCCCTGTGGTGAAGATGAAGTCCTCGTATTAGTAAGAAATATTAGCGATCGCAAACGTGCCGAAGAAGCTCTCCAGTTTAGTAATGAAAGGCTGATTGCAACTAATAAAGAACTAGAACGGGTTACTCATCTTAAGGATGAGTTTCTTGCCGCAATGAGTCATGAGCTGCGGACTCCGCTCAATGCCATTTTAGGGATTTCAGAAGGTCTACTGGAGCAGGCTTTTGGTGAACTGAATCAGCGTCAACAGGGTTCATTAAAAACAATTCAAAAAAGTGGTCAACATCTTTTGGAGTTAATTAACGATGTTCTTGATGTTGCCAAAATTGAGGCAGGTATGTTTACCCTAGATCTAACTTCGGTCTCGGTACGCTATCTATGCGACAGTAGTCTTAGCTTTGTTAAACATCTAGCTATTCAAAAGAATATTCAATTAAATCTCATAATTCATGATGGTGTACCAACAGCGATCGTGATTGATGAGCGCCGAATGCGACAGTTGCTAATTAATTTATTGAGTAATGCGGTAAAGTTCACCCCAAAAAATGGAACAGTCAATCTCGAGGCAAATTTAGCCAATGTTGCCATAGGTTTATCAGAAGCAAATTCCGAAGACAATTTTAAACATGAGCTTCATTTTTCCGTGTCTGATACTGGTATCGGGATCTCTATGGAGGATATCAACAAACTATTTCAGCCCTTTGTACAGATCAACAGTAGCCTCAGTCGTCAGTATGCAGGGACAGGGTTAGGGTTGAATTTGGTGAAGAAACTTGCTGAACTACATGGGGGAAATGTAAATGTTAGTAGCAAAGTTGGTGAAGGCAGTTGCTTTACTGTCAGCTTTCCCTATGAAAGTGGATAAAAATAATCCTCAAAATGGCAATGCTATATCAAAACCCAAAGAAGAGTTGCGGCGCGAAGCGCCGCAACTCTTCTTTGAGTCTTATGTCTTACAGCGTTTTGCTCTCAAACCAAAACCAAGATAAGTTTTGAAACGTTGCTTCGCAACGCTTTCAAAATTTATCTTGTGGCTCATTTGATCGGTAATTGCTGTAATGTAGCTAACCCTTTTAACGATGTCTAACCAGAAAAGAGGGTAAATCTACTTTTGAATTTGGGCGAAGCGATCGCACTGGTGTTGGGTCTGGTAAAGATTCAAGCGATCGCTCTGCTCTGTAACCTTGAACATAGGTAGATTCATTCTGAATCGGTTCAGTTAAATGCTTAACGGGTCTTTCGACTAGCAGACGATCTAATGCACCACTAAGTTGGAGGGCATGATGCTGATGACGCACTGATTGCTCTTTCCAATGCTGGATCGCCGCTTCATATTCAGATGCTTTAGATGCTTGATGTAGAACTTGATTTTGCAATTCTTCGATTTGCTGCTCTAATTCTTGTACTCTTGTCAGATCAGTGACATATTCATTTTCAAGCCCTCGCAAAGATTGCTGCAATTGTGCTCGATTAGAGAGATGTTGAATTAGTTCTTCTTCTAGTTGATCCCGTTGAGTCGAGACTTCTGATAGTTTAGTCTGTGCTAATTCAAGGGTTTTAGTGGACTCTTTGAGGAAAACTTGAGTTGACTCTAACTCTGTAGTCAAGGTTTGCTGTGAAATATCTAGCTCTGTGTTTTGATATTGCAGTTGATAAATCAATTCATCCTTACTATTGATCTCTTGAATATATTTCTGGGTAACTTTCTGGGTTTCAATTTCTAAGGCGATCGCTAAACGATGTTTAAATTCTTCCTCTAGTTGCAAAACATGGATGGCAAGGCGATCGCTTAAATCTCGATCATCTGTGGCTGGGGGGTGAGATTGCAACTTAGCAACTTGACTTTGCAGTTGTTCAAGTTTGGTAGTGAGTTCTGCGACTTGCCGATCGCGATCGTTGCTAACACTAGTAATTTCCTGCTCAAGCTGATCGACATATTCACATTCAAATTGGTGTTGCAATCGCAGATCTTCTAACTCTTTCTGAATGCGATCGCGATCGGCTGCTAATTCATTAGCCAAATAATTAGATTCGATAATTTCTGGGGGGTTGGATGTACTAGGCTGCTGATTATCTACAAGCCATTCATCAGCAAAAGCATCAACGGCAAAAGCATCTACGTCATCTAGGTTGTCTAGCAACATATTGGCAATCTCAGCGATCTCTTTTTCTTTTAGTCCACCACTACTTAAGAGCGCATCAAGGTCATCGTCATCATTAACGGTTACGGCGCTAACCGAAACTTCTCGTAGTGCTGATTCGTGTTTCAATTCACTCACGTATAACCTCACCCACAATACCGAGGCATTTTTACAAGACAAACATTAACAGACTTTGTCAAGTTTGCAATTCTTTTCCAGTAATTCTTGTCACAAAGCTTGGTTTTAATGACAATGGCTGATTTTTTCAGTATTTACAGCTATCGCCATTGACAGTTGGTTGAACAGCTTATTGTGCGATCGCTGGTTAGCCCCGTAGCAAATTCAACCAATTTTTAACAAGTTTTTGCGATCGGTTACTCATGCTGCCAATCCACATCAGCAGAGGTATCGTGGTTTTTAAATTACTGATGTAAAGAAAACACAAAAATGTAGGGGCAAATCATGAATTGCCCCTACATTTTTCCCACCTAACTGAAAACCGCTATGGCAGTGCAAAAGTTTGTCACGATTTTATGATGTTGCACCAAACAATAGAGGCACAAGTTCTTCAGCAGATCCTAAATACTCTTCTTTAAAATAAGGATTCTTCGGTTCCATTGGCTCCAAGTTGATCAAGATAGTTCTAGCTCCAGCATAATCGGCTGATCTGACAAATCCAGAAGCTGGGTAGACAGTCCCTGACGTACCGATCGCAATAAACAGGTCACAATCCCGTAAGGCTCGTTTCGATAACCACTCTTCTTTAACTGGTAGCTGTTCGCCAAACAGTACAGTATCTGGACGTAATGGGGAACCACAACTCTGGCAAACAGGCAGCACATCATTATAAGGGTTGCTGTCTAGATAAGGTGTCAGACTACAGTTAGAGTTACTGCATCGAGTACGACGAACATTACCGTGGATCTCAATAACGTTAGAGCTACCTGCAAGTTGATGTAATCCATCAATGTTTTGAGTAATGAGTGTGAATTGCTGGTCTAGAGATAAGTTCGCTTCAAACTTTGCCAGCTTAATGTGAGCAGCATTAGGTTGTGCTGTTGCTAATTGCTTTCTCAAAGCACCATCTAGTTGCCAGATTGCTCTTGGATTGGTTTGAAGTAGAGAACTATCGGCATATTCAATTGGATTAATTTCATTCCATAATCCGCCCTTACCTCGAAAAGGACGAATTCCCGAAGCAACAGATACTCCAGCGCCAGTTAAAACGACTATTTTACGGAAACGAGAAAAGTTTATGGCTTGCATGAATATAGCTGGTCTTATCTATTTGAGCTATGGGTTGACAGATAGTATTCCCAAATTAGACTGGTTCGCTTCACCAATAACCTAGCCAGTTGAGATAATAATCGTTAAATTACATCACAAAATAGGCGATCGCGCTAAGATTAAAGCGTGAGTAAGCTATAGCCAAGAGCCACAATGTTTACGAAATTACGCATTCAGAATTTTAAGTCATGGGCAGATACAGGCGAGTTTCGGATGGCTCCTCTGACTGTTTTTTTTTGACGAATAGCTCAGGCAAAACGGCTATCTTGCAATTTCTAATTTCTGTTAATGCTTAAACCAACTGTTGTATGATTCCATTTAACCGCAACAACTATAATGAATTGGCAACGATATAACCAATAATATTAAAGACAGTCTATACCAATATATGTTGAACAGAATCTATATAGATAATTTTCGTTCTCTAGTAAATTTTGAGCTTTCATTTGATTCTATTAACCTATTTCTCGGTGCAAATGGTTCAGGTAAATCAACCGTTTTTGAAGCTATAGAAGCAATTAAAACTTTGATTTCTAAAGGAATTAAGGTGGAAAAATGTTTTTACATGTTTGACTGTTGTCGCTGGCAAATATCTAACACTCAGAATTTTGAAATAGAAATAGATGGAAATGGAGGTAAGTATAGATATGAGTTAGTTATACAGTATAACGAACAACAAAAACCATTCATTGCAAATGAACGACTATGGTTTGATAGTCAGCCATTGCTAAAATTTGAATTAGGTAATGCTTACATATATGATGATGATCATTCGGAAGTATCCAAAATCTCTAATTTCGATTCATCACAGTCGTTCCTTTCATTCCTTTCTCCAACAAATACCAATAAAAAATTAACTTGGTTTAGAAATCGTATAGATCGTTTAGTAGTTGTACAAATTACACCTTTTGCAATAAACGGTGTCAGTGAGCAAGAAAGCTTTTCTATAACACCTAGAATGGAAAACTATGTATCTTGGTATAGGTATCTTTCACAAGATCAAGGAAAAATTTTTGAGATTACAAATGTTTTAAAAGATATCTTAGATGGATTTGTGAATTTCAGATTTCAAAAAGTTAGTGAGGCTAATTATGGGTTAAAACTAATATTTGAAAATGAGTCTGACAATAAAAAAGTAATTGAATATTACTTTAATGAATTATCTGACGGTCAGAAAGTAATTATAGCTCTATATACATTAATTTATGGCACTCAAAATGAAGATTATACATTATGTATTGATGAGCCAGAAAACTTTCTAGCATTACCAGAAGTGCAGCCTTGGCTAGATCGACTTTATGATTTTTGTAGTGAGAAGAAATTACAAGCTATTCTCATTTCTCATCATCCTAAACTCATTAATTTTCTTGCAGCAGATGCAGGTTATTGGTTTGAACGTAAGGGCAATTCTCCAGTACGAGTTAAGAGAATTAAAGACGAGGATGATACTGGATTACCAATTTCTGATTTAGTAGAGCGTGGTTGGCTTTATGACCCAGAATAGACAAACTATCGTGATTTTGTGTGAAGATCGTCAACAATATGTCTTTGCTCGTTACTTCCTTAAGAAAAAAGGATTAACTGGAAATTTTATTGATAAAAGTTGTCCTAGTGGTAGGCAAGCTGGAGAGCAATATGTTCGCGAACGTTATGCATCAGAAGTTAAGGCTCATCGGAGTAAAAACTACCTCAATATTTGCTTGATAGTAGTAATAGATGCTGATAGAAATACTGTAGCTGAACGCATAAAACAGTTGGACTCAGTTCTTGAGGAAAAACGTCATCGCAAAGAAAGGATTGCGATATTTGTTCCGAAGAGAAATATTGAAACTTGGATATATTACCTCCAGTCAGGAGAATCTATTGATGAAGTTGTTGCTTATAGCAAGCTTGCAAATCAAGGAGAATGTAGGCCATTTGTTGAAAAGTTAGCCGAGCAATGTGTACTAGGTTTACCTTCCAATGCACCGCCATCAATGCATGATGCTTGTATTGAACTAAAGCGAATCATTGAGTAGTTGTTTGATTCTTTGGGGACTTAATATATTTATATATCTTTCTAAAGCAAATAAAACCTTTTCGGCAATTAACAAAATAAAATCTTCTTTATTATTCTCAATCCGTACCTTTTCTAAAGCGTCATAATAAGCCATTCGACTATCATAATAACCACCAATAATTGCTAATGGAAAACCATATTGCAACAGAATTAGATTCATGATTAAGCGAGAAGTCCTACCATTACCATCAATAAAAGAATGAATAGTCACTAACCTCTCATGCATTTCGGCGGCTAAAACTACTGGATGCAGATTATCTTTTTCCTGATTATAAAATCGAAAATAATCCTCCATCAAATCTTGTAATAAATAGGGTTATGGTGGCAAATGTTTACTTCCTGCGATCGCAACAGGCAGCTTTCGATAAACTCCTGCATTTTCGCGATCGATTCCATACAAGACAATTCCATGAATTTGCTTGAGGATAGATTCTGATAAATCTAACTTTTGATAAACGAGATCATCAATAAATAAAATAGCTTCTTTATGATTAATTGCTTCTAAATGCTCACGCATACTTTTGCCACTAATCGTCATTCCCTCATTGATGACTAACTGAGTTTCACGTAACGTTAAAGTATTACCTTCGATACGATTACTTTCATACAAAAACTCGACTGCTAACGCTTCTTTGATCGTGGAATTGTCCAAAGATTGACGCAAAATATCTAGCTCTACTTTGAGTTGATCAATATCAGCAAGGATTGATTCGATGGTTCTCATAAATTCAGAATGTAAATTACATTGCGCCCAAAGCCTTTAACAAAGCTGCGAACTTAATCGTAGTTTCACTTTGCTCGTTTTCAACTTGCGAATTAGCGACAATTCCTGCACCAGCAAAAATCCTTGCCCGATCGCCTTGAATATAACCCGCTCTAATCCCCACACCAAAAGTCCCCTCACCATTACCATTTAGCCAACCGATGGGCGCAGCATACCAACCGCGATCGCAGGCTTCCCATTGCTGCATAAAACATACTGCACGATCCCTTGGTTCACCACCAACTGCCGCCGTTGGATGTAACTGTTGCAGAATATCAAGAGCAATTAACCAGTCAGAATCATCAATTTGGGCAGTGATCGGCGTATATAAATGCTGCACATTAGAAAGTCTTAGTAAACTAGTCTCCGCTTGCGGATCGATCGCCGCACCCATACTTTGCAAGCGATCGCAGATCGAGCGAATCACAATTTGATGCTCGCACATGTCTTTTTCGCTATTGAGCAAGCGATCGCCGAGCATCAGATCCTCTTGGACAGTCTTGCCACGCTCGATCGAACCTGCCACCGCATCACTACGTAACCAAAGGCGATCGCTTTGAGCTTTAAATTGCAACACCACTTCAGGAGTCGCACCCAAAAAGGTTTTGCCCACACCATAATCTAGCAAAAAAGAAATGCATTCAGGATATTCACAACGTAATACATGCAGCACCTGAAACGGATCGAAATTGCGATCGGCTAACACATCCAACGCCCTAGCCAATACCACTTTCTCAAAATGTCCTTGATGAATTAAAGCCAATGCACGTTCGACGATCTCTGTCCAGATTTGTTGACCTTGAACCTCGACGATTTTACTCACTTCATGCACTGTTGGCGCTTCATAGTGGGAGCTTTCTTGTAAATGCGATCGCAAAGTCTCTATACGCTCTAATACTTCATCTGGCTTGTCCCAAGGCTGAATGTAGTGATTTAGAGTTAAAGTACAGCTTTTATCTTTGCGTCGTACCATCCAACGGGGAATAAAAAAGAGTAAAGTCGGAAACTCGATCGCTGGTTGATAATCGCTTGGTTCTGCTAAATCGAGGTAGTCACTCGCATTACTACCATTGCGATAAAACGAAAATGCACCAAAAAAATGTATAGGAATTTGAAGTTCTGGCGATTCAAGATCAGCAATCTTAGCAATAATCGCATTAGCTAAATGGTTTTTGATAAATTTTTTGGCACAGTCAAAGCGATCGCTTAAATCATGATTAGGAACTGAAACTTCCGCTACCGAACCAGCCGCCGCTAATACTAAATCGGCATTTGGCTGTTCCCAATAAAATTTTGGCTGTTGGGGATCTGACTTACTTGCCAACAACAATAAAGGATTAATGCACTCCCAGCTTTGAGAGTAACTAAATAAAATCGGTGACCCTGTGATCTGCGCTTGAGCGATCGCTTTAACAATCCAATCGTGCAGAGATTTAGAATCGATACTGCTATAGGTGACACTCTGACGAACTTGCATGATTATATTTTATCCATACAACGCCGTTCAGCCACAATAAAAGAGTTTCTTAAATTAAAGGGTCGCAAAGCGACCCTTTAATTTAAGAAACTAGATCGTCACCAGTTGCGATCGCCAATTCCTGTAAACGCTCTTGTTGATCCTTAGAAATACAGCTTTGAATTACTTCTTCGAGATCCCCCTCCAAAATCGGCGGCAAAGTAAAATTCTGCCCCAAACGATGCTCGGTTAAACGACTATCTTTATAGTTGTAAGTACGAATTTTTTCGGAGCGAGAACCTGTGCCAACCTGCGATCGGCGCATCGAGGTGATCTCTGCTTGTTGTTCACGCAACTTAATTTCATAGAGCTTAGCCCGCAAAATCTGCATCGCACGTTCTTTGTTTTGTAACTGCGATCGCTCTTCAGTACAAAAAATTCTAATCCCCGTCGGTTTGTGAAATAAATCGGCGGCAGTTTCTACCTTGTTGACGTTTTGACCACCAGCTCCGCCCGATCGCGCTGTTGACATTTCAATATCCTTGGGATCAATATGAACCTCGACTTCATCAACCTCAGGCATAATCGCCACTGTTGCTGTTGAAGTATGCACCCGCCCCTGTGACTCTGTTGCAGGAACACGCTGCACCCGATGCACTCCCGACTCAAATTTAAGTTTGCTGTAAACGCGATCTCCCTGAACTTCAATGATCGCTTCTTTAAAGCCACCCATTTCGGCAAGAGTCTCACTGATCATTTTTACTCGCCAGCCTTGACGCTCGGCATAGCGCGTATATAGACGCACCAGATCTCCAGCCCAAATTCCTGCTTCATCACCACCCGTACCCGCACGGATTTCCAACATGATGTTCTTATCATCATTAGGATCTTGGGGCAGTAGCAGGATTTGCAGCTTTGCTTCTAGTTCTGTTAGTTTCGCTGATAACTCCTCAACTTCTAAAGCCGCCATTTCCATCAGTTCGGGGTCATTCGACTCCTTCAAGATTTCTTGTGACTCTTTGTAATCTTGCTCAGCCTTACGAAAAGTCTCGTAGGTCAAAACTGTCTCTTCTAGAGAAGCACGCACCTTAGCAATGCGCTGAAACTCGCCATGATCGGTCGCCACGTCAGGGTCACCCATCCGACGAGTCAGTTCATTGAAGGTTTGTTCAACAGATTCGAGCTTTTTGATTAAGTAAACAGCAGGCATGGAATTTGAGTTACCGCAAAAGAAAATGAAAAATTAGCAAGCTAGAGGTCAATCTTAGACTTATCCCTTTGGCTAGACCTGATTTTCCACAGCAGCGTTTTCGTCAAACATACCGTACTTACGCAAGAAGCGTTCTACGCGACCTTCGGTATCGATAATCTTTTGTGTGCCTGTGTAGAAGGGGTGATTGCCCGACCATACATCAACATTAATCTCAGGATGAGTAGAACCAATGGTTGCTACCACTTCACCGTTGCAAATTACTTTTGCTTCGGGATACCACTTCGGGTGAATTCCAGCTTTAGGCATAGTCTTAGCTATAAAAAATCAAAAATTAAGCTTTTCTAGACTAGCATAGAATTATGCAATCTAAAACAAGATGTAGAGCGAAGCTCTACATCTTGCTTTTTATGGATACCAAAACATGCCTTTGATGCCTTCGGGATCGGCATTGAAGCCTAGCTGACTGTAAAACTCGACTACATGGGCATCGGCAAACAGACTGATATTGCTAATGTCAGATTTGCGTAACTCTTTAATCATTTCTTCCATCATTGCTTTGCCTAAGCCCCTGCCTTGAAATTCGGGGTGAATTACCACATCCCATAATGTGGCGTTAAAAGCATAGTCAGAGGTAGCGCGAGCAAAACCAATTAAACGTTTAAAACCGCCGCGATGCTCCCACATTGAAAGTACGACAAAACTATGTTGTAAGGCAATACGAACTTTACGAATAGGTCTTCTCGCCCAGCCTACAGAGTCACATAATTCTTCTAGTTCATATAGATCAAGATCTTTTTCAGTGCTAAAGAAAATCTGTCCGCTTTGGTTTGGTACTTGGCGAAGTTTTGTTTTTTTGGTTGGTTCGAGGGTGTCAGAACCAAATAAGCTTTTCCAGAACCCCATTTGTGTAAGCGATCGCCTTGTCTATTACAAATTCGTTACAGATATTCTAAACGCCTTTGTATTGTATCTGCTTTTGTTGAATTCAGGCGATCGCAAATACTAAAATGCTCTTGTTTATAGCTTTTGCTAGTCTTACTACCCAAATACAAAATGGCGTAGCCATTTTGTATTTTTAAAACCTTTACTGGGTTTGGCTTTTAATTCACAAAAGTATCACGACACTTTTGTGAATTGATATTGCTGAGACAGAAAACCTAAGATATTGGAGACGACGCTTCGCGTCGTCTCCAATATCTTAGGTTTTCTGTAAGACTGGCAACAGATATAAATGCTAGGCATATCCAGTCTTGTCTCTATGTTGGTAGAATTATGCCAGCATTGCTGCATTTAATTAATCCCCCGAAATATTAGCTTTTATTTTTTTAATTTCTGAAACAAGCAATGTTAAATTCGATCGCAATATTTCAAAGTTATAGTCATCCAATATCAGCAATTGCGCCTAAAACAATAGGTGCGGCAATATTTTTGGCTATATTCTGGATCATGAAATGCGATTGTGAGCGCTCAGGAGGTTGGCTATGACGTTTGGGCTAAAAACCTCAACGGTCGAATTACTGAAACGCTTTAACATGAGCTTTCCTCAGTTTTACGAGCAATTTGTTAGTAGTGATATTCAACTGCAAAATCTACGTTTGGCTTATCAGCTCTATCAAACTAAGGAAGCAGTAATTGAGTTAAAGTCTGAAAGCAGCAAGAGTGTGCTGTATTTTGCCTATCGCAATCAGTCTTTTTTGCTAAGTGATATTTTTGGGGTACTAGCTGCCTATGGCTTGACGATCCATAGTCTTAGCTTGTATGGGCAAATCCACACACCGATGTTGGTATTTATCAAGTTGGTAATTTCTCGCGGGGGGAAATCTCTGCCCCAGAAGACGGCGGAAAATGTGCGGAAGGCGATCAAGGAGACTCTGTTAGGTCGTTTTGAGGTTGAGGAAATGTTGGCGCTAGAGTTTAACCTTGATAGCGGGCTTAAGAAAGTAGAGACAAACTTTTATGTCGATCGCGTGTTTCATTTACCAGCATTGTTAGTAGAGGCAGATAGCCAACCTGGGTTGTTTTATAAAGTGATGAATGCGATTTGGCAAGAAGATTTATTAGTAGTGAATGCCAATTTGCTGGTTTGGCGAGGACGCACAAGGTTGATTTTGTATCTGTTGGGGCCAAACGAAAATTTAATTCCTGAGTATTTAGGAACAAAAATTGCGGAAAGCCTCAAGCAGCGGTTGTCTTATTAAAAAAAGAGTGACGCTTTGCGTCACTCTTTTTTTAGTCTTTGAGTTGCGCGATCGCATCATATAGAGGCTGCCAATCATCATCAACGGTAATCCTCTCCCAGAGTTCTTCAATTTTAGGACGCAAGAAAATGATGGTGGGATTAGCTTGTTTAAGTTGATGGGCAATGTTTTCCATTTCTGCGATCGGCTGACGGATTAGCAATTGATGGTAAACGACGCGCCATTTTTCTAATAGCGGCAATTGCTCATCACTTAGTTGCCAATCATGTTCAGCAAAAATATTGTTTGTATCTTCGCGCCAATTAGTTTGGAAAGATTGGCGGAGCTTAACAAAAAACTGGTTATAGCCGATTGCTTGCACACCTGACAGCAATTCTAAAGTTGCCCCAATTAAATCCTCTGTTTCAGGCTCAGAGAGAGTGATAAACCCTAAACGCTTTAACATCATTTCGCAATAGGCTTCGCGATAGAAGTCCTTAAACTTCTCTAGAGAAGAACGCATATCATCTTTGTCCATCACCATGCTGAGAGGATCTTGCAGCTTTTCGAGATTCCAATAGCAAGCGGCGGGTTGATTGGCGTAGCTATAGCGTCCTGCATAATCGAAGTACGCGGCAGTAAATCGCGGATCATAAGTAGGAATAAAGGCAAAGGGCCCATAATCAAAGCTTTCACCAGTAATCGACATATTGTCTGTATTGAGAACTGCATGACAAAAACCTGCTGCCATCCATTGAGCGCAAAGATTAGCAACTCGTTCGACAAGTTCTAAATAAAATATGCCATCTTGGTTCTCTTTACCCCAAATATGTGGATAGTAAATTTGGAGAACATGATCTAGTAAGTTGCGGGTGAGATCGGCACGTCCAATCCAGCGTAGGCGCTCGAAAGTACCGAAGCGAATATGCGATCGCGAAAACCTCACCATTACTGACGATCTAGTTGGTGAAGGCTCATCTCCTCGCCATAGGTCTTCGCCTGTTTCAACGAGACTAAGACAGCGAGAAGTTGTCACGCCCATGCGATGCAGAGCCTCTGAAGCAATTATTTCGCGGACACCACCTTTGAGGGTGAGTCTACCATCTGCGGAGCGAGAGTAAGGAGTTCGTCCAGAGCCCTTTGTTCCAAAATCATAAAGTTCATCATCGAGTCCACGTACTTGTCCATAGATAAAGCCCCGTCCGTCGCCGAGTTGAGGATTATATTCTCCAAACTGATAGCCATGATAACGCAGGGCTAGAAATGGGCGCACGGAACGAAAATGCCCGAAGGCTTCGATAAAGTCATCGTCGCTGACCTCTGAGGGGGCGAGTCCAATGGTCGGCAAAATATCGTCATTACGCCAACGTAGTTTGTGCATCGGATATTCGGCAGCAGTAACGATGTCGTGATAGTCTGCTAAAGATTCGATCGCAGGTTCGTAGTTGAGATTAAGGAAAGGGTTGCTAGGGTGACTCATATCGAAGAAGTAAGCAGCGAAATGTTAAAGGCTTCTGCCATGATACTTGGTTCAGATCATGATCAAGATGCAACCTACTGGTATGAGGGGCGTTGTCCCTATAGTGGTGAAGTATTGAGCTTACCAAGGACTCTGCAAGCTGAGGCGATCGCAAAAGATTTAATGCAAGAACTAGGGCGCATTTATCCCCATGATGTAGAAGGCAAAATGTATGGGGTATTACTAGCAGAATCATTAACAGGGGAAAGAGTAGTTCTGAAAGCTTTTTCTGGTTTGCTAAATGGAGAGAGTCAAATCCAAGGATGGGTTCCACCGATCGCAGGTCGAGAAAAAGTTGCTACCGAGGAATCCATTACTCTGAGCAAGTTAGCAACAATTAAACAGGAACTAATTGAGTTAAGCGAAATTCCTGAAGGTTTAGAATATGAGAAAAGATCCCTAGAATATGAGTTGCAATTTCAAGCTTTATGCGATCGCCATCAGGTTTCCAAACAAGCAAGACAGCTAAAAAGAAATCTCAATGATTTAGAAGCAAAAGAGATAGAAAAATTAGATCGTGAAAGTCAATTAGAAAAGATGGCAAGACGCGATTTCAAACGCGATCGCGATCGTGTTTTGTTGCCATTAAAAGAAGCAGTTTCCTTAGCTGATGCAAAAATGCAAATCCTTAAAAAGCAACGCCGAGAGCTATCACGCACTTTACAAACACAGATGCATAGCGCTTATGTATTAACAAATTTCGCAGGAGAAACGCGATCGCTACGAGAATTAATTACGGAAGGAGCAATGCCTACGGGTATGGGAGATTGTTGTGCTCCCAAGTTGTTGCATTATGCAGCAACGAACCATCTCACACCTAAAGCTATGGCAGAATTCTGGTGGGGAAATCCTTCGGCTGATGGTTACAAAATTCAAGGTGAGTTTTATGGTGCATGTGTGGAGAGATGCCAACCTTTGATGGGATTTTTATTGTCAGGAAGAAGATCGCCCACAGCCCCTCATATATCTGCAAATCTTGCTCCGCAAGATTTGCAGATCATCTATGAAGATGAGCATCTAATTGCGATCGCCAAACCCGCAGGACTTCTTTCTGTGCCTGGGAGGTACTTGGATACTCAAGACAGCGTTCTCAGTAGGTTACGTCAATCTCTAGGCGCAGATATACCTATTTATCCAGTGCATCGCCTCGATCGCCAGACCTCAGGGATTTTATTGTTTGTGCGTGATTTAGAATCTCTTCGCAGTTTAAACCATCAATTTGCACAAAGACAAATTCACAAAATATATGAGGCTTTACTCTCTGGAAAGATAGAGCATGAGCATGGAGAGATTGATTTACCATTGTGGGGTAATCCCGAAAATCGTCCTTTTCAACAGGTGGATTTTGACCGTGGCAAGCCTAGTGTGACTAAATTTCGCCTGTTAGAAAATAAAGATAATTATCCGCGCATAGAATTTGTTCCATTAACTGGCAGAACGCATCAATTGCGGGTTCACTCCGCCGATCCGCGAGGATTAGGCACGACAATTTTAGGTGATCGCCTTTATGGTTGTGATGCTGCAACTGATCGATTGCATCTTCATGCTCGCGAGATAACTTTCATACATCCGCGATCGCAAGAGCTAATTCATTTACAAATTCCTGTCCCCTTTTAAGCAAATTGAGATCGCAAATATCTTTATACCAAGCTAAAAATAGTGCTCCAAAAAATCCTTAGCTGTCATAATCTGAATATTTTGATATTCTCGCAAAACTAACAAATCTTGATCGCCTGTAATAAAATAATGACTTCAGCATTAGCTGCGATCGCTGTAGCCAAAACAATTGCATCATCTGGATCTCGAAGCTCTGAAACTATCAATTCCTCAATCGGGTATAAGCTTATAGAATCATAGACAAGGTTTATTGCGGAGACAATTGTTAACTGTAAAGCTGCTAATTTTGACTGGATTTTCTTCTAGTTAAATGTATTCTCTAATTCATTTAACAATTTTTGAGAGGAAGCGATTTCTATTTGTCCCCGTTCATGTAATAAGACAATCTCATCGGGTATACCGCCCCAGATGATTGCTGACACCCAAACATTTGTATCTAAAACTACTATCGTCTAACTGCTTTTTTACGTACTTCCTTCACAATTTCGCAAATCTCTTCATTAGAGAGAGGATTTGGATCAGTACCAAGCAGTTGTCTTTTTTCTCTCAGTTCTTGCCAACCTGATTTAGGAGCTTTCCTGAATGTAATTGTATCTTTACCTGTAATAACCAAATACTGTTCACCATTAGAGAACTGTTCACGAATCTCCAGTGGAAGTTGTAAGTTTCCTTCTGGAGTTAGATTAATAGTTATTGTTTTTTGCATTGTATTTACCTAGTTTTCGTGTTTAATTACTTAATATTGCGTGAAAGTAATTCTTGCAATGGCAAAAATATAGTGCTTTAAGGCTGGCTGTGCTTTTAGTATAGCAAATGCACCACCTCAGAATAATTGATTCCAGAATATTGCGGCAGGCTTAGTCTGCCGCAATATTCTGTTGAGATATCTATAAGCTAGCGAGCTAGTAATTTACCTAGATGTTGATGTGCTTCTACCCAATCAGGAACAAGCTCGATCGCAGATTGGAAACAGGCGATCGCTTCATCGATTTTGCCGATGTTATTTAAGAGAATACCGAGATTAAAGTAAGGTTGAGCAAAATTTGGATCAACATCGAGCGCTTCTTTGTAAGCAATGATTGCATCTTTAATCTGATCTTTATGGATGAAAGCACTTCCCAAATTACAATGAGCATCAGCATAGGCAGGATCGATTTGAATTGCCTGCTGGAAGCAAGCGATCGCATTATCTAGACAATCATTGGGCATAGATTTCCCATCAGCACTTAGAGAGTTAAACTTAAACATCCATGCCACCCCAAGAGCATTGTAGTCCTTACTTTGCAGCAGTTCAGAATTATGAGCATCGGCACGTTCATAAATCGACTGCACCGCTTCAGGATCGTTTTGGCGCAAATATACTAACGCGATCGCCCGATATCCTTCAGCATAATCGGGATTTGTGGCGATCGCTCTTTCATAACTAGCTAGTGCTTCTGCGATTTTGCCGCGCTCTTTAAGGCTATCCCCCAATTTGCAGTGATATTCCGCTAGAAATCGATCGGGGTGAAATTCAAGTGCTTTTTGAAAATGAGTAATTGCTAGCTCAGCCCATCCCATCTGTTGATAGACATTGCCTAGGCCTAACTGGGCTTCCAACAATTTGGGATCGATCTGTACGGCGTGACTAAAACTGGCGATCGCATCCATCGCATTTCCTTGCTGTTGATTAATTATCCCAATGCGTTCATGTGCTGGAGCAAATTCTGGGTTGATCGCTAAAGCCCGTTGATAATTTTTTAGCGCGAGGGGAATATTGTCAGAGTTTCGATAGCGATCGCCAAATTGTAGATATGTCTCTGGGGATTCAACAGTTGATGGATGGATAACATCATTCATGGCGATTAAAGTCGGCTATAGTATTTGGATTTCTGATACAGTGCTTGGCACTAAGACAAAAATCTCATACCATAATTCCCCAAAACATTGCTGCAATTTCAGCCAAATTTATAAAAATTGGTACGTCTGATTTAATTTCATGAAAAGATCGATCTTGGTTGCGACGTTATTACATATTTCGTTAGCACCAGCTTATGGTCAAATCTGTAAGAACGGTTACTCTAATCAGACGTTAGAGGAAGTTGCTCCTGTCCAGCGACTCGGGACTGCTCGTAGCGAGAGAGAACTAAAATTACATTGGCTTCAGCCAGCTAATTATACAGAAATCTTCCCTTTTATAGGCAAATCTTATCAACTATCCGAACATGAGGGTATTGACTTCATTAATACTAATCAGTCAATTACTCAAGTTTCAGTGCGCTCGGTTGCAGACGGCAAAGTTGTTTATATTCGTTGTGGCTGTCCTCAATCTAGTCCATTTGGCTTTAATGAGAAATTGCACAACTGTGGAGGAGGTTGGGGGAATCATATTGTACTCTTGCATCCTAATGGATTATTTACAAGGTATGCTCACCTTTATCCTGATACCATTCAAGTTCAGGTTGAACAAAAAGTTCGTCGTGGGGAAGAGCTAGCAAAAATGGGAAACTCAGGTCGGAGTGATACGAGGCATCTTCATTTTGAATTGGGTGTTGCGATTAAATTCAATTCTTGTGAACCAGCGAAATCTTTTGTATACGTTTACAATCCAGCAGTAGTGTTTCTAAATGGCGATCGCTAACCGTTATAATCTGGTTATGTCAGCACCAATCTCAACTAAAGTCTTTACCCTTGCTTTAGTCACCAACTTATTGGGGATGAGTATTTATTATGACCCTACCTTTGCTCAAGTTGGTGAATATTGTCAATTTGAACGTGAGGCGATCGCTACCAAAGAAAATTTACGTAATGCTGTTTTTCAAGACACAAGTAAAAGTAGAAATCTAGAGGCTACTAAAGAATATCAAGCGATTATCAAAGAGCATAGCCAATCGCTAAACACTTGTCGGCAGAAATCTTGGCTCAAAACCCAAGGAATTTGGCTGCGCCTATATCCCTGTGATCTACTGTCAGGCAAGCTTGATGAAGTGATGGATCGGATCGTGAATAAGGGATATAACCAAGTCTTTATAGAGGTTCTCTCTGACGGCAAGATTCTGTTGCCACTATCAGAGAATGCGACTGCTTGGAATTCTCTAGTTCTATCGGAGAAGTATAAAAATGCAGATTTATTGAAACTGGCGATCGCTAAGGGGCAAGAACGCGGTATTAAGGTTCATGCATGGATATTTACTTTGAATGTGGGTACTGGCTATGGAAGAGGCATAGATCGTAATGGATTGTCGAAATCAACAGTGGCTCGTCAAAATGCGATCGCTCGCAATGCCAATGGTGACAGTACAATTTCTATAGTTGAGAACTTGGGAAAAAATAGTGCGGGAGAAGTTCCAACTAAGGATCAGCTATTTGTCGATCCCTACAACTATCAAGCTCAAAGTGATTTGTATTTGGCAGTGAATGAGGTTGTTAAGCGCAAACCTGACGGTGTGGCATTTGATTATGTGCGTTACAAGCGCGGCGCGGGTGCTGCTTCCGTGGTAAGCAATGTCCGCTACCTGTGGATTTATGGAGCTTCATCATTACAGGCTTTTCGCGATCGCGCTGAGAATTTCCAAGGTCGAGAAATTATCAATCGCTTTCTCAAACAGGGCTACGTCACCCCAAATGATCTTAAATTCGTTAAAAAACTCTATCCCCAAGAAACAGAACCTCTCTGGCAAGGTCGCCAACCATCCGATCAATCTGGTCAAAAAGAGCCTGCGATCGCATACTGGCAGAAAGAACTATGGCAACTGGCTGTTGGTCATGCTTTTATTGGTGTGACCTATTATTTAGATACTGTTTCCAAGCCTGTTTTTCAGCAAAAAATTCCTGCTAGTATTGCCTTCTTTTCCGATGGCAATCAACCCGTAGGCGAAGGATTTGATTCGCGAATGCAGCCTTGGCATTTGTTCACTAGTTCCTATGAGTGGCAACCGATGGCATATGCTGTCTGCGGTAGGTCAGACTGTATTGTGAATCAAGTACTCAGGGCTGCGAACTATGCGCCAAGTGGAACTAAAATTGCACCAATTTTAGTCGGTCAATGGAATGAACCCTTTACAAATCGTCCATCCTTGGAAGTGCAAATGCAAGCAATTCGATCAGCCGTACCTGCGATTACTTCTATTAGCCATTTTGCCTTTGGTTGGCAAACACAAGAAATTGAATTTTCGCGATCGCGCCAAATATGTAAGCTATAGGATTTACGCAAACAACCCAAGAACTGAAGTTCTTGGCTAAAAGCTCAAGTCCACTTCAGTGGACTACAGAATACTGTTAGGACTTATGCAAATCAACCAAGAACTAAAGTTCTTGGCTCAAAGCTCAAGTCAGTTAAAACTGACTAAAGAAAACCTCAAGCTAACCTGTTTCAACTGGTTTAAGCTTTTAGCCCGCAATTTATTGCAGGGCAGATGCGTAAGTCCTAACTGTTAATCAACCCGTTCCAATTGTTTTGAGCTTTGAGCATCGCACTTGAGTTTAGGACTTACGCAGTAGTCCCAAACTACAAAGAAATTTCCGTTCAAACGCACAGCGCTGTAAGATCAACTCAAAACCTTAGACGACTAGGTAAAACAACAAAACAACAAAATATGCCCCGCATTCCTCAACTAACTTATGATCGCGGAACCTTAATTCTTCATCCACCACCCAAGGGTAAAGCATGGATTGAATTTGCCACATGGGATGATCGCATTGAGAAATTTCGGATTCCTGCTAATTGCTATCGCGAGTTGATTTTGACTTTGAGATCAGAAGGAATTGCGATCGAAGATAAGTCACGGGGATATCAAGAAGTTAAGTTGATTTCTCATACCAAAATGGAGCCTTATCCGCACCAGAGCGAAGCTCTTGTAGCATGGCAGCGAGTCGGGAAATGTGGTGTGGTTGTTTTACCGACTGCCGCAGGTAAAACTTATCTAGCACAGCTAGCGATGCAAGTTACAAATCGCAGCACCTTAGTTGTCGTGCCCACCCTTGATTTGATGCATCAGTGGTATGCCCATTTATTAGCAGCTTTCCCTGATGTGGAAATTGGTTTATTGGGAGGAGGTTCTCGCGATCACACCTCGATTTTAGTAGCAACTTATGATAGTGCAGCCATTCAAGCAGAATCTCTAGGTAATCTCTATGGCTTGATCGTGTTCGATGAATGCCATCATTTACCCACGGATTTTTTTCGTGTGATTGCGGAATATGCGATCGCGCCCTATCGACTGGGCTTAACCGCTACGCCTGAACGTAGTGATGGTAAACACTCAGATTTAGAATTTCTAATTGGCGAAGAAGTTTATCGCAAATCCTCCGAAGATTTGGCAGGACAAGCCTTAGCAGAACATAAAATTGTCCAGATTAAAGTTTCTCTTTCAACGCAAGAACGCGATCGCTATGATTCTCTAATTCAAAGTCGTAATATGTTTCTCAAGGAATCAAAAATTTCCCTTGGCAGTCTCGAAGGATGGCAAAGATTTGTGCAGGCGAGTGCGCGATCACAAGCAGGTAGAAGAGCAATGCTTGCCCATCGAGAATCAAAGGATATATCTTTAGGAACAGAAGCGAAATTACGGGTTTTGTCAGATTTATTGGCTCAACACTTCGGTGAGAGGATTCTAATTTTCACGAACGACAATGCCACGGTTTATCGTATTTCGCAAGATTTATTAATTCCAGCACTCACGCATCAAACTCCTGTGAAGGAACGCCACGAAATCTTAACGTTCTTTCGTGAAGGCAAATATAAAACCCTAGCTGCTTCCCATGTTTTAAATGAAGGTGTCGATGTACCTGATGCAAGAATTGCCATCCTGCTATCAGGTACAGGCTCAGCCCGTGAATATATTCAGCGCTTAGGGCGAGTGTTGCGGCGGGGGACTGAGGCAAATAAGCAAGCAATTCTCTATGAAGTGGTAACTGAAGATACTAGCGAAATACGAACTTCAGAGCGACGCAGAGGCATCGAGCGATCTCGTTCAGAGCTTCCTCAGGACAATGTCGTGCAAATAGGAATTAAGTACAACAAAGATCTCCATAAGAAACAGGCGATCGCCGCCGAAAATCCAAATGATTACGATATCTAAACCCAAAAAATAAAAACCAATATTTTTGTTGAGAGTGTTGCTTTGCAACACTCTCAACAAAAATATTGGTTTTTATTTCAGCGCAAAGCGCTGTAACAAAAAAATGTATACATTTTTTGACGTAAGAAACCAGAAAAAATCGTTTAAAATAAGTTAGACCGCAATCATTTGGTAGCCATTATGGAACTTGCAGCATATATATATGATGCATGGGCATATGAACAAGCCAATCAAGGAGCGACAGATCGCAATCTGCCTACTTGTGATGTGCTTGATGCTGATGAGCATCAGTTAAATAAGCTTGACTGGAATTTTGCTGCAATGAAACAGCAAGCCTATTTACTATCAGCGATCGCCTTTACTAGTCTCAGTGGGTTGAGCTGGAATTTAGCTCCTGCGGTCGCTGCTCATATGTTAGAGCCTTCGGTCAATGTTGCGCCTTGGTGCAATCAGTTATATCTCTGCAATACCAGCTATATGTTAGAGGTGCAAACTTTACTAGCTCAACGTGGATTTGCGGTCGGAGAAATTGATGGGGTTTATGGCAGATATACCAAGCAAGCTGTAATTGATTTTCAGAAAACTCAAGCTAATCTGGTTGCCGATGGGATTCCTGGGGAAAAAACCTTAGCATTGTTGCGAAATTCATCAGGGGGGCAGCCCTTAGCATCTCAGCGCCCAAATCAAACTACAGGAAAACCAACAGGGGCAATTACGAGCGATCGCCCAAATCCATCATCAAGCCAGTCACCAAACCAGACAATTGTGATTGTGCGATCAAATAATGCTCAAGTCAGCAGCTCTCAGCAGCCAGTGATAAGCGAGATCGGGAATTTACAAATGCTTCTGAAACAAAGGGGATTTTATCAAGGCGAAATTGATGGACAGCTAGGGCAAACCACGACTAACGCCATATTGAAAGCACAACAAGCCTATGCTCTATCTCAAGATGGCTTCGTTGGACCATTGACAATGAGATCGTTGTTGGCTGGTGGCAACAATCTGTCCTTCACTCAGCCTGCTTTGCCCCGACTGCCGACAACACAAGATGTTTTGGCAATCCAAACATTACTGAAGGAACGAGGCTTTTATGATGCAGATCTTAGTGGTTTATACAACATTCAGACTAAGGCAAGTATTTTGAAAGCTCAACTTGCTTACGGACAGACTGCCACAGGTGATTTGACATCAGATTTGCTGACAGCCCTTAAATCGCAAAATCCTGCTCAGAATATTGCTCAAATCCCTTCCAGTAGCCCAAATCAAACTATTCAGCCAATTCCTAGCAGTCCTAGCGGTACTCCGTTAGGTAATGGAACCCAAGTGCCAACCTCTAGTCAAAATGCACCAGCAGCCAAAAATGCTAATTCTTCCTAAATAAAAGCTGAACAAATCTCGTCAATTCCACCGAATTTTTCTCAATCGCAAATCTTAATTTTCAATCTCAACAAGGTCTAATTATGGAACTCTTAGCATATATCCAAGAAGAATTTATCCATGCTGACGATGCGATCGCTAGTGAAATACCTGAAACCTTCCAAACATGGTTCAAGAAATTCACTACTAATTCCGCCAAACTCAGCTTAAACATACTCTTAACAGGTACAACCCTGCTGATTGGGTTAGGATCGACTTTAAATACTTTAGCCGCCGAAGCCCCATCATCGGATGTGAAGTATGTGCAATCGCTACTAGCAAAAAACGGCTTTGATCCCGGGGCGATCGATGGTGTCGCTGGAGCATCAACTAAAAATGCTATTCTTCGCGCTCAAAAAGCCTTTGGACTCACTCCCGACGGAATTGTTGGTAGTCGCACGATCGCTGCTCTCGAAGATGGCAAATCCGTAGATGAAAGTGCTACAAAAGTCGATGTCGTTGATACCAAAGTTAATGTCAGCGAAACTACGAGTAGTGCTTCATCAACTGTGATGAATCTCCAGAAACTACTTGCAGATCGTGGCTTTTACAACGGTGCTGTTGATGGCATCATGGGATCGCAGACTCGCTCAGCAATCATCGCGGCTCAAAAAGCTTATAACCTCACTACCGATGGTGTTGCAGGGCCACAGACTTTGGCAGCTCTAGAGTCGGATGGAGCTAAAGCATCCACAGCAACTAGCAGCTCTACAACTAGCACCAAAAGTGAACAGGTTTCCAGCCTACAAGAGTTGCTAAGCAAGCGCGGTTTTTACAATGGTGCGGTGGATGGCATCATGGGATCACAGACTCGTAATGCGATCATCGCGGCTCAAAAAAACTATGGCTTAGTCACTGATGGTATTGCAGGTAGTCAAACCCTTGCGGCTCTGGAATCGGGAGCTAGTCCCGTCACTATTGCCGCCAAAAATCCTACAACTACATCTGCAACCGTCGCGGCAAAGACCAGTGACAAGGATGTTGCTGCATTGCAACAGTTACTAGCCAAACGCGGTTTTTACAATGGTGCGATTGATGGAGTCAAGGGAGCTCAGACTAATGCCGCGATCGCTGCTGCTCAGAAAAACTACGGCTTAACAGTCGATGGCATTGCAGGCGCTCAAACCATAGCTGCGTTGCAAACCGATGCAAAACCATCGGCAGCATCCCCTAAGCCAACCACAAGTAATCAAGCTGCGAATACTGTGATTCCAGCTATTGACGGTGGAGTAGCCAACTTACAAAATTTGCTAACTGATCGCGGATTTTATAATGGGCCGATTACAGGATTTTTAGGTACACGTACTAGGGAAGCAATCATTGCTGCACAAAAAGCCTATGGTTTAACTGCGGATGGTGTGGCGGGAGCAAGAACGATTGCCGCGCTAGAAGCAGGTGCTCCAAAACAACCAATTGCTGCCGCTAATACCACGCCAGCGCCAGCTAATGTTACACCAGCTATTCGGGTTGAACCAAAATCACAGGTAACACCTGCACCGCAACCGCAAGCCGCAGTCACACCTCAACCAACGCTCCAATCAACTCCTACTCCTAAACCGACAACTCCAGCAGTCCAGCCCACAACCGCACCAGTAGCACAGCCCACGACTCCAGCCGCAACTGCCAACACACAAGTCTCAGAATTGCAGAGATTACTGGCTCAGAGAGGTTTCTACACTGGTAAAGTCGATGGTGTATTGAGTGGTGAAACTCGAAATGCGATCATCAGAGCACAAAACTTTTACACGATTAGCCCTGCCGATGGCTCACCAAGCAATAAACTGATTGATAGTCTTAGCAAAGATACATTTATTTCTGAAGGCAATTAAGTCAGATGCGGTTCCGAAACCTTGCCATTAATTTGGGGGCGATCGCGATTTTGGGAGCGATCACCCTCAGTTTACAGTTGCCCAAGCTCAATCAAAGATTAAGTGGGCAAACTCAAGAAGAAACTCGTAAAGCAGTTAGAGACGAAGAGGCTCGTCTTAAGCTAATTCGGCAATTACCGCCACGCGGATTTGGCTTTAACAATATGATTGCCAACTTTGCTTTTTTACAATTTTTGCAATATTTTGGTGATGATATTGCCAGAAATGACTTTCAAACTGGATATAGCCTCAGTCCGCTTTATTTTGACAACATTATTGAGCGTGATCCCAGATTTACTCGTAGTTACATATATATGTCTGCTAGTGTTTCCCTGTTTGCAGGAGTTCCTAGTAAAGCAATTGAAATCTATAATAAGGGTCTAAATTTTTTAAATCCTGATCAACAACCACTTGCATATACGGTTTGGAGATATAAAGCAACCGATCAACTATTGTTTTTAGGGGATGCTAAAGGTGCTAGGGAGTCCTATTTGAGATCTGCTGAATGGGCTGATAAAGCGAGTTTGTCAGGAAAAACACTTGTTGAAGACCCGAAAGTATCTGCCGAATTATCTCGCCAATCGGCACAATGGCTCGAAGAAGCTCGGGATCTGACTAAGGCTCAAGTTGGCGCTTGGTCACTAGTTTTGCAAAATGCTACAGACAAAAAAACTGTCCAAATTGTTGCTCAAGAGCTAGATAAGCTGGGCATGAAAATTGAGATTAAAAATGGTCAACAAGTTGTGGTTGCTAAATAAAAAAGGGCGCAACGCGCCCTTTTTTATTTAGTTTGCTGTTAGCCACTTCTGGGCATTTAACCGTTGAATTACACCGAATACGAGTAAGTCGAGAGGTGCTTTGCGCTCATCGATCAAAAATGGCTCAATCGTACTAGGCGATCGCCCAGCATCAGCACAGGAAAAAGCCTTCTGAGCATTGAGATCAGATTTAGAAAAATAAACTGTAAACTGGCGTGAACCTTGCGCCCAGATCCCACGCACTTGCGAGTTGCCAAACTCTAATTGCAAATCATCAACGCCTTGCTTGCCAAAGGCTTTGGTTAGGGCGGGTAGATAATGCTTGTTAATAAATTCGTCAAAGGGTAACTCTTCGATCGCAGGTGGCTTTTCGGCTTTGGGCTTTGCGGCAGGTTTAGCCTTTGGCTCTTCAGAAGTTGGTGCAGTGGTTTCAGACATAATTTTTAAAATATTGCTAAATTTTATAACAAGAATACACAACGCGCAGCGTTGTCTATGTCTCTATTTGGCTTCGGTATTAACAATCTGGGGTAGTCCCATACTGTAGTTAAGCGATCGATGATTGAGGTTGTAGGTAACTTCGCCTTGCTGCAATAGCGATCGCACAAAATGCTCTAAATCTGAACCAATGCGACGCAAGTTGTAATCTGTCAAATCAGCTCCTTTGTAGTCTGCTACCAGCTCATCGAACTTGCGATAAACCTTTTGCAAAGCACCATCTGTCCAGTTCAGTTCATTGTCAGGATCAACATCTATAGTCAAAGTATTTTCACTGTCGATCAGCTCATCATTCTGCTCCTCAACAATGGCAGCATAGATCTGAATATGACGGGTTGTAGATTTGAGCGGCATAAAGATATGTGACTTGGGTAAGTATCGAAGAACTAACTTTAGATTATTGCAAATTTTTAGAGATTCCTAACCAAACAATTTCTCTATGTGTATACATCAATTCTATCAAAACCTAAAGAGTGTAAGGTAGCGCTTCGCGCTGCCTCACACTCTTTAGGTTTTAAGTAACTCAGCAAAATTCAAAAAACAAACCCAAAATCTGTACCGCCCGCTAGACATGCAGTACAGATTTTGGGTGCGGCAGCTATACCCCCAGCAATTTTAATAGTGAAATCGATTTTTTATGTGAGGAGTTGCATATAAACAAATAGGAGGTGCAAAAGCACCTCCTATTTGTTTTAGCTAGCCAAATATTCTTGCATACGGGCTTTGCGCTTGCGAAGATAATCCATAGCTTGACGCTCTAATTGCCTTACTTGCTCACGGCTAAGATCCATACGCTTGCTAATACTAGCTAACGACATTTCCTGTCCATCTTCTAGTCCATAGCGCAAAATCATCACTTGACGTTGCTTTTCGGGTAGCTCCTTGAGTAAGCTCTGGATATCTGTTCGCAAAGATTCCCTTTCTACGTAGTTATCAGGAGAACGTCCTGTATCTTCTAGAAGTTCAGCAAGTTCAGTATCTTGGTTATCACCAATACGTAAATCAAGGGAAATTGGCTGACGCGATAGCGACAAACATTCACGCACTTGATCGGTCTTGATATTTAGCTCATAGGCAATCTCTGCTACCGTGGCAACTCGACCAAGATCCTGAGAGAGTTGGCGTTGAGCTTTTTTGATTTTGTTGAGCTTCTCAGTGATGTGAACTGGTAAGCGAATAGTGCGTGCTTGTTGAGCGATCGCTCTCGTAATCGCCTGACGAATCCACCAATAAGCGTAAGTTGAAAACTTAAAGCCTTTGGTAGGGTCAAACTTGTCTACCGCACGCTCTAATCCGAGCGTTCCTTCCTGTACTAAATCTAGAAGCTCTAAGTTTCTTTTTTGATATTTCTTAGCCACAGATACTACTAAGCGGAGGTTTGCCTCGATCATTTTGCGTTTAGCACGTGTGCCTACGCGAATAAGGCTAAGCAAAATCTCTCGCTCTAGACCAACAGCTTCAGCCCATTCTTGCTCAGTTGGTAGGCGATCGCTATTTTGAGCGATCTTTTCTTGTACTTCAAACAGCGCCATCATCTGTTGTACTTGCTTTCCATAGATAATCTCCTCTTCATTACTGAGTAAGGGGATTTTCCCGATTTCATGCAAGTACGTGCGAACCATGTCAGCAGACAGGCCGACCTGCTTGTTAGCTTGCCTATCCACTGTCTTTGGTGTGGGTTGGATCAATGGTTCTTCAGACATATCGCTCCTCATTTTTTTAAACTAAGCGTTTTTCAAGAGTGCTTCTCCAAGACCAGAAGACTGAGACAAAGGGGACTTCATAACTTTAAAAATTAAATTTATTAGTCCAGTATATTAAAATCGCAATCTTTAAGTTTTATAAAGTTGATGTACTAATACGTCATTTGCTCCAAAGTTGATTTGTATAATACAGGATTAACCTTTTTTTATCTTGCGTCTAGAGTTACATATTATTACGAATCAACTAGAAAAGTCAAAGGACGGCTACCACTATCTCTCTAAAGATTTGACAAGGTTTGAATAAGTATTTACACTCATTGGATTGGGGGATCCTATGGTATTCAGAACTTACATTTATTGTTGTTAATGAAATCAGAAAGCCTTGATGTCAGAAGCAGCTAAGGAGCCACAATGTTGTTCTAAAAATTAAATATAATCAAATACAAATAAAGTTACGTATGTAACTACTTATTTAGATTTAATAAGTAAGTAATAGTTACAATTGTTTAGGTGCTTAGGGCAATTGTTGAGACATCAAAATCTAGATATAGGGAAAACTGAAACCCGAATTGACAAACTCAAAGTACATAGTAGGAATTCCTTACACAAGTTCTGAGCAATAATTAGGATATTGAAACTATCGTACTGACTGCTAAATTACATGGGACGGGTTTAGCAAACTAGAGGTTCCCAATGCTTAGGCTTCTGGAATTAACCGTATAAGCTTGTTAAATCTAAAGTGTCTCGATAATAATTAACATGATGTGAACTTTGCATTAATTATTCCCTGCATTCACCTTTACTTATCTTTAATTTTGCTTAAGAAAGCGGTATAAATTTGCTTGCAAGTCTCAATAACCTGAAGAATAAACTCTAGTCACTCCCCTTATGATTAATTGTCACAAACGATTCATTTGTGCGATCACGTAATTTAATAACCTTTATTGTTAGATAAAATCGATAAAATGCAATCACTCATCTGGGTGAAGTAAAACATCAAAACTAGCATCTCAAAGTAAAATTTTTTATGATTTTGCGCCTACTACTATTGAGTCTGTTGGTACTCAAGAAATGGCTGAGGCGATCTCATCCATTTCTGCCCCATAATATTGTTGAATTCGCAATTGTCGGTAACGATAGCGTTTACAATTGCAAATTTAGTTTTATTACATAAGAGCTGTTTAAGCTCTAGAGAGCCACAAGTTTTTTGTTAAAATTGCTACGGAGGGGCTCTTTCAACAAAAAATTTGGTTGTTAGTTCATATAAAAACAAAAAAATTTGTATTTTAAGGAACTTGTTATCCCCAACTCTCGACCTTAAATCTATAGAAAATTTAGGCTTTGATAAAGTGATGTTGTGCTGAAGCTAGTAACAACAAACTAGAAAAAACTGGGATGATTTCAATGACTTTAACTATGACTCAAATTAAAAACAGTATCAAAAATGCGATCGCCCTTAGTACGCTCTGTATAGCCACTGTCGCTAGTCCGACAATCATTGCACCTTCTGCTTTTGCCCAATATGGCTTAGGTCTACCAAAATCAGCAGGTTCGGGTGGTGCAACTAGAAGCGTCGATTCTTTGCCTCATGTTACGATTCTTGTACCTGGTGATGGGGCAAGAACCTTGGCATCTCGTCCGACATTTTACTGGTATATCGCTCCTCAAGATATTGCCGCAACTACCTCAACTAACCCAACAACGGTTCTTCAAGCTGATGATGGGAAAAGCCCATTTAAAGTGACTTTCTTTTTGCGTGATGGTAATGAAAGAGCTTCAAGATCCATTTTTAAGGCTGAAGGTAAAGCCCAAGGTGCAGGACTGTATAAGTTTACCCTGCCCGAAAATGCTCCTGAGCTAAAGAAAGGAAAAGTTCAGCGTTGGCAAATTCGTTGGGAAGGTACTAATGGTGCAGTGCAAGTTGATGTTAACGCTCTCATCCGTCGCGATGATGATCCTCTAGTCGCCGAAGAGATTGCCTCAGCCAAAAACGATTTAGAAAAAGCAAGAATCTATGCGAAAAAGGCATATTGGTATGATGCGATCGATGCTTACACTAGTTGGATATCCAAAAATCCTAAGGACAATGTAGCTATTGCTGAGCGCAGTAATCTATTAAAGGCAGGATTGCCGAATAATCCAGCTTTTATAAATGTAAATAAAGATGAGAATGGGCGTGTAACTGAGGAATTTGTTCCAGCTAGGTTCACAAACTTTCTGACTACATTAGATAAAAGCAAGAGTGCCCTATCTATTGCATTAGAGCCTAAAAAAAACTAACAAAGTCAGAGACTATAAATTTTACTCTTTCTCACAACCCAAGTTGTGCTCTGCTGAAGCTAGTAAAAACAAACTAGGAACACTGGGAAGATGACAACCATGACTTCAACTAAGACTCGAATTAAAAACAGCATTAAAAATGCGATCTCCATTAGTACGGTCTGTATAGCCACTATTGCTAGTTCGTCGATCTTTGTGCCTTCTACTTTTGCGCAATATGGTTTAGGTCTCCCCAAATCCGCAGGTTTGGGTGGTGCAACTAGGGGAGACTTACCTCTACTGACGATTCTTGTGCCTGACGACGGCGGAAAGACTTTATCATCTCGTCCAACATTTTATTGGTATATTGCGCCTCCCGATGTTACGCCAACTGACTCAACGACAGTTCCTCAGATTGATAATGGCAAAAGCCCATTTCAAGTAACTTTCATTTTGCGTGATAGTAACGGGAGAGAGTCAAAGCCTATCTTTATGGCTGAAGGTAAAGGAGAACAGTCGGGACTCTATAAATTTACGCTGCCCGAAAATGCGCCTGAGCTAGTTAAAGGAAAAGTACAGCGTTGGCAAATTCGTTGGCAAGGTAATGGTGGTACAGCGCAGGTTGATGTTAACGCTGCCATCCGTTACGATGATGATCCTGTG
This sequence comes from Pseudanabaena sp. UWO311, assembly GCF_006937785.1. Lineage (GTDB taxonomy): Bacteria > Cyanobacteriota > Cyanobacteriia > Pseudanabaenales > Pseudanabaenaceae > Pseudanabaena. The sequence goes on from NZ_SJEE01000019.1 coordinate 39,499, forward strand.
CTTGTAAAAGAGATCGCTACAGCCAAAAATGATTTAGAAAAAGCCAAAATCTATGCGAAGAAAGCATATTGGTATGATGCGATCGATGCTTATACCAGTTGGTTATCCAAAAATCCTAAAGACGAGGTCGCTAATGCTGAGCGCAGTAATTTATTAAAGGTAGGTTTGCAAAATCATCGAGCATTTGCGAAGGTGAATACTGAAGAATTTGACCCAGCAAAATTCGCCAAATTCCTGAGCAAATTTGATGAAAGCAAAGGTGCAATATCAATTGCATTGCAGCATAAACCTCTTCGTTAATTACAGCGCTTTGAGGTTCTCCAAGCTCCAAAAAAGTTATAGTTGGTGCTTCGCACCAACTATAACTTTTTTGGAGCTTATAGAATCGCTATGCATCAACGTAAACCAAAATGATATGATGTGCAAAAATTCATACTGTTTACAGCAAATCGCGAACATAAAAACTACTATATTTTTTATGAAAGACATACTTTGCTTGATCCAAATAAAGAATATAGGTTTAGTTCTATCGGAATTTGTTGTAAGTAACGCTTAAGCATTATGTCAATGTTGTTGATGAGATCGTTAGGGCAAATCTATGGCAGATAATTCAGGTAATTTTTGGGGAGGTTTTCTCTTCGGTGCTGCTGTGGGCGGCGTAGTTGGCGCATTGGTAGCAATTAAGCTCAGTGAGCCTGAAGATGGTTTGATCGATCAGCCATCCGATCTTGATCGCCTTATTGATAAACCTCAAACCTCTAATGAATTTGCTCGTCGTAACCTCGAAAAGAAAATTGCTCAACTTAACGCTGCGATCGATTCAGTTAGTCAAGAATTGGCTTCGGCTGAAGGGAAAAATGGCAGCAAGCAAATATCAGTTGAATCATTACGAGACATGACCGTTGATGATAAGTGATGATAAAATCCTGATTTCTGCTGTATTCAGTAGAATAGTGGCATCTATAATTATTCTAATTGTTCTATAACCTCACAAACTACTATGGCAGTTATTCTTGGCACAGTCAGCTCATTTATCACGATCTATTTGGGTTTGCTATTTATTCGGGTCTTACTGACTTGGTTCCCAAACATTGATTGGTACAACCAACCCTTTGCTGCCCTTGCTCAGATTACCGATCCTTATCTCAATATATTTCGTTCGATTATTCCTCCTCTAGGAGGCATGGATTTATCGCCCATGCTTGCTTTCCTTGCACTTAGTTTTCTGCAACGTGCCCTTGCTCCATTCGCTACAAGCGCGAGTATGGGCTTTTAGGGTAAGCTTATTTCTAATTACAAATTACGAATTACGCTGCGTTCACGTTAGGAAATATACATGACGGGTTTGTTAGATTTGAGCGGGAAAACTGCTCTTGTGACTGGGATTGCCAACAATCGTTCGATCGCTTGGGGTATTGCCCAAAAGTTACATCAGGCTGGCGCTAAGCTTGGTATTACTTATTTACCAGACGATCGCGATCGCAACAAAGGTAAAGTTGCTGAGTTGACTGATTCCTTGACACCGAGCTTTCTGTTGCCTTGCAATGTTCAGGATGATGCACAAGTAGATTCACTGTTTGCCTCAGTTGCTGAGCAGTGGGAAAAAATTGATATTTTGGTGCATTGTCTAGCATTTGCAAACAAGGAAGATTTATCTGGCAACTTTACCGATATATCTCGCTCAGGCTTTCAACTTGCCCTTGATGTGAGTGCTTACTCTCTGATCCATTTATGTCGTGCCGCAAGACCTCTATTAAAAGATGGTGGTAGTGTGATTACCCTCACTTATATCGGTGGTGCAAAAGTTGTCCCTAACTATAATGTGATGGGGATCGCTAAGGCCGCATTGGAAATGAATGTGCGCTACCTAGCTTCAGATATGGGACCCGATAATATTCGGATCAATGCCATCTCTGCAGGTCCAATTCGCACCCTTGCTTCAGCTGCGATCGGTGACTTCCACAAAATGTTGCACCATTATGAAGAAACAGCGCCTTTACGTCGCTTAGTTACCCCTGATGATGTGGGTAATGTGGCAACTTTCTTGGGTAGCGATCTGTCAAGTGCTGTAACTGGGCAAATTATCTATGTGGATGCTGGTTATGAAGTCATGGGTGCTTAATAAACTCCCTTGTCTCTTGCGATCGCCAAAATTCTTGCTCACCAGATAAGTTTTTTAAAAAATTCCCATGCAAACGGATATCTTCAAAGAGCTATTTCCACTATTCGATGCTGCTAGCGTTGAAACTTTGGAGTGGCTCCTCGCTGAAGCAGTAGAACGTGACTACCCTCCTGGGCGAGCCGTGCTAATGGAAGATGCTTGGGGCAATGCTGTATATTTCATTCTTTCTGGCTGGTTAAAAGTTAGATTTTTGAGAAGTCAGGATGCAACAACCCTTGCAATACTTGGTAATGGTGACTTTTTTGGAGAAATGGCGATTCTGGATGAGTCTCCAAGATCTACTGATGTAGTTGCTTTTACACCAGTACGTGTTCTGAGTGTTCCTGCTCAAAAATTTATCCAGTTTTTATTTAAAGATCCGCAATTGCATCACCGTATGTTGCAGTTGATGGTGCGACGGTTGCGCAAAACCAATCAGCGCATCCAGTTACGCCAACAAGTTCCTGCGGTGAGGATTGCCACTATTCTGACTAGTTTGGCTCAGGCTTATGGCAGTAAGACTGAGGTAGGGATTGATATTTTCAATATACCTGTTCAAGATATTGCGGATCTCACAGAGGTAAGTCCAGACGACACTACCAAGGTTTTAGAAAAACTTAAAGAAAAGGGTTGGATTACGATCGATCCTAAACGTCAGGTGATGAGTATCGCCAACGAAAAACAAATGTTGCAACTAGCAACATTTCGCTAAAACCCAAAAGACGAGTGGCGGCGCTTTGCGCCGCCACTCGTCTTTTGGGTTTAGATGGAGATCGCAATTTTCCCGGTCATTGATCCTGTCTCTAATAATTCATGGGCTTTAGCTGCATCCGCAAGCTGAAACACTTCACTGACATGGATTTTGAGCTTGCCTGAGTCAAATAAATCTGCACATTCACTAAGAATTTTGGCTTGTTGAATTTGCAGATCAGCCTTTCCGAGTAACATCGGCGTGAGCATTAGTTCAAAGCTAAATCTCAAGTTGCGGGTACGGGCAACTTTCCAGCTAATATCGGTAGGTGGTTCAAGAATGGTGACAAGATCCCCATAGATTTTGACGGCAGGAAAAGTCTGCTCGATCAGTTTCCCCCCGACAGTATCAAAGGCAATATCTACACCTTCGCTGTTCGTCCACGCGATCGCTGCTTCTACAAAATTAGTTTGCTTATAGGCGATCGCTAAATCTGTTCCCAAATCCCTTACAAATCGTCCTTTAGCCTCCGATCCAACGGTCGTGCAGACCTTTGCGTTTCTAAGTTTTGCTAACTGAATCGCCACATGACCCACACCGCCTGCTCCTGCATGAATTAAGACATTGCGACTGGGTGATGCTGATTGTAGATTGCCGCGATCGTATAGGGCTTCCCATGCAGTAATCAATACAAGAGGAGCAGCAGCAGCTTCTTCAAAACTGAGAGATTTGGGCTTATGGGCGGCAAATTTTTCGTCTATCGTAGTTAGTTCGGCATAGTTACCTTGATGAAAACCTAACCCACCATTACAAAAATAAACCTGATCGCCTACTTTAAACTTAGTAACCTCTGAGCCGATCGCTTCTACGATTCCTGCACCGTCACAACCGAGAATCGATGGCAAGCGATCGGGCTGAAATGTGCCACGGCTCCGTAGTTTTGTGTCAATGGGATTAATGCCTGCGGCTTTGAGGCGTACCAAAATCTCCGTCGGAGATTGAATAGTTGGTTCTGGGATATCGGCAAGTTGCAGCACATTGGGTTCACCTGCTGCGGTCATTAAAATTGCTTTCATAGGTTTATCCTCATAATCACCCATTTTATAGCTGTCGCCAAGTGTACTAATACCAAAACACAAAATGGCGTAGCCATTTTGTGTTTTTAAAACCCTTATGGGGTTTGGGTTTTAATTCACAGAAGTGTTGCCACACTTTTGTGAATTGGTATAAGACATGAAACCCAATTCTTTGATGGCGGCGCTCCGCGCCGCCATCAAAGAATTGGGTTTTGATTAGTCCAAAGACAAGTGACATTAGCTATAAAGATGCGATGAAGCGCTTCACACTACCTCCAATCTTGAATGAGTTTATTGTGGGGGCGTAGTAGGTTTGGCGATCGGACTAGGTGGCTGACGCATGGTGTTATTGTCGCCAGAACGGGGAGCGTTCTGCACAGAGTGCGTTTGCCAATCTCCAAAAAATCGATTTAATGTTGTAAAACCTAAGGCTGCTGCACCGCTCATGATCGCTAATAACACAATGATCGTTGTCAAAGTTTCCACACTCTCAGCGATGCCATAACGGGTGCGATAGGGATCGATTTTACAATTAGTGTCGCGATCGCGAGCAGTTATGGGACGGCGAAACCTTAATCGATGATCGTCCAGCTTTTCTAATAAAATCCAGCCTGCTTGGGACTCTTCGGTGCAGACTTTGTTCAATACCTTGCGCCCACGAAACCCGCCGCTACTGGTACGCAAGATTTTAAATTCCCAGCCCTTAGGCTGATCGCTAGATGTGTTGGACTCGTAGCGAGTAAGGTTTTCTTCTTCCACTTCTTCCCGCCGTCTATTACCTTGTTTTGCTCGAAATATTCTGTCGATAATCACGGACTGAATCCCAACATCGAGAATGATTGTACTGATGATGATTGCATTGACGGTCAGCATATGTGCGTGACTAATCCTAATAGCAGCATAGCAGCTTGATAATCAGCAAAAGTATACATGTTGATGCAGACTATTGCACTCAAGATTTTGCCTGAAATAACATACCTAGCTTTTTGGTAGTTTTAGATCAGAATTTTGGATGATTGCTTACTTCCTTTCCCGCCCAATAGTTAATGGTGCGGCGCGGAGCGCCGCACCATTAACTATTGGGCTTCACTGGCTATTTCTTAAACTAGGAAGGGGATAGCGAGTGCTAACTAAATAATTTGTGCAATTGAAAAGCCAAAACTGTGGTGAAGAGCTTTGCTCTTCACCACAGTTTTGGCTTTTATTTAATTTACGATCCTTTGCGATCGCGATATTATGATGATTAATAAAAATAAGCCGTAAGCTTTTGATACAAACCTATGAATTCTATTGTCCTAATGGCTGAAGTCCTGACCGATCCTGAGCTACGCCGCACTCCTGACAATCAAAGCTCGATCGCTTCATTTCTGGTTCAGTTTGCAGGTGGACGTGCTGAAGACTCTCCTTATCGGATCAAAGTTGTTGGCTGGAATAGTTTAGCCGATGAGATGGTTGAGAAATATCATAAGGGTGATCAAGTTGTCGTAGAAGGTCGGTTGCGTCTAGATACAGTTGATCGCGGTACTTACAAAGAAAAGCGTACAGAACTAATTGCTCAGCGTGTCCACAGTTTTGGAGTTGGTGGTAGTACAGCTAACAATGCTTCTGCTCCTGCACGCACAGAAAGAATTGCCAATAATCCTACTCCCGCTGCAAACGTTGTCCCAATGTCAACATATGTGCCTGTATCAGCACCCGCAGCCGATGCACCTGATTATGACGATATTCCATTTTAAAAAACAAGAGAGAGTGCAAGGCACTCTCTCTTGTTTTTTATTAAGCCGATGATGAGATTTGAACTCACGGCCTGCTGATTACGAATCAGCTGCACTACCCCTGTGCTACATCGGCAAGTTAGCTAATTTGGTCAAATACAAATTTTTTGCGATTGCTATTATAGCATCATCGCACATATTACATAATTCAGTATTGCCAAGGCAGCAATTCTCATTATAAAAATCATTTTTTTTGAAAGTCCGCCGTAGGCGGACTTTCAAAAAAAATGCATTTCCAGAGCCAAAATTGGTTTCATAATGAGAATTGCTGTTCTAGGGATAAGCGGCGCTTCGCGCCGCCTATTCTTAAGTGCCAGATAATTTTGTAAAATTAATATTTACTGGATTGTTATGGGGAGACTACGACTAAAGTTGATTGATCGCAGAGCGGTGATTGCATCCCTAGGTTTTGGAATTGTGATCGCCATTGGCAATATTTTTGCTAATCCAGTACCAGTGCATAGTGCTGAACAAATTCGCTTTTGGTATGCCCCTTTTGGTGAATTTACAATCTATGTTAGTGATTTAGAAAAATTTGCGAAAGAGGGGAAACTAACCAAGCGTTTAGAGTTCTATCTAGAAAGATTATCACCTCAACAACAAACTCAACTTCGTGAAGCTCTAACAACCCGCTATAGCCTCAGCCATACTACAGCAGCGCAATTTTCCTATTCTCCCATTGGCGAGATTTTATTACGGCGCTTAGGTAAGATTTTGCAGATGACTCCTGAGCTAAATGGGTTCTCGGCATTGCGAGCTTCGTTGATTCTTTCTGCACAAAGTGAGGAAGGGCTCAGCATTCTTAATCTATTGCGACGATATCCCGTCCCAGTTATCTATTTAGACTTATCTCGCGGACTTCAGGCTTATGCAGAAGTCTCACAATTGCTCTACAAAAAAGAACAAGCGATCGCCGCCATCGAAAAACAAGCAATGTCTGAATCTCAGAATCAGAACGAGAATAAAGCTCTAGTAAACCCTCAAAAAGAGCTACGGGTTGCGGGGGATGTAAAATGGACAAAAGAGCAATTTACCTATTTGCAACGCGATCGCAATGTCAAAATATCGGCTGATGTATATATACCCCAAGGATTAGCAACTCCAGCACCGCTAATTGTGATTTCCCATGGATTGGCTTCTAATCCTGATACTTTGCAATATTTATCGCAGCACCTTGCTTCTCATGGATTTGCTGTAGCCGCATTAGAGCATCCCAAAACAGGTAGTCGCGACTTTGCGGCGTTCCTATCTGGCTTCAGCAAAGCGCCCCAGACTGAAGAAGCAGTGCAACGCCCCTATGATGTGAAATATTTACTAGATGCATTGGCGCAAAAGGTTAAAACTGATCCCCAATGGCGCGATCGCTTCAACCCAGAGCAAGTAGGCTTAATAGGGCACTCACTCGGTGGCTATACTGTTTTGACTTTGGGAGGTGCTCAACTTAATTTCAATCAAATCAATAAAGAATGCAGTATTCCCGAACCCAATGTCTCTTCTTTTAATGTGTCTAAGATTCTCCAATGCCGCTTTAGTTCATTAGATGTAAATAATATTAATCTTAGAGATCGCCGAGTGAAAGCAATATTAGCTCTCAATCCGCTCGGTGGCAGTACGCTACTGGGTAAAGAAGGAATTCAAAATATCAAGATTCCTGTAGCGATTTTTGCTAGTGGAGATGACTTATTTACGCCTGCTGTTCCTGAACAGTTTTTCCCTTTTGTATGGTCAACTAGTCCCCATAAGTATCTAGTAACTTTTCCTAAAGGAACGCATTTCTCTTTTTTAGAAAGAAGCGATCGCGGAGTATTGGTAGTTCCAGCAACCATATTAGGTGAAAAGCCCGAATTTACACATCCCTATACAAAAGCGTTAAGCCTAGCTTTTTTTCAAACTCATCTCAATAACCGCCCTGAATTTGGGGCTTATCTCAATAATGCTTATGTGCAAGCGATCGCATCCCCTCGTTTTCCTGCCTCATTGACAACTAACTTCTCAGAAGCACAACTTTTGCAATCTCTGGACATGTCGTCAAAATAGTTTAGGGATTACACTTCAGAACTTAGAAACCATTTAAGAATTACGTTCTGAAGTCAAAAAATCTAAGAAATCACCCCTTTATAAAGGCGTTAATATACTTGACACACCAAGCTTAAAATTTTAGATATTTCTCGTAATTAGAAATTATTTTTTAATTCCCTATTGCATTTAATACCACTATCGTATATATTAGAGAGGTAAGGAAAACGCCTTACAAAATAAATACAAAAGGAGGTGATTAAATGAATGAATCCAAAAACAACGGCAAAGGTAACGGGAATGGACAAAAGGAATATAACCCTGAAGTCGAATTTGAATACCTAGATGCCGATGTTTGGGTCAAAAGTAGCGAAGCTGGCAAGAGCGTCGCTTATACCGAAGAGGTTCTAGAAGCCCTAGATGAAGATGAAGAATCCGAATCTGAAGACTAACCTCTAACTAACTCAATTTACCGCCCCTAGCTAGCAACTAGGGGTTTCTTCCTTTGTAGCTTAATAGGAGTATATCTTAATGCAAAGTATTGTTCACCCTCTACATTATTTAGTAGTAGAGAGGCAAGGAATAACTTGGTATTTTAAATTTGATGAATCTGAAGTTTTTTATAATTCACGCAATTGTCCTACTCCAAAGACAGTAGACGACTTATTTCATCGGTTTAGGCTAACTGCTTCAAAAGTCGTAGTTGAACTGTTTCGCTTGCACGGCGGTAAGTCTGGCTACTATCTGGCTAACTTGCGCGACAAAAAATATCACTACTGTGGTTCTAATTGGCAAGACGTTCAAGAAACCTTGCTAGATCTAGGTATTGGTAAGCGTGAGGTAGAGAGGTAGCTATGGCACGTCCAAAGAAAGAAAAGGCTTTTGCTAGCGCTTGCCCTCACACCGATCGCGTAGCTTACTCAAAAGGTATGTGTAAATCCTGTTATAACAAGTCAAAATTGACAGCTGAGGCGATCGCTAAGACTAATGCTAGTGATGCTGCAAGACTAGCCAAACAACGCTATGAGGAGGAAAATAGAGAAGAGCGCAATGTCCAGCGTAAGGAATACGCTAGGCGATCGCGCTCTTCTGAGGGTTAGGCGTATCGGGTGATTACTAGGATCGTTGTTGTGTTATAAGATATTGTATTTAAATTATTAATTAAGGAGATTTAAATCTAGAAATATATATGGATAATAATTTACAAATCAAGTTCTCTTGGGGTACATTCTGCCGCAGGGTAATTATAGATAAAGATACAGAAGAAGTATCTTTAATTGATATTATTCCAGCATTAAATGTGGAGCAAGTTTCCCAAATTAAGCTAGAAAATGACAACCAAAAGATTATTGCGTCTTTAGGACAAGTTTATGTAGCTGCTTTATTTGAAAAAGTAGATTGTTCAGACGATGAAATTAATGAAAAATTAAATATTGAATTATTGCAAACTGGATTGCCGTCCGTATCTATGCAGGTTGATATTCTAATAAAAAGTATAGAGTCTTCTACTTTTCTAAACCTTAATCTAGGGAATTTACTTTTGACTACTTCATTAGATATTTCTGAGTATAACTTTGAAGTTATTTACAGATTAAAAGAGCAAGAATTGGGAAGAGTTGTAATGCCAGTAAGAGTTAAATTTAAATTATTGGACAATAAATAATATGAATACTATTTTATCTGCTAATCAAAAAAACATATCTTATCTGCCGACTAACGCAAAACCTTCTTATAATAGTGGTAAATCCATTAAATTGTTTGTGGCTGTAAGTATGCCTAGTGTTGTTAGTAACTCCTCTAATATAAATAGTAGTTATCAAATAACTAAACAGCGTCTTCTTGATATTGATGATACAAGCTGTGAAGATAATGAAGACGACTGGGGTGCTACTCGTCCAACTCACTTTGCATGGCAAAAAAGCCTAGAGCTTCTACAGGAAATAGAAAAATATATGAAATCCAATTTCCCATTAGGATTTGCTAATTTGGCGAGTACTGGTGGTATTGATCTAATATGGAAAAATCGCAAAACAGAAAATGAAGTTATAGTATTTATCCCTTCAACAGAAAATGAAAATATATCCTTATATATTGGAGATTTATCAGACAAAAAAAGTAATCTTTGGATCAATCCTTCAATTCAAGTATTAGTTACAGTTTTGCAATTTTTATATCAATAATGTGATTAACCAAGAATTTCCCCCATTATCAGATGAGGAAAAAGTTTATCGTGCAATTGCTAGAAAGAAAGGATGGATAGATCCTGAAACAAATGATGTTACCTATGCAGCTTTCGAGTTGCGTCTTAGCAGAGACCCTCCAGAACTAAAACTTTCTGTTTTGATATCTCCTGAAAAGCCTTCTAATTTCACTACTTATGGATTTATTGAAATTCAAGTAAAAGATATTCGTGCTTTAGGTCTTGATGTAATTCGAGATTCTAAAACTCATTTAAGTATTATAGGAATACAACAAGATCTTAAAACCGCCACAGATACCGCAAGAAAATTAGCTAAAAAAGCAAAAGTTGTTTGAGTAGCTAATTATTATAGATGGGTTATAGAATATTTACTTTTAGATACACCTACAAAAGGCAGGGAAGGATATGGATAACCAAGATAAAAACTTAGATAAGCCATTATCTGAATTTAACAAATTTGCTGATTTTGCCAAAAAATTACTAGCAGTACCAAAGCCAGAAGTCCAAGCAAAGGCAATAAGAGTAGTTAAGCGCAAAACCAACTAAGGCATAAATTCTTAGTCGTTTTTACCAGTCAAGTTTTTATAAGTGAGTCTTTTACCACTCAAAGAGCTAGCAGCAAAAACAAATCTTTCGCCATCATTAGCTTTGCGATAGTTAAAGCGAAAGCATTGCTCATCTAAATAGCGGAATAAGTGAAAAGGTTCTACGCTGATGTAAGTACCCTTTAAAGCACGTTTCAGCAAGCTCCAAAAGTTCTCAATTCCATTGGTAGAAATATGACCATCTACATAAGCTTTAGCGTGGTCAATAATCATATGGATGTATTGCTCATCAGTTAGCAAATCATAGCCAGAATGAGCATCTGTATAGACGGTAGAGCCTGTTTCTACAACTTCCTTAACTTCTTCTGTTAATACTTCTCTTTTGGTGCTAGAGATAACTTTAGCTTTTACCTTGCGAGTAGTTCTATCTAAAACACCTAAAACGATAGTTTTGCCAGAAGTACCACGACCTCCAAGCTTAGCGCGTTTAGCTCTGTGCATAAATCTAGCTTTACCGCCTACATAGGTTTCATCAATTTCTACAGCACCAGACATCTTTTCAAAACTACCATTTTGCATCGCTAATCTAATTCTTGACAGTAGAAACCAAGCTGTTTTTTGAGTAATACCGATCGCTCTATGGATTTCATAGGAGCTAACACCATTCTTACAATTAGCGATCATCCAGATAGCGATTAACCACTTATCAAGCCCTAAAGGGCTATCTTCCATAACAGTACCAGTCTTAATAGAGAACTGCTTGCGACATTCTTTGTTTTTGCACTTCCAGATTTTACGAGTACAAGTATATCCAACTTCCTTAGAGCCGCAATGGGGGCAAGTAACACCATCAGACCAACGAAGATTAACAACAGTTTCAAAAGCTTTCTCTGGATCTGCAAAGTATAAAACTGCTTCTTGTAATGTTTGTGGTAATTCGCTCATTTAATTCTTTTAACCCCTCGTTTAATATAATTAATTATATACGATAGTGGTATTAAATACAATAAGTTTACATAGAAAAATCCTAAATTATTGCTAAAATTATCAAAATATTTTTTTTAGCGGTAAATCTAATGAAAAACAAAATTACGCATGAAGGTGAAATAAAGCTAGGTGATTTTTCAATTCCTTGCTATGTCCTTGAAGATGGTAAACGGGTTTTGTCTGGTAGAGGGATGCAATCAGCCTTGAAAATGGTTGATGAGACACCAGAAAACAAGAAAACGTCGGGGGCCAGATTTAGACCGATATTTGAATCAAAAAACGCTAGAACCCTTTATATATAAGGATAAAAAGGTAGACCACTTCAGCCCGATTGATTGCTATAAAGGTAATCAAAAAATCAATGGTTTTGAAGCTACGATCCTTATTGATATTTGTGATGCTTTTCTAGAAGCACGAAGAACTATTGAGCTTTCTTCTAGGCAGCAAATAATAGCCGATCAATGTGAAGTCCTTGTAATGGGATTTGCGAAACTAGGTTTGATAGCTCTTATTGATGAAGCTACAGGCTATCAATACGACAGGGAGAAAGATGAACTTCAAAGGTTGATCAATATCTACGTTGTTGAAGAGTTAAGACCATGGAGCCATACCTTTAAAGATACTTACTACAAAGAAATATTTCGATTGAGAGGATGGGATTTTACCGTATCAGGTATAAAAAAACGACCAGGAGTTGTTGGCACATGGACAACTAAGCTGATTTATGATCAGCTTCCAAAAGGAGTTGTAGATGAGCTGAAGAAAAAGACTCCTAAAAGTGAAAGTGGCAACTATACCGCAAGATTGCATCAAAGTTTAACGAGTGATATTGGAGAGCCTCATTTAAAATCCCAATTAGATTCCGTTATTACACTCATGGAAGCATCTGACACATGGGATGAATTTATAAAAAACTTCAACAAAGTTGTAGCAAGAAGGCAGGGATATCATCAGTTGGATTTAAAACTTGAATTAAAACCAGAAGATTTCCCAGAGGACAAGTAAAAACGAAAAAAGACTAAAATTTTAAGCTTGGTGTGTCAAGTATATTAACGCCTTTATAAAGGCGGCTGGGTGGATCTAGACAATTCTTAAATGGTTTCTTAGAAGCAATTCATGAATTGCTTCTAAGTTTTTTGGTTCATTAAAGCTTCCTTTGCGTCAAGCAGATTTTGTATTAATTCTGGTACATCTTGACGATCATCTAAATTCTTTTTAATCGTCAAAGCTTGCTGATAAGCATCGATTGCTTTTTGATATTGCTTAATTGCAAAAAAAGAATTACCTAGATTAGATAATAAACTAGCTTGACTTGCAAAATTTTTAAATTCTTTAAAGATAGATAGACTTTCTTGATAGCTAGCGATCGCCTGTTGATAATTATCTAGCGCGAAGTAAGAATTTCCTAGATTCCAGAGAATCGCTCCTGCACTCCTTCGATCACGCTTAATTTTTCCATAAATAGAAAGACTTTCTTGATAGTTATCAATTGCCTTCTGATAATTCTTACTATCATAGTAGGCATCACCTAAGCTCCAAAGTACATCTTCTTCAGTAAAGGAAACAGATTTAACATTATCTCTATTATTCTTATTGTATAGTTTTGCAATGGCTAAAGAGCGGGTATAGTAATCAATTGCTAGTGGATACTGCTTTAATTCGCCATAGGATCGAGCAATATCTTTAAACAAATAATATAGTCCGAGATTTTCTGAATGGATAGCTGTCTCTAAAACTGGCGACTCAAATTTTAAAGCTTGAAAATAAAAATCAATTGCTTTTTGATATTGTCCCAATTCATGATAGGTATTACCTAAACTAGCGATTGTTCCCTTTTGTAAATCGCGATCATTAGTTTGTTGTGCGATCAATAATGTTTGTTGATAGTATTTGATTACTTGCTCTTTACTAATTACATCTTCATAGCTGCTAGACAAAAAATGTAAAAGCTTAATTGTATTTGGGACATCCTTAATCTGAGAGAAAACATCTAAAGATTTTTGACAGTAGTTAATCGATTTTTGCCACATTTCTATCTTGCTCAGAGATAGTTTATCGATATAACTTGAGTCATCTTTATGATACAAACTACAGAGTTCCTTTAATACAGATGCTTCTAATTGATGATCGCTAGTTTTTTTAGCGATCACTAAAGATTGCTGATATAAGTCTAAGACTTTTTGAAAATACGATCCGTTACTATGAGTAACACCAAGATATTTAAGAACTCTACCTTCTAATGGAAGATCGCCAATTTTTTTAGCGATCGCTAAAGCTTGCTCGTAATATTTTATTGCTCGATCATAAAAACTCGTTCTATCAACATGACGACCTAATCCAATTAAAGCTTCAGCTTCTAGTTTTGGATTACCAATTTTTTTAGCGATCGCTAGAGCTTGCTTGAAATGGTTTTCTCTCTCTGTAAAACCAAAACCCTCAAAATAAACAGGCTTATACCTATACAAACCTATTTCCAATGCATCCTGATTATAGTAAGCCGTGCTCATTCCATTCAGAGACTCAGCTTCCCCCTGAAGATCTCCCACCTGCCGATAAATCTTTAAAGCCTTTTGATAGGCTTTAAAGGCTTCCAGATTTTGACTAACCTCAAGATTTTGCTTCGCTTGCTTGAGTAAGTTATCTGCCAGAGATTTCTGATCTTGAATTGTTGCTACTGATTGCGCCCATGCTGCACTTTTGCTCTCAAGAATTAGCATGGATGTACTCGGTAAAGAAACCAACAGTAGCAATGAAAATGCGATCGGCGAAGTTAAATTTTTATACATAGCAATTTGTTTGTTTCTAGGCTAAAAAAATGAGATTTTATTTCTGTAACCTTTTGAGTTCATCTTGTAAGGCTTGAACTTTGCTTTTGAGAGAATCCACATCGCTTACAGTTTGATTAGAATCACCATCTTCCTCATCATCAATTGAGATTGTGCGTGGGGCATCTTTGCTGCTAGGATTTGGAGCACTCTCCCCAATCGGCTTTTGAGAGTTACGGACTAGGTCATCTACAAACTTTTTCGCTTCTTCGGTTGTCATCTCGCCACGTTCAACTAGGTCGTCAGCTAATTTACTAGCCTGTGTGCGAAGTTCACCGAGAGTCTCACCAGCCTTTTCACCTGCGACAGTCGCCAAGCCTAGACCTAGATAAAATGCTTTTTGGACGATGCCACCAAATGGATTCATTGCCATTACTCCATAAAATTTTATGATAGTCATTATGGAGATTGCAAAGCAATCTCCATAATGACTATCATATCTCGATATTATGAAATTTCCCAACTGGCTATCACAACGAGCGGTGCAAAAGAAAGATGCGATCGCGCTCATCTTTAGAGCGCCTTTTGATCAAGAAGTAGAACGCTGGACATATGCGGAATTGGAAGCCAAGGTTAATCGCTGGGTAGAACACTTGCAAACATTGGGGATAAAATCTGGCGATCTCATTGGATTGTTACTTACCAATCATCCGAGATATATCATACTTGTTCATGCATTAGTGAAGTGTGAAGCGATCGCAGTTTTCCTCAATATTCGCCTCACTACTGAAGAATTGCGTTGGCAGATAGAAGATAGTCAAGCTAAATATTTGCTTTGTGATGAGCTTACTAAATCAACTGTAAACAATCTGGATAAACAAATCGATCGTTTAATCATTTCTGAAATATCTAGTTTTTCTCTGCTAAATTTTCAATTAAATGGCTGTAAACCTTGCAGCGAAAGTATAGATCTGGAAAATACACAGGGTATTTTCTATACATCGGGAACAACGGGTAAGCCCAAGGGAGTTCCCTTAACTTATAACAATCATTTCCATAGCGCGATCGCATCGGCGTTAAATTTAGGTATAGAGCCAAATGATAATTGGTTGCTCTGTATGCCATTGTTTCATGTAGGCGGATTGGCGATCGCATGGCGAAGTGTGATTAATGGAACGACGATTACGCTTTTACCAAAATTTGATGAGCAGGAAGTTTTAGATGCGATCGCCATTGAGAAAGTGACAATCATTTCTCTGGTACCAACGATGCTGAGCCGTTTGCTGACACATCCCCAATGGCAAAGCCTTCAGAAATTACGTGTGATTTTATTGGGTGGCGCACCAGCGAGTCCAGAACTAGTTGAACAATGCCTGCAATTGAATTTACCAATAAGTCCTACCTATGGCATGACTGAAACAGCTTCGCAAATAACTACGCTTTCATCCCATGAAGTACCTCAAAAAAGAGGATCATCGGGCTTACCACTTTTTGGCAATCGACTGCGGATTGTCGATGATCAACAGCAAGATCTTGATGTTGGTGTGATCGGGCAAATTCTCATTCAAGGTGCAAGCGTGATGAATGGTTATCTCAATCAGCCGAATGATTCTATTCAAGATGGTTGGCTGCATACAGGTGATTTAGGCTATCTCGATCGCGATGGCTATCTCTATGTGGTCAGTCGTCGTTCTGATTTGATTATTAGTGGTGGTGAAAATATTTATCCGACGGAAATTGAGGCGATTTTACTAGAACATCCTGCGATCGCAGAGGTTTGTGTTGTAGGCATATGCGATCGCGAATGGGGGGAAACAGTTACAGCCATAATCGTGAGTAATGTGCAATTATCACTAACAGAAATTAGAAGCTTTTGTGAGCAAAAATCTTTAGCACGATATAAATTACCCAAGTCTATATATATTTGGGAGTCTTTGCCCAAAACTGCTTCTGGCAAATTATTGCGTCAAGAAATTCGAGATCGCCTAGAGCCTGCATAAAATCCACAAATTATAGCGATGCGCTACAATGATCAACTCGACAGCCTGATTGTCAAATTTATGGCTAATACTTGTCATATTAAAACCCAATTCTTGGGTGGCGGCGCTTAGCGCCGCCACCCAAGAATTGGGTTTTATGTCCTAGTACACTTGGCGACAGCTATAAAAGAACACAAAGTACCACCAAAGATGTTCTTGAAACAAAACATCGTCGTTTCCATTAAAGATCGTCGATGAGAAGCTGAGCCACGGTTCCATTCTTTACGCCAATTCGGTAGTGCGATAAAGTTCATTAGTACAAATTACTATGTGTGGTTAAACTAGCTTTTTGATATCGCCAAAGGTGCGATAAAAGCTGCCGTTGGAAGATTCGCGAATTTCGTCAACGAGGTAACGTGCGCCAGCTTCGCGAATATCTTTAGGGAATTGCACCTTCCAATTTTGGTCATAGCCATCAGAGATGACTCGAATTCTTAACTTGCTTCCTTCTTGGAAACATTCTAACAATACACCACGGCTACTATCTGAAGTAGTTTCCAATGTCGTAGATGGTAAAATGTCCTCTAATTTCGGAGACTTGATATTAACGGCTTGAGTGAATGTCCCTGCTTGAGCAGCTTGAATTGCAGATTCACTAGCATCAATACAAGCAAAAGAGCCGTCAGTTGTGACGATGTATAACCTCCCATTAAAGAACTGCATTGAATAAGCAGAGCCGCAACCAGTTCCCAATTTCCAGAGGCGATCGCCATTACGATTAAAACAATAGATCGAAGAACAGTTATCACCAGCAAATACATACTCACCATCGCCTGCGGTAGCACAGGAATAGATGGCAGCATCACATTGATAGGCAGTGCCGATTTCGCCTTTTTTGGTGAAGCTTTGGACTAACTTGTTATAAGTACCAACATAAATCATGGACTCCTCTTGCCAACCAAATAGGACATCGCCTTGGGTGGGCTGATTCCAGATCACTTGTCCATCTTCCCAGTCATACATCGTTACGCCTTGACTATGCCCGTGATAGATGCCAATCTCATCGCAACGCACCATCCAGCCAGCATTGCCACTGCTGCGCTTTGTCCATTTCGATTCATCCTCATGATTGATCGTGGTAATTCCGCCATCTCGATCTGAGACCCCTAAAATACCATCGCTAATATCCAGCCAAAAAATATCAACATCACGCGCAATCTCATAGGCAACACGCGGCACTTTTCCACCCAAATCATAGACCTTGCCGTCATCACATCCCGCATATAGCCAATCGCGATCGCTAACAATACACTTCACGCCATCAGGTAGTTTGAACTGATTCGTAACTTGACCATCGTGAGTGAGAGTATAGATCCGCCCATCTTGATTACCAACCCAGCAGCCCATTTCATCGACAGAGACACCAAAGGCAGATGCACCAGTGGCAAACTTCCAGATGACTGGCGACTGTTTAGAAGTTGATTTGGTACTGGTAATTTGTCGGCGAGTAACAGATCTTTTCTGGCGCTCGCCCATTACAGCTAGGGCATAACCTTTACGCTTCTTTTCGTTGATTTTTTTGGTGGCATCAGCTAGAGCTTTCTCAGGTGTATCAAAGGTAGAGACTTTAGTTTGTCCGCGATCGCCAATGCGACCATAACGAATCGATACATTTGCATCATTCACAATTACTTCATAAAACTTGTGAGAACCACTATCTCCTTCAGATAGCTCTAAATATGTTGTTTGTTCAGACATAAGAAATCCATTGGCAGTTTTATAAAATATAACTCTAGCAGCCTGTCGGGGAAACCCCAAATTGCTCCTAACTCTTAGCTAGTAGGGTGTGTTAGCGTCAGCGTAACGCACCCAATAACCGCAGGTGTGTTAGCGATAGCGTAACGCACCCTACCAAAGAGTTGAAGCAGAGAGGTGCGGCACACCTCTCTGCTTCGTTTTGAGTCCATTTAGATATGGCATAATAGCGATATTGCGATATATTCCCGAAACGTTGAACCAATCCTACTTTCAGTCCGAACATTTACTCTTTGACCCAGCCACACCAGATCACGATGCAGTAAATATTGTCTTTGCTTTTCCCAATACCTACACCGTGGGAATTACGAGCTTAGGCTATCAAGGTGTATGGGCAAATTTGGCTACGCGATCGCAGATCAACGTGAGCCGATGGTTTACCGATGCCCATGAGGACTTACCACGGAAGATTGAAATATTAGGATTTTCGTTTTCATGGGAACTAGATTATGTCAATATTCTTGCCGCTTTAAAAAAATTTGAGATTCCCATCGATACCTGCGATCGCACTGATGATCATCCATTAATATTCGGCGGGGGACCAGTTCTCACCGCCAATCCAGAACCATTCGCAGCGTGGTTTGATATCGTGCTACTTGGTGATGGCGAAGAATTGATTGGGAACTTCTTAAATGCTTATCAAGAAGTTCGCCATGCTACTCGTGAAGTGAAATTGCGCCATTTAGCGAAATTAGATGGAATTTACGTTCCGTTATTGTATGAAGTAACCTATGAGTCCAATGATGGAGCGATCGCTTCCATTCAACCCATCGATCCTGAAATTCCTGCCACAATTCACAAACAAACTTATAAGGGGAACACCCTCTCCGCTTCTACAGTTGTTACAGAGAAAGCTGCTTGGGAAAGCATCTTTATGGTGGAAGTAGTGCGGAGTTGTCCTGAGATGTGTCGCTTCTGTTTAGCAAGCTATTTAACACTTCCCTTTAGAACCGCTAGTTTAGAGTCAAGTCTGATACCTGCGATCGCAAAAGGATTAGCGGTAACTAAACGCCTAGGCTTACTTGGGGCATCGATTACCCAACATCCTGAATTTGATTTATTGCTAGATCATCTCGCTCAGCCTCAATTTGATGATGTGCGGCTCAGCCTTGCCTCAGTCCGCACCAATACCCTAACGGAAAAATTAGCCCGAATCCTCTCTACCCGTGATAGTCGCTCTGTTACGATTGCGATCGAGAGTGGTTCTGAACGTTTGCGCGAAATCATTAATAAGAAGTTACATAATGATGAAATCAAGCAAGCGGCGGTCAATGCTCAAGCTGGTGGTTTGAAATCTCTAAAGCTTTACGGCATGGCAGGCGTGCCCATGGAAAATGATGACGATATCGAACAAACTATCGAGATGCTAATTTCTCTCCGCAAAATTGCACCAAAGCTGAAGCTTACTTTTGGTTGTAGTACGTTTGTGCCTAAATCTCATACGCCTTGGCAATGGCAGGGTGTCAGCACGACTGCCGAAAAGAAAATGCAATATTTCCGTAAAAAGCTACTTCCTAAAGGGATTGATTTTCGCCCTGAAAGTTATAAAGACTCGATTGTGCAAGGGCTAATTTCCAGAGGCGATCGCCGTCTAACCAAGTTATTGCGTCTAGCTTGCAGCTATAGTGATGGCAATGTTCCTAGTGATGGTTCCTATAAACGTGCTTTTAAGGAATTGCGTGGACAGTTACCGACTCTAGCTTGGTATGTCCATGAAGATTGGGATGTCAATCAAGTTCTACCTTGGCAACATCTTCGCAGCGCTTTGCCTGTAGAGACATTAATCAAACATCGCGAAACTTCTCTGGCTTTTTAATAACTGATGTTACGTGGAAGGAATTCCTGCAATGTTGAAGGATCTGGGCTGGCACGGAGGCACAGCCCCTACAAAAAATTTAAATTATTCAGGTAGGGGCAATCCCCCCGTGGTTGCCCTGCTGTGCTAGCAGCAAGAAATTCATGCCCTGAGTTCCACGTAACACCAGTTAATAACTAAAAAGGTAATGACCAAAAAGCGGATGATAGCCGAATAGATAAAGAAAACTTTTCTCATGCCTTCAGTTAATGTCTAACGCTGAAGTTGAGCCGCCACAATCAAACTTTAGCGTTTAAAGATCACTGTTTAGTAGTCGGATCCAACGCAGTGTTAGACTGCTTTTGGTTGGTTAACAACGAGGTGTGACAAGTCTGTGATTACCACCAATCCACCCTCAATTGTATCTACTTGCAGTCTATACCCCCGAAGCATACTCATCCCAATTAGTGGATCTGTTTCTGCTGAATTTACTTCAATTTCTTGAGATTTGCCGTCCCAAATAGCTACTGCATCATAAATATCAAATAGAACTTCACTTCCATCTCCTAATGTTCCACGATCGCGATAGCTCCACGGCAGACCAAGCTCAGTAATAATGTCGTTGGGAAGACTCAGGAACCCAGTAAATCCTGTATCAATAACAGCATTAATGGATTTTAGTTTTGCATTGTGACGAACGACTACAAGAATCGTGGCTTCACAATTCTTATTGACGTAGCCTTGCATCATATCTTTTCTTTCAAGCTCCGCGCACCGAAACGATGAACAGCGCGATAACCGATTCGGACTACCCAAGTTTGGGAATCGGGCAAACGCTCTCGAAGACGACGAGTAGCGGTCATCGTATCATTGGCAATTTCAAACGCGCCTGTCTCAATATCAATAGCAACTATTTTGCCATGATTATTTGCTTCGACTTGTGGACGAATTTGCGTTTGATAAATAAGATCGCCACGTTGGGCAAACTCTTCTTTGCTATAGCGTGGTTGACGGACTGCCATGATTGCGAATTTTCCTAGATCATTGCCTTGTCTAGCATTATAGCTGACCAGAAATCGCTATGAATAGATTGCTTTTGTTAAAGCAAAAATAGGGTGCGTTACATTTCATTAACGCACCTACAAGATCGGCGATCACTAAACGATCTGCGATCGCACTTTATTAAATCGCAAATCCCTAACTACATAGACTGTAATAGGGAACAGGATAACTGACTGTCATCCAAGATTCCATCCATCAAGTAAAAGGCAAACTGTCTTAGCATCTCGATCGCTGAGTGAGTCAATCTATTTATCTACGTCTTCCCATGCTTCTCCTGCGATCGCCATATCACTTCTACGCAACGCTGACGCAATAGGGGAAAGCAAGTCAACGGCAACGGTTGCATTTATACCTTGTCTCCTAAGATAGTTCTTGAGCCTTGTCTTGTAAGTGGCTTTGTTTACAATTTCTACAATCTTTCCTATAACTGGAATTCTTCTCCAAAAATTAGACAGAATCTTCCTCAAAACAACTAGCAAAAAAGCTGAATGGAGGGAAAATAACGTCAAAAGTGAGCCGAGACCATGCTTGGCACGGTCTCGGCTCTACTGACTTGTTCGGCTCCGTCATTTTTTGTTGTTCTGGGTTTTTCGGTAATCGTCTGTAAGCATTCCGGCATATCCCCAATTCTCGTCTTCGACTTCATCGATTACGATATGAATATGCTCTGGCTTCTTTCCTAAATGATTCACAAGCGAAGCCGTAAATTCTTCCACTATTTTCTTTTTTTGATCTCTCGTCGCACCCTTTGTGATCTGTAAATTGATGTATGGCATAGCCGTGGTTTTGTTTTTTTTACGTTTGATTTGAACCGCATTAGCTACGTTAAGCGGTTAACTAGAAGCCGTTTCATGTCGGTTCCAAGGACTTGTTCTATCTGCCGCATTTCGTGATTTTATCATATTTAAGCGGCGATACAACTATCTATTAGACGGAATTTTTCTGGCTAATCTGAACTATAGGGTATATAGGCTGAAAGTCAAGTTTCTACTTATGCACCCTATACGGGATGATACACAGAAAAATTCTGACTAAGATCTCATTTTGGGATGATTAGGCAGAATTTTTATGGCTAATCGCCTATTTGGTTTGTTAGCCCGACAATATCATGTATTATTTAGCTATATAAACCTGAACCACTGAATATAAAAATACGCAAGTTGAGCCACAACCACGCAAATTTTTAGATCTGATCCCAGACTTAGTTAGAGAGATTATTTTACTCTTTGGCTTTGGTTGCGATCGCCCCAACAATCTATCTGCTGTGCCAAAAAATTAATTTACCTAAAATAAAAGGGATAGTGATTTGCACTACCCCTTTTATTTTAGGTAAATCGTCAAACGCTCCCCCCACAAAATATAAGACCCGCAAAGCGAGTCTTATAACCTTAATAGCGACTAACGCGCCGAGAGTTATTTCTTACTGGTATAGGAATTAACTCAGGCTGGGGCTGATTTTGTCCCAAAAGGGCTTCCAGAACGCGATTTAGAATTTCGCCGATCTCTTTCAGTGCTTTCTTGATCGCTTTCACTATAATTGGCTCCCTATCATCGTCTAGGTTTATTTACTTAATCATAACAAATCTTTTCCTAAACAAATCTAAAGCTGACATTACAGTTGCCTTTCTAATCCAATTTCTACCTCTAGAGGGACTAAAACGCAACTCGATCGCCTCGACTTTGCCATCTGGATGCGCGATCCCAACATAAATCAAGCCAACAGGTTTAGTCTCAGTGCCACCATTTGGTCCCGCGATCCCCGTAATACTAATCCCCCAATCCGATTTGAGTTTTGTTTTGATCCCGATCGCCATTTGTTCAGCAACGATCGCACTGACCGCCCCATGCTGATCAAGAACTTGGCGATCGACACCTAATAAATTAACTTTGACATCATTGCTATAACTAATTACGCCACCAAGGAAATAGCTAGAACTTCCAGAAACCTCAGTTAAAGCTTCACCTAACCATCCGCCCGTGCAGGATTCAGCAACTGCAAGAGTTTGCCCACACCCTTGCAAAAGTCTACCAGCTACACTCGCAAGCGTATCCTCATCAGTGCCATAGCAAAACTCGCCCGTGAGTTCACGAATCTCGGCTTCGACAGGAGCGATTAAGGCGATCGCCTCTTCTTGAGTATTAGCCCTTGCAGTGATCCGTAGTCTTGCTTGTCCATAATTGGCATAGGGGGCTACAGTTGGATTCTTAAGATCAAATAAGTGATTGACTTTCGTTGCAAGAGCAGATTCAGCTATACCCCAGTACAGCAAAACCTTAGAGTGAAATGTACCTTGTCCATAGTTTCGGGATAGCAGCAATGGTGCAGCAGTTTGCTCCCACATGGGATGCATCTCGCTAGGCACACCAGGAAAAGTAAGGATCAATAAATTGGGCTGTGGTTCCCAGATCATCCCTGGAGCAGTCCCAACGGGATTATGTAATATTTCTGCACCCTTGGGCAGTAGCGCTTGTTTGCGATTATTAGGTGTGAGAGTCCGTCCAGTTTGCGCCGCCATCTGCTGGATGCGCTCCCAAATTTCGGGACGTTCTTCGAGGGGTGTATTGAAAAAATTGGCGATCGCTTCGGTAGTGAGATCGTCGGGTGTGGGGCCAAGTCCACCAGTAGTGATGATTAAGTTAGAGCGACTAGCCGCAATTTCTAAAGCTTGATGAATGCGATCGGGGTTGTCACCAACAACAGTTTGATAAAAATGTGGCACTCCCAACAAGGCAAGTTGCTGCGCTAAATACTGAGCATTACTATTGAGAATCTCGCCCAACAATAATTCTGTGCCAATACAAAGGATCTCCGCGCCAACATTCATATATTTGCTCTCACTGGATTTACAAAAATAAAAGGGGTGCAACGCACCCCCAATATTTTAGTTATTGATTTTAATTAACGATTTCCCGTCGCTTCGGTTTTTCGACATTGATCCGAGGACGCTCAACTTGTATTTGTTGTCGTTCGGGATCTGAATACTCTGCATTTCGGTCTTGATAATCGTCAGAATTTGAGTTGGGGTTTGGGTCAAAAACTTCAAATCTGGCGCTATGTCCAGCTTCTTCAGCGGCAGTCATCACCACAGTCCGAACTGCTTGAATCGTCCGTCCCCCTTTACCAAAAATTCGCCCCCGATCTTCTGGATCGAAAGCAACTCTGATCCAGACGCGATCGTTTTTGCTATTTGACTCAAAATCTACCCGCAGCGCGTCTGGATGAGCTAATAATGGCTTCAGCAAAAAACTAATTAAGGCGTTATAGTCTGGCACAAGTTTAGATTTGCACGAATTTAGAATTAATTCAAAAATTAAGCAGTAACGAGATCGAATACTTTTGCTTTTTCGAGGATGCGACGCACTGTGTCAGTAGGTTGAGCGCCTTGCTTGATGCGAAGAACGATCGCTGGTACATCGAGTTGGGTTTCTTTGGTGCGTGGGTTATAGAAACCGAGTTCAGCAAGGGGACGACCATCGCGACGGCTGGTGCTGTTTACGGCAACGATGCGATAGCTGGCTTCAAATTTCTTGCCAAATCGCTTTAATCTCAACTTCATCATTGGTTTATGGCTCTAGTTTCTTTGGTTGATCTAGTTCAATACTATTTGGATATTTTAGCAGGCTTATCAATATAGCATTATTTTAAGTACTTCAGCATAATTAAAAAACTAGAGTCAAAATCTGTACCGCCTGCTGCGCGGGCGGTACAGATTTTGGGATCTTATATTTAATTGAGCCTAGCTACTTAGGGTTTAAATCGTAGATAATAAGAGCGTCATCTATGATTTAAAACCGTGCCATTTTTTCGTCAATACATTGCACCGTTCATCATCTTTGCAATCTTTTTGTTTACTCTAGTTCTGGTTAGCTCTCGTGCTTTCTTGCCAGACGACATGGTTGCCCCAGCCCCCATCGGCGTACTTTCGGGCATATCTCTTATCTCCTAGCTTTAAAGCATCATGACTGAACTTACTTGGCAGCGACGACATGTGATCTCGTTAGCCGATTTTACGCCGAATGATTATGAAACGGTCTTACAAACTGCCGTTAGCTTCTTAGAAGTGCTGTCACGACGCAATAAAAAAGTGCCAACCTTGCAGAGCAAAGTTGTCGCTAATTTGTTTTTTGAATCTTCAACTCGAACTCGCAATAGTTTTGAGCTTGCCGCCAAGCGACTCTCAGCCGACACCTTAAATTTTGCCCCTGGGACATCTGCACTCACCAAGGGCGAAACAATCCTCGATACAGCAAGAACTTTTTTGGCGATGGGGACAGATATTATGGTGATTCGTCATCAGTCGGCAGGTGTACCTTTAGCGATCGCCCGCGATATGGATGCCCTCAGTGGCAAAGTGGCAATCCTCAATGCTGGTGATGGCAAGCATGAACATCCATCCCAAGCATTGCTCGATCTGTTAACCCTCTGCATGTATCTCAATCCCAAAGCGCCCACGGCTAAAGATTTAAAGGGTAAAAAAGTCGCGATCGTTGGCGATATTTTGCATTCACGGGTAGCGCGATCGAATCTCTGGAGTTTGCTTACAAATGGCGCAGATGTACATCTTGCCGCACCACCAACATTATTGCCACCAGAATTTGCCGAATATGGCGCAAAAATTCATTATTCCCTTGAGCCAGCCCTTGAGGATGCTGATTTTGTGATGACTTTGCGCTTGCAAATGGAGCGCATGGGACAATTCCTAATTCCTAGTTTGCGCGAATATCATGCAAGGTATGGTATAACTCGCGATCGCCTTGCCAAATGTGCTCCCAATGTCCAAGTTTTGCATCCTGGCCCCGTTAATCGTGGTGTAGAGATTAGCTCTGACTTGATGGATGATCCCCGCCTGAGCCTAATCGATAAACAGGTAACTAATGGTGTCGCCATCAGGATGAGCTTGTTGTATTTACTTGGCACAGCAATTTAGTCATGAAAGCATTGCTTTGCAATGCTTTCATGAGTTTTATTAACGTAAAGTTTGAGGCTATGTCAAATATCAGAATTGTGTTAGTCGAGACGGCGGGGGCACGAAACCTTGGCTCAGTAGCAAGGGTGATGAAAAATTTTGGGCTTAAGGAGCTGTGGTTGGTGAATCCAATATGCGATCGCTTTAGTGACGAAGCACAACATATGGCAGTCCATGCCCCAGAAATCTTAGAAAATGCAAGGATCGTGGATACCTTGCCAGCAGCATTAGTTGGCTGTCATCGAGCGATCGCCACCGCAGGTCGGATTGACAAAGGCGAAATGAAAGTGACCAATCCGCCTCAAGGTTTGAGTTGGTTAATGCAAGCTGAAACCAGTGCGATCGTCTTTGGGGCAGAGGATCGTGGCTTGAGCAATGCCGAAATCCAACATTGCCAGCAAGTAATGCGAATCCCCGTTAATCCCGAATATCCCTCGCTGAATTTGGCGCAGGCAGTTGGTATCTGTTGCTACCAACTGCAACTGATGCAAGAAGGTATCAGAGAAAATTCCCAATGTCATGAAAATTTGACTAGCCAAATCGCACAAGATTTGATACAGTCAGCACCCATAGACCTTGCTATTCGCGCAGACCTAGAAGCCTGCTATCAGCAACTTGAAGCAGTATTACTGAAGATCGGCTATGTTTATCCTCATACCGCTGTTCATCGATTGCGAAAGTTTCGGCATATCTTTGATCGAGCAAATCTGAGTCCATCGGAAGTTGCCATGCTGCGAGGGATTTTACGCCAAGTTAACTGGGCTACGGCTCATCTTGATTAACTACTTGCCCTACACGCGAATAGTTAATCAGTTAGTAGAGACATTTTTGTATCGGAGTTATAAATAGCAGTGGAACCCAGGAACTTTTCATCGCCTGACGCTACCGAAAAAAGTCGAGAAGCGCGTTTAAATAAGTTGCGTGAGCGTCGCGCCAAGGCTGTGACAAGCAATAATGACACTGCTCTCCGCCCAATTAATTCTGAATTGAGTCGTCTTGGGCGATCGCCTGAACCAATGCGATTGCCTGAACCAATCATAGAGAATCGATTTAATAACCGTGCAGAACGCCCCTATGAAGGGCGACCTGAGGGTAAGGTCAAGCCATTGCCTAACCGTCAAGGATTTGTCGAGGCTCAGCAACGTCCTGATCGTTCTGACAATAGAACTGAGCTAAGACCACGCAAAAAAACTAATGGGAGCAATAATCGGGCGATCCCAATCAAGTCACCGTTCAAGTCTCTTGGGTGGCAAGTCTTGCGTCTCGCGATCGCAGGCATTGGACTGAGCGTGATCGCTGGGACAGCCATATCTTTCTGGCAAAATCAGCAATCTATTGCCGCAAAGACGAACCCAACAGAATTGACCGCCAAAGATGAGACCAATAAATCTCAAGATATTGTTCCCCTTGATCTCAAAACTGAGGCAACACCATTACTGAGTAAGATTAAGGACTTGGCAGCAAAAGAAAAAGATCTTTCCATGCAAATGATGGTGGTTGATCTGGATTCTGGAGCATATGTGCAAGTTGGCGCAAATCAGTCGATCGCAGCGGCTAGTACAATTAAAACCCCTATTTTAGTTGCCTTTTTTCAAGACGTAGATGCAGGAAAAATCAAGCTTGATGAACCGATTGAAATGACAGCAGATGTCAAGGTTGGGGAAGCAGGTGATTTCCAATTTTTACCAACTGGCACAAAAATATCAGCTCTTGAAGTGGCGACGCAAATGATTGTGATCAGTGATAACACTGCTACTAACATGATCATCAAACGTCTAGGTGGGACTTCAGTACTTAATCAACGTTTTAAATCTTGGGGACTAAATAACGTAGTGGTGAATAACCAACTGCCAGATCTCGAAGGTACAAATACAATTAGTACTCAAGATATGGTGTCGCTATTAGCGATGCTGGATAAAGGTAAATTGATCGAGCCACGCAGTCGCGATCGCTTCATGGATATCATGCGTCGCCCTGTTACGAATACTCTCTTGCCAAAGGGTATCGGTGAAAATGCCAGAATCATCCATAAAACAGGGGATATTGGCTCAGCTGTTGGAGATGCGGGCATTGTTGATATGCCTAATGGTAAGCGCTATGCGATCGCGGTGATGGTCAAACGTCCAGATAACGATCAAAGGGCAAATGAGTTAATCCGTCAGGTTTCACGCGCAACCTATGACTATTTTCTAGGTGGTGGCAGGTTACCCGCAAACAATAGTAATTCTGCTCCTAGTAATTCACCCGCAAATTCTACAGAGTCGGCTAGTCCTAGCAACAATGGTAGTAGCGTTATTGAAAATATTACGATTCCTCTACCAAATGCCGCTCCTAATTCTTCTCCAACAAATACCCCAAGTACATCGCCCAGTTTGAACAACCCATCCGAATTAACTCGCCAAAACCGATAAGCCTAAATAAAGTGAGAGTGCGCCCCTTTGGGGCGCACTCTCACTTTATTTAGGCAAAGCATGTCTGTTTTTTTATGAATGATCTCGTGGTTGAGAGATATCTGCGGCTTTAGGTTCAGAGACTGGCGAGGTGCGATCGCTACTAATACTATTGTGGGGCAAAGGCTGTTGAGCGATCGCAGCTTCGATATTTTCCGCCATAATTGCGCGAGGAACTGCGCCTGTAGTATCCCCAATCGACTTATTAGCGCGATCTAAAAAAATAAATCTAGGAATTCCGTCCACCCGATATTTGGTTACCTCTGGCAACCATTTTGTATTGTCCACATTGAGCATCACAAAATTCATGCGATCGCGATATTCCTTTTCCAGAGACAGATTATCTGCCGCCATTGACTGACAACTGGAACACCAATCTGCATAAAACTCAATGGTGGTAGGCTTGCCATTTGCCAAAGCCTCATCAATAGGGAGTGCTGCCGCCGCAACTGCATCTAATGATGTACTGCTTTGTTGAGCTTGAAACCCAAAGAATAGGGCTGTGGTGAGCAGGATCGCGGCGATCGCTACTAATAAATTTCGCAATTGATTCGAGCTAGCAGGCGTTGGACTAATTGGATTTTCTGGATTCATAACGATAACTTACGAAAATTACTATTCCCATTATGCCGAGCAAGGTTTGCTCTATGCTAAAGCAATTCTAAAACCCAACAGATAGTAGCGGCACGAAGTGCCGCTACTATCTGAAAACTGTAATTACACAATTAAGGTATGAGTAATTCTGAGAATTCCTTTGATGCATCCCAGTATGACCTCACGCAAGCCAAACTAACTTTTGCGGAAAAGCTTGCCTATGGTGCGGGAGATCTCGGTACTTCGATCACCACTAATCTGCTCTCATTCTTTTTATTATTCTTTTTTACCAATGTCGCAGGACTCGATCCTGCCCTTGCAGGACTAGTGTTATTAATTGGCAAAATTTTTGATGCGATTAACGACCCGATTATCGGCGTACTTAGCGATCGCACCAAATCAAAAATGGGAAGACGATTGCCTTGGATGATCTATGCAGCGATTCCCTTTGGCTTGTCATTTTTGGCACAATGGCTAGTGCCTAGCACCGACAAAATAGTTCTCTTTTGGTATTACGTGTTCGTAGGTATCGTGTTTAACACCTTCTTCACAGCTGTTAACCTTCCCTATACCGCCCTCACTCCTGAAATCACCCAAGATTACAACGAACGCACTAGTCTGAATACCTTTCGTTTTACCTTTTCGATTGGTGGCAGTATTCTTTCTCTGTTTATTGCCCAATTGATCTTTGCCTTCTTTAAAGATCCAGCCCGTGAAGCTGGCAGTTGTAATGCGGGTGGGATGCAATATATTGTGCTGGGCGCAGTCTGCGCGATTATTTCGAGCGTCTCGATTTATTGGTGTGTTTGGGGAATTAAAAGAAGAGCGATCGCTAGCGATCGGCATCGACTCCATAATGAATCCCTTGATGCGGATACCGAAGAACTGAGCTTCTTTGAGCAATTAAAAATAGTCTTCAGCAATCGTCCATTTTTATTCGTGATTGGAATTTACTTTTGCTCATGGCTATCGTTACAGATCACGGCTTCGATCATTCCCTATTTCGTCGTGAATTGGATGAAGATGCAGGAGAGTGATTTTATTCTCGTGACGATCGCAGTTCAAGGTACAGCACTGTTAATGCTGCCAGTGTGGAGTGCAATTAGCAAAAGATTTGGTAAAAAAGCTGCTTACTTCATGGGCTCAGGTATCTGGATTATTGCGCAAGCAGGACTATTTTTCTTGCAAGAAGGGCAAGTTGTGCTGCTGTATATCCTCGCGATTATGGCAGGTTGTGGCGTTTCTACAGCCTATCTCATTCCTTGGTCTATGATTCCTGATGTCACAGATCTTGATGAACTAGAAACAGGTCAGCGCCGCGAGGGTATTTTCTACGCCTTCATGGTACTGCTGCAAAAGTTTGGGCTAGCAGGTGGTTTATTTCTGCTAGGGATTGGTCTGTCATGGGCAAAATTTCAAGAGAGAGTGCCTTGTCAGCCTTCACCAACTCAGCCCGATTCAGCCCTATTTGCGATCAGAGTTGCGATCGGTCCCTTGCCCACAATTGCCTTGATTATTGGTTTAGGCTTGGCATATTTCTATCCGATTACCCGTGAAGTACATACAGAGATATTGATGCGTCTAGCAGAAAGAAGAAGACAGAAATAAAGTTTTAAAAGTGTTGCACAGCAACACTTTTAAAACTTTATTTCTGTTCTAGTTTGAGCGTAACGCACTTTTTAAGTTGCATACTCAGATTCATGGCGATCGCTATCTCTCTCCATTTCCATTTCTAAAACTGAGGTAGACTGCTGCGCCTCTTGGAAATAAATAATGTCTTTGCGGGGATCAACTTCACCAGTTTTGATACGCAGATTATCACCAACTTGAATCTGACGAGTAATTCGCATGGGCAGCTTCAGACCTAAGTCTTCGATCAGAACTAGAGCCAATTTTTCATTTTCGCGCAGCCAGTCCAGCATCAATGCTTCCCACACCACATCCTTATTACGACGCAAATACTCTAGGCTCCAATAACGTACCGACTGCTTCTCAACCTGATTAGCATCCCAAATTGCGGGATCGATCGCCTGCAAAATTGCTGTTAGCATTTCCGCCGTAAATGGCAAAGGCTCTCCAAGCAAAAAAGCTTTGATTTGCCAATGGGCTAGCAGATCGCTGTAACGACGAATTGGAGAAGTTACCTGTGCATAGGCATCAAGTCCCAAACCAGAGTGGCGTGAGGCATATAGCCCTAGGGAACCCTTAGTCATACAGCGACAGATCGCAAATTCACGCACGGGGCCCGATGGCAGCTGCATCAATGTATCGAGGGGCGGTAATTCTGGCTGTTCTTGGTAGCGATAGGGGATCGGAATATTATTTGTTTGCGCAAATTTGGCGGCGACCTCACCTGCAAGGATCATCATCTCAGCAACTAGTTGACGCGAAAATGTATCCTCCATTAGTTCCAAAGTCAGGCGATCGCCATTTTTAGAATCAACCTTAACGCTTGTATCAGGTAAATGAATCTCGATCGCACCCTGTTCGACTCGCCATTTTTTACGAAGACGGGCATAGTCAGCGAGTCGCTCAAGATCGTCTTCTACTCCTAGTTGCAACATTTCTTCGACATCATCATAGGTGAGCCGATAGTTTGGCTTTACTAAACTCGCGACAATTTCGTAATTGGCAATTGCACCTACAGCATCAAGATCAACAGCAAAAGACATCGCATGACAGACTTTACTCTCGATTAAGCTCATTGGCCCAGTTGCTAAGTCCATCGGGAACATCGGGATCACGCCCGTGGGCAAATAAACACTCGTCCCGCGCTTACGAGCATCTTTGTCCAGAGGACTTTCAGGATCGAGCCATCTGGTCGGATCGGCAATATGAATCCAGATACGTTTACTGCCATCTGCTAGAGTCTCAATGCTCAGTCCATCATCAATTTCTGTGGTGCTGATATCGTCAATCGTATAAACATGCAGATGCGTGAGATCTTGCCGCAAATGTTGCATGTTATCGGGAATTGGAGCAGTGAAGCATTCTTGGGCGGCAGCAATTAATTCATTCGCAAACCGAATCGGAATTTGGCTACGCAGTAAATTTAGATTTTCATGTTCGCTCCAAATGCCGAGATCAACGAGCATTTGAAATGCTGACTGTTCATTCTTGGAGCGCTTAGCAAAGCTCAATAGTTCTTGGGCAGCAGCTTTGTCTGAGGCTTCATCCCCATGAAGAGCGTAACGCTCTAAACAATCTAACCGACTGCGATCGCTAGTTGTCCATGTCACGTCAGCACCTGAGAGTTTATCAGTGATCTTTTGCTGAAACTCTTCAAGTAACTTAGCGCGTTGGGCAGCAGCTTCCGCTTGATGTTTTAGCTCTGAAACTTGAGAAAGCGATCGCGGCTCAAAGAGATCACCTTTTTGCTTAAAATAAATTTTGTCATTACTAAGTAAGCAGTAGGAAGCGTAAGAAGTAACAGCCGATAATTCTGAGAACAGAAGATTAGCAAGATCGTTGGGGCTAGTTGCTTGGTTATCTTCAATCAAAATCTCCCATGCGACTTCGAGGCTAGAAGGATCGAGAAATTTTTCGATTTTTTGCAAAAATGAGGGAATTTGCAGATGGTTAAAACTTGTGCCTTCACCACTAGCTTTGATGGTGTAATTAATTTCGCGGGGATGGATGGTGTGGGTATTGCCATTTTCATCGATCGCTTGAAAATGTTTTTTCCCTTCAGGGCGATCAATTACGACAAGGCGGCGATCGCCATGCAATTTCACTTCGACTAGCGTACCTTTTTCCAAAATTGCCCCTTGTCCACCAAAGCCAAAAATTTTCTTTAATATTCTAACGTTTTATACCAATTCTCGAAAGTACGGCTACACTTCTACGAATTAAGCACTAAACCCAGTAAGGTTTTTAGAATTTCTTATATAGCGATTAAAGCGATAGCTACCGCTATATAAACAAAAAAATAGATGCGGCGCTTAGCGCCGCATCTATTTTTTTGTTTAGTTCGACAAAGTAAAGGCGATACTCAGCATTGCCTTTACTTTGTCGAATTAGACAATGTCGTATTGCATGGAGTTGGCTATCGCTCCGACAGCTGAAGCTGCGATCGCGGGTTGGTAAGAACTAAATGCTTCTAATGTTGATTTTACTGGTTGTTTTGGGGCTGAGAGCATAGCAGTACCCAAAACCAGCAAGGCAATACTAGATTTAATGCTAAAAATGCTATTCATCTTCATATTCCTCCTCCAAAATCATCCCAACGATACCAAATGACTCAAAATTACGTCTTTTTGTTTCCTTTGCTCTAGGAGAGCTTCATCTATGAGCTTGTTTCACACCGAACTAAATGGAAGTTTAGGTGTAAAAAGCAAATTTACTTACATTTCATCATAGTTGCTAGAACTAAATGAGAGTGTAATTTAGATATCAAGTTTGGAGTGATCATCATCACTTATGGCGATCTCGCTATAAGTTAAGCCATAAAGCTCATAAGGTAGAAAGAAGTGCAAAACATTTCTTTCTACCTTATGAGCTTTATCAAAAATTGCAAAGCTCTATAAGGGTGATTTAGTTTTGAGGATAAAGTCTTTTGATGAAGCGATTAATTTGAGATTGAGCATGAGCCTTCGCCTGTGCAGAATTAGCAGTTGCCAGTGCGGAAATATCGCTCCCCATAGGATTTACGGCTGAATTAATTTGATCGCTATCAGTGACTTCAGCAGATTCTAAGGACTGATCGGCGATCGCATCGGTGGGAATTTCCATCTGAGTTTCGGTAACTGTTCGCTCGACAGAATTGGCGATGACACTCTCAGAAGTTGCCGTGACACTTGTATGTACATATGTCTCTGTGGTCGATCTCTCAACAATATTGTCTGAAACCCCATTAGAAGCATTTACATTGGCTTGATTGAAGCCGCTCGACTGTCCGAGATTATTAGCTAGAGGTTGCGCCGATGAGTAGGTATGTGTGAACGAATGATTTGTCGGTGAAGTGTAGTTATTGTTAATCTCTAATTCTTGAGCGATCGCAGGACTTGCCTCCTTCTCAGTCGAACTTTGCTCCAACCCACTGATCAAAGAACAAGGCGGGACGATAGCTCCTTTGCCAATTACAGCTCGTACAATCGAACTCGAAGCACCAATACAAGCGCCTTCCCCAATTTTGCTAGTTCCATAAACTAGAACCCCAGCCCCTAAATTTGCTCCAGCCCCAATTTCTAATAGCCCACCTTGGGCATGAAGGACGGCTCCCATCCCAATGCAAACACCAGCTGCGATCGTAATTTTTCCACCCTGATCCGCTTGGATTAATACGCCCGCTGCGATCGCCGCCGTTTGATCGATTACTACATCCCCACAAACGTAGGAGCGAAAATCTCCGATCGGTTCTAAAGGTGGTAAGTAGTTCGATGGCATTACTTTCTAAATTCTCTAATTCGCTGCCTTTTGCAGCGCTTTACGCTCAATCAAAAACCAATATTTTAGTTAAAAGTATTACTAAACAACACTTTTAATATATAGAGAACCTCGCTTTGCGAGGTTCTCTATATAAGCTACTTAGCTGGACGATGAATAATACCTTCAAATACACGACGCTTTGCCTTGGTGTCAATACCAAGCAAACGTACATACTCATCACCATGCTCAGCCAAACAAGCTTCCAAAGCACGAATTACTTCAGACTCATTCGATGCTGCGATCGGTGAGCAGCTAAACCAAGAGCTAGTACGGAAATGACGCTCATCGGCATGTTCAGTACCAATCCGATAGCCCTGAGACAAAAGTTGACGAATACGCGACATCATGTCAGCGCTAATCTTGCCAGCACTACCACCACCATAGGAACTATTGCTAGAGTTGCTGACTTTAACCGCAGTACGAGTTGCAGTGATGGGTTGACCGCCTGGACGATGAACCAACACTTCTACTACACGACGTTTTGCCTTGGTGTCAACACCAACTAGACGGACATACTCATCACTGTATTCCGCAATGTAATTTTCTAAAGCTGCGATCGCGGCTGGTGCGTGTTTAGCCGTAATGGCAGGCAGAGTCTGCCAAGAAGTTGTACGGAAATGGCGCTCATCAGCATGTTCAACGCTAATGCGATGCCCTTGAGCCAAAAGCTGACCCACTATAGTGGAGATGTCATTAGCAACACCCTTGCCATTGGTTGTACGAGGAGCGCTATAGCTAGCTGAGGAACCATTGCCATTAGACTGAATGCTTACAGCTTGGCTATCGGCACGTTGAATAATAGTTTCAACTACGCGGCGTTTTGCCTTCGTATCTACGCCAACCAGACGCACATACTCGCCTTCATGCTCAGCAAGAATAGTATTTAATGCAGAAATCACAGTAGATTCATTGGAAGCATCGATCGCTGGGCCAGTTTCCCAAGAACCAGAACGGAAGTGCCGCGCATCAGCAAATTCAGTACTAATGCGATAGCCTTGAGCAAGCAATTGACGCACTTGACCTGAAATATCAGCACTGGCAGCACCATTCGAGGTTGCTTTGGATGCGCTATAGGCATTGCTAGATCCATTACTGGATGTTGCATTACTGATTACCACAGGCTTATCACTGGGGCGCTGAATAATAGTTTCTGAAACACGGCGCTTTGCTTTGGGATCAACCGCAACTAAGCGGACATATTCGCCTTCATTTTCAACTAAAGCAGCTTGTACAGCGGTAATTACTGTTGTAGCTTCAGATGTATGTGGAATAGCATGAGATTGCCAAGATCCACTGCGAAAGCGACGTACATCTGCGTACTCAACTGCTACATGGTAGCCCTGACCTAAAAGTTGTCGTATTTGCTGCGCTAAATCCCCATTCATAGGTTCGTTCCTCTGTGCGTTTGTATTTGTGCTTGTAAAATTTATCTTGGTCTGATTTGTCTGATTAAAATCTTGTGTATTAATTTGCGTACTAACGCTAGCGCTTGGTTGTGGCGAGTTCTGTTGTTTTTGGCGAATCGGTGTAATGCAGGCAATATCAGCAGCACAGCGATACCCTTGCCTTAAGGACTCGTTGATACCGACAACATGACTCGCAAATTTTTGGTCTGACTCCCGCACATTTGGTAGCAGATCGGCTTGTTGCTGCGTTGTAATCACTGCACCAGAAGGAACATATTTACCCGCAGGAATTTCTACATCTTGGACAAGAGCATGTAAGGAAATAATGCAGCCGTCTCCGACTCGCGCATTAAATACCGTCGAGCGGAACCCGATAAAGCAATTATTGCCAACATAAGCTGGCCCATGGATTAGAGCCATATGTGTGATTGAGGTACTATCACCAATCCAGACGGAATATTCTTTGCCGTCGTCGCCAATCACACGACCTTTTTCTAAACCATGAATAACCACACCGTCTTGGACGTTAGTACTATTGCCAATATGAAAAGGATTACCCTCATCGGCACGAATCGATGTACCTGGGGCAATCAAAACATTAGCGCCGATATAAACGTCGCCAATCAGATTGGAAAAAGAATGAACGTAGGCGGATGGATCTATTTTGGGTTCTGCCAAGTTCCTAGACCAAGGTGTAGGGGGGGCAGCAAAGCTACGAACTACCATAGTGAATCTGCACTTCTAAGCTTTACCTATATCTTGATTTTCAAAATCGAGAGTATAAGAACTTAAAAGCGCTCCTCCAAATAACAACTTAAGCTACAACATCGGAGAACTATTATTTACTAGCGCTGATTGCCAAAGCTTTAGTGATAAATACTTATTAATAAATAATTAATAAATGTCACTATTGCATTCTCTCACTATATTTTTTACTGTAGAGAGTGCGATCGCTTAGGCTAACTGTGTCGATGATGGCGATAACCGCTGCATCAATCGGACGATTTTCACTGTCTCGCACTTGTCTTGCGCCACTACCACGGGTGAATAGCACCCACTCATCTACGCCAGCACCAACTGTATCAGTAGCAACTTCATAATCTGGAAGTAGCTGCCCTTGCAAATCAACAAGTTGCAAAAGCAGAAACTTAGTTCCAGACAAATTGGACTCTTTGTAGGTACTGACGACCGTACCGTAAACCCTAGCGATTTGCATATTGTTATAAGTACGTGAACAGATGTGAAAGCTAACAAGTCAATCGCTAAACTAAATCGACACACTAAACCAAAAGTGAAAGGCAAAGCGAAAGGCGATCGCGCTAGTTAAGCCCTAACTATGGACGGTTCATAGGACGGATGGAGTTTACATTGTCACGGAACTGTTCAACTTCTTCGGTGTAGCGAATAGGTAGAACATACTCAAGGTTTTCGTGAGGACGAGCAATGATGTGTGTAGAAAGTACTTGTCCGCCGTTTACACGTTTGACAGACTCAGTACCTGCTGCTACTGAAGCTTGTACTTCGGATACATCGCCACGAACGATAACGGTAACGCGACCACTACCAATCTTCTCGTATCCAACTAAGGTTACGCGAGCTGCCTTTACCATGGCATCTGCTGCTTCTACAACGGCAGGGAAACCAAGGGTTTCAATCATTCCAACTGCGATTGCCATAATTCATGTTCTCCTAGAAAAATAAATAATGAAATTAATGAAAATTTAGTCTTTTGATACTTTTTTTTGAAAGTCTTTTTGAGACAATCAGAAAAAGCAATCAAATAAAACAAGTCTAAAAAGCAAATTGTTCTACTTCTCGCGTATAGCGAATAGGTAGTACATATTCTAGGTTTTCGTGTGGTCGAGCAATGGTGTGAGTCGAAACAACTTCGCCCCCATTAACCCGATTTGCACCTTCAACACCAGCAGCAATGGATGCTTTCACCTCAGAGATATCACCTCTGATGATGACAGTTACTCGTCCACTACCAATTTTCTCGTAACCCACAAGGGTAACACGAGCTGCTTTGACCATGGCATCAGCCGCTTCTACAATTGCGGGAAAGCCTCTAGTCTCGATCATTCCAATAGCGATCGGCATAATTTAGCCAGTATCCTTACGACTCTCTAAAAAACTGAAGTTCTCGCGGTTGTATCTATCAAAAGATGTAGATGCACGAGCGCAACTATTGATCTTAGCTACGATCGGTTCGCTTGAAACATCAAATTTCAAATTTTTAATACAAAATAAAAATGAGATGACGCTTGGCGCACTTTTGTAACTACTTTTTTGAAAGTAGCTTTTCGCAGCTAATTTACAGATATCCTTTGACTTGTTGCAATTATTTACTTAGATAGTTATTTAAAAAACAACCAATTTAAGTATTTATTACTACTGGTGTAGCCATTCTAAATCTGAATAATCAGAGAAATTGAATAATACTAATATATTCAACTCTATCTTTATATCTACGATAACTAGTGGCGGTACATTTGACAATATAAGCCGTCATGATAAATCTAAATAGTCGATATAATCAGGGCTTATTCCCTTGACAGAGAAGGAGTTCAGGCTGCAAATTCTCTTACTACACTATTTTTCAATTTAAGGATTCACAACCAAGACAAATAGCGAGAAACTGATAGTTTGTTTTTGCGAGTGGTTAGCGATCGCCAATCGAAATAGTTTCCACTTCGGCAATCTCTAGATTAGGTAATTGTACTAATTCTCTTTCTTGTTCTTGTAAAGCAATCATCGGGATATTTACAGGTATTGGTGATTCGATCCAATATTCTGATGTCGGTAGGGTTTCTTCAAGATCGTCAAGAGGACGAGGAATAATCATCAAGGTATGAAACTCACCAATGCGCTCGGCTTCATACATCCCTGCTTCGATCGCGATTGCGACATCCGCCACGTTACCGCGAATAATTGCCGTACATAGTCCTGCGCCGATCGTTTCATAGCCTGCTAGATGCACGTCTGCTGATTTCAACATCATATCAGCAGCTCCCACCATCGCTGGGAATCCGCGTGTTTCTAGCAACCCGATCGCCTGATTACTCAGACGGCTATATCGCCCATCGGTTAACTGACTAAGTCGGGTACTAATTGGCAAAATCGCCTCTAAATTAGGGTAGGGGCGGGGAATCACAATCGTTGAGACTAATTGCCCAAATTCTCTAGCAGTTTCTGCGCCAGCCTCTACTGCCATGCGGACATCAGTAATCTGTCCGCGTATGATCGCTGTGCAAAAACCATTACCAACTTTTTCATATCCGACCAGTCTCACAGTTGCCGATTTGAGCATCATGTCAGCAGTTCCCACAATTGCAGGGAAACTAATAGTTGAGACCATTCCCAAAGCACTTCCTGAGAGATCGATTCTTTGAGATGCACTACTAGACATTAGCTAACACAATGATTAAGAAAATTTATGATGAAGCCTAAAGCAATCAACACTACTCTGTATCTTAACTGATATGGCAATTGCTAGAAACCCAAGGATAAAAGATGGCGCAGAGCGCCGCCTTTTATCCTTGGGTTTAACGTGGCGATAGCTATAAAGATCAGCCAAATACATGTTTTAAGATACACATAGTCTAAAGTTTACCTGCTAAAACAATCTAGATAGACAAATAGTCTAGTAAACAATCAGGTCTTCAGATATCTTTGAGATATGACGTAATTAGGCTCTGAAAACCCATACTATAGAGCAATAAATTTTAATACTTGCGTTCACAACGGTCTGAAGATAGGAAAATGCAACTGCCTGAAGCCTTGCCTAAAAAAGAGTATGTCCTAGTTATAGATGATACGCAGCCTAACTTACATTTATTAATAACTATGTTGACCCGTAGGGGTTACCAAGTAATTGGTGTAAGTGATAGCTTAAAAGCAGTTTCAACAGCACAGACTGAGATGCCTGACTTGGTAGTTTTAGATATTAATATGCCCAATATGAATGGGTTTCAGGTCTGTGAACAATTAAAATCTAGCGATCGCACTCGTGATATTCCCGTAATTTTTATTAGTGCGCGGGACGAAGTTTTAGACAAAGTACAAGCATTTGCAGTGGGTGGTGTTGACTATATTACTAAGCCATTTCAAATTGCGGAAGTACTGGCAAGGGTCGAGAATCAGCTTACATTACGTAGATTACAAAGACAGCTACAAGAACAAAATGAACGACTGAAGCAAGAAATTAATAGTCGGATTATTGCGGAAACATTACTTCAAGAAGCTAATGAAAAATTAGGGCGATTGGTCAATTTAGATGGTTTAACTCAGCTTGCCAATCGCCGCTGCTTTGATGAATATTTAGATCAAGAGTGGCAGAGACTAGCAAGAGAGCGTTTGCCCTTGTCTTTGATCATGTGTGACATTGATTTTTTTAAGAACTATAACGACACCTATGGTCATGTGGCTGGGGATGATTGTCTCCGCAAAGTTTCGCTTTTAATCAAGCAATCTGTACATCGTCCTGCGGATTTGGTAGCGCGTTATGGTGGTGAGGAATTTGTGATTGTATTGCCGAATACTGACATAGAAGGCTCTATCGCAATTGCTGAGATTATTCGGCAGAGCCTTCAAGAGTTAGCAATCCCCCATGAAGATTCAGCAGTTAGCCAGCTTGTAACGCTAAGTATGGGCGTAACTTCTTTGGTTCCTGTTACCGATTCTCACCCTTCGGTGTTGCTGACGGCTGCCGACTATGCGCTATATCGAGCGAAAGAGTTAGGAAGAAATCAAACTTATCAAATTGGCTAAATTTTAAGAAAAGATGTCGCGAAGTGTCGCCTTGTCTTAAAATTCATCGTTTTCAGGGGAAGTAGAATCACGTCTCAACAAATTATCAATATCGCTCCAGTTAACAAGACTAGCGATCTCATCTTGGACTAGCTGACCTTTATGTAAACAAATTAGCTGATCGCACCAAGTTTGGACTAAATCAAGTTGATGATTGATCATCACCACTGTTACGGGCTGAGGTAATTGGGTTAGCTCAGTTAAAACATCTAGTAATAAATGCGATAACCCACGATCTAAAGCTGATGTGGGCTCATCCAGTAATAGTATTTCTGGCTCCATTACTAAGGCTCTGGCGATCGCGACCCATTGTCTTTGCCCAAGTGATAACTCTAGCTCTGATCGATTTAGCAGTTTAGAATCAAGCTGCAATTTATCTAGCCATTTTTGCGATCTCGCATTAATTTCGCTCTGTGTAAAATTTTGCAACGTTAGAGGATAAGCGATCGCTTCAGCAACAGTCATTCCTAATAAGCTCGGCTCCTGTGGAACCAGCAAGACTCGCCGCCGCAAAGTTTGAATCGGAATTTCTTGAATATTTTTGCCAGTGAGAGTAATTGTCCCCACTGATGGATCGGTTAAACGATTGAGCAAACGCAAAAATGTCGTTTTCCCAGATCCTGTTGCGCCAATTAACGCAGTTTTACTTCCTTTGGCGATCTCAACAGAAATATCCATCAAAAGTGTGCGAAATTTAGTTTGATAGCTCACTTGGTTCGTAGCGATCGCTACCTTGTCGGGAAGTATCTGAGATGGTAATGAAACCTTTTGCATAATGTAACTGTCTTTGCGATTAGCGATCGGGAAATTGGGACGCAGCCTTGAATTTATTAAACCCTTTCTCATGCTCAAGTAGGGAGAACAATCACATATGTATTTATGGAATCTTTTCAAGAAATCTTCGCAAAAACTTGTTAGACAGCATCGTCAAAAACGACTTGCCTTTTTCTTTGCAGGGTTATGTATTTTTGCCTTAGCTGCTCCCCAGCTAGCTCCTGCTTCTGCCCAATCGACTCAAGCGACTGTGCAGGAAATTCTAGACGGCAACCAAGTCTTTATTCAAAATCAGCGAGCATCCGTTAATGATGTAGCAAGGCAACAGCAGCAAGTTCGTACAGGCAATTCTAGAACAGCACTACTGTTTAATACTGGAGCAGTTGCGAGACTATCAGCTAATTCAGTACTAAGTATTGGACAATGTGCTCGACTCAAGCGAGGAACAATTTTAATCAATGGTGCAGTTAACGCCTGCTCATCTTCGATTACGACAGGTGTACGTGGCACGACTTATTTACTAGAAGTAGATGAGTCAGGCAATCAACAGGTCAAAGTGTTAGAAGGCGAAGTTGTGGTTAAGCGTAACGCAACTCCAATAATTGATGAAGAGGATCAACCCACAACGGGAACAAAACCCACTGATCCAAAGCCAACGAGTCCTTCAAATCAAAAGCCTAACGTCACTTCTCCAACTACCGTACCTAAGTTTAAACAGTTTGGACCTTCTCCGTCGGTGATCCCCCCAACGACGACACCTCCAACGACAACACCTCGAATAAACACTCCAAAACCCCAAGACGGAAAACCTGTTGAGCCATTAAATGGTAAACCTGCTAATGACAAACCCATACTTCAAATTGAGAAGCCAATATCACCTACGCAGCAACCTGATGAGGTTGTGCTGAAGGCTGGCGAAAAAGTTGAAGTTAATCAGGGTGGTGCTTTAGGAATAATTCAGCAGCTTACTGAAAATGAGTTTGTAAGTTTGCTCAAGGGGAATTTATTTGAGGGCTTTACTAACCAAATCCCAGGCATCGATAAAGTTCGTTCTGTGTTTAATGGACTATTCCCAGGCGCAAACTTTCCGATTTCGATCCCAGGAATACCAATACCAAACATTCCTAGTATTCCTAGTCTTCCGTTCTAATTGTTAGCGCTTTGCGCTCTAAGATAAATACAGAAAAAGCACCATAAACTAGTTTATGGTGCTTTTTCTGTATTTATTCTGGATTTTGATATGCCTCGAACTTGTTTGCTTTATCAAAGCGATCGCCCGATCCCATACCTCACTGCATGGCAATGGCAAAAGCAATTGGTTGAAGAGCGCAAACAAGCTAGAAAAAACGAGAAAGACTTACCTGATGTGCTATTAATAATCGAGCATCCCGCCGTTTATACGTTGGGACAAGGTTCGAGCTTAGAGTTTTTGAAATTTAGTCCCGAAGATCCTAATATCGAATGTCATCGTATCGAGCGGGGCGGGGAAGTTACCCATCATGCGATCGGGCAGTTGGTTGCTTATCCAATTTTAAATCTTGACTATCATCAACATGATTTACATTGGTACTTGCGACAACTCGAAGAGGTTATTATTCAAGTTCTAGCTAAATTTGATGTACCTTCAAAACGTATTCAAGGCTTAACTGGCGTTTGGATCAATCAATCTGGGCAAAGCCAAAAAATTGCTCAAATCGGAATCAAAGTTAGTCAATGGATAACCATGCATGGCTTCGCTTTAAACGTAAATATGGACTTATCAGGTTTTGAGTGCATTGTTCCCTGCGGAATCACAGATTGCCATGTTTGTAATCTAAATCAGTTTGTATCTGATGTGAGTATTGAAGAGGTAAAAATTGTGATCGCGCAAACCTTTTCTCAAATATTTGATTTGGAATTACAATTTCAAGCGATCGATTAATCAAGAAAGCAATACCAAAGAACAAAATGGCTCCAGCATTTTGTTCTTTGGTATTGCTGAGCTAATTACTTAGGGGTTGTTGATGAATAATGTAGCGTAGTATAAAAATCAGAGCCGTTAAATCCCAATATGAATAAGCGATCGCTAATTTTTCCAATTATTCTTGCTAGCTTTGCATTCTCAACTTCACCTGCGGTGGCTCAATATACAGGGCTAGGTAAAGAGAGCCTCGACCCTGCAATCCTCAAACGCTATGCGCCTACGCCATTACCGCCAACGGTGACGAGACCAATTGAATCAATCTTGGATGTGCGATCGCCAGGGTTGGGCATGGCGACACCCGATGGGAAGCGGATGTTCTTTACATGGGGAATTACGGGAACTGTGCAGGTATGGCGACTGGATGGAGCGCAAAAATTTCCTGTACAGGTGACAGGCGGACAAGATGCTACAACCATTTCAGGCATGACTCCAGATGGAAAATATTTAATCCTGTCACGCGATCGCCAAGGCGAAGAAAATCCAGGGCTATATTTACAATCGACTAAGGGCGGAGAATTAGAACTAATTCAGCAGCAAGCAGGTGTGCGAACTTCACTGCAATATGTGGGAAATGACTCTCGCACGATTTATTTTAGTGCTAACGATATCAAACCAGACTCTGTTGTGATCTATCGCTATGATTTGCAAACCAAAAAGAAAGTGCAAATTTCTGGTGGTGATGGTATTTGGTGGATTGCTGATGTATATGTAAACCCAAAAACAGGCGATCGCGAAAAGTTTCTCTTTGCCAAAGCCACAGGTAGCCAATCGCAAGAATATTACGAATACGATGTCAAAACTAGGCAAACCACTCCTCTGATTGGTCAGAATGAGCAGCAAGAATACAGTATTAGCTACGGCGTAAAAGCTGATGAATACCTCGTATTAACACCAAAATTTAGTGAATTTCGTCGCCTATATTGTTACAAAGACAAGAAATTCACACCGATTACTCCAGAGTTAAAAGCGGATGTGTCTAACTTTGAGATTGATGACCAGCGTCAGCGGATTCTCTACTCAATTAATGATGGTGGTTACACAAGACTTAAGGCGATCGCAGCCGATACCTTCGAGGAAATTAAGTTACCTGATTTTACCAACGCCGATCAAGTTTATACAGGTTCTACAACTCGAAATGGACGCTTTACAACCATTGGTGTCGAAACTGCCAAAGCGCCTCGCCTTAGCTATGTTTACGATTGGCAAACCCAGAAACTCACCCAATGGGTATTGCCTAGTACTCCCGAAATCGATACTAGTAAGTTTGCCGCAGCTAAGCTTGAGAAATACACAACAAGAGACGGCGTATCGATTCCGATGTTTGTGTATAGCTCGCCTCAATGTGAAA
This sequence comes from Pseudanabaena sp. UWO311, assembly GCF_006937785.1. Lineage (GTDB taxonomy): Bacteria > Cyanobacteriota > Cyanobacteriia > Pseudanabaenales > Pseudanabaenaceae > Pseudanabaena. The sequence continues at coordinate 84,104 of NZ_SJEE01000019.1, forward strand.
ACACTGCTCAAAATCCACTCGAAAAGCCATGTCCAGTCATCGTGCATTTTCATGGAGGACCAGAAGCACAGAGTACTCCAGGATTTAATCGTTACGCGCAGTTATTCGTGAATGCAGGATTTATATTTGTAGAACCAAATGTGCGCGGTAGCGAAGGATATGGCAAAACTTGGCTCAATGCTGACAATGGACGCGATCGCCTGAAAGTAATTACCGACATCGAAGATGCATCGATTTACATCCGCAAAAATTGGCAAATTAACGGAATCACGCCCAAAATCGGTATTGTTGGCGGCAGCTATGGCGGCTATTCGGCTCTGATCGGGATGTCCAAATTTGCAGGTAGTTATGATGCAGGTGTATCCATTGTGGGGATTAGCAATCTAGTTACTTTTTTAAATAACACTGCACCCTATCGTCGCATTCTCCGCATCAGTGAATATGGCGATCCTGTCAAGGATCGTGATGCTCTAATTGAGTTATCACCTTTGACCTATAGCGATCGCATCAAAGCTCCTTTACTAATTATCCAAGGTGCTAACGATCCGCGTGTTCCTGTTGGCGAAGCAATCCAAATTCAAAAAATTCTAGAGCAGAAAAAAATTCCCTCGCAATTGGTCATTTTCCCCGATGAAGGTCACGGCTCTAGCAAGCGTAGCAACCAAGTTTTGGAAATTGGATACACTCTCGACTTCTTTAAAAAGTATCTACAACCATAATTTGGGGTTTGTGGGATTGTTCACCTTTGGTGAACAATCCCACAAACTATTTAGGATTACTATAAGTAGCTAAACAAAATTAAATATACAAACCCAAAGCCTATTACGCCCGCTGCGCGAGCGGAATAGGTTTTGGGTCTAAGACACTTATGGCTCAGTAAAATTGAAGAAAAAGAAGAATTTAGCTTGTATTTTGATTTGCCACAAATCAGACTGTTGGCAAAGTGGTGGCAAAGAAATTTATCAGCGTTTGGAAGAAGAATTACGCGATCGCGGCTTAAGTAATCGCGTCCAAATCCAAAAAACTGGATGCCAGAAGCGATGCAAACAAGCACCTAATTTGGTAATCATGCCAAATAAGGCTCACCATAGCTATGTTAAGTCGTCACAGGTTGAGAGCTTACTAAATCGATATTTTGGCGATCGCTTCAACTAAAGGTTAAACAGGGGCTAAACTAGGTTTAATAAATTATAAATTTTTGTAGACACTAAGAAAGCGTGATTGATACTCGTCTCGATCTTTACCCTGCCTCTACAGTTCCTCATGGTTGGCCCGGACTGATATGTCGCTATGCGGATTATTTGCCAGTTACAGACCAGACCCCGATCGTAACTTTGCATGAAGGCAATACTCCCCTAATTCCTGCGATCGCTCTGAGCCAGAGGCTCGGACGCAATATCAAAGTCTTACTCAAATATGACGGGCTTAACCCTACTGGCAGCTTTAAAGATCGTGGCATGACCATGGCGATTTCTAAAGCCAAAGAGGCGGGCTCGGCGGCAGTAATTTGTGCCAGTACAGGTAATACATCGGCGGCGGCGGCAGCCTACGCTAAGCGTGGTGGTCTAAAAGCATTTGTATTAATTCCTGACGGCAAAATTGCCCTTGGTAAATTGAGTCAAGCATTAATTTATGGGGCGGAAGTAATTGCGATCGATGGAAACTTTGATCAAGCCTTAGAAATCGTGCGGGAAATGTCTGAGAAATTCCCGATTACCCTAGTTAATTCTGTCAATCCTTATCGTCTAGAGGGGCAAAAAACGGCTGCCTTTGAACTGGTGGAAGCGATCGGTGACGCTCCTGATTGGCTCTGTATTCCCATGGGAAATGCAGGAAATATCACCGCCTATTGGATGGGATTTTCGCAGTACCATGCATTAGGGAAGTCTACGAAGCTGCCTCGCATGATGGGTTTTCAAGCGGCTGGTTCCGCACCATTAGTAACGGGCAAAATTTTTGATCAGCCCGAAACGATCGCTACTGCGATCAGAATTGGTAATCCTGCCAACTGGGCAAAGGCTCTCAGGGTAAGAGAAGAAAGCGATGGGGCTTTTAATAGTGTCACTGATGTCGAGATTTTGTCAGCCTATAAGTTCTTAGCAGGTGAAGAGGGTGTATTCTGTGAGCCTGCAAGTGCGGCTTCGGTGGCTGGGTTGCTGAAAGTCAGCGATCAAATTCCTTCAGGAGCAACGATAGTCTGTGTCTTAACTGGTAATGGCATTAAAGATCCTGACACTGCGATCGCCTGTGCCGAATCTAAATTACACAAAGGCATAGCGCCAGATATTACGAGTGTTGCAAAAGTAATGGGCTTTTAAAAAAAGAACCTCCCGTAGGGAGGTTCTTTTTATTGCAATATTTTGAGTACTGCTGACATATCACCATTTAGGATTGCGGTTACGTTGAGCCTTAATCCCTCAAATTCGCGACTATGCATAATTCCTGCGGCATCGGGAGTTAACTCCACATATTGACAATTTTCTAAAATAAACCAATCAATTTGTTGATCCAATGTTCGCCAAACAATGTATTCCTTTACCCCATTACGTTCATAGGAACGTTTTTTAGCGTGTAAATCATAGGAAACAGTACTCGCGGCAATTTCGACAATTAATTCAGGTGAACCTGTAATATAGCCATCTTCATCGACTTGAGCATTACCGCCTAGCCGAAATAGAACTGCATCTGGTTGCGGTTCATTATCAGCATCAAGCCGAACTGTCGGCACTATACCAACTTTTAATCCAGTCATCATTGCTTGGTATGCAATCAACCAACCAATGATTCGATCATGTGGTTCTGCATGGGGAGTAAAACGTAGGGGAGATGCCACGTAAACAAGTCCTTCGATTAGTTCTGCTTTTTTGATGTTTGAGGCTGTATAGCGGCGCTCAAATTCAACACGATTCAAACGATCGCCGTTTTCGAGAATAGTTAATGTTGCCGCAGAATTAGCAATAACCATAGTTACTAAAGATCTTGTAGGCGTAATCTTACCGAATCACCGTGGGATGGTAAGCCTTCAGCTTCGGTGAGTAGGGCGATCGCACCCGATACTTCCTTTAAGGCTTCAGGACTGTACTGAATCAAACTAGAATGCTTGAGGAAAGTCTCGACCCCCAGTGCCGATGAATAACGCGCACCACCACAGGTTGGTAAAGTATGATTTGGTCCCGCTAGATAGTCACCCACGGCCTCAGGTGTAGCATGTCCGATGAAAATTGCTCCCGCGTGACGGATTTGATCAACTAGCTGCCAAGGCTCTTCAACTTCGAGTTCTAGATGTTCGGGCGCAAATTGATTGGATAGCTCAGCGGCAGTTTTGAGACTATCGACGACAACGATTAAGCCATAATGAGCGATTGCCTTCTCTGTCATCAAGCGACGCGGATGACTTTCTAACATGCGATTCACTTCTTCGCTAACACGATTAGCAAGGCGGGAATCATTGGTAATTAGGATCGAAGCTGCCATCTGGTCATGCTCGGCTTGGGCTAGCATATCAGCAGCTACATAAGTAGGATTAGCACTAGCATCAGCAATGATCAAAACTTCAGAAGGTCCTGCGATCGAGTCGATCCCCACCCTGCCAAATACCTGTTTCTTGGCAAGAGTGACATAGATATTCCCTGGCCCAGTGATCATATCGACTTTGGGGATGGTCTCAGTCCCATAAGCCAAAGCCGCGATCGCCTGCGCTCCACCCACGCGATAAATCTCTTCGACACCCGCCACCTGAGCTGCCACTAAAATAGCAGGATTGATCGTGCGTTCCTGCCCTGGTGGTGTAACCATCACAATCTTTTTCACCCCTGCTACTCTTGCAGGAACGGCATTCATCAAAACAGTACTTGGATAGGCTGCTTTTCCCCCAGGAATATAAATACCAGCCGAGTCAACAGGTGTATAGCGCTTGCCCAACACTACGTCTTTATCGCCAAAGTGCACCCAGCTTTGTGGTACACGCATTTTGTGAAATTCTTCGATACGCTGATGCGCTAATTCGATTGCTTTCAGCAACCCGCCTTTGACTTGCTGATAAGCAGCATCAAGTTCTGATCCACTTACACGCAGTTCAGCCGCCGTAAAGTCTTGTCCGTCAAACTCTGAGGTGTAATGCAAAAGGGCGCTATCGCCTTTGCGCCTGATCGTTTGAATGATTTCTGTGACGGTGGCTTCTTTATGGATCATCTGATCGTCATAGATGCGATCGCAAATCCGCTTAATTTCGGATTCTGCTTCAGTTCTCTGGGTGACAATTCGTAGCATAGATTGTGACGTAAGAAGCGATGATTAATCCTAGCTTAACCTGTATTCCTGTAAGTTGTGGGGATAAGGAGCGTAAATTAATAATGAATTCAAATCAACTAATATAAAATCTATGCAAGTAACTGATCGCGCACGTCCAACACATGGGGGAAATCGTCTATGGGCGGCGAGTCTTGCTGGTATTGGGCAGGAGCAAATTTTAGATTTTTCGGCAAGTATTAATCCTCTTGGCCCCCCTCAATCTGCGATCGAGGCGATTCAATCTCACTTAACTGAGCTAAATCATTATCCTGATCCCGAATACACATTACTCAGGCAAGCTTTAGGAAAGTTTCACCAGTTATCGCCAGAATGGATTTTGGCAGGTAATGGGGTTGCCGAGTTATTAACATGGGTGGGACGAGATCTTTCGCAACTGTCGGCAACAGTTCTATTTACGCCAGCTTTCACTGACTATTATCGCGCTCTCAAAACTTTTGATTGTCAAGTAGAAAAGCATCCATTTCTACTTGACAATCAGGATTTAAAGTTGAAGATAGAATCCCCCCAAATTATCAATTCTCATACAAAAGGAATATTAATCAATAATCCCCATAATCCTACAGGTTATCTATTTTCTAGGGATAGTCTTTTGCCTTATCTAGAACAATTTGCCCTAGTTGTAATTGATGAAGCATTTATGGACTTTCTATCACCAGAGCAGCAGCAAAGTTTAATTGATTTAGTCCCATTACATCCTAATTTAGTGATTTTACGATCGCTGACTAAATTTTATAGCTTGCCAGGTTTACGACTTGGCTATGCGATCGCCCATCCTGATCGTTTACAGCGTTGGCAAGCATGGCGCGATCCTTGGTGTGTAAATGCTTTGGCAGTAGCAGCAGGAATTGCGGTACTTGAAGATCAGGAATTTCAACAACAAACTTGGACTTGGCTTGCGGAAGCAAGATCGCAACTATTTACAGGTTTATCGCAAATAACTGGTTTAAATCCCTTGCCAAATGTTGCCAATTATCTATTAGTGAAAACTGAAGTTGCGGGTTCTCTTTTGCAAAAGGAACTATTGCAAGATGACAAGATCCTCATTCGCGACTGTTTGAGTTTTCCTGAATTAGGCGATCGCTATTTTCGTGTGGCAGTGCGTTTGGAACATGAAAATCAAAAGTTAATCAATGCTCTGTCAAAACTAAGTTAGTGTGATGCGCCGCTTACGTCTATCTGCACATAATGCAAAACTGAATTTTGGATCAGTAGTGTTTTCACTACCGCCAGAGACCATAGCGACAAGGGCATAATCATAAATAGAAATGTCTAAAGGAGAAAAGTAAATGTTTTTTCACCCATCCTATTTGATCCTGATCCCAGGGATGATCTTGATGTTTTGGGCGCAGCAGCGAGTCAAAGCAACTTACGAAAAATATGCAGACATGCGATCAAGCCTTGGAATGACAGGTGCACAGGTTGCTCAAACCATCCTGCAACGCATGGGTATTTATGATGTGACTGTAGAGCAAGTGGCAGGAGAACTGACTGATCACTACGATCCTTCTGCGAAGGCAGTGCGCTTATCAGAATCAGTCTATGCATCATCATCACTAGCTGCTGCCGCGATCGCAGCTCATGAATGTGGTCACGTTTTGCAAGATGTACGCGGTTATCAATTTATGAATATCCGCGCATCTCTTGTGCCAGTGGCAAATATCGGAGCAAACTTTGGACCCTTGATGGTGATGGCAGGACTATTTCTGACTTCGCTAGGCAGTTTGAGTGTTGCTTTTATCAATATTGGCATTGCTTTATTTGCTGCCGCAATCCTATTTCACATTGTTACTTTGCCCGTTGAGTTTGATGCTTCTAGCCGTGCTTTGAAGCTAATTGATGAGCTAGGCATTCTCCAAGGTAGTGAAAATATCGGTGCTCGGAAGGTGCTTAACGCCGCTGCATGGACATATGTGGCGACTGCAATTTATGCTGCACTTCAACTTGTTCAGTTATTGTTAATGCGAGGCGATCGCTAATTGCTGTCATCCCAATTCTCAAAATGGCAACGCCATTTTGAGATCCCAAAAAGATTACTGGGTTGGTTTTTTAATTATTACTGTTAACTGATTGCTATAGCAATGAAAGTTTTGCTTAGGACATAAAACCCAAATAAATGAAGGCGGCGCTTCGCGCCGCTTTATTGATTTAACATAATTCACCCAAACATCATGCGTCCCATAGAATTAACTGTCGAAGGATTTACTAGTTTTCGCACTCGTCAAACGTTAGATTTTTCTAGCCTTGATTTGTTTGCGATTACGGGCGCTACGGGGGCGGGGAAAACTTCGCTATTGGATGCAATTACTTTTGCACTCTATGACAAGGTAGCTCAAAAGCCCAATTCATCGAGAGAATTAGTTAGCCAAGGTGCAACACAATTAAAAGTAGAATTTCGGTTTGTGATGCGGCAGACTGAATATAGAGTGGTGCGAACATGGCGCAATCGAGGCAAAACTGATATAAAGAACTTTCTGCTAGATGAATTAGTAGGAGAAGAATGGGAAAGATGTGCCACGCAAAAGGTGGAAGAAATCATTGGCATGGATTTCGAGACCTTTACCCGTGTAATCATTTTGCCGCAAGGACAGTTTGATGAATTCCTCAAAGGTGAAGCTGGCAAACGTCGCGAGATTTTGCGGCAATTGGCAGGATTTCAAATATTCGAGCTAATGAGAAAGGAAGCAAGCGATCGCACTAGTCGTTTTAAAGCTGAGCGAGAAGGTTTAGATAAAGTCCTTGAAGGGATGCAAGCGCCAACTATTGAAGAGGTGAATGCTCAACAAACAGAATTAGAAAATCTTGAAGTTGCAATTCCTGAATTGGATATCAAATCGAAAAATAGCCGCAAGCTATTAGAAGCCGAAGAAAGATTGTTTGCTCAAATTCAGCAATATAGCCAACTTTCAGTAAAATTAGAGCAGCTTCAGCAAGATGCGCCAAAGATCCAAGCCTTAGAAGTTCAATTTCGTAATGCTCAGTTAGCTAACTCGATTGTAGGAACTTGGACAATTTTGCAAACTACTCGCAAGCGCGTAGAAAATGCGATCGCCGATCTGACAAGGGCAAATAAACAGTTAGAAATAGCTAAGTTTGATCTTGAAAAGCAACAACAAATTTTGGAACAATCTCGCACCGACCAAATTGAAGCTCAAAGCCATATAGAATCTCAAGAGCGTAGCCTTGCTCTAGCGGAAGCTCTGCATACGCAACAACAGCAATGCGTTGCCGAGCTAGAACGTGCTAACAAGAATACTCTAGAGCGATCGCAGCAGCTTGAAAAAGCAACAAAAGCAACAAAACAAGCTGAACTAGAATTGCAAAATGCAACTCAGCAATTACAAAAAATTGCAACTGCGATCGCTAATTCCCATAACGATCCTCAGCGTCTCGAAAGTCTGCGCCAAGTTGCCGAGCCGCTTGCTCAACAGCAAATGTTGCAAGATGGGCTTGTGAAGCTAAAGCAAAAATCTACACAATTACAAACGGAAAGCAGTAACCTCACACTGCAATTAGACAAATCTAAACAAGTGATCGCGAAGGCAGGAAATGAATTTCAAATCGCAAGTATCACCCTAAATAATGCAGAAGATTCAAATTTACAAGCCTTACAAAGTAGCCATGTTAATGCTTTGCGTGCTGAGCTTCATGATGGTGACAACTGCCCAGTTTGCAATAATCTTTATGTTATAGGGGGATTGCCAGAGCTTCTCAAAATAGAACTAATCGATACAGATACTCTCAAGAAACAGCGCGATGCCAACGAGAGACAGTTAGCAAAACTGCGTGAAGACAAGGCAAAACTTGAGGCGAATTTAGAGTCTTCGCAGATTCAATTGCAAACCCAAACTCAGGAAATTACAGAATTAGAAACAGAGGTGGCAAAGTTCCAAGAACAGATCGATCACATTCTCCAAACTGAATGGACAGCCGCAGAGATTCTTCGCGATCGCCAAGAATTAGAGAGACAAGAATTAGCCTATCAAAAACTGATTAACGAGCAAAAAGAAATTGCGATCGCTTGTCAAAATACTGAAAGCAAGCTAAACCTTAATCAAGAAAACCTACAATTAGCCCAAACAGAATTTCAAAAAGCCGAACAAGAGAAAGTCCTCCGTCAATCCCAGCTACAAGAAGTATCACAACGTTTGCAAGAAATTACCGCAGGCAAAAGTTATGAATCATTGCGTCAAAGTATCTTGCAAGCAAAATCTGAACTAAGCGATCGCCTCCAATCTATCGAAAAATCCTACCAAAAAGCTCGTGAAACCTTTGTGAAACGAGAAGAAGCTGCCACAAAAGCTCAAGATAATCATAATATCGCAATTGCTGAATGCACTCAACAAGAGACAAACTGGCTCAATGAACTACAATCTATCAACTTTACTGAATCAGAATTTCTGACTGCTCAAACTACGCGATCGCAAATGGAGTCATGGCAAAAAGAAATCGACACCTATCAGCGCCAAGAACAGGACTTAACTACTCGTCGGCAAATGTTTGCGGAGGCGATCGCAGATCAACATACTGATGAAATTGCGATCGCAAATCTTCGCGCAGATTTACAACAAACAGAACAGGAGCTCCAACTAGCTAGTGAAACCCGTGCTTCGATCAAGGCATGGCTAGAACAAGCACAGCAAAGGCGACAGGAATCACAAGATTTAGAAGAACGTAAAGTTACTTTACAGGCTCAAGAGCAAACTTACCACACACTCTCCCAAGATCTGCAATCCAACAAGTTCCAAGAATATATCCTTGATAGTCTGCAACAAGAACTTGCTAACCGTGCCTCAGTTCTATTGCAACAGCTTTCTGAAGATCGTTATATTCTTCAAATCGAAAGTGGTGACTATTGGGTGTCTGACAACTGGAACGGAGGCGAGAAACGGCGTATTCGCACTCTCTCAGGTGGCGAAACCTTTGCTGCTTCGCTCTCAATGGCACTAGCTTTATCAGAAAAATTGTCAATGGGAATAGAGCTAGGCAGTCTCTTCTTAGATGAAGGCTTTGGCACACTCGATAGCGAAACACTTGAATCTGTCACCCAAATCCTCGAATCCTTGCGCCAACAGGATCGTCTCATCGGTGTAATTACACATATTCAATCGTTAGCCGAGAGATTACCTACTCAGATTCATGTTCGTAAATCTATAAACGGTTCTGAATTGGTGAGACAATAGCCCTGCACTCAAGTGCGGGCTAAAAGCTCAAGTCCACTTCAGTGGACTGAAGAATACTTTTCCGTAACCCGTTTCAACGGGTTTTAGCTTTTAGCCCGCACTTGAGTGCAGGGCTTCCACAAACTCGATCGCTTCTTGTTTTGATGAAATCTTGCCTTCGACTTGAGCGATTTTCACATTCTCTAATAGTTCGCCAATTTTAGGACTAGGCGCAATTCCCAATTCTTTTCGCAAATCATCGCCAGTAATTAATGCAACAGGATAGGCGATCGCATCTTGAGGATTGAGCCAGCGCTCCAACCAAGGTGCGATCGCATCTAGTTCACTGTCACTAGCCATAGCCAGCGCTGCGATCGCAGGAAAAAATTCTAAAGTAGACTGAAAAAATTTATATTGCTCTTTGAGTGAAGCTTGATCTAAAAGCTTGATGAATTGAGGCAGATAACGCAGAATCCCGACGAGCCAACGTTGCTCAGCGCGGCTTAGTCCCAGCGATTCCAAGGCTGTCGCACTATTGGTCAATGCAGCTAATTTGATAATCACCAGAGTATAGCGATCGCCTGACAAATGCTTGTTAAAAAATGATTCTAGATTTGGGAATTTGGCTATTAAGCTCGAAATCACATTCTCAATTTTGGCAAATCGTTCTAGATTCAAATGTTGGCTTGGCAACCAATCCTCTAAAATGCGATCGCCGATCGCAGCCATCATTCCTTGGCTGCCATTCCCGATTGACAGCAAATAGCTCAGTTCTGTCAGAACCCTTTCGGCAGCCATAGATTTTAACTTTGGCGCAAATTTAATCAAAACCTGTCGAGTTAAACTTTCAATTTCAAAGCCTAACTGAGCCGCCTGTCGATATCCCCGCAAAATCCGCAAAGGATCGTCCGCCAAATTTTCAGGAGCTACCATCCTAATTCGCTTAGCTTGTATATCTCCAATTCCATCAAAAGGATCAATAAAATCTTCGCCTGCTGACAACCCATCACCAATCCCCAATGACCAATCACCAATTAATCGATGACATTCTAAAGCGATCGCATTCATACAAAAATCGCGCCGACCCAGATCTGCTTCTAAACTATGCCCCATTTGCTGAGCAAAATCTGCCGTTCCATTTTTAAAAACAACCCGCGCAATTTGACGCTCTGAATCTAAAACCACAAATCCCGCTCTATACTTACGGGCGATCGCATTAGCTATTTCAACTGTTTTCTCTGGCAATACAAAATCTAGATCGAGATATTTACCTTGACGATTTAATATGCGATCGCGCACCCATCCACCCACCAAATAGGCAGGCGTTGGTAAATCATTAAAATCAAATGGGAACTGTTGCAAAATCTACTTTTAGCCCACTTTGTTAAAGGTTTTGACTACTAAGAACATGTTATATGATTTTATATAAAATTGCGGTTACACTTGTTGGGTAGGGTTTTGGATTTAGCCTTGTCATTTAAAGATAAAAGTATTGCAATTACAGGCGCTTCAGGCACAATGGGCAGAGCATTAGCCACAGAGCTTTCTAAGCAAGGGGCAAGGATCATTGCACTAACAACTTCGCCTAACCCTAAGTTTCAAATTGCAGACAGCGATAATCAGTCCAATCAAGCAGTAGAAGTTTTGACTTGGCAACTAGGGCATGAAACAGAACTACGCGATCGCTTACAAAAAGTCGATATTCTCATTCTTAATCATGGTGTAAATGTTTTAGGCGCAAGAGATTCTATATCAATTTATAAATCCTACGAAGTCAATACCTTTTCTGTTTTCCGTTGGATCGATTTATTCTTAGAAACTGTAACTGATGCTCAAGCAATTACCGCTAAGGAGATTTGGGTAAATACTTCCGAAGCTGAAGTCAATCCTGCCTTCAGCCCTTTGTATGAACTATCAAAACGCGCGATCGGTGATTTGGTGACCTTACGCCGCCTTGATGCTCCTTGCAAAATTCGCAAGCTAATTTTAGGCCCATTCAAAAGTGATCTTAATCCCTATGGGGTAATGTCGGCAGATTTTGTGGCTTGGGCGATCGTCGCTTTAGCGAACCTTGGTCTCCGCGATATTATCGTTACGATTAATCCGATTACATTTATTGCTTATCCGCTGAAAGAATTTTGGCGATCGCTATACTTTCGAGCATTTTCTCGCTCTCTCAAATAGCTTTAATAATCTATAAGGATTGGCGGCGCT
>NZ_SJEE01000002.1 GCF_006937785.1 Pseudanabaena sp. UWO311
GTAGAGAAGTCGCTGATGGTTTCAAGGAAAATCTACCTATCATTTTTGATGAATATCTTCCTAAATGGAATTATAGAGCTATTCCTCAAAATAACTGAAATGCATAAGTTATTTATTTTTCATTCCTAAGCTATCGGCGATCGCTATTACTGTGAGGCGTGATTTCTAGGCGATCGTCTCAACAATCTATCTCCTAAAGACGATCGCTTAACTATTATTTATCTTTGCGATCGCTAATAACTTTTCGGGACTCATCAACGAAGGCAACCATTTTTGCTTGTCTAATCTCGGCTAGAAATAGACAATCTCAACGGGCGCATTCGGTTTGGCATAACGGCTAAAGTGAGCGGCGGCAGACAAACATCAAAACGAAGCGCAGAATTTCTTGTCCTTCCCCTCCACTGCGTTGTTAGAATGCTCAAGGTTTTACCAAGTAAGACGACAATAGCTTAGTGATTTCTCGTTCTAACTGCCCGCTACTTAGTAACTCTGGATGCTCAATAACTGCTGCATGGGTCAGAGCCTCAACCGTCCGTCCTACGATAAACACCACCAAATTTAGGTTTTGCGATTGAAGCTGGTCGCACCGTTTTTCCAAATAAGAATGTAAGATTGCCGCCATTTTTGCTTCAGCAGATTGCCGCATCAGATCGCTACGAGGAACTTGCTCATTGAGCACTTTATGGAGCGCTGGGTTAACCGCGTGAGCTAAGATTACAGCTTTCACTAATCCATGCAAAACCTCTTGTATCGGCGCATTGGACAAATTCTTCAAATGCGATTCAACCAACTGAACCATTTCATCTGCGTGATGCTCAGCCAGCACAGCAATCAAAGATTCCTTATTCGGAAAGTATTGGTAGAGCGAGCCAACACTCACACCCGCAACCTCTGCAATTCGATTAGTATTGGCTTTGTCGTAGCCCTCTTCGGTCAGAATGTGAGTCGTCGCAGTCAAAATTGCCTCGACGGTTACTTTAGAGCGATCTTGTCGCGGGAGTTTGCGGGGATTTGTGAGGATCTTACGTAGCATTTGAATCACTCAATGAAATGCGAGTTGTCGAACTAGAGCCATTGCCCGTAAAATCTGATTCATTGCTCGTATTTTATCAGGTCATCTTGCTTGCAACTCTTCGTACTCAGACAAACTTATGATTTTTCAAGATCCAAATTTTTCGTATAACCTCCTTCGGACAATGGGGCATACCGTATACGGTGGGGCTGATATTGGTGAATGTCTAGCAACAGCATCCCGGATTGAAGATGGCAACTATGAACAGTGGTACGCGGAGTGGCGTAAGACAAGCGATCGCTTAAGACACCATGCTGACGAAAGTATGAACAACGGAAACGCCATTAGTGCCCGTCAAGCCTATTTACGAGCGAGTAATTACTATCGAAATGCAGAATTCTTTCTCCATAGTAATCCGAGCGATCCGCGCATTTTAGAAACTTGGAGACAGAGTGAGTCTTGTTTCCGCAACGCTGCAAAACTCTCTGAACTTCCCATCGAACCTGTTGAGATTACCTATGAAAAAACGACGCTACCGGGTTATTTCTATCGCTGCACACTAGACACTCAACCTCGCCCTACAATTATCTTTTTCCCCGGCTTCGACTCAACCCTCGAAGAGTTACACTTCTTTGGAGCAGCAGCAGCAGTCATGCAGGGATATCATTGCCTGACTTTTGCGGGGCCAGGACAAGGTGCTGTGATTCGTCAACAAGGTTTGTCCTTTCGCCCTGACTGGGAGAATGTCCTTGCACCTGTTGTGGATTATCTTCAGGCTCGTTGCGATGTTGATGCTCAATCATTAATTCTGTTTGGTCAAAGCTTTGGCGGATTATTGGCAATAAGAGCCGCTGCCTATGACCATCGATTTTCTGCTTGCATTTTTCATGGTGGAATGTTTGATATGTATGAGTCCTTTCTTGAATTATTTCCACCAGATTTGCGATCAAAAATTGCTAATAGTGATGATACAGCGATCGATTTCATTGTTGGTAACGTTATGGAATCTGTCCCCGGAGCAAAGGCAAGGCTAGGACACGGCTTTTACGTCATGGGGACAACTTCTGCGGCTGAAACAGTTGCTAAATTGAGACAATTCACACTAGAAGACATCGCAAATCAAGTCACCTGTCCAACTTTGGTCATCGATGGTGCTGAAGACAGCCTTTTACCGAATCAGGGGCAAAAACTGTTTGACAGGCTCACTTGCTCAAAGGACTATCTGCTATTTTCGGCAGAAGATGGTGCAGCTGAACATTGTCAGATTGGAGCACTTGCCTTATGTCATGAGAAATTATTCAATTGGCTCAAAAAGTATATTTGACTCTGAATCCCAACAGGCGAACTTGCAGTTACTCCCCACCGATATTTTGCAGGCTAGCGTTCCGGTTGAGCGGCTGTCAACAACCTCTGCTACACCACCGACGAACTGCGAAAGTCCGCTCCAACCGGGTTGTTATGCCGTTTCGCTATGCCAATCTCTCCGCAAAATTGCCCATAATTTTACATCCTCAAACACTCCCCATTTTCGTACTCGCTGATGCAGCAACCCTTCTTGTACAAACCCATTTTTCTGCAATACTTTGCCTGAGCCTGGATTTCTAGTCATGTGATAGGCATAGAGTCTATTGAGATCTAAATCTTCAAATCCAAAGCGAAGCATAGGTTTTAATGCCTCGCTCATATATCCTTGTCCCCACACCTCAACTGCTAACCAAAAACTCAATTCAGCTTGAGAATGCTCTCTCTCAATATCTCGAATCTCGATAACTCCGCAAAATGCTTTGTCAGATTTGCGCTCAATTGCAAATGAAACTAAATGACCTGTCTCAAACTCTGCAATTTGTCTTCGTAGATATTGCTCCGCCTCACCATCAGGATATGGGTGGGGGATGGAAATCATAGTATCGGCAACTTCACGACGAGTCGCCACACATTGGATTGACCGCACATCTGCAAGGGATAAGGGGCGCAGGATCAATCTGGTCGTTTCTAGTGTGGATTGAGTAAGCATGAAATGATTTTATATTAACCGACCGTCAAGCAAATTTTAGCACTGAAGTTTTCGCCGACAATCTTCTGGCTGCTACCACTAAAGGACTGCGGCATAATATAAGGTTATAACGCAATTGCAGTTTAATTACTCTATTGAAGACAAAATACCGCAGATTTCTACTTTAAGTCAAGTGCGATCGCTTCAACGCTTCAACGCTTCAACGATATATTTTCTATAGGTTTGCTAAAAGTGATCGCTATTAATGTGATTCGTGATTTCTAGGCGATCGCCTGAATTATCTATCTGTTAAAGGGTTGCTGAAGGCGATCGCCTATCAATTTCTTGAGAGGGGAGCATCCTGAAAGGAATCACCAATAGGTTCTCGAAACTAAACAACCAAGATAACTGCTTCTTGTTTTAATACAGAAACGGAAGCAACTTCCAAGTCTTTTCTACATATATCTTGTATTCTCCTCCGAAACTTGCTTCCAACATCTTCTCTTCTACACCGATTCGATAATATCTTGATGTGATTCCAATAACTAAAACAGCTAACAACACGAGCCAATTTGTAACCGCTATTCCCGCGCCGATTTCCATTAATAATGTTCCGAGATACCCAGGATGCCGAATAACGTTGTACGGAGCTTGACTTACAATCTTCTGACCTTCCATAACCTGAAATGTTCTTGTATAGAATTCACCCAGCGTTTTAGCAGCCCAATATCGCATTGCTAATCCACTCAGCATCAATATCAATCCCAGCCAGCCAACCGTCATATAGCTTAACTCTCCGATTTTATAAGTATTTAAGATAGGTGCAACAATGACAAGCAAAATACTAATCACGCCGCTGACCCACAATACTTGAGAACTTCCAGCATCAGCCGCTTCTGGTTTGAGGTTGAGTGCTTGCTTACCTTTTCTCAGCGATCGCTCCATCACGAAATAGCAAACGATCAAGATATATGCCAAGACAATTGTGATTGCCATACCGATTTTTAATAAGCTTAATTTCTTACGTAATAATAATTGCTGCTTCAGCAACCCTCAAACAACTTAACCTTTGGCAAAGCAAATACGATTCAAACTACTGCCGCAACCCTAAATCAAAGCGGTACAACTTACAGTTACTTATAGTTTTAGTTCAATTGCGCTTTAATTGCTCTACTGTGGAAAAAATACCTCAGACTTCTACTTTAAGTCAAGTGCGATCGCCTCAGTTATCCATCTACTAAAGGATTTTTAGCCTGCTGTCTCAACAATTGCCTTCAAAAATGCTGTTACCAAGGGATGTGGAACAAAAGAAGTTGATTTCGCTTGAGGGACAAACAACGTTCCAATGAAGTACGGATGAGAAGAAATTTCAATTACTCGCACTTCACCCTCACTATCTGAACCTGTGATATCTAAAGAACCACCTTTCAGCAGTGGTATGTACTCAGGATTGACTCCAAAATTGCAATAGTACTGTTCAATCGCTGTCAAGGCTCCATAAATACCTGCAATTTCTGATTCCGCTACAAAATTCAAGACCATTTCCCGCCCAACTAGCGAACAATCAAGCTTAGAAATAAAAAGGTTAGAGGCGTAGGGAGCATACTCAGCATGTTGTGCATCTTTGAACCCTAAAACGTTACGGGCATATTCAATGATGATATGCTGAAAGCCGCCACATGTACCGAGGCAAGGAATACCATTCTCACGAGCATAACGAATTGCCCATAGGGTCTTGTCCATATTTTTGTAAGGACTACCAGGAGCGACCCAAATTCCAGAATAATCATCAAAGAGTGAATCACTAATGTTGTCGGTTGAAACCCAATCTCCTTCAATATCAACCGACAAAAATGAGCAGGAATGCTTAATCGCTAAATTTGTCGAAATGTGGGGTTGAAACGTTGGAGTGTACTCTCCTAAAAGGGCAACTTTCTTTTTCATAATCTCTTTACAACTTACACGTCTTTTGTAATCTAATTTAATCTTAGATGCCAGCCAATAATACCAAATTAGAAAATGGCTACGCTATTTTCTAATTGAAAAACAAACCCACTGCTTCAAACGACATCTGGCATCTGCGATCGCTATTTCTGTGAGTCGTGAGTTTTAGGCGATCGCCTCAATTATCTATCTGCTAGGGGGGTGAAGGCGATCGCTATTACAGTAAGTCGTGATTTCTAGGCGATCACCTCAATTATCTATCTGCTAAAGGTTTGCTGAAGGCGATCGCTAGCAATGTGAGACTGGATTTTTAGTGAGATCGCCTCAACAATCTATCTCCTAAAGGCGATCGCCATCTACTAAAATCGCCGCAATCTTAAAGTCATGGAGTTCCTTGATGTTCTCTGCGGGAATTCAGATAGACCTGAGCTATACCGTCAGCATCAGATAAACTTGCAGGTCGAATGTTCATCCATTCCTCCTCTTAGGATACAGCCATTTGGCAAAAAGCTTGGTCATTCTGGGCATGATGATATAGGTCATAGCAGAAAGAAGAGCTAACATGGCAATCAACGTTCTTAGAATGGGTGGGAGCCAACTCAAGGGCTGAAGTAGAAAGTTAATCAAGTTGATGGTGGGGAATGCCGCCAAGGAAGTGATTGTCAGCATTTTATATCGCGGAGGAGGAACGATCGCGCCATTACTGGAGAGCGTAAACCACGTTTCCAGTCCCGTAATAATCTGGTATTTTGCCTCATCTTGGGTATATTGCTTTAACTCTTGAAGGAAGCCCTTACGAATTTCAGAACTTTCCCATTGACGAAAATTACTCAGATGGTCATATTTGAATACTACTCGATACTCCAAATCAGGAGAACGAAACACATTCACCCCCAAATGTCCAGGGAATTCTTCTGCGGCTGTAAGCATTTTTGTGAGTGTATGTTCAAAGTCATCTTCACAAGAGGGTTTCACCTTGATTACCACATCAGCGGTTACGGGAGCATCATTTGTTTCCATAGAATTCACTCTTTAGAACTATTCTTAAAACAATCAGAGGGTGTCAAAGCATAATTTAATTGAATTAAAATTATCACGAAGATACTGAGATAGGTATTGATAAAACAGAGGATTGAGCCAAAGGGATAGAGACACTGGGCGATCGCAAATACGCCACCTCTAATAGCTTCTAGCCGAGGAATCCTCTGCCCTGCAATTTAGTTAGGGTTTCTTCATAACTGTACTATGCGAGAACAGATGGATCTCCCTCTAATCCAGTGACATTGATCTTCATAGCCTCCGATTGTTTAGTATGTGAACTGTGAAGTAATCAAACCAATGATAAGCCCTCTTCTGCTATCTGCAAACGGACTACTTTCGAGGGTTCAATGCCTGAAGCAGGAGGGAATGACATCCCACCATTAGTGGTGACATATATGTTTCCGTCAGTACCGAATGCTAAAGCAGTGCTTCCTGCCATACCCTGCTCTATTTCCGCGATCGCAGTTATAGAACCATCGGCTGTGATTTTGACCACACTGTTAAACACATGGGTTGCACCATAGAGATTGCCAGCGCGATCGAAAGCGAAGTCATCTATATTAATCCCCGTTACAAAAATCTCTGGTTCCCCTGCCGTTCCATCTGCCAAGATCGGAATCTTCACAATCTGCTGCTTTTGGGTATTAGAAGCATAGAGAAAATTAGCGAACATCTTTAAGCCATTTACGGCAGGGGTTCCTTCCTCAGGGGAAGTTCGGGCAAGGACTGGATGTTCTAGCCAGATTTTAACAGTGCGATCGCCAATATTTAATTCCCAAATTGCGCCGCGATAGGAATCGGCAATTAAAAAGCGATTATCATCCAATCGAGTTAAGCCATTCAAAAACTGCGCCTCGGGCATTTCTACCAGAAGTTCGGTGGTTCCATCTAAACTAATCCGCCAAATCACGCAGGTATTCTCAGCATTCCATCCCGACAATAGCAGTTGGTAATCGCCTGTGAAAGCAAGTCCAGTAGCTTTACCATCAATTTGGGCAAGGGTTGTAGGGATACCATCAGCACCGATGCGAATTACTTTACCTTCGTAGTGGTTGGTAATAAAGAGGGTGTTGTCGGGAGCGATCGCAATACTTTCCAAAAATGAATTGATTGGAAATTCAGAAACGATTTGAGATGGAACAGCTTGGTAGTTCATAATCTTGTTTATCTGTGTTTTGGGTTATTTTTAAATACTCTTTGTTTTACTCTATTACTTCGCAAACAATGCAGCGTAACCGCTATAAGGCTTGAGCGATAGGATTTCGTACGTCAAGACACTTGCTTTTATCATGGGTCTCCTGCGCGATCGCTAACGGCGCAACAGTTTAATCCCAATCTGTCCCATTTGCTGCATATAGGCAAGCTGGACTAAAAGCATTCCTGATGGCTCCACAAAGCGGGCATTTTTTAGCCCTCCTGCATCAATAGGCTCCGTGCCAAGTTCGCGTAACAATCCTGCAACAATTCCCTTTGCTTCTACATCGTCACCACAATAGAAGACACTTGCAACTTCATTGCCAAATTTAGTCGATGGTGAATGTAATATCTCCGCAAAAATCGGCATCGATTCTACAACCCTTGCCTTTGGAGCCAGTTTAGCAATTTCTTCGGCAGCAGAAGTGGTAGTTCCTATGGCCAAACCGCTCATATCAGGTAATAGAGGATTGACAATCGTAAATAAAATCTTGCCATCCAAGGAACCAGCCTGTTTGAGTGCATCTTCTAGGGCTGCCCAAGCCACCGAAAGCACCACTATATCTGCAAATGCCACTGCTTCAGAGGGTGTACCAACTGAGACTTCAGAGCCAACCGTCGCCGCCGCAGCCTTCAACTTTTCTTCACTACGAGAATAACTGAACATGAGATTATGTCCATTTTTTGCCCAGCATTTACCCATGCCAGTGCCCATGTTGCCTGTACCGATAATACCTATATTCATGTTTTTCTCATTTTGTGTTTAATTAATGTCGACGCGTCCAAATTATAGAAAAACCTATTTATAGATCACTTCAACTTCAAAGGCTTCAGGTGCTTGCCAATACAAATTGTTACCCTTTATATTTAGAAGCTGAGAAAAAGATCGATAAAGAGTCTACCACGGCAAAGCGATCGCACCACCAAACTTCCGCATTTCGGCAAAGAAACCACCTTGAGCGCCACCATCTGGCAAAGTTGCCAAATACGCCGCAGTTTCTGCACCTTCATCGGCGGTAAATGGCGCATCAGAGCCGCCCATATCCGTTTTCATCCAACCAGGAGAATAGGCATTGATCAAAATATTACTGCCCTGTAGTTCCTTCGCAAAGAGTGCCGTCAATCCATTTAAGCCAACCTTGGATAAACGATAGGAAGGAGCCAAGGGATAATAGTCGCTGCTCATCGAATTGAGAGAAGCCATTTCTGTAGATACATTCACGATCCGCCCATAATTATTGGCTCTCATCAATGGAATCAATGCTTTGGTAATTCTTACTACTGCCAATACATTAGTGTTGAAAGTCGTCAGCGTTGTCTCTATGTCTACCGTGAGCAGACTTGCTTCTTCCTGCTGCATTGTTGGATTGACACCTGCATTGTTAACCAGAATATCGACTCTGCCATAGGTTTGCTGCAACCAAGTAGCAAACTCCTTTACGCTGTCATCGCTAGTTACATCAAGAGGATGTGCATCTACTTGAACTCCTTCATCAGCTAGTCGTTTTTGCGCGGCAATACTGTCTTGAGGATTGCGACTGGTGATTACCACCTGAATATCTTCTTTCTGGGCTAAATTACGGGCGATCGCATAGCCCAATCCCTTATGACTCCCAGTAATTACGGCAACTTTCTTAGTCATAGCTATCGAAATCCTCTAGTTAAATCAGCTATGAAATTACCTTAGCAACCACTAAACTATTAAACAAGACAATATTTTAGATAGATACTATTAATGAAATCGATAAATTTGGCGGCGATCGATCTCAACTTATTAGTTGCTTTTGAAGCATTGATGGAGCAGCGCAGCGTCACGAAAGCCGCCGAAAAACTCCAGATTGGGCAACCTGCGATGAGCGCCTCTCTCAATCGGTTGCGAGGGTTATTTGAGGATGATTTATTTGTGCGATTGGGGAGACAAATGCACCCAACCGTGAAAGCTCAGGCGATCGCACCGAGTATTTTGGCAGCTTTACAACAGATTCGCCACACGATCACCTCTAGTCAATCCTTCAATGCGACTAATAGCAATCGCACTTTTAATATCGGCAGTGCTGATTACAGCAGCTTTGTAATTGTGCCTCCACTTTTACAATTTTGTCAGCAAAATGCGCCATTCATTAACTTCAATACAATTGGGTTTGAGAAAGATAGTGTGGGTGATTTGTTAGAGCATGGCATGATTGATATTGCCTTGGGAGTTTTCCCTAATCCGCCGAGACAAACTCAATTGGAACCAATTTTTCAAGAGCGATTTCTGGGCATTGTGCGTCAGGGGCATTCTGCATTAAGAAATGGAACGATGAGTTTGGAAGCATTTTCTCAACTATCTCATGGGCTGATGACCGTAAGGCGCGATCGTACTGGTGCGATCGATCAAGCCTTGCAAGCACAAAATTTACAAAGGCGAATTGCTTTAATCACTCCGCACATGTTGATTCTGCCCTTTGCGATCGCTTCTAGCGATCTAGTTGCGGCTGTGCCTCAACGCATTGCCCTGAATATGGCTAAGTCTTGTAATCTTGCTATTTTTGAACTACCAATCGAAACGCCATCTTGGACAGTTTCGATGTTGTGGAGTGTGTTGTGCGATCGCGATGAAGAGCATCAATGGTTACGCAATACGATCAAGTCGGTGGCGGGTCAGATTTAGCAAGAATAAAAGTAATCAATAGCAGCGATGATCGCTATCGCTATTACTGTGCGTGTTGATTTCGGTCTCAGTCGCAAAATTGTGGCGATCGCTGATTCTGTTGTTTTGTTTGTGGCAGACGCAGACATATTCGGCTAGAATTTATCAAGATTAGTATTGGGAAGGAAATTCTATTTTGTCAAACACAGATTCCAACACAAATCAGCCTCGCCTATTATCATTCACCCTTGACGGTTGGTCTGTTTTGGGTGGTCGAGTTACTGTGTCTTTACACGATGGTGTTGCAGTATTAGTTGGTCTTAATGGTGCTGGCAAATCTTCTGTTATTGAGGGATTTGAGGCGATTTCTTTGTATGCAATTGGTAAGATTAATCGTGTGAGGCAAAATGATGATGACAGTATTCCCAAAATATTAGAAATCGAAGTTTTAACTCCGACTGTTCGTCTGCTTAAGTATAATTATGAACTGATAACTCTAAGTAGTTCAGTTGAAGAGCTAAATTTTGAGGATTCTCCAGATGATAAATTAGATGAAAGTCAATTTTCTTGGAATGATTGCTGCCAGTATGCTGATGGAGCAAAAGAGTTAGTGTGGACAACCGAATATGGAATGACAACTTTCCATAATATGGATAGCAGCATAACTAATGTTGTTGGAAGTATGAATGCAATCCGAAGATCTACCAGCTTAAAAACTTCACGGTTCGAGATCCCAGATGAAATGCAGTGGCTTTATTCTGCCTTAAATGAAGTTCATATAATGGGAAAAACATCTGTTCGTAAAACCTCTAGGAGACGACTTTCACAACTAAGGGTATCACGTAAAGGTATAGCTTCTAGTTCGTTTGATCTGGTAGATAGTCTGGCTCAAAAAATATTTCGTCGTATGGGCAAGAAAGAAATTAATGAGCTTGAAGCCATTTGTCAGAGAATTGGACTCGGCAGAAAGATAACTATACAAAAGTTTGTTTTAAGTATAGATACTAAAGAAACATTTGAGGATGAAAGCAATGAATATATTGCCTCAGTATTGCTTGATGGAGTCAATATTGGGTTGCTTTCTGATGGAACTCTGCGAGTCTTATCGATACTTATGGAATTACTTGTCTCTTCTCCTAGTTCAACAATAATAATTGAAGAGCCTGAAACACAAATTCATCCATCGATGCTAGCAAAGTTACTCAATGAGATCGAGACTTATACTTATGGTCAAAATTTAATTATTTCAACTCATTCACCTCAAGTAGTGGCGTGGGCTAGTCCCGAAAAAATTAATCTGGTTCACCGTAAGGACGGACAGACATTCGTTCGTCAATTAGGTGAAGCTCAGATTCACAATGTCATCGAATATTTGTCTGAAGAAGGGGACTTAGGCGAATGGATTTATAGTGGTATTCTCGATGATGAGTAATATTAAAATCGCCTTAATTGCTGAGGATGAAACAGACTGTGCCGCAATTCGTAGAATTGTTCATCGTGTCCTTGGGGCAGAAGTCGCAACAAAAAAATGGGCTTCAAACGGTTGTAGTACATTAAAGAAAAAGCTCACAGCAAAGCTGAAAGTCCTTTCCAGTGAAGGTTGTAATATTTTTATTGTCGTTCATGATTTGGATCGTAATCCTCAGAATGCCTCCCTTAACAGTGAAGTAGCATTGCGCTCAAGATTAGAAGCATTATCTTCTGAAATCAAAAGTCTCAATAAACATATCTGTATTCCCATCGAAGAGTTAGAAGCTTGGTTTTGGTCTGATCCAGAAGTTGTCAAACATATTGGCGGTGAAAAAGGGAAAGCACATCCTAACCCGCACGAAATTAAATCTCCTAAAGAAAAACTAATAGAATTATCGAGAGATGGAAGTAGAAAGCCTCGTTACAGTACTAACGATAATGACAAATTGGCGACCATGTTAAATTTAGATCTATGTTCTAAACGGTGTTCTTCATTTAGTGAGCTAGTCAAATTCTTGCGATCGCTCTAAAAAATATTGATCGCTATTACTGTGAGTCGTGATTTTTAGGCGATCTCGATTCAAGGGGCATTGATTCTAACTCAAGGCTTAGACGACATAAATCAGCACGATTAGTTCACTTTGTTATTGTTTCCAGTAATATGGATCTATGTAGAAATGCCATTAATCAACAGAATTACCCTAATGAGGAAGTATCCTAGAACCCCCCATTTGCCATACAGTCGAACAATTTCAGAAGAAGATGCGATCGCTAAAAAGGACTATTTATTAGGAAAGGAAGTCGTAGTTCTAGAGAAAATGGATGGCGAATGTACTGCAATGTATTCAGACTATATCCATGCGCGCTCTTTAGATTCAGCACACCACCCTTCTCGTAGTTGGGTAAAGCAACTACAAGCCAAAGTAAAGTCGCAGATACCAGAAAACATGATTATATATGGTGAGAACCTTTACGCACAGCACAGTATCCCATACAGCAATCTCAACTCCTACTTTATGGTTTTTAACATCCATATCTTTCCATCCCTATGGTTATCTTGGCGAGATGTTAGAAATACAGTTGAGCTAATAGGACTGCATACAGTGCCTTTGCTCTATGAGGGAGTTTGGACAGAGCGATTAGCAGGTGAATTAATAAAACATGTAGAATCAGAGCCAAATACCGAAGGTTTTGTAGTTAGGTTGGCAAGCTCTTTTACAGAAAAAAATTGGGAAGAATCGATAGGCAAATATGTCAGCTCAAATTTTGAGATTAGTTCCGACCACTGGACAAAAAACAGATTAATTGCCAACAAACTAAAAGTATAGACATTAAGATATTGAAGATCGCTATTAATGTGAGTGATGATTTTTAGGCGATCGTATCAACGCGAGATCAGGAAAACTATATCAGATAGCGTCTTCTAAAGGCGGAGGACCATACAAGTTAGTTTCCCACTCTTCATATGGAGGAACAACTTCAAACCCCCGAATGCAATACGCTTTAAGATAATCAGTAGCTCTTCGTTGAGCGTACGTAAAGTTCAGAACGTTTCCGTCTTCATCCAGTTCGAGTACATTTGCGAAGATGGCAAAAACCATTTCGATTTCACTCGGCTGGTTGCCGTACATATCTAGATATTTCACGCCCTCAAGCATGTAGTGCGTTCCGCTTGCCATGAAATAGGCGAACGTTCTTAATGCGCCACTAAAATCATTGCTCAACTTCATTGTTTTGCTATTGTTACACATTGAATAACTTGGAGTTATAATGCAATTGCGGTTTAATTACTTTAATGAAGATAAATTACTGTAGATTCTACTCTAAGTCAAACGCGATCGCATCAACAATCCATCTCCTAAAGGCGATCACCTCAACTATCTATCAAATAAAGGTTTGCTGAAGGCGATCGCTCTAACCTTTGTATTAAGAATTACGTCCCGCCATCACTCCCCCATCAACATTCCACACGGCTCCTGTGACCCAAGACGCTTGATTAGAGAGCAAAAATACCACAGTTTCGGCGACATCAATTGGCAATCCCACTCGACCAATGGGATGAAAACTATTGAAGCCTTGTAAGGTTGTATGAATCTCATCGGGCTTAATAAATGCGCCATAGATAGGCGTTTCTACCACGGCAGGGGCGACAGCATTTACGCGGATATTATACTGCGCTAGTTCCATTGCTAAATGTTGCGTCAGAGAATGTAATCCCGCCTTTGCCATCGAATAAGCCGAAGATGGAGTAGCTGCGATCGCCTGATGCGCCCACATCGATCCAATATTGACAATAGCTCCACCCTTAGATTTAGCCATGTTTCCCGCCACTTGCTGCGTTGTAAAAAATGTACCGCGATTTAGATCTAGATAGCGATCGTAATCTTCACCACCATGATCTAAGAATGATTTTGGTGAAAACACTCCTGCCGAATTGACGAGATAGCGAACTTCAGGCAACTCGTCAGCAATGCGTTCTGTAAGTTGATTAACTTGTTTTCGATCGCTAAGATCGGATGACCAAGTATTAATATCACCAAATTGGCTGAGAAAAGATGATGCTTCTTCAAGCTTAGAAACATTGCGTCCCACGATGGTTACGATAGCCCCTTGATTGAGAAGGATTTTAGCAACTTCCAGACCGATCCCACTATTTCCGCCAATTACTAATGCTTGCCGATTCTTAAATTCCAAATACATAATAATTTCCGTTTGAGTTAATGAGAGCATAATAGAGATAATCAATAAAGATGAAAAGTAAGCACTTTCGGGAAAGGTACGTACTTTTTGGTACAAATTGAGTAGCAGCATCACTAATTTTTTTAACCACGATTGATATGCCAACCACTCAAACTTCAGTTTCGGAAATGCTCGAATATATTGTTGGCTGCAAATGGTCAATGCGAATTTTAGGCTTAATTCAAGAAGGTGTCGATCGCCCTGGTGCTATTACGCGATCGCTAGATGGACTCACTACTAAGGTATTGAATGCTTGTTTACACAAAATGGTGGATTTTGACATTCTAGAGCGCATAGCATTCCCAGAAGTGCCACCAAGAGTAGAGTACAAGTTTACGCAGTTTGGATTACTATTCCTTGAAATCTTGGATAAAGTAAGAGAACTCGAAAAAAAACGACATATATCTTCATAAAAGCGATCGCTATTACTGCGAGTCATGATTTCTAGATGATCGCCTCAACATCTATCTCCTAAAAGCGATCGCTACTACCATGAGTCGTGATTTCTGGGCGATCGCCTAAACTATCCTTCAACTAAAGGTGTACTGAAGGCGATCGCAACTAATCGGCTAATCAGCTATGACTTTTTCTTGCTCTTTGGTCGGTCTTCTTCCCCAAGGCTTTAAAACTGAGATACCGATAACGAAGATGAGAAAAACAACCTGAATTATAGTTCCAATCAAAACACCTTGAGAATCAAAAGAATAGATAGAGTTGTGGAAAGACTGCAATCCCTCTTTAGAAGAAATATTTTCAGCAACATTTCCCCAAGGGAAAAGCCAAAATGTCCCAAAAACGACCAATCCTGTTGTGACAATCCATTTTGTAATCACCCAGTAGAATTTAGTAAATCCATAATTAGTCATCCAGCAAAGAAATGTGGCTGTAAGAACTGAACCGATCGCAGAGGGAATCACAATATAGTCATCGAGGAGATTAATTGCTAAATTAAGCGCGTAAAGAGCCTGTGCATTAGTTGAATTTGTATTTTTGAAGGACAAAAGAAACATACTAAGGACGGCTCCTGTCCAAAGGGCAGCAAAACTAATATGTGCTGACAATAACCAGTTTTTTTGTTTGACATTTAACTTGAGCATTTCACTTATCCTCTCGCAGATAATTACTTAGCGTATTAACTATTAATATATTAAGTAATTATCCGCCTGTCAATCCTTGAATGTTAAAATGCTTAAGCTAGGTTCTGAATTATCCGATCCAATGTTTTCGCAAACATTTCTTGCTCCGCGCTTGAAATATTTTTAGTTGCTTTTTCAAGCGTTACAGATCCGATAGGTGGTAAGACTTTCATAAGCTGTTTTCCCTCATCGGTCAGCCAAATTTGTACAACTCGGCGATCGCTTAAATTCCGCTCTCTTATAACTAGTTGACGCTCTTCCATTCGATCAACTACTCCAGTTAACGTTGCTCCCAATTGCTTTAGCTTATCTGCAATGCCAGTCGTTGAAAGCCCATCTTCTTCCCAGAGACAACATAAAACTAAATAATGAAATGGAGTTAATCCGTAAGGTTCAAGTCTTTCTAAGAAATCTCGATACATTAATTGGGATACAAGTTTAAGCTTATGTCCCAAATTATAAGGTGCAAGAGCATATTGCCATTGTTGAAGAAAATCAGCGTCCGAGGATGAGCTAGGCATTGGGATATAAGCAAAGATACTTAACGTATTAACTATTTTAACCAATACCTACGCCAAAATTATTTTGATCTATCAGTGATTTAGTGCGGCGCTTCAATAACATCTTCTAAAGTTTTGCCATATTGCGATCGCTATTACCGTGAGTCATGATTTCTATGCGATCGCTTTAACGATATATTTTCTACGGGTTTGCTAAAGGCGATCGCTGTTTGATTTTTGTAAAGTGGCGGTCATGTTAATCTATAAATATAACTTAGGAAATAAAGCTATGACTGCTGTAGTACAAGAGCTTCTAAACACCTTTGACAACCTAACGTACTCAGAAAGACTAGATTTATTGTCAGAAATTCTGAGGCGTACAGTTTATTTAGACTTTGAACCATTATCTGACGAAGAATTAACACTGAATGCCGAGGATATCTTCCTAACACTAGAGGAAGAAGAATTAGCGTATGAATAGCCCCTATCGTGGAGAAGTTTGGCTAGTCGATCTTGGCTATGTCGCCAAAGTCAGACCATGTTTAGTTGTTAGCATCCCAGCACTAGATAGGGATCGAGCATTAGTAACCCTAGTTCCACATACAACAAGTTTACGCGATTCCAGATTTGAAGTGAAAGTGAAAGCTAAATTTATACGAGAAGGCGCTTTTGACGTGCAAAATCTCATCACAATCCCTCATGCTAAACTTTTACGCAAACTGGGAGAGCTAACATCAGAGCAAATGGAAGACTTAGAAGATGTCTTACTCTTATGGTTAGGATTTGATTCCGAAGAAGATGAAGACTAACAATGGAAAACTTTGAGAAAGGCGATCACTATTACTGTGAGTCGTGAGTTCTAGGCGATCGCACCAACAATCTATCTCCTAAAGGCGATTCCTATAACTGTGAGTCGTGATTTTTAGGCGATCAGATAACCCTTTGGAGTAATAATCTTTTTCGGTGATTAGTTGTTTATTGTGAATGCAAGGCAATACAATTACCCTCTGTATCTTCAACCTCAGCAACCCACCCTAGTTCACCGATTGAGGTCTTGGGGTATAAAACCTTTCCACCCGAAGATACAACTTTCTCTAAAATAGGATCTACTTCATTGACATTAAAGTAAACGCGAGAGCCTAGTTTAGAAGGTATATAACTTGCTCCTTTAGCTAATGCACCTGTTATTCCTGATGCCATCTCATCAAAAGAGAATAAAGCCATTTCATTTCCATCAATCGATACTCTTTCTAAACTATATCCAAAAATAGCCTCGTAAAATAGAATTGCCCGCTCAAGATCTACGACAGGAATTTCAAAATAACCAACAGGGTTTTTCATGTTATTTTTTTGAAGTAAATACTTGTAAATTATACTATAAGATAAACTTAGCCGATTCAATTTATCTATCTTTTAAAGATTTGCTGAAGGCGATCGCCATTAATCAATGACCAACTTCAATATTAGGAACGAGCTTACCATCTTCCATATAAACAATGCGATCAGCGATATCGAGGATACGATTGTCGTGAGTGATCAGGAGTATCGTACAGCCTTTTTGTTTGGCGAGGGTTTGCATGAGTTCCACAACTTCGCGACCCGATTTTTTATCGAGGGCTGCCGTAGGTTCATCGGCTAGGACGATTTTGGGTTGAGAAACTAGCGCACGGGCGATCGCTACCCGTTGTTTTTGTCCACCAGAGAGGCTATCGGGATAATAATCGAGGCGATGTCCTAGTCCGACTGCTTCGAGCATCGCAGATGCCTTACCATCAAGATCGGAAGTTCCATCCTCATCGTGAAGTTCTAGAGCCATGCGTACATTTTGTCTAGCCGTGAGGAAGGTCATCAAATTATGGGCTTGAAAAATATAGCCGATATTGCGGCGGATTTGCACGAGAGAGTTTTTATCAGCACCACGAATTTCTTGATCCAAAATTTTTAAACTGCCTTCCTGAGCCGATCGCAACCCGCCCATGAGCGTCAAGAGCGTAGTTTTACCTGAACCAGAAGGTCCCGTCATGATGATGATTTCGCCAGCATGGATATCGAGATTGATATCAAAAAGCGCCTGTTTGCGTAAGTCACCTTCACCAAAATAATGATTGAGATTTTGGGCTGAGATTACGGGTGTAGATGGAGCAATGGCAAGTGGGGAATTCATAACTATAGGAGTTTGATTAGTGGATTTCCAAAGGCGTTGGCAATGCAATAGACGAGGCTATCGGCAATAAAAAATATGCCTAAACCCAAGATTAGAAAACGGATGATGTGAGGAGAATAGATGGCAATATAGCGGTTAATGCGCTGGAGCAGAGTCAAGGCAAAACTTTGACGATGAAAGAAAAGATAGATAACAATTAGAGTGATCGGTGGCAGGACAAAAATTAGGTTATAGAGTGCCAAGATACTCATAGTTGATAGGAGATCTAGGTTAGCGCGGACGATCTGCTCGATCGCTGCAAAATAGGGTAAAGCGGTGGGAAATTCTAAAATCGTTACAGACATTCCTAACAGGAAAGTTTTTGCCAAATTTAATTTATGCGGTGCTTTTGCTGGTTCAGATTGAGTAGTAATTCGGAGAGTAACGCCTACTATCAATAAAATTATGCCCGTCAGAAATTGAATTATATAAAATAATGGCGTAGACAAAGAGAATCCAGAGTTTACAATCACGGTCTGAATTAATCTATCTAAGCCCAATACTGCTAATAATCCCGATGTCCAATAGGCGAAAAATATGCCAATTACAAAGGCGATCGATCGCGGAACTGGTTTTGTCGTTCCTAGCAAATAGACTTGTAAGGCGATCGCCGATGGATTAAGGCTATCGAGTGCTGCGATCGCCATTAGTGATGGAAGTAAGGCTGACATAAAGTTTAAAAAATAATTAGAAAATATCAGCAGGATCGGCGGTCTGGAGTTTTCGCATGGCGATCGCGCCTGAAGTTACGCACATGATTACAGTCATCACAAAGACAGAAATGGCACGTTCTAACGTCATTTTGATGGGTAGCATGGTGGCGGCGTAGGTCACTTGATAGAGTCCAACGGAAAGAAGGAAACTAGGCAGAAAACCCAGACAAGCTAACAAAAGAGCCTCTTGGAAAAGGATACTCAAGAGAAATCGATCGCTATAGCCCATCGCCTTGAGAGTGGCATATTCCGCAAGGTGATCGGAGACATCGGAATAGAGAATTTGATAGACAATCACGATGCCGACAATAAAGCCCATCGCCACGCCCAAACCAAAGATGAAGCCGATACTGGTTCCCGTTTCCCAATAGCTTTTTTCGACACCTGCCCATTCTTCTGTGGTCAGCACACGCAGATCGCCCGATAGCAGATTGGCGAGTTCCCTTTTGACTTGCTGAACGTCGGCTCCTTCTTTTAGATGAATTAGCCCCATTTCAATGCGATCGCTGCGTCGGTCTGGAAATAAACGTAAAAAAGTTGCGTCACTGGTGATGATATTGCCATCAGCAGCAAAGGAAGAACCAACCTCAAACAGTCCGCCAACCTGTACCAATTTATTATTTAGCTGGGCTTCCAGTTCGCCCTTTTGCATAAACATATTCGCCACATCGCCATATTCTGGACGACCAGCGCGATCAAACAGGACGCGATCGAGTTGTTGAATCTGGGGAATTTGCTGAGCAGGATCGGGCAGCCTAACGCTAGGATTACCTGCATCAACTCCCCAGATAAGAATGGCGCGATTTTGGCGAGTTTCAGGATTGCGCCATTGACCAGCAACGGAAATGTACAGAGGAGAAACAGATTTAACTTGAGGATGGGCGAGGGTTTGGTAAAGGCGATCGCGTTGGAAATTTGGAGTGGAGATGAGAGTTTGAAATTGCGTACTAGCGATCGCTAAATCTGCCTGAATTAATTCGCGATAGGGTTTCATCGCTGAATCATAGAGCGCTCCTTCAAAACCCATCTGCACGAACATCAAGATATCAGCAAAGGCTATACCCGATAGCGCCACAATAAAGCGAACTTTATTACGAGTCAGTTGGAGCCAAGCAAGGGGAGTTTTTCGCAGCAATTTACGCAACATAGTTCCTCTCTGTAGTTTTTAATATTCAATTTGGTTGACGATGGCGACTGCCTTGGCAATTCCATTTTCAGCCCGAATTTTCTCGCCTAAATTGGCTGCTGTTTCACACATTGAGCGATCTGTGACCGCCATTTGTATGGCTTCTGCAAGATTTTCCGCAGTCAGCTTTTTGCGGGGAATTGGTTTAGTTCCACCGCCTAATTCAGCAATGCGATTACCCCAAAATGGTTGATCGCCAAAGAAGGGAATCACAATGCTGGGAACTCCTGCTCTAAGAGCCGCAGATGTCGTACCAGCACCACCGTGATGGACTACCGCCGCCACATAGGGAAAGATAAAAGCATGGGGAATGGAATCCACTATAAAGACCGTATCTGGCAAATCCCGCTTACTCAACCCGCCCCAACCAGATTGCAAGATGGCGCGTTGCCCTGCGATCGCGATCGCATTTAAAACAAGATCGGCTGTTGCCTCTGGGTTACGATTCCCCATGCTACCAAACCCCACAAATACAGGTGGCGCTCCCTCAAGTAAAAAATCCATCAAGTCTTTGGATGGAGTCCAATTGGGATCTTCATCTAATAACCAATATCCAGTGACATGGGTATTTTGCCAATCGGAGGGTGGATTAATTATCGATGGACTAAACCCATAGAGAACAGGAAAACGCTGCAAATGTGGGGAATTGTAAGTACCTAAAAACGGGGCAGCAGGTAGTTCCAAAACTTGCTTTCTTGCTAGTTCATCACCTTGGCGGGTTCCTTGCCACATGATCTGTCGAAATAGCACATGGGACAACCAATTAACATAACTACCGAGTTTTGCTAATGATTTAGGAAATAGAATCGCAGGAAAGGCTTTAGTGGGGGTAAATGGAAAGATATAGGCTTGAAGCAATGGTAGATGGAACTTTTCGGCAAGTGCAAGACTGAGGAATAAGCCACCTACACCTGTAATCAGCAAATCCACATCCTGACAAGCTATCAAACTGTCTTTTGCCCAATCGATCGCAGCGCGTTTAGTTGCTTTTGTCGCTTCCGCGTTAATCGCCAGAAAATCCCCTTTTTCCGTTAACTCACGCATCTTGGGAGTTTCCATAAATTCCTGTACATTCCCAGTCATGGGGAAAAACTCCAGCCCATGCGAACTGACAAGGGATTCAAAGTTTTCATGAGTTGCCATTCGCACGTTGTGCCCTGCTTTTTGCAATCCTTTACCCAAAGCAATATAGGGTTGAACATCGCCTCGACTTCCTAGAGAAATAATCGCAATTCGCATAAACAATCCTTCCTTTTTACAACAAATCAAGAGACTTGCCTGATATAATGTGAGTAATTGCTCATATTTTATAGCTACTTTAGAGTGCCTGACAACTCGCCTTTTTTGAACTTTTTTTGATATTTGTGACCTATGACCAAACCCTTACAAAAGCCGCGTAAACTGCCAAAACAGGAGCGTTCTCAAGCAACTGTTAGCTCTATTCTGATCGCCGCAACTCGCATTTTGACCGAAGAAGGATACGACAAATTCAATACAAATCGAGTCGCGGAACTTGCAGGTGTGAGTGTTGGCTCACTGTACCAATACTTTCCCAATAAGGCGGCGTTGCTTTATGCTTTGGGAGAGCATCATGCGAATGAGATGGAGCGGTTAGCGCAACACCATCTAGAAGATCTAGGCGATCGCTCAATCCTAGAAGTACTTCAGCAGATTATCAAAGCGGTTTTAGCGGCTTATGCGGTGAACCCTAAACTCTATCGCATCCTGCATCAACAGGTTCCCCGTAGTGAGGAGATGCAAAAACTAGATGATGCCAGAATTGAGCAAATGTTGCACGCATTTCTGGCTCTGCATCGTGATCAACTGCGACCCCAAAATCTGGATATAACAGTTTTTATCATTAGCCGCACAATCAAAGCCCTGCTCTATGATGCAATAGCCGATCGCCCAAATCTGCTCAAGAATGGCGAACTCGAACAAGAACTTATGAGAATGTTGTCATCCTATTTGATGAGTCCAAACTCGCTGTGATTTGGCGATCGCATCATCATCCATAAAGGTGGTGCATCGTTGAGAACTCGCAGTTCCTCTCGCACCACAAATCCATGCCGTTGATATAATTTGACGGCGCGAGGGGTGGAAGTAAAGAGATAGCAAATCTCACCTTGGCGATCGGCTTGCTGCAAAATAGGCTGCAATAGCAGATTGCCAATTCCTTTGCCTTGCGCGTTCGGTGATATAGCTAATCCATCCAGATACCAGTGCGGGGTTGGACAGTCACGCAGGCGATAGGCTTCCGTTTTGGTCAAGGTGTTAAGTACTCGGCTTGTAGAACGAAAACCGCTCTGTAGAAATATTTCAAAAATTAAGGGAAGTGATTGTAATAATGAAGGTGACTTAGCGTTAGGAGGCAACCAACTGGCAATCCCTAATAGTTGAGCGTTCATCGAAGCCGAAGTATCGCTATGTTCTTGACCACTGTAATAGACATGTCCTAAATGAATGTCATGATTTATCGTCTTGCTCCAAGCTTTTTCGAGGATTTCTAAGCGATCGCTTTCATTGGGCATAAGATAGCAAGATAGAGGATCGGGAAAGAAGGTTGTCGCCATCATTTTTGCAGCAACAGAAATTTGAGATTGTTGAAGAGAAAGGATTTGCGGCTCTTCATTCCTAACATTCATTTTGTCATTGAGAATATTCATAAATATACCTCCTGATGATATTAATTTGTGGATGAAAGCTGGATCTTGCCTTGAACTTGTAAGTTGGTAAAAGCTGCAACGCGGCGGCTATCCTCTGGGCTTAAACGTACCTTGACCTCAATCACGCGGCGATCGAGATTCTCTCCTGCTTGGTTTGTTGCTTGTCGCTGACGTTCAACTTGTAAACCAACTTGAGAAACAATACCCTTTACTTCGCCTTGAAATGCTTGCCCTGTAATTGTTGCCGATTGTCCAACTTTGACGCGATCAATCTCCGTTTGATAGATTTCTAGCACAGCAACCATGCGATCGGTTGCGCCTAATTCGACGATGCCGTCATTGCTAACCTTTTCCCCTAATCGCGTGCGGATTTTGAGGACTTGTCCATCTCTAGGAGCACGAATATAGGCTTGGGCGAGGTTGGTCTCTGCCCGTTTGAGAGCAGCGATCGCACTGTCAACTTCTCTAGCTTTGGTGACAATATCTACAGGACGAACTTCGGCAATGCGATCGCGAGTACTAGTTGCTTCAAGAACTTGGGCTTGCAGGGTATTAGCAAGGCGATCGCGGTTGCTCAGAGCTTCCTGTAACTGAGCGCGAGTTGTTTCCGCAGTGAGGCGTTTAGTATCTAAGACCGAAGAAGAAACTGCTCCTTGGGCATAGAGTTGTTGGAACCGAGCCAACTCTGTCTCCGCAGTACGAACTTCCGATTGCCAACGGGAAATCGTCGCAGACTGGGCAGCCTCGCCACCGCGCAAATCTGCTTGCAAGCGCACGATTGTTGCTTCTTGGGCTTGAATTTCCGACTGTTTCGCACCAGCACTAACTCTTGCAAATTCTGCTTGAGCAATCTGCACCTGAGCCTTAGCTTGCGCCATTTCATCAGCAAAGCGATCGCTAGCATCTAGTACAGCGATAATCTCACCTGATTTCACCCGATCGCCTACTTGGACGCGCAATTCCTTGAGGCGATCTCCATCTAGAGCGACAGGAGCTGCTAAACGCATGACTTCTCCTTCTGGTTCCAATCGCCCCAGTGCCGTTACGGGTAGAGGTGCACTAGCGATCGCTGAAGTATTATTGGTAATATTGGGCTTGCTCGAAGAGACAACGCTATAAATAGAAATTCCTGTAGCTAGAGTTGCAAGGAAAATTCCCCCAAGCCAAAGATGGCGGGAGTTAAAAAAAGAGTGAGATGTCATATTTTACTAATCCATTTCAAAGAAATTTAGCAAGCTTCAGTCATCGCTATAGGTCATGCGAATTAGTTCGGCAATTACTTGCGATCGCTCTTCATCAGAAATACAGTTAAGCCCTAGTAACTGATTCCAAGAAAGTCCATCCGCAGCTAAGAGAATTATTCCCGCCTTGAGTGGAGCAATACCGCAATTGCAGGCTTGCTGATTCCAGCATATAGAAGCTTCTTGGTATGGTTGGAGGAGTTTACTATCCTTAGCGACAGCCGCTAACAATCCAGACTGTATTGCGGCATTCTGGCGATCGAATATATCTCCAGCCCTGATGTAAGCCCTTAACCAAGCACCTTTGGCGGTGAGATCGCCTTCTCGAACGAGTTCTATCTCTAATAATTGCTCAAACTCGGCGATCAGGTTTGCGACCATACTCGTCAGTAGAGCTTCTTTATTAGGGAAATGATAGAGCAATCCGCCTTTGCTTACGCCAGCTTCTTTTGCCACAGCATCAAGGGTCAAAGCGTCAGCCCCAGAGCGCAAAACAACTTCACCCGCCGCATTGAGCAGTGATTCTCGCGTCGCCGATCGCGATCGCTTGCCTACCTCTAAAGCCTCTGCCATAACCTTCTGTCCGAATACTAAAAATTCAAGACAATTGACTTGTCTTGAAAATAACTATACCGTCCAGACGGTTTAGTGTCAACTACCAGATTAAATTTTTTGATGATAGCTATTATCGTCAACAGCAATGTCGAAATGAAGCACATCTTCACGTACACCAAGCCTTGTATAGAGCGCGATCGCAGGGTCATCTCCATGATCTGCTTGTACAAAAATAACGTAGGCTGCTCGCGCTACAGCAATTTTCTTTAATTCCTGAATTAATGCCGTGGCTATTCCTTCCCGTCGATGCTCTGCTGCTACAGCCAGATCGTAAATATAAATTTCACTTCGCTCTTGTTCAAATTTCTGAAGTTCGTAAGCGGCAAGACCTCCAACTACTGCTCCATTTTTTAAGGCTGCAAGGGCGATGAAATAATTGCTACTTAGCAAACGCTTAAGATAGCCAGCGCTTGGACGAGATGAGCTATAGGTATCAACTTCCTCAAAAGCTTCACCAAAGACACCCAATAATTCTTCCATAAGTGCCAATTCATTGGTGGAAAGCTGACAAATGCTAAATAGTTCAGAAGATGTCATTGGGAAAATCACTCCAGATATTGTGTTAAGTAAAACCTAATCGCATTAACAATCTATCTCCTCAAGCCGATCACTATAACTGTGAGTCGTAATTTTTAGGCGATTATAGGCAGTATCTAAACAAATAAATCCACTAACACACCCATGATATCATAAATGTATTTATGATATATATGTTTATGATATGATTGATTAGAAATTAGGGGTCAAAAATATGAAACAACCTCGCTATTGGATTGGTGTTGCCTCAAAAGATCACGTTCTAAAAGGCGTACAGGGCGGCTTTTGTCAACTTTGCCACGGCAAACACAGTCCGCTAAAGCGTTTGAGTTCAGGTGATTGGATCGTCTACTACTCACCTCGCACAGCAATGAACAGTGGAAATATTGTGCAATCATTTACAGCGATAGGTGAAATACTAAATGGAGAACCCTATCTCTTTGACATGGGCAATGGTTTTGTACCCCATCGGCGAGATGTGCGATTTATCGAAGTTGAAGAAGTACCAATCCGCCTATTACTAGACGATCTGACCTTTATTAAGAACAAGAAGTCATGGGGTTATGTATTTCGATTTGGATTACTTGAAATTCCTGAGTCAGACTTTCAAAGGATTGCAGAAGCAATGAAAGTAGAGGCTTTAGTGAGGTTATGACGATTAATTGGGAAAGAGTCTCTCAATTCACTATGCCAGAAGACAGTATGGGCTTCCTACTATGGCAGGTTGTCCATTTGTGGCAACGTCAAGTTGAAATGACTTTAGCAGAGATTGATATCACTCACTTACAGTTTGTTTTGTTAGCAGGAATTGGCTGGCTGACTCGCAATGGTGATTTGTTGACTCAGGTACAACTAGCACAATTCTGTAAAATCGATGTAATGCAGATCTCTCAAGTTACTCGAAAACTTGAAGCTAAAGAACTAATTCAACGCGCTACCCATCCTACTGATACACGCGCAAAGATACTGAACCTGACATTAAGTGGAGAATCAATTCTCGAACAGGCACTACCACTAGTTGAATGCTTGGACGCGAATTTTTTTAGTCAGTGTACCCAACATAACTTACTGATTGAACTAAAGAAACTACTGGATGAAAATTAAGTAGGGAGAAAACTGAGTGAAAATCTAGTAATCTGGACATGTTTTTAGACTACACCCATTCTAAAGATCGCCTCAATTATCTATCTGCCAAGGTTTTGCGTTATTGCGATCGCAATTACTATGAGTCGTGATTTATATGCGATCGCTTCTACTCTTTATTATGATATTTTTTCTCCAACGATCGCTGCAATCGGAACTACATATTGGATTTCATTACCTCGGTAATGCGCTCCGACACCGAGATTGTCAATGCCAACATCATCTCGAAATATTTGGCGGATTCGATCTTTGTCACCTAAATTTGGGAAGGAAGCAGCTAGTTGTTGATCTAACTCTAATTCGACCTTATAGAATTTCCAACTTACATTTTGGAGATTATAGTTAGCAACTAATTGAGAAAATTCTTCTAGAGTCAAAGCATGGGTATGAGAAGGATCGCGGAGCTTTTCAAGGCGATCGTAAGCCTCTACCTTTTCTTGTGGTAAAGCCACATCAGCAACAAGTACTCGACCACCACGACGGCACACGCGCATCATCTCTGACATCACAACATCTGGCTGCAAAAAATGATGAAAGGCATAACGGCTCATCACAATCGAAAAACTTTCGTCAGGAAATGGTAATTTCTCAATATCCCCTTGTTGCCAAGATAAATTTTTCAAGCCTTTTTGCGCGGCAAGAACTGAAGCCTGTTCTAGCATTGCTGGTGTAATGTCAATTCCTGTAACGCGATCGGCAACCTTCGCAAAAGCGCAAGCAACAATTCCACTCCCGCAAGCAACATCTAGAACTGTGTCTCGATCTGATACTCCTGCCATTTCGACGAGCAAGTCTAAAGATTCTTGATTAGAGTGAGCATATAATTGAGTAAATGGAATCGCCTGACGAGTGAATTGATCGATGATAGATTCTTGATGAGTAGCCATGATTCGTTGAATATGAGTGCCAGAATTAAGTAATCTCCACTCTAGTTAATTAATCCCGACTAATCTTGCACGTTCTTGCTGTTTTGATATTGCTTAGGTGTAACGCCTACGATTTTTTTGAAATGACGATTTAGATGGCTTTGATGGGAAAATCCAACTTCTTGAGCAACTTGCGCGATCGCTAATCCCTGAGAGAGTAATTTTTTTGCTTGTAACACTCGAACTTGGATTAAATATAGATGTGGAGGTAAGCCTACTGACTGCGAAAAGATACGGCTTAGATGAAAAGGACTAATGTAGGTCAGAGCTGCAAGCTGAGTAAGTGTAGGATTCTCAATATAATTTGCATCCAAATACTCGCGAATCTGAGATACGATTTTAGGCTCATCATCAAGCGATTGAATCTGGCTACATGAAGCTTGGGTACTGATTAAATAAATAAGTGTCTGCATCAAACGAGTTTCTTGCTCTAGAACTGTTGATGCTGTTTCTATGACACTAAATAGTTTTTGAATCTGTCGAAGGATTTTCGGCTCATGAATTATTGGTTCCCGAAAAAGTGGGAGTTGTTGCGCTTTTCCTGTTATCTCATAGGTAGCTTGTTCCACTATTGCAATACTAGGATACATAATTCGTTGACTATATCCACTCAATACATTTTCAGGATAACAGGCGTGGACATCATCGGGATTGATCGCGATAATAGAACCTGACGAGATGGGATAAGATGTCCCCCTGTGATGAAGTAATGCCGTTCCTTGTTCGATAACGCCAAGGGTTAAGGTTTCGTGGGTATGGCGCGAAGAGGAGGTGACAATATTTTCAGCCACTAACATCTCAAGGTTGTCAAGTTTTGCCAAAGACAAAAATCTCGTTTTGTTTTCCTTCGTTTTCATAGCCTTATTGACAATGCGCTCACTTATCAATTTCTCATACTTTGCGATCGCTATTACCGTCAGTTGTAATTTCTAGGCGATCGCATTAACAATCTATCTGCTAAAGGCGATCGCTATTACTGTAAGTCTTGGTTTTTAGGCGATCGCACCAACAATGTCAATACAGCCAGAATCCAATCGGATTGTTACACAGATTGCAATGAAGCTTAATCCAAAATTCTTGGTTTAGGATTAAATTAGTGCGGTCTTCATTTTCTTCGCTCGCCCCGAAACTGATTTTCTGGGATCGTGAGCTAATCTTTCTAAATGTGGCAATAACCACTCTTTTAATATCGAGTCATTTTTTGCCCATTTGCTTAAAGTATCCATTGTATTGTTCAGAACGATCCAATCAGTATAAGTTTCAAGATTTTTTTGAAGAATATTCTTTGCCTTGTTTTTCTGTGTCTCTGTCATAAAGACTGCAAGAGTCTGAAATAAATTGGCTAGAGTCCATTGCGCTGAAGGCTGATTAATATTTGATATTTCAGAAATAAGTTTATCAATATACGGAATAAGCCATTCAGGATTTTCTAAGGATATTCTCTTGATGGCATTAGATGTGCGAAGTCGAACAATTTCATCAGCACTGAAATAACAATTGTATAAATCCAAAAGTCTTGTGGAATTAGCTAATACCATGTCAACTACTTCAATTGTTCTACCAAGAGAGTTTGGATGTCCTCCCGTAAGCATTTCTTCAAAAGATTCACTTGTCATACTTGGGTTCTCTTTAAAAAACTACGGTTGATTTTCCTTAAATATTTTAGGCTTTCTTCTAAAGGCGATCGCTATTACCGCGAGTCATGATTGATAGAGCGATCGCCAATGATTTGATTCTTAATCCATAAAATTATTGCCGCACTTTTATGGATTAAGAACAATTTAGCTTAAGATGGGAAGCATTTTCCGAATTTGAGCAGTAACCGAATATCGCCTTTGACGCTGATTTTGCGTGTCAAAATTGCCAAAACAATATTTTGATATTTTCGCAAAAAAGCAATCCAAGTTTTACTATCCGCCTTGACGATCAGATCGGGTTTACCCACCAGTCCATCTTGAACTTCACAAACTTGATTGGAGATTTTGATCGTGAACTGGGAGAATTCCTGCCCAGTAAATAGAAAATGGTAGGTCGCGTTGAGACCTTTAGCTTGATTCGGTTGAAAGGTCAAGGATACTCCATTCTTAAAGCCTGAGATGGAAATGGGCGTTAGGCTATTGCGAACTAACTTGATCTGCTTGTGGGGAAAGCGTTTAACCGCGTGGGCTTCAGCATCAGAGCCGGGAACGACATATACTGTCTCGACCTTATCTTGCAGGGGTTTGACGACATCTTTAATAAATTCTTTACGGTTATGCAAAAAAGGAGCCATGACATCTTCACCCGCAGGACAGGCGGCGAGGCAGTAGGCTGCTTTGTAGTTAGCTCCAAACGATAGACTTTGCCACATAGTTGCCGAGTCTTCTTCACCCACTTTGCGCTCGTAGTCTTTCGCCGACTTACTTTCAGCAACATTCTTCGCCCAATCGTTAAAGCCACCTAAAAATTCGCGATAGTTGTGGGTATAGCAAGCCGAAAAATTGAAGCTACCATCCGAAGCGATCGCCCCCACGGGACAGGCAGCTACACAGAGTTTGCAATCTACGCAAGGATTGTAATCAATGGGGCGATCGTATTCCGTCACCTCCACATCCATCAGCACTGTACCCAAGAGAATGAAGTTGCCAAATTTAGGATGAATCACATTGCGATGAATGCCCATATGTCCCAATCCTGCGGCGACAGCGATCGGTTTGTGAGAAACCACCCAGACATTTTTACCGACATTGAGAAAGTCTTGGGCTTCCATCGGAAATCCCATCGCTGGATTGATCGCTCTTATCCCTCGATCTTCTAATTCTCTGACAATTTTACGAGCGATTTCATTAATTTCCTCTCCCGTGTGATGAAATTCCACATTGGCGACGGAGCGGGCGGGATTGCGAACGTTATCCCGATTCATGCGACAGACAAAACTAATCAAACTTTTTGTTTGCGGAAAAGCCTGTAATAGCTTTGTCCGTTGATCGTCGATTTCGGGTTGATTGATACTCACAAAACCCACATCATCAGCGCCCAAATCCAAGCAGAACGAACGCAACCAATCGCGATCGAGCGCCGATGAAATTATACTTTGAGAATTCTGCTCTTGAGATTTTTGTTGCGATCGCAAAAGCTTCACAGTGGGATGGTCATCAAATTTTGTCATGGGATTAGTCCTGTAGTTTCTAGTATTAAAGCCAACGACGTACTTGGGTTTTGTAACGGAGATATTCATCGCCAAATTTGCGCTCTAGGTAAATCTCTTCGCGCTGAATCACTCCAAGTTGAACTACTGCCAAAAGCGGCAACAATAGGGCGAATGCCCAGACTGCATTGAGCAGCAAACTGATACCGATATAGAGCAGCATTAGTGATAGATAGAGTGGATTGCGACTGAAACGAAAAGCTCCATCGGAGACGATCGCCGTAGCTGGTTTTTCAGGATCGATCGCCGTTTGGGCGCGAGTCATCGTCCGAAAGGCGGAGGTCGAGAACCATCCCGCAGCAATCAAAACTAACGCCGCCAAAGGCAGAGATATTGAAAGGGGCAAAAATCTCACTGGGAAAAAGAAACTAAGTCCCACTCCGATCGCTAAGGTAACTCCATAGAGAGCGGGTGGAAAAGCGATGACTCCTGGTTTATCTGCAATTTGTTCGTTCATGGTAAGCTGACTCTTTCTAGTGATTTTGTGAATAATTTATTGAGATTTTGGACTTGTTGTTTTACAGTTTGTTAACTCTGATTAACTCTAAGCAGAAGGTATAGATAGACAGTGGCAATGCTCAGCCATATTGCGATCGGCGTAATTAATAGTGCTGCCAATGCTGACAAACTAGAAGCCTTCCAAGCAACCCATGCAGCAAAAGCGCCTATAACTACATTCCCAATGAGTCCACTGAGAGGAGTAAGTCCAAAAGTAAATGGATAAAGTAAGCAGACAGCAAACAGGATCGGTAACAGACGCGATGGAGTTTCAATACCATTCGCTTCTGCTTGTCTGAGTAACCACCACGCAATACTCAATGCAGTCAACAGTCCGATCCATACAAAGCCAACAATGCGATCGACCCATTCCCATCCCTGTGGCACTACCTCAGTGGACTTACCAACTCCGACTCCTGTCAAAGCGATCAAGGCGTTACAGAGTATGGTGAATCCGATCGCCACAACGATGACGATGATTAACTCCCACAGAACTGCATTAATTGGGCGGGTCATAATTTTCTCTTAAATTTGGTGATAAAGCTCTGGATGACTAGTTGCGATGATTACTGTAAGCTGTGTTCGGACTGCCAGCGATCGCTACTGATTACAAACTGCGGATCGGACTGGACGGGAAGGAAGTGCTGCCGCTCGAACCCATTTAGGTTATATCCTGGGGTAAAGGGAACAAGATTAAATTGTATAAATGCGCGTAAGCGATTAGCAAAGGTCTTGCGAGCAAAGGGCATCGAAGCATAGCGCCGAACGATTGTTTCAAAATCCTCTGGAGGTTTTCCCGTAACTTCCTCAACCACATGATTGGGCGCACCAAACTCAAATGCACCTTGCTTATGGTCTTCAACGTAGTAGCGCAAACTGCCCACTTCAAACGCCGAGACACCCTGTAAGCGAGCCGCCCGTTCAAACATCCACCAAGGCAAGTCAAAGGCAAAGACAGGGCTACCCAGCACTTTGCGGATGATCCCAGCCATATCGTAGGCGGACATGAGTTTGGAACCAGTTGGACGAAAGCGCTTGCCTGCATAGCGATCGGGGTTCATCAATAGCGCAACGGCAACGCGAGCGATATCTTCGTTAGATGGAGGGGCATTGCGGCTATGCCCAGTCAAGATGGGAAAGAGTCCTAGTAACGATGCGAAGTCAATCAGCCGTAGATAGTTATCGACAAAATACCCAGGATTGAGATTCACATAGGCGATGCCAGGAATGGCAGCCAACATTTGTTCCACTAGCCACAATTGGCGCGTATGCAGGGATGGATGGTTGGCACTTGCCGTCCATTGGCTGAGTCCCACGATCGCTTCCAGTTTTACCGCTTTTGCCGCAGTCACAAACACTGCCGCACTCTGGATCATTAAGGGCTGCATCGGCGGACAGTAATAGGCTCGCACTGTTCCCTGCATCGCTGCCGCCATCTGATCGACATCGTACATATCGGCGACGACAGTTTCCGCACCGAGGCGATCAAGTCGTTGGCTCCTTGCATCATGGGAACGGACGATCGCCCTTACGGGAAATCCTTTTTCCAACAGTTGAGCTACCACAGCCCTACCCGTTTTGCCCGTAGCTCCAGTGACTAAAATCTTAGGGCGATGATTAACCAGAATCATTAAAACCTCCACAGTTATGAACTACTGCTATGTTTTTTGGGAGATAAAATTTTTATCAACGAGATGACTTGGCTCTAATGCAAAATTCTCAAAGACAAAATGCATTCGCCTATTCTTAAAGAAGAAACGGATCGAAGTATTCCAAGTTTTTGCTCTAATTTTCCAAATTCTTGCTAAAGTTGCTGCAAGAATGCCGTTGGCGTAGAACCAACCAAGCGTTTGAAATGATAGTTTAGGTGTCCCTGACTGGAAAACCCAACCACACAAGCTATTTCAGCAATACTTAACTCTCTCTCCCGCAAGAGTTGTTTGACACGTTCGATCCGACAATGCAACAGAAATTTATGTGGGGATAGACCAGTCGAGCGTTTGAATAATCGAGAGAAATGATAGGGACTCAACTGTACTAAATTCGCTAGC
Source organism: Pseudanabaena sp. UWO311 (assembly GCF_006937785.1). Lineage (GTDB taxonomy): Bacteria > Cyanobacteriota > Cyanobacteriia > Pseudanabaenales > Pseudanabaenaceae > Pseudanabaena. The sequence continues at coordinate 32,628 of NZ_SJEE01000002.1, forward strand.
TCTGCCAAACTTAAGTCTCGATCGAAATACTCATGGATATAACTAGTCACTTGCTTGAGTTGATGCTTTGTTAATCCGCCAGAATGATTTTTGATAATAGGGCGATGAGCCGAGTATTGTGAAATCAGACGAGCAACCAATGCAGTTTTCATTACGTCAGCATACAATTTACTGCCAGAGCGATCGACTTCTAAAGCGGTTTTAAGAGCCATAGCAATTTGATAAATTAGCGGATCTAAACCATATTCCAGATTTGGAACCAGTTCAATATCAGTTTTGCCAAAAAGTTCTACTCCTGTTTGTTCTAAAAGAGTTGGTTCTAAATAAAGATCGAGAAAGGAAGATGCTTCTGCACTCCAAAACTCTTGGAATGTCAGGTTGGCAGGATAGATACCAATGCCTCTGGGAACAGCCTTAATGCTTGTTGGTTTTCCTTCTACGGTTAATTGTCCAGATATCAACGAATCGCTGTAATTAATACAAATTAGATGATGAGGAGCGCGGTTTTCAGGAAGACTATAGTCAGCAGGCACTTGATAATAAGAAAGATGTAGACAATCCCAACCTGCTCCTTGACTGGATAATAATGGTGGAATAGGATGCGAAGTATCCGTTTCTTCTCTATAATCAAGATTTAGTACATCAGAGGAAGACATATCAGCTTCTTTGATTCAAAGTTTTTACCTCCGACAAAAGAGACAGCAAATCCTGCCACTTCTGTTCTCCAAGATGCTGTCTTACATCGGTTTGGGCTTGTTCCCATAAAGGCAGAGCTTGCTCCAGAACTGATTTTCCATCAATCGTCAAAGATGCTAGCTTGATTCGCCGATCTTCGCCTAGAGTGAAAGCGACCAATCCACGATTCTCTAACAACTTGATGTTGCGAGTGATGGTGGTTTGATCTGTAAACAACTCTTGAGCCAACTGAGTAATCGCTACAGGCTCTAACAAGTGAACCGCGACCAATAAAGTAAATTGCGTTTGCACTAAGCCGACTGGACGAAATGCGGCATCATACAGTTGCGACATAATCCGCGATGCTCTGCGAACATGAAGCCCCATACAGGTTATGGGTACTTGATTCGCGATCGCAAGTTTAGGCTTTGCAGTTGAATTACTCATATTATATGTATATACATATAATATGTTCTTGTCAAGTACCATTTGCGCTTAAAAATTTCGCCTTGAAGGGTGTTCTAGTAGGTAGCAACAAACAAAAGATCCGCACTAAGTAATGTTTGGGTGCGTTGGATTGCATTACAATCCCCTAAAGAGCGTTTTATAATCCATCTTCTAAAGGCGATCGCTATTACCGTGAGTCATGATTTCTAGGCGATCTAGCTTGGGTAAGAAGATATACAGTGAAAACGTTAAATCTCTTCTTACTCCTCAGATTCATCATCTTGGTTAAAGAATTCCTCAAGCCAAGAGACATCGTGCGAAATGAAACGTTCGACAAATTTTTGAGCAAGAAAGATTCGGAAGCCACCTCCCCACAGAAAGCTCGCTTGCCAATAATCTTGTTCATAATCAAATTCGCTAGTTTTTACTAAAACTTCCCAATGCTCTCCAAAAATTGCCGATTCAGACCAAGAACTCACAGCATCTTCATCAGCATATCGAATTCGTTGCAGATTACACGAAAGAGAGGGGGATTTTGATGCGCTAAAAACTGCGCTAAAGCTATCCGTTCCATATTCGGCTTGAATAAGCGTTGCGAGGCACATTTTACCTGCCTCAACGAAGATTAATTGTTTCCCTATGTACTTAGAGATATTCATTTTGCGATTTGGATGATGGTTAAATATGACTTATCAAGCAACTAATCTTTAATTTGAATATTCAAGGATATTTACCACAGGTTCTAGTCTAATTCAAACGCGATCGCATCAACATCTATCTCCTAAAGCCGATCGCTATCACTGTGAGTCGCGAGTTCTAGGCGATCGCATTAACAATCTATCTGCTAAAGGGTTTGCAGTATTGTGATCGCTTATTGATTATAAATCTTTACGATCGCCAACAACTTTCGGAACTAAACAACGAAGCCAACCATTTTGCTTGCTTAATTCCAGATAGAAACAGATGACTTTAATGGGCGTATCGGTTTGACATAACGTTCCGTCTTTGCTAATGGCAATTGTTCAATAACCAGGAGGGCGTTGGAATCTACCGACAACTTGATCGATCCGCTGAGCGATCGCCAGCAATTCCATCTCTCGCCACCGCTTTCCCACAATCTGCATCCCAATCGGCAATCCTGATTGAGTTTTCCCGATTGGAATCACGACGACAGGATGCCCTGTGAAAGCAAATGGCATAGTATAACCGCCAGATGCTAGACCATAAGGCACCTTTCTGCCATCAATTTCAATTGCTGTTCCCGTGGGACGATGAGTAAAAGCTGAAGTTGCTGATACTGGACACAGCCATACATCCCAAGGCTCAAGGGCTTGATCCATTTGGACAATGAAGAGATCTCGCTCTGTCAGCGCCTCAAAATAATCTTTTAACTTCGGATTCAATAACATGGGAAAAAGCTGACTCAAATTGCTCAACTTTCTCAGCGATTTCTCACCCTGAGTCGCCTCTCGATACATAAAAGGCAGAGCACCGCGTGCGATTTCCCAATCCGAGGGTTGAGCATAGACGTTATTAAACGCTGTGACTTGATTGCAGATTTGAAACATACCTGCTAAATCAAGATTTTTTGGTATCCAATGTTGAACCTCTGCACCTGTTTGAGAAAGTGTCTGAGCAACTGATTGAATCGCTTCCTGAATTTCTAAAGCGACAGGAATTTCATCCAGTCCATTCATCCAAGCAATGCGGAGACTGGATAAGGATTTTTCGGATGGTGTATCGAGCGGAACGGGCGGTACGTCTGGCTGTAGGGGATCGGCACCTGCAATCAGAGAAAAGCATAATCGCAAATCCTCAACTGATCGCGCAAAGCATCCCACGGTCATCATTTGACGAATACATTTGGGCATCCCAGGCACTTCTGGAATATGCCCTCTCGTGGAAACGCGGCGATCGGTAGGCTTTAAACTGTACACACCACAAAAGTGGGCGGGTTGGCGCATCGACCCCCCAAAATCGTTACCTAATTCCAGTGGCGATAATCCTGTAGCGATCGCAGCAGCACTTCCGCCTGAACTACCCCCCGATGTATAATCCAGATTCCAAGGATTATTCACCCGTGGGAAAAGACTATTGGTGCTTTGGAAATCACCTGCTAGTCTTGCCAAATTCGATTTCCCTAAAATAATTGCGCCTGCTGCCTTTAATCGCCCAACGACCGTTGCATCTTGCTGAGGAATGTAGTCTTTCAGCGGTCTATATCCTGAAGTGGTTCGCAGCCCGACGGTTTCAAAAACGTCTTTCACTGTCATAGAGATCCCGTGCAGTGCTCCCCAGTTTTCACCTCGCGCCAATGCCTCATCTGCTTGCTTGGCACGTTGGTGAGCACGATCTGCATCTAAGGTACAAATCGCGTTGAGTTGAGAATTGTGTTTTGCGATTTGCGCTAACTGAGCATCAAGTACCTCAACCGCCAACACTTGACGATCACGGATCATCTGGGCAAGTTCACAAGCTGAGAAAAAAATCAGATCGTTCATAGCTATATCACATTGAGATCGGGCTTAGTCAAGCATTAACCAGCAGCACCAACTTACCACCAAATGCCTCACCAGTAGCTTGAAGATGTAGCCCCCACAGACATCTTGAGCTGCACAACAGCTTAACGCAATTGCGGTATAGTTACTTTACTTAGTATGAAGTACCGCAGATTTCTACTTTAATACCAAATCACTTAGGTAGGACGACATATAAAATCCTCATATTCTAGGTTGGTTTAGTTTTTACGTGCATTTTTGCAATAATCATCTGTCGTCTTTATTACGTGTTTTGGTATAAGTCAAGTGCGATCGCCTTAACAATATATTTTCTATAGGTTGCTGTAGGTGATCGCTAGTCCTGTGAGTCGTGATTTTTAGGCGATCGCATCAACAATCTATCTTCTAAAGGCGATCGCTATTATTAATCGTTAGTAATTGTGTGTCTTGATTATCTCTCTGTATACTTCCCAGACTTTACATGCTTCACTTTACATACTCCAAAACATAGGCATTATTTAACATGAATGATTAATGGTGCGCGGCTTTGCAGCGCACCATTAATCATTCATTGGGAAGGGTGTAGCACAGAATCATATATTTTCATTAATTGTTGATAGTTAGCAGAACGGGAGTAAAGTTCTTGGTAAGTTTGATATGCATTCTTCCCAAGAATTTGCATAGCTTCAGGATTTATGCCGCACCAGTGTAATTTTTCTGTCCATTCACTAATGCGATCGCAAGGAATCAAAAAACCATTATGTTCCGATGTAATTAGTTCAGATAGAGCGCCCACATCTGAAGCTAATACAGGTTTACGACAAGCAAAAGCTTCGACCACCACTCGCCCAAAAGTTTCATACCATTGCGAGGGAACTAGGATTGCAGTAGCAGAATGCATAGCAATTGCTACCTGCGATGAAGTCAAATATCCTAAAAAATGAACATTTTTTAGCCCTGCCTGATCAATAAATCGCTGCAAATTTGGTCTTTCAGAACCATCGCCGATAATCTTTAATTGCCAATCTATCATGTTCAATTCAGCCCATGCTTGCAGCAATGTAATGATACCTTTTTCGGCGGATAATCGTCCTACAAATAGGAAGTTAGGATTTTCAGACTGTAAGGATGGTAAAACTTCAACATTCTGGGGATTAATTACATTAGGATTCACATAAAGGCGATCGCTAGGAATTCCCATCTCTTTGAGCTTTTGAGCAGCAAAATGACTGGGTGTAATAAAGGCATCCACATCTTGTTCCCAAGTCCGTCGCCATCGATTGAATGTTATCATTGCCCAAACTGCTATAGAGGCAATAGGCGAATCTCGATAGCACCCATAGCCAATACCGCGCCAAGGATTCTTGCCTACGCAAGCTTCACAAATTTTGCCATTTCTAAATAAGTATCCGTTTAGACAACCTAAACGAAAGTTGTGAAGATGTTGCACAGTGGGGATTTTGAGTGATCTCGCAGCAGCATGGATAGAAGGCGAAAACAATGGAAAAAAATTCTGGACATGGACAAGATCGGGTTTTAGTTTTTGGAATTGCGATCGCATTTGACGATACACTCGAAAATTCCACGCAGTCTCTCCAAAAAGTTTGAGTTTATCGAATTTGGCATAAGTCTTGATGATGTCATTGTGAACTTCAATTAAGGTCACTCGATGACCATATTCGCGCAATAATTCAACATCCGACTCCACCGCAGCATCTTCGCCCCCCACATATTGATAACGGTTATGAAACATCACAATATGCAGTGGTTTAGACATAAAAGCGCACTAACCAAGAGAATGATTTAACGATGAATAGTGGAAATCCAAGTAAAAAACCATATTTATAAGTATGGTAATAAAACTGAGTTGGTAAATGATAGGGAGACTTATAATTCCAGAATATTGATTGGAAGGTGCGATATTTTGCTTTCTGGACATAGTTAGTAAAGTTATGAATGGGGTCTTTTTCTTCAACTAAAGCCACCTTTGCTTTGCCTAAAATATATACTTTAAAACCTGCTCTAGTCGCTTTTAGAGTATACATACCATCACCAGCATATTGTCGAAATTTATTAGCATCAGGAGCGCCAATCAGCTTAAATACTGATGCTGATATCGCGACACAATAGCCACTCAATCCATCTACTTCGACAACTTCATTCTCTAATGCTTTGACTCTTATTTTTCCTTTAAATCCTGTTTCCACTAATAGCCCTGATTCAGCCTCATAACAAGCAGCACCAACAATTGAATTAGGATGTTCTTGTAGGAAATCTAATAATAGCTCTAGAGTATTTAACTTAGTAAGACAATCATCATTTAACCAAATAAAATGTGTTGCTCCTTGGTTATACGCATATGTCATACCTAATGCGATCGCTCCCGTCCACCATAAATTACCATCGCCTTGCAGGACAGTAACTTCAGGATAGCTGGCTTTGACCTCTTCCGCAGTGCGATCGCTAGAGCCATCATCGACAACGATTACATGATATTTATGTAAATCGCTATTAGCTTTTAAATTCTCTAGACAAGCTAAAGTAAGCACCTTGCGGTTATGAACAGGAATAATAATATAGATGGGTTGCATGATTAAACTACGTGGTGAACTATTTCCAAAAAGCGCCTTCCATAGGCTTTAACTCGTTTTTGGTTGTCTTGTCGAGCCGAAGATTCTAATCGGGAATTTACACCTGCTTCTAAATTTGATAATGCTTTAGCAATTAATTCAGCAAGTTCTTCAGGATTACTCCGCTCAAAGAAATAAGAATTAGGAGGATTTTGCTCAAGATGCACAGGAAAATCAGAGGCAATTACTGGCTTACCTAGGCTCCGAGCATCCTCGATCACGGAACTCCATCCTTCAAACAATGAAGGTTGAATTACGGCTAAACATCTTCGCATCAATTGAATTTGATCGTTGCGAGGAATAGATCCTAAAACAATAAATTGCTGTTTAAGTTCTAGTCTTTCAACTTTTGCTAATAATTGGTTGAAATAGTCAGGATTTCGATAATCTGATAAAGTACCAGTACATACGATGGTGGCATCAATATGTCTTTGTTTAAGAATTGCTAAAGCATCGATAATAACACCATGATCTTTATGCTTCCAAAACTGATTACTGACTAAAAAAAAGCGATCTGGCAGTTGATATTTTGCTTGTGTAGTTTGTGGGTCTGGCTCATACCATTGAGGATCAACGAAACTAGCAAAATGCATCACCTTTGTGCGATCGCGTACCTGAGGATAGCGATCGCAAAAATCATTACCAGCCATCTCACTACTAACCACAATTACGGGAGCATTATCCGCCATCCTCTTTAGCTCCGCATTTCGAGCATCCAGTTGCTTTTGTGAAAATAAATGCGGTAAGTGACAATGCTGAAGATCGGCGACCCATGCTCCCCATTTATAAGCCGATCTAGCACCTAATAAATCTGGATATACAAAGTCATAGGAGCGCGGATTTAATACTTTTAATGGCACAAATGAGGCATATTCAGCTAATAGTTTGCAAGCTTTCAAATAAACATATTCCGTAGTAGTACCTGCGTATACTTGAGTCACTAAATCTTTAACTGGTTCTGCTAATCTTGTATTTCTTTTAAATAGAGCCAAACTTAATTGGATATGTTCAGTTTCTTCTGTTGGTAATTGTGCGATCGCCCGAATCAAATTTTGAATATATAAAATCCCACCTAACCAAGTTGGATCATGCACCATATTCAAACAAATATGTAATTTATCTTGCGATTTATTCAGCGATTTATTTACCATCCGATAACTTCTCCACGACACCATTGCATAAAAGAATCTAAACCCTTTTCTAAATCAACTTTTGGCACAAACCCAAGCTGTTTAATTTTGGTAATATCTGCTTGCCAATTACAAGGAACTCCTGAAGGCAAATTCCCATCAAATTCAATCTCAATTTTAGGATTTAGTTTTGCGACAATTAATCTTACTAAATCTTCAATCTTAGTTTCTACACCAGTCGAAAGATTGAAAATATCTGCTTGTCCACTACTATGCTTTGCTAAAACTAACATCGCCGTAGCCACATCGATACCATGAATAAAATCTCGGCTTTCTTGTCCCGTTCCATATAGTTTAATCCTATTTTGGGTCAAGACTTTTTGGCAAATATCCCAAACCACTTGTCGTCGTAAACCTGCACCATAGGCTGAAAAAATCCGTGCGATCGTGGTTGGTAATTGATAAACTCGAAAAAACTCTAGACAAAGTTGTTCTCCCATCAACTTATGAAATCCATAGGGAGAAATGGGCGCAGTGAATTGAGATTCGGGAATAGGAATAATGCTGGGATTACCGTATACAGCAGCACTAGAGAGATAAATAAGATGACATTTAGGCACATATAGCCGTAGCGTATCTAAAAGATGAAATGTCATCGCCACACTAGCCTGAAAGTCGGAAGCAGGATCGCTGACCGAAATCTCCACCGAAGCTCTACCCGCACAATGTACACAAACATCTGGCTGTAATCTCTGGGCGATCTCTACTAGATTTGGTGAAGGCAGCACAAATTGGTAATAGTGAGACAAGTCTTGTCGAGGTGCATTTTCCGGGGGACGAGTGCCAATACCTGCCACTAACCATCCTGCTTGACTAAACTGGCGAGCAATATACCGACCGAGAAACCCTGTAACACCTGTAATTAAGACTGTTTTCACTATCTATCCTGATCTTTCTTTCTATGATTTAGTCGCGACAAAGGAATAAAGACGACCAGCGGTACGATCGCGCCAAGTGTGAACATTACTAACTAATTTAATAAAATTTGATTGATTACTTAACCAACTAGCTAATTGCAAACCTACATATTTCTTTAGCTTATTAGCAATATTTTGTTGATATTGCGATCGCGTAATTGGTGCATAGTTAATCACAGATTGATAATGTCCATAACTAGCTTGTAATGTTAAGCCTGCCTGTGAGATAGCATCATAATACTGTTGAAGCAAAAAAGCATTTTCCCCACCATATAGTTGATGTAATGGATGGCTTTGCAAAAAGCACTCTAAGTCTTGAGGCTGGGAAATAACATGTTCTCTAGTGGCAATAAATAATCCTTTTGGGCGCAACACTCTTGCTGCTTCCTGACAAAGTTTAGATAAATTTTCAGCGTGATGTAGGACTTGACGACCATACACAATATCAAAACTATTATCAGCAAATGGAAGTGACTCACCAAAACTTTGGATAACTTTAATGTCAAGGTTAGATTGCTTAGCTAATTTTGCGATCGCTCCCGCGCCGACAATATCACTGGGGTTTGGTTCTAGAGCTGTCACGCGACAACCTGCGATCGCAAAAGCATAACTAGATATGCCATTACCTGCACCTAAATCGAGAACATCACATTTCATCCGAGCTTTGGCAATATCAAAAACAGCCTGCCATTCCTCGCTACTTACAAATCGCTGAGCTGCTTCCAGCACAGAGTCATCATAGTAACAAGCCCTTACTAAATCTTGGCGATCAGGTTGAGATTTGAGCCATAGCACAGCTTCTTCCCAAGTCAATAGCTTATCGCTCATCTTCTGGAATCTCCCTAATTACTCTCGCCGGATTACCTGCAACTATTGTCCATGCTGGTACATCCTTAGTCACCACCGATCCAGCCCCAACAATTGCGCCTTCACCAATGTTAACTCCTTTGAGGATAATAGAGTTAAAACCAATCCATACTTTGTTAGATATTTTAATCGGCGCTATTTTGACATTAGCCCAGTCCTTTTTACCTAATCGCCAATTGACAACATCTTGCGATCGCTCAGAAAAAGATATGGCATGAGAGTTGTGATCGACAACGGTCACGCCCCATGAAATTAACACATCATCACCAATCTCAATGTTTTGGGCAGCGATTAAAGAGCCATTCATAAATACTCGTTTACCAATAGCAATTGTCGCATTATTCCTGTCAAAGCAGATAACGCCTTCCACTAGACTGTGTTCATCTATATTGATTTTACAGTTGTCTTTTAATTGCAATATGCTCATACTAAAAGTTGACTTAGGATGAATATTTAGTATGAGATTATTCTTATTTAGGAATAAAGTTAATAAGATTTTGAACTTTTTAAAATAATATTTTATTTTTCGCATATTGCTAAATCTTGATAATAAGTATTTATTAAGTATGTTATGTAACCAGTAATCTTTTGAGTGAAATAAGCTTATAAAGTATTGTTGCTAACCATCGCCCATAACGTTTTATTCTTTTACCTCCATAGCAGTAATCAAACACATAAGCATCTGCTAAATTATCTCTAGTCATAGATGGAGGATGGAGTATTTCCCAAATATCCTCTGTGCGCATATTTGCAAGCTGATTTTCATGGTTTGTATGAGTTGCATTAGCATTAAACCCAATATTTGCTACAAGATTTACCGCAGGTGCGATCGACAGTTCTTTTTGCATCCAACGAGCATAAAGCCACTGATAATCCCAAGTGTTTGGAATACCATTAACAACCCTATCAAATATATTCGTCCAATATAACTTTTCAGCCCAATTATCATAAATATAGTCAATTAGGTTGTTTTGTTTAGCCTCTGTCCAAGTTTTTATGTCGCGATCGTAGTGTTGCCAAGCTCTGCGCCAAGATGCCCATCCCCAAATTCCTCCATACTTGGAAAAAAAATAACTGTAATTAGTTGTTTGATTACGAAATTGAAAATTGTTGCCACTAATATGCATGATTCTTTCGTCATTTCTGTAGTATTCAAGTAAAGTTTGGCAAAAATAGAAAAAAGACTGCGTTGGCAGACAATCATCTTCCAATATAATTGCTTCTTCAACTTCTGAAAATACCCAATCTAGACCACTGGATACTCTTTGTTTACAGCCTAAATTTATTTCAGAAAAATTAGTTAATACTTCACAGTTCCAATCAACTTTTTCAATGATACTTCTTGCTTCGTTACAATTAGTTTCCTCTTCAGGATATCGAGCGCCATCAGCAACGATCAAAAGCTTATTCGGCTTAGCTTTACGAATTGATTCAAACACCTTAAATGTTGTGTCAGGGCGATTAAAGATTAGGAATGCTACAGGAGTTGTTAACTGAAAAATCATAATTAAAGTTTAAGCTTATTTAAAACCTTAGCTAAAAAACTAGGCTGGACAAAATATTCATTCTCGTTATCTCTTTGTAATGAAACACTAAAAGCATTATATGGTTTTACGAACTCAAAAAGACAACCATATGTTTTCTGGAAAAATCCATATTTAACAAATGCTATTTTTGAATCTTTGGCTTTAGGTAATTCTCTAGTTAACATATAATTGCTAATTACATTTACCAGATCTAGATGACTACTAGGTAGTATAAGCCCACCTAAATCTTCGTATATAGCTCTTCCCATTAGAATTGATGGTTTGCTTTGATAAACAGCTTCAATTCCAACTGTTGACCCAAAAGTGATTACAATATCACAAGCATTGATTAGTGAATAGGTGCTAATTGGAGAGCTTGGAGCAATAATTTCAATATTAGAAAATCTAGATGAAATATTTTTTAAGAACCTAGTTTGAGAGTTATCTGTTTTAGATAAATTTGGATGAACTCTAAGAAAAAATTTAATATTGTCAAAATCTTTAAACGTATTTAATATTTTGTGAATTCCATCATTTTGATCTTTATAAAATGGATTACTCCATCCTTCAATAGACATCATTTCATCTTCTGAAGAGTTGAAAATAGCTATATTGATATTCTGCGAATTTAGACTTTCGGGAATTAAGTCTTTTTTTTGTTGATCTGTAAAGGAAACCCAAGCTTGAGGATGATTATTAGATCTTTCTTCAAACCATTCATTTGCAATAGTTGATTTTTCAGATTCTGATAATGGTGAATTATGATAGGTCAATTCAATTTCTTGCTTCATGAAATTGAGATCGTGTGGATATATATTTGGTGTTAAACTATATCGATTCAAATCCCCAGCTCTCTCATGTACATATGTTGTAATTCCTAAAGACTGAGTGAGACGAAGTACTGGTCTAAGTGGAGCCATCCTACCGTTAAAAATAATTACTTCGTTAGGTCTATCTTTTTCTAATCGGTTCTTAAAAGAAAAGTGAACTATTGCCGCCGCAATTAAATTTTTTCTGATCAGATTTATGTATTCTGTGGGATCTAGATATGGCTCTCTTAAGTTACAAATTAAAGAGCCATAAACTGCCATACCAATATCTGAACCATTTATAGATATATTTTTAAGTTGTTCTAAGGATAATATATCGATAGATTGAAAACTCTGAATAACTTGCTTTTGTGCTTCTGTTACTTGATAAAAATTTTCGACTTTAACCTTATCTTTGCCAAGCCATTTCATGCCAGAATTTCGTCGAGATTTGCACACAGCACAAACACTGTATTTATGATTAGGGTTAACATCGCATGATGGCAAGTCTCCATCACAGAATAAAAAAGTTACACTATGCCCTTGATTTAAATATTTCTCGGCTAGTTCTAATTCAGTTTCAAAATGAAATGGGAAGATTGTATAAGGTGAATAGAAAAGAATTTTTTTCTTCATTATTTATTGAGCCATGGTTTGAAATTCTTTATTTCTCGAAATTAGTTCATTATAAGTTCCGACATCTGCAACGATGCCACTTTTCATTAAATAGAGCCGATCGCAGTTTTTTACAGTACTTAATCGATGAGCAATCATAATCATCGTTTTATGTTTACTCATTACTTCCAAAGCCTGCATAAACTCTCGCTCAGTTGTATTGTCTAAGGCGGCGGTCGCCTCGTCCATGATGATTACTTCTGGATTATGATATAGCGCTCTCGCAATACCGATGCGCTGACGTTGTCCACCCGATAGTCGAATGCCACGCTCACCAACTAGGGTATCTAGCTGATCTGGCAAGCTATACACCAACTCTTCTAACTGAGCAGCTTTGATAGCGGCGCATACTTGTTCTTCTTCTATTTCATTAGCGGCTAAACCAAAGGCGATATTATTGCGAATAGTATCGTCAGACAAATAGATGCTTTGAGGAATATACCCAATTTGTTGTTGCCAACTTGCAAGATTAGTCAGAATATTTTTATCGTCAACTAAGATTTCACCTTGATTGGGCGTTAGCAATCCTAAAAGAACATCAATAAGCGTAGTTTTACCTGAACCTGATGCTCCAACAAAGGCGATCGCCTCTCCTTTTTTGATTGATATGGATATACCCGATAGTGAGGGCTTAGGGGCATTGGGATATTGGTAGTGAATATCTTTGAGTTCGATCAAATTTTGCAAATTCAAGACTGGAACATTATCCGATAAGACAGCTTGAGGGATTGTTTCTAGGTCAGTCAGATCTTGATAGATGAGATCGACTGCGTGGCGAGAATAGCGGATATTGGTGACAGTGGAGACAATGCGTTTAGCAGAGGGCATGAGCCGCAAAGCGGAGATCGCAAACAATGAAAGCATTGGCAAAATCGACTGGATTTCCCTCCCCTGAATCAAACTAAAAATTACAATCAATAACACTGCTGTAATCAATACTGTATCAATAAATAAGTTGGGTAACTGGTTTGCAAGTCCCACAAATAAACTTGCTTTACTAAAAGCCTCTGTACTTCTTTGAAATGCATCCAGAAAAAATAGCTCTCTACCTAACACCTTAGTTTCTTTGATACCGCCAAGCCCTTGATTAACCCATTGGATCATTCGTCCACCCTGTTCTTGACGAATCAATCCTTGTCCACTCATTTGTTTGCGAATCGTTCTATTTAACCCAAATATCGATATCCCCAAAAATATTGCTGCGATCGCTGACGACAATGGCTCAGCGATCGCCAGTAATATTCCAATACAAATCATCACCATTATCTCAGTAACCAAAGTCAGCATTGGTATAAGTACACCCGCGAAAATTTGTGGCACTTCAGAAGTAACATTGCGAACCAAATCGGCGGAATTACGTTGTAGATGAAATGTATATGAGCTATTTAAGTATGACCGCAACAGACGACTTGATAAAGAAACTTGTTTTCTATATAAAAAATAATATTGCCAGTAGGTCAAGATCGATAGATAAGCATTTTTAATTAAGTAAATAGCTAATAGGGCAATACTTACCCACAACAAAAATATTTGATGAGATGTTGCACCCGATTGGATATATAGCCAATTTAAAGTCTTTTGCTGCTCAATTATTTCAGGATTGCCTAATAAAGACACAAATGCAGGAATCAAACCAACTCCAAGCGTCTCCAATCCTGCTCCCATGAGCATGAGTAAAAAAATTATACCTATTTGGATTTTTTCGCGATCGCTAAATAAATAAAAGAGCTTTTTTACTAATTTGCCCATATTCTAAGCCAGTATTTCCCAACTCATAGGAGTCCCTTTCTTTACATCTTGTCTGACAACTTTTCCTAATAAAACATCATAGTATTTCGGAGCTAATCCTAATCCTGGGCGAATTGTTCTAAGATTTTCTGGTTTTAGAATGTCACCCTTTTTCATGTCTTGGGCAATATATAGCGATCGCCGATACATGAGTGATTTTTTCTCAGCTTCAGTAACACCGTAACTAATCTTACCTAGTGCTTGCCACGCTCTTTTCGTTTCTATTACTAATTGTCGCATTTCTTCTGGCTCCATCGAAAAAGCTGAATCTACGCCTCCATCAGCTCGACTTAGCGTAAAGTGCTTCTCAATGACCGTAGCACTCAGTGCAATGCTGGCTACAGCCACACCGATCCCCATCGTGTGATCTGATAGTCCCACTTGAGCATCAAACAAATCACGCAAATGCGGGATCGTCAAGATGTTCGTATTCTCTGGAGTAGTGGGATAGGTGCTGGTACATTTGAGCAAAATAAGCTCTTCACAGCCTGATTCTCTTGCGGTTCTGACTGTCTCATCTAGCTCTGCAACAGTCGCCATACCCGTAGAAATAATCATTGGTTTACCAGTCTTAGCAACTTTGCGGATGAGTGGGATATCAGTATTTTCAAATGATGCAATTTTATAGCAAGGCACATCTAATGTTTCTAAAAAATCGACAGCCGTGTCATCAAAAGGAGTACTAAAACCGATGATGCCTAGCTCTTTACAGCGGTCAAATATTGGTTTGTGCCATTCCCAAGGTGTATATGCTTGTTGATAGAGATTATAGAGAGAATTACCTTCCCAAAGGCTTTGAGGATCGCTAATAAAGAATTCTCCCTCACTAATATCGAGGGTCATTGTATCGGCTGTATAAGTCTGGATTTTGAGGGCATCTACTCCAGCTTCAGCAGCAGCATCAACAATTTTTAGAGCTTTTTCTAATGATTGGTTGTGATTGCCAGACATTTCGGCGACGATAAATGGAGATTGCTTTTCACCAATTTTTTTGTCTGAAATGTTAATTCCTTTCATACATTTATCTTGAGGACTTTCTCGATCATCCATTAGTTTCTGCTGTTGATTTGCGAAAAATATAAAGTCTGTTCTGCCCAAAACTACCAAATGGATAGCCACATCCTTGGGCTGAAAGGTTCATAGTAACCTCTGCTGCTTTGACAATTGCTGGCTCGTCGTAGTGATCCTTGGTTGGATCAGCAGCAGTAAGTATAACGTATAGCATCAGATCGTGAAGGCTACCAAAGTCATCTATTTGCAAAAGGTCTAACCCTCTACTACTACAGTAAGGGAGTATGATTTCTTCATCGAAAAATAGGTTGAATGATGGAGGATTCCTCTTTGACAGACCAACAGCCGCACGAGCATCATTCTGATTTCTGTAGGTCTGTTGACTATTTTCTAACATTAGAAAAACTCCTCCTTGCTTTAAAGCCTTACAACAGTTATCAATAGCCTTTTTTTGCAGATCAATATCTGTAAGGTTGATAATGCAGCGATCTGTCGTGACGATGTCAAATTCAGCATTGTATGGCAATGTAAGAACGTCTGCAACTTCAAAACCAATCATTTTTTGTTGTTCTTGGCTAAGCTTCTGCGCATTGAGAATAGCATTCTCAATCATCTCTTTTGAGTAATCTACCCCAACGACAGTTATATTGGGAATGTTCTCGATAAAAGCAATTCCGTTGTAGCCATTGCCACAGCCAACATCAAGAATTTTTGACCCAGGAACTAAATGTTTCATGAGGGCAAAAATTTCAAGCTGTTTGATAGTCATGCTCTTTGTGGTGGCTCTCAAAGAAGTGCCAAATTCTTTTGCCCAGCTATCCCAGTGTTTCTTAACCTGCCCATAATTCATTGTCATTGTATTTTCCTAATTTCGCGTTCTCTCTATAGTGAGTTTGCAACTCGATATGCTTTAATAATCAGCTTTGTTATTCTACATATAATGTTTTACTATTTACCCCAGCCATTTTTTTGCAAATATATTGCATACAGTAAATTCGGGCTAAGCTATCATATCAGCAATTTTTGAGACAACGCGCATTACGCCCTCTCCATCTACGATCTGCTGTCCTTGCTGGCTCATTTTTTTTTGGTTGAGGCGATCGCACATCAACTTCTGCAATGCAAAACTAATCCATTCGATAGACAAATCTTGATGCCATCCTAGATTTGTAATTACTCCTTGTCGATCAAGCTCGGCTATACTCTCCTTCTGATTATCCGCCACTGTAATCACGAGACTAGGCAATCCCATAAATGCTAATTCCCAATTAGTTGAGCCACCCGCAGCGATCGCTATGTCTGCCCAAGCCATCAACTCAGGCATATTACTAACATTCCGTTGCAAAGTAATTCGTGTTCTGGATTTTGCAACTTCAGTCTGTAATTTCTCATAGTGTGGGTTGCTGCCACCGACAACAACAATAACTTCTAAATTACCACTGTTTACTTGTTGTAAAGCTTGAATGACTTTAAGGGTGATATTGTCAGGATCACTACCACCTAGGGTAACCAATATTTTAGAGGCGATCGGATTTATTACTCTTTGCCAATTTTTCCAAGACAAGAATTCTTTTCTAAGTAGAACGTACTGCGTACCTAATAATAATTGAGTATATGGTTCTCGACTTTGATATAAGTCTATCTTAGCTGAAATATTTTGATTTAAGATTAGATCAGCGTAGTAGTGATCGGCATGACCATTATCATCAAAAAATAATAAGCTAACATCAAAATTCTTAATAGCTTTTTGATAAGCTGCTCCAAAATGATATCCATCTAAAATTATCCATTGAGTAGAAAATTGCTGACACAAATCTAAGGTTTGCTGAGCATCTTCATCACTACCAGCTTCTCCTGACAAATATACAACTTCCATTCCTTCAAATCTTAATCTCGCTTCTAAAGATGGAGATTTATTTGCTAGCATAAATATAGCTTGACCTCCTAGAACTCGCCATGTCTGTGATAATGCTAAGCAACGCATGACATGTCCTGTGCCAATCTGCGCAGAAGCATCAGCTCTAACTATGATATTCATGTCCTTAGATTTCATGGATATCCTCTCCCTATCGTTATATATTTTGCATCACCGTTATATTCTAGATAGTTATTAGCTGTAAACAGTTGAGGCAGATTTACTTTTGTATCTTCGACTGATTGAGGTTGCTGCATACTCCAGCCATTAAATTCCCATTTATTAGTCTCAATTTGATTCCAAAATTTGGGATTGCGATGTTGATCAATCATAAATTGTAGCGATCTCGGTGTCATTCCTAACCATTCACAAAATTGATTGATATAGGTAAGAGGGGCTAATTCATGCTTACGAACAAGAGCCAATCCCTCTTCACGAGAGAGCCTCCCAAATCGAATCTCACGGCAAGCATGATCAGTGACTTTGGAATAGCCGTGTTTGTATAGCTTCAATAAATCGTGAAGATCCATATAATTGAAGCAGTCAACGTAATCATAACAGTCAAAAGTTCGATTAAAGGATGCGGTTTTGTAGTCGTATTCATTCATCATTTGTTCATGTTGAGCCTTAGAATCCCATCGCACGTAATTACCTAGATATATTCCGTGTACACCGACTGTATGTAAATCGCGATCGCTAGGATAGCGGTATTGCCAGATATCTTCCTCTTTTAGAATATCGAAGATTGATAGCAAATCATCGGCTTCGTGCCCCATTAAGTCATGATCTTTACGATAGCGGCGAGTCATTTCGACTTCATGTGTATGAGAGAACATCCCAACCTGCTCTAGCCCCTGATGAGCGCCCCAAATGATTAGAGGGATTTGATAACGAACTGCGGTCTGTACAGGAAAAACAGATTGTCCTGCCAAGATTGGCCAATAGATACTGCCAAAACGGCGTAAAGTCGTGCGTGTTATCTTTTTAACAGAAATAGGATTAACGTTTTGGTAAAGAATATCGCAATTAAATTTTATACGCAGATTTGCTAGATTACGGATACCTAATGGTGTATTGAAATATTTATTGTAGGTAACTAAAAGCGGATTCAGTCCTAATTGCTCTTTCACTAAGTAGACAATGTAGTAAGAGTCTTGAGAACCGCTTACAGGAACGATGCAGTCATAATTTTGTCCATTCAGGTTTCGATATGGCTGGATCTGATGTTCTAATAATTCCCATCGCGCATTCCAATCAAGGTAATCTTTCTCTTCATGAATGCGGCATCCAGAACAAATACCATCCGCATCCAAAATTAATCCTAAAGGATGAGCAGTTGAGTAAAGGCATCGCTGACAAAAGTAAATTTCTGGATGAAGTTCAGGCATGAGTTAATAGGGAATGGTTTGAGTCATAAACTGGATTACGAAGTTGTGCAGACGAGATCGCTTGCTTGTATTTCTGAGCAGCCTGTTCTTTGTAATTTAAAAAGTTTCCCACAGCGATCGCGACAACATTAGGTTGAAGTAGTAGGTTTCTCATTTGAGTAGGATCGCTCAAACCACCAAAGGCGATAATGGGAACATCCTGCAAGGGGAAATTTGTAACTAGATTTGACTCAAAACCATTGGCTTGTCCCTCATGAGAAAAATCGGAAATGAATACCTCTGAGACCACACCCAAACTAATAATTGATAGAACTTGATTTGAGATCACCGATTTAGTTTGGGTACGATAATCAAACCACTCAATTCTTCCCTCTTGCCAAGCTAGGGGAAGAGAAGCAATTATCGCCTGCGCTCCTAATCTCTCTGAAAGTTGTTGCACTGCTTGGAGATCGTCATGTAATAGAGCATCAACAACGAGGCGATCGGCTCCATACTTAATCACCTTAATGCCATCAGCGACATTCCGAATCCCACCAGCATAGATTAAGGGAGTTGCTAAGCCCAGTTTCCCAATGCTTTCTAATAGACGAAAATCAGGTTCACTATTGCGGCGAGAGCGATCGATAACTTGTACTAAAATTTCGTCTGCACCCCAGCGATCCAAATTTTCAATTAAACATTCGGGCTTACCCAAAGGTAAATAGTGCTGATATCCAAAGGATTGCACAGCCCAACCATCCTTAACCGTGACAACTCCTATCAATCTCTTTTTTAGCATCAACCAACCCCACAATTAAATTTTTAAGTAGTTCTCGACCAGCAACCTGACTCTTTTCTGGATGAAATTGTAAGCCCACTATACTACCATTGCGGATCACCGATGCGATCGCCTGAGAATGTTGAGACATAGCTATTTGATATTTATCCACACCTTGATAGGTAAATGAGTGATTAAAATAAAACACCTCGTTATCACTAGCCTGAAGTAATACATCCTGTTGAATGCATTTAATCGTATTCCAGCCAATATGCCATTGTGATTCAGGTAGTGGAACGACTTCGCCTGCAATCAGATCTAACCCCAACGTATATTGATATTCATACGAAGCAGTTGTTAAGAGTTGCATACCGAGACAGATCCCAATAATTGGGCGTTGTTTCTCAGCTTGCTGTTGCAAATAACTTTCTAGTCCGCGATCGTGAAGTGCTTGCATTGCTGACGGAAAAGCGCCAACCCCAGGCAGAATTAATACATCTGTACTATCTAAAGCTTGGGGATCAGCACTAACTCGAACTTTAAACCCCAAGTTTTTGAGGCTATGCATCACTGATGCATGATTACCCATACCATAATCCACTATTCCTATGGTCACAGCACTCATAAACCAACTCCAACCTTAAATTTGCGAAGGATCGCTCCATTTGGTTCCACCGAAAATAGGTGTAGATTTACTGAAGCATAAACTTGATCCCAAAATTCATTTACTGATATATCGATGTATGTACAGAAACTCTCTATGTATTCGTCACTACAAGCATTATCGTACTTCTCTACCACAGAGATTCCTTGTTCACGAGTCATTCTTCCAAGGCGAATTTCCTCATTGACATAATCCGTCACACGTCCAAAACCAAATTTATAGTATTTAATCATCTGATTAAGCGTCACCCAGTCTTCATCAAGTGAAGTTACTCCATGAAGATCACCTGTATTTTGCACAGTATCTTCACGTATTTCCAGTCCATTGGCACAGGAATAAGCTGCATTATTTACAAGCGACCAGTCACCCAAAAACCATCCCAAATAGACAATCTGTATCTTGGATACATCAAACTCTTTGGGACTAGGATATATATAGGGCAAAAGTTCTTGATAAGTAAAATCTGCATCTAACATCCAAGCTAAACCACCACCAGAGAGGGTATTCATATAACGTAAGTTATTACCGTCATAACCATAACGACCTAAAGTCTTTAAATCACCTAACTGTAATCCGGGATTTTCTCCCCAGAGGATCAAGGGGATATTGTAGCGAATGGCTATTTGGGGAACAGAAGAAAACAAGGCGAGTTCTGTAGAACGCGCCCAATTTGTAAATTTATCAAAGCTAACTCTCATCAAACGTCGCCAAGTTTCAGGCGCAGGTGCAGATAAAACTACATCAAAACCTAGATCAATGAGGTTAGAAATATTATCAACACCTCTCTGGGTGACTTGTGGCGGCGGATAGCTAAGACAAACTAAAAGAGGAGTCAAACCCAATTTGTCGCGCACGTATAAAGCTTGTCTCGTACTATCTTTACCGCCGCTAACGCCAATAATACAATCAAAATACTGACCAGATTGACGGGGAAACTGCTTTAATAAATCGTCTAAGATTTCATATCGTTCTTGCCAATCGACATCCTTGAGTTGTCGAAAATAATGGCAAGCAGGACAAATTCCTGTCTCAGTAAACTGGGAATTTGGTCTTGTATTTGGTTGTAAGCAGGACTTACAGTATTTCATTGCAATTGCCGAGTAAATGGATAGAATACGTAGGATGATGCGGCGCTCATTTGTATTTAAAACATTAAGCTGATAATTATTACTTCCAATTTATAAGCCATACAGCTTTTTTGTAGTGTTCTTTATTCCACTGCTTTACTTGTTAATGTTAATCGAGCATAAGTATATGGGGAATAACGCATAGAGATAGATAAAGAATCTGTTAATTGATCACTTAGTTGAATAGAACTATACGGAGCACCAAAAAGATCTGTACTAAAAGTGAGCATAAGGATTAATCTTTCTCCATCCTCCAAAGCTTTCCCTTTGTGAAAGGCTCTAGTATCAGCAGCAATAATAGTTCCTTTTTTACCGACTATTTCATCTATATTGTTCTTGCCATAAAAGTCTTCAATTTCTTGATCTGAGAATCGACCATCTCTAAGTAAGCTAGGAGGTTTAGAACGATGAGAATTTCTAACAAAACAATGCGGTCCGTTATGTGTAGTAACTTCAGTAAGATAGACAAAAATGTTAATAAATTTAATAGCATCTCCATCCCAATGATATAGCTGAGCCGAGGATGAATCTGAGGCTCCTTTCAATAAATCTGTACTCCACCACATACTGATATTTCTGAGCACAGCTCTACAACCAAAATATTCTTGCACCATCGATATTACTGAAAAATCTGCAATCAGGTTCTGAATATCTAGATTTTTCGCTAATTCTTGTTCATCAATACGATAAGTTACAGACTTAGGATTATGACGATCATATATTAGGTATTCCTTTGTTGATAGTTCAGGGTAATAAGGAGATAATTTGCATAGGGAAACTTCAGCAAATGAAACTAAGCGATCGCTAATTTCCGAATTCAACTTTGTATCAAAGATATGATATCCATTCTTTTTAATTTCTCCAACAACATTTTGGAGATCTTTTAATTTAATAAGCTCTAAATTTTCTACTTGATTAGGTAATAAATATTTAGGGAAAAAAAGTCCGTAAAAAGAAGCCCAGAACTCGTTAAAACTACCATTTGTAATCCAGTATAATTGTCTAGAGCTGTAATAGGCTTCTGAGGTAGTTACGCCAGTATCGCAATAACACTCATATCCCTCAATAAAAATGATCATGGTGTCATAAAATTGATTATGAGCCGACCTGATTTTTTGCTCACATGCCCAAGCCCATAGAACCGAAGAGAAATCGCGTCTGAACACACTATATCTCAACTTTTCTTTTTCAGATTCATCAATTAGCTGCTGTTCAATATCCTGTAATTCGAGAACTAAACTTAAAAATTTTTCTGATGGTGTATCAATTATAAATTTATTTCTAAATAAGTATTTATAATGTCTATATCTAGCGAGCTTACAAAAAAATCTATCGGCTTTAGAAAAGATCTTTTTTAATTTCAATGAAACCCTATTTTCAAATAAGATATCTAGCATTGTTTTTCAGACTATTAAACTAAAAAGTAGAGATAAATGCAAAATGCAATCTATTTCTTAACTGTAAATATAACGCAAATACGAGATGGTTTGTCAACAAGTCCTTCAGATGTATGTGATCTTTTACTTGGAGCATCATGGGAAAAATAAACATGATCAACATAACCATCGAACAAATCAATAATCTCTTTTACCGAATTACATTCTTGATGTCCATTCTCAACTATTTCATATCCACAAAGTTTTTTTATATCTTCACTTGTCATATTTGAATATTCAACAGCAACCCCAAATACAGCTCCACTTTTAGCGATCCTAATAGATTCTTGAACCCACTTCTTTGGATCTTTACTATAACCTAAAGTATATCCACTAATAATTACATCAAACTCATTATCTGCATATTGTGTTTGATGCATATCACCTACATCAATTAGTGGAGAATAACTCATGAGATCTAGTCCACGAATATTTTTATTTGGGAATCCATGTCCTACCAGACTTAGCAAATCCCCTTCATTTCTAGGTCCAATAACAAGAATTTTTGAATTATGATCAAGAAATTCGAGCACTGAAATGGGCTTAATGATTAAATCCATTCTACTGTACATATCAAAGTTCTTTAGTGACTTAAGATTATGCTTATTGGTATTATTAAATGCATCTTCTGACGAAACTATCTGCCATCTCTTCTTTATTTCATAGAAGTAGAATAAACGTATTCTTCCAACAAACTTTCTAATAGAAGGGATTACTAGTGTTTGAGAATAAAAAGATATTAATCGCTGCTTCAATCGCAAAAATTTTAAAAGCATACTATTAAGAGGGTTAGTGGTTTAAAATATCTACTAGTTTGATGATTTTAGGTTGGGGTAGGATGCAGGCATCTCCCCAAGGAGGAATTGAGCAGACAACTCTCTTACCAGCCGCTAGTGATACAACCATAGCATAGGTTTGACAACCAACTACTATATCTGACCATGCAATAGACTCAGCTAAAGTTAGAGAAGTATCTAAAGATATATCTAAATTTTTTTGCAAATCTATCCATTGATTATATTTACCAATTGGATCGGAAGGATGGGGACGAAGTTTAATTGATAGATGGCTTTCAAGTTGTAAAAAATCCATGTTTTGGATAAAAAAGTCTAATGCTTGAAATTCTCCTAACTGTCCACTATTACCCCAAGAGTGACGTATTGGTTCAAGGACATAAAGTAATCTTGTTGTCTCAGATTTTGTAACAGAGATCTCTTGCAAACGTACTTCTGCAACGATGCTATCCAGATATAGATTTGGTAACTGCCTAACTTGTATGTTTGGAAAGTAATTTTCTGCAAGTTTCTTAGCGTATTCATCGGTTACCCATATTTCGTCTGGTAGTATTTCTTCATTGTTACGAATGAAGCGATCGCGGTAGTTTGTCCAATGATCGATAACTGCAACGGACTTTATTCCTGAATTCTGGGCTAATTTTCTAGCGTCAAATTCTAGACTAGATTGCCAACCTGTACCACTGATTAATAATTTAGCATCTGATAATGAATCTAAATTGGGGCTGGGTTTTGAGTCAGGAAATGCCTTTAACCAGAGAGAACGCGCGGGGCCAGCAACACAGGCATGAATTTGCTCAACCTGATCATTAGGTAAATTTTTTAACCAAGCAATAATATGGTTCGCGGCTCCAGCATCATGGGCAGCGATCGCAAGGGGAAACTCTAACGATTCAAGCATTGGAAAATTTGGCGAAATGTAAGATATCTACTGGATTACTGTCAACTAGTTCATGATCGGCTCTGATTCCATCTGGTTTCATACCAGAACTAAGCATAATATTAACCATAGCTGTGTTGCATCTCAAGGTTCCTCCTGTTACTTTTCTAAGTTGGATTTGATCGAAAAGACTCTCCATTAAAGTTATCCATGCATCTTGACCAATACCTTTACCCCAATATTGGCGATCGCCAATCATAATCCCCATATCGGCGGTTTGATGAACTTTGGAGATATATGCGGTCATCGTTCCAATAAATTTTGCATCTTGATAAATTGCTACAAAAATATTATCGGAATTCTCAAATGATTTTAAATAAGCCCTACAGGTTTCTTGATTGTGCTGGCGAAATCTCTGATTACTATACCTGACAACATCAGGATCATTCAGCCAGTTAATATATTCAGAGGTAAGATTGTCATCGACAAACTGCTGTAGTATCACTAGTTTTCCTGACAAAGGAAAATAAATACGGCTACTTGATTGATTAAACAATGGATTAGACATGGGAGCGTAAAGCCTCCATTGAATCCCACACTTTGCTAAATGCTTTGATAATCAAGTCTATATCTTTATCTGTCAGGTCATAAACACACATACCAATACTAAGATAGGACATATCATTTAGTTCTTCAGCGACAGGGCAAATGCCCCGACTGTAGTTTACCTCTCGGTGACAAATTTCTGAAGTCCAAGGAAAGCCCTTGGAGCCATAAGCAATCTTTTTTTGATACATCGGCAATAGATGCAAGTTCTGGTAGTGGTTCCCAACTGGTACACCTTCTGCTTGAAGCGCAGCCCAAATTTTGTCTCGGCTCACTCCAAGTAAATTTACGTCCAAAATGAGGGGATACACATAATAGACGTGGGTGCAGTCTGGTTGGATTACAGGAATCCTTAGTCCAGATAGGTTTCTTAATCCTGCACTTAGTCGATTAGCAAGGCGTTGACGAGAAGCAACTAGTCCTTGTAATTTCTTTAATTGCTCAATTCCGATCGCACATTCAATCTCACCTAAACGGAAGTTGTAACCAATCATATTAGTAAGATCGGTAACACCCTTATCTTCGACAACAGCCTCAGCATGGTTACGAATAAGTCGCATTCGTTCGGCAAGTTCATCGTCATCCGTAACTAAGATGCCACCTTCGCCTGTGTGAATATGCTTGTGATAGTTGAGGCTATAACCACCAATATGAGCTAAAGTGCCTGCATACTTACCTTTGTACATAGCAGCAGGAGATTGGGCAGTGTCGGAAATAACTTTAAGTCCATATTTGGCTGCGATCGCCATTAGAACATCCATATTTGCCGAATGCCCGAAAATATCCACTACCATAATCGCTTTGGTGTAAGGAGTGATATTGGCTTCCACGGATTTTGGATCTAAATTAAAAGTCTCTGGCTCAATATCTGCAAACACAGGTATGGCGTTCCAATGCAGAATTGCTGTCGCACTAGCACACATTGTCCAAGGACTAACAATCACCTCATCCCCCGGCTCAATAGCGATCGCACCAACCGCCGCGATTAAACCTGAAGTCCATGAATTAACTGTAATCGCATTTCTGACCCCAAAATAAGACTCACAGGCTCGTTCAAATTCCTGAACCTTAACGCCACCATAAAAGTCTTCGTGCCAAGTTCCCAAAAACTGAGATAAAACGCCGCTTTCAATCACTTGTTTAGCAGCTTCTACTTCTTCTACGCCAATCGGGTTATAGCGTTTAAAGGCAGTTGAGATCGTTTTAGTTCCCCCAAGCAAGGCAAGTTTTTCGGTGTTGGCTGATGTCATAGTTTTATGGTTCTACTGAATGGGAATGGCTTGCTTAATTTGTTCACACAGATATTGGGTAAGTAGGGCTGATTCACCTGTGCTAGCTAGGCTATCTCCTTGTGCGATCGCCCGATAAATATTATCAACGGCTTGCGACATGGCATGGGGATAATTGCCTTGACATCTAACACTATCAGCAAGTACTTGATAACCTTTAAAAGTGTCACTATCGGTAACCTGACGACTACGCCAAAACATCCCACCATCTTCCATCACTAATACCCCTGTTGAGAATATAAATTGCAGCTCAAAGATCGCATAATCTTGAGCATTTGCAGCCACAATATGAACTGGACATCCATCTTTAGTTTCTAACCACATTGGTACAGTTGGATCATGCTCAAAAAAATCTTGAATTGGCTTGCCGACTTTGACAATATGTATTGTACCCAGCAAAAAATTCAGTAGATCTAATAGGTGAGAACCATTGTTTAACAGTCCCTTGTTATAAACACCAATCACTGACCTTAGCTGCCCAAAACGTCCATTCTTGATATCAGTTTGTAATTGAGAAACGTCTTGATCCCAACGACGGGTATAGTTTATAGCCATCTGAATATAAGTTTTTTGACATTCTAGAACAAGTCTTTCTGTTTCCAAAGCAGATGTTGTAACGGGCTTTTCGCAAAAAATCAACTTGGGTTTCAGACTTATGGATATATCAAGATCATGAGCATGGCAGGTGGTAGGAGAACAAATACTGATTACATCAAACTCATGACTGCAATTCAATACTTCATCAATTGCCCGAAACCCTACAGGAATAGACCAAAATCCCATGAACTCTTCACGAACTAAATCATTTGGTTCTACACAGGCTGTAATCTGATAGCGCTGATCCTGAGTATAGGCTCCAGCATGAGTAAAAGGTAAATCCGCACTGGGACGATTCATGTCAAATCTACCCGCAATATTGCCACACCCAACAATCAGAACATTTAGAGGAATTAAATTCATTTACAGTTCAACCTAAAAATTGATGACTCAGTAAAGTCTTAGTTCTTTTCAAACAACCACCATGTTATGTCATCAAACCCAGCAGAATCATAGATATGTCCCCATAGAAATCCATAGTCAACTAAGCTCACACTAAAATTTTCAATAAATAGTTTTCCAAAATCACGTTTAAACAATTTATCTTTCTCTCCCTGATATTCAATTGAAATCGGTGTTCGATTAAAATATTCACCCATCAAAATATATTTGGATGAATACCAAAACATTTTTTCCATATGTGTAAGTAGTTGATCTGGGTTAATATGAATTAGAACCCCCATCGTAAAGACTAAATCAAAAGAGTTAGAGTCAAACGATGAATCTAAAATTGCGCCATTAAAAGCATGGTTAATTTCATGTCGGGAGATCACAAAGTTAAATGCAGGTTCACTAATTTCAATAATTGAAGGTTGCGCATTAGGTAAAATCTGCTTGATTTGTTCAATATTTCGACCAATATTGCAACCACATTCTAAAAACGTGTTTATCTCCCCGTGAATGTTCGCAAGTATCTTTGCCCATACTTTAGCTCCTAGATTGTGATCAAACTCATGATTTTTTTTGATGTAGTCTTCAGCATATGTCATTGCCCAAAACTCTTCTTGTCCACTATTGAATGGCATAAGCTTACTGTCCCTACTAATTATTTTAGGATTTCCTATTTATGATCATAGGCGCAATCATCTCAGCCCGTATCCAATCTTCTTCATTATCAATATCCTGTACAGACCATCTTGGTATCAGTACGGGTACAGAATGACGATCAAAAACGCGTTTGTTCTCTAGCCAAGCCGATGGTTGTCCCCAATAAAATTGTCCTGCATCATGCAAAGCTCTAGGTAAATCTTGAGAACGAGTTGAAAAATGCTCTGGGAAGAACATCTCGATACCGCCATCAGGATGTTCGCTGAATGCCCGAAAGATCGGTGCAGCAAAATCTGTTGCCGAAAAAGCGTATGCCCAGTTACCAGACTCTAATGTTTGCCAAGCTTGTCTAAGAGCTTCTACTTGGATAAAAGGAGCTGTTGCATAAATACAACAAACAGCAGAAATTTGCCAACCTTGATCGATAAACCATTGGGTGGCATGGGCAATCACCTCGGTTGTACCTGTGTAATCATTGGCAAGCTCTGCGGGGCGTATGAACGGAACTTCTGCACCATATTGTGTGGCGATTTCAGTAATTTCATCGTCATCAGTAGAAACGATAATTTTATCAAATAGTTCAGAAGCGATCGCCTTCTCAATTGACCACGCAATCATAGGCTTTCCAAAAAATATCTTAATATTTTTTCTCGGAATACGTTTGCTTCCTCCTCGTGCAGGAATCACAGCAATTTTCATAAAATTTCCCCTGAATATGTCCATAAAAGCTCAGCACTATTATTCTCAGGTGTTGCATGTATTCAGAACGATCAAGAGTTAATAAGCAAAAAATTTAGACTAAAACTCCTACTAGTTAAGGGATGAAAATCCATAACTGTTTACAACCATGCTGAACATAGACAACACCAACGAGATCGCCAGTCGAGTCAAAAGCTACAAGCTTGGTTTAACCAAATCGTTTCCTCCTCTGTGAGCAAAGGCGATAATTTCTGTACAACAGATGCATAGTAACTTTCTAGCCATGAGATTTGTTGAGGGTTGAGCTTGCTGCGATCGATCAGTTTCTTGTCAAAGGGAATATAGGTCAAGGATTCAAACTCGTACCAAGGAGTTTTATTGGGATTTGACTTCTGAGGACTGTCTGATTCCTGCTCGAATTCTTTTACAAAATAGAGATTTTCCAAGCGAATACCACCCCACTGAGGTTCATAGTAGCCTGGTTCGATGCTATTGATTGTACCCAGATCGAGAGATTGATTAACGCGCTTACTAATACCATTTGGGCCCTCATGGACATTGAGAAATACACCTACGCCGTGACCAGTACCATGTCCAAAATCTAGGCAACTTTGCCACATTGAAGAACGGGCAATACCATCGATTTGGCTACCTGTCGTGCCTTTGGGGAATTTTTGCATTGCGCAATTAATATGCGATTTTAGAACTTCCGTATAGCGATCGCATTGCTCATCTGTAGGCTTACCAATGCTAATGGCACGAGTATCATCGGTAGTCCCGCCGTAAAATTGTGAACCAGAATCTAACAGCAGCAATTCGCCATGAAGAAGTTTGCAATCAGGATTAGGATTACTGTAGTGGACAATCGAGCCATTCGCACCTGTGCCTGCAATCGTGGGGAAGCTGAGATCGTAGAAACCCTCTTGCTGTTTATATAAACCTTCAATTTTATTAGCAACATCACGTTCACTGATGGTATTGCCAACACCAATCTGTTCTTCTATCCATTTGAGAGTAAGAGTTTTGGCGAGGCTAGCCTTGAGGTTAGCTTGTTGCATTTGGGCGATTTCTACAGCATTTTTGTGTGCTTTGAAAGTCTCGATTGGGTGTTCAGCACCAACTATTTTCGCTTTGACATCTTTAAGTTGTAGATATGTGCCATAGGTGGTTTGAGCGATCGCAACCAGTACATTCTTCTGTTCAGCAACTAGCGATCGCAAAGTGGGAATGTATTGCTCGTAATCGAGAATTTGCACCTGTACAGCCAAAGCCTGACGCACTGGTTCATCAATGCGCGATGTATTTGTAAAGAGATATGCATCAGTTGTAGTGACGATCGCATAGCTAATAAATACAGGATTGCACTCAACATCGCGACCGCGCAAATTGTAAAGCCATGCAATCTGATCGAGCTTAGTCACAGGTAAAATTGCGGCTTTCTTTTTGTCCATTACTTCACGGACGCGCTCTAATTTTTTGGCTAAACTCTCTCCAGTAACTGAGTCAGGAAGTGTAATTACGGGTTGATCACCAAAAGGTGGAATAGGTTCGCTTTCTATCCAAGGACTTTGCGATCGCACAGCATCTACTAAGTTTTCGACAATCGGAACTATCTCTACTCCAGCATTGCCCAAGCTTTCTGAGAAACGCCGATATTGAGCGACAGTAATCGTAAAGGGGTCAAGACCTAATCTTAAGGTTTGCAATTGTTTTGTTGCTCTTTGACCAAGTTCCTCAAGCACTTCTTCTACGGTTTGATGTGCTTCTAGACCAACTTTGCAGACCTTTTGGAGATTCGCATCTACTTGCATATCCGCTTGCTCGTAATAGCGTGAGTCCACAAATACCCAAGCCTTATCAGTGCTGATTAAAAAATCACCTGCAGAGCCAGTAAAGCCACTAATCCATTGACGACGTTGTTTGGCTTCGGGCAAATATTCGTTGAGATGCTCATCAGCTGAAGGGACAAAATAGGCATCTAACTTATGTTTGGCGAGTTGCGATCGCAGAGCGGCAAATTTCTGAGCAGTTCCTTGTAATTCAATAAATGGGGTTTCTGCGGGTAAAGTCTGCAATAAAACCATGAAGTTTTGGAGAATATAATTTGGGCTATGAAAATTCTAACCTAAGTACATCATCACAAAATAAAGGCGGCGCGAAGCGCCGCCTTTATTTTTAATCTACATAAGAGCCACGGTATTTGATCCGTTCTTTGGGCTTGGCTGACTTTTGAGATTCTCTGGCGGCTGAGAGAGAATCTCGGAAATCTTGTGAGGATTCGTCTGCAATACTTGCAACATTTGCTCCTCGATATTTAATCACAGGCAGAGCATCGTCAACATTTTTTTGATCGTTTTGAATCGCCAAGTCTTCTGGTTTATAGCGACTCCCTCGATACTGCATGACTTCAATTTCTTCTTTAACAGTCCCATTGAATTCATCTTGATTAAGGGACGAAGCACTAGGCTGATAAGGTTTATCAGGATTTCGTGATTTGGGTGGTGTGTAAAGCTTACCCAAAACTTTGAAACAAAAATAGGGCAGCCCCATAGCAATCACGAGAATCACCAACAGCGAATCTATCTGCGTCAAAGCATCAGAAATAATGTCTATGTGATTTGAGGAAGCCCACATCGAAATCATTGAAAAAACTGTGACTGCCGAGGCAACTTGTAAAGTGCGATAAATAAAAGACTTTTTCATGGACGATTAGCCACAATTACCTTGAATGAACTTTACGTAATTGCATCGTAATCACTTGCGCTTAACAGATACGCTTACAAATACAATTAGCGACGTATATTACTAACATAACCTTCATTGACGATCTTAATCGCTATATTCGCTACGATTTTTGGTAGGGTTTAAGGGGCAGATTAGTAAATAAGCAACTTTATAACTGGGCGAATACAAATGCAGGAATGGATTACTAATACCATGAACTCCCTAGGCTATCTGGGGATCGGGCTACTGATGTTTTTAGAAAATCTGTTTCCACCAATTCCTTCAGAGTTGATTATGCCTTTGGCGGGATATACAGCAACTTTTCCGAATACACAAATTCAGGTTATTCCTGCGATCGCGGCGGGAGTAATTGGTACGATCTTGGGTGCGATCCCTTGGTACTATGCAGGACTATTGCTCGGACAACAGAGATTGCAATTGTTAGCAAGTCGCTATGGTAAATGGATTGGCATTTCTAGCGAAGATATTGAGAAATCGACAAATTGGTTTCAAAAGCATGGTTCAAAAGCTGTCTTATTCGGTCGGCTAGTTCCTGGCATTCGCACTTTGATTTCTATTCCCGCAGGTATTAGCAAAATGCCTATAGTCCCATTCTTTATCTATTCCACGATTGGAACGATTGTCTGGGTGACTTTATTAACCTATGCGGGGTATTTTTTGGGTAAGAACTACAAGTTAGTCGAAGACTATATTGATGTCATAACCAAGGTCGTAGTTTTCGGCGTTTTGCTAGTGATCGCTTCATTTATTGGCTATCGCCTATGGAAGCGATCTCGTAAATAAAAATCAATCTTGGTTAGTCGGGTAAAGCGTACCCAAGCAATTTACAATCAAACAAACCCAAAAAAATTTAAAAGTGTTGCTTTGCAACACTTTTAAATTTTTTTGGGTTTAGATTTGGGCTCAAAGTTCTGTAAAGAAATTGAGATCACCTATATAATCAAAGTATCTAGATCAGTTCAGTACATCGGTCAAGGCAAGAGCCAAGCTAGCCGAATACAAGCCCTATGAGTTACTCACATTCGGAATCAAATACTTTGAGCCGCCGCTACGAATTGCCGACCTGTCTACTGGAGATCTGGACAGAGCGATCCCCTTTATCGGATTGGCAATCACAAACTGTTGCTCAAAATTTAAGCTTTCGTCTGCAATTAGCTCAAGGTAAAAAAATTATCAAAGGTAATCAGCAGCAAATCGTCAACTTAATTGAAGTTGTTACCGCCTATTGCGATCGCTGGTTGACACAAGATGACTTTGGCTCTCTCGATCATGCGATCGCTGTTCCCCAACTGCCAAAGTTGCAACTCTCGACCTTGCAATTATTTGACCTGTACGAAAGTCTAGAACTCTGTACCAATGAGTTTGTGATCTTGCCAAACATAGTACTAGAAGTGCGCCGTCTCAATCCCAACTGGCTCAAAATTGTGGCAGGTGCGATCGCGATTGTTGGCATTAGTATTGGCACAATCCGTTTAATCTCGCCACCCTTTGGTGAGCAACCCAGCTATCAAATTGCTTCTACGCCCTCAGCTTCCGATCCTGAGAAAGCATCAATACCTCCCGTTAGTTTTGACAACAATGTAGAGGGGCGTGCAAAAGTGGATGCTTCACCAAAATCGACAAATCCGATCTCGCTTAGTCCTAAGCCTTCTCTTTCTGAAGAAAAAAGCAATGTAGCAAAGGCTCCTGCTGCTTCTAGGTTATCTCAATCCCCTCAAACTATAAATAGCGATCGCAAAGCTCTAGATCAACCAAATAAAGTCGCGATCTCGCCAGAATCTGGTATTGCTGATTCTATTAATTCCAGTTCCCAACGTGCGACGGATAATGTTCCTTCTATTACAGGTGCGATAAAACCATCGAGTCCGGCCACAAGACCAAGGCAATTAGAGACTCCAAAGATTGGTAGCTCCGCTCAACCAACAACAATAGCTGGTGAATCTGCTCCTTCTTCTACAGCCCCATCTGAACCGTTATCTATTCCTTCGGCAGAGTCTCATGTGAATAGTAACAATGCCGTAACTAATATCAAAGTTAATATCAAAGTCTTACAGATTCAATCGGAATTGCCAAGTGATATAACTTCAGATTTGGTTCGTTACATCCAAACTCAGCGAATCAACACATCTACAACAGGAACACTCACTCTTGAGTTAGCAATTTCAGGCGATCGTATTAGTAATATATCTACTGATAATCAAGGTTCTACATTGAAAGATACCAATACGATCTCCGAAGTAGAAAAGAGCATTTCTGAATGGCGATCGCCTAATTCTACCAATGGCAAAATCCGTCTTGTATTGCAATTATCCCCATAAAAAAGAGGACGCTCTGCGTCCCCTTTTTTATGAATTTAGTTGAAATACAAAACTAACTTTGTCACCTTTACCGAGAGAAATGCGATCGCCGACTCTGAGCTTATGACGATTGCCCGCAGGCAAGGGCATATTATTGACATAAGTACCATTAGAGCTACCTGTATCCTCAAGATAATAAGAGCCAGCCTCAGCACGAATATCCGCATGGATACGCGAAACAATATCTGAATCGGGGAAACCCGATACATCAATATCGGGAGGAATTACCGTATTTGATTTACCAATATGCACAACTGGTAAATGCGCAGGAATTTCGATATTGAGATTAGTCTGCACATGGAGCAAAGACGCAGCAAATTGCTGCAACTGAGTCTTTACACTACCCATTGGCACACTTTGCTCATTCATAGGTGTGGTTACAGATGGATTTTGCTCCTCCGCTGCGAGCAAGTTTTCGATATCGGTAAACTTGGGAATAGTTGGTCCCTCGGCGAAAGAATTAGCGACTAAATTTGAAGCCGAATCATCTTCGGTCATGGCATCAGGTAAAGAATTTGACATAGCGCTGGAAATAGATTGTATAGGAAAAACTTCTGTTGATGGCGCGATCGCACTTTCAACATTAATATCTGGCAGCGGGTTGGGAGCAGTTGCCGCACTCAGATTAAACCCACAATGCCCGCAAAACTTAGCATCTGACAATACAGTTGCACCACAACTAGGACATTGAATATTTTTGACAATCGGTAAAGGCGTAAAACATGCTTCGCAGTTTACGGCTCCGTCAGGGTTGGCATGGGCGCAACTAGGACAAATAATCATAAGGGCAACTTAGATGGATAGTTTTTATGTGCGATGAACCTAATACAAACCCAAATTTGTAATGTTGCACCACGCAGGGGTGCAACATTACAAATTTGGGTTTGCCATTAATTTTGTCCATCTACTTAATTATCTAAAATTTAATTATCTAAAATTTAAGGATTTGCAGGAGTTTGCAGTACAGTCTTGGATGCGATACGTGTTTTTTTGCGATCAGCTTCGCTTAGAGTAGTGCCTTCTTGTAGACGGGTTGCATTATTTTGCAAGATCGTTGAGGCATTGTGATCGCCCATTTGCAAAGCTGTTTTAGCAGCAGATTGTAGCATTGTCGCCGCCCCAGTGCGATCACCCTGTTGTAGCTTTTGTTCGGCAAGTTGGGTTTGGCGATATTTGGCTAAAGCTAGTAAATAATTCTGCACTTGTGGATCGGCGTTTGGCGCAAAGTCTTGAACTAACTCTGCCGTGACTGCTACTAACGATGACAATGAATTAGTTTTTGCTAGAGCAGGGATGTCAAAACGGACTTGAGCTGTCAAAATTGGAATTTCCAAATTATGGGGAGATTCGACTATATAACTAGCAGGGCTGATATAAAGATTAAATAGCACTACCCTCTCTACATCCGTCATTAGATCTCCAAGTCTGACAATAATCGCGTTCCCCTCGGTTTGGTAGGTTAGCTCAATTGTGTCAGGAGAAACTTGGGCGATCGGCTTTAATTCTGCTAGCCTCACATGGGGTGAAAGCTGTAAAATTAAATGAGCATTGGTTAACCCGATCGCTTGGACCCGTTTTAATAATTTCTGAAATTCTCCTCCTGCCGCTTCAGGTGTAGGAATATATGCCATCGCACCACCCCCAGCGTCGGCAATGCGTTCCAATACATCCTGATTCCAGCTATCCCCAAAACCAAGGCTATGCAAGGTCATGTTGTATTCAGTGGCTAGGCGAGAAAATTGGAAACAACGTTCATTATCTCCATGCTCATTTTCGCCATCAGTCAGCACAAAAATCTGACTTATTGTGCCATCTTTGCCCTTGCTACTTTCCTGTAAGCCCAACTTGATGCCATCATCAATACAAGTCCCTCCCGATGCCTTAAGTGATTGAATTTTGGCTTTAATTGATTCAATCCGATCAACGGGTTGATTTTCGACCACCACATGAGCCTTGT
Organism: Pseudanabaena sp. UWO311; assembly: GCF_006937785.1. GTDB lineage: Bacteria > Cyanobacteriota > Cyanobacteriia > Pseudanabaenales > Pseudanabaenaceae > Pseudanabaena. The sequence continues at coordinate 67,919 of NZ_SJEE01000002.1, forward strand.
GATCAAATCCAATTACGCTTATGCGATCTTGCGGATACATGCAATCAACTAGATCCCGAGCAGCGCGTTTGACCGTATCAAGTGGTTGTCCTCCCATAGAGCCACTGTGATCTAAAACAAGACATAAGTTAAGCGGTGCATTATTGCCATCGAAAGCAGCATTAGCGGAAATAGCGATCGCCAACTGGCGTTGGCTACTGCCTTGGCTACTATCGAGATTGCGATCGCTTAACTTACAGGTCAAATTTACGCTCATTTTTAAGTCTCTATTCCGAGGATTTCACAGGATTTTTCTAAAATTTCATCAGGGTCAAAGGGCTTAGTCATGTAGATATCCGCCCCCACATCTTTGCCCCGACTGCGATCAAATTCTTGCCCCTTAGCTGTCAGCATAATGATATATACATCGTTTAAGTCAGGATCAGCTTTGACTTTCTGACAGACATCATACCCATTCATCTTTGGCATCATTACGTCTAAGAATACTAAATTTGGCTTTTCACGCTGAATTGCCTCTAGTGCTTCCAAACCATTAGTTGCTGTTAATAGCTCTACATCGTGATCCTCCAATTCTTCTAAAGTTTGCTCTAAAAGCAAACGAATGTGTGGCTCATCGTCAACAATTAGTAATTTTTTGCTCATCTTTCAAGCCTACGATGTATCTCAAAACTAATGTATCACTTACAGAGCTAAGCGCTCAAAAATAATCGAGAAAAGTGGCGCTTCACGGCACTTCTGCTAATCTTCATAGATTACTTCAAAAACTTCGACTAGATTCTTTTTTCCTTTGACAGGCAAAGTTCCAAACTCTCTAAACTCAAAATTTGACTGCGTTGCTTCGTAGACACTGCGCGTCACCAAAATCTGCCCACCCTTTGCCAATCCCTGCAATCGAGAAGCAATGTTCATCTCATCACCGATCGCAGTGTAGTCCATATGTTGAGGCGAGCCGATATTACCGACGATCACATCCCCAGAACTAATGCCAATTCCTGTAATGAAGTTCTCTCGAATCCAGTCAATTGGTAAATTTTTGATCCGCTTTTGCATATTGATCGCCGCTTTAATCGCCCAATATTCGCGATCGACGATCGCTGATGGAGCCCCAAACATCGCCACAATCATATCGCCCACAAACTTATTCACCGTTCCCTGATGATTAAAAATCACATCCACCATTTGCGTAAAATATTCATTGAGATAAGCTACAAGTTTCTCTGGCTCAAGTTCTTCGCACTTAGTCGTGAAATTACGGATGTCAGAAAACAACATGGCAATTCTTCGCTTACTGGTAGTTAGAGATACTTCCTCTTTCTCATTAATTACCGCTTCAGCTACCTGTGGCGAGAGATATCGTTCTAGATTATTTTTGATCCTCTGTTCCCGCAACTTACTCTCGTGAAGAAGTGCATTCTCGATCGCGCCAGAAGCTTGCGTAACAATTGCGGTAAATAGCTTCAGATCTTGAGAGGTATAGCTAACAGGCTCAGAATTACTAATATTAACTACACCAATAGTTCGATCTTTAGTAAGAATTGGTGCACAAATGATCGCATAGCAGTCATTGTCATTGACAACATAGCGCGGATCTCTGGTCGCATCATTGACTAGCTCAGGTCTACCTGTAGCATATACATGACCAGCAATTCCGACATTGGCTGACACCTGAAAACTTACGTTCTCAGCAGTGCCTTTAGATGACACAATTTCTAGACAATTAGTGTGATGATTATGTAGCATCACTGATGCACTAGTTGAGGTGATTAACCGACTAGCTTCTTCAATTACTAGAGCGCCTATTTCCTTCACGTCCAAACAGTTGGACATTTTGCTAGCGATCGTATACAGGAGATTAATCTCTCTGTATTTATCCAAAGCATCCGCCGCCAGAGTTTTCTGCTCAAATTCACGATTGGCTAAATAGCTCAAAAAATCAGCAACTTGCTCAACTTGGTCTTTACCCATTACCCATCCTAATATTTCATCGCTGAGCATTACAGGGACTTTATTTAAGTCCTCGTTTATGGCTAGGTTCTCACTGCTTTCTGAGGTGTTAGCATTAGGAATAGTTGCTGTATCCATTCCTAAGTCTGCAACCAAAACCTTCCCTTCTTGATCTTGAATTACAATCGGAGAACTAAGTTGGGTAACTAATCCTCTCAACAAGGATAATATTTCTCTTTTGAGCAGTATCTTTTTGAGACTAATAGATTGCATAAGTTAAAAATTATATTAAGCATATTTAGAGTGGGCGCTGCTTAAGACCACCCATTCTAAATATGATAACGACTAATAGAGTAGAAACAAACGCCATAATGCTGAGCAAAAAACCTAAAGAGGAGGTGGCGGCACTTCGTGCCGCCACCTCCTCTTTAGGTTTTGATTTGATAATTGCCGATCGCGTAAGTTAAATAGCTGAATTTCTATCAGGAAGTTTTTTATTGAGCTTACCTTTGCTAGACTGAATTTAATTCTTGAGACATAACATAAAATAAGGAATCGGGTAAGTTTAATATGCCTTACTCAGCAGAAATTAGTCGCCGACAACCTAGTTGTTTCCTCTTTCTCATCGATCAATCTGGATCGATGGCGGATGCATTTTCTAACAATAGTGCTAGCAAAGGGACAGCGAAAGGAGCAAATGAAAGCTTACATAAAACTAGTGAACCGATTCAGAAAGCGCAAGCTGTTGCTGATGCAGTAAATCGTTTGCTGGACTCTCTCGGACAAAGATGCGTCAAAGGTAACGAAATTTATGATTACTTTGATGTTGGCGTAATTGGTTACAACAGTGAAGTTACATCAGCTCTGAATGGGCTTGCTGGTGATAATGCGATCGCACCGATCGGCAAAATTTATGAAAATCCGTCAGAGTTAGAAAAACGTGCCCAAAAACTACCTGATGGCATGGGTGGTTTAGTTGAAGTCTACAATGACTTTCCCATTTGGTTTAAGCCGATCGCTAGTGGCGGGACAGCCATGTGTAGTGTATTTGCACTAGCTCGAATTTTGCTGGAGGACTGGATTGAGAAACATCCCAATAGCTATCCACCCACGATTATCAACATCACAGATGGCGAGTCTACCGATGGTGACCCGACAGAAGAAGCGATTAATCTCAAAAAATTGAGTACTTCTGACGGTTCGGTTCTGCTCTATAACATTCATCTATCTGCTGAGTATACGCAGCCAGTATCTTTTCCCAATACGGCGGAAGTATTGAGTGACCCCTATGCCCGTTTAATGTTTGATCTATCTAGCCCTCTGCCTTATGCTGCGCAGAAAGCTGCTGAAAAAGAAGGCTATAAGATTACACCTGATGCTAGAGCCTTCATGTTTAATGCTGATCCTGTAAAGCTAATTCAGTTTCTTGATATTGGTACACGTACCGAGAATTTGCGATAAAAAAGGCGGCGCATCGCGCCGCCTTTTTTTAATTGTTCACTACCAATACTGTCGCAGTGATTGGGACAACACCTACTTCATCGCTATTGAGGGCGATCGCAGCTGCGTGGGACAAATCGAGATTGCGATTGCCTACATAGGGCCCGCGATCATTGATTCTTACAACCACTGACTTCCCATTTTGCTGGTTAGTAACTTTAAGATAGGTGTCAAAGGGCAAGCTAGGATGAGCCGCTGTGAAATCTTGCTGTTCAAACTGCTCACCTGAAGCCGTCTGTCTACCTTGAAAATACGGACCATACCAAGAAGCAATACCATCAATCTGCTCTCCAGTCGGAGCTAGTCGATACATTTGTTTTTGAGCTTCGACTAAAGTTAGCGGCTCTACTCCTGCGCTAACTCGTAAGTTATTAATCCATTGAGTTAACTTTAAAGAAGGATTAACATCCTCTGATTTGGGGATTTTAAATAAGATCACATTTTTGTATTTACCAATATATTCACCATTTAATGCCACTGCTTCTAGGAGATTTGGATCGAAGTCTGTAGCATTCATCGTAATCGAAAGTTGGGCTGCTGCGATTAAGGCTTTTGGCAAATCTTTAACCAAAAATGTTGGTTGATTATTCACCGTGATTGTCCATTCGTTGGTAGATTTTGATCGAAATTCGATCACATATTTAGCTTTTTTGGATTCTAATAAATAATTACTTTCAAAAGATTGATCTTGATTAATTATGGGAGAATTATAATTGATTGGTTGATTAAAAGTATTAGTTACAATTTTCGGTGAAGACGCACCAGATATAAGCGAGACCAAAGGAATCGCCCAAAGAGCAGATGATGTAGACATAGTTTTTAGAGGTTAAGCAACAAAGATGTTTTGTAGGCAATAGCTGAAAAATAAGCATTGTAAAAGTTGCTTATTTAGTAGGGATAAAAAAATAAATTAGTAGTTAACATAGTTAAAGTTGAAATTCAAGATACTTAATATGTGAAATTTAAAATTAATTTAAAAGTAGTAGCCGTTTTTAAACTACGATATTAGTGGGGATCATAAATCATCCTTGAGAAAGAGATAGAACTATTAGCATCTAATTTGACAAAAAAATTCAGAAAAAACTTTGATCACTATCGGTATAAGTGGGATAGTTACCCGATTATTGATAAGATTTGCGATCGCTAATTTAAATATATACACATTAATTTTGTGAGCTAAATCCCTTTTTTACCTGAGGATATGTGAGTAATTTCAAGGAAATAGTTGCTTTTTTAATTTATTACTTTTGTTTAGTCAAAAAAATATGAGAGGCGCTGCATAGCAACGCCTCTCATATTTTTTTGTTTTGATAACTCGGGCGACAGCTCTAAGTCAAGCTATTTTGCTGATGTTTGCTCAATTTTTTATCGCTAGTGTATTCAAATGTCTCGGATAATTCCTCTATAGCGTGGATTGCTAACTAAAACTTGGCGATGCCCGCTATTTTTATTTTTTACGCAATAATACAAATTCAAAGCCCAAAAGAGAGTTGCAGCGCAGAGCGCCGCAACTCTCTTTTTTTGAAAAGTCTCACTTTGCGAGGCTTTTCTTATGAGTGAACTGAGCCATTAGGCATCGTTGCTCCTTTGAAATTTACATTCGTTAGTTTGACCATAACCTTCTCACCAAAACCAACTTTTGCGCCGCTTAAATCTGCGCCGCTTAAATCTGCGCCACTCAAGTCTGCACCAATTAAATTAGCTCCGCGTAAATCTGCATTTTGCAAATTAGCTTGAAATAAATTAGCCCGAAACAAATTAGCACCTTGCAGATTTGCTCCTTGAAAATTGACACGGTGCAAGAAAGCATCGGTCAAGTCAGCATTACTGAGATTGGCATAGCTAAGATTACGTCCCTCTAAATACTTTTCGCGCAGATTCGCACCCCTAAAATCGGCTCCAGTTAAATCAGGCTTTTGTGATTTTGGTGAAGCTTGAGCAGGTTCTTGCGGTTTACTATGCGACTCGGGTTGAGGATTGGCTTGATTGCTGGTTTGATGACGGGACTGCGAAGATTGGTAAGACTGATAGGATTGGTAGGTCTGAGATTGATATTGTGATTGATGAGGACGATAACGTTCAGAAGATTGTTCTGAAGATTTTTGTTGTGCTTGATATGTGCTTTGATGAGCGCTCTGGTACTTGCTTTGATATTTGGTTTGGTGTTGGTGATATTGCCGATTAGTTTGGTTTGTAGTTTGATACGAAGATTTGGCTTGTGAATTGGATACTTTCTGTTCTACAGCCTTGCGTAAACTATCCCTTGCGTGGTTAATTTCTTTCAGCTTTTCTTGAGCTTGCAATTGCTGTTGCACATTCTCTCTGGGAATGCGATCAGGATGCCATAGCAAAGCTAGCGCTTTATAAGCTTTATTGACATCTTCTAAAGTTGCGTTAGATGTCAAACCTAGAAGTTTGTAGCAGTGATCGATTTGCATATTTTTCGATTCCTCAGCACCAGAGTTTTTTAGTTTAAGCTGACAATCGATCCCAAGTGTATCAAAACAACCAAGTCAAGACCCATTGCGTAAATTTAATTAATTTTTTAAGTTGTTGAGGTGGGCGGTGCAGCCTCAGCAACTATTCCTAAGTAATCACAGATCGCTTGATTAATCGTTGCCTCACCATGCATATCTAACTGATCTGCATTTGCCATGTCGGGAGCTTGAGGGGGCACATTTAAAAATGACCAGTCACCTGCATAAAACTCTTGAGGCGAAATAATCAAATGCTCAGCGTAGTTTTTCACCCCAGAAATTAGAGTTTCTGCTTCTAAAAAACCTTCACGAGTGAGGCAAACTAAAGGAATACCAACTCGCAAAGCTTCAGCTAATGTGCCGTACCCAGGTTTAGTGACGAGCCGATCGCACACTACCATCAGATCAACAGGACGGAGTCGATCGCAATTAGCTTTAGTCAGATTTGGCAAATCAGGAGCATCTCGATCAAAGGTGACAAATTGCCAGTCAGGGAAATTGGCAAGGTTTTGATAAGGAATAGATTGCAGGCTCAGCCCACCAAAAGTAAGCAGTGCTGTCGGGCGATCGCTATCTAAATTAAATTTATTAAGTAAATATTCCGCTGAATACTTAGGCTTTGCGCCAGTTAGCCCCACATCTTCTATGTTAGAAAAGCAGCTCATCGGTTCGGCAAAAGGTAAGCGAAACAGGCGATCGCAATGACTGTAAGTTTCTGACAGGCGATCCGCCATTTCGATAAACTTGCCACCCCAATCACGATAAATAAAATCCCAGCCAAAATTTCCTGCCATCCAACAAGGGATTTTGGCGGCTTTGGCAATCTCTGCAACCATTGGCGGAATATCCCCGAATATCAAATCCACTTGATTTTCTTGGAGAAACTTGACTTCAGCTTCAATCAAATCTGCTTGCTGTTCGCGAATTTGTTGCCATGCATCAAAAGTAGCCTCGCGATCAACTTGCAAGCTATCAATTTGAATTACGCCCACATCAAACACACGCGGATGATAAATAAAATCGCCTTCTATATACTCCTCCAATAACCAACGTGGAGCCGTCGTCGCAATAATTAATTTAATATCAGGCGATCGCTGTTGCAGTTCGGCAAGGACGGCCGCAGTGCGGGTGGCATGACCAAAACCATGGTTGGTAATTGCAGTATATAAAGTGGGCATAGAGCTTTTTCTGATTTTTCAATCGCGCATACGCGATTCATTGACAGGCTGCTGCAAAACTGGTAGAGCTGAACTAACTACAGCTTGCTCAGTTGCAGGCAAAATGTTAGTCCTAGAAAAATCTCCAGTTTCTTCTTCATTACCATCTTGCCCTGCCCCGCGCATACTGACAAGATAAATGCTGCTCAAAGTCAAAATCACGCCAATCCATTGCACCAGAGTCAAATGCTCACCCAAAAAAAGACTACTAAACATGAGCGCAAAGACTGGTGTTGAGAAGGTCAAGGCGCTCAAGGTGGTCAAGCTACCTGAAGATGCAAAAAAGAAAAATAATCCATAGGCGATCGCGCTGCCCATAATCGCCATATATGCCATGCCGAACCAACCCCAAGCACTCAAGTCTTGCCATTGATTTTGTTCAATTTGAGTGGATAGAAATAATAAAGGCAAACCACCAATAATCATATGCCAACCCGTCGCCATCACGGGATCTGCATAGCGAACCACAGGACGAATCAAAATTGTCCCGATCGCCATTGATAATGATGCACCGAGCATAAACCATTCACCGAGCGTAAATACTCCTGCTTCTAAAACCGTTGCAAAATCCCCTGCGAGCAAAGCTGTCATCAATTCTGCTGGTAACCCAATTAAACCAATTCCCACTATGCCGACAAATAGCCCAAGCGTTGCACCAATCCCAATTCTCTCTTTATATAAAACCGCAGCCATCACTGCCACAGCGAGAGGTTGAGAATCGATCAGTAAGGAGCCAAGCCCTGCATTAGTTCGTACTAAACCTTGTGCCAAAAAGCCCTGAAACATCGCGCCATCAACTAATGCAAACAAACTAATCCATAACCAAGCTTGCCAACCTTTGGGCTGCTGTCTCCCAAAATAAGCCGCACCTAAAACCAGCAATATTCCTGCGGGAATCAATCGCACTGCTGCCATGAACATTGGGCTAGTCTGAGGCAGCAATGCTTTCATCACCACCATCGCTGTACCCCAAAGGAAAAATGGTGCAATTATTAGAGGGGACTGACGAGTTAGCCCAGAGGTACTAGCTGGTGTAGATGTCTGCATATTGTAGTTGTTAGATAGGAATTGCAAATTTTGCTTGCGAACATGCTTATAGCTGTCGCTAGTCTTAAAAGGGCTTTACTCTCAAACCTGAACCAAGAAATTTTTGAAAGTGGTGCGAAGCACCACTTTCAAAAATTTCTTGGTTTACTTGAACAGAAATTGCTGTCAAAAGCATGAGGTGGCGCGAAGCGTTGCCTCATGCTTTTTGGGTTTTGATAAGAAACATTAACAATATTATCTCGATCAAAAACCAGTATTTTGAATCATTGCCAACAAATCGCCTAAGAATCCATCAAAAGGAATGCATCGCGCTCTTTTTGATGGTCATACTAGTGGGGCATGTTCTTGGGATTCAGGAATTTATCACAAAAACTTGAACTTTTGTGAAGTGCTTGCCCTGTAAGCGTTACACTAATTTGATTTGAAAGTAAAATCCTGAAATGCTTGCAGCAAGAGCTTTTCAGCGTTTCAACAAAGAATTGTGGCAATAAGTATTTAAAAAAAACTGCTCAAATCCCTATAAATTAATCGTTGTGTATATACACAAGTGGCAAGTTGCTATTAGAATGATCAAACAGAAGTCATAGTCAGTGCGGCTTCCACAAAAAGCGATCGCACAAATATTTCTTTGACATTAAACTCGTACTCACAAATCATCTCTATATATAAGGGGAAACCTATGAACAAAGGTGAACTAGTTGATGCTATTGCTAAAAAAGCTGCCGAAAAGGGCTTGTCAGTCAATAAAAAGACTGCCGACGAAGTCCTCTCTGCAACGCTTGAAGTAATCATCGATACTGTAGCTGGCGGAGACAAAGTAACTTTGGTTGGATTTGGCTCCTTTGAAGCTCGCGATCGCAAAGCCCGCGAAGGTCGCAACCCTAAGACTGGCGAAAAGATGGAAATCCCTGCAACTAAGGTTCCTGCCTTCTCTGCTGGTAAGTCCTTCAAAGAACAAGTCAGCCCTCCTTCTGACTAATTCTTGAAAAAAGAGGATGCGCTTAGCGCATCCTCTTTTTTTATTCAAACTAAGAGGGTAAATACCGCACCGCTCTGCGGTGTGAGTAAATTTTAGTAAAAAAGAATTTGATATCCCGTCCGCTTGCGGCGGGGTTATTCATTGAGCAAACCTTACTGCCGAATATCCCGCAAAAAATTGCGGTTTTTATTGAAGAAGTTGATAATCTGCTCAGTCTCAAATTTGATACTGATGGATTCTTTACTCTAATTAGATCATTGTATGAACGTGCTGCAGAGGAGCCTGAATATCTGCGTTTGACCTTTTCGGGTTAGCGAGCCTGTGGCGGTTTTGGCTGCAATTTTGGATTGGACGGGTGGGCAACCTTTTCTGAAGCAAAAACTCTTGACGCTTATTGCGGCGGCGGATGATTTGGGGCGATCGCCTGTTGAGCTTGTATAGCAAAAAAAGAGTTAGCTAGTACAAACCAAAATCCCAGAAGTGAGTTGCGGCGCTCCGCGCCGCAACTCACTTCTGGTTTTATGTCCTAAGCAAACCTTGCTTTGCTATAAGTGCGAGCGTGACTGAGGGGGTGATTGAGAATTGGGAAGCGCTGGATATTCCCGCGCATTTGAAGACGATTAGAGATAGGATTTTGCTGAGTGATGAGAGGGGAAGAGGGCGGCTTTTGGGTTTGTATCAGCAGGTTTTGGATGGTGATGGTATTCCTGCGGATGAGAGTTATGACCAGATGCAGTTGTGGTTAACGGGTTTGGTGGTGAAGCTGGACAGACGGTTGATTGTTTACAATCAGATTTATGGGGCAGTGTTTAATCAGGCTTGGGTAAGTCGGGCGTTGGAAGATTTGCGTCCAAGTTTTTATGGTTCGGCTTTTCAGTCATGGCAGGGAGTGATGAGCAGAAGGAGTTATTTTTGTTGCGGGGTCAGGCTTTGGTGGATGCGGAAGCTTGGGCGAAGGGGAAGCGGTTGATTGATGAGGATGATCAGCTTTTTGCGCGATCGCCTATTCTTCTCAAAACCAGCGATCTCTAGAGATTCTACTTTGTGGTTAACAAATTTGCGATCGCACAACAGTAGTAGCATGTGTTAGCGCAGCATAATGCATTAATAAAAAACATCAAAAACGTGCGTTACATTTTATTAACGCACGCTACAAAATCGGCGATCGCGCAGTTTCATTATTATTTGCTAAAATCTACATAACTAAGCTGTGAGCAGAAGTATCATGCAAGCAACTATAACTGAAACAGAACAAGAACAAGAATCTCAAATTCATCTTTGGTCGTGCGCGGACTATCACCAAATGATTGAGGCGGGAGTTTTGGATGAGGATGATCGCGTAGAACTGTTGGAAGGAAAAATTGTTTGTATGAGTCCACAACGACCATTTCATGCAGCAAGTGTGCAACTTAGTAGTAGATTGCTATTTAAATTGCTAGGTGCTCGCGCCGAAATTCGCATACAGTTACCCGTGACATTAGGGAATGATTCTGAGCCAGAACCAGATATTGCTGTTGTTAGGTTTGAGAATCATGAATATTCCTTTAGACATCCTGAAGTATCTGATATTTATCTGTTGATAGAAGTTGCTGATTGGACTATCTCAAAAGATCGCAAGCAAAAAGCGCGTATTTATGGCAAACATCAAGTTTTAGAATATTGGATTCTCGATTTACAAAAGCGACAAGTTTACATTTTCCGTCAACCAGAGGATGGAAGCTATCGTGAAGAATTGATTTTGAATAGCGATGCTACTGCTACTATGCAAGCTTTTCCTGATGTGGCGATCGCTTTAGATGCTCTGTTTGCGATCGCGCAAAACTAATTTTGCTTATGCGATCGCCCAGTAGTAGCCTGTGTTAGTGCAGCGTCACGCATTAATAAATAAACATCAAAAATGTGCGCTACATTTCATTAACGCACACTACAAGATCGGCGATCAGACTACAAGAATATTTGCGATCTCACTTCATTAGGAGTTAGTCTGTTTCACCCTTCGGCGTAAATCGGACACGAAGTCTTCAATCACCAAAGGAGGAAAGCACCTCTTCGGGATTTGGTGTGAATTGCTTTCACTGACGTAAATATAAATATATCCCCAAAGAGAGAAGATACGGAAAATAGAAGACCATCTGTGTAACGTCTCATTGAAGTCCGTTCGCTCTACCAGTCCCTCTTCTGTAATCTCCAAGACGTGTCGTCCTAATACGCCGTTATGTTTAGGTATGAAGGCATTGGCTAATCCAAAAATGGCTTGAAAAACGATAAAGACACCAACAAATCCAACAAGATAGACCAGCAAGTCGAATAATAAGTAAGGTAAGGAATGAGTGGCAAACTTGGGAGCAAGAGTCAGCAATCGATTGAAGAAAAGTACTATCAATAGAAACACTAGTAGAATTCGTTTTCGGAAAACTACTGTCATAAAGCCCGCGAACAGATCCCATCGGGTAAGTTCGTAAGTAATCATCTTCTGGCTGCTAATCATGTTGAGAATATTTGATGGTTTGTTTATAGCTGACTATGTATTATCGTGTAGATTGTACAATACTTAGTTACAAACGATTGTGTCCCCATTAAGCTATAGCAAACCCAGTGTACTCGCGTATCTTAGGATAACGAAAGCCGAGTACTATATCCTCTTTGGGAATACCTGCTTCCACTAAATCTGTAGCAATACCTTCCTCAGTGTCATCACATTGAACCCAGACTTTATCAACAATCAAACAAAGGTGAATTGGTGTTGCATGGAGATACTTATTACCACTCCAGCCAACATCTAAAACTAGATACTGCCCTCGCTCATCATCAAACACAACCTGAGAGGAATAACCATCAGGTAAAGTAGCACGATAGTCAGCATGACTTTGAAGAACATTCTTAATGATGCTTTGATATTTTAATCGGGTATCCATTTTACAATTACCTCACTTTCATCATCAAAGACAATTAATCGAACAATTTGATTTTTTAGCAAAATCTGTCCCAACTCTATAGTAAAAACACTGTTAAAAGTTGGCTGAGATACAGCAAGATAAAGAACTCGTTCAACCTCCATCTGATTAAGAATTTGACGATACAAGACATACTGACCCAACGCTTGCTGTAAGTCTTTCACGTCAGACTGCCCTACAAAGCTTTTTACTTCAACGACAATCTTCTGTAATTCTTTTTCAGCACTGATTAAGCGTTCTGCTCCCAAATCTGCCGATAAACGCTTCTTGCCAATTTGAAGTGGAAATGGATCGTGAGTGATTGTCCACCCATCCTTTTCCAAAGCAAGTCTTACAGTGTTATGGTAAATATCTCTTGCAGACACAAAAAATCAAGCAGTTAGTTTTGATTTCTAGTATAGCAAATATCGCTATTTTCACTATTGATAGCTGAAAAAAAACTTAAAAGACAGTATGGCAGTTGCCCTAATATATTTCTTGCATTTTGACAAATTGCCCATACTCTAAAACCTCATGAGCTTGTTATATATTTAAACAATGGCAAAAGCAAAAAGTCGATATGTATGTAATAACTGCGGTGAAGACTTCCCGCAGATGTATGGGAAATGTCCTGCTTGCTCTAGTTGGGGAACCTTGCAAGAGGAACTAATTCCTGTTGTTTCCACTAATACCAATGCGATCGCTACATTCTCGCATCTCGGTACAGCAAAATCTACGGGCAAAGCAAAACCTAGAGAATCCTTAACCCTCTCGCAAATTACCGACAATGACCAAGCGCGATCGCCTTCTGGCTACGAAGAACTCGATCGCGTATTAGGCGGTGGTATTGTTGCAGGTTCTCTTGTACTGATTGGTGGTGAACCAGGGATTGGCAAAAGTACGCTGTTATTAGGCATGGCGCAAAAATTGATGAGCCGCTATCCCACGCTCTATGTCTGTGCCGAGGAGTCAGCGCAACAGGTAAAACTGCGATCGCAACGGTTAGGCATCTTAGAAGAAAATTCTGATGATCTCTATTTACTAGCCGAAACTGATTTAGAAACAGTTCTCAGAGAACTGCAATCATTGCGCCCTAAAGTTGCCGTGATTGATAGTATTCAAGCTCTCTACTTCTCTAATTTGAATGCTGCCCCTGGTTCTGTCTCGCAAGTGCGGGAATGTACGGCGGCGTTGATGCGTGTGGCTAAGCGGGAGAACATTTCGCTATTTATCGTTGGTCATGTGACTAAGGAAGGATCGATCGCAGGGCCCAAAGTTTTAGAACATATGGTGGATACGGTTCTTTATTTTGAAGGCGATCGCTTTGCTACCCATAGATTATTGCGATCGGTCAAAAATCGCTTTGGCGCAACGCAGGAAATCGGCGTATTTGAAATGATCGATCGCGGCTTGCGTGAGGTTTCTAATCCTTCAGAATTGTTTCTTGGTAATCGTGATGAATCTGTCCCCGGAACTGCCACAATTGTCGCCTGTGAAGGAACGCGCCCGATTGTGGTGGAATTACAAGCCCTCGTTAGTCCCACTAGCTATTCTTCGCCACGTCGCACAACAACAGGAATTGAGACAAATCGATTTCTACAAATTCTTGCCGTACTCGAAAAGCGAATTGGTATTCCCTTATCAAAACTTGATGCCTATGTCGCGGCGGCTGGAGGCTTGAATGTGGCTGAACCTGCGGTGGATTTGGGCGTAGCGATCGCAGTGGCGGCAAGTTTTCGCGATCGCACGGTCGATCCGCGCACAGTGATGATCGGTGAGGTGGGACTTGGTGGACAGGTGCGTCCAGTATCGCAGCTAGATTTACGACTAAAGGAAGCGGCGAAGTTAGGATTTAAACGCGCCATTATTCCTAGTATGCAGGTGATGCAGGACTATGGAATGGAGATTATTCCTGTGAGTAAAGTTCTCGATGCGATCGTGGCGGCTTTGCCACGTACTAAGTTTGAAGTTGCTAAGCCCAATGAAGAGTAATACCAATGGTCAAACTGGCAAAGCCAGTTTGACCATTGGTATTACTCTTCCACATTGATTGCCCCATGAAACATATTCATTCCGCATGAGAATTGATAGTTTCCAACAGTTTGAGGCGTAAACTCAACAGGGGTGGTTACATTTAGACCCAAATCTTGAGCGATGTGAAAGTCAGGGAATAAAACCTTTTCCAGACAGCTACTAGGATCGCGACGCATGAACTTTAAGCGCACAGGTAGTCCACGTTTCACTGTCACTATTGCAGGAATGTAACCACCATCTACAGTGATGCTAACTTCCTGTACACCATCACTCGTCTCTGCTTGTTGAGATTTGGGCTTACTGAAGAGAAACCACCATAGTTGAGCGCTAATTAGAGCTAGCCCACCTACAGTTAGAGCGATTTTAAGTGCAAGAGGTTGTTCGATGCTTTGAAATTGTGGCGATCGCGGAGCATGTTCGTCCGTCATTTCCGTCATTTCTGCCGCCGATACACTGGAGGCGATCGCACCGACAAGACTGAAGCTAACGATGAGATTGATAAATTTTATTTTTAGCATAGTTGTATTCTCTAATTTGTAGAACTAGGTCTGAAACCTCTGAGGCGCAAAGCATTAGTGACCACAGAGACGGAACTAAACGCCATCGCTCCACCCGCAATAATTGGACTCAGGAGCCAGCCAAAGAATGGGAAGAGAATTCCTGCGGCGATGGGAATGCCTAAAACGTTATAGATAAAAGCAAAGAAAAGATTTTGTTGAATATTCCTAATCGTGGCGCGACTGAGTTGAATTGCGGTGACAATCCCTTGCAAATCACCTGATATAAGCGTGATATCACTAGCTGCGATCGCGACATCAGTACCAGTACCGATCGCAATACCGACATTTGCCTGTGCTAACGCAGGAGCATCATTGATGCCATCACCCACCATCGCTACAATTTTTCCTTCGGCTTGTAACTCCCTAATTTTTGCCACCTTTTGGTCGGGGCGCACTTGAGCAAAGACTCGCTTGATCCCAACTTCGCGTGCGATCGCCTCAGCCGTGGGGAGATTGTCGCCTGTTAACATTACAACTTCGATTTTCATCCGTTGCAAAGCATTAACCGCCGCATGGGAAGAAGTCTTAACTTTATCAGCAATGCCAATTGAACCTCGTGCGATACGATCAACCGCGATTAGTACTACCGTTTTCCCACCGTTTTCCCAAGCATCTTGATATTGATGGAGCGAACTCGTGTCAATGTTTAGCTCATGCATCCATTGTCTTGTCCCGACTTGGATCAGCACATTATCAATTTTGCCTTGGACTCCGCTACCTGAGATCGCCTCGAACTCAATCACATTAGGTAGATCCAACCCTTGCTTTTTCGCATATTCCACAACAGCCTCCGCTAAAGGATGTTCCGAATTACGCTCGATCGCTGCCACCAGTTGTAACAATTCTCGATCATCGAAATTGAGGGTAAAGAAATCTGTGACAGTGGGGTTACCTTCCGTAACCGTTCCTGTCTTATCCAAGACAATCGTTTGAATCCTATGGGCTAGTTCCAAACTACCCGCATCTTTAATCAAGATGCCATTTTCTGCACCTTTACCAGTACCAACCATAATCGAAGTGGGAGCTGCTAATCCCAAAGCACAGGGACAGGCAATAATCAGCACTCCAACAGCGGAAATAGTCGCCAAAGTCAAATTGCCCATGACGTTGAACCAGATCAGAAATGTGGCGATCGCAATGGAAATGACCGCAGGCACAAACCAACCTGTTACTTGATCCGCTAATCTCTGAATCGGTGCTTTTGAGCCTTGCGCCTGCTGCACAAGTTGGACAATTTGCGCCAGCACTGTATCTTTGCCCACATGACTAGCTTTAACCTGTAAGCTCCCAGTTCTATTCATAGTCGCCCCAATCACGCGATCGCCAATTTTCTTCTCGATGGGAATACTTTCGCCTGTCACCATTGATTCGTCTACGGTCGAGTTACCTGCGATCGCCTCGCCATCAACAGGGATTTTTTCTCCAGGCCTGACAAGTACGACATCTCCAATCTGTACATCTTCAATGGAAATGTCATATTCTTGTCCATCACGGAGAACTTGCGCCGTTTTTGGTTGCAATCCCATTAATTTACGAATTGCATCGGATGTTTCTCCCTTAGCTCTATTTTCAAATAACTTGCCCAACAGGATCAGTGTAATTACCACCACTGAAACTTCGTAATACACTTCAGGTTGTAAACCCTGAGAAATAAAGAAGTTAGGATTTAAGGTGACCGTAATGGAATAGGAGAAAGCCGCTATTGTTCCTAAGGCAATCAATGTATCCATCGTTGCTGTGTGATTTTTAAAAGCTTTCCACGCACCGATATAAAATGAACTACCACACCAAATCTGTACTGGTAAAGCCAAACAAAGCTGGAGCCAAGAATTATGTAACCAATCAGGGATAAAGGGAATATTTAATCCCGTCATCATCGGCAGTGAACCGATGACTAAAATCATGCCAATTACGCCCCCTAATCGAACTTTATTCGTTAAGTTCTGGGATTCAGTTAACCTTGCTTTCTGATCTACATCCTGCGCATCTGCTGATAGATCTGGTAAAAATGTTTCATAACCAAGGTTCGCGATCGCCTTTTGAATTGCATCTGGACTAGTTTTTTGAGGGTTGTAATCGATCACTATTTGCTCGATCGCAAAGTTGACATTACTGCTAGCCACACCAGTAAGCGATCGGGTCATTGTTTCGATGCTGTTGGCGCAAGAGGCACAGTGCATTCCTCGAAGCTTCATTGTCATCTTTTCCATGTGTTTCTCTTTCTCTATCGATTTACCGTTACAGGTAGGGGCAATTCATGAATTGCCCCTACCTGTAAATTGCTATAGATTCTGATTTCTGCAAAATTGGACAAATCTCTCCTGTGGTTGTCTTTGCTGGAGGAGTCCAATCTTCGAGCAATTCGTTAATCTCACCACGCAAAGTCATCAATTCGGAAATTCGCCGATCAATCTCTAGAATTTGATGTTCTAGTTGTTGTTTGATTTCGGTACAAGGAACTAAACCGCGATCGTAAACCCCCAAGATTTCTGCAATCTCTTGTAAGCTTAAACCCAGTTTCTGTAACCTTTTAACAAAAGAAATTCGCGCGATCGTATTTGGAGAGAATAAACGAAATCCTCCTTCAGTACGTTCTGAAGACTTCAGTAAGCCAAGTTCTTCATAATAGCGAATTGTTTTAATTGGTACTTGACTTTGAACAGCAACTTGCCCAATTTGTAGTAATGCTTGATCTTGATCCTGAGATAATTTAGCCGCCATATCTAGCTCTTAGCCTCCTAAAAACTCAAGTGATTTAGATATAAATCAACTCAAATTACTTATACACTCTCTAGCCAACTGGAGAGTCAAGCCCTACAATCTATATTTTCTCAAGCAGTTATGAAATGAGTATGAAATATTTACAATGATTGATAAAGCTGGAGCCACATTAGTTAATACATACGTGGCATTGCGCTCAATTTTGCTTTGCTGCAACTAAATGGTGAGCAAATATTGATCGAGCAACCATAATGAATTTGGAGGAAATTTTGTAAAAGCAAGACAAGATCTCTCAGAGCCGCATAATACATCCCGAAAATGCTGAGTCGGAGTCGCTTCAATCGCAGACTGTATGGGGTTGAAGCGATGCTATTGATGTTGTTTGAGTGCCTGTAACAAGCATGGAAACGAATGAAGAGCCTAATTCTAATAGCTTTTAGGCTCTTTTTCTTATTCTGTTACCTTTTGTCATGCATAATGCAGGCTAGATTATTTACTCTTGGGCTTTGGTTTTACTCGCATCAACATCCATCTCCTTAAAGCGATCGCATTCAACGATGTCTTTTTATCCCAGAATAGTACTCATTTATCAGCATGTACGCCTAGTAGCAGAACCTTGATATCGCCATTTGCCTTATACGTCGCAAATAGCAAATAAGGACATCCAAACATAAAACCTAAGTTCATGAATAGAAAACCTAATAGAAATCCCTTGGCGGTAAATCCCTCTCTCCATGCGACCCACAGAAAGAATAGGCATAGAGCAATCAAAAGATCTGTATTGAACTGCGTTCGCCAGTCAAGCTTTAACATGTCACTCAAAAAGACGGCTGGATAGTTAATTCCCATTGTGGCAATAACATAAATCGATACAGCATAAATTATCAGCGTAGCAATAATTAAAAAAGCGCGAAGTAATGTCATGTTGTTACTCTTGTTGGTTAAATCAGCAAATATGATTGTTATCATCTTGTCAAAGAGAGATAATCAAAGCAATTACCTCACAGGTAATCAAAAACGTTGTATTTGGAGTTTGATAATGCAACAACAGGTGATCAACCATCAACCATCAACCTTTGGAACCATCCTGAAGCAATGGCGCGATCGGCGCAGTCTCAGTCAGCTTGACCTTGCCCTTTCTAGTCAAGTCTCCCAACGTCACATTAGCTTTCTGGAATCAGGACGAGCAAAGCCAAGTCAGGAGATGGTATTGCAATTAGCAACAGTTTTAGAAATTCCTCTCAGGCATCAAAATCTAATGCTTAGTTCAGCTGGCTTTGCACCTATTCATTCGGAAACTGATTTGTCGGCTCCAGAAATGGCATCAGTTTCCAAAGCAATCGATTTTATGCTGCACCAACAAGAACCATATCCAGCGATCGTCATCGATCGCTATTGGAATTTACTCCTAACCAACCAAGGATCTGCACGACTGTTGAGCACTTTCATCGATCCAGATAAGCTCCAAAGCCGATTCTGTATTGATGGGAAAATCAATTTGATGCGAGTTGTTTTTGATCCACAAGGGTTACGACCCTTTATTGCTAATTGGGAAGAAGTTGCTAGGCATTTGCTTCAGCGAACGTATCGTGAGGCTAATTCATTGATTGAGAGCGAACAGTCAGCTTTATTGTTTAATGAACTCCTAAGTTATCCTGATGCTTCCGAACTATGGAATACCTCAAGTCACTCTGAGCAAAATACTTTATTGCTGACTATGCACTTAAAGAAAAGTAATCTAAATTGGCAGTTTTTCTCAACGATCGCAACTCTTGGCACTCCTTACGACATCACTCTTCAGGAAATTAGAATTGAATGTTTCTTCCCAGCCGATGTGGAGACTGAAAACGACTGGAAAAAGGAAAATCCAATTTAGGATTATACTGTAAGCGATCGCTATTACCGTGAGTTATTACTTCTAGGCGATCGCCTCAACAATCAATCTTCTAAAGGCGATCGCTTCAGCACAAGCCTTTAACTCTGGTTACTTGGAATAGCGGTCGGCTTCAGGCTATTTGTATTGGTCTGAATAATGTTCACTCTATTTCTTTTTTCTTTGCTTCGCCTTTTCATAAGCGGGATCATGCTCTCCAAAACTGAGAATGACAATACGCCTCGGCGATGGTTTCTCATAAATCCTATATACCAAGCGATAAGCTGTGTCAAAGTCAATTTCTAGAGCGCGATATCCTTGAAGTTCACCAAGAAGAACATGAGAGGAATAAGTTCCACAAAAATTTAAGGGATCTAATTGCAACAATGGTTTGATGACATTCGCAAAGTCTTCTAAAAGTTCCATCGGTAAAAGTGGAAAATCTTCCTTTATCACGAGGTTATCAATCTGCAACTGATATTTGCTTTTTGCCACGTGTTTCTAGATGTTTGTTAATTGCTTCGATGTCAATTTGTTCTTCTGCTTCACCAAGTGTTATATAGTGATCTGGATTTTCGAGCCTATCTAACCTTTGAATTGCCTTTGCTTCAGCAGAAACGAAAATCAAAGATTCTCTCTGTAATTTCTCAGCGATCGCTTCACGAATCCAGTCAATACCTTTTGCTTTAACAATTTCAATTTGACTGACGGGAACTCTTAAGCCGATAACCTGTTCCGCTAATGGTTCATCGTTTAGGTTAGTTTTTTGACCTTGCTGTTTCGGTTTAGCTTCATTAATTGGTGTCATACAAGCATTTTTTGTATTTCTAGCTGCATCCTAACATTTTTAACTTAATTTAGTGAAGTCTCTTAATCGCTACAGCACAAGCTTTTAACTCTGGTTGCTTTGAGTCGGGATCGGCTTCGGGATGGGTGAGCGCATTCGCCTCCGCATTGTCTGCCCAGAGCGCTCCCCAATGCATGGGGACAAATAACACACCTCTAGCGATCGCCTCTGTCACCAGAGCAGGAAAGTTGGAAGAACCACGACGCGATCGCACTTCCACTAGATCACCATTATTAATACCGAGTTTGTTCGCATCCTTGGGATGGATTTCGATAAAGGGATTCGGATGCATCTGGCGGATTTTGTCGATGCGCCCTGTGCGAGTTTGCGTGTGCCAATGTCCATAAAGTCGGCCAGTAGTCAAGATGAATGGATATTGCTCATCAGGAACTTCAAATACACCATTGGAATGATAAGCTCCAAATCTAGCTTTGCGATCGGGCGTATGGAATTGGAGATCGGTGTAGAGACGCTTATTGTGAACTTGGTCTTGTTCAGGATTCTGATCGGAAGCTTGCCATTGCATTACGCCTAGTTTCGCCAGTTTCGCGTGACTGATTCCTGTCATGTCACAGGGACGATCGCGGGTTGTCTGCACGAATTCAGAATGCACATCTGCCGAAGATTGGAAGTTGAACTTATCTGCAAAACCGAGGCGGCGACCAACTTCAGCAAAAATCGACCAATCATCACGAGCTTCTCCAAGAGGGGGCTGAAAGGCTTGGCAGAGAGTGACACAACGTTCAGAATTGGTCATTGTGCCAGTCTTCTCACTCCATTGTGTAGCTGGGAGCAGAATATGCGCAAAAGCAGAGGTTTCGACTGGGTAATATGCGTCTTGATAGACCGTGAAAGGCGATCGATTTAAAGCCGCTTTAGTCCGCACCAGATCAGGAAAACTAACGACAGGATTTGTAGCCGCAATCCAGAGAAAGTCTACTTCATCGACTTCTAAGCCGCGAATTATATCCCATGCAGTGCGTCCAACTTGATTAGATATTTGACCAGTAGGTAACCCCCAAAATGTTTCTAGTTCAGCACGATGCTGAGGGTTAGCAACAAATCTATATCCTGGTAACAAATGCGCTAAGCCGCCAGCCTCTCTTCCTCCCATCGCATTGGGTTGACCAGTCAATGAGAAGGGGCCAGATCCAGCTTTGCCAATTTGAGCAGTGAGCAAATGTAGATTAATGATGCATTGGACTTTTGCTGTGCCTTGAGTAGATTGATTGACACCCATTGACCAAATGGATAGAACTCGTGAAGATTCTGCCCAATATTTAGCTGCTAGTTCTAGATCGTTAATATCAATACCACAACGTCGCGATACAAATTCGGGCGTATAGAGTTGCGTGATTTCGGCAAATGCAGCAAAACCTGTGGTGTGCTGCTCAATAAATTCGCGATCGCATTTTTCCCATTTCAATAGCAAATGGGCGATGCCATTTAATAAATCGATATCTGTACCTGGTTGAATTGCTAAATGCAAATCTGCCACTGCTGCGGTTTGGGTACGGCGCGGATCAACGACGATGAGCTTAACGTGGGGATTCTTTTTGTGATGTTTCCGAAAACGATTAAAAATAATCGGATGACATTCAGCAGTGTTTGTCCCGATCGCAAATAGACAATCGGTAATATCTAAATCTTCATAGCAACAGGGTGGCCCGTCGGAGCCGAAGCTTTTGGCATAGCCTGAAACTGCCGATGACATACAAAGACGCGAGTTAGCATCAAAGTTATTAGTTCCTAAACAACCTTTAAATAACTTTTGAGCAGTGTAATAATCCTCGGTTTGGAATTGCCCTGAACCATACATACAGAGAGCATCTGCACCTTTGGTGGAGAGCACATGCTGCATCCGATTGACGATCGCATCTAGAGCTTCATCCCAACTAACTTGGCGAAATTCATCATCAAGGCGATCGCGCATCATTGGATGCAGGAGCCGATCTTTTTGAATCGATTCAGCAATAGTCGCGCCCTTGACACAGACCATGCCTTGACTCGAAGGATGTGCGCGATCGCCTCGCACCTTAAAGCGATCGGGAAATTTGACTGTGGGTTGATTTGTTGTTTCCACGACTTCTAAGCCGCAACCAACACCACAGTATGGACATAGGGTTTTGACGATTTGCGGTATAGATTGAGTAGAAGGGCTAGATGCAGGCATAGACGGTTATTTAGCTATTGGCGAACAGCTACTTTTTTGCTAGCGAAACCTTTGACAGCGTCAAAATAGCTGGTTTCCGTGAATTTAGAGTAGGGCATAGATTGTAAAGCTGCGATCGGATCATTAGGATCAAACACAGAACCATCGGCTAAAACAATTGGCGATTTATCTTCGTCGATAATCGGAATTTCTAGCTCCTTTGCAGCTTGCTGATAAACATCAGTAGCAAGCAAGTTGTAAATTACCTCTGCGTGATTCTCTGGGAAACTAATCAATCCCCAACGAGCCATTTGGGTCAGCACCCATAGATGCTCCTTGCGGGACGGCATATTGCCCACACCAAATTGGCAGAAGTCTTTCTCATATTTCGCTTCCATGTTGCTGACGCGATAGGGACCAGCAAAGCCTGGGCGAATATAAACGGGATCGATATTGAGGTAATTGGGGCTTGCCAATGTCAGAATTACTTCATCACGATTTTCTAATGGTTCGCAGAACTGTGCTGCTTCCAATAGAGCCTTGACAAGTTCCAAATGTGTATTGGGATATTGCTCAGCCCAATCTTTACGTACACCAAGAACCTTCTCTGGGTGTCCCCGCCAAATATCTAAATCGGTAGCTACCACAAAACCAACGTTACTATTGACAGCTCTCACATTCCAAGGTTCGCCAACACAGTAACCAATAATATTGTTTGCCATCAGGTTAGCAACCATCTGTGGTGGCGGAATCACAATCACATCTACGTCTTGATCGGGCTGAATCCCACCACTAGCTAGCCAATGTCGTAGCAGTAAATTATGCATGGAAGCATGGTGTACCATGCCGATCGCAGGATTATACGCATCATCAGCAAATTTATCGATATATACTTTGAGGGAAGCAAGATCATGCACACCTTCCTCATGAAGCTTATTACTGAGGGTAATCGCATTACCATTACGGCTCAAAGTTAAGGAAGTGACCACAGGTACAGGAATCTTATTCCCCATACCGAGGCTAATGGCAAGGGGCATACCTGTAACCATTTGAGCCGCATCCAGACGACCTTCACGGATTCCTTCAGCGAGATCGTTCCAGCTATTTTCCTTGGAGAGCGTAACATCTAGACCATATTTAGCAAATAACCCTTTCTCTTGGGCGATCGCAAAGGGAGCGCAATCAGTAAGAGGAATGTATCCAATCGTAAGATTGGTTTTTTCGATATTTCCCATACTGATCGCTGCTGTATTCTTATTTTTAGCGCGTTCAATTTTGATTTGTTTCTGGCGATCGAGGAAGTTGACAACTTCGCCTCGGAGTCGATAATAGTTCGGGTGATTGACTGACTCCAGCCTTTTGCGTGGATGGGGCAAATCAACGGTGAGAACCTGTCCAATTTTTGCTTCTGGCCCGTTGGTCATCATGATGATGCGATCGCTTAGTAACAGAGCTTCATCAACATCATGGGTAATCATCACTGCTGAGATTTTGCTCTCATCACAAATCTGCATTAGCTTCTCTTGCAAGCGACCTCTGGTTAGGGCATCTAACGCTCCAAAAGGTTCATCTAGCAATAAAATCTTTGGTTTAATCGACAAAGCGCGAGCAATCCCTACCCTTTGCTTCATTCCGCCTGAAATTTCTCTTGGGTACTTATCTGCCGCATGACTTAACCCTACTAAATCAATATTTTCTTGAATAATCCGACGACGCTCTTCTTTAGGTAAATCTCTTAAGACCCGATTTACCGCCAAACCAATATTTTGACGCACCGTTAACCAAGGCAATAGCGAATGGTTCTGGAACACCAACATGCGATCGGGCCCAGGCTCACTGATTTCTCTTCCTTCTAAAACAATACCGCCAGCACTAGCCTTATCTAAGCCTGACAGAATATTCAGAACCGTTGACTTACCACAGCCTGAATGTCCAATAATCGAGACGAATTCGCCTTCTTTCATCTCAAAATAGACATCTTTGACAGCAACATATGGCTGCCCATTTTGGGTCTTAAAAACACGACTGACGTGATCGATTTCTAGGAATGCAGACATAATGGTTTGTTGGTAAATTACGAATTACAAATTACGAATTACGAATTGGGGATTGAGCGTTACGATTTAGCAATTAAGGAATCATGAACTATTAACTTGATAATTCGTAATTCGTAATTGATAATTCGTAATTTAGTCAGCCTCATCAGCAAGGGCAAAACGACTATAGAGAAATTCAAGAATGTAGTTGCGAAGAGTGTAATAGCGAGGATCGTCAGAAATTGCTTTGCGATCGCGCGGACGTGAGAAGGGTACATCAACTACTTCAGCGATATGGGCGGCAGGCCCGTTGCTCATGAGAACAATGCGATCGGCTAAGAATAAGGCTTCATCAATGTCGTGGGTGATCATCAGCGCCGTAACTCGATTGGCTCGCCAAATAGATAGTAGTTCTTCTTGCAACTCTTCGCGGGTCATCACATCCAACGCACCGAAGGGTTCATCAAGGATCAGGACTTCAGGTCGAATTGACAATGCACGGGCGATCGATACCCTTTGACGCATTCCTCCAGAGAGTTCTTTTGGTCTTTTATTCATTGCTTCAGTCAAGCCCACTAAAGCGAGACTATCTTTGGCAATCTTAGTCTTTTCTTCTTTAGACTTGTCAGTATAAACTTGCTTTACGGCAAGATACACATTCTCAAAGGCAGTCATCCAAGGCAATAGCGAATAGTTTTGGAATACCACCATGCGATCGGGACCTGGACGCAGGATTGGTTTTGACTTTAAGCAAATCTCTCCAGCGGTTGGTCTATTAAAACCTGCCACCATATTTAGCAATGTCGATTTACCGCAACCAGAGTGACCGATCACACAAATAAATTCACCTTCATATACCGTTAAGTTCACGTTTTCGAGAACGGTATAGGGCCCTCTAGCAGTTTGGTAAACTTTGGAAACTCCATCAATTACTAAAAAAGGGTCTTGATTTTTTTTCTGGTTGTTATCAGTAAGATCTAATGTCTGCATATTGCTATAGCGAGGTTTGATTGAATGTTATACAGACAAGGGGCTTAAGCCCCTTGTTCAACAAGATGAATTTTACGAATCCGACTGGACGGCAAATTTACTAATGTAGTAAACCAGTTTGTCAAGCAATAGACCAACTAAGCCGATATATAACAGTGCAAGAATTAGTTCGCTCTGTTTGCCACTATTGTAACTATCCCAAATAAAGAAGCCGATGCCACCACCTGCGGTCAACATTTCCGCCGCAACGATCGCCAGCCAAGATAAACCAACAGCGATGCGTAAACCAGTGAAGATATAGGGTGCTGCTGAGGGCATCAAGATTGTGATGAAGTAATCAAATTTGCCGAGACGCAACACTCTTGACACGTTGCGATAGTCTTGAGGAACCTGCTGAACACCCACTGCCGTATTCATTAGGATTGGCCAAATCGAAGTTACAAAAATCACGAATAGTCCAGCTGCTTCGTTAACGTTTAGCCCAATTGTTTGCAGGGATTCATTCATGCCACTAAACGCTGCTAAAGCGATCGGCAACCATGCAAGAGGAGGAATAGTTCGCAAAACTTGAAAGATTGGATCAAAAGCTCGATAAAGAAAAGTATTTGTACCGATCGCAATTCCTAGTGCAATCCCCACGATCGCGGAAGCCGTATAACCGATCGCCACGCGCCGAACGCTGATCATGGTTTTAACACCCAATCCCTGTTCGATCGTTACTTTTTCTTTGAGTTCTTTGCGGGCTGGGCTATCAATTTTTTCCTTAGCGCTGACATCGTAATATTCGCGGTCAAAGAATGGATGCCAAATGTATGGTTGAGTTTCTTCCCAAACTTTGGCAGGTGGTGGTAATGGTGGTTTCTTTCCAGAACATAGTACTTGCCAAGCCGATAAAAGTAAGACCAGCGCTAATAATGGCGGAATTAAATATTTTGCTTGCTGTTGTATCCATTCACCTATGTTGTTAAGCGTGAATTTAGAAGTTATGCTGCCTGCTGCCATTTTTTTGTCTCCTAAATTGGAAGTGATTAATTTGACGTAAGTAGGGGCAATTCATGAATTGCCCCTACTTAGGTTACAAAGAATGCGCTTTACGCCTCCTTTTGTCGATAGTCGATATTATGCTTTTTTGATCTTGAGTCCCTTCAGGTACTCGCTTGGATTTTCAGGATCGAACTTGACTCCATCAAAGAAAGTCTCGATACCGCGAGAAGTACTCTTAGGAATATCAGCTTCTTTGCCAATCATCTTCGCAGCTTCTTTCCAGATATCTTCACGGTTAACTTTATCTACCAACTTCTTGGAATCAGTGTCAGCATCAAAGTAACCCCAACGCATATCTTCAGTCACAAACCAAAGATCGTGGCTCTTGTATGGATAGGAAGCATTATCTTTCCAGAACTTCATCGCTAGATCGGGATTGTCAAGGGTTCTGCCATCGCCGTAGTCAACCTTACCTTGGAGTCTACCCAAAATTTCAGCAGCAGGAACTTTTAGCCACTTGTCAGCACCAATGATTTTGCACATCTCTTCTTTGTTCTCAGCCTTCTCACACCAGACTTGAGCTTCGAGAACGGCTGCAAGTATCGCTTTAGCCGCTTTAGGATTCTTATCAACCCAATCACCACGCATTGTGAATGCTTTTTCAGGATGATCTTTCCAGAATTCGCCAGTAATAAATGCTGTGTAGCCAATGTTTTGAGCAACTAGACGGGCATTCCAAGGTTCGCCGACACAGAAGGCTTGCATGTTGCCAGCTTTCATATTGGCAACCATTTGTGGTGGTGGCACAACGATCGTGCTGACATCGTTGTTAGGATCGATGCCATTTGCAGCTAGCCAATAACGCATCCAAAGATCGTGATTGCCACCTGGGAAGGTTACAGCGCATTTGACTTCTTTCCCTCCAGACTTGATTTTGGCAAAGCTGTCCTTGAGAGTGTCACTCTTGAGAGTGATTTTTAGCTCTTTAAACTCATTCGCGATCGACATCGCTTGACCGTTGGTGTTCAGCCTAGCCAAGATGTACATTGGCACTTTGTTGCCATTGGTAATTTTGCCTTCAGCAATCAAGTAAGGCATTGGAGAAAGAATGTGAGCGCCATCAATACCACCCGCCTCAGAGCCAAGGACGATATTGTCACGGGTAGTTCCCCAAGAAGCTTGCTTGAGCACTTCGACATCCTTCATGCCGTATTTCTCGAATAGCCCTTTCTCTTTAGCGATGATCAGCGGCGCAGAGTCAGTCAGCGCAATAAAGCCAAGTTTTGCTTTGGTAGTTTCTGGAGCGTCGGCAGCACTAACTTTAGGCGTGGAAGTCGCAGTTGCAGAAGGACTTGCTTTTGTAGTAGCGTCCGTTGTTTTAGGAGCTTCACCGCCTCCTGTACAAGCATTTAAAGCGATCGCGCTAACAGTAGAAAGTCCTGCGGTGGTCAAAAACTTACGACGAGAGAATGTACTCATTGATTTCCTGAATATAAACTGAATTTGAGTGAATTAGATTGAACTTGTAATTGGTTAGCCGACAGAAATAAGTTCTGCCGATGGTGTTGCGATCGCTGCGTTTGCAGCATTCTCTTTGGGAATAGCCCCAAAGCGATCGACTAGGAGCTTGCCGACCACTTCGTGCAAGTCCTCGCATGGCACTTTTTCCATTACACAGGTTCCAAGATGAGCATCTTTACCCACCGTGCCACCCATGTAAATGTCCACACCATCGACAACCTTGCCATCTTTACGAGCTTTGCATCCCGTAAAGCCAATATCGGCAACTTGAGGCTGAGCGCAGGAATTAGGGCAACCACTCCAATGAATCCGCACAACTTTAGGAAGAATATAGTCTTCGGCAAGTTGTTTGGTGAGTGCAAGGGAGCGATTTTTAGTTTCCACAATCGCTACAGGACAGAACTGGTTGCCAGTACAGGAAACCAGACCGCGCATGAGGTTGTCAGGATCGACAGGGAACTTCTGAAGTAGGGGATCTTGCAGAAGCAATGGCACTTGCTCATCGCTCACATTAGTAATGAGCAGATTCTGCTCAACTGTGAGTCGCATATCGCTATTGCCATAAGTGTCTGCAACCCTTGCAAATTCATACATGTCGGCGGCATACATGCGTCCGACAGGAATTTGCAACCCGACATAGTTCATTCCTGCTTGCTTTTGTTTGTGAACCCCAATGTGATCGCGCTTTTCCCATTCGATCTCATCTTTGAGTGCGGCTGGAGCAAGTGGTTTACCCATTTGCTTTTCCACTTCAGCACGGAATTTTTCAATTCCCCACTCATCAATTAAAAACATTAAACGCGCTTTGTCTCGCTTTTCTCGGAGTCCATTGTCTCGGAATACTATTAGTAATGCTTCACAAAGCGCAACCACATCTTCAGGCGGAACCCAAATATCTAAGGGAATTGCAGCCTCAATACGCTTAGCCGAGAAAAATCCACCAACTAATACATTAAATCCAAATACTTCTTTATTCTCTTCGTTAAAAGCTGGTACAAACGCTAAATCATTGATTTCGGCATGGGTCGAGTTATCCCGACAACCTGCGATCGCGATGTTAAATTTGCGAGGTAAATTTGTAAAATCTGAGTTGCCTTCACCATTATTCGTAAGCAGGTTTTGTACTTGAATAGCTAGCTCACGAGTATCGTAAAGCTCATTAGCATCAATACCAGCTACAGGTGAACCTGTAATATTACGGATGTTATCCATGGCGGACTGTACACTTGTCAGTCCAACCGATCTAAACTTCTCGAACATTTCAGGGACATCCTCAATGAGAATGCCGCGCATTTGAATATTTTGTCGGGTGGTGATATCCGCAACACCATGTTCACCACACTTCTCAACTACAGAAGCTAATACTCGCATCTGATCGCTACTCAGCAAGCCATTGGGGATGCGCATCCGTACCATAAAGCGACCAGGAGTACTTTTGCGAAAAAATACGCCCAACCATTTCAAGCGATGTTGCAAATCGTCGTTATCGATCGCTTCCCAGCCAATTTCGGCGAATCGGGCGATTTCGGCTTTTACAGCAAGACCATCTTTTGCTGCCTTCAGGTCTTCAATTTTATTTGCCATGCTTACTTAATCCTTGGCTGATGCTTGAGATGTCTAGATGTTTAGTAATCACCAAATCTAACGAAATTGTAAATTTCCAGTTCTCAAGCGCTATTTCGACTTTGTATAGGATTTACACTACTTAACGTTTCGATCCCGATTCGTATAAGAAACTACATATTTTTAAACTTTATTTAATAATTGCAAAACTCTAATGCATTTATTGCATGAAAACTTGCATCCCCATTTATCTAAATACCAATTTACAAAAGTGTGGCAACACTTCTGTGAATTAAACCCCAAATCCAGTAAGGGTTTTAAAAGCACAAAATGGCTACGCCATTTTGTGCTTTGGTATAAAAGGTAGTCAAGTGGTTTATGCTCTTTTTTTACTTGATTGAACCCTATTTTTGAATTGTTCCCCAAGGCAAAGATAGTCGGTCAACTACATCATACAAGCCACAGGATTCAGATCCGAAGCATAGACATCACAACCCAACCGCGCCGCCTCAAACGGGATCTGTCCCGATCCGCAAAAAGTATCCGCCAACCTCGGACGATGCCCAAACCGCATCATTCCCAACTGTTCCACCAACTCAGGAAAAGAACCCGCCCTAGTTCCCAAATGCGCGTTTACCTCATCCCAAATATGCCCAAATAAATCATCAGCACATTCCTCTGGTCGCGAAGCCGCCTGTACCAATTCCTTATAGGGCGTATGATTAACTCGTTCTATCAATTCCCGACTGGTCTTATCCTTCTTCTGCTTCAAGCGATATTGCAACGACTCCCCATCCATCGCCATCAACATCTCAAAAATCTCTAAATCCCGCTTACTGTCAGCCGTCGCAGGCAACAAACAACCCAAAATACAAGCCTTATTCAAGATCAAAGGCTTCCGCCCCTTCCAATAACTTCCCAAAGCCGTCAAAGTCTTACCCATATTCGCCATCTGTTCCTTATACCCGCCGATAGCTTCTGCACAGGTAACAACCTCTCAATCAGCGCAGGCGCATCCTTTAGCGAAAACGGGACAATTTCAGGCATGGGCATCACAAATTACAAATCTAACCAATAGCACACTAGAATAATGTCATATTTATTCATGCGCTTAGCAACTCAGCATAAACATTATCATCATTGTTATCCCACACGGCGTTTAATGACTCATTACCTGCTTGCTGCCAAAATTCTGCATCCTCATCAAGCATCAACGTAACTAGAACCCTTGCCCCTTCAGGTAGTTGCTTTAACTCCAAAAGCTCGATCTTGCCTTGTCGAACCGTAGCCCAAACCGTTGTTAGCATATCCATTCAGTTCGTTTGTAGAATAATATCTAAATGATACCGCCCTATCCAAATCAAAATATCTTCACTAGAGCGTAATCAAAATAATTCTTGCCACTCAAACACCACATCATCAAAGGCAAGTATGGAGAGGCGATCGCCTTGAGTATAAAGACAAGTTTGCTTATAGCCTAACTCTGATGGTTGCGAAAAACCCATAATCGTTTTTGTATTGACATCAAATAACCACATCTGCGGAATCCCTGCGACACCATAGAGCTTTGTCTTGACATCGCGATCGTATTCAAGGGAGCTATCAGCAACCTCAATGATTAACAAAATATCCGCAGGTGTTGGTAAAGCATATTCATAAAAATCATCTCGATATTTCAAAACCGCGATATCTGGCTGTGGTTGTGATTTGTTGGCTAGATCGATAGGATTTTGCACCCAGACAGTTACTCTAGCCCCCAACTTGAGTACCAGATTATTGGTTAACCGACCTACACATACTGCGTGTTTTATCCCAATTGGTGACATCGCGATAATTTCTCCATTAATTAACTCATAGCGATCGCTATCGGCAAACACACCGCGCTCATACATCAGTTGAAATTGCTCAACCGTAAATTGCATTACATGGGGCTTATCTGGATTTGGTAATTCCTGATTAGGCGATAAGCTGGGTACTAGTAGTTGTGCCGTCATAATCTTGTTAACCGATATCTTTAGGCGCTGATTTTTTAGTTTGTGTTTTGGGGCTTAGCCAAACCGTCACATCATCGAGACTCTGAAAATCTAACAACGCCTCACCAAAAGCCTCTAAGCGCTTCAGAGATAAAGCTTTAATTTTTTTGACCAAGCGATCGGGCAACTCCCCAAACTTACGCCGCAACTGTCGCAAAGCCAAATCTAGCTCACCCTGCTGCAAACCTTGTTTAATACCCTTTGCAAGTAAAGCTTGATAAGTTACTGACTCGCGCATGATTTCTTCTCTCAGCAATTGACTCAAAATCTCCTTGCTATATCGTAACCCACCCAACATATAAGCGTAAGTAGCAATATTTGCCCTTTCTTTGCTCAACTCGATTTGCTCGATTTTCTGAGCGATAGTTCTTAACATCTCCTCTGGTTGAGGCGATCGCGCCAAGACTGCAAAAGGTAATAAAGTCGCGTCATTGAGCATCAGAGTTGGATCTTCTTCCCAAAGCCTCACTGCACGGTAAGAGTGTAAAGTGCTATTTGTCTCAAAACGATCTAACCTCAACAAAGGTGAATTCGTCTCTTGTAAGAAAATCACGATTTGCTGGATAGGGCAACGATGCAAGCGATAGAGTCGCACATAATAGTCCAACATTCGCAAAGGCATATCGCGATCGCCCACCGTCTGAAACTCGATATGTAAAATCTGCGAACCCACTTGCAAAAAACTCACAAAATCAGCACGGATCGGCTCCACCGATAACTCCGTTTTGAGAACTTGCACGGATTCAGTATTTTCACTAAAAGTTTCACCCAATAACCATCATAAAAATGGCTGAGGATTAGATTCAATAAGGGTTTTGCAGAGATTATCGTAAGACATTCTTATAGTTTAGCGGTTTCACCATGAGATTCTCCCTTGTCCATAAATAAAGGCAAACTCAATAAATCTGTCTCGACAGGACGACGACGTTTGCGATCGCCACTAGTTACCTTTTCACCATCAGACAAAGCATAAAATAAAGCGCGTCGCCAACCCCGTTGCGTATCTTCCGATAAGCCCGACTCCGCCACCGTCATCGTAAATAACCACCATCTTTCTTCGGGACGCAAAGCCGCCCATTTACTGCAAATCACAGGAATCTGGTCTTCATTGGCTGTTTCGGCTGCCCAAGCAAGCACACATAACTCCTTACCCAAGAGCCGATCGACTAGATTTGTGCCTGTATGCCAACGTCCCGTTAATAACTTGGCTGCCTTAAGGCGATCGTTAAACTCGCAACGGGCTGTATCCGCAATCGCCGACCAAGCAGCACGTTGTAAAATCACGCGATCTTCACAACTAGGATTACCACCCTCTAAACCACGATAACTATAGTCCTCGGTAATTGTGACTGTGCCTAGACGAGTCGCAGGAATCTCAACTTGAAACAGATGCACCCCAAAAGATGTAGATGCAAACAATTGACGGGCTGCTTTCTCGACACTACCCATCCTGAATTAATTCATCAAGCTGCTCGATTTGATCGCTAAGTATAATTGATAGCGCATTGGATTGAAGCTGACAAGCATCACGGACTGTTTTCATACTTTGTTGCTATATCTGAATTTTCGATTTAGGCAGTTCAGATAATATACCTAAATTATCAAGATATTGATAGAAAGTGCAACTCGCCTCCTATCATCAACCATATAATCGAGATAATTGAGGACTACCTACTAATCATCTAAACTGATAGCCTTACTCATATATGCTCGATCGCCTCCAAAAAATTCTGTCTAGACATGGGATTGCTTCTCGAAGAGGTTCTGAGCAGATAATTTTGGCAGGGCGAGTTTGTGTAAATGGCAAACCAATTACGGAGCTAGGGGCAAAAGCCGATCCTGAAAGCGATCGCATTGAAGTTGATGGCAAGTTACTCCAAACCAATGCACCAAAATTTGTCTATCTATTACTTAATAAGCCCATAGGCATAATGAGCACCTGTGATGATCCTCAAGGCAGAAAGACCGTTTTAGACATTCTGCCATCACAGTATCGACATGTTTATCCAGTCGGACGGCTGGACTATAACAGTAGTGGAGCGTTGATCTTGACTAATAATGGAGATTTTGCGAATTACCTAATGCATCCCCGTCACCATGTTCCCAAGACCTATGAGGTTTGGGTTAAAGATATACCAAGCGATCGCATCATTAAACAGTGGCAAGATGGGGTTATCCTTGACGGCAAACTTACGCTTCCTGCATCTGTAAATATTCGGCAAATTGAACGCTGTAAATACCAAACTCCACGTACCCAATTGCAGATAGTTTTGTCTGAAGGGCGCAACCGCCAAATTCGTCGGGTTGCCGAGCAGTTAGGTCATCCTGTCTTATCATTACATCGCGTGGCGATCGCGACTATTTCACTTGAAACTCTTAAGGTCGGGGCATATCGACTACTAATCGATCAAGAAATCGAAACATTAAGTCCAATCTAAAAAGAATTTACATTGCACCTCAGCTCAAGACACAGTAAGTAATATAGCTGTTGATATGTAGTGTGTAGTGCAGTAATTTACTGAGAAAACTTTGCAGAATGTTATATTACTTTAGGTTAGGTAATATAATTACATCAGGTTACTTATAATCGCCAATGACGCTCTAAATAGAACTTGTGGTTGTCCAAGTTCGACTGAAAGCCAACTTGAAGTCAGTCAGTCCAATCTCTTCCTACATGTCTGTGAGTATTGTGAATATTACAACCTCGAAGCAAGCAGAGAAATTAGCAGAAATCGGAGCGCAATTTAAGCGAATTCGAGAAGATAAAGAATTGTCAATTCCGCATCTAACTGCAACTACATTAATTTCTGAGCGCTATTTGCGTGCGATCGAAGATGGTCAAATGGATTCATTGCCTGAGCCTGTATACGTGCGTGGATTTATCCGAAAGTATGGCGATGCTTTGGGGGTTGGAGATCTTTCGGAAGATTTTCCTCTAAATCCTGTTTTGCCTGAGCAAAAGTGGGCTGGCAGTGCTGCGGCTGAACTGCGACCTTTACATTTATATGCACTGTATGTTGTCGTGATTGCGGGGGCAGTTAGTCTGTTAGCAACATTTCTGAATTCACCTGATGCTAATAAAATTAACGATAGTCAAACTAATTTTGGGGATGCAGCTCAGATAAGTTCTGCAAAATCTAACAAAGTGATCGATCCTACCGAAATCATGCTGCCAAAAATTGGTGGTCTAGCAGTTTTGAGGCAGACAGGTGCATCAGTCCCTGTCGCTGTGGTAAATCCTGTGGCTCCTTCACCGATAGAAATAAAGAATCAAGCTCTTTCGGCAGATATTCTCAATAAACCAAAGTCTCAGGCTAATCTGGGGCAAGCAAACTCTAATTTAAACAATATGCTCTTGGGTTTGGTAAACAGTAGTCTTCCTTCAACCAATACATCTCTCAATAGTTCAACGCTTGCCAACAGTAATTTTGAATTTGTTGGCAACAAGCCCGTTAACGTTGGCATAGTCATGCAAGGTGAATCTTGGATGCGAATTACTGTTGATGGGCAGACTGAGTTTGAGGGTGTACTCAATGAGGGGAAAAAGTTAGCTTGGTCAGGCGATCGCCAAATTTCCGTTAGAGCAGGTAATGCTTCGTCGGTGGCTCTTAGCTATAATAATCAACCAATTAAAGTGCTGGGTAAGGAAGGCGAAGTGGCGGAAAGGCAATTTGGCAACAACCAAGCCAATAATAGTAATGTTAGAGGCAACGATTCACAGCTACGGGGACTTGTAGAGGTGATGTCTAACAGTAATTCTGGCAACTAGAACTCCCAAAAATAAAGCGCCCACTACGTGGGCGCTTTATTTTTGTCTTAGTTACTTTCAAGCCCGCTTTTCTTGACTAATTCCTCTGGAGTTAGTTTTGCTAAAAATTCTCGAAATGCTCTTCTTTCCGCTTCATCAGCATCCTGATCCACAGGAATTGAAGCTTCAAGAATTACTTCTTCCATTACCCAGATCGGACATTTTGCCCGAACCGCGATCGCGATCGCATCACTAGGACGCGCATCTATGTCCTTTTTTATATCACCCTGCGAAACCGTAATTACGGCATAAAAAGTACTATTTTTGAGCGCATGAACGACAATCCTCTCAACAGTTATCCCCCATGCATCCAAAAAATTAAGCATGAGATCATGGGTCATTGGTCGCTCTAGAGGTCTTCCATCTAAAGCCCCAATGATTGCTTTAGCTTCAGTTTCACCGATCCAGATCGGCAAAGCTCTGCGTTCTAAAGTGTCTCGTAGTAGGACGATAGGATTACGGCTTACAGCATCAATAGCAATCCCAGCCACATTCATTTCGATCATTGTTGCTAGCCTTCCTCAAGAAATGAGCGAAAGTACCCCTCATCAATCAAAGCTCTTGATGTGATATTGATAATTAAAGACGATCAATATCTAACTAGCAAGGGTTTTAGTTCGAGAGAGGCTTTTGCACGCTATTATACCACCGTCTTGATCTGGAGTCTGGCTTCTAGTCCTGTTTTTGCTAGTGCTTGGCTTCTACTAGAGATAAATATAATTGCTTTTTCCTCTACGCGTATCTCTACAGCAATTTTCGACCAAGTGAACATAATAAATTTTTTGAAAGTCTTGCAAAGCAAGACTTTCAAAAAATTTATTATGTTCGGGTTTGAGCACAAAGCGTTGTAGATTTGTGCATTATGGCAATTGCTATCAAAACAACTACCCTAAAACATGAAATCAGACCTAAAAAATGTGACTATCGTTGGATCTGGTGCGTGGGGATCGGCGCTAGCAAATCTAGTCCAAACCAATCAGCATCATGTGCAAATCTGGTCACGCCAAAGTCAAGTATCCCTAGCAGAAATGGTCAGTAATAGTGATGCCATCATTTCCGCAGTCTCTATCAAAGGGGTACGAGCGATCGCGGAACAATTACAAACAGCTAAGTTACTGCCAGATGCAGTTTTAGTTAGTGCTACTAAGGGCTTAGAGCCAATTACTAGACAAACCCCATCACAAATTTGGCGATCGCTACTCCCCAATCAACCTCTAGTGGTTTTATCTGGACCAAATCTCTCTAAAGAAATTATGGCAGGTCAACCTGCGGCGACCGTGGTAGCGAGTAACGATGAAAGCGCTGCCCAGTTTATTCAACATATTTTTGCATCCAGAAATTTCAGGGTCTATACAAATTTCGATCCTATCGGGGTGGAATTGGGTGGCACGCTCAAAAATGTAATTGCGATCGCCGTTGGTGCTTGTGATGGATTAAATCTTGGTACAAATGCCAAATCTGCCTTAATTACGCGATCTCTGATTGAAATTATTCGTGTTGGGGTTTACTTTGGGGCACAACCTGAAACTTTCTGGGGCTTATCGGGTTTAGGAGATCTATTGGCAACTTGCAATAGCAATCTCAGTCGTAATTATCAAGTTGGCTATGCGATCGCGCAGGGTAAAAGTCTTGAAGAGGCGATCGCTAATGTGCAGGGTACGGCTGAAGGTGTAAATACGGCTAATGTATTAATGGAAATTAGCGATCTGGAAAAAATTAGTGTCCCAGTCTCTCGTTATGTTTATCGTTTGCTAAAAGGAGAAATCAATTTGCAACAAGCAGTTGAGGGACTAATGGAACGAGATCTTAAACCAGAAAATTAAATACAATCAAAACTATGAATAATCTGCATGTTGTTTCTGCTAATTGGCTCCATGAACATCTCCACGCTCCACAAGTGGTTGTAGTGGATTGTCGATTTTCATTAATGGATATAGAACTAGGTCGTAAACAATATCAAGAGAACCATATAGAAGGTGCTTATTATCTTGATCTCAATCTTGATTTGTCCAGTCCTGTTCAAAAGCATTGTGGCAGACATCCTCTGCCCGATTTAGATAAACTTGCCGAAAAGCTTTCTCAAATAGGCGTAAATTCAGGCAAAACTATGGTGGTTGCCTACGATGACTCACGTTTGGGGTTTGCTGCAAGACTCTGGTGG
The DNA here is from genome assembly GCF_006937785.1 of Pseudanabaena sp. UWO311. Lineage (GTDB taxonomy): Bacteria > Cyanobacteriota > Cyanobacteriia > Pseudanabaenales > Pseudanabaenaceae > Pseudanabaena. The sequence goes on from NZ_SJEE01000002.1 coordinate 105,299, forward strand.
TTACTGCACTATATGGGACATGAGCGAGTAGCAGTTCTCGATGGTGGTTTTGCGGGATGGCAAGCCCAGAATTATGGAACTAGTTCTGCTGTTCCATCAGTTAGAGATGGGAAGTTTGACCCTAACATGCAAACTAACTTGGTTGTTGATATTGAAACTGTGAAATCACGTAAAGATTTGCCAGAAGTCGTTCTAATTGATTCGCGAGAAGGCGATCGCTATCGGGGTGAGCGCGAACCCATCGACCCGATCGCTGGTCATATCGAAGGTGCGGTTAATTATCCTTGGATGGAAGTTACTAATGAGCAAGGTTTTGTAATTGACAATCAAGGCGATCGTTGGCAGGAAGTAAAAAATGCTCAAGAGGCGATCGTCTATTGCGGCTCAGGTGTAACGGCTTGTGTAAATTTGCTATCGCTGAAATTAGCAGGAATTGAGACTGGCAAACTCTATGCGGGAAGTTGGAGCGATTGGTGTTCGTATTTAGTCTAAAGAAAATATCATTAAGCAAATTTTGAGGAGAGATATCATGCGCGAGTCTGTGACATATCAAGCAATTCTTCGTGAAGGTCGGCAAGAAGGTCGGCAAGAAGGTCGTCTAGAAGGTCGGTAAGAGGGTCGCAAGGAAGGTTTAGTTGCGATTGTTTTAAGGTTGTTGACCCACAAGTTTGGGACTTTGCCACCAAAGCTACATACAAGAATTACGCGATTACATATCCCTCGCTTAGAGAGTCTTGCTGAAGCGATTTTGGATTTTCAGAGTCTTGCAGATTTGGAGCTTTGGTTTAGCAAGAAGAAATAGTGTCATATTTCATCTAGAAGACCGCGATATAAAGTTAATGCTGAGGGATACAAGTATCTTAAACCAATTACCCCGATCGCACTATAATCAGCAATCGGTTAACCTAAGACTAGCGATCGGTAAAACTTTAAAACGAGCATCATGACTTCAAGCGAACAAACTCACTCCACATTTTTACTCGTTGACGGGCACTCCCTCGCGTTCCGAGCCTTTTATGCCTTTGGCAAACATCCCGAAGGCGGCTTGCGCACCTCGACAGGAATCCCCACAAGTATTTGCTTTGGCTTCTTGAAAGCATTGATCGAAATGCTCGATCGCGAAAAACCTGCGGCTGTTGCGATCGCCTTTGATCTTGCCGTACCCACATTTCGCCATGAGATTGACGATACTTATAAGGCAAATCGTTCTGAAACACCTGAAAGTTTTATTCCTGATATGCAGAACTTACAAAGAGTTTTAGCAGCGATGAATCTGCCTGCAATTACCCAAGCTGGTTTTGAGGCAGATGACGTATTGGGAACGCTCTCACAGGTGGCGAGTGCCGAGGGTTACACCGTCAAGATTTTAAGTGGCGATCGCGATTTGTTTCAATTAATCGATATTGATAAACGCATCTCGGTGCTGAATATCGGACAAAAAGATAAGATTGTGGAATATCATGCTGATCAGGTAAAAGAGCGTTTAGGGGTTTTACCTACACAAGTCGTGGACTATAAAGCGCTTTGTGGTGATGCTTCTGATAATATCCCTGGGGTGCGGGGTATTGGTGAGAAAACGGCGATTAAGTTAATAGAGGAATATGGTAGCTTAGAGAACGTTTTAGCGGCTATACCGAAGATGAAGGGGGCAATTAAAACGAAGCTAGAGCAAGGAATTGAAGCTGCTAAACATTCGCAATTTATGGCGATGATCAAAACGGATGTACCGTTGCCGATGGCGATCTCAGATTGTAAGTTAACAGGTTTTGATACTGCTGAGGTAATTCCTTTATTAGAAGAGCTTGAGCTGAAGGCATTTGTGAATAGAGTCGATCAGATTCATGCCAAGTTGTCGGGCAACTTTGAGAAGAAGCCTTCAATCTCAGCCCCTGTCTCAAAGAGCAAAGAGACAAATACTGATTCCTCTCAAAATCAGGATAATAACGAAGATGAGGAGTTATGGTTTGACTTTGCTAAGCAGGAAAAAGATCAGGCGATCGCAGCTTCAGCGTCGTTAAAGTTAGATGTACAGATTATTGATGCGATCGCGAAGTTAGAGCAATTAGTGGAAACTCTTCGCAGCACTAAACAGCCTGTGGCTTGGGATACGGAAACCTCGGCACTAAATCCCTTTGAAGCTGAATTAGTAGGAATTGGTTGTTGCTGGGGAGACTCGATTAGTGAGGTTGCTTATATCCCGCTAAGTCATAGTGATGGATGCAATCTTAAATGGGAAGAAGTTAGAGAGATTCTTCGACCTATTCTTGAAGATGTTAGTCATCCTAAATATTTACAGAATGCCAAGTTTGATCGCTTGATGTTTAAGGCAGCGGGGATTGAGCTAGCAGGCGTGATATTTGACACAATGATTGCTAGTTATGTGATCGATCCAGAAGCAAGTCATAAGCTCGATGATATGGCGATGGACTTTCTCCAGATTCGCACGGTTAGTTATAAAACGCTAGTCGGTAAGCGCAAATCGATCGCAGAGGTTGATATTCCATTGGTTGCTCAATATTGCGGGATGGATACCTATCTTACCTATCACCTTGTGCCTATTTTGCAAGCACAACTAACCGCAATACCTGAGCTTTGGGATTTATTTCAAAATGTGGAAATGGCTTTAGAGCCGATTCTTGCCGAGATGGAATGGCGTGGGATTAGGATCGACAGAGAATTTTTGAGTGCTTTTTCCTTGGAATTAGAGAAAGATTTAGATGCTTTAGCGATCGCAGCTTATGCCCAAGCTGGCAAAGAATTTAATCTCAATTCACCTAAGCAGTTGAGCGAAATTTTACTGGAATTATTAGGTGAGAAATTTATCAAGAAATCGCGCAAGAGCGCTACAGGCTATTCCACTGATGTTGCTGTGCTTAATAAATTAGAAGGCGATCATCCACTCATTGACACGATCTTAGAAAATCGCACTCTTGCCAAACTCAAATCTACTTATGTTGACGCTTTGCCTTCTTTGATTCAACCCAAAACTGGGCGAGTACATACCGATTTTAATCAAACTGTAGCTTCAACTGGACGATTGAGTAGTTCTAATCCTAACTTACAAAATATTCCGATTCGGACTGCTTTTAGCAAGCGGATCAGAGCTGGCTTTTTACCAAAAGAAGATTGGATATTAATGGCGGCGGATTATTCGCAAATTGAACTGCGGATTCTTGCTCACTTGAGTCAAGAGCCTGAATTGATGAGAGCTTTTAATGCTGGTGAAGATGTACATACAGTTACGGCGCAACTTCTATTAGAGAAAGAAGAAGTAACTAGTGATGAGCGTCGTCTAGCAAAAATCATCAATTATGGCGTGATTTATGGCATGGGAGCACAGAAATTTAGCCGCGATATCGGTGTGCCTGTAAAAGTTGCCAAGCAGTTTATTGATAAATTCAATCAGCGCTACGAAAAGATTTCTAGTTATATGCAAAGTGTCGAAGTAGAGGCAGAACGTGATGGCTTTGTAAAAACTATATTAGGAAGGCGGCGCTATTTTCGCGGGCTCAGTCAGATTGGTGGCTATCAGAAGGCGGCGCTATTGCGATCGGCAGTTAATGCGCCTATCCAAGGAACCAGTGCCGATATTATCAAGGTTGCCATGTTACGGGTGAATGAGCTGTTGTCTGAGTATCAGGCGAATCTACTTTTACAAGTCCATGATGAACTTGTATTTGAAGTCCCACCTGATGAAGTTGCCGAACTGCAACCCAAAATCAAGGCAGCGATGGAATCAGCTTTGGAGCTTTCGGTAAAGCTAGAAGTAGATATTCATACTGGTAAGAACTGGATGGAAGCAAAGTAAATCAATTATTCATTGGTGTATACTCTCCTTTAGGCTTAGTACAAATTTAAGACACTGCTTTCCAAGACACTAATTAGTGGCTATTTTTAGACTGGAAGGGATTAGACTCAATAATAGATCTAACAAGTTATAAACGATCGCGTGGAAGGCGATCGCTTGTAAAGCGTTTCAAAATATCATGAAGCTTTTAAGCCACTAGAATCAATGAAAATTAATGCCAATCTGTCTACAGAACTCCTCAACTACTATCGCCAAATTAGTACGGAAGTATTTACGGTAGTGGACTTAGAGACAACGGGAGGAAAGGGTGATCGCGATCGCATTATCGAAATTTCTGTTCTTCAAGCTACGCTCAAAGACGGAATTCGGCAAATATCTACTGACTTAATCAATCCTCAAATCCAGATACCTGAACAAATCGTCAGATTTACAGGTATCTCGCAGCATATGGTTGCTGATGTTGATGGCAGCGATCAGATTCTGCCTAAATATTTGCCAATGCTCCAATCTGGCGTTCTTGTTGCTCACAATATTGGCTTTGACTATTCTTTTCTCAAAGCTGAATATCAAAGACTAGGTACTGAATTTATTGCTCCTCAACAACTTTGCACCGTCAAGCTATCAAGACTCTTATTGCCACACTTGCCATCGAGATCGCTGCCTAAGTTAGTCAAACATTATGACTTTAATGTTGGACAGTCGCATCGAGCTGAATCCGATGCGATCGCTTGTTGGTTACTTTTAGAAAAGCTATTGACTCAACTACTCAATGCCAAGGACGTTGAGATCTTAAATCTCTTTGGTCAGCAATGGCTATCTGGAGAGGATATAGCCGTGATTTTGCAACTTCCGCTCAGTCAAGTTGAAGAGCTTTTGGCAGATCCGACAATCAAATCACGATTTTCAAACCGTAGACAGATCAATCTATATCAACGTAAAGAGATAGAAGCTTTAGCGAATAAAATTACTCCCTTACAAGTTTGGTAAGTACCTGCGCCATAACATAGTCATCGGGTGAGGATCTTATAGTTGCGTGCGGTCTGGCAATCGGACTGAATTTGAGCTTTGAGAGCATCAAGTGAATCAAACTTCCGTTCAGGTCGAATAAATCTGATTAAGTTTACACTTAGTTCTTGATCGTAGAGATCGCCTTGCCAGTCAAATAAATGTACTTCGACTGATCGCTGATCGCCATCCACAGTTGGACGCATTCCAATATTCATCACCCCTAATACTTGCGCTGGGGCTTGTGTTGCTGCGTCAGGATTCTTTATCATTGCTTGGATTGCGTAAACCCCATCACGGGGTAAACACTTTTGGGTAGGAAGCTCTAAATTTGCAGTTGGAAAACCAATTGTGCGCCCTAATTGCTTTCCCTGCACTACCCTGCCCACAAGGTTGTAAGGACGACCAAGCAGTGAATTAGCTAAATCAATTTCACCTTGGGCTAAAGCTGTCCGAATATTGGAGCTACTTATGCGCACGGGTGGCTGCTCGAGATCGCCAAAACTCATCGTCTGCTCTGGAATGACCGTGAGGCGATCGCCCCAAATATTTTGCAGATCGCTAATATTGCCTTGTCGTTTCTGTCCGAAGTGAAAATCAAAGCCGACGCTGATTAATTCGACTTGGAGCGAGTCAATTAAAATCTTCTGGATAAATTCGGCGGCAGTTAGCTTGGCAAGTTCAGCGTCAAAGGGTAGCAAGACTAATTGCTCGACACCGAGAGATTTAAGCAAGGCTACTTTTTCATCAAAGGGAGCAAGTAGCGATCGCGTTCTTTGGCTAAAAAATTCTTGGGGATGAGGGGAAAAGGAAACGACTGTACTGGTTAAATTGGGGTTGCGATTGCGCAAAGATATCGGCAAAATTGGCGCAATCACGCGACAGTGTCCCACATGTACGCCATCAAAGTTACCAAGGGCGATCGCAGTGGGACGAGAAATTTGGGTTGGGTCAAAAATTACTCTCACGCTTAACATTTTGACACAATAGAAACAAAAAAATATTAGTCATTCGAGGTAATTACAATTACACGTATGTGTCGGCGCTTTGCGCCGACACATAGAGCGCTTTGCTCTCAAACCCAAACCAATATAAATTTTGATAGCTTTTTCATGCCAATGAAAAAGCAAATACATCGATCACGCTTTAACTGTCCAGTGCTGCTTTTGGGAAGCTAAGATTTTCGCGATCGCTTATAGGCTCAAGAATAGATTAATTAGAGAAAGGAATAGAGTAATTGGAAGATGAGGCGAAAGGCTGCCATGAGAGCGATCGCACTAAAACCTGCAACTCCACAATATTGAGCAATCTCGATCCAGTTGGGAAAGCTCTGAAATTGAGAGAGTTTCCCAAAGGTTTGCACGCCCCAAATTATGGCAAAGCTCAACAAATTTACGAATACAAATAGGTCTTTATTATCAAGAATGGAACTAATCCTGAGCAGAATCACACCAATCAATACGGCAGCAAAAGCAATTAAATTGTTAGGAGAGCCAATTAAGGCTAGCCCGACCGTTGTGCTTACTTGCCATAGCAACATCGCTTCGACACCAATCAAAAAAGCAGCAATGAATTGAATCTTAATTGGTGCTGCTAATAGCCAAGGCGTTTTGTTTGATCGCTGAGCTACAGGCTTAGGAACCGAAGGTGCAAAATTAGGAAGTGGTGCAGGTGGAGGGACTTGGATACTGGTCTGATGTGCCGATTGAACTGGTGGGGTTTGTATTGGAGTGCTTTGTATTGGAGCGCTTACCGATGGTTGTACTGATATTTGAGAATTGAGGGCTTGGAGGACATCAGCCGACGAAGAAAAGCGATCGCTGGGAGCCGTCTCTAACATTTTATGTAAAACATTATTAAGATTAGGACTAAGCTTCACAAAGCGATCCCATTTCCAAGTGTTGTAATTTACATCAAATAATTCGTCGGGATCTTTGCCAGTTAGCAAAAAGAGACAAGTTACGGCAAAGGCATAGAGATCCGTAGCGGGAAATACTGTATCACCCCGCATTTGTTCAGGTGCGCCATAGCCTGGGGTAAAAATACCCGTGGATTTTTGACCTTGGGCGGCTCCAGCTACTTGTTTAACCGCGCCGAAATCCAGCAAAAAGTAAGTTTGGTCAAGTTTGCGCACCATGATATTTGAAGGCTTGATATCACGATGGATCGAGCCTTTGTCATGAATAAATGTCAAAACAGGCAACAGGCTTTGCATGATTTCTAAAACATCCGCCTCCGCGATCGCGCCATGCTGCTCCACAATTTGCTCTAGGGTAAAGCCATCAACAAATTCCTGCACTAAATAAAAAAATTCATCCTGTCCCGACTGCACCTCAAAGTAGGCAAGCATGTCAGGAATTTGTGGATGAGTCCCCAAATCTTCTAAAACTGTAGCCTCACGCTCAAACATTTGCTTGGCGATTACCATCTGAGAACTAGTTAACCCCACGGGCTGCAACAGCTTCACCACGCAGCGTTTCATCGCAGGTGTATAGCGATCGCGAGCTAGAAAAGTCGCACCAAAACCACCCTGCGCGATCGGGCGTTCAACTATATAGCGTCCTCCAAGCAGTAAAGGCATCCCGCAAGCCGTGCAGAATTTTTGAGTGATCGTTTTGAGCGTATTGCCACTATCAAGATCGGCAAAAGAATTTAAAGGCTTGGTACAATTCGGGCGCGTGCAGTAAATATCCACGTTAGTACTGTATTTTTGGCATACTGTATTAGAGTCTACCTAAGTTTCTCCCTCCTGCGCCCATGAGTTCCAATTTTTTGCTTCATCTCAACCCAGCCCAACAAAAAGCCGCAAGCCATTTGCATGGGCCAATGCTCGTGGTCGCAGGGGCAGGCTCAGGGAAAACAAGGACATTGACCTATCGTATTGCCAACTTAATGCTCAATCACGGTGTTGCGCCTGAGCAAATCTTAGCTGTGACGTTTACAAATAAGGCTGGCAAGGAAATGAATGAACGAATTCAATCCTTGTTAACTCAAGAGATCGCTCAAAGGGAATTAGGCAAAACTTTAAGCGAAATGCCTGACTGGGAACAGGACAAACTTCGCAAAAAAGTTTATAAGCAATATATCAATAGCTATGCCCAAGATGGATTGTGGATGGGAACTTTCCATAGTATGTGCTGTCGAATTTTGCGCCTTGATATTGATAAATATAAAGATAGTAATGGTCGAAGCTGGGCAAAAAACTTCTCGATTTTTGATGATTCTGACGCGCAATCGTTAGTTAAAGATATTGTCATCAATCAGCTAAACCTTGATGAAAAGAAATTTGAGCCAAAATCCGTACGTTTTGCGATCGGCAATGCCAAAAATAAAGGCTGGACTCCCGAAGAATATGAGGCTCAAAGTGATGATTCGTCTTTCCGTAAGCGTGCGATCGCACAGGTTTATAGTCTTTACCAAAATCAGCTAGCCACCAATAATGCTCTCGACTTTGATGATTTAATCTTTTTGCCAGTGCGCCTATTCAAGCAAAATCCTGAAGTTCTTAACAAATGGCACAATCGCTTTAAGCATATTCTTGTGGATGAGTATCAAGACACAAACCGTACTCAATATGATTTGATTCAGTTACTCTCCACTAATGACAAAAAGCCGACTTGGGAAGGTCGTTCTATTTTTGTTGTTGGTGATGCCGACCAATCGATTTATAGTTTCCGCTCTGCTGACTTCACGATCTTGATGGAATTTCAAGATGCTTTTGGCGATCGCTTGCCCGATGCCCATACAGGCACAATGATCAAGCTAGAAGAGAATTATCGTTCCGTTGCTAATATCCTCGAAATTGCCAATCAACTGATCGACCATAACACGCAGCGTATCGATAAAGTCCTGAAAGCTACCAGACCCGACGGCGACTTGATTGAGTTATTCCGTGCTGATGACGAAGTTGACGAAGCCCAGTTTGTGATCGAGCAGATTCGCCGCGTTAAGACCAAAACTCCTAGCGCTAATCTCGGACATTTTGCAATTCTCTATCGGACTAATGCCCAGTCCCGTCCTTTTGAAGAAATGCTAGTGCGATGGAATATTCCGTATAAAGTCGTGGGCGGTTTACGCTTTTACGATCGCAAAGAAATTAAAGATGTTCTTTCCTATTTGCGACTGTTATCCAATCCATCTGATACTCTCGGCTTAATGCGAATTATCAATGTTCCTAAGCGCAGTATCGGCAAGGCAACTCTCGATAAGCTCCAACAAGCCGCCCAAGAACTCAGCGTCCCCATCTGGGAAATCATCAGCGATGAAACAACAGTCAAGACTCTGGCTGGGCGATCGGCTAGGGGTGTTCTCTCCTTTGTGGAATTGATGCAAAAATGGCAAGCGAAAGTAGCAGTTACGCCAGCAGCAGATATCATTCAGGGCATTCTCGCCGAATCGGGCTATGTCGATGAACTGAAAGCTCAAAGTAATGATGAAGCCAACGATCGCATTTCTAACTTACAAGAACTTTATAACGCAGCGTTACAATTTGCGGAAGAGAATGAAGATGCTTCCCTTGATGCTTTCTTAGCTAATGCGGCTCTTGCTTCTAGTCTTGATGACAGTGGCGAGAATGCGGAAAAAGTCACCTTGATGACGCTCCATGCTGCTAAAGGGTTAGAATTTCCCGTAGTCTTTTTAGTTGGTCTAGAGCAAGGCTTATTTCCAAGCTTCCGTTCCATTAACGATCCTATGGCATTAGAAGAAGAACGTCGCCTCATGTATGTGGGTATCACTCGCGCCCAAGAGAAGCTCTTCCTCAGCCATGCTCAAGCCCGTCGTCTCTACGGCAACCGTGAATATGCTATTCCTTCGCAATTCCTTGCAGAGCTTCCCAAAGAATATCTCACGGGACATGGCATCGATAAGTTTATCAGCAAGGCGAGTCAGAGGGCTGAAGCCACTAGTGTTAAAGGTTCGCTCAGGTCTGCCCCTCCTGTCAAGGTAAATGCGGTTAAGCCCAAGCCTCGTATTGATTGGCAAGTGGGCGATCGCGTGATGCATGACAAGTTTGGCGAAGGACAAGTTTCTAACTTGCTTGGCACTGGTGACAAGATGTATTTAGCCGTCGCCTTCTCAGGTCAAGGCAAAAAAATCATCGATCCCAAACTTGCTCCAATACAGAAAATATAGCTGTGGAGCTACATCTACTCAGTTTCTTTTTCAGTGTAAGTCGTCGATAAATTTGCGCGATCGCAAAGGTGAGATTGATACTCTTTGGCTTGAGGCACTGGACATCTATAGCTGTGGTCAAATGAACTAGAACATAAAACCCAAGAATTGATTGGCGGCGCTCCGCGCCGCCAATCAATTCTTGGGTTTTGATTAGTCCTAAGATAAGTGACATTAGCTATAAAACGAGCTGTAAAACGGAATCGACGTATTTGCATCTTTTTTGTCCGCATGAAATGGATGTTTCAGTATCCATCACTCATTAACTGTCCAAAGCCAACTTCTGTAACCAGTGAATCACTAGAGCATTCACAATCTCAGGGCGATCATCGTGGGGGCAATGCCCTGTATTGGGAATGGCTATTAATTGAATATCTTTAGTCTTGCCAGCTTCTTCATAAACTTTCGCTCCATTAATTGGAGTCCAAGGATCAGCATCACCCCAAAGAACTAATAGAGGCTTCTCTAACTTAGCCAATAAATCGGCAGTGCGGGGGCCAGCAGGAGCTGTCAAAATTGAAGCAAATACTTTTTGTGCGCCTTCATCACAGGATGGCTGATAGAGCATGTCTACCAACTCATCATCGATCGCCTCATGATTGCGATAAACCTGCCGTAGAGAATTGCGGATATTGCGTTTTTTGCGAACTTGATTGAAGACAAACTTACCTGTTACTTCAGAGCTTACTAATTTCGCAAAAGCACCCATCACGACTCTTAAAGGCAAATTCAACTCTTCAGGACGATGATTTAATCCACCTGCGGCATTTAGCAATACTGCTCCGATCGCAATTTCAGGACTATTAGTTACTACCATTAAAGCTAGCAAAGCACCGATGGAATTACCGATGAAGATAGCGGGTTGCTGCACAAATTCTTGATGAAAATCCTTGAGCAGTTCTTCCCAAAGCTCTAATGAGTAACCTAAAGCAGGTTTCGCCGAACCGCCAAAGCCGAGCAAGTCGATTGCAAATACTTGATAGCCAGCCTCAGCAAATGCAGGAATATTCTTTTTCCAATGACCGATCGATGCGCCGAAACCATGAACTAGGACAAGAGGCTTACCAGTACCTGTGACTGCATACTTGATTTGATATCCACGCCATGTCCAAGTTTGTGAAGTACTTTGCAATAGATCTTGAGGACGATCGCGAGTTTCGGGGTTTTCTGTGGTTAGCACGGCGGTGACTCTTTTTGGGAAATATCATAGAATTTAGATGCGCCTCCCGCTATGCGGGAGGCGCATCTAGATTCTAAATTTATTTTATGATGATTTATTCAGAGCGTCATCATACCTAGAGTTGACCCTATTCTTTTTCGTAAAAGACTAGGGCTGTTTGTCCATATTGGCGGCGATCGCAACAGATGAGATCGCCCATCACATCAGGAAGTAGGCGTAAGCGATCGCACTCAGCAATTACTAGCGCTCCATCAGCAAGCAATGGCGATAATGCTGTAAGCACTGGTAGGTATAGCTCGCTTTGGTAAGGCGGATCAAAATAAACTAAATTAAAATATTTGGGTGGTAATTTTCGTAATGTCTTGACCGCATCGCCTTTAATAATTTCAAATTTTTGATCTTGCTTCGCAAATTTCTGCCAGTTTTCGCGCACAATCTGACAGGCGATCGCTGACGACTCGATGCCTACGATATTAGCTGCGCCCCTGACTAGCGCCTCTGCTCCCATAGCGCCTGACCCAGAACAGATATCTAGCCAATTTGCGCCTTTAATGCGAGTTTGCAAAATATTAAAAACTGCTGCCCTAACCTTACTTGCCGTTGGTCGAGTTGAAAGATCAGTTGAAGTTTTGAGCGTACCAGCGCCGTTGATACGAATAGACATATTGAAATCCAGTTGGTGTCTTTATTTATTCGTGATCCCTATGTAGGGGCAAAGCATTCCCATAGAAATCCATGTTTTTTTAGATTGTTTTAAAATGGGAATGCTTTGCCCTAGACTCGTAACGCAGGCACAATTTATCGATGAAAGCGAAAAGGGTTTAGCATTTGCAATTCAAGATTGGAGTGGAGAATATAAAAATATTGCCGCAAATGCTAAACCCCTACAAGCTTGTTGTTATAAACCATTTAAATTAAATGATTAGAAAAAGATAAACCTTCAATCTGATCAATAGGAACCATCCAAATCTTATTTTGGTATGGTCTCCATACCGCACTCATGACATAGTGATTACGAATTGAAATGATGTGAACGTGAGGAATGCCAGAAAATTTTGAGCAGGAGCGTAAAAAATCTAAAGTTCTGATTAGGCGGCTATGCAAAAATGTTGCCATTTCATCACTACAGTTTTGACGCAACATCGGAACAACTTGTGGCTCCGTATCCCCTCTTAACTCGTAAATAATGTGAGTTTTTCCTTTGAAATCAATTTTGCGCGATCGCACCTCCCAACTGCACAACACACCAAAGCCAATCACAGCCATACCCAGATCGATATGGAAGTCACGCATTTGGAATTTCGTGTTACTACTCATATCTGTATGGGTGTTATACCCAGTCCAAGCATGAAATCTCTCTAAATTGTCGTCGTTAATATCAACTGCCGAACGATAGGGAGAAGTTACAGCGCGGTTAATTTGTGTGTTTTCTGAAGGTTGCTCTGATGTCATACTTGTCCCATGAGTGACAGCATTTATTTGCAAAAACTAGACCGATGCAATAAACAACAATCTTACTAAAAATGCTTAAAAGCTGAAGCTATATATCTATAAGCAGCTTAACATTCTTTTATGGAAGTTCTTGGTTAAATTACTCATCGCTTATAACTGTACAGACATGTATGCCTTCTAAAAGTTCGCTTAACTACCAACAATTGCAACCAATTTATTTACAGCGTGAGTTGCTGCAATATCAGCGTACTTTGTTTGCTAATGTCGGAATTTTATTCGGTCTGACTGCATTTGGAACATTGGGCTATCGCTTCATCGAAGGATGGAGTTGGTTTGATGCTCTCTATATGACGATTATTACCCTTGCCACGATTGGCTATGGTGAGACTAATCCCCTTGATTTTGAGGGGCGTATTTTTACGCTTACCTTAATCGTGATGGGCGTTTTAAGCATTAGTTATATTGCTGCTCAGTTTACAGCCGCGATCGCAAATGGTCATATCTACAATATTTTTCAAGCGAGGCGACAACGAAAGGTCATGGATTCATTAGACAAACATTACATAGTTTGTGGATTTGGTCGAACGGGGCGACAGGTTACAGCAGAATTTGCGGCGGAGGGAAGTATTACATTTGTAGTGATTGATAGTGATCCCATTGCAATTGAGCAAGCTGAGCTAGAGGGTCATCCAGCTTTGCAAGGAGATGCGGCTCTTGATAACACCTTACTTCTTGCGGGAATTGAACGGGCTGTCTGTATTGTGGCAGCTTTGCCATCGGATGCTGAAAATCTCTATACGGTATTATCGGCAAAAACCTTAAATCCTGAGATTAGGGCGATCGCTAGAGCAAGTACAGAGGAGTCTATGCAAAAGTTACGGCGGGGTGGAGCAGATGAAGTAATTTCGCCATATATTACTGGTGGCAAGCGTATGGCTGCTGTGGCGTTGCGTCCGCAGGTGATGGATTTTGTGGATGGCATTATTGCTGGAGCTAATCGATCATTTTATATTGAGGAATATCGCATTGATGATTCTAGCTATGTTGGAGTCACTTTAAAAAAGGCAAGTTTGCGATCGCAGACTGGGGCTTTAGTATTAGCAATTCGTCGGGCTGATGGCGATGTAATTGCGGGACCTGATGGTAATACGGAAATTTTGCAAGGTGATGTATTGATCTCCATGGGAACACCTGAGCAGTTAAGGGCACTGAATCAAATCCTGAGTCCGCTTTCCAAAAAAACAAATGTGTTACGGTTACCACGCATGAAATAGGTATAAGTTAGGTTTGCGCCCCGCAGGGGCGCAAACCTAACATTTGTTGATCATGAAGTTTATTTCTCCATCTCGAACTATCCAAATTGCGATCGCCTCAGCAATTAATTCAGAATTTGAGCTTTTGCTAGATTCTAGAGAAATAGCGCTAGAGATTTGCTATCCAAAATATGATGCTCATTACACATCAGCGATCGCGTTGTCGCTCGCCAATCGCTTACAGCGAAATCCTGCACAGATTGCTGATGCGATCGCGCAAACTTGTTCACAAAATCCAGAAATATCCGCTCAATCGCAAATCGGAGCATTTGGGAAAGGATGGTTAAATATTGTTTTTAGAGAGCAATATATCGCTGAAATTATATTGTTTCTGGAAAATTTGCGAATGGAAGGAATTACAATTTGTAATGGATTCTGGCAAAAAAGTGAAATCGCTCTAATTCCTGTAGGGAATTCAACTGAGCAATATGTTTATGCTCGATGCTGTGCGCTTATGCGATTGGCAAAACAATCAAAATTCTTAAATGTAGGGGCAATTCATGAATTGCTCCTACATTTAGAAACTGATTTAGAAATCGATTTAGAACCTGTGGAAATTAGTTTGTTAATGCGAAATTTGGCGATCGCAGATTATTTAGCAGATGAGAATAGCTCGCCTTTAAATAGACAGAAGAGACAGAAATTATCACGATCGCTAGCTGAAACTTTTTTGCATTTTTACGATCACTGTCGAATTTTTGGAGTACCTCATGAAATTGCGATCAAGCGATTATTACTAATTAGCATTACGCAAAAAATGCTCCTCGCGATCGCGCCGCCCGAAATTAATTACGCAATGTACTTGTAAAACCCGTAAGGTTGCGCCCCTGCGGGGCACAACCTTACGGGTCTCTTAGCGCAGCATCAACATGGCATCCCCAAAGGAATAGAAACGATATTCTTTGGCGATTGCTTCTTGATATACCGACATTAAAAATTCGCGCCCATTTTCACCCAAAAACGATGACATCATCATTAGCAAAGTTGACTTGGGTAAATGAAAATTAGTCACCATTCCATCTAAAACTCGCCACTCATATCCAGGATAAATCATCAAATTCGTTTTACCCCTAAAAGCCTGAAAATTTGAATTTTCCAGCGATCGCGCCACCGTACTACCAACGCCGATCACACGTCCGCCGGTTGCCTTTGTTTCTTTGATTTTAGCGATCGTCTCCTCAGGCACTTCACACCACTCGTTATGCATCACATGCTGGGTGATGTCCTCCGTCTCTACAGGGCGAAATGTACCGATTCCCACATGTAGAGTCACAAATGCTTTACCAACGCCCATATCAGTGAGCTTTGCAAATAGCTCCTCGGTAAAATGTAAACCTGCTGTAGGTGCTGCGATCGCTCCTGCAATCTCAGCGTAAATCGTCTGATAGCGATCAGGATCAGCATGGGAATCGGTGACGTAGGGTGGCAAGGGGACTGTGCCTAGTTGATCGATAATTTTGTCAAGGTCAGCACCAGTAGGAATATGAAATTGCAATTCTCTTGCTCTGGTGGTTGTCTCAATCCCTTCGACCGTCGCTTTGACATTATCCGCAAAGATGATCGTGCTTCCAATCGGCAATCGCTTACCAGGCTTAACCAATGCTAACCAGCGATCGTGTCCAACTGGCTCCATCAGCAAGATCTCGACAGGCACACCCGATTGCTTATGCCCATACATCCTCGCGGGAATGACTTTGGTGTTATTAAAAACAAGCAAATCTCCCGACTGCAAAAAATCTGGCAAGTCGTAAAAGTGCTGATGACGTAAATTGCGATCGCTTTCAATTACCAACAGTCGCGATGTATCCCTAGGTGTAACTGGATCTTGAGCTATGCGATCGCTTGGCAATTCATAGTCATAGGCGCTTAAAGCATAATCAGGCTCAAGTTCAGTCGCAGGCGATGAAGTCATAGAAAAGTTACACTTTGGGATATTGGCACTACTTAATAATTTGCAGCACTTCTCTAAGTGTTTGATAAAAAGTGACGAAGTTACAAAAAAATATAAGAAATTTTATATACCAATCGCGGAAACAGTGGTATACAGATGGCAGCAGCAACATATGTTTTGCATATGTTGCGATCGCGTTTTCAGCCTTTCAATATTAAACGAGGAGTTTATGCAGTATTTAATGACAGATCTTCACCAACGTTTTATTGGTGCATTGAACTACAACAAGCCTCTCTCAGTAGGCGATGTATTTCGTGCCGATAATACCAAGACTTATACAGTTGTTAGCATTAACGACACTCGCAACAAGAGTAAGGATGTCAAGTCAGTAACAGTCATTCCTGTTCGCGAAGCTGTGGCAGCTCATTAACTTACTAAATTTAGTAGGTAGTTAATTTGGCTATTAACTTAATTGTCTGGTAATTTTTCACTTGTTGGTCTAAGTACATTGCTCACACTAGCTAAAAGTATTAGCTAAAAATACTATTTCAAAACATTGAAAGTAAGAAATAAGTCTAGGGAATTATCAAAATCAATCTGAGAGAATCATCGAAGCTATTGACAATACATTGATATAAACGAGTATTTCTTTGTTCTCTTCAGATATCATCATTGAATGACAAAAGAAAAGCAGCGCTTGGCGCTGCTTTTCTTTTGTCATTCAATGATAGGCATGGCTTTGCATCGCCTACAAAACCCCAAAAACTTTACCGCCCGCTGCGCGGGTGGTAAAGTTTTTGGGGTTTTAGATTAAAATCATGCCATGTTTTAAATTATTTAAAGAGGCTGCCTCAATAGAATTACCTCTGAGATCTAGGCGCACAAGATTCTTAAGATTGGAGATTTCACGGGGTAGAGTCGTTAGCTGATTGTAGGACAAATCTAGTTCTGTGATATTTCTGAGATTACCAATCTCAGGGGGAAGACTAGTTAGTTGATTGTTGCCAAGATATAAATCTGTAAGTGCTGTGAGGTTGCCTATTTCTTCGGGCAAAGTAGTTAGATTGTTTTTTCGTAAATCTAGCTCGGTTAAATTGGCGAGGTTGACAATTTCTGACGGTAGTCTTTCCAGCTTATTTTCACTTAAATCAAGCCAAGTCAAAAACTTAAGCAATCCAATCTCAGCTGGCAACTCTCTTAAAGAGTTATCGTTAACCGCAAATCTTGCCAAATTTGATAATTTGCCAATATCTAAAGGCAAACTGGAAATGCAATTTTCAGCTAAATTTAGCACTGTAAGATTTTTTAGCTGCATGACTGCATCAGGAATTTTCGGCAGTTGATTAGATTCGAGATGCAGCCAAGTTAGTTTTTGTAGATTTGCGATCGCCTCTGGCAGAGAAGTCAATTCATTCTCGCTCAGATATAGCCAAACTAAATGCTTCAACTTGCCAATCTCTTCAGGAACTGCCACCATCTGTAGTTCACTAAGATAAAGAGACGTGGCTTCTGAAGCTCTGGCGCTCTCAATTTCTTTCAGAATTTCCTGTTCGTTCATGGTCTCGATTGCATTATTTGGATATGGTACTCAAGGTGCAAATTGAAAATTATTGTTTTAGCTACTGCGCAGAGGGCGATGCCAACCATCCCACAATTTTGTTTTTGCATGGATTTATGGGAAATCGCTTTGAGTTCAAACAAGCGATCGCGATTTTGTCTAAACAGTTTTACTGCGTGGCGATCGATTTGCTGGGGCATGGTCAGACCAGCGCTATAGATCAAAGGACTGATCAAGATGACTCCTACACAATACAGTCCAGTGCAAACTTTGTCATCAAATTTTTGGATTTACTTCGTATAGATTGTTGTTTCTTGGTTGGCTACTCTATGGGCGGTAGGTTGGCTTTATATTTAACAATTCATTTCCCGCAATATTTTCTTCGGGTTGTCCTCGAATCTGCATCCGCAGGATTGTCGTCTGTGGATGCTAGATTCGATCGCCTAGTCAAGGATCGACAGCTTGCCGCAAAGTTAGAAACTGGAGATTTTCGATTATTTCTGGACAATTGGTATCAGCAGCCTATTTTTGCTAACCTGCGATCGCATCCACATTTTTCTCAGATGCTAGAGCAAAGATTAAACAACTCTCCCGCGCAGTTAGCCAAATCCTTACGCAATCTCAGTACAGGGAAGCAACCATCATTATGGGAAAAATTATCTAGAAATGAGATTCCACTGTTGTTAATTTCAGGTGAGTTAGATTCTAAATTTGTGCAAATAAATCGACAGATGCAGCAGCTATGTAGGAACTCTCAACTAGAAGTGATACCTAGCTGTGGTCACAATATACATTTCGAGAATCCAAATTTATTTATCGAGAAGATTAAAACTTTTTTTCTTCTATAGCAATGCATGTTTTACTGACAGCGCTTTGCGCTGTAGGACATAAAACCCAAATACATAAAGTCGGCGCTTCGCGCCGACTTTATGTATTTGGGTTTTGATTTGTTCAAGCTATAGGACTGTCGCCAAGTGTATCAAAAACCAAAAGAGAGTTGCGACACCAAGCGATACAACTGTCTTAAAAATAAAAGCGTCGCTTTGCGACGCTTTTATTTTTAGCTAGAAGCAATATTTCTTAAATCTGGACGAGGCGCAGGCGTAAAAAGGAGTGTCTCAAAGGAAGCATCACGATTACCTAAGGTTTCGTAAAAGAAGAATGAGAACCCATCTAGGTTAAGTTCACGCACAATTTTTACTTGACCTTTGATCTGTCGCATATCAACATTTTGAACTCTTAAACCCGTTAAAATACCCACCGCTACTGGTATTTTTAGTCGAATTTCCTGCAACTCTGGCTGTTCTAATTCCCGCTTAAAATTGTCAATATCATCGCGATATACCTGCACAATTAATTCATCAATATATTTGAGATAAACCCAGTTATACCAATCTTGCAAGTACTTTTTATAGGAGAAATCCTTAGGATTAGGGGAAAGAGAAATTAAGCAGTTTGGTTTGATTGCTCTAACTGATTTAGAGATCTTTCTCATTAAATTAGTGATGTACTTGGCACGCCATTGCATCCATGAAGGATCATTGATATCCTCTGGTGGTAATCGACCGAAGTGATCTTTTTTATACAAAGCGATCGTGTAATCATCGTAGCCAAGTTCTGCTGGCATCCCAAAATGATCGTCAAGCTGAATACCGTCAACATCATATTTATTAACAACTTCAACGATTAAATCTGTGAGAAATTTTTGGACTTGAGGATGGGCAGGGTTTAACCAAGCAAGACGATGCTGATCTCTTTCGCCATGTAGGAAAACATGAGAGCCATCTTTACGCTGGGTTATCCAGTCAGGATGTTGGCGCATTAGCTCTGAGCCTTCTTCAGTCATTAAGCCATATTCAAACCAAGGAATTACCGCAAAATCTTGTTCATGTCCAAATTTGATGGCTTCGGCAAGCATATCTCGCTCTTGAAGCTCAGGTACTGGATCAACAGGTACACCAAAACTAGCTTCGGCAACTTTACTAGGGTAGAGCGTGTATCCACCATTCCAAACCGTTGGATATAGAGTGTTAAATTTTAAACGCTTTAATCTTTTAATCGCCCTTTCTAGATTCTGAGCCGAAAATAAAACATCGCTATCGACATTAGTAAGCCAGATGCCGCGTAGTTCATTACCATTCAATGGTCTGATCAGCGGGAGATTAGGTGGGGCTGATTGATCAACTTGATTAGGTGGTGGAGATTGATCAATTGTGTTGCTAGCTGTATTAGGAGTTTGAGCGATCGCCCAAAAAGGAAAATTGATCATCATTGAGAACGCGAATCCTAAGAATGTTAAAACTAGGAAACGGAGGCGTGATCGCCAGGAGACAGAATTAATTTTCCCCATAATTACTAATGAGCTAGGTAAGCTCTAACTCCTCACATTTAGGCTGCAAATTTTTGTAAATTTATTGTATAGCAATGTAAAAAAACACAAAAGATAGAGATACTTCCTGTCTCCATCCTTTTTTATAAACTTTTGGCCTGAGCTCCCAGCAAATCACGATTTATCTCCAAAATTGGACATAATAAATCGGCAACATTTTTGGGTAGCAGAGCTTTGACCACATCTTGCATAATCAAATAAGTGATATTACAAACTTCCTGAGCCCCAAATGCTTGCATGATCGTCTGGAACCAATACAAGAACTGCTGTTTTAAAAGCTCTGTGTCATCTAATAAAACGGTCATTGCCGAATGACGTAAAACTCTTAAGGTGTCTTGTTTCCACTTGCCTTGCAAGTCCTCACCTTTAGGTAAAAGCAATTTGGGATGGGATATACGTAGTTTTTTTAAAACAGTTTCGACTATTTCTTTTTCTACTTCTTTGATGCGGATATAAGCTTCAACCCTTGAATCAAAGGAGTTGATATAGGTTTCCATAAACTGCAATTCTGCGTCGCTCGCATAGCGACCATCTGCGTTCATTCCTAGTTGTTGTAGCTTACTTAACATTGCTGGCTTTACCCGACGTTTGCATATGTATGATTTTATATGGATTTGAGTCTAAAACCATCCGCCACTTCAAGCATTATCTCTAGCGATCGCCATTTTTTTGTTACGATTCAGATAAATCGATAAATAATCGAAACTTCTGACACACATCTATGCGATCGCTCGCCGCCGTATCCTGTCATGTTATCTGACAATGATCACATTGAAGGGCTGTTTCCTGAAGCTGCCCAAAATTGGGATTTAAATCGGCTCTATGCAGATTTACAAGCTTCTAGTGGCAAAGAAATTAAGCCATTTGAAAAGGCTTGCTTGCGTGGGTTGCTATGTCGTTATCGCCCAGGTCAGCTTGCATTTAAGCTGGCTTGGACATCGGGGGCTTTGCGGGTTGAGTTAAATAAGGGGCTGTATCGATCGCTGGAGGCGATCGCAGATCAGCCAATCAATACGCTACGCTGGGAAAAAGTGCCTGAATGGTTAGAGGCTAAAGGATATAAAGCACAACGCCAAAGTCTACACAATACAACCGCCAACACTCAAGTTAGTTCTCGGGCAAATTTAGCTGATTGGGGCGAGGCTCCAAATATTCAAACTTTTTATGGGCGCACAGAGGAGTTAGCCAAACTAGAGCAATGGGTTGTACGCGATCGCTGTCATCTCTTGGCAATTTGCGGCATGGGCGGCATCGGCAAGACAGCACTGGCAGTAAAACTGGTCGAAAATATCCAATCACAGTTCGATTGCTTTATTTGGCGATCGCTGCGGGGCGCACAACCAACTACGCAATTAATCGCTGATCTGTTGCAATTTCTCAATAGTTCACAACAAACTGGCTGTGGCATTTCTGATCTGTTAGACATTTTGCGTCAAAAGCGTTGTTTAGTTGTATTGGATGATTTTGAGGCGACTCTCCAAGATGGGGAATTGGTGGGAGCCTATCGCCAAGGTTGCGAATCCCATGCGGAATTATTGCAGCGTGTTGGCTCGGAACGACATCAAAGTTCAGTAATTTTGATTGGGCGGGAACAGCCGAAAGAAATCTCGATGCATCAGGGGGATGATCAGCCGATTCGCTATTACAAAGTGAATGGATTACAGCGACAAGATGCTTTTGAATTATTAAGAGCGCGAGGTTTTAAAGGGACTGAAAATGGTTTAGAGGCTTTAGTTCAACAATATCGCGGCAATCCTTCAGCTTTAAGAATCGTGGCTGGAACGATTCAGGAATTATTTAATGGCAATGTTTCGGAGTTTCTTAAACAGACTGCCCTTGCGCTTGGGGATGTATTACGCACTCTTCTCTATCAACAGTTTGAGCGTCTCTCAAAACTAGAAAAAGATGTGCTGTATTGGCTCGCAATCAAGCATCGCCCAGTATCACTCTCAACATTGCGATCGGAAATGATTTTGCAAACCTCTGGTTCTGAATTAATCAATGCGCTGGAATCATTGCGCTGGCGATCGCTAATTGAGAAAGTCTCAGAACAGGATGAGGTGATGTTTTTACTAGAGCCTGTGGTGTTGAAATATGTCAATCGTCAATTTGTAGATGAAGTGAGCAAGGAAATCACCGCGATCGCAATGCAACAAAATCTCAAGTCGATTAATTTATTGCAAAGTCATGTGCTTGTCGAAGATCATGCTCCTGACTCGATTCGGGCGATGCAGATTCGCTTAGTTCTGAAGCCGATTAAGGATAAGTTAAATAAGGCGATCGCGCAAAATAATATTGAATTGGAAGCTCTACGGGAAATTCTCGCTAGTCAGCACCAAGTACAACCAATGGAAGGCACAAGTTACACCGAGGTTAATCTCGCCCTGATCGGCTTATGGTGGTAGTCTCATTGTAGCTAAGAACAAAAGATAGATGAGGCGCAAAGCGCCGCATCTATCTTTTGTTCTTAATGGTAAAGTATTATGAGATCTGACTTATGTTTCGTCAGGGTCAATTCCTAACGCTCTAAGCTTTGCGGCAAGTCGTTCAGCTTTTTGCTCAGCTTGATGTTGTCTCTGCTCAGCTTGATGCTTAGCAAGACGTTCTTGATCAGCGATCGCGTCGGAACGTACAGATCTCTCCTCACCAGTTAGCAACAAATTACCAGTCTGATCCCACCAACGTAACCAAGGTATCCCAACATCTTCCTTAAGGCCAAGTTCAACACCCATTGCCGCGATCGGATAATGTCCTCGATCGTTAGGTGATAACTGCTCATATCGTCCATCAACCAGATGATAAACCTCAACTGAGGCTTTCTTAGCCTCAAAAATGGCATAGAATGGGATGCGAATGGCTTGCTCATAGACCCAAAACTTTCCTACTTTGTCGGTTTCGCTAGGAGGTGTGGCATCGCGTTCTTCGGAACCATTTCCAGAAACAAACTCAATAGCGATTAAGGGTGCGACAACTTCTTTCCACAACACGTAGGAGCGGCGATATTCTCCATTAAGAAGTGGTGATACATTGGGAACATAAAACCAGTCTGGAGCCTCAGCTCCTTTTTCGGCTGGCTCAGTCAACCGCCAGTAGATACCGCTATCCTGTCCAATACAGTAACATCCGTCGGGATGGAGTTTTTGTAAGGTTGGCTCAATGGAACTGGTTAAAATTATACTTTGTGGGTGTTCCTGAAAATTTTTCACAAAGGTTCCGTCTGTGTCGGGTAGTTGTGTATGGTCGGGGAGGCTAATTTTGTTTGGGGAAGAAATTTGAGGTGTGGGAGCATCGGGCAAAATCATTGCTTGGGTACTTTGCATAGTAATTCCGAGAGATCCGTTGGTTCAACTTTAACATATCGCCATTAATTTTCGGAATTGATTAAATGGGCGATCGCCCGCCAAGTCTTTAGCATTTTTTAGATTCAGTCGATCGCTAGTACTATGATATCAATTCTCAAAATGGTAACTCTCTTTTGAGAATTGATATCATAGAGTATATTTCATCCTGATTTCATTTTCTTGAAGTAAAATAGAAATAGAAAGTTAGGGAAAATCTATGAACTCTAAAGATGCTCAAAACTCTGGCAGAGAGACTCAGACCAGTCCCAAAAATTACAAGGCTTTGCTCTTAGGTATTGTTGGCATTTTGGTCGGTAGCACTGCCGTTACGATCGCTGCTACTAATGTTGTCCAAGCAGAACAAACGTCACGCCTAGTTATTAGTCAGATGCCGCAGCAAGGCATGATGATGCATGGCATGATGGCAGGAGAGCAAACCGATCGCCATTTCATCGAAATGATGATTCCTCATCATGAAGGCGCTGTGCAAATGGCAGATCTCGCTCTCAAGATATCTAAACGTCCTGAGATAAAAAAACTTGCAGAATCGATCAAGAGCGATCAAACTCGCGAAATTGTACAAATGAAATCTTGGTATAAGCAATGGTATGGCACAGAAGTTCCAACTGCGACAACCATGAATCACGGCAACATGGATCATAGTGGCATGATGGGAATGAAAAAGCCAATACTAACCAAGAAGCCTATGGGAATGCAGAATATGATGGCAGTCGATCTTAAAGCCCTCAAAAATGCTCCTGATTTTGACAAAGCCTTTATCGAAGAGATGATTCCTCATCACAAAATGGCGCTGATGATGTCCAGCATGATCATTGATAGCGATCGCACTGAAATGAGAACGCTCTCTTATGCGATCGTTAAAGCTCAGAGCACCGAAATTGAGCAAATGCGTCAGTGGCATCAAACTTGGTATAAATAGCCAGATACAGCACTTGTTGCTGTATTAAGCCTCTTCTTATACCAATTTTCAAAATGGTGCTGCCATTTTGAAAATTGATATTGTCAAATCATTTTCTCGTCTTATCACTTGACTCTCAAATATGTTTCATATTGTAAAACATCGAATTGCCACCCTGATACTAATAGTCACTGCGGCTACAAGTGGCGGATTGACAGCTTGCACAGCGAATAATTCTGCATCAGTGCCTGTTGCTACTCCAACGGCTCAGCCTACAAAAGCAGCAGAAAATCCATCGCCAATGCAGAATTCAAATGGCATGATGTCTCATGGCATGTCTCATAGTTCGATGGATTTAGGTGTTGCTGATGCTGATTATGACTTGCGCTTTATCGATGGAATGACACCACATCATCAAGGTGCAATCGCGATGGCAGAGGATGTCTTAAAAAATTCTCAGCGTCCTGAATTAAAGAAGTTGGCAAAGGAAATCATTCAAGCTCAACAGAAGGAAATCGCGCAAATGGCAGAATGGCGCAAAGCATGGTATCTCAATGCTGGAAAGAAGTTGATGATGTGGCACTCTGAGTCTAATCACATGATGGAAATGACTCCCGAATTTCGCCGCAATATGATGATGAGTGTGGACTTGGGAAAAGCTGATGATAAATTTGATTTACGGTTTCTAGATGCGATGATTCCCCATCATGAGGGTGCTTTAGTGATGGCAAAAGATGCGATCGCTAAGTCCAAACGTTCTGAAATCCAAAAAATGGCTCAAGATATTCTCAGTTCTCAACAAGCTGAAATCGATCAAATGAAACAATTGCGCAAGTGATGACAAAAAACAAAAAGAGAGTTGCGCCGCAACTCTCTTTTTGTTTTTTGTCTATCCCCCATAATACAATTCACAAAAGTGTGACAACACTTCTGTGAGTTAAAACCCAAACCCTGTAAGGGTTTTAAAAGCACAAAATGGCGTAGCCATTTTGTGCTTTGGTATAATTCGTAATTCGTAATTCGTAATTGATAATTCGTAATTGTCTTTAAATTTTCGGAGACTTCAGAACAGCTAGAAGAATTACCCACCAAGGGACACGAAGATCTGGGATGAACTTCGCTTTGGTCTTGAGATTGGGTATACCTTGCGGTAATAAAAATCTGAGGGAACGTAAAGAAGCAGGACGATATTCATTTTCATCAACTACTCCGTAATGATTAGCGAGTTCGGCAACAATCTGAACTTTACCAGTTCTCCGCATTAGATCTGCGTCGTTACATATTGCCGCAATTACTCTGCCGACAAACAAAGGTGTTTCCCAGTTAAATTTATCTGCGATCGCGGCAACACCAAGATTTGGATCAGTACCTTTAATGCTTTCATCAGCCAACTGATGAAATTGTTCAGTGCCGACAATGCCTGGCCAGAGAGAAATCGAAGCAATATTAAAAGGCTTCAGTTCAACTGCCATATCTCCCGCAAGGCGATCGCAGCCAGATTTACCAGTTCCATAGGCGACACCAAAGATTGGCGCTAATCCACCCCAAGAAGATATCGTAATGATTGTGCCTTGCTTGCGTTGGGTCATCATCTTCGAGGCAAAATGGCTTGCCACATAGTGACTTCTCAATCCGACTGCATTACAAGCATCCCAGAGACTGACATCAGTTTCCCAAAAAGGGCGACCTTTTGCTTCTATAAGCGATCGCACTCCTCCATAGGCATTATTTACCAGGATATCTAATTGTCCATTTTGTTCTCTATTAATTCGCTCAAATAGAGTTTTAATCTGTTGATCATCGCTGTGATCGGTGGGAACTGCGATACAAGTTCCTCCTACTTTTTCTACTGCGCATTTGGTATCTAATAAATCTCCTGATAGAGTAGCTGTCGAATTATTGCTATTTAGACTGCGCCCAGTGATATAAACTAGCGCCCCAACTTCACCTAACCCAATGGCGATACCTTTTCCAATTCCTCGCGATGCTCCTGTTACTAGCGCAACTTTACCATTCAAATTTTCTGTCATGAAAAATTGTCTCCAATGTTCTCTACAAGAGAGCTTGTCTAATAGGCGATCGCACTCATTATTAATGCGTTACGCTGCGGCAACTTATGCTTCAGTTTGGCGATCGCACATTTCTTAACCACAAAGTAGAAACTCTAGCGATCGCTAAAGCATATCAGGACGACGTTGTTTAGTTCGTATAATTTGCTGTTCCTTTCTCCATTCTGCAATCAACTTATGATTGCCTGATCGCAATACTTCGGGAACTTCCCAACCACGGAATACTGATGGTCTTGTATATTGTGGATAATCTAATAATCCATCTTCAAAACTCTCAAACTTAAGCGAATCTTCTTTCCCAACTGTCCCTGGACGTAACCGCACCACTCCATTAATCAACGCTAGCGCAGGAATCTCCCCACAGGTAAGCACAAAATCGCCAAGAGAAACTTCACGGGTGACTAAATGCTCACATACCCGCTCGTCAACTCCCTCGTAACTGCCACAAATGAGAACTAGCTGATCGTATGTTACTAACTCCTTAAATAGATCCTGCTTCATCGGCTCGCCCTGCGGAGTTAAGTAAATAATTTCGCGCTTTGGCAAAATCGGTAGGGACTCAACCGCCGCAAAAATTGGATCGGGCTTCATTAACATTCCCACACCGCCACCGTAGGGTTCATCATCAACACGATGGTGTTTATCGGTGGTGAAATCTCTAGGATTGGTCAGATATACATCGGCAATTTGATTTGCGATCGCCTTACCCAGCAAACTTGTTTGCAATGGCGAGGTAAAAAATTCAGGAAAGAGGGTGACAATATCTATACGCATAAATAAATTCTATAGTAGAGAGCAGCGCTACGTGCTGCCCTCTACCTTTTAAAATCGCGATGCTGTCTGTTGCTGAAACTGAAAAAATAATTTTAGATCTGGTCAAACCTTTTGATCCTGAAATCGATAGTGAAATTTTGCCCTTAACGAAAGTGCTAAATCGAATTCTTGCCGAAGACATTAGCAGTAAACTCGACTTTCCCCATTGGGACAACTCAGCGATGGATGGCTATGCTTTGCGCTATGCCGATTTAGATAATTTACAGGAATTAAAACTAGCGATCGCATCAGATGAAATTGCTGCAGGAGTTGCGATCGCCCAATCTTTAAATCAAGGCGAATGTGTAAGGATTTTTACAGGCGGCATGTTGCCTGTTGGTGCAGACACGATCATCATGCAAGAAGACATAGAACGCATTGATAATTTTTTATATCTGAAAGTCAAACCGAATCAAGGCGATTATGTGCGCCGCAAAGGAGAATTCATCCAAGCAGGCACGACTCTGATCAAATCAGGAACAAAATTAGGCGCGACAGAAATTGGTGCTTTAGCCTCAGCAAGATGTCAAACAGTCAAAGTTTATCGTCAACCGAAAATAGCAATTATTTCCACAGGCAATGAATTAGTTCGCCTCAATGATTCCCAGCCGCTTCAGTTAGGACAGATTATTGATTCAAATCTATATGCATTATCAACATTGATCGAACAATCAGGCGCGATCGCAATTCCTTTTGGGGCAGTATGTGACAACAAATTAGAATTGGAATCAATCATGCAAGAGGCGATCTCCTCAGCTGATATTGTCATCTCCACAGGCGGCGTTTCCGTTGGTGATTATGACTATGTCGAAGAAATACTCGAAAAAATGGGTGCTGATATTCATGTGCGTTCAGTAGCAATTAAGCCAGGAAAGCCTTTAACTGTCGCTTCCATTGAATCTATTCTTAATGTGAATAGAAGTGAGGATAAAATCCTCTATTTCGGAGTTCCTGGAAATCCTGTTTCGGCAATGATGAGCTTTTGGAGATTTATTCGGGGTGCGATCGCTAAATTAAATGGATCGCATAAAACTCACTGGTATCCACAATTTATCAAAGCTATCACAACAGCAGATTTACACTCACAAGGACGGCGCGAAACCTATTTATGGGGAACATTAACTTATCAAAAAGGAAGCCCCATTTTTCAGCCTGTGAAGAATTATAGTTCTGGGAATCTGATTAGTGTGATCGGTACAAATGCTTTAGCGGTAATGCGAGTAAATCAAACCTATTTACCTGCGGGAGATGAAGCAATTATTATGTTAATCTAATCATAAATTCCCAATTTGACATTAGGTTATAAAGTTATACCAATACACAAAATAGCTAGGCTATTTTGTATGTTTAAAACTATAACTAGGTTTAGTTTTTAATTCACAAAAGTATGCCGACACTTTTATGAATTGGGATTACAGCAAACTTCATTGAAACGAACCACAATGAAATTCTAAAAGTGTTGCTAGACAATACTTTTTAAAATTTATTGGTTCGGGTTTTAGAGCGAAGCTTTGTAACTGTATAATCTAGGGGCATCAACAAAAGACAACATCACAAGTTTATGTGTCATTGACAACTATCGGTATCAAGCACATGTATGCAAAGTTCTCCTCTAATGTATTGGGCATATTTTCTGGCTGCTAGCATCATTGAGGATGTTCTTCTTATGCCATTAGATAAAAATAATTTAACTAATGAAAACATAGTTACACTTTTGCGGGGATATAGAATTTCTCCCTCTGAGCCCTTACAGCAGCAGCTAATTGAAATTCATATGGGTTTGATCCGTGAAACGATCACTTCTTTACCAATCTCCTTAATTAACCAAAAAAATATTGGTGAGCGTCGTTCCAGCGATCGCCCAGACAGAAACGAGCGCCGAGTATTAAACCGCAGAGTTGGGGAACGCAGATCAAGCGATCGCGAATTGCTCGAAGTTGGCAAACAAGGCTTAAAAAAAGCGTTAACTCAATTTAATCCTGAGATAAATCCAAATTTTTCTGAATTTGCGCGATCGCATATTCATCAGCATTTAGAGAATTTTTTGCAAAGACAGTATCTCGACAGTCGGAATGAACCTCAAGAGGTTGAAGAAGCTGATTCGCAAACTACGATTACGCGCAAACAAGAAACTCTGGAAATTTTGCAAGCCTATCGCGCTAACCCATCCATCAAACTGCGGAACAAATTAGTTAACCTGAATATTGGATTGGTGCGCCGCGAAGCCTATCATTGGAAAAATCAATGCCAAGAAAGCTTTGAGGACTTGATGCAAGTTGGGTCGATTGGTTTAATTAATGCGATCGAGCGATTTGATGTTAGTAAAGGAAACGCTTTTAGCTCTTTTGCTGTGCCATATATCAAAGGAGAAATCCAACATTATCTCCGTGATAAAAGCCCGACGGTGAGAATGCCTCGCGCTTGGCTGACCACCTATAACCAAGGCTGTAAAATCATCCGCAATAAACGTGCTGAAATTGGACGGGAGCCGTCAAGCCAAGAAGTAGCTAACGAGCTAGGTATTACTGTTAATGAATGGTATGACATTAAACTCGCCTGTCAAAACCGATCGCCAATCAGTCTCGATACACCGATCGATCAAAGCGAGGATAGCTCGACATCTATTGGCGATCTAGTTACTGATCACAAATATCAAAGTTTTCAACTTGCCCAAGAAGATAATATTCGGCTCCAACAAGCTCTTGATCTATTAGAAGATCGCACCCGTGAGGTTGTTGAGTTTGTATTTCTAAAAGAATTCACCCACCGAGAAGTTGCTGAGACTTTAGGCATTAGTGCGGTTACTGTCTCACGACAACTCAAAAAAGGCTTAATTGCCCTAAAAAAGATTTTGGCTACACCTATCGAATAAAAAAGCGCTCACCTTTGGTGAGCGCTTTTCTAATAAGGTTTTCCTTATTTTAGATAGCAGTAGTAGCTTGCAATCTAGCGCGAGCAATACTCAAATTT
This sequence comes from Pseudanabaena sp. UWO311, assembly GCF_006937785.1. Classification (GTDB taxonomy): domain Bacteria; phylum Cyanobacteriota; class Cyanobacteriia; order Pseudanabaenales; family Pseudanabaenaceae; genus Pseudanabaena. The sequence goes on from NZ_SJEE01000002.1 coordinate 135,179, forward strand.
TGCTCAGCTTGAATTTTGCCTTGCTTATCTTCAGTCTTAATACTAGCCAAAGCTTGCTCTGCTTCTTCAAGTTTTTTACGAGCTTCATCAGCATTGATCGTGCTGCCTAATTCGCCACTACGAACCAAGACAGTTACTTCGTTTTCTTCAACTTCAGCAAAACCACCCGTAAGAGCGATCGCAGCCCAAGCTTTATCCTTACGAAAACGTAACACGCCAGTTTCCAGTGCCGAAATCAGAGGTGCGTGACCAGTCAAAATACCCAATTGCCCTGAAGAACTAGGTAAAATCACTTCCTCTGCGACAGTATCCACAATCGTTTGATCTGGGGCAATTACTTTTACAGTTAGGGTCATGATCTACTTACCAGCTTTTAACTTTTCAGCTTTTTCGATTACTTCATCGATGTTGCCAACGAGGTAGAACGCTTGCTCAGGAAGATCATCGAGTTCACCCTTAAGGATGCGATCGAATCCACTGATGCTTTCTTCGAGGGTGACATACTTACCAGGAGAACCTGTAAATACTTCAGCAACGAAGAATGGCTGAGACAAGAAACGCTCAATTCTACGGGCGCGGGCTACAGCCAACTTATCATCTTCAGAAAGTTCATCTAGACCCAAGATCGCGATGATATCTTGAAGTTCTTTGTAACGCTGAAGAATTGCTTGTACGCCACGAGCAACGCGGTAATGCTCGTCACTGACGACACCTGGTTGCAACATCGTCGAGGAAGAATCAAGAGGGTCAACCGCAGGATAAATACCCTTAGAAGCCAAACCACGAGACAACACGGTGGTTGCATCAAGGTGAGCAAATGTGGTTGCAGGAGCTGGGTCAGTCAAGTCATCCGCAGGTACATAAACCGCTTGTACGGAGGTAATCGAACCTTCGGTGGTTGATGTAATGCGCTCTTGTAAAGCACCCATGTCAGTTGCGAGTGTGGGCTGATAGCCTACAGCTGATGGCATCCGACCAAGTAGTGCTGATACTTCAGAACCAGCTTGAGTAAAGCGGAAAATATTGTCAATGAACAACAATACGTCTTGCTTGGAGACATCACGGAAATATTCTGCCATGGTCAAAGCAGTTAAGCCGACACGCATACGCGCTCCAGGTGGCTCGTTCATTTGACCATAAACGAGAGCGAGGTACTGAAGTACGCCCGATTCTTTCATTTCATGGTAAAGGTCATTACCTTCGCGGGTACGTTCGCCGACACCGCCAAACACCGACACACCAGAGTGCTTTTTAGCGATGTTGTTAATTAATTCTTGAATTAATACGGTTTTACCTACGCCAGCACCACCGAATAAGCCAATTTTGCCACCACGACGATAGGGTGCGAGAAGGTCAATTACCTTAATGCCCGTTTCAAAGGTGCTTGGTTTGGTTTCTAAAGATGTAAATGCAGGAGATGGACGGTGAATCGGGAATTTTTCTTCGGTTACAACGGGACCTAATTCATCGATAGGTTCGCCCAATACGTTAAAAATTCGACCTAGGGTATTTGGTCCAACAGGAACGCTAATTGCTGCGCCTGTATCGGTTACACTCATACCTCTAACGATGCCGTCAGTGGTACTCATGGCAACAGCACGAACTTGATTTCCACCTAGTAATTGCTGAACTTCACAGGTGACATTAATGTCTTGTCCTGCGGAGTTACGACCAGTTACGATTACGGCGTTATAAATTTCGGGGACTTTGCCACTGGGGAATTCAGCATCAACAACAGGACCAATGACCTTTGTGATGCTACCTACGGATACTTTCTCTGCGGTTGTTACCATGCTTGCTGTTTACTCCAGCCTCTAACTCAGAATCTAAAAAATTTGCAATGAAATGACGTGCAAGAAGATATACGCAAGAAAATGCAGTACACCATACAAGATCAAACTCTAACGAGTTTAACTTTTTTACACTCAGATATAAAGCTAACCGCTTCTCAAAATATCATTTAATGGGGCTCTAAAGATCGTTGGTTTCTTGAAAACAGCAATTCTCATTATAAAAATTGGTTTTGTTGAAAGTTCGTCAAAGGCGGACTTTCAACAAAACCAATTTTGGAGTGTGCTGCGCCGAAGGCGCAGCACACTCCAAAATTGGTTTCATAATGAGAATTGCTGTCCTGAAAAGGCTTAGATTTTCTACTATGAGTCAATTAATTTTGTATATTGCGTCGAGTCTGGATGGCTATATCGCAAGAACTTCTGGAGAGGTTGACTGGCTATTTACTGATCAAGACTATGGCTATACAGATTTTTTCGCGTCGATTGATCGCCTTTTGATGGGGCGCAGTACCTACGAGCAGCTGCTAACTTTTGGGGAATATCCTTATTCTGGCAAGCAGGGTTTTGTATTTTCCCGAACTATCCAACGAGATCGCGATGAAAATGTGAATTTTGTTGCGGGTGATCTAGTTAGCTTTGTTAAAAATTTAAAATTGCAAGATGGCAAAGATATTTGGCTAGTTGGTGGAGCCGCGATCGCTAAAACTTGTTTAGAAAACAATCTTATCGATAGGTTTATTCTGTCGATCCATCCCATAATTTTAGGCGAAGGGCTCGCTTTGTTCCCTCAGACTCTGCCAACTTTGTCTTTAAAGTTGGAGCATAGCAAGACTTTTGAGACAGGCTTAGTGCAGCTTACTTATTCCAATGGTTAATCCCAAAACACAAAATGGCGGAGCCATTTTGTGTTTTGGGAAAAGTCCGATAAATCTAGGAAACTAATCCTTTTTGATAAAGTTCAGTCAATTCACGCAAAAAATTTAAACTCTGCTTACCAGTCATCGAGATTGGAGAAAATATATCCGAACTTGAGTATTTCAAGATAATATCGCGCACTTCGGCATGATTACCAAGTTGGACAACCTTCATTGACCATAAAGCAAAATCACGATGCTCAATTTCTGAGAAATCTATCAGCTCAGCATTAACATGACGCTTATCTAAAAGAATACGATTATAGGTTTGGCTAATCACACGCCGACTGCCCTCTAGTACCTGCAAAAACATCGAATCACCAAAACTCAACATTCCCGTAATTCCTACTTTTTTGTTGTTACGTTCGGACTTCTCCAAAATTTCAACCAAGTCGGGATATTCTAGTCCTGCGATCGCCTGACTAACATAGATTAAACGATAGAGAGCCATAGATTTATCCATTGCCGAGTAATGTATATAAGACTACCAAAAATCGCCAATGTGTCGTACACAATTAATCCCAAAGAGAGCAGCAGTGCTTCGCGCTGCTGCTCTCTTTGGGCTCTAGCTACTTATCGCAATTCACAAAGTGTGACGATATTTCTATGAATTGAAAAGCAAACCCTGTAAGGATTTTAAAAACACAAAAAGGCGTAGCCTTTTTGTGTTTTGGTATTAGCTCTACTTTTTGATCCATACAGAGACTGAGCCACCATTGCAACAAAACTCCGCCCAGCCATCGTCATTGGTGGTCACAGGATCATCAACATGCTCCGTAATATCGATATAGGTACTATTTGGATAGCCGACATTCATCCATTTTCGTCCGTCTTCGCCGTTACTAAGTACTACTGCCACACCACCAGAATGCTCTTCATCGCCCAATCTTGTCCAACCGATCGTATTAGGATGGTCGAAATAGTCTAACTGTTCGCCATAACAATAAGTTTGCCGTGCAAAAAGGAACTTATCAAGTAACCATTTGTGGCTCTCCATCCAAATCTCATACTCATTGCCATCTTTACCCCGATCCTTATAATGTGCGCCGTAGTAATCACCATAAAAAATACAAGGATATCCTTCTTGCCTTAGCAAAATCAAAGCGTAGGCAAGGGGCTTGAACCAAGCCTCGACGATTGACTCTAGGGACTGCAATGGCTGAGAGTCATGGTTTTCCACCAAGGTAACCGCGAGGGTCGGCTGATCTTTGACCAAGGTGTTTTCAAAAATTTGGCTGAGGTCATAATCCTGACCTGCTTGACTGGCGAGATGGAAATTTAAGTGCAAAGGTGCATCAAATAGATCGACCTTGCCCTCTGTAACAGCGATGAAATTATTTAAAGCTTCCACTTCGTAAGACCAATATTCTCCCACTGCAAATAGATCTCGTTTGGCATGATGGCGCACATGCTCTAACCATTCTGGAAAGAATCCTGCTGACACATGCTTAACCGCATCAAATCGGAAGCCATCGACATGGGTCGTGTCATAAATCCATTCTCCCCAATATTTGAGTTCTCCTTGCACTTCAGAATTTCGCATATCAAGGTCGCAACCCATTAAGTAATCAAAGTTCCCTTTTTCGAGATCAACGTCCTTATCAAAGGATTTACCCTTAAGCAAATAGATTGCGTCTTCACCTTCATTATAAACGTTGTAATCGATCGCATCAAAATGCCACCAATGCCATTCCATCGTCGAATACTTGCCTTTGCGACCCTCAAAAGTAAAGTGCGTCCAAGCTTTTATATGTTGATATTCGCCGATTGCCTGATTCCGATTTTCCGTATTAAATGGCGTTGCTTCCATTTGTTCTTCGCGATCGGCTCCTAGTTTATGATTAAACACTACATCAGCATAAACATTAATTCCCACTTTCTGGGCGGCTTTAATGGCGCGAATATATTCGTCTTTAGTCCCATATTTGGTTCTGACTGAGCCTTTTTGATCAAATTCTCCAAGATCAAACAAGTCATAAATGCCATAACCCACGTCCATGCCTCCAGCCGTTCCTTTGTAGGCAGGTGGCAACCATAAAGACGTAATTCCAATTTTTGCTAATTCCTCAGCCTCCTCTGCTACCTGATTCCACAGACTGCCATCATCAGGCAAGTACCAGTGGAAATACTGCATCATCACACCATTCTGATTAGACATAGTTAACATTGCCCAACATTAAGATTAAAAGACAAACTAGTAGTAAAGAAATTATTGCTTAATTTAAGAGACTAATTGAGCAATAAATATTTTAAAAAAGCTGGTGATATCCATATACATTGGCAAAATACCCTGTATTAAGTTTTATGTTGTATTTAATCAAGTTATTCATTTCACTCAATAAATCACTCATGAGACTGCAAAAGTGAATTTGGAAAATAAAAAATAAAGAAAATTAAAATTATGAGTTTACAAGAAAGAGCTAAAGCAGCAGCCCAAAATATTGAAGGTAAAATTGAAGAGGCTATAGGCAATATCACTCATGATTCTTCAAAGCAAGCTGAAGGACAAGCAAAGCAAGTTGAAGCAAATATTCGTAATGCATCTGAAGAGGCTAAAGACAAAGCTGTAGACGTTGCCAACATTGTCAAAGAAAAAGCTAAAGATGTTGCCAACATTGTCAAAGAAAAAGCTAAGGATGTAGCTGAATCTGTAGAGAAGAAAGCAAAAAATGTCAAAAATTCTATTAATTAAATCTGATCAACTAAAAAATTAAGATTTAAGATTTTGACATTTTAACCATCAAAAATCTACCTTTATTCTAGTATTTATAGATGTAAGTTATTCCTTACGGACTAATTTTTTAACTAAATTGATTCAATCCAAAACTATGCTTTTTGAGAGTAATTGGAGAACTAAAATGATTTTACAAGTTTATCGATCATTATTAAACATTGGATTAATTTCAATCCTTTCACTTACCCTAGTCTTTGGGCTTGCTGTTAAGAACAGTTCGGCAGCACAATCATTCACGCAGCTAGTTAATAACCCTCATACAGCGATCGCCTCAATGGGGAACATTAAAGCAACTGCCAAGGATCTTGAAGGTAAAACGCAAGAAGCGATCGGCAATCTCACAGGTGATGCAAAAAATCAAATCATGGGAAAGGCAAAGCAGGCTGAAGCTGATGCTCGGAAAGTAACTGAAAATATTAAAGATGGGGTGAAATTGCCAGAACGATTGAAAGCGAATGCCAAAAATCTAGAAGGAAAAACACAGGAAGCGTTCGGGAATTTGAAAGGCGATCGCCAAGATCAGACTGCTGGCAAGGCAAAGCAATTGGAGTCAAAAGCTCGTACTTTGATGGAAGATGCGAAAGATAAAGTTAAAGGAAAGGTTGAGTAAGTTTCTTTCTAGCTCTTTTTAGCTTGTGATGTAGAGATTTTTATAGAGAAATCTGCAATAGAAAGCTTCCGAACTTAACTAACAAAAGGATGGAATTGTATGAGTTTTATTTGGTTTATTTTGATCGGTTTAGCTGCTGGCTGGCTAGCGGGACAACTGATGAGAGGTGGCGGATTTGGATTAGTGGGAGATATCGTTGTCGGTGTCATTGGCGCATTGCTAGGTGGTTTCTTATTTAGCACCTTTGGTGTATCTACTGGCGGCGGACTGCTTGGTAGTTTGATTGTTGCCACGATTGGCGCTGTTGTCCTCTTATTTGGGCTACGCCTGATTAAATCTGCTTAATTCTTACTTGCGATACGTTGCAACACCTAGCTTATAACAAAACACACAATGCCTACGCCATTTTGTGTTTGTAAAACCCTTACAGGGTTTGGTTTTTAATTCACAGAAGTGTAGCCACACTTTTGTGAATTGGTATTTAACAATTAATTAAGAGTTCGATTAAAAATTATGTCTGACGAAAGAGATCAAGAAACCACAAGTAGAAAAGTTATATCTAACTCTAATACTCCTTTGAACAGATACAGCACTTCTGAAGAACGCACGACTAAAGTCAAGGATGATGGCAGTTCTAACGCTGTTATTGTCTTCGTCCTGCTTTTCTTAGCTGTAGGCGCAGGAGCAGTTGCATATTACCTAAACAATCGTCCCGCTCTAGCGCCAATCTTAGTGCCGAGTGCGGTTGATACGGTAAAAGAAAACAAATCAACAATAATTGAACGGAATAACACAACTATTAGAGAAGTAAGTCCTGCGACTTTGCAACCAACCCCCAAAGTTGAGATCACAGTCCAGCCTCAGCCTGTAGCACCAGCACCAGCAGTAACCGTAACAGCGCAACCGACAGCAACACCAGCTTCGACCCCAAAAGCTATGACTCCCTCTGCAAACCCAACGCCTACTACAGGTTCTCCTAATAATTAACCAATTCCAATAAAAAAGAGGCAGTGCTTTGCACTGCCTCTTTTTTATTGGGGATTAGTTTGACTGGGAATCATCACGATCGCCCAATAAGGAACTTCATCAGCAACGACTGAGGATATTTGCTTGATCGTTTGATTGGGCATCGTGGCACGTTCAATATATAAGGCACGTGAAAATAACCCTAATTCTTCTAAAACCGACTTAACTTTAGCGAAATGTCTACCTAATTTGATAATAATTGCCGCATCAGCAACGGCAAGGCGATCGCGTAAAATATTAGCCTCTAAAGTTGCAGGCATGATACTCAGCACATCATTGCGATAAGTAAGAGGAGCGCCCAACATTGCAGCGCTGGCAAAAGTCGAAGATATGCCTGGAATGACTTCTGTATGAAACCTGTCAGATAACCGATTGAAAATATACATAAATGAGCCGTAAAGCATCGGATCGCCTTCGCATAATACCGCCACATCCCTTCCTGCTTCTAAATGTTCGGCAATCTTTTCGGCGGCAATATCGTAGTATGGCTGTGAAGAGCGCTCGACACTAAAGGGAAGTGGCATAGGCACTTCAATCTGCTCAGGACGAATAAAATCAGCAACGATCGCCCTTGCCAAAACTTTGCCACTTTCCATAGTGGGATAGGCAATCACGGGAACTGAAGTCAAAATGCGATGTGCCTTGATCGTCAATAGCTCTGGATCGCCAGGTCCAATTCCTAAGCCATACAAATTTCCTTTTTTGGCAATCACTTCTTCAACTGGGTTCATACTAACAATCCTAAATCATTTGTGAGAGAATCTTTTCCTTGTATAGCTTGACTAGTAGCAACAATTCATGAATTGCCTTGACTGACAAATCAAGTACATTGCTATAGCTCATTCTCCATCGCTAATGCATTCAATGCTGCGGCTGCCATCGCGCTACCCCCCCGCCGACCATGAATAGTCAAAAAGGGCACGCCACGACTGTTTGCCGCCAAAGCCGCCTTTGATTCGATCGCACCGACAAAACCAACGGGGAATCCTAGTATAACGGCTGGTTTAGGCAAACCTTGATCTAGCATTTCTAATAGTCGAAATAGGGCCGTCGGGGCATTACCGATCGCGACGATCGATCCCTCAATATGCGATCGCCACAGTTCCATCGCGGCGGCTGATCGCGTATTGCCAATTGTTTTGGCAAGTTCTGGCACTTCAGGCTCATTTAAGGTGCAAATTACAGGATTATTGGCTGGTAGGCGCTTGCGGGTGACTCCATTGGCTACCATTTGTGCGTCACAGAGAATGTTTGCCCCATTTTTCAGCGCTGCCCTGCCAATTTTCACCACATCTTCGGAATAGCCAAGATCTCTGATAATATCCGTCATCCCACAAGCATGAATTAAGCGTACAGCAACTACTTCTAAGTCCTGTGGCAAAATTGATAAATCCGCCTCAGCGCGAATTGTGGCAAAGGACTTTTGATAAATTTCATTGCCATCACGGATATAGTCAAGCATGTAACTGGTTAAAGGGGATCTCAAGTATTACGCAAATAAACCAAGAACTCAAGTTCTTGGCTAAAAGCTCAAGTCCACTGAAGTGGACTACAAAATACTTCTAAGCAACCTGTTTCAACGGGTTTTAGCTTTTAGCCCGCACTTGAGTGCAGTGCTTCTGCGTAAGGTGAGTTAATAAGTAATTTGTAAAGTCACTAAAGCCTCGACTTTCTGCTCGCCAGCCAAAATTGGCATAGAAGAAGCTTTGTTTGCAAATGCGTCCATGCGGGGTTGAGGAACTGGATACGCGATCGCTGAATCACTAATATTAATCGTCTTGATGGTTTTGGGTGTAAAACCTAAGGCACTTAAAACAGTATTAGATTGAGTTTGAGCATCTTTAATGGCATCTTGAAGAGCGAGTTGCTTAGCGGCATTTAACTCGGTATCGGTGGCGATAAAGCTGATTTGCTCAATTTGATTTGCACCTGAGTTAACAGCAGCATCAAGGACTGAGCCCGCTTGATCGATCGCTACTACAAAACTCACACTAGTCTGTCCTGTGAAACCTTCTTGGCGTTGGCGATTATTTTCATAGACATACTTGGGATTAAGCTGGATGCTGTTGGTCTGCAATTTCTCAACGTTTAGTTGCTGCAAGCGCGAGACAATGCTATTAGCTTGACGCGCAACTTCTTCTTGAACGGCGATCGCAGTTTTACCTTCCACATTTACACCAAGCTGAATTCTTGCTTTAGTGGTTTTGACAGCCCTTTCACCGCGCCCCGTCACGGTCAGAATGCGCTCGTTTTTAATTTCTTGAGTTCTTGGTAAGTTGTCCTGTGCTTTTGCGGATGGGGCGATGGCGGTTATGGAGGGAATACAAAAAGCAAGACTAAGAATAAATGTAGTTACATGACGCATATTGTTATATCCTCGAAAACTTTTGTTCTATGGTATTTAAATTTTTACTGCTTTGAAGATATCACCTAGATAAAACAAGATTTAATGCGGTTACATTTTTGGAAACAGCCAATTGCAAAGGTTCTTAAATGACATCTGTACAAAAAGCATAAAAAAGGTAGTGGCAATTAATGAATTGCCACTACCTTTTTTATGTTGCACTCAATTGAAAACTGCTATAAGTGGGTTCCCATATAAAAGCGAAAAAGAAAGTTGCAACACTTTGCGATTTCAATAAGTTGCAAGGCGGGTGATTGTATGCTTAATTTAACTTGAAATCATTATGTAGTTCGTACCGAACTTTCACTTTAAATTATGCTCTCTTGGCGATCGCTGTTACGAACTTTTCTTGGCATCATCGTAGGTTTGGTCGCTACGATTTCACTCCACGCTTGCCAAACCGAGCCGAATGCACCTATTAGCAGTCCTAATGCTACTCCGAATTCAGAGGCGAATAAAGTAGTCGTTCCTTCTAAACCTGAAGATAAACCTAAACAAACAGTCGTATTGCCGCCAGCGACTAAAGCGATCGTTGATAGTGTTCCCAATGGATTATACAACCCGCCACGGGGTGATATCAGACTGGCGGTAATTAGCGATTTGAATAGTGCCTATGGTTCCACCGATTACGAACCAGAAGTGGATAAAGCGATCGCCTTACTTCCATTTTGGCAACCAGATATGGTGGCTTGTAGTGGCGATATGGTGGCGGGTCAATATCCATCGCTGACGGAAGAGCAGATGAAAGCGATGTGGGCTGCCTTTGACGATCGTGTGGCTGCGCCTTTACGGAGAGCTAAACTGCCCTATGGGTTTACGATGGGGAATCACGACGCGTCCAGTGCGAGAAGTGTTTCTGGAAAGTTCCTATTCTCCCGCGAAAGGGACGTTGCCTCAAAATATTGGAACGATCCAACGCACGATCCAGGTGTGGAATTTGTCGATCGCTTTGAGTTTCCCTTTTATTATACTTTTAAATATAAGGATGTCTTCTTTTTGACTTGGGATGGTTCATCGGATTTGATTCCCAAAGACAAATTGGCATGGGTGGAGAAGGCATTGCAAAGCCCCGCAGCGAAGGCGGCGAAAATTAAGATTTTGCTAGGACATTTGCCGCTCTATGCAGTTACGGTGGGACGAGACAGCGCTGGGGAAGTGATGTCAAATACGGAAGAGTTACGCGCCATGCTAGAGCGCAATAACGTCCATACCTACATTAGCGGACATCATCACGGTTACTATCCCGCCCACAAGGGCAAACTCCAACTGCTGCACATGGGCATTCTCGGAGCGGGTCCACGCCCCTATCTCGACAGTCGGATGCCGCCGCGCAAATCAATGACAGTAATTGATATCAACTTTGCGTCGCCCGAACTGACCACCTACACCACCTATGACATGAGAACGATGCAGCCGATCAAATATGACGAACTGCCACGCTCAATTAATGGACATAACGGTATGGTATTACGGCGGGATCTGAAAATGAAAGATTTGAGTGCTTCCGAGCGTGCTACTTGCGAGAAACAATTGGGAGCGAATCTCTGTAGTGCCTAAGATTTCTGGTGAGCAAGTTCTCAGTCGTTCAAGGCGATCGCTCTGGCTAGATTCGATATTTCAGAAAACCTCACAAGGGCTAGCGATCTCCATCCTCTTGTTGGTTGCTGCGATTGTGATTGAACTAGCGATCGCGGCTGTACCAGCACTGAAAGAATTTGGTTTGGGCTTTCTCTGGACGATGGAATGGAATCCTGTTAAAAATATCTATGGGATTTTGCCGCAGATTTATGGAACGCTGGTCAGTTCGCTAGTGGCGATCGCTCTGGCGATGCCCTTGGGCGTGGGCATTGCGATTTTCCTCAATGAAGATATCGCTCCCAAAGTGGTTCGTGTACCGATTTCCTTTGCAATCGAATTGCTAGCGGCGATTCCCAGCGTTGTTTACGGACTATGGGGGATTTCTGTATTGTTGCCAGCGCTGAGACCATTAATGCGCGGACTGCATCAAAACTTAGGATGGATTCCTTTTTTTAGCACCCTTCCCGCCAATCGATCGCTATTGCCGACAATATTAGTGTTGACATTGATGATTTTGCCGATTGTGGTGGCGCTGTCACGGGATGCGATCGCTTCAGTGCCGATGGAGTTGCGAATGGGAGCAATGGCGATCGGGGCAAATCGGTGGGAATTTATTTCAGGGATTGCGATTCCTGCAAGTATGTCGGGAATTATCGGTGCGGCAGTTCTGGCTCTAGGAAGGGCGATCGGCGAAACGATGGCGGCGGTGATGTTGATTGGCAATGCTAATCAAATTAATTGGTCTTGGCTGGCTCCCAGTTCCACGATCGCTTCATTAGTCGCCAGTCAGTTTTCAGAAGCGAAAGAGCTTCAGTTGTCGGCTTTGCTATATGCGGCGTTGGTGTTGATGGCATTAACGCTAATCGTGAATATTTTTGCCAATAGTTTTATTACTTATTTCCATTCATCCACACAAAAGAGAAGAGACGTTTCACCCAATTTCATAGAGCAAGACCGCGATCTTCTTGATACAGAGCTTAAAAGCAGCCTATTATCCTCTCCATCCATGGAAAATGAGTTGATTACTCCTTCCGAGATCACACTTGAAATTAGTCCCAAATGGAAACCAAATCCGATCAAGCGCAAAATTGTATCTATGATTTTGACTACAGGTATATTTTTGGGGACAGCGATCGCCATTTTTGCCTTTAGCTCGATTCTTTTTAGTCTGATCGCCAAAGGAGCGTCACGTTTTGATCTTGCCGCTTTTACCGAACTGCCTCCGCCACCATTGGAATCGGGCGGAGGCTTTCGCAATGCCATTGCTGGCACATTGTTAATGGTGGGAATTGGCGCAGGACTGAGCGCTCCCATAGGACTTGGGGCTGCCATTTACTTAGTCGAGTTTGGACGAAACAAACCTCTATCGCAATGGGTAAGGTTTTTTAATGGCGTGTTGAGTGGAGTTCCTTCAATTCTTTGTGGCTTATTTGCCTATGGCTTGGTCGTACTCACATCAGGAACCTTTTCGGTGATCGCAGGAGGCGTGGCTCTTGCGGCGGTGATGCTACCGACGATCGCTAGAACTTCAGAAGAAGCATTAAAAGCGGTTTCTCCAGAACTACGCGAAGGTGCGATCTCGATCGGTGCGAGTCCAATTCAAGCAATTACTTTGATCATTATTCCTGCTGCCACACCTGCGATCGTCACTGGCATTGTGCTAGCGATCGCCCGTGCGACTGGCGAAACTGCGCCTTTGTTGTTTACTGCTCTCTTCAGTCAATATGGATTGAATGGATTGTGGAAACCCGTTGCTTCGATGTCGGTGCTGATTTACAACTTTGCCCTATCGCCCTATCCTAACGATCAGGCTCTAGCATGGACGGCTGCTTTGGTAGTTGTTGCATTAATTTTAAGCATCAGTGTCGCCGCCAGATTTTTGACCCGCGATCGGCTAAACTGAATCTCAATTAACCCTACTGCCCATAATGAGGTTATTTGTGTCGTTGAAATCTGTCGCATCCCGCCGTAAGTTTTTGTTGATGTCCGCCGTTCCCCTTGCGATCGCGCTGAAAGCCTGTCAAGGCAATCCCCCCGATCCCAAAGCACCACAGGCGACCGAAGGCGCAACCCCTGCAAAACCTAGCGCCACTGTCGATTCTGCTCAAATTTCCCTCTATGGCGCGGGTGCGACCTTCCCATCTTTCCTCTATCTGCGGTGGTTTAAAGATTACAACAAACAAAATCCTAATATCCAAATCAGCTATCAGCCCGTCGGCAGTGCCGCAGGAATTCAGCAATTTCTATCGGGAACAGTGGATTTTGGCGCTAGTGAACTGGCGCTAACCGATCAGGAATTGGCTCAAGTTACTCGCGGCGCAGCGATGATTCCCACGGCGGCGGGAAGCGTTGCCGTGGTTTACAACATTGCAGGAGTGCAGTCGGGACTGAAACTGTCGCGAAAAGTTCTGCCTGAGATCTTTTTAGGGAAGATTAAGAAATGGAACGATCCCGCGATCGCTTCTCTTAATCCCAATGTTACCCTTCCCGACCTCCCAATTACGGTAATCCATCGCTCCGATGGAAGCGGTACGACCGCAGCATTTACCGCCCACCTGAGTGCCACTAGTCCCGAATGGAAGAGCGAGGTGGGAACGGGGCTGAATGTGTCATGGAAGACTGGCACTGGCATCAAGGACAATGCGGGTATTAGCGCTCAAGTCCAGCAAGGGGAAGGTGTCATCGGCTATGTGGAATATGCGTTTGCTAAGCAGTTAAAACTTGCCACGGCTGCCCTAGAAAATAAATCGGGACAGTTCGCGCTACCGACTGAAGATGCAACTGCAAAGGCGATCGCCACAATCAAACTATCAGAAGATTTGCGCGGCTCCAATGCCGATCCTGATGCTGCGGATGCCTATCCCATCGTCACCTACAGTTGGGTGTTAGCCTATCAGCAATACGACGATCCGAAACAGGCTCAGGCTCTAAAGGATGTGCTGAGATGGGGCTTGACGCAGGGGCAAGCGATGGGCTTGGAATTAGGTTACGTTCCACTTCCAGAAGCGATCGTCAAAAAAGCGATCGCGGCTTTAGATAAAATCGGTAGCGGAAAGAAGTAAGCGATCAGATAAGTTTTCAGCACAGGTTCAGGGATTTTATACTGCATTTTGCTAGATAAAACTCTGTTCAGGCGCATTATCCTTCAAGCGTATAGTTATTACACTCATTGGTTGCATTATCTGACAAGTCGTATGATATTACCTGTATATAAGTATTTATACTGCCATTTGTAAGATAATTTATAGTTATGCAAACCAAATATGAGAGCATTGAAATGAAATCACCGCTGTCAATAATAAGTGACTTTGTTGTATTGAGTCCAGACAAGAAAGCGAATACCGAGCATTTTAATTCAGGTCTCTACGAGCGACTTAATGCAAAATATAATGGATTTGCAGGTCATGAACTCATATCGTGTCATGAATTTACGTCAGATTGGACAAGCTGGGAAGTTCATCCGTATGGTGACGAAATAGTTGTGCTTTTATCTGGAACTACTACTTTTCTCTTAAAAATTGAAGGGGATGAAGTTAGAGTAATTTTGTCATATCTGGGGCAATATGTAATCGTTCCAAAAGGTGTTTGGCACACAGCTAAAACCCAAGATTACGTAAAGTTACTGTTTATTACACCAGGGCAAGACACCCAAAATAAAGCCATTTAGTGCAGTGTGGGCATAACAAGTCTTTCAATACGCAAGGATCGCATTCAAGTAATGCATGACAAATCACTGCACTCGACCGTATGCTAAACTGCCCATGTCTTTCAAAGTCAGTGACAGCGGGTGATTTCAATCGTTATAACAAACCGAAAAACCCGTCAGAGTTATCGGTTTTCAACCAAGAATCTGCACTCAAAAATGATTTGTTTCATTGTTGAGTTTCGGGAAGTTATTGGACATATCAGCAAAAAATTATGAGTTGGCTATATTGGCGATCTCATAAGCTTGATGCACTTCTTAGCTTAAGACTGAGAGAACTTGATGGAAATAGGCGATCGCTTTTCAGGTTGTGCTGAGTGATATCAGTCGTAAAGTCCAAGCTAGATAGTTAATCCCAGAAATTTCAAATAATTTGTTCAGTGAGTAAAGTGCGATAGTTTTTTGATGCTAACGTGATTATTAGCATTTTTCTGTTTGATCTCAGTAAACCTGACTTAGCAATTTGTATGCACTACAAAACGCTCTACATCGTTGATGAATTTCGAGAAATTATTGGCGATCTTAAAGATTAAGAATTTGATAGGCGATCGATCGCCTATCACTATCATTAACCAAGTCGCGAAATTACTTGCACCTGTTTAGGCGATCTCATTATCCTTTAATATACTTAGCCCTAAGAATTCAAGCAAAATTGTAAAAAGTTACTGACTATGACAAACGATCCTATTGAGCAATCTGAACCTAGTGATGAAGTCCCTAAGATTGAATCTTCAATTATTCCATCTGAAGCAGATCAGAAGAAAGGAAGATGGGGCAAAGCATTTAGCGCGGTTTCTGGCGCTGCAGGAGCAGTTGGGAACGCAGTCGGTGGCGCTGCAGGAGCTGTTAGTGGCTCCATTGTTGTTGCAGGAGGTTCCATCGGTAATGCAGCAGGAGCAGTTGGCGACGCAGTTGGTGCGTTGACTAAAACAGTTGGCGGCGCAGTAGTTGGTGGCATTTCAACAGCAACCAGTGGAACAGGATATGCAATCAACGAGATCAGTAACAGTCTTTTGATGAAGAAAATTGCTCAAACCTTTAAGGCTGATTGGCTGCTGCAAATACTAGATCAAGTTGATGTTAACAATGCAGAAGCTGAGGTCAAGCGACTACAACAAAAACATCCTAACGATTCTCCCAATCAAATCTCCCAAAAAATCATCAAACAAAAGGCAGTATTTGCTGGTGCAACTGGATTTGCAACTTCTATTATACCTGGTGCGGCGGCAGTATTTTTCGCAGGTGATCTTATTGCTACAACTTCACTTCAAGCCGAGATGGTTTATCAAATTGCCAGTGCCTATGGAATGGATCTTAAAGATCCAACAAGGAAAGGTGAGATTGTCGCAGTATTTGGATTAGCTTTTGGTGGCAAAATGGCGATCAAAGCAGGATTAGGAATGCTCAGGAACATTCCGATTGCAGGCTCAGTTATTGCCGTAAGTTCCAATGCGGTCATTCTTTATACATTGGGGCAAGCTAGTTGCGCGTTTTATGAAGCAAAGCTCAACCCCGCCAACTTTGAGGAGCAGTTAGAAGCTATTCAAAAAGATAGCGAAGAAATCTTAAAAAGTGCAATTCCACAGGAAGAAATCATTGATCAAATTCTTGTTCATGTGATCTTGGCAGGAAATCAGGGTAGAAGTAAGGAAAATATTTTAACTGATTTGAGGTCAGCCAATCTCAAATCAGAATCTATCAATGCGATCGCAAAGCATATGGATTCACCGATTCCTCTTGATATTTTATTAAGCGATATCAAACCAGAGTTTGCATTATCCTTGTTTGTCCAATGTCAGAAATTCGCCATATTAGACGGTGTCATCACTCCTGAGGAATCAGAATTGCTCAGGATGATCGAGAAGAAATTGGTTTTTTAATTACCGAAAGTGTGACTACATTTTCGGTAATTAAAATAACATTAAACAGGAGTTGAAAAGCGGATTTTCAGATAGTCATCTTCCATTTTAGCACCAGCAGTTTGAAGAACCGATAGAGCCTGCGGTAACACCAAATTACGGCGATGATTACCTATACGAATATTCAGCTCATCACCAGTCTTGGATAGCTCAATCTTCTCTTTCGGTACTCCTGGTAAATACAATTCCAAACGATACTGCTTGTTCTCTTGGACTACACGCATCGTATTTTCCTTGTAATAGACCTGAGATGGATCTTCATTCCCGTATAGAGTCTCTTTTAGTCTTTCTAGGGCAGCAATTCCGCACATCTCTTCAGCATAGAGAGGAATCTCCTTGATTGGCAGAGGATGGAAATCGCGATGAATTTGTTCGCAATACTGCTTCTGATTGTCCTTCCAAGTCTTGAAAAAAGGATCTTGAACTTCCGCAGGAATGATGCGATTGGCAATCACCATATCAGTTGCTACATTGTAGAGACTGAGATAGGAATGCGCTCTCAAGGACTCATTGATCACCATCTTCTCTGGATTAGTCACCAGTCTGACCGTTGTGGTCGTATTGTCCGTGAGGATTTTTTCTAAAGCTTCCAGTTCTTCGTAAAACTCATAGGGCGCATCCATTACTTCTTTATTCGGCAAAGAGAAGCCAGTCACCTGCTTAAAAATTGGCTGAAATACAGGACTGAGAACTTGGGCAATCCCCTGCAAAGGTTTATAAAACTTCCGCATATACCAACCTGCAACCTCAGGTAGTGAGAGGAGTCGAAGAGCTGTTCCTGTGGGTGCAGAGTCAATTACTAATACGTCGTATTCCTTTTCGTCATAGTGACGTTTGACACGTACTAAACCAAAAATCTCATCCATCCCTGGCAAGATTGCTAATTCTTCAGCCTGAACTCCTTCCAGCCCCCTTGCTTGGAGAACTTCACTAATATAACGCTTGACTGCGCCCCAGTTACCTTCGAGTTCACGTAATGCGTCTAGCTCTGCCCCCCATAGATTTGGGCGAACTTCCTTGGGATCATGCCCCAATTCGACCATAAAGCTATCGGCAAGGGAGTGAGCAGGATCGGTACTCAAAACCAGAGTTTTATAACCCAATTCAGCACAGCGCAAACCTGTGGCTGCGGCGACAGAAGTTTTACCAACTCCGCCTTTTCCTGTCATTAAGATAATACGCATGGTCAATATGACTCGTCTTGTTTAAATTTTGATGAGACTAGGCTGAACATCGCTTTGCTCTATAAAGCCTAATAAATTTTGAATAAATAGATTGCTTTGCAAATCTTTACAATTGTTTCTCATTCTAACATCGATATCGCGATCGACTGAAGTGCTTTTGAAATGCTTCAGCGTTTAACCTTAGGATAAATATCAGTTTTGATGTAAATGCTTTTTCTACTTATTGGTTTTTTGGATTGTATACATGGTAATTTAGCCTGAAGCAAACTTAAATTAGCTTAGTTAATAGCTGTAAAGCTTTTACCTATATGACTCATCAACCAGAATCACCTATTAACTTAGAGCAACTTCACCAGATATCTGAGGGAGATATAGAGTTTGAGATTGAGGTTCTAAAGGTTTATGTTGAAGATATTTCTCAACGTTTAAACAAAATTAGAGCTGCGATCGTTGGCAATAAATGGGCTCAAATCATGGGAGAGGCTCATCACCTTAAAGGTGCTAGTAGCAATGTTGGTGCTTTTCAAGTGCAGGCTTTGGCACTACAGCTTGAAGACTTAAATCACTCGCAAGATTCAAAAAAAGCATTAGAGCTTATTGACGAAATGTTTTTGAAATTGAAAGAAGTTGAGCTATTCATAGCCAAAAAGTCAGCAGCTCTATCATCTTAGAGATATAAATCTTAGAAAAAAAACAAAAGACGGGTGGCGGTGCAAAGCACCGCCACCCGTCTTTTGTTTTACTGTGATTATTTTTTAGTTGCCAATATGCAAAAGGCTATAGCTGTATATGCTGTATATATTTTAGGTTTTAAAACCACAAAAAATCTATTGAACTTGTTATGTTTGAACACGTTCAATAGATTCTTTGTGTTTCGGATTTCAGTGATAAGGGTTGTAAACGTTTTGACAAATATCGTAGCCAAAGCGTTTTGCTATAACACTTACTGGGTTTGGTTTTTAATTCTCGAAAGCGTCGCCACAATTTTGTAAATTGGTGTTAGCTCTCTCTCAAACACAGAAAACTACAAATGAATTAGGATTGCTATATAGTTTTAATAACAATGCGCTTTATGTCCAGTAAACAATGGCGATCGCTTGCCAATATTTTTTTTGTCTGCCTAATTTGCCTTGGCATAACCTTCTCAAGTGCTTTTGCACTCAAAGTATCAGCGGCAACCGAACCTTCCTCATCTCAGATTGTTGAGCGCTTTGAAAACATTAAAAACAAAATGGCAAAACTCAGGTTTTGCTACAACGAAAGCTGTTTCTATCGCAACGTCACTAGTAAAGTTGTCCCCCCAACAAATAATAATCCCCACTATACTGCTGAAATCTCTGCGGCTGTAGAGCGTCCATCTTCAAGTCCAGATCTAGCAGATTATCATTTTGTTTATGTCAATGATCTCTGGCAGCTAGTCAAAGGTGAAGAGTTTACCGATGTTGCTGATTATGTATTTATAGGCGATCGCTATGAAATTTACAGCGTACACAATAGTCATACTTTGCGCGGTAATTTAGACAAAGCAAAGGAAGATGGCGGCATTAAATCAGGATATTTGCCCCTTTATTACGAAGTTTTAGATCGCGGCATTGAAAAACTATAAGGATATGAGATGCGGCGCGAAGCGCCGCATCTCATATCCTTATAAATAAAAAGCCTCGCATTGCGAGGCTTTTTATTTGAGGTAAACGATTACCGTTTCGAGTATTGAGGAGCTTTACGAGCTTTCTTAAGACCATACTTCTTACGTTCCTTACAACGGGGATCGCGAGTCATGTAGCCTTCAACCTTGAGAGGTTTACGATTTTCGGGAGCAAGTTCACACAATGCACGAGCAACACCTAAGCGGATTGCGTCAGCTTGACCAGTTACACCGCCACCATGAGCATTGACCAAAACATCGTACTCATTTTCCAAGCCCAAAGTTTCCAAAGGAGCTTTAACGCCAGCAATATATGTGGGGTTAAATTGCAAGTACAAATCTCCTGCTTTACCGTTGATTACGACTTTGCCTTCGCCTGGAACAAGACGGACACGGGCGATCGCTTTTTTACGACGACCAGTTCCCCAGTACACAGCACGATTTGAACGTTCAGTATCTGACATCGGTTATTTCTCCTACTTCTGAGATGGAATGGTATTGATTACCAAGGTTTCAGGCTGCTGTGCCTCATGAGGATGGCTAGCACCCTTGTAGACCTTGAGCTTGGTGAAAAGCTGGCGACCAAGAGTATTCTTAGGCAGCATACCCTTGATAGCATGTTCAAGAATACGTTCAGGAACGCGAGCGATTACCTTATCAAAGGTTTCTTCCTTCATCCCACCTGGGCGACCAGAATGTCTTCTGTATAACTTTTGGGTGGACTTTTTCCCAGTCACCTCAATTTTTTCGGCGTTGATGACAACGACAAAATCACCCGTATCTAGGTGGGGCGTATAGATGGGCTTATTTTTGCCGCGCAAGATAATCGCGATCGCGCTAGCAAGTCTTCCTAGGCGTTGACCTTCCGCATCAATGACATACCATTTGCGATCAGGATCTTTAGGTAAGTAGCTTTTATTGGGAGTAAGTGTAGTTGTAGTCATTAGTTTCTCTACAAACGAGATTTATCTATGAGATTTATCTGTGAAATATTTTCATGAAATATTTCTATCAAACTTGTAAGATTGCAGCACATTAGCCTTTAAACTTCAAACCAATGTAATTACATGGTTGTCATTTAAGCCTAATGTTTGCTTGCGCGATGCGAACTCAGCAAACGGATGATCAGCATAGCCGATCGCCAATAAGCATAGTCCTTGCGGTGGAGCGGCATACTTGACTTCAAGACGACGTTTTTCTTTCCATATGCTCGTAAAGGCTTCGATACTTAGACGAGAACGTCCAACATCGACTAATTGCCCTACTAACAAACGAATCATGCCGTACAAAAAGCCGCTTGCTTGGAATTCCACATGGACAAAATTTCCATCTCGCCAACATATAGCTTCTTGAAGCTCAAGACGACTATGAGGACGACTCGAACCAGCCCTCTGAAATGCTGCCATATCCTGTTCGCCTAACATTGGCTGTAAGGCTTGATGGATCAGCTTTTCATCAAGATGATCGTGGTAGTAGTGCCAGCTAAACGGCTTGACAAATAAATTCGGAATCGCAGCAGTGTAAATCGTGTAACGATAACGTCGCCATGTTGCCGAAAATCTTGCGTGCCAGTCAGCAGCCACTTCCGTAGAACCACAGATCAAGATGCCTTCGGGCAAATAACTGTTAAGTACCTTTGCCCAACGATGAGGAGGTATCAAACTTGACGTATCAAAATGGGCTACTTGAGCCGCAGCATGAACGCCAGTATCTGTCCTACCTGCACTATGCAAAACGGTTGCTTTTCCGCAAATCTTAGCGATCGCTTCTTCAATCGTTTGCTGCACACTGAGATGATTTGGCTGTCTTTGCCACCCGTAAAAATGAGTGCCTAGATATTGAATAACTAAAGCAATTCGACGGGGAGACTCAGAGTCAGCAGAGAACATCTTCAAGCCTCTTCAGGTCTTTTATACGAGTTGCAAGATTGCCATTTCAGCATTGTCACCGCGACGGCTTACCGTGCGGACAATACGTGTATAGCCACCATTGCGCTCAGCATAGCGATCTTTCGCTTGGGTGAACAACAAGTCAACCAAGGTAGTTACGCGCTCTTCTTCAGGTAATTGTTCTTGCTTGGTCTTGGTTTGAGGGCGATCGCTAACTGGTTCGCCATCTTTAACCGAAATATCGTATAAATAGGCGATCGCTTGACGACGAGCGTGAAGAGAGCCGTCTTTAGCCAAAGTGATCATGTGATCGACATTGGAACGAACAGCATCAGCCTTAGCTCTGGTTGTCTTAATTTCGCCTCTGAGGATTAGCTCAGTGGTCAAAGCCCGTAGGAGAGCTTTGCGCTGATCGGCAGCCTTGTTAAGCTGGGGGGTTTTACAACGGTGACGCATAGGTGTGTACTAGATGAATATGAAACCAAACTCTTTATGTAAAAGAGTTTAAAAGATAGCCTTTCTACAGAATTTTAGAAGCCTTGGACTCAGTTAAGGTTAAACCAAGATGCTGTTTGAGGGCATCCATAACTTCCTCAGCCGACTTTTGCCCAAAGTTTTTGATTTCCAGTAAATCGTCTTGGGTATATTCCAACAAATCAGCAACAGTGTTAATCTGTGCTCGTTTGAGGCAGTTGTATGCTCTGACTGACAGTTGCAATTCTTCAATGTGAATTTGCTTAGTCTCATCTTGCTCATCACGTTCTTGAGGCAGTGAGGGCGCAAGAGTGATTTCTTGCAAGGGTGAGAACAAATTCACTAATACGCTAGCGGCTTGGCTAAGCGCTTCTTGAGGCGTAATGCTGCCGTTTGTCCAAATATCAATTAAGAGACTCTCTTTATTGATCGCATCACCGATCCGAGCGTCCTTAATCTCATATTTGACCTTGCGCACAGGCATAAACACAGCGTCGATCTTGAGCGTATCAATAGGAGAACTATGGTCTTCCTTAGAACGATCTACCGAACGATAGCCTTTACCACGCTCAATCGTAAGTTCCATCTCCAATGTTGCACCTTCACTAAGAGTGGCGATGTATTGGTTAGGATTAACAATCTCGATATCCGATGGCAAAGAATGAAAACTGGTAGCCGTAACTAGCTTTGGACCGCGCTCTACCAAACGGATGATCTGTGGTGCTGAGCTATAAGACTTCAGCACTAGCTCCTTAAGGTTGAGCATCAAATCCAAAACGTCTTCCCGTACGCCAGGAATCGTCGCAAATTCATGGTTGACACCAGCAATGCGAACAGCAGTGACGGCCGCACCCTCAAGATTGGAGAGCAATACCCGTCTGAGCGCATTTCCAATGGTAATGCCTTGCCCCCGATCTAGTGGTTCCAGAACAAATTGGCTGTACTGGCTATTGTCTTTTTCTGTGTGGGATGCAACGCACTCAACCTGAAACTGTGCCATATTTGTACCGACTTAGTCTGCAAGAGTAAACGAAAATCAAAGGTGAAATTAGAGAATTGAAAAATTACGAATTACGAATTACGAATTTTTTACAGTTTTATTGTTTTAATTCGTAATTTCTAATTCGTAATTGATTACACACGTCTGCGTTTTGGAGGACGGCAGCCATTGTGAGGGATTGGGGTAATGTCACGAATGAGGGTGATCTCTAGACCAGCAGCTTGCAAAGCTCTCACTGCGGTTTCGCGGCCAGATCCAGGACCTGTAACCATTACTTCAACTTGACGCATTCCTTGTTCCATTGCTCTTCTAGCAGCGGATTCAGCCGCAGTTTGCGCTGCAAATGGAGTGCCTTTCTTTGCGCCTTTAAAGCCGCTAGCACCAGCCGAAGACCAAGAGATGACATCACCTACGGTGTCTGCGATCGTGACGATAGTGTTGTTAAAAGTAGACTGGATGTAAGCGACTCCATTAGGGACATTGCGCTTATTCTTACGTGCGCCAGTTCTACGAGTTGTTTGACGAGCCATTGTTTCGTATTAATCCTTAACTTACTTCTTACCTGGAGCCTTCTTCTTACCTGCGACAGTACGACGACCGCCACGGCGTGTACGCGCATTGGTGCGAGTACGTTGTCCACGGACAGGAAGCCCCATACGATGTCTACGACCTCTGTAGCAACCGATGTCTACTAGGCGTTTGATGCTTAAACCTTCGAGACGACGCAGATCGCCTTCAACTTGAAAGTTGGATTCTACCTCTTGACGCAAAGTTGTTACTTCAGGATCAGTAAGTTCTTTAACCCGTGTATCAGGGTTTATTTTGGTAGCTGCTAAGATTTTTTTGGCGCTAGTTAGACCGATTCCGTATATGTACGTTAGTCCTATTTCGATGCGCTTGTCACGCGGAAGGTCTACTCCTGCAATGCGAGCCACTATAAGTCTCCCAATTTGTTGTCAGTTTTCAATGTTATGTTTGCCCTAAAAGCACTTGCTGATCATCCTTTTCAGGAATCTCGTCAGCAACTTTTTGGGCGGATGGCTGTACAACACGATCTTCGCGAGAGCATTAGTTCTATGCAGTGGGTTAGCTACAATCGACAGAAGCAAATTACGAAGACGTAATATTTTACAGCGAACTCTATAATATATTGACAATGGCAACTTCTGTCAATATTTTTTAGAACTGATTAAGATTATTCCTAAATTGCTAGTAATTTGCAAAGATGAATTATAGATGACAGCTAGTTGTCCCGATCGCTGTCTATGGATGCAACTCCAGAGATCGGACGATAGTTGTAATTAGCGATCGATGGTGAGGCATTGGGCATATTGCTGGGCGATTGAGGTCGCGATATTTTCATGATATCTTCTTTGATTGCTTCAAGATCAACATAGCGATCGGCAACGTTAATCAAATGGTCGCTGGTCATTGATCTCAGACTGACAACCTCAACGCGAACACCTCGATAGCTTGCTGCGTCAACTGCGTAGGCAAGATCCCCATCACCGCTTACCAGTACAGCCGTGTCATAGGAGCCGATTAGGGCCATCATATCCACAGCAATTTCAACATCAAGGTTGGCTTTTTTGGAGCCATCAGGTAGCTGTACAAGTTCTTTAGAAATGACTCGATAGCCATTACGACGCATCCACAACAGGAACCCTTGTTGCTTTTCATTAGTGCGATCAACACCTGTGTAGAAGAAGGCTCGTAATAACCGCGAGCCATCGGTAAGACATAATAGCAACTTGGTATAATCGATTTCGATCCCCAGTTGGAGAGCGGCATAGAAAAGGTTGGAGCCATCAATGAAAATAGCAACTCGCCCTCGATTTTCTAAAATCTGATCCGCTTTAAAGCCCGAATCTTGCTCAAAAGGTAACATGTTTTTTCCTATAGAACGTTTATTATCTAGTGCCGTGGGATGAAGCTTTGGTATTAGCATTGATACTTAAAACCGTCCTAAGTGTTTACCTAATTCGTTTACCTAATTCAGAAGAACCTCTTAAAACTTTTTAATAAACTGTCGCGTAGTTTATTTATGACTAACGACGGAGGTTAAAAGTAATCTTTAAAATAAGAAAGTTAGCCTTATCCCAAGGATATTAAAAAAAATGAATTTACAATAAATATAAAGTGAATTTAAAAATATAAAGCGACTTTTTATAATAAAGCGATAATAATAAACAATTTATCACTATGACTTAACAAATATTATACACCATAAGTAAATATACTCAGAGGAGTAGGCTTTAGTGGTTTTAAGAGTCAAAAGATTCGAAATTTAATCATTGAAAATTAATAAGCAAAATGGATAAAACCTAAGTAGTTTCAATACGTTGGAAGATCGGTGTTGGGTTTGATAAGGGATGATTTGCTTGTAGTATTCCCCAATTTGTATGACTCCAATCAGGTGGAGAAGCTTCATCAAAATTTAATCCCAATTGCTGATAAGCTGCAATACTCAGGTGAGGGGTGATCGGCGAAAGTAGATAAACAGCAATCCGTACAGACTCGAGAAGGGTATATAAAGTTTCATTAACTTCTTTTTGTTTGCCAGCTTTAAACTGTTTCCAAGGAGTAGTTTCATCAATTAATTTGTTGCAATTCCAGATTAGCTCAAGAATTTTTTCGCACGCTGCCCGAAAGTTGAGATTTTGATAATCAATTGCTACGCGATCGCCTAAAGATGTAGCTTGGTCGATAATGGGTCGGATTAGGTCGGAAAATTCAGTGCGAACACTAGGATCATAGGTAGGTATAGTTTGCTGACAATATTTGTTTGCCATACCAAGACTACGATTGAGTAAATTGCCAAGACTATTAGCGAGATCAGCATTGACGATCGCAATAAACCTCTCTTCGTTAAAGTCGCCATCTTTGCCAAACTCAATTTCTCTGAGGAAATAGTAGCGAATTGGGTCTGCACCATAGCGTTCAACAAGATCGTAGGGATCAATGGTGTTGCCCAAGGTTTTCCCCATTTTTTGTCCATCTTTTGTCAGCAAACCATGACCAAAAACTCGCTTTGGCAGAGGCAATCCTGCCGACATGAGCATCGCTGGCCAGTAAATTGCATGAAACCGAAGGATGTCCTTACCAATAATATGTAAATTGAAGGGATACCAATATTTGAGGGCATTTTCGAGGGTCGGCTCATCATCAGGATCGAGCAAAGCAGTGACATAACCAAGCAAAGCATCGAACCAAACATAAATTGTATGGGTGGGATCGGTGGGGATCGGGAATCCCCAATCAAGATTGACACGGGAAATTGAGAAATCCTGTAACCCTTGCTTCATAAAGCCAAGAACTTCATTGCGGCGACTCTCGGGTTGAATAAAGTCAGGGTTATCTACTTGAAATTGATCAAGTGCGTCTTGATACTTGGAGAGACGAAAGAAATAGTTTGGTTCATCACGCCATTCGCAGACTACATTGGTATGGATCGGACAATGATGGCTTTCGGGGAGTTCGCGCTCTTCTTTAAATTCTTCGCAAGCAACGCAATACCAACCTTTTTGCTGATTTAAGTAAATATCACCTGCATCATAAACTCGTTGAAAAAATTCATTAACGATCGCTTGATGTTTGGGTGCAGTGGTGCGTGTAAAGCTGTCGAAGCGAATATTAAACTTTTCCCAAAGTGAATAAAACTCGGCAACGGTGCGATCGCAATGCTCTTGAGGTAATAAATTATTTTTTTCGGCAGTGCGCTGAATCTTTTGTCCATGTTCATCAGTACCTGTCACAAACATGACAGGATGTCCTTTGAGGCGATAGAACCGTGCAAAAGCGTCGGCAGCGATTGTGGGGTAGGCACTACCAATATGTGGGCGATCGTTGACGTAAAAAAGTGGTGTGGTTAAAGCGATCGGTTCTAGGGACATAGAAGACTCAATTCAGGACTAATACCATTTTGCAAAAGAATGGCAGCAAATGTAACATTAAACCCAAAAATTATCGGCGGCACAAAGTGCGGCCGTTAGTGTGGGGTTTTGATAATCTGGGTGCAATGAAAAATTTAGAATTACATCAAATTTGGATGGATCGGGCGATCGCACTCGCCAAAGATGCAGGGGCGGCGGGAGAAATACCTGTGGGGGCAGTAATTGTGAATAGTCTGGGAGAGGCGATCGCGACTGGCGTAAATCGCAAAGAGCGCGATCAAGATCCTACTGCCCATGCGGAAATTGTGGCAATTCGTGAGGCAGCGCGGGGATGGAAAGATTGGCATTTGAACGGATGCACATTATATGTGACTTTAGAGCCTTGTCCGATGTGTGCGGGGGCAATTTTGCAAGCGCGGGTCAATACTTTGGTCTATGGTGCTGATGAACCGAAGGCAGGAGCCATTCGCACAGTAGCAAATTTGCCCGATAGTCCTGTTTCCTTTCATAAATTGGAGGTGATCGCGGGTGTTCGCGAACGAGAATGTCAGGAATTATTACTTACTTGGTTTGAAAATCTTCGCCGTTATACCGAATCATAAAACTGTGGGTTTGGGGCTTTGCCCCAAACCCACAGTTTTATGATGGGAGCTGTTTCAAAATTTGCAACACAGATTTGTTTTTCTACGAGTTGTCTTACACTCGAAAATAATTAATTTCAGCTCCAACTTTAATACCAATAAGTTTTAAAGTTGTCAGCAAGATAAAAGCCATTACAAAAGACTTAATTGTTTTGGTGCTTTGCATTGGAATAAAAGATCTTGAAGTTAGTTAATCCTCAATTTGCTGTAACTAAACGTTAGAGAAAATAATCATGTTCAATACTATTATCGGCAAACAAGTGCTGCTAAAAAGCCGCAATTTATTAATATCTAATGGGATATTAATGGCAGCTTTGATAGGCATTGCAGGTTGGCAGTATCGCTACTTGTATAACTTTGCTCTTGGACCTTTTCCAGTTGATGTAAAAAAATTAGAGGAGATAAAATCCCTCGATGATAGTTTGCAACAGTTTATTACAGTCAAGGGGAATGCAATCGATGATACTGGTGTTCAACAAATTACCAAAAGAGTGCGTCGTAGCACTGGTCAAACTGTTAGTGAGTCTGTGTCTGCTAAGTATCAAACGCTGAAACTAAACAAACGCATTCTTTTGGTGAAGTCTGGAGTCAGTGCCAACAGCACTCAAGTTACTGGTGGTCTGTCAGATATTTCCAGCGAAGTTAAAAGTAGAATTGTCGATCCAATTGAATCTCAGAGTTCTACACTCAAGGGAACATTTCTGCCATTTATTCTGGATACAGGTGATTATCGTGCTGTTGGTTATTTTGCCTTGCTATTTGGAGTGCCGATCTCATTATTTAGCCTGTGGAAAATCATATCCGCAATACGCTGGCGATCGAATCTTGGCAATCACCCAATTAGCAAGCGTCTAGCAAAGCTGGGTGATTGGCAAACTCTGATCCAAGAAATAGATACAGAGGCAAGTTCAGGAATTAATACGATTACGATTGGGAATAACCAACTAACTCGCTCTTGGCTACTACAGCTTAAGAACGTTGACATGAACGCAATTAAAATCGACCAGTTAGTTTGGGCTTACAAAAAGGTGACTTCTACTAAGTATGGCAAATTTTATAGTGTGGCATTGCACGATCGCCAAGGCAAAGAGTATGCCTGTCCTTGTCCAAATGAGAATGATGTAGAGTTGCTGTTAAAAGAACTTTTTGCTCGCTTTCCTTATTTAATATTGGGCTATAGTGATGACCTAAAAAAATTGTGGAAGCGAGAACGGCAAAAAATGCTCGAGTCCGTCGATCAAGCTTGGCAAGCACAAGTTTAAAATTCCACAAAAAAACCGCATTTTGTGCGGTTTTTTTGTGGCGATTATTTGCTACACAGCA
Organism: Pseudanabaena sp. UWO311; assembly: GCF_006937785.1. Classification (GTDB taxonomy): domain Bacteria; phylum Cyanobacteriota; class Cyanobacteriia; order Pseudanabaenales; family Pseudanabaenaceae; genus Pseudanabaena. Next base: position 163,909 of record NZ_SJEE01000002.1, read on the forward strand.
TATTGATCTGATCGACAATCTCACTTTCCTTCTTTGATGCGTTTTCCAAATCTTGCTTAGCTTTATTCATCGCATTGGGATCTTTAGCCTCGGATGCTTTGACTTGACCCTTTAAAGCTTGAGACGTATCCCCATAAACTCCTGATAATTGTGTTTGCAATTCTTTAAGCTTTGCATCTTGAACTGCGATCGCTTGAATTTCTGTACGAATTTGATCAATATTTGAGGCTAATGGCACAAAGCCAGCAATATCCTTAGGAATTGCCAGAGCAGTGGTTTTGTTGGCAATAGTAACAACTTTGTTACATTGGGAAATTTTACTTTCTCCACAACCATGGAGAACAAGTCCGATGGTCAAGACAGTAGCTCCAAGGGCAGCACGACGATTGAAACGAGTTGGCAAACGATCCGACAAGTGCTTGGGAAATTGCGTTTGAAGTTGCATTTGGTAATTGCCGATAGTCCAAGATGATTATTCTAGTGTCTAAAAATTCTAAAATGTTTTAGTTGATTAAGCTAATAACAGAGATGTGAATTATGTCCGACAATCGCAGAAGTCGTGCAATTACCGAAGGCGTTCAGCGATCGCCTAACCGCGCTATGTTACGCGCTGTTGGTTTCCAAGACTCAGATTTTACTAAACCTATTGTCGGTGTGGCAAGCGCCCACAGCACAATTACCCCTTGCAATATGGGGATTGCACCTTTAGCAATCCGCGCTGAAGCAGGAATTCGCGCTGCTAATGGGATGCCCCAAGTTTTTGGCACGATCACGATCAGTGATGGGATCTCCATGGGAACTGAGGGGATGAAATATTCACTTGTGTCCCGTGATGTGATTGCAGACTCAATCGAAACTGCTTGCACTGGTCAGAGTATGGATGGCGTTTTGGCGATCGGGGGCTGTGACAAGAATATGCCAGGGGCGATGATCGCAATGGCAAGAATGAACATTCCCGCTTTATTTGTCTATGGTGGCACAATTGAACCTGGACATCTTGATGGTGAAGATTTGACTGTAGTTAGTTCTTTTGAAGCCGTTGGTCAATATAGTGCTGGTCGAATTGACGAAGTCAGACTCAACTCAGTTGAGCGCAATGCTTGTCCTGGAGCTGGCTCCTGTGGTGGCATGTATACCGCTAACACCATGTCTTCAGCATTTGAAGCCATGGGCATGAGCTTGATGTATTCCTCGACCATGTCGGCTGTTGCACCCGAAAAAGCCGCTAATACCGAGCTGGCTGGCACTGTTTTAGTCAACGCGATTCGCAATAATTTGTTACCCCGTGACATCATCACCCGTAAATCGATTGAAAATGCGATTTCTGTGGTCATGGCAGTAGGCGGCTCGACGAACGCGGTCTTGCACTTTTTAGCGATCGCCTATTCCGCAGGTGTGGAGTGGAACCTTGATGACTTCGAGCGTATCCGTGAGAATGTTCCTGTTCTCTGCGACCTCAAGCCATCGGGGCGTTACGTTGCAACTGACCTCCATAAAGCAGGGGGGATCCCTCAGGTGATGAAAATGCTCTTAACTCATGGATTACTTCATGGCGACTGCATCACGATCACAGGGCAAACTGTCGAAGAGCTTCTCAAAGATATTCCTGCTGAACCTCGTGCCGATCAAGATGTTATCCGTCCTTGGGATCGTCCTATGTACAAACAAGGACATCTCTCGATTCTCAGAGGAAACCTTGCCTTAGAAGGGGCAGTCGCAAAAATCTCTGGTGTCAAGAATCCAATCATTACTGGCCCAGCCCGTGTTTTTGAATCGGAAGAAGATTGTCTTGGGGCAATTCTCGCTAACAAGATTAATTCTGGGGATGTATTAGTAATTCGCTACGAGGGACCAAAGGGTGGACCCGGTATGCGTGAAATGCTTGCGCCAACCAGTGCGATTATTGGCGCTGGTTTGGGTGATTCTGTTGCTCTGATTACGGATGGGCGTTTCTCTGGCGGTACTTATGGAATGGTGGTTGGGCATGTTGCACCTGAAGCTTTTGTGGGTGGTGCGATCGCCTTAGTAAATGAAGGCGATTCCATCACGATTGATGCACATCAGCGCTTGATTCAACTCAATGTCAGCGATGAGGAACTGACTACTCGTCGTGCGAATTGGAAACCTCCTGCTCCTCGATATACCAAAGGAGTTTTGGCAAAATACGCCAAACTGGTTTCGACAAGCAGTAAAGGTGCTGTGACTGACTTAGACTTGTTCTAATAGAAATAAAGATTTGCGGCGCTTCGCGCCGCTAATCTTTATTTTCCACTCCAACATCCATCGATTTGAGCGACACCTCCAAATTCGCTCATTTGCAGCGAAGTCATAAAATATGCCCAAGCAAAGCCAAGAGAATTCCCTTCCAAATCAAAAACTTCTATCTCATAGCGATTATATAAATTCTCAGAAGTAGCGCGATCGCACTGATAATCTTCTAATTGATCTAGTGAGTTCAAAATGCTGACATTAGGAAATGAGAGTAAATATCCATGAATTTGCCGATCTCCTAAAATCATCGCAGGATAACCCATCGGCAGCGCAAACAATTCACCATAGGCGATCGCCTGTTGTACAGAGATCTCTTTGCCAGCACAATATTGGTCGTAATTAGCTTCATTTGGCTTGAGCGTGCCATAGACGAAAACATGGCATAGATTGGGTGTAGGGATATTGGCGATCATGATCTTTATTTTGTTACTTGTTTGAGCGAAGTTACCTCCGCTTCTACTTTATGCTGATGCGATCGCACCTCAATCAGAGTTAGAATCAGCGCTAACATAGAATGTAATCGCCGCATAGAAGATTATTAATAGGAAGCAGCATCGATGAGTAATGACAAAGATAGTTTTAAAGACAAATTTGCCTTTAAAGTCGAGGGATTTGAGTCTCTGGTAGATGATGTCAAGCAGTTACTCAATCTCGATCAACTCATCGATCTTGCCCAAAAATTAGACGAGAAGCAAAAATCTGGCGAAATTCATACCGAGGTAAATGTTACTTCGCGCCCCTTATCAAGTATTCCCCGACGAGGTAATATTCCTCGATCGCCGCGTGCCGCAACTACATCAGGTGGAGATCGCGAAGTTACATCTCCTCATGTCGTCAAACCTGAGCCGCCAAAAGATATTTCTCCCAACGAAAAACCTCTAGCGATCGCTGAACTAGTGGGTGGCTTAGGTGATACCTTAGCGCAATTACGCGATTTAGTCGAAATTCCTCTCAAGCGTCCCGATGTCTTAGCAAAATTGGGGCTAGAACCACCCAAGGGCGTATTACTAGTTGGTCCCCCTGGGACAGGTAAAACCCTCACGGCGAGATCGTTAGCCAATGTGTTGGGTGTAAATTACATTGCGATCGTTGGGCCAGAAATCATTAGTAAATACTATGGAGAAGCAGAAACTCGCCTAAGACAGGTTTTTGAGAAGGCTGTAAAATCTTCACCCTGTTTGATTTTTATCGATGAGATTGATGCTCTCGTTCCCAATCGCGCAAATGTAGAAGGAGAAGTTGAGAAGCGACTAGTTGCGCAGTTATTAGGCTTAATGGATGGATTTGCGGAAACTAAAGGCGTGATTGTGCTAGCAGCCACCAATCGTCCAGATGCGATCGATCCTGCTCTGCGTCGTCCCGGTAGATTCGATCGTGAAATTATTTTCCCAATCCCCGATCGCAAAGCCCGTCGTGAAATCTTAGAAATTCATACGCGATCAATGCCTTTGACTAGTGATGTTGATTTGGAGGATATCGCCGATCGTGCCTATGGCTATGTAGGAGCTGATATTAAAGGATTGTGCCAAGTGGCGGCAACTAATGCTCTGCGTCGGCAGGTGACAAGTGTTGCCGATATTCCTGATCATCTAGATGTGAATCGTGATGATTTTGAATTTGCGCTCAAGCAAGTTCAACCCGCTGTGTTGCGATCGCTGCAAATTCAAGTTCCCAAAGTCCAGTGGTCAGAAATTGGTGGACTTACCAAGATTAAACAAACCCTTCAAGAAGCCGTAGCAGGTGCTTTGGTTGATCCCGCTCTATATGCCCATACTCACGCCAAGGCTCCACGAGGCGTGCTGCTCTATGGACCCCCAGGAACTGGCAAAACTCTACTCGCCAAGGCGATCGCTACTCAAGCCCAAGCTAATTTCATTTCTGTTGCAGGTTCCGAACTAATGACAAAATGGGTCGGTGCTTCCGAACAATCAATCAGACAGTTATTTTCCCAAGCAAGGCTGGCTGCTCCCTGCGTGATTTTTATTGATGAAATCGATACGCTTGCACCTGCAAGAGGAAGCTATCAAGGCGATAGCGGCGTAAGCGATCGCGTAATTGGTCAGTTACTTACAGAACTTGACGGCTTGCAATCTGCTGAGGGACTATTAGTAATTGGCGCAACCAATCGCCGCGAGTCGATCGATCCTGCGCTATTGCGATCTGGTCGCATTGAGCTGCATATGATGGTGGATTTACCCGATCGCGATAGTCGGAGTTCAATTTTAGAAGTGCATAACCGCGATCGCCCCCTTGCAGAAAATCTCAATTTAGAGGGTTGGGCAGAACATACAGACAATTGGAACGGAGCCGATCTCGCCTTCCTGAGCAACCGCGCCGCCATTTTTGCTATTCGTCGTCATCAGCGAGATGGTTCTAATCTGATTGAAAATCTGCGAATTACAAATGAGGATTTTGAACAAGCTTTGTCAGAAATTCAAGAACAACGCAGTTAAATCAAAATAAAACCTAAGGATACAATGCCCCCTGGTTTATTTAGTATTCAAACACCCAAATTGCCCAACCTTTTTTAATGACTGTAATCACATAGGCAGCCGAAAGACGATTCGTTATTTTTTCTACTTCTGACCAGTCAAAGCTAGCACGAAATAGGCTATAAGTGGAATTGTTGTAGGTAATCGCCGCTACAGGCTTATCCAAATCTTCAACCTTAATATGGTGATATCGAACTTCCGCAGGTGTAATCACAAAATTTGACTTTTTACCCCCCAAACGAAATAGCTCATCTTCATCTAAAGTAGCGTTTTCATTTTTGGTATCTTTCATAGAGACATTTAGGCATTTGTAGGTATTTCCCTATTTTAACTAAATAAAGCTCAAAAAAACCAAAAGAGAGTGGTGGCGCGATGTACTGCAACTCTCTTTTAATAAAAATCTGAGGTTGATTCTTGTAGTTCAGTCATCGCCTTCTGCACATCGATCGCTATTTGTACAGTCGCATCAAAAATCCGCCCATATTCCTTCGCACGATTATTGATCTGGATGGCTTCAAATGCATTTAAATCAATATCAAACCGATCAGGATGAAAGTCTGGATGTTCGCGTAAAATCCGTTCAGTTTTTAATGCTCGCACAATATCATTGCGCGTCATTCTCAAAGCTGCGATCGCTGATTCTCTCGACTCTAATTTAATCGGATTTCCTGCATCTTGTAGCTGATCAAATACATCAATATCGCAGATGGTTTTATTGCATTTATCAACTTCCTTAAATAGGCGCAAAATAACTGATGGAATACCTCTTTGTCGATGAGCATTTTTTGACTTTCGCCATTGTTGAACTATTAATCTGATCAGCAATAAAGCCAAAAGCCCACTAGCGATCGCAAATCCAAGACATAGTAAAACTATACCTAATGGTGCTCCTGTTAAGACATATAGTGAAAAAATAGCTGCGCCTAAAGAAACACAAAAGAAAAGTACAGTTACTTCGACAAATTCGATTGCTAAACTCACTGCCCCCAATGTCAACCCTAGCAAAAAGATAATTCCCGCGATCCTTAATGGCGGTACAAAAATACTAGCAAATGAGATAAAGTTAATCCCAGAAATTCCCAATGCGATTACACGCTGGATCTTGATCTGTCGCGGGGTTAAATCCATTGATGGCAAAATCTGTTGGCGATTAAACCCTGTCAACTGCAATAGTTCCGCTTCCGAAATTAATAACCGTTCCAGATCGGCTCTCATAATTGTCGCCATAATTACTATTTTCAGAACAGGCAAGGGGCTAAATTTAGCCCCTTATTCAGCCTTTGTAAAACCCTTGCTCAGTAGGTTTTTACACAGATTGAACTTTAGCCTAGGAGATGAATATTACTAAAAGTAATTTCATAGTTTTTGGTATTGCCTTGCTCGTTAGATTGAACGATTTGCTTGGTCATCACATAGTAATTACCCAATTTTTCGTATATATCTTCAAAACGAGCTTGACGAACAATCTCATCATTCATCGGATTACGGAATACTGCCGTATAGAGAGAAGAAATATAACCTTCGCCAGTGTCTAAATGTCCAAGATGATTAATCACGAAGCCAATACGTCCCATGACGCGACTGACCATTGAGATCTCTTTGCCACGTACTTTGTAGTTTGATCCCATCGAATCACCAGTAACCAAGATTTCTACGGCTCCTGACTCATCGGCTGCACCAAGGTTAAACGCTGATTTACCGTGAGCTTCTTCAAAGGTTTTGCGCTTGCGATGGGTTACTACATCGCGCAATTGGTTGTATAGCCATTCTTGACCCTCATCCACAGAAACCGTCTTTTCTTCGCCGCTAGGGGTGCGGGTGGTGCGATCAATTAGTTGTGGCTCATCCATGCTCACTTCGACGGATAGATCTGGCTTAATACTTACCTTGCCAGTGCGGGCTACGCCATCGATTGCTACGGAGACATCGGCAGTTAATCCTGGGAAATTGCTGTCCCATGTATAACGGTTTTCGTAAGCAGCCTGAAATAGATCACGGGCGCTAGTATCGGATTTGGTATCGGGGACTGTGGTAACCATTTTTTGTTAAAGGTAATTAAGTAAGGTATTGAGTATCTTCAATATTTTACTTTCTGCTAGCCTTGAAAAAATGACATTTTTAGGAGCAATGAGTTGCAGCGCAATGAGCTGTGCATTATTTCTATACCAATTCACAAAAGTGAGACGACACTTTTGTGCTTTTAAAACCAAACTTAGTAAAGGTTTTAAAAGCACAAAATGGCTACGCCATTTTGTGCTTTGGTGTTAGTTGCCTGGGGTGGGTTTGAGCGTAAATAAGAAGTCTAAGCGGGTTGTCTTGGCATCAACATTCGTGGATGTAACGGCAATGCCATTAATTGCATCTAGCACAGAACGAATTTCAGTAAAACTAGGATTTGACTTCACCTCAGGCGGTAAAAGGCGATCGGCAAGGGAGAGAGCGGTAGTCATATTCAGATAGAAATAACCGCCATTAGACTTAGGAATATCTGTAGTTAGAATTTTGAAAGAACTACTTTCAGGCAAATTTTTAGCAGGCTTAGGAACAAAGGTATCGGCAAGATCGCCCATAGACCAAAAAACAAAATTATTATCTAAAGTGCCGCGAGTAGCCACATTGGTATTGCCGATCGCCCAAGCAATTACCGATTTATCACCAATTTGTTTGGGTTTTAGATCAACTCCTTTGGGCAATAACCCTCCAGAATTTACTTGTGCGACCTTATCGATTTTGTCAAGCGCGGTTTTGGCAGCATTCTGATCACTAGCTTGGGCGATCGCAACAAATCCAAACCCAGGATTTGCCAAAATGCCCTGATTGTTGGGGATAGCCGCGATCGCAAATTCACCGTTCATCCATTTGAGAATATCTTGGTCGAGATCAAGCTTCGTACTATCTTTTACAGACTTACGAATCTGCTCGATCAGCTGAGCGGAACTAGCATTTCCTTTGGCTTGGAGAACTAGCGATTGCCAAGACTGATAAAGATTTACTCCCGAAACCAACAAGAAAGTTTCCTGTGGTAAGAGACTTAGAACCTTCGCATCGTTATTAGCTAGGGGATTAGAATTATCATTTTTGAGATAAGTATTAATCTCAAAACGCAAGCCTTCTTTTTGCGTACCGCCTGTCAAAGTCATTGCATCCAGTTCTCGCTTTGACTGCGCGATCGCTGCTTCGTTAAGATTAAGATTAGCCTGAGAGCCAATAAACTCTAGGGCAACATCGCCATCTAGATAAACCTGTAGTAATGGCTCTACAACTTTGGTTTGATTGGTAGCGCCATAAATTTTGGCAAAAATTGGCTTCTTCGCAAGGGACGGATTGCTGCCTTTATAGGTGTCAATCGCCTGTTGGATCAAGAGCGGACTAGTGGCGATCGCCACATATTGCCCACCAATATCAGCGGTCACCACACTGTTATTGGGATCTTTTGTGGGGGACTCGTAATAGGTAACATCTTTGTACTGCTTGGCGGTAAAATTTGCGCCTTGTTGTGTCAAAGCCCCACGATATTTTGACAAAAAAGCCTCGGACTTACTGCGATCGCGGGTTGGGGCAATGACTAAGGTTGCCGCAGGCGCTTGTGGTTGCGCGGCATTAGGCACAAGCGCTGTAATGATGTACCCCTCTAACCAAGGTTGCACATCGCGACTATATTCAGTTTTGCTCTGGACTAATAACGAATTTAGAGGAGATTTGGTAAGCCCTTCACCAATCAGTTTTTGTGAGGCGGGCGTACCAAATTGGGCTAGTTTATTCCAAGGCTCAGACTTAGTATTAAAAGCCATCACCACTTGAGCCTCTTGGGGGATCGCCGCTGCCGCACCCAAAATGCCTTTAATTGATTGTGATCGCTGATTAAAATAGAAATAAGCACCCCCAGCCCCTGCGGCAATCACAGCCGCACCAATGCCGATATACATCAGTATTGGTGATTGTTTTTGTTTAGCAGATTTATTGGGTTTAGATGACTTCGACATGGGTATGGAATAAACCTAAAAGTTGCAAGATGTTGAGCGCCAAGTCTCAATCAAGATACTACAGAATCGGGCATAAATAATCAGAGCGCCAATCGCCATATAAAAATAATTTCTGATAAAATCTACTCTTATATATATTTTTATAGCTATAACCACTTATGTTAAGACAAAAGCAAACCAAAAAAGAGAGTTGTGGCACTTCGCGCCGCAACTCTCTTTTTGGGTTTGCTTTTGTCATAGTTAAAAATCAAAATCAATTTAATTACAAGAGTTGATCGGTGAAAATCAAAAAAACGATTTGACAATGATAATTGCTGTATTCTTTTGAATATAGTTTTGCAGAAAATGAATTTTTAATAGCGAGCAAGCTTTTGATTAGCAAACTCATCTTGACTTTAAAAACATGGATTTTTCATGTTTAAAGCTAAAAAACTCAACTTTATTTAAAACGTATAGATGACACATGGATACAGATAATCTAGCCGTTTATAGCCTCGTTGAACAGTTGCGAGGCTATGGGCGCAAGCAGTTTACTGGCAAGCTGGAACTACATAGTGTCAAAGATTACAAATGGAGCATCTACTACTGTCATGGTCGGTTGGTGTGGGCTGCGGGGGGAGTGCATCATCATCGGCGTTGGCGCAGGCTGATTAGTAAGTACAAGCTACAGATAGATTTTAATAAAATCTCTTTCCGCACAATCGAGGAAATTAGACTATGGGATTACCATGTACTGGTAATCCTGATGAAAAGAATGGTTTTAAGTCGTGAGCAAATCACGCCTATTATTGAGGGTTTTGTTCACGAAGTATTGTTTGACATCATCCAATGTGCAGCTAATGAAAAGATTACTTACTATTGTGATTTTGAGGATGAGATTACGCCAGTGATTTCACTGATCCATGCAGAACATGCGATTGATTATGCCCATCAAGAATGGTTAACATGGCGAAAAGCTGGAATTGCCGATTTTTCGCCAAATCTTGCACCTTGGATTAAGCGCCCTTCCCAACTGAAGGAAGAAGCTTCAGAACTCACTTACAAAACGCTGATCACAATTCTTGATGGTAGGCGATCGCTGAGAGAGCTATCGACTTGGATGAAGAAAGACTTACTGAACCTTGTGCAGTCGCTAATGGCATATTACCATCGTGGCATGATCGGGCTAGTGGAAGTTGCCGATATTGAATCTCCCATTGCGGGGCTTTCTCCAAGTGAATCTTTAAGAAATGAATCGACTCAGTTGCCAGACAGTAGCCAGAATCAGAAAAAAACAGACCTGATGGCACGTCCTCTCATAGCCTGCGTCGATGACAGCAATCAGGTTTGTGCCACTATTGAACAGATAGTTTCAGGATTTGGATTTGGTTTTCTGGGAATTCGAGACCCTATCAATGTATTGCCATTACTAGTTGAACTCAAGCCAGAGATGGTTATTTTAGATTTAGTGATGCCTGTTGTTGGTGGTTATGAACTCTGCACCCAAATCCGTCGCATACCAGAGTTTAAGGATACGCCGATCCTAATTTTGACTAGTAATGACACTTTTGTTGATCGGATTAGATCAAAATTTGTGGGTGCAACAGCCTTTATATCGAAAACGTCTGGGAACGACAAAATTGGCAAGCAAATCCAGAGATATTTACTTCCTTTTAATAAAGATAAAGATCCAGAAGAAGTATCTCCAAATGACTCGTTAGAATCTCCTAGTTACAGCAATTCTCGATCAAACGAACCGCAATAGATTTATTAGTTGCAAAACAACCCTTTTAATAAATCTATTCGTTCTAATTTGAGCTAAAAATACCGTAGGACGGACAACGTTTCGAGAGATCAATCAAATCTATTTTTGTAAAGATAGAAAACTATGTTTAATTTATTTAATCTCTTCCCAACTGAAATACAACAAGAAAAAGCTCCTTTGTCTGAATCATCAAAGCAATTACTAAGCAAACAAGTATTCACAACTAATCAACCAAATACAATTGTGCAGGATTTTGAGACATTTATCGAGTTTCTGCAACTTCATAAGGTTGAAGTCAGTGCCAATCAAAATGCGATCGCACCAAAATATCTCGCAGATATCAATGAACGCCTTAGTCACCCAACCAAAATCGACTTTCAGCGACCTAGCCAAAAATCTTATCCTTATATTCATGGACTCTATTTGCTTTTGCGTAGTTCTGCGATCGCACAAGTGCAATTAGACAAAAAGAAGAATATACTGCGAATCGATCCACAAATTCTCCAGTTATGGCAAGAGCTAAACGACACCGAAAAGTATTTCAATCTTCTTGCCACCTGGATCTTCTACGCTCATGAAGGCATTATGGACAATGCAAGTAGATCTTTGAACGATTGGTGGTATATATTCAATTTTTGGAACAATTTACCTGCAAAAGGTTTGAATTTCACCAGTTCCAAAGATGAAGACTGGCTGAGACAATTGAGGCTACATAATGTCGCTTTGTTATATTTATTTGGATTTATTGAAGTAAAAGATGCTGAGCCTCTAGCAGGAAAAGGATGGCGAATTACCGAGGCTAAACCACTCCCTTTTGGTACGGCATTGATGCATTTGTTGCATGCTACTGATTGGCAGAGAGGAATGTTTCTCGAATATGAAGAAGAACTTGAAGAAGAGCGATTGCTTGGCGTAGATGTTGTTGTCCAGCAATCTACACCCACAGAAATATTACAAGAGGAATTTCAGGCTTTGGATCTATTCCCAGAATGGGAGAAAAATTTGCAGCTACCTGAGGCTGAATCCAAAGATGGTGTATTTATTTTTAAGGTGTCGCTCAAAACTGCGTGGCGCAAGATTGCCATTCCTTCTAATCTAACACTCTATGATTTCAGTTCGGCAATTCTGAAAGCTTTCAATTTCGATAACGATCATCTGCATCAATTCACCTATAAAGATCGTCAAGGATGTAAGCAACGTATCACACATCCTTATTCCCAAGATCCACCTTCTACTGATGAGGTTTTGATTAGGGATTGGCAAATTGGGATTGGCGATCGCATTACCTATGTGTTTGACTTTGGTGACTGGTGGGAATTTAATGTGGTGTTAGAAAGTATTGAAGAACCTGATCCTAAATTCAAGAAAGCAAAGGTTGTCGATAAAAAGGGGAAAGCATCAGAGCAATATCCTGATTATGATGAAGAATAAAAGAAAGCGGCGCAACGCGCCGCTTTCTTACCTGAGTTCGTTTTGTAAGTATTCGATAACTGATTCGATTTCCACTAACGTTGCGACCTTCGTCGCCCGATTGACAATTTCGACTTTGCCATCAGCGATCGCTTTGCCAGTAACCACACGATAGGGAATACCAACAAGGTCAGCATCCTTAAACTTAACGCCAGCTCGTTCATCGCGATCATCAAGCAATACTTCGACACCCGCAGCATCGAGAGCCGTGTAAAGCCTTTCGCCAACATCCATTTGCTTAGCATCACCCACATTCGGCACAGTGACGATCACATGGTAAGGTGCGATCGCCTTATTCCAAATGATGCCATCTTTATCGTAGGACTGCTCAACAGCAGCTTGGGCGAGGCGCGATACCCCTAAGCCATAGCAACCCATGACTAAAGGCATCTCTTCGCCTTGCTCGTTAGTAAAGGTCGCCTTCATCGCCTTGGAATATTTGGTTCCCAATTGGAAGATATGACCAACTTCAATGCCTCTGGCAGTTTGTAAGAGTTGAGAAGGATCGTGAACAGCGCGATCGCCTGCTTTGGCTTTATCTAGATTTACAACGGTGGGCAACGTGAAATCCTTACCCCAATTTGCACCCACAACGTGATAGTCTGCTTCATCAGCACCCGTCACAAAGTTCTGCAAATCTGCAACTGTGCGATCGGCTAAGCGTAAGAACTTCGGCGTAACATTTGCGGTTGGATCAATATAGGAATCTTCCAGACTTGGGGCGATAAATCCGACAGGAAGTTTGGAATGCGCCCATTTTTGTTGAGATTCAGCATCGGCAACTTGGAGGTTAATAACTGCTTTCCCGCCGTAATTGGCAGCTAATTTGGTCAGTTCATTTTGTAATTTCACTTCATTAACATCGCGATCGCCACGAATGCTAACTAGCACTAAAACAGTTGTACCATTGTCATATACAACTTGATAGAGAACCTGCTTCACAATCTGCGTAGGATAGCATTTGAGAAACTTGCATACAGTTTCGATGGTTCCCTTTTTGGGTGTATGCACTTTCTCAAACTTATCGAAATGCGAAGGTACAGCATCTGGAGGGATTGAGATTGCCTTCTCTACATTGGCGGCATAGCTGCTATCTTCGGTAAAGAGAATGTCATCTTCGCCAGCTTCAGCAAGTACCATAAACTCCTGCGAACCAGAACCACCGATCGCACCTGAGTCAGCTTCGACCGCACGGAATTTCAAACCACAGCGATCAAACATCTTGCGATAGGCGAGATCCATTTCATAATAAGTCTCTTTCAGACTTGCTTCGGAGCTATGGAATGAGTAGCCATCCTTCATGATGAATTCGCGACCACGCATCAAACCAAAGCGAGGGCGAATCTCATCGCGAAACTTGGTTTGGATTTGATACAGATGCTGCGGCAGTTGGCGATAGGAGCGAATCATATCTCTAGCGATTGCCGTAATAATTTCTTCATGGGTAGGACCCAGCCCGACTTCACGATTGGCGCGATCGGTGAGGGCAAACATGATCCCTTCAGCTTTGGTATAGGTATCCCAGCGCCCAGACTCTTGCCATAGTTCCGCAGGTTGTAGTTGCGTTAATAGACATTCTTGCGCCCCTGTGTCGTTCATCTCTTCGCGGACGATCGCCGAAATCTTTTGCAGGACGCGCCACATGAGCGGCAAGTACACATACAGACCTGCACCTACGCGCCTGATATAGCCTGCACGGAGTAAGAGTTTGTGACTTGTGAGTTCTGCTTCGGCGGGATCTTCTCGCAGAGTGACCCAGAGCATTTGAGATAGACGCATATTGCTGGAGGTGTTCGCTGATGTTCGCTAGGGATATTCGCTAGAATTTCGTTAATCCGTTATACCAAATCAAGAAATGGCTTAGCCATTTCTTGATTTAAAAAACTTTACTGGGTTTGGGTTTCAACTCACGAAAGTGTGACAATACTTTCGTGAATTTGTATTAACTGTGATTCTGCCTGTCGATCATATCAGGACTTGTAGCCTTGGTGTTGGTGCTATTGCAATAAAGAAAGACCGCGATTTGATTATTCTATTTATACCAAAAGACAAAATGGCGTAGCCATTTTGTCTTTTTAAAACCCTTATGTGGTTTGGTTTTCAATTCACAAAAGTGTCGCCACACTTTTGTGAATTGGTATTATCTCCAAATTCGGGGCTATTTGACAAATATGTAATTGAGCCCTGATGGAAAGGTGATGACTCTGACAACATCTAGTAATAAACCTATTGATTGCAGATTTTGATTTGGAGCGACTGTTGCTCGAAGTATGTAACCTATCTTGGAATTATTTACAAGACTATCAAAACTTGAAGAATGTAAGCGATCGCAACCACTGTGACGGCATTAAATAATCCTCATTAGCGCGATCCAATCAATGCATTTTCTGACCTACTGCTATTTTCTCTTCCTAGGTTTAGGAAGGACTGTTTCAATTGGAATATCTTCGCTGAGTAGATAAGTAGCTGCTTTTTCACTGAGGACTATTGCTTTAGAAAGTAGAGATCGCGCTGTGCTAGTGGTTGGCAAATAAAGCTGGATAATTTTCCGCTTGATCAGTGGCGATGTTGCTGAGAGCGTACTACGCGCATTACGCCATTCGGCATCGGAGCGACAAAAGAGCCGCAGCGCTAAATCAACGGTTGGCTGTCGGCAATTAGTTTCATCATTATTGAGGAAAGTATAAATCCTTTCATAACGGCGGCTAATCTCAGGTGCGAGACAGAGAATTAACAGATCGCGCTCAAAGAGCCCTAGCTCTAAGCGATCGCATAGAGTAGGGATTGCGAGGCGAATATTTTGAGCGAGACTAGCTTCAACGCGATCGCCATAGCGCCCAAGGGGATGAATAATCTGTGGTGGATTTTTTGGGGCAAGGCTCCCACCTTTAGATGGGTCGATCGCAATAAAGCCTTTCCACCAATGATTAGTAGCTCGATCGGCGGCCGACTTTGCCACGCGATCGACTTCTTGATTGTTTTGGCGCTGCTTAGCTAGCGATCTCATTAATATGCGATCGAGCCAAGCTAATTCCGCTTTCAGGTATGACCAGTTATCTGCAAAAGGTTGAACTTCAGGAAAAGCAGGGACTTCACCTGTTTCTGCAATCATGCTATGCCTCGGCGCAAAGTACCACGAATGAATACGCTAACGAATATGCCGAAACCCAATAAAGCGATCGCGGCGGAAAGGATTGTCATATTTCCCCAAGGCGCAGTAAACACAACGCTATCCCATGCCCATGTGCTATGGCTGTACACATAACGGATCGTCTCAATCGCCCAAGATAGAGGATTAAGGCTAGCAATCCATTGCAACCAAGTGGGCATAAAGGCAAGTGGTGCAAGAGCCGTACTAGAGAACATCAATGGCAAATTCACCAAGAAAATAAACGCAAGCATCTCTTGATGTCCAGGCATTGCGAAAGCAAGTCCCAAACTCAACATCGTAAAGTCTACGATTAGCAACATCAAGATTAAAGACATTACCGCTAAACCACTTAGGCTCGGCAACCCTGCACCCATAAGTCCACTGACCGCTACGATCGCTAAAGTTTGCACCATACTCAGAGCAATGATAAAAATCGCGGAAGCAGCAATGATCGAAAATCGGGATACTAGGGGCGCGACTAAGATGCGATTGAGGAAACCAAATTCGCGATCGAATAGCATTGGCAATCCCGAATTAAGTGCGCTGCTAAAAGCAGTAAATACAATGATCCCCGCCGCTAAAAACTGCACATAGGTCTGACCATCACCGACTAAACCTTTGGGCAACCCACTAAATAACGCGCCAAACAGCAATAACCACATCAATGGCTGCAACACCCCTGCGATCAAAGTTGTAGGGCGACGACGCAGTTGGATAAATAGCCTCGTAGTTAAAGCTGTCACCTCTTGCCGAAAATCTGCTGACAAAAAATTGGGCTTGGGACTTTCGGGCGTAACAAATTGCTGGATTTGTGGTTCTTGGATTGGTAAAGGCGGAGGGGAGGTTTGAGTCATAGGTTTATTTGGACAAATTAGCCACAATACCAATCATAACGTTTTGTTAGAGAGAGAAAAAAAATGAATAGAGGCAATACGCGATTTATAAATAAAGGCGGCTATTTCTACTTTGGTTGGGGAAATCTTCGTAATAAGCTACCGATTGCAACAAGTCCTACACCAGATATGACATAAATAGGCACAACGGAGACAAAGGGAATTCTAGTGCCATAGATAGACAAAATCAAAATAGGAAAAAGAATAGCCCCAGCTCCTGATGTAATACAAATTCCACTGATAATCTTTCGCGCTATACCGATGGGGAACTTGGGCTTGAGCAATGTCCAGCCCAAAGTACCAGCAGCTAATCCTAGCAACCCATACAGCATAATCATATAGATATCCCCTCCCGCCATCAGTACCCTCAGAGTAAAAACAATCGCAGGTATACCTGCCAAGATCAGAATCCATGAGACTATAGCGCGAGTTCCGTCGAGCAAGCTAGTCGGACGATACAACAAAACTGCGATCGCTATTGCCAATCCACCAACTCCAAACATCAGAGCAGCAAAGGGATTATAAGAAATGCTGGTCACTGCAAAGATCAATGTCACTGTGCCAAAGACTATGAGAAGTAATCCAAAAATTCGTCGTAAACTCATGACTAATAAATTCGATCCTATTCAAATATACGCAAGCAAATTAAAGCGCTCTGTACAGAGAAATGTAGTGGACTGTTTCATCTAAAGTGATGCAATAGTTGATTTATTAAAAGGGTGTCAAGACTGGCTTAACAAAGTTTTCTATTGCACTATTTTAGATAAAACAGTCCAGTAGGATGGGTTAGCGATCGCGTAACCCATCCTACTGGACTACCTTGATTACGCTGCTTCACCAATCTTGTTTTATCAGTGCGAATAATCCCACGCCCAATCAACGCGCTCCCAATCAGCTGGGCTAACAGCATCGAGCAAAATATCGTCTCCCTGTTCTGCCATTGCCGCAAAAGCTTGATTCAATCCCATACGTAACTGCGGAAATGGGCGCACAGCATAGATGACAAAATCTTTATCTGTAAAGATGACCCACATATCTATCATAGTCCACACATAGCCGAGCGCTCTGCAAACTCACGATAGGTATAGGTCAGGGAATTACTAAAATCCGATTCCCCGTAAATACCCCAAGAGGGATAATAGCCGTCTGGTAATTGCAGCCCTTTTTTTAAACCTTTGCTCAAAGACTTGATATCCCCTCGTCCCATTCTTTCAGGAATTCTACTTATTAAGTTATTAATCTTTTTGGCAATGCAACGGCTGCTACATGCCGTAGTGTTGAGATAGTCTTGTTCTGAATTAGAACTCTTTGAGCTTATCTTATCTATTTCAGCGCTACATTTTTGCATACAAATTTGTTGATCGCGTTCAGGATCTGACAAGTTGCGATCTCTTTCTACGATTTTCTGTTGCACACTAAAACCAAACCGTCCGCTACTAGACTTTCGCCATAGTCGATCAATTGTTGTGAGATCTGTGCAAGGAAAATTAAGGATATCTTGTCTACTCATTGGCATGAATAACTCCAAATCACTAGCTTTCGCAAATACTCTTCCTGTTTCTTGATCTGCTTTTTCCCATTGCTGCATTTCTAGTAGCGATCGCAGTTGGCGATAGTCAATATTTCGCACCGATGGCAAGGATTGAATAATCGTTTCATCCGATGGCTTGTTAAACTGCCAGATGGGGTTTTCTAGTAAGTAGGGATAGCTATTTTTCGCCCAAAACCATCCTGCACAAGTAGCGATAGCAGAGAATACACCGATTAGTATCCATATTTTTTTCCCAAGTTTAGGAATTGCCATTATGAATTCACGATCTAAGAATTGAAATGATTAAAAAACAAATTTTTAAGGAATTAGAGAGAATTGACATAATTCTTAAATAAGTTCCTAAAGAAAAGGAAGACTCACTTAGCAAGTCTTCCTTCAAAACACCTTTCTGTCAAAGCCAAAAGCTAGATTTGTTTTAACTCATTTGCAAGCTTGCCAACCATGTCCTTTGCGCCACCAAATAACATCATTGTTTTTTGTTGATAGAACAAGTCATTTTCGACACCTGCAAAACCAGCACTCATACCGCGCTTAATCACGATCGCATTTTTAGCTTTATCCACATCTAAAATCGGCATTCCATAAATGGGGCTAGCTTGATTAGTCCTTGCCGCAGGATTGACCACATCATTCGCGCCGATAATCAATACCACATCGGTATTCTCAAACTGCGTATTGATATCGTCCATGTCATAGAGTTGCGAGTAAGGCACATTAGCCTCCGCTAGCAACACGTTCATATGCCCTGGCATCCGCCCCGCAACTGGATGGATGGCAAACTTTACTTCTACGCCTTTGCGTTCGAGCATGTCCGATAACTCTCGCACAGCGTGCTGAGCTTGAGCGACAGCCATGCCATAGCCAGGCACAATTACTACTGATCGCGCATAGCCCAACATCATCGCGCATTCTTCAGGGTCAATGGTTTTCACGGTTTTGTTGCTGCTATCGCCTGCGTCACCATCTGTGACTAAGGTTGTGCCAAAGCCGCTAAATAGCACATTGGGAAGAGTTCGGTTCATTGCCTTACACATAATCTGGGTGAGGATCAAACCTGAAGCGCCAACTAATGCACCTGAAATAATCAACACATTATTCATCACCACAAAGCCTGCGGCACTGGCTGCGACCCCTGACAGCGAGTTCAGCAGCGAGATTACCACGGGCATATCACCGCCACCGATGGGGATTACAAACAATACGCCAACTAGGAGCGAAATGATATTTATGCCAATGAATGCGACCAGATCAGCAGGATTGACAATCAGCATGACTGAACCAGCAGCAAAAGTGACCAGTAGCAAAATATTGATTGTCTGCTGATAGCCAAAGCGAATCGGTGCGCCCTTCATGATTCCTTGCAATTTAGCAAAGGCAATCATGCTACCCGTAAAGGTAATATTGCCAATGAGGACACTAGCGGTAATCGAAAGATTATCGACTAATGGGAGGGTCAACCCATGACTGACTACCCGCCAATATTCGCCTACAGCTACTAAAGATGAAGCCAAACCGCCCAAACCATTGAGTAAGCCAACCATCTGCGGCATATCGGTCATCGCAACTTTGTAAGCAATCAGAGAGCCGATCGCTGAGCCGATCGCGATCGCTACCAAAATCAAGCTATAGCTCAATACTTGCTTGTCAAGTAACGTAGCTACAACCGCTAGCAACATGGCGATCGCGCCAAGTAAATTCCCCTGACGTGCTGTAGCAGGTGATCCCATCTGTTTGAGACCAATCATAAATAAGGAAGCTGCCACCAAATAGGTAAGCTGAATCCCCGTCGGGACATAATCCAAAATATTTTCTAGCATGGTGCTTTACGCCTCTTTCTTTTTGAACATTTGCAACATGCGATCGGTAACCAGAAATCCGCCAACAACATTGATCGTGGCGCAGACTACCGAGATCAGTCCTAAAATTACTGAGAGATTAGGATTCACATCGCTACCTGCCACAATCAAAGCACCAATGACGGATATGCCTGAAATGGCGTTAGACCCTGACATCAGGGGAGTATGTAATGTTGGGGGAACCTTGTTAATTACTTCAAATCCTGCAAAGGAAGCAAGCACAAAGACAAATAGAGCACTAATTAATGATTCGTTCATAGTTGTTTAACGAACTTGTTGACTTCAGTGCCAACAAGTTCAAATCAATTGAAAGTGAATTAAGACTTAAACACAGTAAGGGTTTTCAAAAAACAAAATGGCGTAGCCATTTTGTTTTTTGATATTAGAAATCATTTAAGAATTGTCTAGATCCCCCCCAGCCCCCCTTAAAAAGGGGGGAGAATTAAATTCTTCCCCCTTTTTAAGGGGGATTGAGGGGGATCTCTTAAAGCTTTTGACCGCAGAAAGTACTTCTTACATGGTTTCTTAGACTGGGACAGCTAGTTGAGAGAGAGCATCTTTAACGCGCTGATTGCGAATTTCGCCAGCGTGAGTGATACAAGTACTGCTGATAATGTCATCATCAAAATCAAGATCCAGTTCACCTTTCTTGATCAAGTGATTGAGAAGGTTGAGCAGATTTTTAGCGTATTTTTGCGAAGCATGAATTGGCATTGATGATGGCAAATTGATTGGTGAAATAATCATTGCGCCATGACACATTACATCCTTGCCAGCGATCGTCCCTTCGCAATTACCCCCCTGTTCACCAGCCATATCAACGATGATCGAGCCACGCTTCATATGGGCAATCATGGCATCAGTCACCATTACTGGGGCTTTACGTCCAGGGACTTGGGCAGTGGTAATGACAATATCAGCTTCTTTAATATGCTTAGCAAGAATGACTTGAGCATGTTGTTTTGCTGCTTCAGAAATTTCTTTTGCATATCCACCATCGGCGGTCGTATCCTCATCCAAGGTTACATCGATGAACTTTGCACCAAGGCTTTGCACTTCCTCCCGCACCGCAGGACGAATATCATAGGCTTCCACCTGTGCTCCGAGACGACGCGCCGTTGCGATCGCCTGAAGCCCAGCAACACCTGCACCCAATACCACCACTTTCGCAGGCGGGATTGTGCCTGCTGCGGTAGTTAGCATGGGGAGATATTTTGGTAAAGCCGCTGCTGCGATCAGTACGGCTTTATAACCAGCGATCGAGGCTTGTGAGGAGAGTGCATCCATACTTTGCGCCCGACTGCTACGGGGGATCATCTCCATGCTCATGGCTGTTACTCCCTGATGCGCGAGGCGGCGGATCAGTTCAGGTCTTCCTAATGGATTGAGAAAACCAATCGTGATTTGCCCAGATTTGAACATGCTAACTTCTTCTTCGCGAGGTGCACCCACCTTTAGCAAAATATCTGATTCATTAATCAGAACATTCTTGTCAGAAATAATTTTGGCTCCAACCTCTTCATAAGCTGCATCCGCAAAAAAAGATGATTCACCAGCATGACTCTCGATCAAGACTTCCAAACCATTTTTGACCAAGCGACTCACCACTTCAGGAATTAGAGCGACTCTACGTTCTCCAAATTCTATTTCTTTGATTACGCCTATCTTCATTCATGCACCTTATTCAATTATCTTCACTTACCGAAATGTATGATCGGTCAACCCAGATACAGCGCTTTGTACTTAAAACCGAACCAATAAAACTTCTATAAGTGGCGCAAATTAACACTTATAGAAATTTTATTGTGGCTCTTTCGATCATAAATTGCTGGAAGTAGAGACAATTCATGATTTGCCCTTACTTACAGCAATTTATTTAGGATTGCTATATGTGTTAGTTTCATTGTAAGAACCTACATGTGCTCTTTTGGCTACTTCTTCGGATAATCTTTAACTGTCTTAACGAAAGTACCGTAGAAATATTTACTTTCAATAACTTTTGCAAACAAGTCTAAATGATCAAGACCTACACACAACGCAAAAAAGCCAAGTCTTGGCTCAAAAACTATCGTGGAAAACGTCCAGTATTTGCTTGTGTGCTGGGATTTACAGAGACAGGATTAATCCCCAATATTTCCGCAGCAGGAGCAACTCCTGAGGATCGTAAATATACAGCGATCGCTGATGCTGAATTTCTGGCAACAGGAATTAACACCAGTTTCCCTTTACCACCCCTAGTTGCTGGAGCCTCGCCAGTCTTAATTTCCCGAGCCGTTGTCGCTGCCCAAGAATTACCGCTGTTTATCTTTGATGCTGGTTTAGCGATCGCGCCGACTATTCAAGCGATCCCCCTCTCTGGATTACCAGCAAAGTGTCTAAGTACAGGTAAGGCTTTGCCAATTGAAATTGTGCTGCAATTATTTGTCCAAGGTTTAGTATGGGGCGAAAAGCTCGCCCAATCAGGCGCTTATGTAATTTTGAGTGAATGCGTAGTTGGTGGGACAACTACCGCTTTAGCGGTGCTAACAGGATTAGGAATTGCTGCAAAGGATAAAGTAAATAGCTCTCATTCCACTTGTAACCATGCGCAAAAGTGGGAAATCGTGCAAGCTGGATTACAGCATCTAGAACAACCAGCCACGCCCTTCGAGATCGTTGCAGCAGTAGGAGATCCCATGCAAATCGCAGTGGCAGGAATGGCGATCGCAGCCAGTCGTCATGCAGGTGTATTGCTGGCAGGTGGGACTCAAATGTTAGCGGTATATGCGTTAGCAAGAGCGATCGCTGCCCATCAAAATCTTGTATGGAATCCTGATGCGATTATTGCAGGCACAACCAGATGGGTTGCTGAAGATCCCACGGGTAATACCGTCGATCTAGCCTTAGCTGTTCAAGATGTGCCTTTACTAGCCACACAGCTAAGTTTTGCCAAGTCTAAGTTTGCACAATTGCGAGCCTATGAACAAGGTTTTGTGAAAGAAGGTGTTGGCGCTGGGGGCGCAGCGATCGCCGCGCATTTATATCAAAATTGGACGCAAGAGAAATTGTTGAATGCGATCGAATCTCAGCTATAGTTTCCAGACTTTACACATTTTGCTTGACAGTCTCTCTATCCCGATAGCCAGCAATCATATAGCTAATGTCATACCAAAACACAAAATGGCGTAGCCATTTTGTGTTTTAAAACCCTTACAGGGTTTGTTTTTTAATTCACAGTGTTGTCACACTTTTGTGAATTGGTATCACATGCCTTAGGACAAATCAAAACCCAAGAATTGGTTGGCAGCGCTCCGCGCTGCCAACCAATTCTTGGGTTTTATGTCCTAGTGCATTTGGCGACAGCTATAAATCACAAATCCCTTAGCTCCTTTTCTCAATTTACGGAACCTAAAGTCTGCTGAATTAAGAGGTTAAGTTGTCGAAGCTTGATAGGTTTAGACACATAGTCATTAGCACCAGCCGCTAGACATCTTTCACGATCGCCTTCCATCGCCAGAGCAGTTAGGGCAATGATGGGAGTGTTAATCAAGTTAGGATCGAGGCGAATTTGTCTAGTTGCTTCTAGACCATCGATGCCCGGCATCTGAATATCCATAAGGATGATATCAGGGGAATTTGCCTTCGCCATGCTCACAGCTTCTTCTCCATTTTTGGCGACGATGATACGGTAATTGAGGGCAGTCAAATAGGAGGTTGTGGTTTGGATATTTGCTTCGTTATCTTCGACGAGTAAAATAAGTGGCGCGATCGCAATTTTAGGATTTTCAGCTAGTGGCAGTGAATTTGTGACGGTTGGTTCAGATTCTAATGTGCAATAAGGAGAGTGATCATAGGGTAGAGCAACTGTGAAGCAGCTACCTTGTCCAACTTCGCTCTCAGCTATAACTTGACCACTATGCAGTTCGACAATCTGCTTAACTAGGGCTAGTCCTAAGCCAGTGCCTTCGTACTGACGATTAAGGGCGCTATCGACCTGTATAAAGGGCTGGAAGAGCATTTGCAAATCTTTAGCGGAGATACCAATGCCCGTATCGACTACTTGAAATAGGATCGTCGGCGAATTCATATCTCTAAGTTGTTGGGGAATTGTCGCTTCACCTTGCCATGTATCGCCGCTACCGATCGCAACGAGGAGACTTATATTTCCTTCATTGGGAGTAAATTTGACGGAATTTGTGAGCAGGTTAATCAATACTTGTTTGATGCGACGTTCATCGATATTGATATTGATGTTGTTTATATGGGTCGGAATATGGCTATGGATTTTGATTCTCTTTTGAAATGCTTGCTGCTTGACGAAGACTAGACTGGAATTACAGAGAGCATTGACTGAGACTGATTCAATATCTAGTTCCATCATCCCTGCTGAGATTTTTGATAGATCGAGAATGTCGTTAATCAGTGATAGCAAATGTTCGCCGCTTGACTCGACTGTAGAGATCGCCTTTAATTGCGTTTCGTTTAGTGCACCCAAAATCTCTTCTTTAAGGGATTCTGATAGCCCTAAGATGGCATTTAGTGGCGTGCGGAGTTCGTGGCTCATGTTAGCGAGAAATTCGTCCTTGAGCTTGGTGGCGCGGAGCAGTTCATCGTTAATATATTTTAGTTGGGCTTCAGCTTGTTTGCGATCGCTTAGATCGGTATGTGTACCCATCATTCGTAAGGCATGACCATTGACATCCCACTCAAACACTTTGCCACGGGCTAAGATCCATTTATAGCTACCATCTTTACATCGTAATCGATGCTCGTTTTCGTAAAAGAGAGTTTCCCTATTGAGGCATTTGTTGATATCCGCGTAGGATTGGGCGATATCGTCGGGGTGGACGAGATTTTCCCATGACTCAAATCTATTCTCAATTTCATCATCTGCATATCCCAGCAAGGCTTTCCATTGCTGGGAGAAGAAGACCTCATTGGTTTGAGCATTCCAGTCCCAAATGCCATCACCAACGCTTTCTAAGGCAAATTGCCAACGTTGATCGCTTGCTCTCAAGACTGCTTCGGCATTTTTTGCGATCGCTAATATCGGTTAACGATCCGATGTAGCCAGTGACTTCCCCGCTATCATTGAATTCTTTGACGAGTTGAGAAAAATACCAGTTAATAGTGCCATCTGGGCGAAGATGTCTGCCTTCCCCAGTCATCATAAGTTGTCGGGATGAAGGCGAGAAGAACTCATGTTCTGTCAAGCCTCTAATCATATCTCGATCATCGGGATGCACTGCGTCGAGCCATCCTTTCCCCATTGCTGATGCGGCGGATCTTCCTGTCATTTCGCTCCAACGTTCGTTGACGTAGATACAGTTTAATGGGCAAAGATCGAAGCGAGTAATGGCAACAGGAGAAGTAGAGACCAATGTTGAGAAAAGGCGTTCGCTTTCTTTTAAGGCTTTTTCAGCTTGTTTGCGATCGCTAATATTGTCAGAGCAACCAATTAAGCGAATGGGATTTCCCATTTCATCCCGAACGAGCGAAAGACGCAAGCCTATATAAATTATTTTTCCTGATTTTGTCCGATTCCGTAACTCAACTTCATGAGTTCCATTTTCTAATAGCGGTCTAAAGACTGCGGATATCATAAGAGACAAATCTTCATTTAGATAAAGCATACTAACGTTCTGCCCGATCGCCTCATCAGACTTGTATTCATAGAGTCTCTCCGCCCCAAAGTTCCAAGTTTGGATTGTGCCATCAATCGTTGTAGAAATTACTGCATCATGAATCTGCTCCAGCATTTGCGATTGCAGTTGTATTTCTTGAGTGCGTTCTGTAACTTTTACTTCTAGGGATTGATTGAGTTGTATCAGTTCTTGTTCAGCGCGTTTGCGATCGCTGATATTGCGAATCATCCAGAATAGTTGAGGCTTATTATTACCAAGATTGCTATTTTGGATGACGCTAATTTCGGCAGGAAAAAGATCGCCATGATAGTTTCTCAGCGTAATTTCCCAAGTTGTTTTTGCATTGCTTGAAGGTGACTGACTATTGAGTTGGCTATAGAAAAAATCTCTGTTTTCAGAGGCAACAAACATCACCAGTGGCTTTCCTAAAATAAACTCACGACTAATTGCTAGCAATTCTAAAATAACTTGATTTACTTCTGATATCCTGCTCGATAAGTCTGTCACCAGATAACCATCAGGCGCAAAGTCAAATAAATTTTGGTAGCGATACTGTTCGTATTCCAGTAGTCGATTTTGCAAAACCTGTTCTTCAGTAGTGACCCGCAATTCCTCTAAAGTACATTCCAAGTCTGCTGCTGTAATTTCTAACAAGTTATTACGGGTTTCTAACTCTGCTTGCTGCTCTAGGAATAAAGCCTCAACTCGTTTGCGTTCTGCCAACTCATTTTGAATTTGTTGATAGGCGATCGCTTGTTTAATAGAAATCGCTAGCTGCACCGCTAGCTGTTGAATTAGCTGAACATCTGACTCTAGCCAAATCCTTGGAGCCGCGCATTGATGCAAAATTAGCAAACCCCATAAAATGCGTTTGTTAGCATTTGGTAACAGGATCGGCACTACCAGATTGGCGCGTACTTGAAATCTTTCGAGCAGTTTAATATGGCAAGCTGTCAAATTAGCTGCATAAATATCATTCGCGACGAAAATCCTCCCCTCGCAATATGCACCACCAAGATTTTCTAGAAAGCAAGTATCTTGAACTTGCATATCTAAGCAAGGCTGCCAAGGTGAGACAATATCTTCGGCAACAATTTTGCCACTCATATCTGCTGGGTTGAACTTATAAATAGTGGCGCGATCGGCATCTATAAATTGACGGACTTCTTTAACAATTGCATTCGAGATATCGTCTAAATTCGTAAATTCGCGAATCCGCAGTGCGATTTCGGAAATTAATATTTGCTGTTGTTGCGATCGCAAAAGTTGACGACTTAGCGCAGTTTCTCGCAGCACGCGATTAACCGTAGTAGTGAGTGATTTTGCCGTGATATCCCCTTTCAGCAAGTAGTCAGCCGCCCCCAATTTCATAGCACTTACAGCCGTTTTTTCATTTCCCTGCCCCGTCAACATAATCACAGGAACTCGATCTTCTGCATGATCGATATTGATTGCTTCTAGAAATTCCAGCCCATTGCCATCGGGCAAACTCAGATCGAGCAACACAATGTCAAGCGAATGCGATCGCCACAGTTCTAAACCTTCTGCTAGGGTTGCCGCTTCGATAATGCGATAAGTTATCTCTGAGTCTGATTGCAAATAACGCGAGTAAGTTTCGCGATCGGTCTCAGCGTCATCGACTATCAACAGGGTTATAGCAGTCTGCAAGAGTTGATCAGTCATTTATAGTATTTATACTTATTGTATTTAACGTTGACTTATCTTTTAAAATTATCCCATAAAAATTTTTGCTCAATAGGTGATACCAAAACCCTTTTATTAAAGTAGCTGTGGCTTATTTCAAAAAAGGGATTGCACAACTTTCCCTCTTTAATTGGTAACACCTAACAACTTGTTAGGTGTTGGCTATTTTTTACCCTTAAAAATCCCTAACAGCTTGCAAGGTGACCGATCGCCCCTGTAACAACTAATCTAAATACATCAAACAAGTAGCTTTTTTAAATGACTTGATCAATGGGCTTGATTAGTTCAGGGCAAAACTATGACCACCGTAACATTCGCCGTCAAATCCAATATTTCTGAGCACTCTGGCAACACCTATACTCACAAAGTCCGTGAGTTTTCGGCTGAAGACAAAACCACAACCCTCGAACTACTCAAGCAATATCGCAAAGCACCATCAACATATCTACGCGATCGCCTTGTGCGTTTAAATATCGGTCTCGTCAAAAAAGAAGTACATTTTTGGGCAGATCGTAATTCTGAGCTATACGATGATTTATTGCAAGTGGGGGCACTTGGTCTAATCGGAGCCGTTGATCGCTTTGAGCTAAATCGTGGTTATGCATTTAGTTCTTTTGCTGTCCGCTACATTCGCGGTGAGATTCAACATTATTTACGTGATAAAAGTTCGTCAGTCCGCATCCCTCGCCGTTGGATGGATTTGCAACAGCAATCAGTGCGGGTGATGCAAAAGTTACGCAATACTTTGCAAAGAGAGCCTTCGGTGCAAGAGGTTGCAAATGCCCTCGGAGTGACACTTGTCGAATGGCAAGAAGCGAAACTTGCCTGTCAAAATCGCGCTCCCTTAAGTCTTGATGCACCTATTCGTTCTGAAGAAGAAGATGCTGCTTCCATTGGAGATTTAGTTGCTGATCCTAAAAGCAATATGCAATTACAGCAAGATGAGAAGTTCCGTCTACAACAGGCTTTAGCAGTTCTAGAACAACGCACTAGAGAAATCGTGGAGTTTGTGTTTATTGAAGATCTACCTCAAAGAGAAGTCGCTAAAATGCTAGGGGTGAGCGCAGTGACAATTTCTCGCCAACTCAAAAAAGGCTTGTCAACTTTACGTTGTGTATTAGAAGCTGAAGCTTGCTAATATTTGATTCTCCAATTCAATATGGGGCGTAGGGGCAGAGCATTCCCGCAGAGATTTATGCATTTATCAGGTCACCCGAATTCGGGAATGCTCTGCCCTAAACTCAAAGCGCAGGGACAATTTATTCCAAAAC
This sequence comes from Pseudanabaena sp. UWO311, assembly GCF_006937785.1. Classification (GTDB taxonomy): domain Bacteria; phylum Cyanobacteriota; class Cyanobacteriia; order Pseudanabaenales; family Pseudanabaenaceae; genus Pseudanabaena. The sequence continues at coordinate 191,920 of NZ_SJEE01000002.1, forward strand.
ACAAAATGGCGTATCCATTTTGTGTTTTTAAAACCCTTACAGGGTTTGGTTTTTAATTCACGAAAGTGTGGCTACACTTTCGTGAATTGGTATTATTGATGAAAGCGGAGAGGGTTAAGCATTTGCGAATTGAGATTTTGGTGACGAGTTGATCAATTGTGGCGCAAATGCTTAACCCCTACGGCGGGATGCGGTGGTATGTGCAATATCAATTAAACACGTAGGGGCAATTCATGAATTGCCCCTACGTGTTTAATTGAATTGTTCTGCCCAATTGGAAATCCAGTTGAGAGTTTTATGTACAAGTTCATGCGTTGATGCTTCGCAATAGAGTCGTAGCAATGGCTCAGTGCCGCTAAAACGAATTAAAAGCCAACTGCCATCTGCTAATCGGAACTTAAAGCCATCAGGAGCTTTAGCATCAATTACTTTTCGTCCCGCGATTTCGGTCAGTGAGAATTGCTGAAGAGTAGAGACTAGCTTCTCACGCGCTGCCATGCCAGATAGCTTTTTGTCAATGCGATCGTAATGGGAAACAAAATTAGTTTGCTTTTGCAAATCGCTGTACAGAACGCTCAAATCTTTGTCTGATTGTGCGATCGCTTCTAGTACATACAAAGCCGAAAGCAAAGCATCCCGCTCAGGAATATGATTGCCATAGCCGATGCCACCTGACTCTTCGCCACCCAATAAGCAAGGAATTCCTGAAAGCATTCTTTCGGCAATATACTTGTAGCCAACAGGAGTTTCGTAAACGGGCAGATCGAAAAGAGCGGCGACTTTGGGCATTAAGTCAGAGCCACTGATTGTTTTAATCAGTTCTCCTTTAAATCCGCGATGCTTAGCAAGATGTTCTAGCAAGATCGGAATCAGGATTTGAGAACTCAGAAAATTACCTTCGCTATCCACCGACGCAATGCGATCGGCATCACCATCAAACACAAATCCTACTAGAGTTTTTTCGGGATGGTCATGATGATAGGTTTTGACTTGACGAAATAGCTCGGCAATATAGCGGGGAAGTGGTTCAGGTGCACCACCACCAAAGAGAGGATCAGTATTGCTGTTGATTTCAATAAGACTGGCTTGGGTTGTGGATGGCAATTCTAAAACTTTCGCCAAACCTCCTGCGGCGGTTCCATGCATCACGTCTGCAAAGATGGTTAACTTTCCCATTGCGATCGCCTCTTTGATCGCTTCGATATTCACCTTGCCGCGCAAAGCTTGGCAGTAACTTGCCCATGCATCAAAAGTTTCGATTTTGCCTTTTTGGGGACTTTCGTAGACAAAATCGCCACGGTCTAAAATTTCTTCAACTTTTGCAGTCACATCTTGCGATACTGAGCCACCAAATGCACCTTTAATTTTTAATCCCGAATAGTTGGCGGGGTTATGGCTAGCGGTAATTACCAATGCGCCCAAAGCTTTGCGATCATATGCAGCCCAACTAAATGCAGGTGTTGGTGCAAATTCTTCGGCAAGTAAGACATCAAATCCGATCGCGGCAACGGCTTCGGCGGTGCGTTTGGCGAAAGCATCGGACATGAAACGGCGATCGTATCCAACAATAATTGTGTTGCTGCCAGATTCACCAAAGGTTTCGCGAAGTATATGTGCTGCGATCGGCGCAACTGCTGCTAATCGATCAAATGTAAAGTCATCGGCAATGATGCCTCTCCAGCCGTCAGTCCCAAAGCGTATGGGGGGATGCAATGTGAATTTGCCGTGCATAAGCCTTTTAAAATTTCTTTTAGGTAAAGTTTATCCTGAATTCTTGTCATCTAGAGCAACTGTGCCATTTTTACTTCAGTGCAAAGCGCTGTAAAATAGCTAAGGAACCAGTTTTTTGTGATGTGGCGAAGCCGCGCCATAAAAAACTAAATGGCACAAGCCTAAATAACTTACTAAAACCATAGATATGTCTACTCCTGAAGCTTTAAAAGAAAGATTTGTGGCGATCGCAAGCAAGCGTGAATTATTGGTGCAGTTGTCTCTCAAAGATAATTTGGGTAGCTTGAGCATAGATGTAATCCAAGCCCTAGAAGAGCTTGATGATTTGCTAATTGAAATCAGAAAAGTCTTTCCTGATTGGCAGCAGAATTAATAACATTTAGTAGCGCGGCTTCGCCGTGCTACTAAATATTTCTCCTAGAATATCTTGATGCCTCCTAAAATAACTGCATTCCATTCTCAAGTTAATGTCCAGCGCCAAGTCAAAATCCCCATGCGCGATCGCATTAATTTGACTGCTGACATTTATCGACCTAAAAATGTTGATAGTACTTTACCAGTGCTATTGATGCGCTTACCCTATGGTCGAGCGATCGCCTCTAGTTGCACCTATGCTCATCCCAGTTGGTATGCCAGCCAAGGCTATATCGTGGTGATCCAAGATGTGCGTGGTTGTGGCACTTCTGAGGGTGAGTTCTATCCATTTCGCAATGAATATGATGATGGATTTGACACGGTTGAATGGTGTGCGAAAGAACTTGAAGGCAGTAGCGGCAAGGTGGGAATGTATGGATTTTCCTATCAGGGGGTGACCCAATTTCAAGCTGCTGTGCAACAGCCTCAAGGGCTAGTTACAATCTGTCCAAGTATGGCAACAGCAGATTTATATCATGGTTGGTTTTATTTTGGTGGTGCACTTTGTCTGGATTTTGACTTGGGCTGGGCTTTGCAATTGGCGCAGAATCGAGCATGGTATTTAAAAAAAGAGCCTCAAGCCACTAATCTTTTTGATGCCCAAAAGCAGATGTCTAAATGGTTAGGTGCTACACCACTAAGTGAAATAGAACTATTTAAGAATGAATCCTTTGGAGATTTCGGTAGATTCTTTTTTGATTGGATTGGGAATCAGCAAGCTGATGATGAATATTGGCAAAAGCTAAATCCTCTGAGTTATTTCGATCTCTATGATTTACCTGCATTACATATTGCTGGATGGGCAGATATTTTTATTGAGGCGACGATTAACACATATCATCAAGCCAAATCTGCAACGCAGAAGCCACAGCATTTAGTGGTTGCACCTTGGCAGCATATGCCTTGGCTACCGAAAGTCGGTGAGATTGATTTTGGTGAAGTTGCCGTTTCTAAAATTGATCAATTGCAAGTGGATTGGTTTGATTTTTGGTTAAAAGGAATTGAGAATGGAATCTGCGATCGCGCTCCTGTAAAGATGTTCTTCATGGGCAAAAATCACTGGTTAGATTTACCAGAATTTCCAAAAAATCCTCAAGCGAAAACACTCTATCTCTCTTCCCAAAAACAACTAAGCGACCAATCACCAATCACCAATCACCAATTACCTGATATCTACGTCTACGATCCCCGTAATCCTAACCCTAATACTCCCTACGGATTCTATGACCAGCGTAATGTGCATCATCGTTGGGATGTATTGGTTTATGAGAGTGCAGAACTGGATGAAGAGATCGCGATCGCAGGTATTCCCGAATTTATTCTCTATGCGGCTACCACTGCGCCTGATACCGATTGGGTAATTAAGCTCTTAGATATTTATCCTGATGGTAAGCAAATGCTAGTGTCAATGGGTGTTTTACGAGCAAAGTTCCGTAAATCATGGACTGAGCCTGAATGGGTTGAATCGGATGTGGTGAATAAATATCGCATTAAATTACGTCCTACCTGTCAAAATTTTGCTCAAGGGCATCGGATTGGCGTAGCGATCGCAAGTTCAGCTTTTCCTGCGATCGAGCGACATTCTAATACGCAAAAGTTACCGTCAGAGGCAACAATCTGTGACTTGGTGGAGGCAACACAGCAAATTTTTTATGGTGTTGAATATCCTTCCCATTTACAACTACCAATCAAATAAATAAGTCTCTTTATTGAATCTTTAGGTTGTTTTTTACTACGAGACTTTAGGTAACAAATACCCAATACATACCATCGGGAGCAAAAAAGCCAAAGGATCTTTCTCCAAATTCATTAATCACGATCTCACTGACATCATAAGCATCACTCTGTAAGATGCGATCGCGAAAGCTATCAATGTCATCAACCCGATAGGTGAACAGGCAGACACCTAGCGATCCTGGCTGAGCAAATTCTCGCTTGTCAGGGGTGGGATAGAGTGGGGTATAAACTTGAAATACACCAGCGATCGCTTCAGGAGAATTAAACATCGAATAGCATAACTCTTGTCCTTCTTGAAGCATTAAAATCTGGCGAGTGGCAGGCTTCTGATAACCTGAAAGGCGGTTGTTGAGGGTCATAGTCAAGCCAAATACCTCCTCATAAAAAGTCACCGATGCGTGATCAGTAGTCACAAAACTAGAATGAGTTCCTTCACTCACTCCCAAAGGAGAATTTTCGGGAATTGTGCCATAGCCATCACGATTGTAGTTGTAACGCTGAAAGAAAGCCTGCCTTGTTTCTGCGCCAATCACAAACATTTCGCGCACACCAACAAACCGATTGAAAATCCCCGTACCTTCATGACCAATTCCTTCAATCCCACGCACAGGCTCAGAATAGATCCAGTTGCCACCATTGGCATTGTCATCTGCGAAGGCATCCGCAATTACAAAAATGTCGCGTACTAGTGAAGCAAACCAACGACTGCCAGCTACCATAGGCAAAGTGTTTTCCAGCCCTTGATTACGGATCTCCTGCCAATACATTAGCCTGAGGGAACTATGTTTAGCAGAATCACCATTTTGTAAGCGCACTGATATTAAGGGCGATGCATGTCCATATAGCGATCGCGCTGCTTCTGTATCTAAGTGACCACGCTTTACCTCCCGATAGCCAAACTCTGCCCAATATTTTAGTGCCGCATCTAAATCCCTTGTACCAATGCAGTTTTCAAAAATTCCACTAATCATAGTCAGTCTCCCTTTTTTTGGAGTTTACCAAAAATCAGTTTAGAATGTGGCTTTGCCACATTCTAAACTGATTTTTGGCTTAGCTTGCAGTGTAAGCTCGCCAACCACCATAGGAAGTAATTTCCTTTTGACCTTCACATAAAAACGGTTCGCCGAGAACGCCCAAAACTTCTTGTCCATCAGACAAAACAATTTTGCCAATACATAGCCCAGCAGGCTCAGATAATAAAATTGCTCCCAAAGCATCAGGAGTAATAGACCAGATCTCCAAGGCGATCGCTCGTCCATTTTCACTAACTCGTAACATCGCAGGATGGCGATCGGCAATCGTCCAAAGTCTATACATAGGCGCAGTTATATCTTCTCTTACAAATACTGCCCCAACCTTCAGCAAGTTACCATTTAACTCTAGTCCTCGCATTAAAGTTCCATTTACGGCAAAATCAATCATCTGCATAGTTTTTTATTGTGGTAAGGGTGGACGGCGTTTTGCTTCTATTCCGTTAGTTTTTAGTTTGAGCAACGAGGTAGATGCGATCGCTTAACTGCCTCAATAACTGGGCGATATCCCCATCAGTTGATTGTAGTTGCGCGACTTTCTCGCAGCTATACATCACCGTCGTATGATCTTTACCACCAACAGCCTCACCGATTTTGGGAAGACTGAGATTAGTGTGTTGACGCATGAGATACATCACATACTGACGGGCTTGGCTAATTTCTCTGCGCCGTGAATTTCCTAATAGATCCGCTAAATCAATATTCAGCATTTCTGTAACTACACTCAAAACCATCTCCGCAGATACTTCTACAGGCTCTTTAGGAGGATTGAGAACTGGTGCAACATTTTCTACTGTCATCGGTAGTCCTGAGATGGAAATATAGGCAACAGTACGCACTAACGCTCCTTCCAATTCACGAATGTTAGAAGTATAGCTAGCGGCAATATAATGGAGGACATCAGCAGGAATTTTGAGATGATCGTATTCAGCTTTCTTTTGCAAGATTGCCATGCGCGTCTCCAAATCTGGAACTTGAATATCCGCAATCAATCCCATGGAGAAACGTGAACAAAGTCGCTCTTGTAAACGCGGAATCTGAGCAGGTGGGCGATCGCTTGCTATGACGATTTGTTTACCAGTTTCGTAGAGCGTATTAAAGGTATGAAAAAATTCTTCTTGAGTGTATTCCTTACCCTCGATAAATTGAATATCATCAACAATCAGCATATCGATCTCGCGATATAGCTCCCGAAATCTCTGCATACTATCTTTGCGAATTGCCGAAATTAGATCGTTAGTGAATTGCTCCGTCGATACATAGGCAATTCTAGCTTTCGGTTCGATTTCCAGGCGATAATGGGCGATCGCTTGCATCAGGTGCGTCTTGCCTAGACCCACACCGCCACATAAAAATAAAGGGTTAAACTCGCGCCCAGGGGACTCGGACACTGCCAGCGCTGCCGCATGTGCCATGCGATTGGTGGAGCCAACTACAAAACGATTGAAATTGTACTTAGGATTGAGATTGCTAGGACGGGGTGCATTGCTGTGGGTTTCGGACTGGGGGATGATTGGAGTATTAAGCGTATTTGGAATTGCCGCTGACATTGCTTGTACTGCTTCCGCCGCGATCGCTGTTTCTAGCATCCCATCTTGACTAATTTCAACACCTTCGAGATTTAGATTTAGTTCTGGCTGACCAGTGGGAGGTTCACTACTTGGAGCCGCCTCAATACGAATTTCCACGGGATAACCGAGGATCTCTGTTACAGCATCTGTAATATTTTGAACATAATATTTATGAAGCCAATTTTTAGCAAAAATTGAAGGTGTGCGAATAGTCAAGCGATCAGCCGTAAGCTCATCAGCCACAACTGTTTTAATCCATCCTTCATAAGTAGGACGGCTAAGTTGGCTTTCAAGCAGTTCGAGAACTTGATTCCAGAGGGTTTCTAAGGAAATATCAACTGACATCGTTGGTTTTAGTCAAGAGGGCTAACAGCGGATCACGATCTTATCGCGTGGATTAAAATTTTGGAGAATTACTTAACTACTTGTGCAAAATAAATTATCGAAACCCGTAAAGTTGTGCCCCGCAAGGGCACAACTTTACGGGTTGGGGTTTGTAATTAATTATGTAAACATCTAAAATCAACTGACTTAATGAATATTCTGAGGAATCCTCACACAAGCTCCAGAGCAAAATCTCAATCCAATTCTAGAGCGCGAATAGCTCTCACTATAGGCGATCCCGCAGGAATTGGTACGGAAATCATTTTGAAATCTCTTGCCGATCGCACTTTACTAGCTCTAGATGCTGAGTTTACGGTGTTTGGTGATCAACGCTATCTCAGAGACACCTATGATTTGTTAAGAAATCATGGCAATCTACTGATCGCCGATCCCGATCGCCTAGATATTGTCGATATCAGTACGAATGAGGCGATTTCATTGGGAATTGGCAATCGAGCTAGTGGGGCAGCTAGTTTTGCTTATCTTGATGCTGCGATCTCTGCAACTCTGGCTGGTGCTTTTGATGCGATCGTCACCGCCCCGATCGCAAAGTCAGCATGGAAACAAGCGGGGCATGACTATGCTGGACAAACTGAGTTGCTAGCCGAGCGTAGCCAAGTCGATGATTTTGGCATGTTGTTTGTGGGCAAATCTCCTCATACAGACTGGGTATTAAGGACTTTGCTAGCGACGGTGCATATTCCTTTGAGCGAAGTGACAACGCAACTTACACCAGAGTTAATTGAGCAAAAATTAGAGTTGTTACGCCGATCGCTGTTACAAGATTTTGGTATCACGAATCCACGAATCGCTATATCAGGAATCAATCCCCATAGCGGTGAACAGGGGCAACTGGGACACGAGGAGCGCGACTGGTTACAGCCTTTAATTGAGCGTTATCGTCAACAGCATCCTAATGTGCAAATCACTAATCCGATTCCTCCCGACACAATGTGGATCAATCCAGCGAGAGCTTGGAGCGATCGAGATCGGGTTTCACTTGGTCATGATGCCTATCTTGCTATGTATCACGATCAAGGTTTAATTCCCGTAAAGCTTTTAGCTTTTGATCGGGCTGTGAATACGACGATTGGTTTACCCTTCGTGAGGACATCACCCGATCACGGTACAGCCTTTGATATTGCAGGCAAAGGTATTGCCGATCCTGCTAGTACGATCGAAGCGATCGCTTTAGCTGTAGAACTCACAAAAATACGTAGGGAATCGCCGTAAAAATAAGGAAGCAATTTTTGTGTGGCGCGGCTTTGCCGCCCCACACAAAAATTGCTTCCTTATTTTCCAAAAGTAGGCGGCGCATTGCGCCGCCTACTTTTGGAGATTATTCAGCAATAACTTGAATTTTGATGGTAGCTGTAACTTCAGCATGAAGCTTGATCGAAACATCAAAAGTACCTGTTTGATTAATTTCAGGAATCGTAATGTCGCGGTGATCGATTTCTAACATCGACTTCGCTGTAATCAACTGAGCAACTTCGCGATCAGTTACAGTACCGAAAATTGCATTACCTTCGCCAACTTTTTTCTTGATAATAAAACCGCCAATGGTCGAGAGTGCAGTCTTACGGCTTTCTGCTTCTTGGCGAATTGCGATCAAACGTTGACGCTCAACTTCTTTGCGTCTTTCAACTTCTCTAACAACACCTGTGGTGGCACGAATAGCCATACCTTGAGGTATGAGGAAATTTTGGGCATAACCAGGCGCTACAGATACTAAGTCGCCGAGTTTACCTAATTTTGTAACATTTTTGGTCAGCATGACCTGCAAATTACTCTTTGCCATGTGCTTTTGACTCTTACTCGTTTAAAATATAGGTTGGGATCTATGAAAGTGTACAGTCCGCACGCTTTCATTAATCGTTATGAGAATTACTGATAGCTATGGTCAAACATCGAAGTTAGAACTAATATAGATATATTAGAATTTACGGTTTTAACCAGACTTTCTAGTATAGCGAAAAAACTGGCTTTGTAGACTCTACAAAAAATTTACGATGCAGCATTGGCAGTTATCTAAAATCTCTGGGCAAATTTTGCCTCTTCTGTTCCTTTCTCTGGTAGCCGTAGGGTTGCCTAGTTGTACAGGTAATCAGCCTCCTAAACCTTTTAGTTCTGAAGCTTTACCCACAGAAGCGATCGCGGAAATCAGTGAAATTCGCAGCTATCCAGTGCGAGTTAAGTATATTAATGCTACATCCTCCCGACCTGCAACTATTGGGGTGCCACTTAAGGTCAATGAAAGTGTCAGCACTGAGGATACCTCAACTGCTCAAGTGACCTTACGCAGTGGTTCAATTATCAGAATTGGCGGAAAATCAACTTTAACCCTCAAGCCGCAAAACCAAGTTGAATTTACCTCTGGACGCTTAGTCGCATGGGCTGCGAAAGATCTCAAATCTCCAGCCCAAGTCCAAACTCCGTTTGGCGAAATTTCCAGCAATGATGGCACTGTATATCTAGAAATACCTGAAAAGGCTTCTGAAGAGCGTCGAGTGATTGCTCTCGATGGCACTGTTACGGTTTTGCTAAAAAGCACATCAGAGATTGTTACCCTTGGCAAAGGTGAAGAAATTAGAATCCAAGCTGATGGCAAAGCTTCTGCACCAAAACGCATTGACAAAGAAAGTATTGACAAGCGGATTGCCAATAACTCACTAATTTTTGGATTTAGCTCTCAGTTAGCAAGCTTGCCTCAAATTAGCTCCGAATTTGGGGTGACAGCATCGTTTAAAGAAGCGAAGACAATCGAGTTTCGCCGTTCTGACTTACCCAAGACTAGTGAAAACAAGAATCGGAATAAAGTTACTTATACTTCAGGCAATGCAAATAGCGATCGCAATGATCGACGAGAAGATCCGACTGATAACAAGCAAAGAGACCAAACTGCTGCTAATAAGAATGATCCTCCAGCTACTCCAGAAGTAAAACCAACAACTCCACCTCCAGCGAACAATCCCCCAGAGCCAGTAAGAGCAAACACACCCGCTCCTACGCCTGCAAATACTACCGTGGCGACTCCTGTAGAACCACCCCAGCCTGCTCCTTTAGAACCACCACCCCAGCCAGTTCAGCCTGAGATACCTGCCCCTGCGCCTGTAACTCCAGCACCAAAACCATAAACTAAAAACGGCGCAACGCGCCGTTTTTGGTTTAACCCAAAAGAGAATGGCGGCGCTTTGCGCCGCCATTCTCTTTTGGGTCTGAGCGCAAAGCGCTATAAGTCTAAAATTGATGTGGCGATCGCAATCTCTTGTGTTAACATCTGACGCTTAAAAGAGTCTAAATAGGGTGTAGTGAGGACATAAAGATGTTGACAAATCAAAAGATATCTGGGGCGATCGCGAAAACTTTCTCTCAAATTTTCCCAAAGGCACTATTAGCCATAACAGTTAACGTAGCTAGTCTATGCGCCCTGAGCTATGGAGTCATTAATAACGCAGAGGCAATTAATCCTGACAGCCATAACCTCATACCTCAAAATATTCGTCTTGCCCGTAATCCATCATTAAATGTAGATGGTCGAATTAGTTCAACCCTCGTAGATGAACAGGGTCGGCTTTGGATCGGAACTTGGCAAGGTTTAATGCAAATTGATCAAAGGTCTGGAAAAGCGATCGCCTCCATATCTTTACCTAATTCTACTGTCACAGCATTATTGGAAGATCGTCGTGGGTACTTCTGGGTTGGTACAACTTCGGGCTTGTACCAAATCGATCCTGACTCAGGCAAAATTGAAAATATTGCAATCCAACTATCTTCGAGTCGGATTCTGAGTCTAGCTATGGATCGAGCTGGCTTTATCTGGGTTGGCACTGATCAAGGAATTACTCGCATCAGTCCCTATAATGCTGAGACCTATGCCAGACTTCCCGATATTCCTGGGACAGCCGCGAATGTGATGCAGATTGATAATGCTGGCAATATTTGGGTTGGCACATTAAATGGCTTGTTTAAACTTAATCCTGGGACAGCCAAAATCACCGCAAGGATTCCCTATGTATCAGGGCAAATTGTTCAAGCGATCGCTGTGGATCCATCGGGGAAGATTTGGGCAGGAACGCCACGTAATGTGATTGAAATTAATCCAAATACTAATAAAGCGATCGCACGCATTAATTCTGTAACAGGGAGGGATATTGTGGCTCTGGTAAGTAGTAAAAATGGCGAGTTGTGGATCGGCATGAGAGATGGGTTAGTGCTTGCAAGTACTGACAATGGCGCAATTAAATCATCAATCTACAATTTGCCAAGTAGTTCAGTCATCAATTTACTGGTGCACAATCAACAGATCTGGGTTGGCACTGAGGACGGCTTAGGCAAGATCAACAGTAATCTTAAACAATCAGAAATACCAACAGCTACTGCTACAGTCGTCTACAAAATGCCTAGCAAGTAAAAAGAGGGTGCGAAGCACCCTCTTTTTACTTGCTATAAAACCCAAAAGATGAGAGGTTGCACAAAGTGTCGCTTCTCGTCTTTTGGGTTTTATGGCTATATTTTAGATCAGAAAAAGCTATATAGCGGTTTGAAAATCATTAGGTTATGAGTAAGTTTAGACAATATTGCCTTGCGATATTGCCTAAACTTATTTTGGCTTGAGTTGTGGAGAAATAGACTAAAAGATGGATGTTTTATTAACAAAACTGTATGAAATCTTCACAGCCCAAATTTTAGATATTGGAGGTACTAAGTTTTCGATCGCGACAATCGCCTCTTTACTAGGACTAATTATCCTAGCTTTTTTTGTATCTAGACTTATTAGCGAAATCATTCGGCGAACACTTTTAAATCGATTTCGCATTAATCGCGGATTACAAGAAGCGATTACCGTATTTATCAAATATGTATTGATCACCCTTAGTAGCGTGATCATTTTACAAACGGCGGGAATTAATCTCAGTTCCTTAGCTGTAATTGCTGGTGTAGTAGGAATTGGACTCGGCTTTGGATTACAAAATATTGCCAGTAACTTTATTAGCGGACTAGTTTTGCTATTCGAGCAAACAATTAAGGTTGGCGATTATATCGAAATCGGAGAACTCAAGGGCACAATTGAAAAAATTTCCATTCGCTCTACAATTATCCGTACTGAAGATGACCTATTCGTGATTGTGCCAAATCAAAGGTTTATCGAGAACAATACGGTCAACTGGAGTTATGAAGGACATACTTGCCGAATTCATATACCTGTCAGTGTTGCTTATGACACAGATCTATTGGTCTTGACTGAAACCTTACTAACTGCGGCTCGGCATGAGCCCCGTGTACTATCTAACCCACCACCAGAAGTTTGGTTTAAATCATTTGGTAGAGAATCACTTGAGTTTGAGCTATTGGTTTGGATTGATGATCCTGATGCCAACGAACCAATTCGGAGTTCTATTAATTTTCGGGTTGCCTATGAGTTCAGAGCTAAAGGCATTAGAATTCCTTTCCCAACTAGAGAAATAATCCTGCACAATCCTAAAGTACTTAGTCAAATTGTTACTAAGAGAGAGCCAGAAGATTATGAAAATATTCAAAATCTACAAACCACAAAACAGACAAGTTCTCAAACATCTTCCGCTAATCATGAAATAGATGCGAGCAGTCTGCGTGATTTATTGCGAAAAATATCCTACTTTGAAAGAAGTACAGAAGTAGAACTATTTGCTTTAATTGCAAGGGGTTATCGTAAATATATTGATATAGGCGAAGTGATTTGCCGTGAAGGAGATCCTAGTGAGGAGTTCTACATCATTTTGTCTGGGGCAGTAGAAGTTTTTTCTGAAAGGAATAATCAAGCGATCGCAACTTTAAGGGAAGGTGATTTTTTTGGTGAAATATCTCTACTGACTGGTACGCCTCGAACTGCAACTGTCCGAGCTTTGGTCGTTAATACAGTTCTTTTTGTGGTTGAGCGTCAACAATTGCAAAAACTTTTAAGTGAACATAAGGAGTTAGGTGAACAAATAGCTGTGAAATTATCAGAACGTCAACAGATTTTAATCAGTCTCGGATTATTGAATGAAGAAGAATTGCAGCGATCGCAATATGCCGCACTGACATGGGTACGCGATCGCTTAAATAATTTATTTGGGATTAGCTTAGGCAAAAACTAATATAGTAGGTATGCTCAAAGCTGCACCAATAAGTATTTGAGAGTGCTACTTTCTCATTTTGCAAATAAAGATCTTTGGACAGTTTAATTTTTTGAGATAGGCGATCGCCTATCTCAAAAAAAATCATAAGGAGTATTACCAAAATGTGACATGGCATAGCCATTTTACGTTTTGGTGTAAATCATGACCTAAAGAGTGATGACAACTTGGAGAATTGTCATGAGATTCTGGTATGTTTGAGGTTCGCCGTTAGCTGACAATCCATGACCGTTAGAGAAACTTTTCGTCGCACAAAAATTGTTGCTACTATTGGCCCCGCAACCAGTAGCCCCGATATGATCCGCCAGCTTATTGAAGCAGGCGCAAGCACCTTTCGCCTCAACTTTTCCCACGGCACTCATGCTGACCACCATCGCAGCATTTGCAATATTCGCCAAGTATCTAGCGAACTCAATCAACCTGTGGGCATTTTGCAGGATTTGCAAGGGCCAAAAATTCGCCTTGGGGTATTTAAAGAAGGCCCAATTACTCTTAATAAAGGTGACAAATTTACCCTTACTAGCCGCAAAGTTGATGGTAACTACGAGATTAGTTGCATTACCTATGACACCCTTGCCGAAGAAGTGCCTATCGGCGCAGTAATCATGCTCGATGACGGCAAAGTAGAGATGGTCGTCGAAGATGTAAATGTAGAATTAGGTGATCTTTATTGTCGCGTGGTCATTGGCGGCACACTTTCTAATAATAAAGGGGTAAATTTCCCGAATGTGCACTTATTGGTCAGTGCGATGACCGATAAAGATCGCGAAGACTTACGTTTTGGCTTGTCTGAAGGCGTGGATTGGGTAGCACTTAGCTTTGTCTGTAATCCTGAAGATGTGCTTGAGGTAAAAGACTTAATTGCCGCTTCAGGTCGGAAGGCTAGCGTCATTGCCAAAATCGAGAAGCACGAAGCGATCGCTAATATGGAAGCGATTCTCTCGGTCTGCGATGGCGTAATGGTAGCAAGAGGCGATCTGGGCGTGGAAATTCCTGCCGAAGATGTACCGATCGCCCAAAAGCAATTGATTAAAACCGCTAATCGCCTTGGCATTCCTGTCATTACCGCGACACAAATGCTCGATAGCATGGTCAGCAGTCCTCGGGCAACCCGCGCCGAAATTTCTGACGTTGCAAATGCGATCATTGATGGCACTGATGCCGTGATGCTCTCTAACGAAACAGCCGTGGGGAAATATCCGATTTTGGCTGTGGAAACGATGGCAAGAATTGCCGTACGTATCGAAAGAGAACAAGATCTTAAAATGCAACCCCTTGAAAGCATGGGACGGGCTGTGCCCAATGCCATCAGTCAAGCTGTGGGCAGAATTGCCATTCAACTTAATGCAGCTGCGATCGTTACTCTTACCAAAACAGGCTCAACAGCGCGGAATGTTAGCAAATTTCGACCACCAATTCCCATTTTGGCAGTTACACCCAATGTCCAAGTAGCAAGGCGTTTACAAATGGTCTGGGGTGTACAGCCGATGGTATTAATATCTTTGCCATCAGCAAGACAAAATTTTGAAGCAGCTCTCAACCTCGCGCAAGAGATGAAATTGCTCTCCGCAGGTGATTTGGTGGTTATGTCCGCAGGCACATTGCAAGACGTGGCAGGCTCTACGGATTTGATCAAAGTTGAGTTTGTTTCATCGGTAGTTGGCAAAGGCTTAAGCATCGGCTCTGGTATTGTTCATGGACGCGCTAGAGTTGCTTTCCATCACCTTGATGTCCGAGACTTTAACGAAGGTGAAATCCTTGTTATTGATCGCACTGATGCCGACTATATTGACGTAATTCGCAAGGCATCCGCTGTAATTACTGAAGAATCAAGTCTTGATTCTCATGCGGTGGTGATTGGTCGCAGACTGGGTATACCTGTTTTGATCGGGGTACACAATGCCACAGGCTTCATTCGCGATGGCGAACCGCTTAGCGTTAACTTCAGCAAAGGCATGATCTATTCAGGCTCGCGATCAGACGATCTCGCATTTTAGTTATATTAAATCTGATGCAAAGCATCAGATTTAATATTTTTTGAGTTAGTCATGGAAAATTTTGCTTTTTACAATCCAGTCAAGATTTTATTTGGCAAAGGTCAAATTGCGAATATCAGTGCAGAAATTCCTGCTGATGCCAAAATCCTAGTCATCTATGGTGGCGGTAGTATCAAAACCAATGGAGTTTACGAGCAGGTAAAGGCAGCCCTCGCAGGTCATAACTTTCTCGAATTTGGCGGGATTGAAGCAAATCCGCATCTGGAAACATTGCTCAAAGCAGTGGAACTGATTCGAGCTGAAGGAATTGATTTTTTGCTATCCGTGGGCGGTGGTTCTGTCCTTGATGGCACAAAATTTATTGCTGCTGCTGTTCCCTTTGAAGGTGATCCTTGGGATATTTGTGCGAAACAAGCCCCTGTAAAAGCAGCGATTCCCTTTGGTGCAGTATTAACTTTGCCCGCCACTGGCTCGGAGATGAACACTAACTCTGTGGTTACCAAATGGAAAACCCAAGAAAAATTATTTTTCTCTAGTCCGTTTGTATTTCCAAAATTCTCAGTGCTAGATCCTGAAACAACATTCTCGTTGCCTATTCGTCAGGTCAGTAATGGAATTGTTGATGCCTATGTTCATGTTATGGAACAGTATTTGACATACCCTGCCAATGCGCCATTACAGGATCGGATGGCTGAGTCTATTCTCAAAACCTTGATCGAAGAAGGCCCCAAAGTCTTAGCAGATCTCCATAACTACGAAGCTCGGGCAAATGTGATGTGGTGTGCCACGATGGCGCTAAATGGATTGATCGGTGTGGGTGTGCCTCAAGACTGGGCAACGCATATGATTGGTCATGAGTTAACGGCGCTACATGGCATCGATCACGCTCAAACTTTGGCAGTTGTTCTACCGAATACTATGACGATTAGGCGCGATCGCAAACGGCAAAAGCTTTTGCAATATGCGGATCGCGTTTGGGGTCTTGACGATGGCACAGAGGATGTGCGCATTGATCGAGCGATCGCTAAAACTCGCGACTTTTTTGAGTCTGTTGGTGTTCGCACCCATCTTTCAGACTATGGCGTAGGGCTAGATGTAATCCCCAAAATAATTGATCGCTTCAAGAAACGTGGTTTTGTTGCTTTGGGCGAAAATCAAGATATTACTCCCAAGGTTGTCGAGCAAATTTTAGCGCTCTGTGCTTAACTTTTATCTGCAAAGGTGCTGCATTGCAGCACCTTTGTTTTTAATTCATAAAAGTGTGACAACACTTTTATGAATTAAAAACAAACTCTGTAAGGGTTTTAAAAACACAAAATGGCGTAGCCATTTTGTGTTTTTGTACTACATGGTTGTTGGAATATAAATTATGACTAAAAAACTTCTATTTGTTTGCCTCGGGAATATTTGCCGATCGCCTGCGGCAGAAAATATTATGAATCATTTAGTTGAGAAGCAAGGACTTGGCGATCGCTTTATCTGTGATTCGGCTGGCACAGGTGGCTGGCATGTGGGTGCACCACCTGATCGCCGTATGCGAGCAGCAGCCAAAGAACGCGGCTTAGATTTTGTTGGTTCAGCTAGACAATTTCAGGCGATGGATTTGCGTGAATTTGATTTGATTCTAGCGATGGACAAAGATAACTACTGCAATATTCTCGCTCTCGATCCGCAAGGGAAATTTACCGACAAGGTGAAGATGATGTGCGACTACTGCGAAACCTACACCGATAAAGAAGTTCCTGACCCCTATTACGGTGGTGCAGATGGGTTTAACTATGTTATCGATCTGCTATTTGATGCCTGTGGTGGTCTTCTCAAATCTTTTCCCAAAAACTAAAGAGAGGGCGCAAAGCGCCCTCTCTTCAATTTAATCGACGTAAAATGAGCGATCGCGTTGAGTATTAGCCAAAAAGGCTTCTAGTTCTTCCCATTGTTTGTTCTCAATTAAGCTAATTACTTCTTGCAAAGATTGCTGATAGGTATGTAGCGATCGCAATACAGCTGATTGATTGTATTCCGCCATTAGCCTTCCTAATTCAGGATTGCCGCCACCAACGCGACTAGTATCACGAAATCCAGAACTCGCTAAATTTTGCGCTAATTTTAAAACTGTCTGATCGCCTTCTGCTTGACAAGCCGCAATCAAACTTGCACTAATCATTACAGGTGCGTGACTAATTATCGCCACAGCGCGATCATGCTCTTCAGGGCTACATTCAAATACATTCATACCCACTGACTGCCAGAGCGATCGCACTTTCTCAACAGCAGCAATATCATTACTGGGCGTAACTACACAGGGACGATTTTGAAAGAGATCCTTTTCTGCGGCTGAAATTCCTTGAAATGCAGTCCCTGCCATCGTATGACTTCCCACAAATCGCTGATTAAATTGCTGGCAAATCTTCGATGCTGGCTCGACGATCGCTGATTTGACTGAGCCAACATCTGTAAAGATGACATTAGCAGGTAACTTTGGCGCTATTAATGTAATTGTGGACAGGATAGAGGCGATCGGTGTGCAGATGACAACGATATCTGTTTGAGCAAGAATGCGATCGGGAATATTTTCAATATCTATATCAGCGATATTTACGGCAGCGATCGCTTCAGCCTGTTTGCAGGTGTCAGGATTGCGACTGATGCCCCACACATAGTTATGACCTTGGGATGAAGCGAGCAGATCTAACCCCAGCGAGCCACCAATTAAACCTAATCCAACGATACCAATATTCATAAAGGCTTCCACATAATAAAAGGGGTGCGAAGCACCCCTTTTATTATTTTAGAACTTGCGAAGATCAAGCCCTGCTTCTTTAGCAAATGCAGATAGTCCTTTCTTTTGCAGAGTCTTAATAGCTTTAGTAGAAATTTGTAATTTTACAAAACGCTTTCCTTCTTCCCACCAAATTCTTTTGTCTTGTAAGTTTACGTGTTGTAAGTGCTTATGACGCTTGTGTGAGAAAGAGATCGATACAGAATTATTGGCTTTTTTGCCTGTTAGTTGGCATACGCGACTCATAGTACTAGTCTCCTATTTTTTCAGTCCAGCTACCCATAGTACAGCCTCAAAGCATACTTAGGCAATCAAGAAAAATATTTTAGCGCTCAAAGCCCAAAAGAGAGACAACGCTCCACTTCGTCTCTCTTTTGGGCTTTGAGTCACTCTGTAATACCAATTCACGAAAGTGTTCACACTTTTGTGAATTAAAAAACAAACCCAGTAAGGGTTTTAAGGAATAAAGATTAAATAACATGTGCAAATAAAACCCAAAATTGGTTCGGCGGGCGTAGCCCGCCGAACCAATTTTGGGTTTTATTAAATTTTCATTCCTAAAAACACAAAATGGTGTAGCCATTTTGTGTTTTGGTATAAGACAATCAAAGCGATGAGGTCTGTAAATTACAAGCTGGGCTAGGATATTGCAAAAATGAGTAATAGCAGAATTTTTAAAAGCGCAGAATTTTTTCAATCAACAGAAGATGAGCCTATTCGCTCTGTCGTTACTGAGTCCTCAGACACCATCGTGGTGGCTTGGTATATTAAGCCAAATCAAGAAATTGCCCCACATCTTCATCCTCACGGGCAAGACACTTGGACTATTTTGCAAGGTAAAGGCAAATATTATTTAGATCAACAAGGTTCAACTACAGCGATCGCCGCAGGAGATATTGTTATTGCGCCTACTGGTTGTGTCCATGGAGTATTCAACGATGGCGATGAGCCACTAGTTTTTATTTCAACCGTTTCACCAGCTACCGCAGGATATCAACCTGTATTGATCGAGGCTTCGATTTCCTAAACCCCAAAGCGGCAGATTTGCTTGCGAAGAAAGCAAATCTGCCGCTTTGGGGTTTATTGTGATTTTCGGCGCATAAAAATGGAACATAAAACAATGAAATTATTAATGCAATATTTTCGAGATATCAAACTCAACAAATTGATTTTATGGTGCTATTTAATTTGGTATTTAGTTGTCATAATTTTTCATTTTGACCCCACACTTAAAATATGGATTAATGCTATGGGAATCAGTGTAGTAATTGGCACTGCATTAGTATTAAGCGTTTCTGCTAGCGATAGCAAAGTGGATTATTGGCAAACATTTCGACTGTATTTAATGCCATTCTGTGTGTCTAGCTTTTCATCATTGATTAAAGATAAAGGATTTATTGTAATTATTTCCCCCAAGCCACAGGAAACAATATTGGCGATATTAAGCTGTGGTATTTTCTTGTCGATTATTGGAGGGATTAAATTTGCGAATAGAGCGATTAACCCAAAAAACAGCTAACTTGTAAGCTAAGCTCAAAGCTATATGCTTTCCATTTTTAATCCATGACCAATAATGCACAAATCCCTGTTGTTGTTTCTGGGGCGACAGGCAAAATGGGGCGCGAAATTATTAAGGCGATCGCCCAATCACCAGACATGATGCTCGCAGGTGCGATCGGCAGATCGCACATTGGCGAAGATATCGGCGAAGTTATTGGTATTGGTGAATTAGAAATACCTGTGACCGATAATCTCGAAGTTGTTCTCGCCCAAGCTGCACAAGAATCACAACTACCAGTGATGGTCGATGTCACCCACCCCAGCATCATTTATGACAATATTCGCTCAGCGATCGCCTATGGTGTGCGTCCTGTCGTTGGCACAACAGGCTTAAGTGAGCAACAAATTGCCGATCTTGCCATTTTTGCGGACAAAGCAAGTACAGGCTGTATTATTGCCCCAAATTTCTCCGTCGGTGTAATTTTGATGCAACAAGCCGCGATCGCTGCCGCTAAATATTTCCAGCATGTGGAAATTATCGAGCTGCACCACAATCAAAAAGCTGATGCTCCTAGCGGTACTGCAATCAAAACTGCACAAATGCTCTCAGAACTAGGTCAATCTTTTAATCCCCCTAGTGTCGATGAAAAAGAACATCTCTCAGGTGCAAGGGGCGCAACCTACGGCGAAAACATTCGCATTCACAGTGTTCGTATGCCTGGCATAGTTGCGCGGCAAGAAGTGATTTTTGGCGCAATGGGCGAAACCTTAAAAATTGAGCATAATGCTAGCGATCGCACCTGTTATATGGCAGGTGTGTTGCTCTGTGTCCGCAAAGTCCTCGTGCTCAAGTCACTTATTTATGGTTTAGAAAAATTACTATAAAGTTCGACTGCATATCGCGCAATTGAATAATAAAAAAGCACTTGCAATGCAAGTGCTTTTTATTATTCAAGAATACCCCCAGGGGAATTCGAATCCCCGTCGCATCCGTGAAAGGGATGTGTCCTAGGCCTCTAGACGATGGGGGCGTGTTCTTGACCTTTATTAAGATACATACATGACTGAACCTTTGTCAACACTTAAAGCAAACTTTTTTGTATATAGCTGTTGCCAAGTGTATGAGGTCATAAAACCCAAGAAGAGAATGGCGGCGCTTCGCGCCGCCATTCTCTTCTTGGGTTTTGATTTTGTCCTAACACAATCGACGGTAGCTATGTAGCAAAAATCCAGCACTTTGTGGCTTTTCGCTATATTTTGGGGCGAATACCATAGTTGCGATAGCGCCAATAATCTTGCAGGATTTGAGCATGGTCGAAACATAACTGGCTAGGTATTTCCCAAGCAGCAAAACAACCAACAGACTTAGCATCATCATCAGCCTTTGGTTCGCCCACTGCTTCAGCCATATACACCGCACTAATCGTATGGAGACGCTCATCTCGACTAGGATCTGAATAAAGCCCTAGCAGGTCGATTAACTCCACCTGTAGCCCTGTTTCTTCTTGAGCCTCTCGCCTTGCGGCATCTTCTAGTCGTTCACCATAATCGACAAATCCACCAACGATCGCCCAGCCGTGAGGCGGATTTAGTCTCTCAATTAGCACGATGGGTTGATTAGGGCGATCGCGCAGGGCAATGATGATATCAACCGTAGGAACTGGATTTCGGTATTTCACTTGATTTACAAAGTTATTTGAAAAAAGCGAGCTGTGGCGCTTCGCGCCGCCACTCGCTTTATAAGCAGTAAGACAGCGCTTTTCGCACTCTAGAGGGTAATTACAGCTACAAAATGCGGCTTCACACTAAGTTATCATGCAGATTCATAATCCGAGAGCTATAAGCATTATTCGGCAGGAGAGTATTTCTTTGATCCCAATCAGCATAGAAATTGTAGAAGGTAATCCGAATCTTGCTTCTCTCTTGGGTTGGCATTTGCAGCAGATTGGCTATTCGGTATTTCAGGCGGTCAGTTGTCAGCAAGCAAAGCTTGTGTTTCAAAAGCAACAGCCTAGTTTGGTGATCTTGAGTACCGATCTGCCTGATGGGGATGGTATCGAGTTGTGTCGCTGGCTTCATAAACAAAGAAGTTCGTTAGTATTCGTGATTTCGTCGCGCACCAATGAATCTGACATCGTGGAGGGTTTAAAATCGGGTGCAGATGACTATTTGACGAAACCCTTTGGGATGCAAGAATTTTTGGCAAGGGTGGAGGCTTTGACCCGAAGATTACGCACATCTGCACCTCCTGCTTGTCTTGATTATGGTGTGCTGAAGATCGATTTGGTACAACGACAGGTAAGACTCAAGGGCAATGCGATCGATTTAACTCCTCAAGAATTTAGTTTGCTCTATGTTCTCGCTCAGTCGGAGGGACTTGCCCTTAGCCGCGCTGAACTTCTGCAACGTGCTTGGCCTGACGAGATTAATAATCCGCGTACTGTCGATACTCATGTTTTATCGTTACGCAAAAAATTAGAGGTTGATCCGCAACAACCAAATTTGATTCAAACAGTCCGAAATATTGGCTATCGCTTTAATCCTGAAGCGTTAATGCGTCCGCCTTTGCGTCCTAATTCTCAAAGCTCAAATAATTCCAATAGCGATCGCCCGCCACAATTCACTGCTCCACCTAGTCGGTCATTCGCCAAATACTAAACCCCAAAAAGGAAAAGCGCCTACGTAGCAGGCGCTTTTCCTTTTTGGGGTGCAAGCTTTCTTTTGCGAATTATAGCTAATGTCACTTGTCTTAGGACAAATCAAAACCCAAGAATGTTTGGCGGTGCTCCGCGCCGCCAAACATTCTTGGGTTTTATGTCCTAGTCCACTTGGCGACAGCTATAGAATAATAAGCAATTACTTTATTCAAATTCGCAAAAACTAAAACGTCTTTAGATATTAATGAAAGTGCCACAGAAAATTATTGTTGTTGGGGCGGGAATTGGCGGTTTGACTGCGGCAGCTTTATTAGCTAAGCGCGGCTATGAAGTGATTGTTTACGATCTTGCTCTGATCGCTGGGGGTTGTGCATCGACGTTTAAGCGGCGCGGATTTACCTTTGATGTCGGTGCGACTCAGGTGGCAGGATTAGAATCTGGAGGGATTCACGATCGCATTTTTAAAGAATTAGAAATAGAACTTCCTGAAGCGACCTATTGCGATCCAGCTTGTGCGGTATTTTTGCCAAATGAGCGCGAACAGATTAATGTCTGGCGCGATCGCAATAAGTGGAAACTAGAACGCCAAAGACAATTTCCCAATAGTGAACCATTTTGGGATTTCTTAGAAGACTTATTTTGGCGCAGTTGGCGTTTTCAAGGACGCGATCCGATTTTGCCGCCACGTAATATTTGGGATATATGGCAATTAGTTAAAGCTTTGCAAATCGATACCTTAGCAACTGTTCCTTATACTTTCTCGACGGTAGGTGATGCTTTACGCGGTTTTGGATTGGATAGTGATAAAAGATTGCGAACCTTTCTCGATTTGCAATTAAAACTCTATTCGCAGGTAAATGCAGAAGAAACTGCTTTACTCTATGCAGCCACGGCTTTAGCGGTTTCGCAAGCACCTTTAGGTTTGTTCCATCTTCAAGGCAGTATGCAAGTTTTAAGCGATCGCCTGATCGAGAGTATTGAACGTGATGGAGGGAAGGTTTTGATGCAGCATGAAGTAACTGCGATCGCGGATCAAGGTAAAAGCAAAAAGGTAAAAGTAAAAAATCTGAGGACGGGTGAGACTTTGTGGGATAGCGCGGATCATGTTGTGGCGAATGTAACGGTGAATAATTTTGTGAAGCTATTGGGAGATAGAGCGCCCAAGGGCTACTCTAATCGAGTTGCCAATCTCAAGCCTGCTTCGGTTGCTTTTGTGGTTTATTTGGGAGTTGATCGTGCTGCGATTCCTGACAACTGTCCGCCGCATTTGCAGTTTTTGGAATCTGGCGATAAACCTCATTCTCTATTCATTTCTGTTAGTAAGGAAGGTGATGGACGCGCTCCAGAGGGACGAGCGACGATTATTGCTTCGGAATTCACTGATGCGGCGGTTTGGTATGGCGATGAGGATTATCAGGAACTTAAAAAGAGATTTACAGAACGAGCGATCGCGCAATTAAGTAAATACTTCCATCTCAATGAGCAAACAATTATTCATGTGGAGTCTGCCACACCCCAAACTTTTGAACGATATACAGGACGAGATCGTGGCATCGTTGGTGGTGTAGGAATGCGTGTTTCTACATTTGGTCCATTCGGTTTTGCCAATCGCACTCCACTCAAAAACATCTGGCTAGTCGGCGACTCCACCCACCCAGGAGAAGGAACAGCAGGAGTCAGCTATTCAGCAATGACCGTAGTGAGGCAAATAGAGCAGCAACTAGAGAGAAAAAGGTTTCCAAGGTAAATCACTTGCGCCAGTAAGTAGTAAATCTCTGGTAATTTGAGCAGTCACAGGAGCCATCATTACGCCATTGCGATAATGCCCTGTCGCGATCAAAATATGCGGTTGGTCTGGGGCAAAACCTAAAATAGGGGACTGGAATCCATCGGGTCTGGGTCGATCGCCTGCCCATGTTTTTAAAACTTCAGCTTGCTTAAAAGTGGGACACCATGCGATCGCCTGTTCTAGCAATAACGAGATATTTGCCTCGCGGGGTAATTCACTGGGCTCAAATTCTAGGGTTGCGCCGAGCCAATATTGATCATTACCTAACGGCACAATATTAATGTCGGAATGATCCTCGTTTTCGGCATTAACTACAGTTTGCAAATTTAGATTGGGGATATTTAGAAGTAAGGCTTGACCGCCAACTGGTAGCAAAAGATCTTGCTCTCTATTTTTTGCACAGTTTTTTAAAAGTGAAGCAAGTAGGGCATTGCTGCCTAAGCCTGATGTAACTACGATGCGATCGCTTTTGATATCTTCTAAGCTCTTGACTGGCGCGTTCCAGTCAAACTTCACCCCATTTTGAGTTGCGGCAGTAACTAGCGCATCAACTAACTGAGTTGGATGCACTGCCCGATCGCATGGACTAAACAAGCCGTCATCAGTTAGCCATTGCGAATATTGATGAGAAATGACATCGCGTTCAAGCCACTGCAACTCAAAGCCCTGCTCTTTACGGATTTCAATAAGCGATCGCGCTTTAATTTTTTCCTCAGGCGATCGCAATAAACTTAAAATCCCGTTGCGGTTATAGAGAATATTGCAGTTAGTTTGAGCAGTTAACTCATCAATCAAGCGATCGTACAGACTTAAACTCGCCAAACGTAACTTGACCAAAGGACCTTTAGCTTTGGAACTAGAAGCCGCCATCAACACCCCTAGCGCCGAACCAGTTGCCACCATCGCAGGTCGAGGATTTGATTCAAGTACCGTCACCTTTAGCTCAGCTTTACTTAATTCATAGGCAAGCATTGCCCCAATTACACCGCAGCCAATGATCGTGACAGTTCTCATAAATATTTCAATAGAGTAGAAAAGAATGCTCCGCAGCATTCTCTACTCTAAGATCTAATTGGGGACTAACAGTAAAATAAAGAATCAGTTTTTTGCGGCGAGGCGTTGTCGCAAAAAACTGATTCTTTAATGATTAAAGTCAATGCTAAACTTTTGGAATAAGAACAAATCCTGTAGCTTTGGCAGTCAAAAAACTCCTAACTCTGCAAAATCTCTACATTAAAGCCGTGATTACGCTAAATCTGCTGCATCCTATCGAATCGATACCAATCCAAACATGGAAATTTAACTCTGAGCCTGTAATTAGGATAGGGCGATCGGGCGATAATGACGTGATTCTCTATAGTTCTGTTGTTTCTCGCTACCATGCTGAGCTTCATCGTCACTCTCAGTATTGGGAAATTGTCAATATCGGGGCAAACGGTACGTACATTAATGATCAGCAAATAGATAGTGAGCGCGTGCATAATGGGATGATTATTCGCCTTGCTACAGCTGGTCCCAAATTACAAATTTTACTAGATGGGTCTGAAGCGATCACTCCTTCCCTTCGTGACATTGTTCCTGCTAAACCCACATCACCAGATAATCTCACTTCATCAACTGCTCCAACTCTGCCAACCGATGATCGCCCTACTGTCAAGTCGCAAAAGTAATTTGATTTGTTATGGCGCTAAACAGGTAAGGATAGTCAGCGCGAAGCGCCGCCTATCCTTACCGTATAAATCCTTTTCTTATTAGGACTACCTAATTTATAGCTTTTTGAAATATGCGATCGCCAATATCGTATTATCATAGACTTGGCATAATTTGGCACTCGCTTACAGTTTTGCCAAAAGTTGGCAAAAGTCCAAAAAATGTTTTTTGATTTCTAGATATATTCAATCTAGGCATACTTAATCTAGGCATATTTAATAATGAAGGTCACTCTAGAGAAGCTTCCCGCTAGTCAAATTGGTTTTGACATTCAAGTAGAAGGAGCAAAGTCTCAAGCAATATACGATCGCATCGTCAAAGACTTGACGCGCACGATGCAAGTCCCAGGGTTTCGCAAAGGCAAAGCGCCCACTCAGCTTGTATTGAGACAAGTTGGCAGTCAGCGGCTCAAAGCCAATGTCCTTGAAGAGTTGCTAGAAAAAACCTTAAACGAAGCCCTTGCTGAGAATAAAGAAGTTAAAGATAAAGCTCTGGGCGGCTTTCAACTAATTACCGATATTGAAACTCTTGTCCAAACCTTCACCCCAGGCCAAGAAGTAACCTTTAAAGCTGCGATCGACGTGGAGCCAGAAGTAACTCTTACGAAATATCAAGGCTTCACGGTCAAAGCTGAAGAAATTAAGCCCGATCTCACCGAAGTTGATCGCACCTTAAACGATTTTCAAGTCCGCAAGGCTACTATTGTGCCCATCGAAGATCGTGGAATCGAACTAAACGATGTTGTCACCGTCGATCTCAAAGTCCTCGATCGCGCCACTGGCGAAGAATTGCCAGATGCTGGCGAAGAAGATTTTCAGTTAGATGTTGATGAAAAGGCATTTATCCCTGAAGTCGTTAAAGCAATCATCGGTGCAGCGATCGATGATGTCGTTGAAGTTGAGTCAATTTTCCCCGAAGAATATTACCCTGAAGAATATGTCGGTAAAGAAATCAAGTATGTAGTCACAATCAAATCAATCAAAGGTCGTGAGCTTCCTGCCCTTGATGACGAGTTTGCTCAGTCAATCAGCGACAAACAAACGATCGCCGAATTGCGCGAACTTCTAGAAAAGCGGGTAATCGACGAAGCAGAATCGAAAACTCTAGCTAACAAAGAACGTGCCGTCCTTGATGCACTAACTGCCGAACTTGATGTTGATTTACCTGCAACTCTTTTGCAGCAAGAACTAGACTTTTTGGTAAGACAACAAGCTAATTATTTGCAAGAGCGCATCGATCCTGCGATGGCAAAGCAACTATTTACCAAGGAATTGGTCGAAGAAATGCGCCGTCTCAATCAGCCAGAGGCGGTTAACCGTCTCAGACGCAAAGTTGCCCTTGATAAAATCGCTGCGGAAGAAAAACTTTCTGTCGATGAAGCCGAACTCAAGGAGAGAGTTGCCAACACCTTGGAAATGCTCAAAGATCCCAATATCGATCCTGCTAGATTAGCTGGCTTGATTCGTGAGGAAATGCTGACTGAAATCGCAGTGGCATGGTTGATTGAGCATTCTGAAATCGAATTAGTCGAGCAAGGCTCGCTCCAGCCAGAGCCAGAGGCTCTCGAAAGCATCTCACCAGAAGCTGATGCAGACGTTGTAACTGTTGATGCAACATCTGAAGAAGCTTAATTAAAAGAGAGAGGAGTGCAAAGCACACCTCTCTCTTTTAAATTGCGTAAGATAGTATAGCTATACCAATACTATTTTTGAGGCATAATGGCTTTTAAGTTGGTATGGTAAAACTTAAGCTTTGCCACTCAAGCTTTGCTTAAGATAACTCATCAAAAATTACGGTGAATTCAAAACGCATGTACCCTTTATCTAGTCAATTAGCATCAAACAACTTTGCGATCGCGACCCAAAATCAGGTTGTGCCGATGGTAGTCGAGCAATCAGGTAAAGGCGAAAGAGCATTTGATATTTTCTCACGCTTACTGCGTGAGCGGATTGTGTTCTTGGGTTCGCAAGTAGATGACACCACATCGAACTTAATCATGTCCCAGCTTTTGTTTTTAGAAGCTGAAGATCCTGAAAAGGATATTTACCTCTATATCAACTCTCCTGGTGGCTCAGTCTACGCAGGCATGGCGATCCTCGACACCATGAACCACGTCCGCCCCGATGTTTGCACGATCTGCATGGGACTGGCGGCAAGTATGGGTGCGTTTTTGCTAGCGGCTGGCGCTAAAGGCAAGCGGATGTCTTTGCCAAATGCGCGAATCATGATTCACCAACCTCTTGGTGGCGCTCAAGGTCAGGCAGTTGATATCGAGATCCAAGCGCGGGAAATCTTGTACATTAAGCGATCGCTTAACGAGATGTTAGCTGCCAACACAGGTAAGCCTCTCGAACAGATCGAGCAAGATACCGAGCGTGATTTCTTTATGTCACCTGCGGAAGCTCAACAATATGGTTTAATCGATCAAGTTTTAACCAATTCCAAAAGCCTCCAGCCATCTGCCCTATCCCTAGTCTAGCCACAGCGAGATAGCTTATGCCCAGTAAATATGACTCTCATCTAAAATGTTCCTTCTGTGGTAAATCGCAGGAGCAGGTACGCAAGCTAATTGCTGGACCAGGGGTATACATTTGTGATGAGTGTGTGGATTTATGTAATGAAATCCTCGATGAGGAGCTGTTTAATAGCGCTCCACCTCAAGCTACCCAGCGCAAAGAACCAGCCAATGAAAAGCGGAAAACCAAAACTGCGGCGAATCTTAATCTCAGTCAGATCCCTAAGCCTCGTGATATCAAGCGTTATCTCGATGAAAATGTAGTTGGTCAGGACGAAGCTAAAAAAGTTTTGTCGGTTGCGGTTTATAACCACTACAAGCGCCTGAGTTTTATCGAATCGACGGCAAAAGGCCAAAATGAAGACGGAATTGAACTTCAGAAGTCGAACATTTTGCTGATTGGTCCCACAGGTTGCGGTAAGACACTCCTAGCCCAAACTCTAGCAGAAATGCTAGATGTTCCTTTTGCAGTTGCCGATGCAACGACACTTACCGAAGCTGGCTATGTCGGTGAAGATGTAGAGAATATTTTACTGAGGCTGTTACAGGTTGCTGATCTTGATGTCGAAGAGGCTCAGCGTGGCATTATTTACATCGATGAAATCGATAAAATTGCTCGTAAGGGTGAAAACACCTCGATTACCCGCGATGTATCGGGCGAAGGTGTCCAACAAGCATTATTGAAAATGTTAGAGGGCACGATCGCTAACGTACCTCCTCAAGGTGGTCGCAAGCATCCTTACCAAGACTGCATCCAGATTGACACCAAAAATATCTTGTTTATCTGCGGCGGCGCTTTCGGTGGCATGGAGAAACTGATCGAGCAACGCATCGGTAAAAAATCCATGGGATTTGTGCAGCAAGGTGAGTCGATTCCCCGTGAAAAGCGCACTGCTGAAATCCTCAAGAATGTGCAGCCTGATGATCTTGTTAAGTTCGGGATGATACCTGAGTTTATTGGTCGTGTGCCCGTTACGGCTGTACTCGATCCTTTAGATGAAAAAGCGCTGATGGCGATCTTGACTGAGCCTCGTAGTGCGTTGATCAAGCAGTATCAAAAGCTCTTGAAAATGGATAATGTCCAGCTTGAGTTTCAGCCTGATGCGGTACAGGCGATCGCAAAAGAAGCCTATCGACGCAAAACAGGAGCGAGAGCTTTGCGCGGTATTGTCGAGCAGTTGATGCTGGATATGATGTACGAGTTGCCTTCGCGCAAGGATGTAACTAAGTGTTCGATAACTCTCGATATGGTGGAGAAATTATCCACGGCAGAGATTTTGCAGCATCCTGCATCAATGCCAAAACCTGAATCAGCATAAAAAAAAGACTCGCAAAGCGAGTCTTTTTTTATACTGATTCAGGCTTTCTGTAATTGAGTTAATATCCATAAAGTTACTTGACCATGATTGTTTTCTCTCGACAAGCGCAGAGCTTCTTCTAAAAGAGCAATCTCTAAACCTGTAATTATTTGCGATCGCGTAATCCTGTAACTACCTCTAGCACTCTCTGAATCAGCGATCGCAAAGGCTAAAATCTCAGCACTTTTTACATTGATTACCCAATATTCTTTTACGCCCAAATCTTCATACATCAAGCGTTTTTTACCAATATCATCAGACCAAGAACTATTGGCAATCTCGATCACTAAATCAGGTGCAGGATAAACATCCAGATCGACAATGCCAGTCCCCCAAGGAATTAACTGAGCGCGGTCGCCAACGTAATATGAAATATCAGGCTGGACTTCTTTGCTCCCAACCTTACGATATGAGCAATTATCTTTACCTCTTATGATTAATCCATTAACAGCAATGAATAAACCTATTGCCATCACAATTAATAGATGATCGTCAGAATGGTCTGAGCCAGTGGACATAGGTTCAACTCGCGCTTCTCCATTGAAGTAATAAAACTTGTATTTTTGATATTTTGGATCGTCAGCAACTTGGATAAATTGCTCCCAAGAAAACTTTACCCAAGTATTTAGGTTCTGCTCAATTATGTTGTCAGATGGATGATCAGCAATTTTATCGATGCTTAACACAGCAACCATATCTACACCTCCATTAGCCAAATATTTAGGATTGTCGGGCTTTACACGATACTACTTATCTTAATACAACCGATCTAAAACGTAGTTGGTTAAGCCAATCAAAGACTGTTTGGGTGCAGAAGATGGTAGCCACTCGATCGCTACTAGTGCGGACTTAACATGACTCTTAGCTAATTCACGCGATCGCGCAATGCCTTCACTGTTATGAACTAGTTCTAAAGCTTTTTCCAAATCGCCCACCTCGCTAAACTCGCGATCGATTAGACCGCGTAACTGAGG
This sequence comes from Pseudanabaena sp. UWO311, assembly GCF_006937785.1. Taxonomy (GTDB): domain Bacteria; phylum Cyanobacteriota; class Cyanobacteriia; order Pseudanabaenales; family Pseudanabaenaceae; genus Pseudanabaena. The sequence continues at coordinate 222,225 of NZ_SJEE01000002.1, forward strand.
ATGCTCCTCTAATGCAAATAAGACAGGCGCAGTCAAATTACCCTGCTTAAGATCAGAACCAGCAGGTTTGCCAAGAGTTTCCGTCGAACTAGTGAAGTCGAGAATGTCATCGACAACTTGAAACGCGATGCCGAAATGTTTACCGAAATTAAATAACTGTTCAGCTTGTACTTGACTTACTCCGCTAAGTACGCCCGCAGCCTTAGCACTACCCGCCATTAATGATGCCGTTTTATAAAAACTCTTTTCGAGGTAATCTTCTAACGTCAAATCCCCATCAAATGCAGTAAGACTCTGACGAATTTCACCTTCTGCAAAATCAGTAATTACCTTCGATAAGAGCTTGACAACTTCAAGATCGTCTAAATTGGCAAGATACCAAGATGCTTGTGCAAACAGGAAATCACCTGCAAGTACAGCAATACGATTGCCAAAGCTATTGTTTACTGTGGGCATTCCGCGCCGTAGATCAGCGGAGTCAATCACATCGTCATGTACCAAGCTGGCTGTATGAATCATCTCCGTGATTTCAGCGAGACGGCGATGACGTGAGGTGATATCGCGATCGCTCATCGTCGCTCTTGATACCAACAAGACCAATGCGGGGCGCATACTCTTGCCCTTAGCTTCAAATAAATGCTCAGCCGCAGCATACAAAATTGGATGTCTTGCTCCTACCAACTGCTTCAAATTATCCGTTAGCATACGCAAGTCATCTTTGACTGGTGCAAAAAGTTCGGTGACAGAAGTAGTTGGAAGGCTCATGCGAATAAACCAGTTTTAAATCAATTTTTACATATCTTCATATATTGTATGAGAATGTTGCAAGAGTTGAAGACTGACTTAGCTAGTTTTCGTAGTTAACATGGTTTAGAAGACTGCTAATAGCTGCTACTCTATACCTACTACTCCTTTAGCCAGAAATTTTTTGAGATCCACATATATAGCAATAATAAGAGTAAATACACCCTATCTTCCGCACTGAATATGTATCATGATGATATATATTATTTAACAAATCGTAATCCAATCACATAGATGGAATTTTGACTAATGATGCCTAGGCTGCTCCTGATCGATGATGATCCGATAATCTCTGAAATGGTTACGCTGAACCTCGAACATGCTGGCTATCAAGTCAGTCAAGCGAGTGATGGCATTAAAGGACAAGCACTTGCCATTCAGTTGATGCCAGACATGATCATCCTTGACTTGATGCTGCCAAGGGTAGATGGGTTTACGGTTTGTCAAAGACTGCGTCGTGATGAGCGCACTAAAGAGATTCCTGTAATGATGCTCACAGCTATGGGGCAAACCCAAGACAAAGTCGAAGGGTTTAACGCAGGTGCAGATGATTATTTGACTAAGCCTTTTGAACTTGAAGAAATGCTGGCACGAGTGCGTGCTTTATTGCGACGTACTAATCGAATTATTGACACAGCTAAGCATGGCGAAATTTTGATTTTCGGTTCATTAACACTTGTGCCTGAGCGCTTTGAGGCGATTTGGTTTAATAAAACCGTCAAGTTAACTCATCTAGAGTTTGAGCTGTTGCATTGCCTGTTGCAACGTCATGGTCAGACTGTATCACCAAGCGAAATCCTCAAAGAGGTTTGGGGCTATGAGCCTGATGATGATATCGAAACTATTCGTGTGCATATCCGCCACTTGCGAACCAAGCTAGAGCCAGACCCACGCCATCCTAAATATATTAAGACGGTATATGGTGCGGGTTACTGCTTAGAGCTTCCCCATGATAACGATACTAATCAAGTTGAAGGCGAGATCGCTGAATAACTATCACCCAAGAAATTGCTTTGCTCGTTATTTGTGATTAAAAAAGGAAAAACAGGAAAGGCATAAAATGTCTTCCCTGTTTTTTTGTGACGAGATTGGCAATTTCTAGAAAAATTTTTAAATTCTATAGGCTCAAGTGTTAGGCAACACATTGCTTGTGATACTTTACCTTCCAAAATAGAAAAGTGAGGATTTTCTTTGGAAAGATAGATTATTAAGGGCTATGCAGAAAAAATCAGTGTCTAGGGGTCTCAAAGCTTTTTGCTTATTATCAATAGTATGCGTAAACGGAATAATTGTTACAGAAGCGTTTAGCCAAACTAATCCATTTCCATTTGATGCTCAACTTCGCTATAACGGTAGTGGTGCAGGAATAGATGGCAATACTAGTGTTGAGTTACGTATTCCTCTTAATCAAACACCAGATAATTTTTTCTATCTCAATCCTCAAATCCGAGTCTTTAATAATGGGCGCATTGGCTCTAATCTTGCAGTTGGCTATCGATCGCTAAATGACGTTGCCAAATATGTATTAGGCGGTTACTTTGCCTACGACAATCGTGATACGGGATCGCAATTTTTTCAGCAAATTTCCGCAGGTTTAGAGTTTTTTGCAGAATCTTGGGATATGCGCCTCAATACCTATCTTCCAGTGGGTAAGACTAATACACAACTAAGCGAAACTATCCTGAACTCTGGCAGTTTTCAGGGCACCCAGTTTTTGATCGATCGCGATCGGCGTTTTGATGCGGCTATGAGTGGTGTGGAGTTAGAAGCTGGCACGATCATCACTACTGGCGATGCAGGATATCTCCGCCCCTATGTCGGGACTTACTATTACACAGCTACCAATAGTGTCGGAGCTTTGGGGATTAAAGGTGGTTTGGGATACTATGGCGATCTCATCAATGCTGGTTTATCGATTCAGAACGATCGCATTTTCGGCACGAGTATTCTTTTTAATATTGGTATTAATTTCTCCAACCGTCCAGCGCGAGGAGTAAATCCGCCAACGCTTCTGGAACGCATGAACGAACCAATTTCGCGTAATAGTTCTGTCCTAGTCGAAAATCAAACGGTGCGCGATCAACTCGTCGCAATTAATCCTCTAACTGGTCAGCCTTATAGTTTCTTTATTGTTGCCAATAACACTACAGGCTTATCTGGCAACCCTAATGTGGTGTCTTTTTCTAACTTTTCGACGGCTCTTGCTAATGCAAGCGCTGCTGGGGCAAATGGAATTGTGTATGCTTATACCCCAACAGGCTCTACAGCACCAACTTTAGCTGGATTTACAATTCCTGATGGTGTAAAAGTCTTCTCTAGTGCGCCATCTGTATTGCCTCTGTCATATTTAGCTGGCTCTGGAGGTGCGAATTTGCCCAATATTCCTTTGCCAGCTAACACGGGTGTTTATCCCATCGTCAGTGATACAGTCACTTTAGCATCAGGGTCTAATCAAGCTCTATCTGGCTTTAGCATCAATAAAAATGTGGCTACTGGTGCAAATGCTGGCATTATTGGCAACAATAATGTGAATGCCTTGATCGCCAATAACAGGGTCAACATTACGGCTCCTAGCAGCACACCAGTGGGTAATTCGGGGCGAGGTATTGTCTTGATAGGTGCTAGTGGCAATACCAATGTTTCGGACAACCAAGTTAACAATGCGATCGCTGAAGGAATTCGTCTCGACAATGTCAGTGGTACTGCTGCGATTACTGGTAACACAGTCACTAACACAATTCAGCCCAATGTCCAAACACAGGTAGAAGCAGGCATTCTGGTCAGGAACAATACAGGGAATGTCAATCTCACGATCGCCAACAACATCGTCAGAGACAATACTGCCACCGCAGGCGTTGTCGAAATTGACGGGATTGAGTTTAGTCTCTGTCGTGTCTATCCAGACTTAGCAGGTTGTGCTACTACGACTACTGCGACTGTCAACATCACAGGCAACATTATCCGAAATATTACAGGTGCAACCGATGGAGCCGATGGCATTGATATCAATTTAGGCAATAATGCAAACGCCACGCTGACAATTAGCAACAATACCATTGATAACATCGTGAACAAAGGCATTAGCTTTGGTGCTGTTGATGGTTCTATTGGTACAACAACGATCGCTAATAACAACATTAGCAATGTCGGTGGTGCAGCAATTCAGGTGCGTGTGGGAGAAACGGCAGTTGGAGGACAGTCGTCTGTTCGCGCGGCGGTATTGAATAATAAAGTTACAAACACCAATACACAAGTTGGTGTAGATGATGCATCTATGATTATTAGATCGCAAAATGCTGCTTCGCTCTGCGTCAGGTTTGAAGGAAATACCTTAAACAATCCCACCTCTAGTCTTGATTATCTATTCCGCAGACAAAGTACATCAGCATCAGGATTGCAACTAGCAGGACTAACCACAGCGATCGCTGTGGCTAACCCCAGTCCAACATTGGTAACTGAGTTAACAGCTAGAGGAAATACAGGCACAGCAAGTAAATATAGAGTTCAAAATAATACAGTGCAAGTTCCCACTGCGGCTTGTACATTTCCTTAAAGATTAAAAAGATACTCACTGTGTGAGTTTCTTTTTAATCTTTAAGCATATAGTTGCAGTCACTTGTCTTAGGACAAATCAAAACCCAAGAATTGATTGGCGGCGCATCGCGCCGCCAATCAATTCTTGGGTTTTACGTCCTAGTACATTGGCAACAGCTATAGTTTGTAAAAACTGCTGCTTTAGCGATCGCGCTCATCATCAAAGTTAGCGATCGCGCTAATAACAAAAAAGAAACCCGCTTTGCAGGTTTCTTTTTTATACAAAGCGTAGCTTGAAAAAAATTGCTGCTTTAGCGATCGCTCTATGCATGAAAATAGTGAGAGCCTGAAATACGAGTACTGAATCAACGAATGAAAATTTTATTTGCGGCGGCTGAAGTTGCTCCTCTTGCCAAAGTTGGCGGCATGGGAGATGTAGTGGGCGCACTCCCTCCGATTCTCAAGAAAATGGGACATGATGTGCGGATCATCATGCCTTACTACGGCGTTATTCCAGACAAGCTCAAGGAAAAGCCTGAATGGAAATGGAAAGGCTATGCCATGTTTCAGGAATTTGATATTTTTGAGACAGTGTTACCAGGTACAGATGTCCCCTTGTATTTAATGGGGCATGGCTCATTTATTCCTGCCCGCGTTTATGGTGGGGAAGATGAAGATTGGCGGTTCACCATGTTTGCCAATGCCGTTGCGGAATTTGCATGGAACTATTGGAAACCGAACATTATTCATTGCCATGATTGGCATACAGGCATGATTCCTGTGTGGATGCATCAAGTCTCGGATATTGGAACTGTATTCACGATTCATAATCTTGCTTATCAGGGGCCTTGGAAATGGTTTTTGGACAAAATCACTTGGACTCCTTGGTACATGGATGCTCATAACACTATGGCAGCAGGGATCAAATATGCCGATCGCGTGAACACTGTATCTCCTACCTATGCTCAGCAAATTTGTACACCCACCTATGGGGAAGGTTTAGAAGGTATTCTTTCTTTCTTGAAACCTTGGGGGATTTTAAATGGTATCGATACGGAATTAGAAAATCCTGCTACTGATTCTGCCTTGGTGCAAAACTACTCTGTCGAAACCCTTGACGATCGCATGGCAAATAAGATTGCTTTGCAAAAAGAGTTAGGACTAACCGTAAATCCTGCGACTTTCTTGATCGGTATGGTCGGTCGTTTGGTAGAGCAGAAGGGCATTGATTTGTTACTGCAAACCTTAGAACGTTTTTTAGCATATACAGATGCTCAGTTTGTGGTCTTAGGTACAGGCGATCGTTATTACGAATCGCAACTATGGCAAATTGCTGCCCGCTACCCCGGTCGCATGTCAGCGCAAATTTTGTTTAACTCAGCGCTTTCCCATCGTGTTTATGCTGGTTCAGATGCCTTTTTGATGCCAAGTCGTTTTGAACCATGTGGACTGAGTCAACTAATTTCATTGCGCTATGGTTGTGTACCTATTGTCCGCCGTACTGGTGGATTAGTGGATACAGTGTCATTTCATGATCCAATTGGTCAGACAGGTACAGGCTTTAGTTTTGATCGTTACGAGCCGCTGGATATGTACACCTGCATGGTACGTGCATGGGAAAGTTATCGCTATACTGATGCATGGCGCTTGTTGCAACAACGCGGCATGAGCAATAACTTCAGTTGGCAAGCTTCCGCCGAAAAGTATGTGCAGCTCTATCGCTCGATTCCTGGCTTAGATAATGCCTAAATCCTCATAAAGAAATACGCGCGAATCGCGCCGTATTTCTTTAGTACCAAAGCACAAAATGGCATAGCCATTTTGTGCTTTCAAACCCTTACTGGGTTTGGAGTTTAATTCATAAAAGTATTTTCACACTTTTGCGAATTGGTTTAATTTGCTTGCAAATCATTCAAAGCACTGTGAGAATTACATTTACAGCATTTCGATCAAAAGAACTACAAATCGATGCGTCAGTTTCCTGTTATCCTAATTCCCCCAGAAGTGCAGCGCATCGCTCAGTCCAAGCCCGCTACACCTAAGCTTAGTCCACCACCAAGACTAACTTCCTCTGAGCAGCCACAGCCTATTAATATTCAAGAAGCGATCGCATTAAGCTTTGGTTTAATATTCATCGTAGCGTTAGTAACTACCTTTGCCAAAGAGTTAGGAATCATGCTACTGATAGTCGGAACGGTGGCACTTGTGCTGCGGATCAGATATCAGTTTCTTACCTACAAAAAACGCTACCAAAGTTATCAAAACACTCTCCAAAACTATTTCAAAAAGCTTGAAACTTATTCCCGCGAGGAAGTTGGACATGAGCAAAAACTAGCGATCGCCCATTCTCCAGAGCGTATCCTTGAGTTTCGGCATCAGCAATTTAAAAAATTTTTTGCAAAGATACCTGCCATCGAAAATGCGATCGCCGTAACTAAAATAAAGTCTCCAGATCGTGATCAATCAGCTATCGATGATTTCGGAATCACTCTTCAGCAACATTTGTCAGGGACAATCTATCAAGGCATAAAGCTTTACATTCCTAGTGTTAATCAGGATTGGCTGCCGACACTGACTTATATCGATCCAGTTCTCAATGTCCATATTGCGATCGAGATTATTGGAGATTCAGAAAGTGCGGCAAATCTCATGCAAAAGGATCTTAGCGATCGCTTTTTAGTAGATTCAGGATGGATTATGATCAAGTTCTCGCAGAAACAAATTTTACAAAGCTCAGCCCAGTGCTGTAAAGAGTTTGCCAAATTACTTGATCGCTTAAGTCTTGATCCATCAGTCCTACCAAACTTTGAGTCTATTCCTGATTTAGCTCCAGTAAAAATATAAATGGTCAGACAAACAAATATTCTTGATATGGTAAAGTGGCGGGATCTTCCAAACTACAAGGTTGGGAATACCCTTATACCTTCTCCACCCCAAGCTATGTCTTTGATTGCTGTACTTGATAGAATCATGAATTGGATGCTCACAAACCAACCAAATTATGCTGAATCATTTCTTCCTGGATTAAGTAGGCAGGAGATTGATTCTATTTGTGAGGTAATTCCAGGTTGTTTGTCCGAAGATATTTGTCAACTATATCAATGGAGAAATGGAACAAATGAAGAATATTGGAGATGGATGTTGAATTTTCACTTGCATTACCAACCACTTCAAGAGGTCGTAATGGATATTCTGGAAACTGAAGATGATACATACACGTTTGACGGAAAACATCTCTTCCCTTTTTTTCAAGAAGAAAAGACTTATTATTGTTCATTGATATCCGAAGAATTCAGCGAATCTTCTGTGATAGTTGATTTATACGCTGGAGGAGGAATGGATGTAGTTCTAGCTTTTAATAGCCTTACCGCCATGCTTGAGGTGTTAGCAGAAGGATTGGAGACTGAAGTGCTTTTCTTGAATGATAAAGGTTGTGTTGGTTACGGAGAAAACAGAAATAATTTTCGGGAACTTTTTTATAAGTATAATTCATCCGATATTGAGTTTTTTCTCTAAATGACTGCGATTTCAATATCCATTTGATCCTTATATCTTTCTATCCAGCAATCACTTTTAGATTTTCGTGATTGTAAATGCGATCGCAGATTTTGAGATGATACTTTAGGCGATCGGGAATGTCTTGTTTGAGAGCGATCGCTTTCTAGTAATGAGTAGGCGATCGGTAAATGATAGAATCCCAAAATGATCGATAATATTTGCAAATTCTTAGCCGAAAGCTTTTCCAGAGACTTCGCCAGTTGGATATTGGGCGAAGCGATCCCCCTAACCAAAATCGAACCATCGGAACTCTCAGTCGAACCAATTCGCGCCGACTCCGTGATATTTCTCGAATCAACCAAAATTATTCTGCATATCGAATTTCAGACCGAACCAAATAAAAATATCCCCTTCCGCATGGCAGACTATCGACTGCGACTATATCGTAAATTCCCAGAAAGACAAATACATCAAGTCGTTATCTACCTCACCCCCAGTCAATCTCCCCTAGTCCATGAAACGACCTTTAGTATTGGAGCGCTAAACCATGAATTTAACGTCATCAGACTATGGGAACAGCCCACAGAAATATTTCAGCAATACCAAGGACTCTTTCCCTTCGCTGTACTAACAAAAACCGAAAACCCCACAGAAACCCTAAGACAAGTTGCCAAACAAATCGAAAATATTACCGATAAACAAGTACAAAGCAACGTCGCCGCATCGACAGCTATAATATCGGGTATAGCCCTAAATAAAGAAATCATCCAAAGACTTTTAAGGAGCGAAATCATGAAAGAATCAGTTATTTATCAAGAAATTCTACTAGAAGGCAAGGCTGAAGGCAAGGCTGAAGGTATAGCTGAAACAGCGAATCAGATAGCGCTAAACATGATGCGTTCCAACATTTCTGTAGAATTAATTGCCCAATTTACAGGACTAACTCTCAAACAAATCCAAAAGCTACAAAAACTTTCAGCCAAAAAAGCTCAACCACCAAAATCATCAAAAACAAAGCGATCGCCAAAAGCTTAATTATCAAACCGATAAAACTGCACCGATAATCTCAAAAGTGATGACAGATTCCTTCATCATTGGATGGTGTGACGACTACCTATACTTGGGATGGGCTTTGTTGATAGGAGACCCATTTACCATAATTTCACAGGAGTGTAGTAAGCATCATGGGAATACAACAACTGCTAGAAGAAATTTATACCATCGTTAGCGAGATAATGCCCGAAACTGCCAACTCCTTACAGACAGGGTTAAGTAGAGATGCGATCAAGGCGATAATTGAACCTTTGCCATTTGATTTGCCAGAAGATTTCTATAAACTTTATGAGTGGCGAAATGGCTCAAATACATTTGAAGATAATTTTTTCCCCTATCATACATTTTTACCACTCGAAAACTCTGTTAATAGTTACTTTGAACTTAGAGAAGGTGAATTTGCTAAATGGATAAATTGGCCGCCCAATTGGTTCCCTTTCCTCAAATTTGATGCCAAACTATACCTTTTTCTTGATGTAGAGAGAAACACCATCCGCGAATATTTTGCAGAATTAGGTACAAAGAGCACAAGATTGATGTTTGACAATCTAAGAGACATGCTTTCTTACTATTAGTTTGCTTATGAGAGCGAAATATTCTATGTTGATCAGTATGGGTTCTTATTGAAAAAAGAAGACGATTAGTAGCAATTTATTCACAAGTCCCAGCAAGTAGCGTAGCGATCGCTTTTTCATTTGATAGCGATCGGAGATTTTGAGGTGATGTTTTAGGCGATCGGGAATGTCTTGTTTGAGAGCGATCGTACTACATCTCGTCAGGATTTAGTCCAAGCGACCTAAGCATTTCGGCAAGACGTTGGGCTTTTAGCTCAGCCTGTTGTTGAGCTAAAGTTGCTTGAGTAGCGATCGCCTCAGCCTCACGCCGAGCCTGCTGCTCATAAGAACGTTCCAACTCCGCCTGATACCTAGCATGTTCCGCCTCAGCATGAGACCTTAAAATCTGCTTAGAAATCGGATCGTAAAAACGGAAAGTCTTATCAACAAAAAGATGTAAATCTAAACCCAACGTTTGACTATGCAAAGACAAAGTACCATCAGCTAAAGTTGAAACAGCGATCGGTACATACTTGCCATTTCCCAGCCGCACACCCTGCAAAGAATCAGGCTTCAGAGAAATCCCCGAAGGATCATATTGAAAATATTCTTTCACACCCAAATCCCGATAAATTAATGGATTTTCCGTACGGTCTTTCGTCACGGTTCCCTTAGAAGTTATTTCCAACACAAAATCTGGAACCTTCCCATCTTCTTCCCAAACCGTATAACTTACCCGATCCTCTTTACTCGCTCCAAACACAACAAAGATATCAGGCGCAATTCTCTTTTCTACGCCATCCTCTTCATAACGAATAAATAGATTCCCAGAAACATACACATCTGGTAATTGCTCAAACCACAGTTTCAGAGCCTCAGTCGCATAACTCAAATTACGGCGTTGTTTATCACCTTCGGGCATCGGCTCAAAGTCCTCTAAAGGAGAGTCAAGTGTTTTAATTAGCTTGCGATCGCCAGAAATATTCATAACGGCACTCTAAGTCATATCAAGATTCAGCCTATCATATTTACGATTTCGACTGATAGCAATCGGTATTTTTTCGGGTTAAGTATTTATATGTTAAGGATGGGAGGCGCTTCGTGCCGCCCATCCTTAAATATTTAGAGATTTTTGATAACAGTTGCTACAGCGACCGTGACTTAAAATATGGTTTATTGTTGACGAGTGCTAGAATCAGCGATTAAAAGCTGATAAATCTTTATTTTGTAGGTTTTATGTGAGGGTATTGCCCGTGAATGCTGCTGAACAAGCTAGAAATGTCGAAGTAGCAACAAAAATCGCTACGATTGTCAATTTGTTTAAAGCTATTTACCCTGCTGCAAGATCTGACTTAAAACCTTGGCTGAATAATTCTGATACTCGCAGATTACTTGATCCAGATTCGATTGATATAGGCTTTCATTTCCCAGGGGTAAGCTGGCGGCTTAAGGTTCGCAGTATTCTCTTTCAAATTCGACTATATGAAGATCCCGTTGATGGTGACTTGAGGGCGATCGGCGTTGAGGCAAGTGGACATGATCATAAAGGCGAATGTTGGCGATTTTCCACAGTGGACAATTGGCAATTCTTTGGCGATAAGATGCCGATGGAAGATGGAGTCGCAAATCTACGCGAGTTTAGTCGCCAAACCTTAGAAGTTTTCAATCGCAAATAGAAGTAATACAAAAACATCAAATGGCTGAGCCATTTGATGTTTCTACAACCCTTGATGGGTTTGATCCTCAATTCACAAAAGTGTGGCGGGACTTTGGTGAAATGCTACATCGGAGTAAGCTTTGCTTAGACTGTAAAACCCAAAAGAGTAGTGGCGGCGCTACTCTTTTGGGTTTTATGCTCTAATTTGCTTTTTTATTCAAAACCAATTAGGGATTTTCAGCGCCGCAGGCGCTGAAAATCCCTAATTGGTTTCAGATTACAATGAGTTATAAGAGCGCAGTAATGTAGGAAACCAATTTTTAGCGGCGTGGCTTTGCCACGCCACTAAAAATTGGTTCTTGATTAAATCGCAGAATCATAACTTGGTAATTTTTGAGCACTAACCTATGAAAGCATTTGTAGCAGGAGCCACAGGGCAAACAGGACGACATATTGTCACCGAATTAGTTAAGCGCAATATTTCCGTAAGAGCCTTAGTCCGTGACCTAGAACTCGCTAAAAAAATCCTACCGCCCGAAGTGGAATTGGTTCGAGGAAATGTGCTTTTTGCGGACACATTAGCAGAGGCGATCGCAGATTGTGATGTGCTGGTATGCGCAACAGGTGCAAAGCCGAGCCTAAATGCTATGGAGCCATATTTGGTGGACTATATTGGCACAAAGAACTTAGTGAATGCTGCGAAGGCAAAAAACATCAAACATTTTGCGATCGTCTCTTCTCTTTGTGTATCAAAGCTATTCCATCCTTTAAATCTATTCTGGCTAGTACTTTTCTGGAAAAAACAAGCAGAAAAATATTTGCAAAATAGTGGTTTGACCTATACGATCGTTCGCCCTGGCGGATTGCTAAATCATGAGAAAATAGGTGGACTGGTAATGTCTAGCCCTGACACTTTATTTGAAGGGAGTATTCCTCGGACTAAAGTTGCCCAAGTGACGGTCGAGGCTTTATTTGAAGATGCTGCAAAAAACAAGTTGGTGGAGATTGTGGTTGGAGCAGATAGCCCCGACAGCCCGATCGCTGGATTGTTTGCTAAGGTTGCTTAACCAAAACCAAAATTTATTTAAAATTGCTGCAAGGCAACGCTTTTAATGAATCACCCCGCCGCAAGCGGACGGGGTATCAAATTCTTTTTTACTGGAATATACTCACACCGCAGAGCGGTGGGGTATTTACCCTCTTAGTTGAATAAATTTGATGGTTCTTTTGATCATAAATTTCTACAAATAAACAAATATGCCTAAAACTGTATTCATTACTGGAGCTTCATCAGGAATTGGCAGAGCAACGGCTTTATATTTCCAAAAACAAGGTTGGAATGTCGCCGCCACAATGCGATCGCCTGATCAAGAAATAAGCAGAACCAATAGTCTGGCAAATCTTGATCGCGTAGTTTGCCTAAAACTTGATGTTACCGATCGTCCCACGATCACTGATGCAGTTGCAGAAAGTATTGCTAAATTTGGGGCGATCGATGTGCTGGTAAATAATGCTGGCTATGGCATGTTAGGAGCATTTGAGACTTCTACCCCTGAGCAAATCCAGCGTCAATTTGATACTAATGTATTTGGACTGATGGAAACCACTCGCGCAGTGCTACCTCATTTTCGCGATCGCAAGCAGGGTGTAATTGTGAACGTTGCCTCTATTGGCGGGCGCGTCGCCTTCCCTCTCTATAGCCTTTATCACGCCACGAAATGGGCTGTGGAAGGATTTTCGGAATCCTTGCAACATGAACTTCTTGCTTTCAATATTCGCGTCAAAATTGTAGAGCCAGGTCCAATTAAAACTGACTTTTATGAGCGATCGGCAGACCGCACCAGCAATCCTGATTTTCCAGAATATGATGAATTTAGCGATCGCATTTTGACGAAACTCAATAAGATTGGCACAACGGGAGCATTACCTGAAGTTGTAGCCAAAACTATCTATACCGCTAGCACTGATAAATCATGGAAATTGCGTTATCCCGCCGATCCACTTGCTAAGCAATTATTATTTATGCGTAAGCTTTTACCTGATTTTCTCTTCACCAAAATTGTCCGCCAAAGCACAGGTGTCTAGATTCAAAATAGAGAAGGCTTAGCCTTCTCTATTTTTTACAGCAGTTAAAAAAAAGTGGCGCTTTGCACCACCTTTTTTTTAGCTATTGTTTTGTTGGTGTAGGTTTAATAGGCTTCAGGGGAATATTATTTGCTTGAAGCCAGTCTTTGCCAACCCGAACCGTGATATCTGACTCAATATCGCCTGTTGACTCGATGACCACTTCACCAAGACCCAGAGCTTCTCGCAACTTCTCGGCACTTTCTCGATCGCCATTTTGAGCAACAATCACCGTTTTCGCAAGAGGCTTTGTCCAGCGATCGCTAGCAGGAAATACTTGAGCATATCCAGCCTTAGACAGAACAGTTGTGGCTTTTTTGGAGCCTTCAGGTTGGGACAGACTATCTTGGATCGCAATTCTTAGATTTTGAGGGGTGCTTTCCTCTAGACTTGCGTCTGCTTTCTTCATGATCCCGAAGCTTTGGCTCATGATTTTGGCAAGTCGTCGATTATCCAAAATCCAGTAGCTCAAGCTATCAAACTCGCCTGGGTTACTAAACCGTCCTGGAGCCATATGCATCTGGATATTTTTGCGATCAATCTTTGACGTATACCCAGCAAGGGCAAGCACTTCTTCGACTGATAGGTTTGTATCAATATTGTCCTTAACAATGGCTAGGATTTCAGGAAACTTAGTGATGGCTTCGGGTTTTAGTTTCTGATCGATAAAAGCACGGAAAAATGCTTGCTGACGTTGTACACGACCAATATCGCCCAGATCATCGTGACGATAGCGCATGTATTGAATTGCTTTACTACCGTTTAATTTTTGCTGCCCCGCATTAAGGTTGATATATAGATGTTGGCTATCATCTTGATATTTCATCTTTTTCGGCACATACACATCAATACCACCAAGGGCATCGACTAATTTACCAAAACCATTGACATTGAATCGGATATAACGATCAATCGGTATATCACCCAGCACTTGACTCACAGTTTGTGCTGATAGGGGTGCACCACCTGCATAGTTGGCAAAATTAATTTTGGTCTTGCCTACACCTTGAATATCGACACGGGTATCACGAGGAATTGATAAAACTGCAACTTTTTGAATCGCAGGATCAAAACGGATCAGCAACATTGCGTCACTCATCCCATTGAGGTTGTCGTCAACCTCAGCCAAGTATTTACCTTTGGGCTTGGACTGGGCATCAGGTAAGTCAGAGGTAAGAATGATCGTTCCGAGAACCAAGATATTGACAGGACGAGTCAGCGTCGGTACACCCGCGATCGCTGAAGTCATGCCATCGGAATTACGATTAAATACTGCTGCCTCATCAGCCGATAGCTGACGCTGCTGAAAAGGTCTACTACTCAATACAAAAGCCAAGCCTGCACCTAATCCTCCCGACAACAGCGCCACAAATAGAACTACAAAAAGAGTCCATTTATGCTTTGAAGCCGTTTTGGTCTTTGGCGACTTGTTAGTCAAACTTGAGTTACCTAAATTGATTGGATTTGTTGCCACAGGTAGGGAATACTCCTCACGACTGAACGGTTTCTTCAGCGATCACCCACCCATGAGCAAAGATGGGGCTCAACACACTTTTTTAATTACCTCAAGAACTTTAGATAGCACTCTTGAGGCTTTTAGACTAATTAGCATTTTACTTTAGCACTGTATCGTAACTTATCGTTACAAAGTGTTAAACATCCTATTAGGCTAGCAAAAAGTCTAGCTATGCAAATTATTTGGATGGATGATACTACATATTTACAGATATAGAGAATTTCGCAAATTGGCAATTCTCTATATCTGTAAATATGTATTGCCCTACGCTCAAGTGCAAGCTAAACAACCCAAAAACACGAGGGGCGGCGCTTAGCGCCGCCCCTCGTGTTTTTTTGGTTTTAATTCAGATGGTGCAACATATAAAATCAAGTTAACGTCAACTTGGCAAACCCTGTAGTGAGAAAGAATTTGAAAAGTCAAACCTCTCGATCTCTAAAAGCTGTGAGTATGCTTGCTGTGATTGCTCTTGCCAGTTGTGCTTCTTCGTTAAAAGCCCCCTCCTCCGCTCCTAACCTTGTATCTAAGCCCGAACAAGCCTCAACTACAAACGCCCCCGCAAAGGAAGTTGTCCCCCGTCCGCTGCTAATTAAATCTGCTGAAATTTCTCTACAAGTCAAGTCCATCGAAGAGGTTACTAAAGCCATCTCAGCACTTATCAAACAACAACAGGGAGATATTTTAGAATTACAGGACTTTCGTTCAGGAAATTCTGACATGGAACAGTCAGTTTTCCTGAGACTCAGAGTTCCTCAAGAACGTCTTGATTTGATGATTGATGCGATCGCTCAGCTAGGAATTGTCAAAGGGCGAGCAATTAAAGCTGAAGATGTCTCTACTCAATTGGTGGATTTGCAAGCTCGCCTCAAAAATTTGCGACAAACTGAAGTACAGCTACAGGGAATCCTCCAGCAGACTGGCTCTGTGGGTGATGTCCTAAAAGTTACGCAAGAACTCAGTCGTGTCAGGGAAGAGATTGAGCAAATTGATGCTCAGTTCACCAATCTAAAAAATCAAGTTGCTTATTCAACGATACAGGTAAGACTTTTGTCCGCGATATCGACCATTGCACCTCAATCTGATCTCGGCACACAATTACAAAATACTTGGAATAGCGCCGCCAATTCTTTTACAGTTGTCAGCATCGGACTATTAAAACTAGCAATCTGGCTATTAGTCTATTGTCCCTATTGGCTAATCCCTCTAGCAATTTACTTATTTTTACGACACCGACATCGCCAACTAGCGCAAGCCTCAAAGCCTGACTCTAATGTGAGTTCAGATTAAGCTACTGCTAAACTAGTATTGACATATTTTTATCGAGATTTTTGAAAGATCTGCAAGTTGATTATGGAAGTTAGATTTCGAGAATGCGATTGGTTCGACTTATGGATCTGGATAAAATTCAATGAAATCCCCTCCCAGCAAGAAAAACAACTGTTAGACGAGGTATTTAATTCTTGGTTTTTGCTTGGTAAATTAGGTGGTTTCAATGCCTGCAATATGCAGGTTTTAGAATCTGGTGTGGATGTCAGCTATTTTGACTATGACAATCAAGCCGCCGATGATGAGATGATGTCGGTCATGCACAACATGACTGATCTCGAATACGAAAACGAATGGGGGCGCTGTTGGGTTGACTTGGGAACGACCGATGCGATCGCGATCGATACTTTGGTAAATGCGTTGCGCCAATTTGATAAGGAATATGTCGCGATCGAAGAAGTAATTATCGGTGGACAAAACTCTGACTGGTTAGTTGAGCATAAGAGTCTAGATGATGAAGATTATGATCGTTAAACTATTAGAGACATGCTGGGCATGTCTCTAATAAAAATTTAGAGGAAAACCAAAATGCGCGTTTTGCACACCATGATTCGAGTTGGCGATCTAGAGCGATCGCTTGATTTTTATAGTAATGTCCTAGGTATGAAAATATTGCGTCGTAAGGATTATCCTGATGGGCGCTTTACCCTCGCCTTCGTTGGTTACGGCGATGAATCGAGCAATGCCGTCATTGAGCTAACCCATAATTGGGATACCAGTACCTACGACATTGGCACTGGCTATGGTCATATTGCGTTAGGTATGGAAAATATTTATACCGCCTGTGACGCTATTCGAGAAAAAGGCGGCAAAATTACCCGTGAGCCAGGACCGATGAAGCATGGCACAACTGAAATTGCCTTTGTCGAAGATCCAGATGGCTATAAAATCGAGTTGATTCAACTCAAATAACTTGAATTGCGGCGAAGCCGCAATTCAAGTTTCTGAAGATTGAGATAAAAATTGTTATAAGCTGTAAAGCTGCACACCAGTAGCCTAGTCATGCGTAGACCCCGATATACAACTTCTTGGCAATCCAAGCGCAAATCTTGGTTGCGAAATACTCTACTTTTGATCCTAATTGGTCTGCCATTAATATTGATTTTGGCGGAACTAATCGCACGAGGAGCAGTTTTAGCAACAGGTAGTAACAACCAGCTCGCCCCCAACAAAACTGTAGCGATCGCTCAGTCCTACGCCTTTAAATTGCAGGACTCTAATGGTAATAACTATCCTGGACTACCAGATGCTGGGCAGCTCCAAGTAAAACGCAGTCCACTACTGGGTTATGAATTGCTTCCCAGTCAAAGTAGTGAATATTGGCAAATCAACGATCAGGGCTTTCGCCAAGATTCATCCGTCCCCGTTGTCAAGCCTCCTAACGAGATCCGAGTCTTTTTGGTTGGTGGCTCCACCGCTTTTACAAATATGGCGGAAAAGAATCAAAATGCTCTAGCTTTTAAGGTTGAGAAATTGCTGAACGAGCGCGTCCGTGCTCAGAATAGCAGTCCCGAAAAGTTTAAGCCCAAAGAAATCCCCTACTTTGCCGACCAAATTGAAGCGATGCGAGCATTACCTCCGCGTATTCGTGATGGCAGCTATAGAGTAATTGCGGCTGCGGCTCCTGGCTATAGCTCTGGCAATGAACTAGCTCTATTAGCGCATAAGGTAATGACATATAGCCCCAATGCACTGTTGATTCTCGATGGCTATGAAGATTTGCGATCGCCTAGCAATCAGACTGCTCGCGAAATTGGGAATGTTGAGCAAATGCTACGTGATCCACTAGCCCAATATCGACAACATCTAACCCAGCAATTTAATAATTGGTTAAATTCGCTCTATCTAGTCAAAGCATGGCAAAAATGGGTAATACCAGCAGATATCAGTACATTTAGCTCTGAATATCAAGTTTTTAATGCTGAACAACTTAGCAAAGATCCTAAGGAAACTCAAAAAAGAGTTGACCGATATCTCTACAATACTCAGCAAATGATGAGATTGACTAATAATATTCCTGCTTTGATCCTGCTTCAGCCAGAAATAACAGGCAAGCAAAAATCCTTAACCAAAGAAGAAGAAGGTATTCTAAAATCTTTGGGCAAGGAATATAGCGATCGCGCTACTAATGCTTACATGCTCACTGAACAAGCTCTGAGCAATAGCCCGATCAAGGCCAAATTTGTCAGTTTTTATCAGCTGTTTCAAAATACTAACCAGCAAGCCTTCATCGATCCCATCCATCTGACTGAAGCTGCCAATGATGTATTAGCTCAGAAACTATATGAAAGTACCGAACAGCTCTTTTTGGTGCAGCCTGCTCCAAATGCCCTAAGTGGTGATGTGGATGCAAAAACAAGCACACCGCCTCAGCCCGTGGTCACACCAGAACCTAATCAGTCGAGTGTCCTGCGTTCACTGATTATTCCTTAGAACTAGGCGAGTTTTATTAGTAATACAAAAAATGGCATAGCCATTTTTTTGTATAAGGAAAGACTATTAACAGCTACAAAATCGTAAAAATGCAAAAACTGATTTTCATAATGAGAATAGCTAAAGTAAACTATATAAGTCAGTGAGTTTAATAAATATTTATGGTAGAACCAATTCTGTCGGGCATTTGCCTCGGTCTTATTTTCATTACCCTTGGCGGACTGTTTTTTGCTGCTTATCAGCAATATCGTCGCGTCTAGTAACAACATAAAAATCAGAAAGCAGAAGAGGTGTAAAATGCCTCTTCTGCTTTTTGGTACAAACTTAAATAATGCTCCTTGCTAGATCCCCAATTTATTCTTCTAATGCTTCGGGTTGTTCTAAATAGCGGCAAATTTCATTGATTTTCATGCGATAAATATGTGGCCAACCACCATTTGTTTCAATATCGCGTAAAAGATTAAACAACTCATGGCGACTTGTAGGTAAAGCTGGTTGGAACAAATCATCGCGAATGCGCTTATGGATTACTTCTAAAACTCGTAAAATCTGCAAAAGACTAGCCACATCGTTTTGCTGATCTTGAGCAATTTGCCATAGGCGATCGCTGATCGCATCAACCTCCGATAAATTTGCAGTTTGCCTCGGTTGTGATTGGTTCTGTGATTGGATTTCAGTTTGTGCCAAGCTAAGTACCCTCGTGCGCGATAATATGGTGATTGGAATTTTATAAATTAAGTCTTTAGTTAGCTAACCCCTATGGCTAGTCTAAAGCAACACCAACTCCTTAACGATCTCAATTTAAAATCCCAAACTAGATCGTATTTTTAACAGAGTTATCATAGGCTGTGCTTTGCTCAATCCGTCCTAACTCTAAAATACTAACCGTTAAATCCCATTAAATTAAAAAGAGGTTATTTATGAAATTTCGTAGTTTTACGAAAGCAATTTTTACATTGTGTATCAGTTTATGTCTGTTAGTAGTAAGCGGTCTATTTGCTACTAATGCGATCGCAGGTACTCAAGGCTTGACCTATGACCAAATTTTAAATACTGGTTTAGCAAATAAATGTCCTGACATTCTGGGTTCTTCTCGCGGCGGCCGCAACTTTATTCCCATTGGTGCAGGTCAGTCTGTCGAAATAACAGAGCTTTGCCTAGAGCCAACTTCATTTTTTGTTAAAGAAGAATCTAGCAATAAGCGTAAAAAATCTGAGTTTGTTGCTAGCAAGCTGATGACTCGCTCAACTTCTAGCCTCGACTTCGTGAAAGCAACTGTTACTGGAAATAGCGATGGTAGCCTTTCCCTAGTAGAAACTGATGGTTTAGACTATCAACCCATCACTGTCAAAATGCCTGGTGGTGAACTGGTAGCAATTTTGTTTACCATCAAAGGTTTCAATGCCAAAACTGCTCCTGGTGTAAATGGCATCACCACATCGGTTGACTTTGTTGGTCCTACCGATGTTCCTACCTATCGTGGCTCAGGCTTTATCGATCCTAAGGGTCGTGGTCTAGCGATCGGTTATGACTCTGCTGAAGCATTACCTGCTAAGCGTAATTCTTTTGATAACAGAAGCGTAAAGGATGACTCGACCTCCAAAGGTACTATGTCATTGCAAATCGCTAAGCTCAATGCTGATACTGGCGAAATTGCTGGTACTTTTGAGACTGAGCAAACCTCTGACAACGATCTTGGAGGTGTTGAACCCAAGGAAGTCATCATTCGCGGCATTTTTTACGGCAAAGTTAACTCTTAAATTTGTCCACAAAAAAAGAGAGTTCCCTTTGGGAACTCTCTTTTTTTGTGGATTATGGTTGATATTCTGGCTTCTCATGTTCGACTACAAAAACATTGGAATAAAGGTGCGCTACAATCTCTTGACCTTGCTGTGTCAGAGACAAATAGTACAGAGCATCTTTAACAAATGGATATACGCTTGTCCAATAGAATTTAGGATAGTTTCGGCGTAAGTCCCCTGGGTGAGCGTAGCCAAGCGCCATATTTACACCAGTTTCTTCAAACTCATAAAATAAAGCCCCAATTTTTTTGAGATAACGGGGATCGCTGAGCTGTCCGATCAAATCTGCCGATCGCACCAAGCCTGCAAAATGCGTAGTATCCTGATGGTCGCCAGTTTTTGGTACAGGAAATCTTGTTAATTCAATATTTCGGCAAATTTTCTCAGACTTAATCAAAGAATGATTAGCAAAGCGCTGATTTACAAATAGTTTAGCGCGATCGACATGGTATGGCGTTAGTCCCGCATCTGACGCTCCAGCAGGTAACTCCACCATTGCCTCACCAATACCAGTTGCAAATTTACCACCTCCATCTTGGAGGCAAACCCCTTTAACATAGCCAATGTCATGGCAAACAAGAGAAATAATGTAATGCAACCAATCTTCAGGTGAGACTCGTCCTTCACGGATATGCTTACCTCGCAAAATTTCTTGACCAACTAGCGTCACTAAGATCGTATGTTCGACATTGTGATAAAGAGCATCACTATTGGCAATATTTTCCAACGCCATGTTGCCAGCCCAGCCGATAATATCTTCGTAATCATGTAGATAGCCGCCATAGGTACGGCGATATCCTAGCTTTAGTTGTTCAACAAAGTTACCGATCAGCAGTTCAGTTGCATTAAACATAAATCTTCGCGTACCTAAGTAAAGCCAAAATGTAATCTAAATAATAAGCCTAACTCTTATTGTTGGTGCGATTGTCAATAAAATTCCTGAAAATCAGAAATTAATCGTAAGATGCCTCTTTTACTTTCTAATAACAATCCTTAAAATTTTAGGTAGCTAGGCTCAATTAAATATAAACCCTAAAATCTTCACTGCCCACTGTGCGGGCGATGAAGATTTTATAGCTAATGTCACTTGTCTTAGGACAAATCAAAATCCAAGAATTGGTTGGCGGCGCGGAGCGCCGCCAACCAATTCTTGGATTTTATGTCCTAGTACATTTGGCGACAGCTATACCTGCGACGTAGGCTTGCTTTCAAAAAGTCCAAAATTGGTTTGATAATGAGAATTGATGCTAAAAGCTCAAGTATGCTAGAGAATACTTCCAAGCAACCCGTCGAAATGGGGTTGAACTTTTTTAGTCTGCTCTTAAGTGCATAACTACAGCGTAAATCCTAACCTAGCAAGGTTTTAGAATTCTCAAAATGGCAACGCCATTTTGAGAATTGGTATAACTTTTAAGTTGCAGCAAAAAGTACTATATAGGCAATATAGTTAGGGTAGTATTATTTAGACTGATAAATCTTATTCCTAAAATATCAAATATGCTTAAACGCTTCGCTGGTAGTTTGTTATTGCCTGTATCCATTGCATTGGCATTAGCTTCATGTCAGCAGCCTAGTGCTACACCAACAGCTCCTTCGCCGTCAGTGGCTGCTTCATCTTCTCCTAAAGCAGATGCTTCTCCTAAAGCAGATGCTTCTCCTAAAGCAGATGCTTCTCCTAAAGCAGATGCTTCTCCTAAAGCAGATGCTTCTCCTAAAGCAGATGCTCCTTCTGAAGGTAAGACTAAAGATATTGATGCCCTTATCAAAGATCAAGCTGAATACAAGGAAATGTATGAAGCAACTGGTGGTATCAAGTACATTGGTTTAGTCGAGGCGGAAACATGTAAAGCACTTGACTCAGGTGTTCCCATGAAAACCCTAACCGATGCACTCGAGAAAGAATTTGACAAGCAAGGTAGTTCTATCCCTGCGGACAAACTCACGAAATTGAAAGAGTATACAGGTTTTGTACTTGGTGCTAGCGTGGCGATCTCTTGCCCTCAACACAAAGACAAGATTAAATAAATCCTAATCGTTTCAGTAAAGCTATAACAGAGAGAGACAGCGCAAAGCGCTGTCTCTCTCTGTTTAATCGAGATAATTACGTATATGAAATCTGGGTATACTCTTCCTGTATTTGCGATCGCTGCTGCCAAAGCCGCAATTTTTGCCATCAAAAGAAAGAACTCAACTTCAGTAGAACTTGATCTACTAGAATCTGGTTCAGGGACAGTGGAAATTGCTCAAAGTGCAATTATTGACGACAATACAGCGATCGCGATCGCCATTAGTAACCCAGGGGACAATCTCGATCTGACCGCAGGAACTCCTGTCTGGGCTTGGGTAAAATTAGAATCTTCAACGGGTGGAGAACGGATGATTTTGGAAGCTGGAGAAGGTTTGGGAAGAACTTCTAGTGGAGAACCAGCTATCTATCAATTAGCGCGAAATTTAGCAGAAGTTAATCTCTTGCAACTCCTGCCCGAGCATCTCTCCGCAAGAATTAGATTTATTTTGCCTGAAGGAAGAGCATTGGCTAAACGTACTTCCAATGCTGCTTTTGGTATTCTTGAGGGACTATCTTTATTAGGAACTTCTGCAATATCCAAACCTCTCTCCGTAGAAGATAAACTCGAAGAGTTTCGCGCAGATTTACGCACTAAAGCATCTAATTCCCATCAAATAGCATTTTATATCGGGGCAAATGGCTACCAAGTCGCTCAAAATCTTGGGTTTCAAACTTCGCAATTAGTCCAGACAGCCAATTGGGTAGGTGCAATGTTAGTAGAAGCTGCGCTTTTAGGTGTAACTTCGATTACTCTTGTTGGCTATCATGGAAAGTTATTAAAACTAGCAGGTGGAATTTTCAATACCTCTAGTCACTTGGCTGATGCCAGAATAGATATTTTAGTTAGAGCGGCTGTACATGAGAATTTACCGATCGCATTAATTCAAGAAATAGAGCGTTCGCTTACAGCCGAAACAGTGCATAAATTATTAGTTGAGCATGACTGCGATCGCGTGATTTTTCAGTACCTCACTGATCAAATTACGCGGCGAGCTACAGCTTATGTACAGAAGTACACAGATCTTAAAATTGAGATCAAAACAATTTTGTGCGATCGCTTAGGGCAGTTAGTTGTCTAATATAAAGACAGCGCGTTGCGCTGTCTTTATATTAGAGTTTTTTAATGCAACCAGTTTATATCGTCGGTGCGGGGCCTGGTGACCCTGACTTAATTACAGTTAAGGGGCGTAACCTCTTAATCAAAGCCGATGTGATCGTTTATGCGAATTCTCTCATCCCCGACTCAATGCTGCAATTTTGTCGTTCTGATGCCGAAATAATTCCTACTGCGAGCAAATCCCTAGAGGAGATCTTAGAGATTATTGTTGATAGAGCGCGATCTCAAAAACTCGTAGTCCGTTTACATGATGGTGATCCTAGTTTATATGGTGCAATTCAAGAACAAATAGTGTCTCTAGTTGAAGCCGAAATCCCTTTTGAAATCATTCCTGGGGTTAGCGCATTTCAACTAGCAGCAGCAAGATTACAAATAGAACTAACTGTTCCCGAACTAGTCCAAACGATAATTCTCACGCGCATCAGTGGGCGCACTCAGGTTCCTGAACGCGAAGAATTATCGAGTCTGTCTGCCCATCAAGCTTCATTATGTCTATATCTAAGTGCTCATCATGTCGAGAATGTCCAAGCTAAGTTAATTGAACATTATCCATCTGATACCACCGTCGCTATTTGTTATCGATTAGGTTGGGAAGATGAAAAGATTTTGACGGTTCCCCTTTCAGAAATGGCATCCACCACAATCAAAGAAAACTTAACCAGAACTACGCTTTTTGTGATTAGTCCTGCTTTAAATAATTTAAGAAGTAGTACAAAAGAGCGATCGCAGCTATATAGCTCTCACTACCAGCGACTTTTTCGTTAAAGACTAATCTTAAAAAGCTGTGAGATCGATCTCTGAGTTGCTTCACGGTCAGCTTGGCTTAAAGCCCCAATACGTTTTGTTACCAATACATCATCTAAAGTAAATAATTTCATTCTAATTACGGAAGGATGAGTAAGTCCAGCGCTTGGCAAATCAAAAATATTTATATCAAGCGCCCAAGGTGAATGACTTGCAGTTGTAATCATCGCCATAATGCTACGACTCATGGTCGCATTAAAAACTAAGTGGTCAGAAATTACGAGTGCAGGTCTTCGTTTTTGATTAGCAGTATCTGTAAAAGGAAAAGGAACTATGACCACATCAAACTGCTTAAATGTCACGATAGGCTTCCTCATCTTCTGGCGATAACCACTCACTAAGTGTCCCTGACACCGCATTGAGATAATCTAAATCTAATGGCTGTAATCTTTTGATGAAGACTCGACCTTCCTCAATTTCAAATACAACCGCATCTCCCTGAGATATCCCCATAACATCACGAATAGATTGAGGGATTGTTGTTTGAAATTTAGAAGTAACTTTTGAGACTAAAGCCTTTTTGGTTGCTTGCATGGCATCATATAGTATTACGGTAATACCATGTTACCGTAATACCTGATTAAAGCTGTCAAGTTTCTAACTAAGTGGTTTAATTAACTCAACGCCATCGCGACCATCCCCTGCGGCATTCAAAAATACTTTCACCTGCTCATCCTTAGAAGTTGGCAGGGTTCGCCCAACATAATCAGGATGAATTGGAAGCTCACGATGACCGCGATCGATCAGAGCCAATAATCTAACTACTTTGGGGCGACCATAGTCATGAATTGCACTTAAAGCAGCTCCAATTGTTCGACCGCTGTAAATAACATCATCGACTAAGACGATAGTTTTACCATTAAGATCAAAAGGAATCTCGGTTTTGCTGGGTGTTCGCAGCCCAATTTTGTCGAGATCATCTCGATAAAATGTAATATCCAAAGCGCCTGAAGGCACTAAAATTCCTTCCAGAGTCTCAATCTGCTTTGCGATCGCCACACCCAAGGGGACACCACGAGTATAAACACCAAGTAAAACAACATTAGAGAGATCATCACTAGCTTCGACAATTTGCGAAGCCAAACGATTGATCGTCCGACGCAACTCGTCAGCAGATAAAATTTCGACAATCTTAGATTGTGACACCACTTAGTTTCGTTAAATTAGCTAGTAGGTATTGACTTTAAATATAGCGCTTTGCGCTTAACCATATAAAGTAAAAGGGGCGCAATGCGCCCCTTTTACTTTATATGGTTGGAAAAATTCTTAACTATCTAAGTGCTTTTCGATAGTGGTAGATAATGTTGTCTTAGGGACAGCACCTACAACCACATCCACCCTTTGACCACCCTTAAATAACATGAGCGTGGGAATACTGCGAATGCCATATTGTCCAGCTACGCTAGGATTCTCATCGGTATTAAGCTTAAAAACTTTGATCTTGCCCTCATATTGTGTAGCGACTTCTTCGACTACAGGAGCAACCATACGGCAAGGGCCACACCAAGGGGCCCAAAAATCTACTAGAACAGGGATGTCACTTTTAAGTACGTCCTGCTCAAAGCTAGCATCTGTGACGGCGATCGCTGATGACATGCTTTGCTAACTCCCTAAATATTAAAAACTTTTATTTTCAAAAATTGCGTGTAGGTAGTATAACAGCTAGCATTGCACATTTGCTAAAAACCAGAATTGTTAAGCAACGCACTCAACCATTGAGTTAACTCTTCGCAACGATTGCAAATTTTTGAGTACGCGCAATAACTTTGTAATATCACAAAGCTGTTATGACACTAATTTGGGTTTTTATCGACTACGGTGGGGAAACCCAAATAGTTATATAGTCAAAAAACAAAACATCCTCTGTCTTATGCTGATGCTCTTAAGCTAGCTCTGGCGACACCAAAATTTGCCTTTTATAGGCAAAAAATAAGAAACCACCCTTGCTGCTGATGCGTATAAGCTCAGGCGACACCAAAATTTGCCTTTTATAGGCAAAAAATAAGAAACCGCCTTTGCTGCTCATAAGCTCAGGCGGAATGTGGTGTGAGGAGTGAACGGAAACTTTCGTCTCCGCTTACATATATATTGTAGTCTAATCCGCAAGTATGAATACGATCGCCCAATTTTTTCGAGTTTTTCAGAGTCGCAAAATGGCGGCGCTTTTGTCACTGGGCTTTGCGTCAGGGCTACCCTATGCACTCACCGATGATGCATTTCGCGCATGGCTTACCAGCGCTAAGTTTGACCTTAGTACAATTGGCTGGCTAGGCTTAGTTTCACTGCCATATTCACTCAAATTTCTGTGGTCACCCTTTATTGATCGCTTTGTGCCACCTTTTCTAGGACGACGTAGAGGATGGATTTTGATAACACAAGGCGGTTTAGTTCTTGCTATTTTGGTGATCGCTTTACAAATGTTTGCAATAGGGAATATTGCGCCAATGGAAAGAACGGCAGCTTTACCAATATTGGCGATCGCCGCCTTGATACTTGCCTTTCTAAGTGCCACTCAAGATATTGCGATCGATGCCTATCGTACTGATGTGCTAGAAGTCCAGGAAGTTGGTGCAGGGATTGGCATTTGGGTAATGGGCTATCGCATTGCGTTACTATTTGCGGGGTTTGTTGGGTTTAACTTGGCAAGCCGATTGGGTTGGGCTTGGGTATATGTGTTATTAGCAGTTGTGATGAGTCTAGGACTGATCGCCACATTCATCGCCCCCGAACCGCCAGAAGCTAATGCTCGTCCTGCGACATTAGATGAAGCTGTAGTTAAGCCTTTTCAAGAATTTTTTCAACGCTTGGGTGTGGGGAAGGTTTTATTAATTCTTGTTTTCACGATCTTCTATCGATTTAGCGATGCCATGGTGGGTAAAATGGCAGTCCCTTTCTTAAAAACTATTTTTGATGATGGCACGATTGGCACGGTCAGACAGGGAATTGGACTAGTTGCCACAATTGTTGGGACTTTGGCTGGGGGAGCTATTCTTAGCAAAATTGGGGTTAATCGATCGCTATGGGTATTTGGATTTTTGCAAGCAATTAGCAACATTGGCTATTACGCGATCGCCGTTGCTGGGAAAAATGATCTAGTTTTACTAGCTGCAATCAATGTAGAGAACTTTTGCAGTGGTCTAGGAACCGCAGGGTTTTTGGGATTTCTGATGGTGTTGTGCAATCCTAGTTTCTCAGCAACTCAATTTGCACTGCTTTCAAGTCTATTTGCGGTTGGGCGAGATCTTATAGCTTCACCATTTTCAGGCGAGTCGGCCCAATTTATTCAGCGTAATATTTCCTCATGGACTTCGATTAATCAAATCTCTTGGTTAGCTGGTAGTGATGGCAAGGGCTGGGCTTTATTTTTCTTGTTTACGTTGGTATTAGCCATTCCTGGGATGATGTTCTTGCCATTTTTCGCACCTTGGAATGGGGAATTCAAAAAAGTGGATTCTTTGCCAATCGACTAAACAACAACAGCCCTGCAAAGCAGAGCTGTTGTTGTTGGAAATATTTCACCCGATCGCGTGAGGTAAAGCTCTATCTTATTCAAGTAATCTACTTATCAATGAAGCCTTAAACTGACTGCACCCAGCGCCCAAAGCGCTGGGTTTTTATTTTGCTAAAAAAGAAAGGGCGATTTGCGCCCTTTCTTTTTTAGCCTATGACTGCCACGCTAAAAAACAATAAATCCACAAGAATTGTTCCTAACACTGCTCCTCCAAAAGCCCAGTAGCCAAGACTAGGCGATCGCATTGCTTTATTTCCAGTAATCAAGAGCAAAGCTGCCAAAATACAAGCCCAAGTCATTCCCCAAGGTGTTTCGACCAAAGTTAAAGCATTTTTTAAAATCGGTTGAGCAAGACTAATATTTGATTCAACTTGCATCAAGGCTTTCCAGTTAGGAAAAAGATGCGCGATGTAGAAATACAGATCGGTAATAGCTGTGCCGAATAGTGAGCCTATATAAAACAGCCCCCCGACTCGGTGTGAATCTTGACGAGTTGCCCAGATTGCCCAAGGCAAAGCTAAAGCTTCGACTGGTACATGGTAGGCAGGCTCCCAGCGTAGCCAGCCCCAATACAGAGAGCCACATAACCAAGTCAGGCTAAAGCCCCAAGTGAGACTGCCCCATACTTGTTTTTTGGGGTCTGCTTGAAGATGTTTGGCGATCGCTAACCAACCGACGGTACAAATCAAGCTCAACCAAGGGGCGTAGCGCACAAGGGGAGCTTCAAAGAAGACGGGGACGGATACTAAAAAGAGTGATGCAAACCAGATGCGCCAATGTTGTAACAGTGAGGCTGCGGATAGTAAATATTGTGATAAGTATTGCGGAAACGCTGACGTGACATTGACAGTAGGGGGTAGAACCTGAACTGTTGCCCGTGCTAAGGAGCGCTCCTCAAGTTCAACCTTGTCAGGAGATAAAAACAATGTATGTTAAAAAGTTATATTAATTTTTATTACTTAATATATTAACAGTCTTTTTTGAGTGATCCCGAATAGTCTCTAGTTTTTTTTAAGGTTGTCGCTCACCCATTGCCGAAATTCTTTGAGGGTTTGCCGATCACCTAGTTCAAATCGCTTCTGCACAAACTCCACCACCATCGCCGCAGGTAAATTAGGAAAAGATAAACTATGTTCTATTTTGCGATATGCCCCATTTTCTAAGCCTAGAAACTCTAAGTTATAGCCGTTATAGATCCAAATTTCAGGAACTTGGAGTTGAGCATAAATCGGTAAACGGCGATCGCTCGGATTGGTAATGTCAACTTCTAACACTAGATCGGGTGGCGGATCTTGCCCCATCGTAATTACTTCTTGATTCCGAATCTTTGGCTCATTTTGAATGTAATAACAAGAATCGGGTTCTGCACCAATCTTGAGTTCAGAAATCCGCATCAATAATGAGCCGCATTTACATAAATCTATCTCTAGTTCATCGGACAGCACCCGAATTAAATCATCAATAAACCGATTGCTGCTCTCATGTAGCGCCATTGGCGACATAATTTCTAAGTTTCCATTGATGTAATGAAATAAAGTGCTGCGGCGATCGCCTACATCTTCCAGCAATTGCTCGAAGGTTTGCCAACTGATATTTTCTAGCCAAATCCTTTGTTCGGCATTAGGTCGCACTAGATCGCCGCGATCGGGTAAAGCCATAAACTCTTCATCAGTCCAAATTTTGGCTTTAGATTTAGCTTGTTCTGTAGCGATCGTCATGGCTTTATTTTCTTTTATCTAGTGTGAATCTGTGCCAAGTCTTAGAATCTTTTTCTATCCCAATAATAGTTTTCAGTTCATCAATTGTATATTGCACATAGCTTCCCTTGGTGAGTTTGGAATAGTGCTTAATCCGTATGTATACTGTAGCTGATTCTATCTAGCGATTTCCTAGGCGGACTCTCAGTTTGCACAGTAAAATTGTTAAGCAATTAATCCGAATAATATATGACGGTATTGGGCTAACAAGCTATTTGAGTGATTAGCCAAAATTTTCCGTCTAAATATGTCATATGGTATAGTTAGCCAGAAATTTTATATTCAGCCCCCCCATAATCATACTTAGGTAGAATTTTTCCGTCTAATACATAGTTATGCAGCAGGTTCTCTCTTGATGAGAGACTGAGATGAAAATGACATGATAATTTCTTAATTCAAACAGCATTAGTTAATCAAACCTTTTTGCCAATATAGCATCGTCAAGCTCTTTATAAAGTTCTTCCCATTGGTCGAGCAGCCATGAATATTCGGATTCGTGCATTTCTTGTTGTCTTTTATTGAGCCATAAATGAAAGCTTTCAATTAGTGAGTAATATTCATCAATCAAGACATCAATAAAAATTAAATCGCCTTGAGAATCTAAATATTCTCGGGCAGGCTTTGTCCATTTATCCCATTTTAGTAATCCATCCCTGCTGAATGTAAGCCTGATTTTTGTGCTGCAAAGATTCTCCGAATCTCCAAGTGATGAAATCCGCTGATGATGAAATTGAATTCCAACAAAAGGGAATTTATTATGCAAAATATGAGATCTTAAATCTTGAATAAATTTGTTAACTGGAGCATCTTTCATCTCTTGACTAATTTTGTTTTGGTATTCTCTTTGAAATTGACAGTTGGAATAAGTGTCTCTGACAATATTTCTAGTATGTTCAACCAAAGCCATCGCTGAGGCAACAAAATTGAGGAGTAGTCGATAAGTTTCTTGTTGCAATGGATGGTACTGCCACCTGAGGGGTTTGTACTCAAATTGGAGTTGATAATCCATATCATCATTAGCATTCAAATGCTGCTTGAGCATCTGGTGATTCTCTTTAAATGTGTAGAAACTCAAGGATAGTTCTCTCATCTTTACATAAGCTCTAATATGGAGAGAATTTTCAATCTTTTCCATCTCAAGACGTATTGATGAGTAACTTCTCGGCATATGTGTATCGAAGCGATAGTTTCTTTGAACCAATTATACCAGTATGCATATTTTAAGGATATTTATGTTATGTATCCGTGAAGTGTCAGCGGCATAATAACTCGACTGGAGCGGACTGCTGAGAAATTCTAGTAATGGTGCAAAAGCTACTTGCAGCCGCTCAGATGGAACGTTAGACTGAACCGATAAGCTCGACAAGGTTAACTGTTTTCCGCCGAAATTAGGCAATCAAAACATTCTACTTTGTTGTTGAGTTTCGAGAAGTTGTCGGCGATCGCCAAGTACAAATAACAAATAATTGTTAAGCGATCGCTTTTTTGTGGAGAGCTTCGCGATCGCCGAGTAAATGTCTAGTCTCTAAGAAAACTTGCTTTTTGCTAAAATACTCACAAGCAATGCTTTTTTACTTTGTCCCTAATGCTCTATGCAAGAAGCAATAACCATAAATCTGCCAGTAGATGTAAAAGCTTCACTCGAATTGCGATCAAAAATTGAGGCGATTTCATCAACAGAACTTATCGAACGTGCGGTTCGGGAATATCTGCTAGTACGTCAATTTCGATCGCTACGCAAAAAAATGCTTAACAAAGCTGACCTACAAGGTGACTTCACAGACGAAGATATCTTTGAAATGGTGTCATGAGAATAGTCCTTGACACCATTTTCCCAATCCAAATTTCTGATTTTTTAGACGACCGATAAATGTGCGATCACCAATTTAGTTTGGAGCGATCACCACAGAAAAATATCACCAATCACCTGTAGGGGTAGAGCATTTGCGCCAGTATTTCATGCTTTCCACCCATCACCTCGAAACGCAAAAGCTCTACCCTCTTCGCTTTCACCGATAAATTGTCCCTGCGTTGCGAGTTTAGGGCAAAGCATTCCCAAAATTAAAACAACCTCAAAATTTATGAATTGCTGTGGGAATGCTTTGCCCCTACATAGGGATCATCTGAAGCGCGAATAATTTCTGACAATAACGGTTTTTTGATCAACAGCCAGAAATATTACAGAGTCAAAGATTGAGCATTGGTTTCAATCAACTTGGCTAAATCTTGCAAGAACTGTGCCGCATGAGCGCCATAGATCACACGGTGATCGGCAGTGAGATTGACTTGCATTTGACTAGCAACCTTGATTGCACCATCCTTCGTTGCCACAACCTGAGGACGAGATCCACCGATCGCTAAAATTGCACCAGTTCCAGGGGGCAAAATTGCATCGAAGCGATCAACGCCAAACATACCCAAGTTGGAAATGGTGAATGTGCCAGAGTTGTATTCATCAGGTTGCAATTGCTTCGCACGAGCGCGATCGACTAGTCCTTTCCAATCACGAGAGAGACTGTAGAGGTCGGTTTGATCTGCATTTTTTAATACAGGCGTAATCAAGCCACCGTCATCCATTGCTACAGCAACGGCAACATTAATATTGCTCTTATACTCAATACCGCGATCGCTAAGACTTGCATTCACCAAAGGATGCTTTTGTAAAGTTACGGCAACTGCCTTCGCCAAAAGTGCGGTCATGGTCACGCCCTTAGACTTAACTTGCTTGTAGAGAGCATCTAGAGCATCAGTAGTAATCGTGTAGCCCACACGGAATGTAGGTACAGAAAGACTCTGATTCATATTGTTGATTACTGCCTTTTGTAAGGTAGTAAGTGATTGTGCAGTTCCCAATGCTGGTGCGGGGGCTGATGGTTTTGCGGCAGGTGAAGCAGTTACTGATGGTGCAGGTGTGGCAACCTTTGTTGCGGGAGCCGCCACAGGTTGTAAAAATGCTTCGACATCAGCAGCAGTGACTCGACCGTTGGGACCAGTTCCTGAGATTTTAGCTAGGTCAACCCCATTATCCTTAGCAATGCGCTTAGCTCTTGGGGATACGATTTGACGATCTGATGCTGCTGTTGGTGCAGATTTGCGTGGTGAGGAGACGACGACATCAGGGATGGAAGCAACCGAGGCTGCTGTAGGGGTAGAAACTAATTTGGCGGGAGGCTCTTCAGATAGTTTGGGAGCAGCCGATCCGTTTTGTGACGAGGATTTACCAGCCGCTTTCAACTTAGCTTCTTCGATTTCTTCTTTGGTCTCAGCGACATAGGCGATCGCAGAGCCAACAGGAGCAGATTCACCTGCGGGCGTGAGAATTACGCCGAGATAACCTTCATAGAAGGTTTCGACATCCATATCAGCTTTGTCAGACTCTACAATCACGACAGTTTCGCCTTTTTCCACTTTGTCACCTGGTGATTTCACCCAAGAGGTGATTTTGCCTTCGGTCATGGTGGAGCTAAGCGCGGGCATGAAAATTTCGTAAATCATAGGGAATTTGTAAAAATCTATTGCACAACTAACAAAGTCAACGGCTGTCAACGGCTGGGTCGCTAAGCCATCATAAATCTTAACTTGTTTTTGCGATCGCTTACAGCAATTCTCGGTTCTAAAGATAAAAGGCGGCGCGAAGCGCCGCCTTTTATCTTTTTTCTTACGCACAAAGTGGTGTCAAACTTATTCGTTCATTTCTCGATAAATTGTGGCGGTGGCAGGTGAAGCTTGCGTTAGGTATTGGAAAATCCAGAATTTGAAAAGTCCATCCAAAAAAACAGGAACTGTAGAGATAAAAGATTGCGCCAAGATTTTATTTTCAGGTAGTCCAAAATGACTAAATAAAACTGTTAACAAGGCATCCCATCCTTCGCTAGAGTGGAATCCTACAAAGGTATCGGTTGCGATAATAATCAGAAAGGCTTTAGCATTGTCATTAAGACTATAAAGAACTTCATCTAGAAACTCTTTAATAGTTTCTAATTCTTTGCGTCCTGAAAGTAGAAAAAGGTAAAAGACAAAAGCAGCAGTAATATCGGCTAGTAAGTTCTTAACCCCATCAAGGCTTTCAGCGTTGAATCTTTTTAAAATTTTAACCGATTCCTCCTGTATCAATTTCTCAAGTTCTTCTGATTGTTCTGAAGCTGTCTTTTTAGCATTGACAGTGCGTTCTTCTGATTGTTCTGAGCCTGTCTTTTTAGGATTGTTTGTAGATTCTTCTGGCTTTTCTGAAGCTGTCTTTTTAGGAGCGCTAGTTTCTTGTTTCTCTTGCGCTTGTTCCAGAACAATTGATTTGATCATGAAATCAAATTCAATTCGTTCTTTGGCTAGTCGTAGCGTATTAAAAGCTTTTTCCTCGATTGCAGGGCTAAACTTGACAGTCATATTATTAGCATCAATAAAGCTATTGATCATCGGACTAAAAATCACTGCTTTTGATAAAAACTGCACGGCGATCACAGAAATTACGAGAACCACAATGTAGCGTAAAGCCTGATTAATCCGCTTTCGCGACTGTCTCAATTCTTCAACAATATCTTTCTCATAATCAGTATATGAGCCACTAAGATTACGTTTAACCCGATCAAAAGCTTTAAAAAATGAACCAGGCAAAATGCTCTTCTCTACAGATGTGACCTGCTGAGGAGTTCGTCTATAACTCTTAGGCTTAGTGTTTTTAAAAAGTTGAAACTTTTCTTCGGTTTCTATCTCAGGTTCTTCAGACTCTATACCTTTACTGTTAGATAAGTTTGTCTTTACTGAAGGTGTAACAACAACATCGATAGTCTGAGCGCTTGGGCTGGTATATCTTTCGAGAGTGTAGTCAATAAATGCAAGTTTCTGATAAATAGAAAATCTTCGACTATTCCCAGATAGTTGATTTGCTGACAATTGTCCATTGCCTACGGGATCATTGTCCTGATCGTTGGCTGCGTATTTGGCGATCGCGGTATTGGCTAGATTGCTGGAGCTTTGAGTCTGCAAATAGGGCAGTGAGGCACTAACTTTGTAGAAATTCAGTCGCGCATTAATTGTTCGGAGATACTTCTGAAGCTGGATCTCAAATACACTAAATACGTTGCTACCAAAGCTGCCATCATTAGAAATTTTATTACCTTTAAAAGTTTCTTCTTCAATCCGCTTGATGCTGACAGCCGCTTCAAAAGCCTCGTCAATTGCTCTCTCAGGGGTGTTCTTGACCCACGAGAAGATATTTTGTAAGGGTGAGGCGTTATTGTCTGGTGAGTTAGATTTCATAGTGGAGCGATCTCTACAATGCCTAGAATAATCGAAAAACCAAATAGTGTAGGTAGCCAATAAACCAAGAACTCAAGTTCTTGGCTAAAAGCTCAAGTCTGCTGAAGCAGACTAAAGAAGAATTCCAATTAATACTAATTCACAAAAGTGTGACAACACTTATGTGAATTAAAAACCAAACCCTTACAGGGTTTGAGCTTTTAGCCCGCACTTGAGTGCAGGGCTTCTAGTATCTATACAGGGATTTCGATCCTAAACTCTGTCCCTACGCCGACTTTAGAAAAGCATTCCAATCTTCCTTGATGCTTCTCTACCACAATTTGATAACTAATTGATAGCCCCAACCCTGTGCCTTTGCCCACTGGCTTAGTAGTAAAAAAGGGATCGAAAAGTTTTTTGAGAATATCTTCAGGAATACCGCGCCCATTATCGGCAATGCGGATCACCACCATTAGTTGATGATTTTCAGGTGTGGGCGGCTTCAACTCAGTAATGATCGAAATTTCACTAGCTAGGTGCTGGGTAATATCGGTAGCATGATCACGATTTGCGACACTCTCATCGATCGCATCAATAGCATTGCTTAAAATGTTCATAAACACTTGATTAAGTTGCCCCGCATAAACATTGACAATCGGGATATTGCCATAACGCTTAGTTAAATTAATCGCAGGGCGATCGCCATAAGCTTTAAGGCGATTTTGTAAAATCAGTAACGTACTATCCAAGCCTTCATGGATATTAAAGGGTTTTCTTCCTTCTTGGTCAGTGCGCGAAAAATTTCGTAAAGACAAGACAATTTGGCGAATGCGGTCAGCTCCGATTTTCATCGATGTCAGCATTTTCGGCAGATCTTCTTGGAGAAATTCCAGATCGATCTCATCGAGAAATTTAGAGATTTCGGGAACTGGTTCTGGATAATTTGTTTGATAAAGAGCGATCGCATCTAGCAGATTCTGGACAGAGCGGTTGGTATGGTTGAGATTGCCATAGATAAAATTGACAGGATTATTAATCTCATGGGCAACCCCTGCTACTAATTGACCAAGACTCGACATTTTTTCGGTTTGAATCAGTTGGCTCTGGGTTTTTTGCAAATCAGCAAGGGCTTTTTCGATCAGTATGGCTTGGGCTTGGGCATTGGCAGCATTAGTCTGAGCAGAGTCAAATAGCTCGGCTTGATCGATCGCGATCGCCAATTGGTTCGCCACGGCTTGCAATAGTTCTACCTCATCCGCATCCCAAGGGCGACTACCTTGACAATGCGCGGCAACAATCACCCCTAATTTTTGCGATCGGGTTTTGATCGGTACAAGTAACTGCGACGTAAAACCTTTTTCAGCTAGAAGCATCCGACTAACATTATCCAATTCTGGATTAGTGTATATCGACTGAATCTGAATAATTTCTTGACTAAGCAAGCGCTGACCAAATTGAGACAATTGCGACAGAGGATAACTGGTGGCTGCCTCAAGAAAGTTATGACTAGCCGCAAAATGCACAAGCTGAAACTCTGGCGGATTAGTATTGGGCACATGCCAAAAGAAGTTGCATAGATCGATCAGTAATAGATCCTGTATTTCGTTTACGGCTGTTGCGAGGATCGTA
Source organism: Pseudanabaena sp. UWO311 (assembly GCF_006937785.1). Classification (GTDB taxonomy): domain Bacteria; phylum Cyanobacteriota; class Cyanobacteriia; order Pseudanabaenales; family Pseudanabaenaceae; genus Pseudanabaena. The sequence continues at coordinate 258,647 of NZ_SJEE01000002.1, forward strand.
TCTAGATCAAGGGAATTGCGAATCTGGCTAGTAAGGCGACGGTTTAACATTTCCTCTCGTCTGACTAGATCCTTATAACTTTGACGCGATCGCTCTAGTTCTCTTTCGGCACGACGGCGTTCCCACTGCTCCTTTTTGCGATCGCTAATATCACGGGCAACAATCACAATATTTTGAACATTCCCTTGCCCATCGCGCATCACGTTGCCTGAAGATTCTAAAATTCGCCAACTTCCGTCTTTATGCTGCATCCGATATTCTAAAGATTTCCCCACACCCGTTTTTAAGGTTTCCGCCGCCGCTTTTACTACTTGCGCTTGATCATCGGGATGAATCTTATCGTAAGCCCATGTGCCTTTAAGTTCTGCCGATGTATAGCCCAAGACTCTCTGATAGGAGGGGCTATTGTAGATCCGATAACCTTTAGCATCGATCACTGCAATTAAATCGGCAACATTTTCCATAATCGATCTAAATAGGCGATCGCTTTTTAATGCTGATAGATCTGATTTATCAGACTCACGACTTGGATAATGCTCTTCTGGTAAATCGATGCTTGCGTCCGTCATAATAAATTCTTAAAGATAGGACTGCATGAAATCAAATTAAGTTTGCCTAACTGTGCAACCAAATGCAATAGCATTTTTTAAGTGGCTAATTTAGTTTTGAGTGCAATGTTAAATCTTAATTTAAATCGTAATTTAGAAAGAACCAGCAATCTAACAAACCAGCAAAGAGAGCTCGTCTCTCGAAGATCTTGGTGGTTTAAGGGCGTAACGCTGACAATCGCTTGTTTGCTAGTGACTTGTTTGACGATGATATTGGCGATCGCGCCAAGCATAGCAGCACTACCAACCAAAAGTGCAATTAAAGATCCGCGTGTCATCTTGAGAAATGCTTTACCGATTGATAGCGAAGTGATGCGCGATGTCCAGCGTACATTAGAGCAAATGCCTCGCCAAGCTAATCTGAAGCGATGGAGCAACCTCAAACGAGATATTGATACGATTTCACAAACCCTAAGCCAAAATCAGTCACAGTTAATCGCTGAAGTTAGCAGCGATCGCCAAGGATTAGTATCTGAACATTTATCGAGCTTAACGACAGCCCTTGTCCCTCTACAAGAAGCGATCGCAGTCAAAGACCGTAACAGTGTTAAAGCGTTATCGGAAAGAGCCTTGGACTATGTAGGTTTAGTCGAATCAGACTTTATTCAAGCTTTCCCCTTTGAAGTTCCTGCCCAATATGCCCAATTGCCCCAACTCAAGGGACGAGCCCTAGTGGAGATATCCACTGAAAAAGGTAATGCTACGATTACAGTCGATGGCTACAATGCACCAGTCAATGCAGGTCAATTTGTTGATCTTGTTCAGAAGGGCTTTTACGATGGTCTAACTTTCACGCGAGCCGACGAAAACTATTACTTGCAGACGGGTGATCCCGATGGTGCAGCCGATGGTTATATCGATCCTAAAACCAAAAAATATCGGACTGTCCCAATCGAGGTGCGCCTACCCGATCAAAAAGTGCCAACCTATGGCAAAACTTTTGAGGAACAAGGTTTGTCAGGTACATTGCCCGTACTGCCTTTCGCAGCCTTTGGCACTGTTGCCATGGCGCATCCTAATGATGATGCTAATGCTGGTTCATCTCAGTTTTTCATCTACCTATTTGAATCAGAATTAACCCCCGCAGGCTTAAATTTGCTAGATGGAAACTATACCGTTTTTGGTTATGTCACCGATGGCAAGGAAACTTTGGATAAACTAAGACTAGGCGACAAAATTTTGACAGTCCGTGTCATTAGTGGCGCTGAGAATTTAATCAAGTAATGTGGTGGGGCAAAACCCACTTACAGCAATTTACGATCAAACGAACCACAAGAAATTTTTTGAAAGTTTTGCTTTGCAAAACTTTCAAAAAATTTCTTGGTTCAGGTTTGAACACAAAGCGCTGTGTATCACAATCACAACCAGAGGATAACTAATTTAATGGGTACTCCCCGTAACGAGCCGTATATTTTAAGCTTGCCAAATCCTAGTAGCGCAATCTGTCTAGCTGGGACACGCGAGGAAAACTTAAAACTACTTGCAGAAACAACAGGTGTGCGGATAATCATGCGGGGGCAAGACCTATTAATTGATGGCACAACAGAGCAGATCAACCTTGTTGAACAAATGGTTAATGCATTAAAACCATTGTGGTCACAGGAAAAAACGATCGCAGCTGTGGATATTCGTGCTGCTCGTGAAGCGATCGCGGAGGAGCGCTCTGGCGAATGGCGCGATCGCGCCACTATTTCTCGTAATCGTCGCGGTGACTCAGTGCAGCCACGCACCTATCGCCAGCAGCAATATGTGCGAGCGATGGAAAATCACGATTTAATCTTTGGTGTGGGGCCAGCTGGTACTGGAAAAACCTATCTCGCTGCTGTTGCTGCGGTGAGCGCATTGCAAAGCAATAAATTTGAGCGGATTATACTCACCCGACCAGCAGTCGAAGCAGGTGAAAGTCTCGGTTTTCTGCCTGGAGACTTGCAGCAAAAAATCGATCCCTATCTCCGTCCTCTCTACGATGCAATGAACGAAATGATCGGGGCGGAGAAAGTCCCACAGTTAATGGAGCGCGGCATTATCGAAGTCGCACCTCTTGCCTATATGCGTGGACGTACCCTCAGTAACTCATTCATCATTGTTGATGAGGCTCAAAACACAACTGCCGCCCAAATGAAAATGGTCTTAACTAGACTGGGCTTTAAATCGCGTATGGTCGTCACGGGCGACATTACCCAGATAGATTTACCCCGCCATCAAAAATCTGGCTTAATCATCGCCATGAATATTCTGAAAGGAGTTGAAGGCGTTTCCTTTAACTTATTTGATAAAAATGATGTAGTGCGCCATCCTCTAGTACATAACATCATCGCTGCTTACGAAAACGCAGAAGCAGATTAATATAAGCTCTAAGATTTCTGTTAAACGTAAAGGCAATTCATGAATTGCCCCTACGTTTAACAAAATTCTTAGTTCTCATTTCAGGGCAAAGCGCTGTAAAACTATGAACTACAAATCAATTTCTGAAGATATTCACATCACTGTTAAATTATTTGCGATTTTCCAAGAGGTACTCGCTACCGATGAAATGCAAATTACGCTAACGTCAGGTACAACGGTGTCACAAATATTCGATCGCCTAGCGATTCAACATCCACATCTTGAGAAATGGCGATCGCTAACTCGTTATGCAGTGAATCTCAATTTTGCCGAACCACAGACAATTCTTAAAAATGGCGATGAGGTAGCACTGATACCACCTGTGAGTGGCGGATAAGTCCCAAAAAAAAGCAAAGCGCCCGCTACGCGGGCGCTTTGCTTTTTTTGGTTAGCCCTGTCCAGACCAGTCAAGTAAGCCACTAAACTGATGCAGGTCGATAAAACTAAGCTGTAGCAAAATCATTAGCAATGGCCCCTCCTGTCGGGCTTGCCAGCGTTTAGCAACTGCCAACTGCTCACGGTCAACGACAGACAGCTCTAGCAGGTGTCTCTCTAAATCTTCTTGGCGACTAGCGATCGCGTATGTCTGGGAGTGATAACTCATTGAAATCAAAGAACTAATTACTTAGGCGATTTGGATTAATAGCGTAGCGCAACTTACCACATCTAACAACGTACGTCAAAGTTATTTTTTGTCAAGATATAAACCGAAGAATATGATAATCAAAGTGAAGCTATGCATCTCATATTTTTAGTTTGACTAATTTTTATGTAAGTAACCATGGTTATCGGATATGTCAAAATATTTTGACAAAAAACAACTGATATAATCTTTAAAAGCTCATACTAAATTTAGTAAACTTTTAACATTTAAAAAATATTGCATCGTGTGTCTGAGTAATTATCATTACAAAAACTAGTTTTGAGGCAAGTCCGCTGTCGGTGGACTTGCCTCAAAACTGATTTTAGAGTTTGTAACGCTTACAGCGTTACAAACTCTAAAATCAGTTTCATAATTTAGAATTGATTACAATTGTTCATGTTTCTAAATTGCTTTGCTTTTGATCTTGGGCGCTTCTAAATAATTTGTTTGCTTTAGCAAAATTTCCCTACATGGACAATTCCAAATTTTCTGAAGAAATATCCATAAAAGACTGGCAAAAACTCCAGCAGGAAGTCACAAGCTTACGAATGCAAGTCAGCCGACTTCAGATGGAAAATAGCGATCTGGAAAACTCCTTATTAACCGCAGTTGAACATGGCGATCTTGTTGAAGCGGAGCTTCTAGATGTTAATAAAAGACTAAAAAGTGAAATCCTTGAGCGCAAGATGGCTCAAGCTACCTTGCAATCAATATTAGAAATTGTCTATCGAGATAAAAGTGATCTCGAAATAATGCTAGCGACTAGCACTGAGCATGGTGATGCGATCGAATACGAGCAATACAATCGCGCTGTCGAGACGATGCACCAAAGCGAGGAGCAGTTTAGATCGATCGCAGAATCAACTAGTATGGCAATGCTGGTTAGTAAACTCTCTGATGGTGTGATTACATATGCTAATACTAGTGCTGGCACAATCCTCGAAAGAGAATCCCACGATTTAATACAGCGATCTATTAAAGATCTTTACTATTTACCCGCAGAATGGGAGATTTTACAGAAGCATCTTTTGCAAAACCAAAAAGTGCGCGACTACGAGATTCGTCTAAGCAAAGCTAATCAAGAACCCTTGTGGGTACTAGCATCTGTGCATCCACTATGGCTAAAAGGCGAGCAAGTTTTATTAAATACTTTCTATGATATTACGCTGCTTAAAAAGACAGAACTTGCCCTGCGTGAGTCAGAAGCAAAACTCCGAGAACAAGCCAATCTATTAGAACAACGAGTGGAAGAACGTACTTATGACCTTAAGCTCGCAAAAGAAGCTGCCGAGTCAGCAAGCCGTTCTAAAGCTGCCTTTTTAGCAAATATGAGTCATGAGTTGCGTACTCCTCTAAATGCAATTCTAGGTTTTGCTCAGCTAATGCTTTATGACCAAGAATTAAATGAACAACACCAGACAGATCTGCAAACTATCTGTAATAGTGGCAATCATCTACTAGCAATGATTAATGACATTTTAGAAATGTCAAAGCTCGAAGCTGGTAGCGTACTTTTGCGTGAGAAGGAATGCTCTCTATACGACATCGTAGATACCGCAAGAGATATGTTGTATCTGAAGGCTCAAGAAAAAGATTTATCTTTTGATGTGAGTGTTCAGCCAGATGTTCCTCCCTATATTTATACCGATGAAGGTAAATTACGCCAAATATTAATCAATTTAATCGGTAATGCGATCAAGTTCACTGAATCAGGACACGTTATAGTGCGCGTAGATGTCCGCAACTTACCCGATAATATAGACAGAATAGCTGGAGAAGTTTCCGAGATTCCTCGTTGCTTGTGTTTTGAAGTGGAAGACACGGGGACGGGTATTTCCGAAGCAGAGATATCAACCTTATTTCAGCCCTTTGTCCAAACAGATTCTGGCAGGCGATCGCAAGAAGGGACTGGGCTAGGACTGTCGATTAGCTATAACTACGTGAGGCTAATGGGTGGGCAAATGTTTGTCATCAGTAAAGTTGGCGAAGGTTCTACCTTCAGATTTGACATTCCCGTTAAGTCTTTAGATTTATTTAGTGTCGATTCTCCAACTAAATCACCACGTCGAGTGATCGGCATTGAGGACAATCAAGTCTACCGTATCTTAATTGCTGAAGATATGCGTCTGAACCGCCAACTATTAACGAGGATTTTATCACCGCTAGGAATTGAGGTGCGCGAAGTTACGAATGGACAAGATGCGATCGATGTATGGCAATCTTGGTCACCACATTTGATTTGGATGGATGTTAGGATGCCGATCATGAATGGGCAAGAGGCTGCATCGGCAATCAGGGAAATTGAGGCAATGAGAAATATTCCCCCATCGCAGAAAGTCCAAATAATTGCCTTAACAGCTAGCTTAGTTGATTTCAGAGAAGAGGATTTATGTCTAAATGGGTTTGATGGATTCCTCTCTAAACCATTTACAGAAGATAAAGTTTTTGACAGAATGACGGAGCATCTAAACTTAAAATATATTTATAAGTAACTAGATCCAAGTAGACAAATTGCCCACTTGGCGGGCGATTTGTCTACTTGGATCTTAAGGTTTATTTTGCTTGCTAGCGCACATATGCGCGAAATGGAGAATTACGTTCAGCTAAAAATTCGCGCATTTTTGAGGTGTTATACACAGGGTTATGCTCATAATCTCCATAGAGAACGCTATTTGTCAAAAATCCATGTATTCCCTGTATGTCTTCAATTCGTTCTACATATTTACAAGATTTAATAGATAGATTGTTTTTGTGCCAGTTTAAATATTCAGAATAGTTACCTGCAAGAATTAGAGTCTGACTTTTGGAAGTATCGGTAATAGCGGTTATTGTTATATCTATTGGTAACAGTAAGATTGTTTAACTACGTCTCAAATCAATTGCCCCGTGTGTAATCTTAAACAAACTTAGTATAACTTAACATATTATGTCGTCGCCCATAAGGAACCAATTTTTAGTGGCGTAGTAAAGCCACGCTACTAAAAATTGGTTCCTTATTAAATCGTGTACTCCTTAAGATACAAGAAATGTAGCAATTCTAAATTATGAAACCGATTTTAGGGTTTTCTGCGCCAGCGGCGCTGAAAACCCTAAAATCGGTTTTGATTAGAGATCGTGTAGACTTAAGACGAAAAGAATTCCACCTTCTATTTGGGATGTTTTTGTAATGCGACTCCAACCATACCTGCTCTCAGCCTTAGTTGCACTCTTACTGATGATTACTAGTTGTGCTTCTACAGGACAAACAGCAAATGCTCAACTATCTGATGCTCAATTTGAGACAAAAGTCTTAGAAATTATCCGTAAAAATCCGCAGGTGATTTTAGACTCAGTGCAGTCCTATCAGAGATCTCAGGCTCAACAAGAAGAGCAGTTGCGCGATAAGGTGTTGTCCCAAATTCGCCAAGAACCTCGATTGCTACTCCGCAATTCTCCAGTTACAGGTTCAGCAAGCCAGAAAATTATTATGGCTGAGTTCTCAGATTTTGAATGTCCTTTTTGTGCAAGAGGGTATGCTGTGGTGAAGGAATTCATGGCAAAAAATCAGAATGATGTCACTTTAGTGTTTAAACATTTCCCGCTGAAGGAGATTCATAAGCAAGCTGAACCTGCGGCGCTCGCGGCTTGGGCTGCGGCACAACAGGGCAAGTTTTGGGAATATCATGATGCTTTATTTGAGCAGCAGGGTAAACTTGGTGAAGAGTTTTATCTGGAACTTGCAAATACTTTGAAACTTGATGTTGATCGCTTTAATCGCGATCGCAAAAGCGAAGAAGCAAAAGCAGCTATCAATAAAGATTTTGAACTTGGTAAGTCTTTGGGAGTACGTGGTACACCCTCATTTGTGGTAAACGGAGTATTTTTATCTGGTGTGCCTGACATTAAGGATTTGGAATCTTTAGTAGCCCAGATTAAAGCGGGTAAATAAACCAAGAACTCAAGTTCTTGGCTAAAAGCTCAAGTCCACTGAAGTGGACTGAAAAAACTTCTAATTAACCCGTTTCAACGGGTTTGAGCTTTTAGCCCGCACTTGAGTGCGGGGCTACAGCGTAACCCCTAATATTTCTAGTATTTTTTAGATGAGAACATTAAATGGGCAATTGGAGGGAAAAAATAATCAGTACTCCCCTTGCTCGTTTGTCTGATCGCCTGATTTGGCTATCGGAGCATCCAGTTTTTGGCGTATTGGCGATCGCTTTGGTTGCCTTTGGCACTCGCTTTTGGAATTTGGATGGCACGGCGGATGTCGTTTTTGATGAAGTTTATTATCCTAAGTTTGCTCAAAACTATTTGCGTGGAGAGACTCTATTTGACGCGCATCCACCTCTAGCTAAATACATCATTGCCATAGGCATCAAGATTTTTGGTTTTGCGCCTTTTGGCTACCGCTGTATGACGGCACTGGCAGGTTCATTACTACCCTTAGTTACCTATGAGTTGTTCTGGCAATTGAGCGATCGCCGTGGTTGGGCATGGCTAGCGGGCTGGTTTATTGCCATGGATGGCTTGCTATTGGTAGAGTCAAGGTTTGGCTTGATCAATATTTATATTTTGCTTTTTGGGATGCTCAGCCATCTATGTATCGTGCTAGCCCTAAAGCGATCGCGACAAAGATGGTTTTGGGTAATTGCTTCAGGCTTGATGTTCGGCGCATCAATTAGCGTGAAGTGGACAGGCTTGGCTTATGTGGTCGGGCTAGTAGTGCTGATGGGTTATGCATGGTCACGTTATCGCCAAACTTTAAATGCTCCGCAAATTGTGATTGGATTAATCATTTTGCCGATCGCCTTTTATTTTGTGCAATGGATTCCACATTTAATGATTAATCCCGAACGCGATATTTGGGAATTGCACCGCCAAATACTTGGCTTTCATCAAAACTTGGGTGCTGGCAAAGCTGAACCGATCCATCCCTATTGTTCGCCTTGGTGGAGTTGGGTTTTATTAATCCGTCCCGTTGCCTATTTTTTTGAGACACGTCCCAACAGCATGGTGCAATTTGTTCACGCGATGGGTAATCCATTGTTATATTGGCTCAGTGCGATCGCATTGCTGATCGGCTTATCATTTTTAGTTGCCTCAAAGCTAAGGTTCCCACCCAAGCTAATAACTCAAATAAATCGTGCAAACAGATCTCTGTCGCCATCAACATTATTCTGGGTTACTTTCTATGTAACTACTAGTTTTCTGGCACATTGGCTGCCTTGGAGCTTAAGCAAACGTTGCATATTTTTGTATCACTATATGCCTGCCTCAGTTTTTGCCTTTGCCACTCTTGCCTTGTTGGTATCGTTAATGTGGCGATCGCCATTACAAGAATTGAGGACGCTTGGTTCTGGGATTGTGGGAATTATTGCGATCGCTTTTGTATTTTGGATGCCAATTTATATCGGTTTACCGATCTCCTCAGGTTATTTGCCCGTGCTAATGTGGTTACCTAGCTGGATCTAAATCAAAACAAATGCCGTGTAAAGCACTGTATTTGCGCTGTGCCTAGCAAACCCGCAAGCGTTTGCTAAAGCAACGATAAGGTAAGCTAAGTTATCTCCTTGTTTGCAGTTCGGGAAATATGCAAAACTTTCGCAACTATTATGAAATCCTCGGTGTACCGAAGACAGCCACGGCTGACGAAATTAAGCGCTCCTATCGCAGGTTAGCGCGGAAATATCATCCCGACCTGAATCCCAATGACAAGGCAGCCGAAGAGCGATTCAAAGACATCGGCGAAGCCTACGAAGTCTTGTCTGATACCACCAAACGCCAGCAATACGATCGCTTTGGGCAATATTGGAAACAAGGCGGATTTCAAGGTGCAGGGAGCCGACCACCTACATCGCGAGAGCAATATACGCCAGACTTTGAGCGTGGTGGCTACTCTGGCGATGTTGACTTTAGCCAATACAACGACTTCCAAGAATTTGTCGATCAATTATTAGGCAAGTTTCGCACTAATGAGCGTGCTCAAGACACTGGCGGCGCGTCGTCCTACCGCACTACTACACAAGCCCCTCCACGCCCCACGCCACGCCGAGATTCTGAGGCTTTATTAGAGTTGCCTCTCGAACGAGCCTATGTTGGTGGTCGCGAACGTATACGACTCGAAGATGGGCGATCGCTAGAAGTAAATATGCCCGCAGGTGTGCTTTCAGGTCAAAGAATCAGACTCAAAGGTCAAGGCGCATCAGGTGGCGATCTCTATCTCAAAATTACGCTCAAACCACATACATTCTTTACCCTCGAAGGTTCCGATATTCGCTGCCAATTACCAATTTCACCGAGCGAATCTGTACTCGGTGTTCAGGTGGAAGTTCCCACTTTAAGCGGTTTAGTAAAGCTAACTATTCCTCCTGCGGTGAAGTCTGGACAGCAGTTGCGACTCTCTGGCAAAGGTTTCCCAAAGGATGCACGAACCTTTGGCGATCAGTATGTAGAAGTCCAGATCGTAGTTCCCAAAACTCCTAGCAAGCGCGAGCGCGAACTATACGAGCAGTTGCTAGAAATCCAATCTTTCGATCCTCGCGAAAACTTACCGAAAAAATAAATGTTTAATGGGCGCAAAGCTCCCATTAAACTTATTCTTCGCGAAAACTTACCAAAAAATAAATATTTAATCTTTAATGTGCGCAAAGCGCCCATCTTACTTAGCTCTAAAAGCCATATGTCTACTATCATCTACGTCAACCAAGCCTGTATTGAGTCGCTGGATATTACTCCTGCCAAAATTGCGATCGAGAAGTTATTAGCAAATTGGGATGCAACACCCGAAGGCGATCGCCAATTTCAAATCGAACTAGTATGGAATAAGGAAGATGGCGACCCTCGCGAACTATCAGAAATCTCGGAAGTCCGTCTCTGGTTTGTCCGCCTTGATGCTACCTATCCTTGGTTTAGCTATATCCTCGATTGGCGTGCAGAACTCAGTCGCTATGCCGCGATGCTAGTTCCCCACCAGTTTAAGCGCGAAGGTGATGGCTATGTGTTGCAATACAATCCTGAAGCCTTGGAGCTTTTTGTAATGCAGAAGGTATTCACAATTTCGCTCTGGCTCAAGTCACGCGGCATTGAAAGCACAGCTAAGTTACAGCAAATGACCCAAAGCCTAGGCTACGAAATCGATTCAGCATTCTTCAATCTTTTGTAAATAAAACCCGTATGAAACAAAAATTAACTATTCATCAATTTGGACCAATCTCGGATCTCGAAATCGATATAGATGATATTCTTGTGTTCATTGGTTCTCAAGCTAGTGGGAAAAGTACTGTCAGTAAAGCAATCTTCTTTTTTAAATCTTTAAGAGATGATTTATATAGATATTATCTTGATTGCTATAACCAAAATAAATTTGATAACTCCATTTCTAACTTTGCTAAACTAGCAAGACAAAAATTCATAAAGATATACGGCTCTACACTTCAATCTCCAAATATGAGATTGGAGTATAGATATCGTGATGAAGTTGAGACGTATATTTATCTATCTCAAGATAATCATTCTATAACTATCGAATTTAGTGAAGATCTCATAAAAACATTTAAAAAGATAATGGACAAGGCTCATAGTTTATATAGTGAGTTACATCCTAAATCTTCCAGTTTTTATTCTTCAATAGAAATAAGTGCTATTAAATCAAAAGAATCTGCACTATTAAAAGAAATTGAGAATGAACTTAATTGGCTATTTTGTGATGATAGAGATATTGTCTTTTTACCTGCTGGGCGTAGCTTAATCACTACTCTATCTCAGCAAAGGTATAACATTGATATGGGTAATGAAAAGATTTCTAATGCAGATTCAGATGTAAATAGCTTACCTAAACTAGATTATCTGATGCAAAACTTTATCTCTCGTATTGATCAAATAAAACCAATTTTTGAGGAAGGTCTTAATAATTTAATTGGAGACTGTTTTGACAGCTTTAATAATCCTGAAACAATAAAAACTATTATTATTGCTAGAGATATAGTCAATTCAGTTTTGAGAGGATCTTATACTTCTATTAATGGAATCGAAAAAATTGCTTTTGCAGATGATAAAAGTACTTTAATTAATTTTGCTTCTTCAGGACAACAGGAAGTTGTTTGGATATTGTTGATTATTTTCCTTTTTATTCTTAATCAGCGTAAAGTATTTTTAGTCATAGAAGAACCTGAAGCCCATCTTTTTCCCATAGCACAAAAACAAATAATTGATTTAATTGCAATTATAGTTAATCAAGAAAACAACTTAGACTATCAACGTGATAATCAAGTTGTTTTAACTACTCATAGTCCTTATATTCTCTCATCATTTAATAACCTTCTTTATGCACATACTCTAAGTTACAAATTAAAGAAAGGTGATAAGGTGTTAGATATTATAGATCATCGATTCTGGATTAATCCAGATAGATTAAATTCTTATATTTTAGAGAATGGTACTGCACGAACTATTGTCGATCGCGAAATGGGATTAATTCAATCAGCCGAAATCGATAGAGCCTCAAACATTATCGTTGATACCTTTAATCAACTGTTTGATCTTGAGGATTGAGGCATGAAGTTTAATTGTCAAGATTTTCAAGAAAATTATCGAGACTGTACCAATTGTTCTGAAGGAAAGCTAGTTGTTGCAGAAGAGAATAAAAGAAAATATATTCTTCAAAATCCATCCAAAAAGAAAGTATGTAAAGTAAGAATTGATGGTTGCGTAATTCCTAGTCAAAGCCAAAGAAAATGCGATTATCTCATTATCGTTTGTGAATCTAAATCTGTGAATGAACAAGCATCGGATATATACTTTGTCGAACTGAAAGGAAGAGATTTGATTTCTGCTGTCGAGCAACTAACCCAGACAATTGCATATTTTCAAGCTGAAAAATATAAATTTACAGAAAAAGTCTTTGCCAGAGTAGTTTTGAGCAAAGTTGCCGATCCAAAATCCATCGAAGTAGATTCAAGAGTGATCGCCCTAAGAAAGTTGCTTAAAAAATTTGGTGGAGACTTTGCGTATGGCTCAGTACAATTTGAGAAAGATCGCATCTAATCATTATGAGTACACTGATCGCCTCCAAATTTTACAAGTTTTAGACAATCACCTTACCACCACACAAAGAAATAATTTGATTTACAAAAGCCTTTAGCTCTGGACAGGCTTGAATCGCAATCATCAGATCTTGATTTTTGAGAATAGCTTTGCCATCAATAATCTTGCTATAGTCCCTTTTGCAATCCCCTAATTTAAAAATCTCCTTGATCCAGTAAGAAGGCGGTTTATTGTGATTGACCTTCTCTGGTGCGCCACTAGGTGCAGAACGGTTATGTTTAGCAATCTTTTGGATTGTCTGCCAATAGGGAAGTAACCATGCCTCAAAATCGTGACAAGCAGTATGTGGATAGAACTTCGGATTATTACCAACCCATGCAGTCATTTTCGCTTTAGCATCAGCAGCATTTGCAAAATCTCTTGACCCCGTATATACATCGGTCAAAGCAATCACAGCATCATAAGCATCTTTCCCACTCAATAAATTTTCCACAATCCGCTTTAACTTATCTTCCTTTGGAATTCTCCCATCCTGTGGAATAAATTTTAATCTCGGCATATTTTGCGCTAAATATTTTTGCAAAAACTCGCGTAGCTTCTCTCTAAAAGCTGATTCGGTAGCCCCTTCCACTAAAATAGCAATTTTCATGGACGACCACCCATTACATTCATTGACCAAAGTTGATCGAGGCTGTAGTCCTCTAGCCATTTATCCAAATCGAGCGTATCAGCCCATGTCATTTTTGCCTCGCCATCCTCAAGATCGCAAATCAGAACTTCATGGGGTGCAAGAAATCGAATAAGTCGATCTGAGTGAGTTGCGACAATTAACTGCGTATGCTTGGAAGCCTCGCGCATCAAGTAAACTAAATGCCTTAAAAGTTCTGGATGCAAACTAACTTCAGGTTCATCTAAGAGTGTAATTGTTGACAAATTTTGACTCTGTAATAGTGCTACTAACCAAAGGAATCGCAGCGTTCCTTCTGATAGTTCATGGACATATATAGGCTGTGAAAAATTTCTGTCTTTCCAAGTCATAGAGATAGTTCCCGCCGCAACTGGAGGAAAATTTAAACGCTCAAAATCTGGAAATGCAGCAGAAATAATACTCTCAACCATTTCATAGTGATCGCGATCGCTTTCACGCAAATCATAAAGACAAGAAACTAAATCCTCACCTCTTACCCCTGGTAATTTCGCGGGTCGCATGGCTTGAGGTAGGCGGATTGGGCTTGTCCCTGACACATCAAGCGCTCCATAATAAGTACAAGAAGCAAGACTTTTTCGCAGATTCTCTGGTTCTTGATACATTTTAGGAACTTGAGAAAGAGAAGTCTCCAGATAATTATGTTCCCAATTTGGTTTTAAGAATCCACTACCTTTCTGAAAATATGTGATATCTAAACCATGCGAATCAATATATTTAGGAGAAATTAAGTTTGCTGTCATTGGCACAAGGTTACTTAGTATTTCTATTTCTTGCTTTCTCTTTTGTTCTAAAATTTCTTCCCTAATCTCATAAGATAAACCTTTAGGAGATATCTCTAAACTATATTGCAAAGCGTCTTTGTCATTTGCTTTCATCGAAAGTGATATTTCTAGTTCTTGCGATCGCCCCCTAGTCAAAATTTCATTTAACCCACCTTTGCTTTGTAATGACTCATGTAACTTTCCACTTGCTGAAGCCGCTAACATTGACATAGCATCTAAAAAGGATGTCTTGCCTGAGCCATTTGCACCAATCATCACTACAAGATCTCGCATTTCCAGATCGACTTGTTGAAGGCGACGAAACCCTTTAATTGATATTCTTTCAAATTTACTCATAATCAAGTAATCAGCCAGATTTTTTGCGTGCGTTGCTTTGGTTAATTTTAAGTATATCGTGTTCAGCTTTGCTTACGAATTCAGCACGATCATTCAGATACTCTTTGAATTCACCGATGAACTAGGCGATCGTATCTACCCTCCGCACCCCTATTCGACAAGCAAAGTACGTTAATTGCTGAACAAGCGATGCAATATGCCAAAATATAAATAGTTAACTACAAGCTTATATTTACAAGCTGATTGGCAATGTCTGCAATTTCAATAAAAGTCCCCAAACAAAAGCTCAAGAATCCGCCACTGCAAGTCCATACCCTAGGCGATCGCGTATTGCGCCAGCCAGCCAAGCGCATTAGCAAAGTAAACGACGAAATTCGTCAGATTGTTGTCGATATGCTGCAAACCATGTATAGCAACGACGGCATCGGTCTTGCTGCGCCACAGGTGGGGATCAATAAGCAATTACTCGTTATTGATATCGAACTCAAGGATGAGAACATCCCACCCTTAGTAATGATCAATCCTGAAGTAAAGTCTTCAGGTGGTGACCTGATTACTGGCGAAGAAGGCTGTCTGAGTATTCCTGAAGTATTTCTAGATGTCGTGCGACCCGATCGCGTTGAAGTTTCCTATCGCGATGAAGATGGTAGACCCAAACATCTTGTAGCTGAAGGTTTGCTTGCAAGAGTAATTCAACATGAAATGGATCATTTGAATGGAGTCTTGTTTGTCGATCGCGTTAAGAATGCGATCGCTCTTAACAAAGAATTAAGCGCCCATGGCTTTGCGCCTAAGGATGTCCAAGCGATTAGATAGTAGCAGGGCGGCAAGCCCGCTTTGCAATCCCACTTTGTGAGAGGAGTTCCATTGATGTTGATCCAAAAATTGCTGGATTGTCCAGAGTTTATTGCTGGAGATTCGACAATACTGCGCGAATTATTACATCCTGACAAGCAGGATATCAATCTGCGATATAGCCTCGCCCATGCAATTTTGCCAGTGGGCGAGACTTCTCAATCGCATTCTCTGACTACTTCTGAGGTGTATTACATTCTGAGTGGTAAAGGGGAAATGCATATAGACGAAGAGATTCGCGAGATCGAATCTGGTGATGCGGTATATATTCCACCAGATGCCAAGCAATTTCTGCGCAACATTGGTGATGAGCCGATTGTATTCATTTGCATCGTCGATCCTGCTTGGCGCAAAGAAGATGAAACTATTTATGCGGCTTAGATATATATTTCGGGTTGCGAGAACATTATTCTCAACCTATTACGCCTATATGCTCGAATATCGAGCAGAACTTTTTATCTGGTTATTATCGAATTCTTTGCCATTTATTTTGATGGGTGCATGGCTAAAAGCTTCGGAAACTGGTAGCTTTGGTTTCACGGCATTAGAGTTTATTCGTTACTTTTTAGCGGTATTTGTTGTAAGGCAATTTAATATTGTTTGGGTAATTTGGGACTTTGAGAGAGAACTAATTTCAGGACAGCTCTCACATCGTCTTTTACAACCGATTGACCCATTTTGGCATCATTTGATCAATCACATCGCTGAGCGTTTTGCGAGATTGCCAATGCTGGTGGTTTTGATAGCTTTATTTTTTGTTCTCTATCCACAATCATTCTGGATTCCGTCTTGGTCAACTGGTTTACTTGCGACATTTATTGTGGCGATCGCCTTTTTATTGCGATTCCTCATTCAATATACTTTTGGACTTTTATCATTTTGGACAGAGAGAGCTAGTGCGATCGAACAACTCTGGTTTTTAACTTATATCTTTCTATCAGGGATCATTGCCCCTCTAGATGTATTTCCACCACTAGTTCGCGATATTGTCATGTGGACACCTTTCCCTTATATGGTGTATTTTCCTGCGGCACTTTTGGTGGGTAAAGCGATCGATGTCTGGCAAGGAATTGGGGTAATGGCTGGATGGATGGCGGTTTTCTTCGTGATCAGTCGTTGGCTATGGCGTAAAGGTATCAAGCAATATTCAGGCATGGGAGCATAGAACAGCTAAATGTGATTCTCCCGCAAAACCAAAAGATAAGTGGCGGCGCTTCGCGCCGCCACTTATCTTTTGGTTTTTAATTCACTAAAGTGTGGCGACACTTTGGTGAATTAAAAACCAAACCCAGTAAGGGTTTTAAAATCACAAAATGGCTGCGCCATTTTGTGATTTGGTATTATTGCTACATTTTAAAAAATTATTTGGTTTTAGTTAGGGCTGATAGCGCTATATTCACAACAATGAAATCACATGAATCAGGAATGGCTATATGAAATGGGATGAAATGCGCGAGAGCGATAACGTAGAAGACCAGCGCGATGGTTCTTCTGATGAGTCATCTACACCAAACAATTTAAGTTCATCATCAATGGGAATGCTGGGCGGGTTAGGTGGTGGCGCGATGGCGATCGCAGTTATCGTTGGGCTAATTTTTAAGGTTGATCCCTCTCAGATTTTAAATTTGATTGGAGGCAACAATAAACCTGCCCCTGCACCACAAGCCCTAGTCAAAAAGCCAACCCAAGATCGCGACTCGGCATTTGTGAAATCAGTACTTGGTGATACTGAAGATACATGGGAGCGCATTTTTAAGCAGCAGCTAAACAGTAATTATCAAGCACCAAAATTAGTTCTATTTGATGGTTACGTTAATTCAGCCTGTGGATCAGCCAAAACTTCAGCGGGTCCATTTTATTGCCCTGCCGATCGCAAAGTTTATCTAGATATGGGTTTCTTTAGATATCTAGAAGCTACGGCTGGCAACGATGCTGACTTTGCGAGAGCCTATGCGATCGCCCATGAAGTTGGTCATCATATTCAAAATTTGCGCGGCACATCAGGCAAGGTCAGGCAGTTGAAATCTACTGCAAGTAAGGCTAAAGCCAATGAACTGTCGGTAAGGATAGAACTGCAAGCGGATTGTCTGGCAGGTGTTTGGGGACACTTCACGGCTCAACGAGGTCTGATCACGGATCAAGATGTGACTAAAGCTCTAAACACCGCGACTCAGATCGGCGACGACTATTTGCAAAAGCAATCTAAAAGTGGTCATGTAATTCCAGAATCTTTTACTCATGGAACTTCTGAGCAAAGAGTAACTTGGTTTAAGCGTGGTTTAAACACAGGTGATATCAACCAATGTGATACTTTTGAAACTAATAAATTATAAAACTCTCCTTACGCTGATAGAATTCCTGCGATAGCTGAGGTTTGGGGCTGGCACGGGGGCACAGCCCCTACAGAACATGAATTATTCAGGTAAGGGCATCTCCCCCGTGGCTGCGCTGATTGTCTAGCAGCAAGAGCTTCATCGTCTAAGTTCTGCGTAACATCAGTTATAAAAGAGGGGCGCGAAGCGCCCCTCTTTTATAACTCCTGATCCGTCCAAGATTTGGGATCTTCTAATGGTTCCAAATGCGTGAGAACGTTCATGTGTGGTAAAGCGTTACAGATAGCAGATTCAACCTCTTCGCATAAGTCATGTCCTTGTTGCACTGACCAAACGCCTGGAACCAATATGTGAAAAGATACAAACCTTCTTGTACCTGCCATTCTGGTGCGAATTGCATGAAATTGTACTTGATGGCGATCGTAGGAAGAGAGAATTTCATCGATCATTTGCCGCTCTTCTAAAGGAATTGAAGCATCTAAAAGTGCTGAACCACTTTCTTGTATCAGTTTTACGCCAGTCCAAACAATATTGGCAGCAACTAATAGAGCAATCAAGGGATCGAGAATCAACCAACCTGTTACAGAAACTAAGAATAATCCCAAAATTACGCCCACAGAAGTCCATACATCCGTGAGTAGGTGATGAGCATCGGCTCGTAAAGTAATTGAGTGTAGGCGTTTACCTGCTCTGAGTAATATGAGCGCAGTTCCTCCGTTAATTGCTGATGCGACTAAGGAAAGTACTAGACCAATACCAAGCTGTTCAAGAGGTTGAGGATTTAATAATCTTGGAATTGCCGCGATCGCAATACTTACAGCTGCAACGAGGATCAAGGCTCCTTCAAATCCACTCGAAAAATATTCAGCTTTAGAATGTCCAAATACATGTTCTTCATCGGGTGGCTTAGCTGCATAGGTTAATGCCCATACTGCCCCGATCGCAGCTACAAGATTAACTCCTGACTCAAGAGAATCTGATAAAAAACCCACAGAATTAGTCAATAGGTATGCGCCTAATTTCAGTGCGATCGTGGCGATTGCAGCTCCAATCGAGAGAAAACCATAATAACGAGCAGATTTGTTTTGCATATCTATTGAAAATTAGGTAATGGAGCCAAAAGAAACAATTCTCATTATTAAACCGATTCTCATCATGAGAATCTCCGAACCAAAAACTAGATACTAAAAACTACAGCGCTACAATTGTAAGCATATAGTTGCATTTAAACTAGAAGAGCCACTTCGGGACTCATCTAGTTTTTGAATTTCACAATTAAACAATTAGTATGTTTTTCCGAAGTGAACATTTAATCGCGTATAAGAGTCTAAACCCACTAAACCATTGACGGAACTTTCATGCAATCAGAAAAAGAGCTAGAACCAAGGGAGGTGGATATTGCCGATGATCTATCCGATTTCCCTGATGAACTTGATCGCCCTAAAAAAAAGTTTATGGGCAAATGGAGATGGCGTATTGCCATCTTCCTAATTCTTGTGGCTGTTGGCGGTGGTGGTTACTATGCCTATACCCAGTTAATTGCACCTGCCAATAATCAATCAACTCGTAAACGCGATCGCACAGTATCGATTAAGCGTACGGATTTACCCATTATCGTTACGGCAAATGGGACAATTCAGCCCGAAAAGTCGATTAATGTTAGTCCAAAAAGCTCTGGCAGACTCAAGAGCTTACTAGTCAAAGAAGGTGAAAATGTGCGGACAGGGCAAATCCTTGCCTATATGGATGAGTCCAATACTTTAGGGCAAATTACTCAAGCTGATGGAAATTTGGCGGCGGCTCAGGCAAGCCTCGATCTATTAAGAGCAGGCAATCGTCCTCAAGATATTTCTCAAGCCCAAGCAAATTTAACTAATGCCCAAGCGACGCTAGAGCAATCAGAAATCGTCTACCGCCAAAATCAACAGCTGTATAAGGATGGGGCGATCGCATCACGGGATCTGGATGCGTCAAGAACGACAATGGAAGCTAATCGCGCCAGAGTTACGCAAGCACGAGAGGCATTATCTTTGCAACAGGCAGGCTCACGTCCTGAAGAAATCGATCGCGCAGAGGCGCAAGTTGTTGCTGCCGCAGGATCTTTGCAAAACGTGCAAGCTCAGCTAGAAGATACAATCATTCGCGCTCCTTTTGATGGGGTGGTAGTTAGAAAATATGCTGATCCAGGCGCATTTGTGACCCCGACAACCTCAGGAAGTGCGGTGAGTTCAGCAACAGCTTCTTCGATTCTTGCTCTTGCTAGCAATAATCAAGTTGTCGCCAATGTCGCTGAGGCGAATATTGCTCAAATTAAGGTTGGGCAAACAGTTACCTTACAAGTCGATGCTTATCCTAATAAAAAGTTTAATGGTCGTGTCGTCTCCATCTCGCCGCAAGCGATCGTTAGCCAAAACGTCACGAGTTTTGAAGTGAAAGCTGAAATCACCTCCCAAGATAAGCAAATGTTGCGATCGGGTATGAACGCCAGCTTAGAGTTTAAGGCTGGTGAATTAAAGAATGTGCTGGTTGTGCCAACAGTTGCGATCGTCAGAGAGAAGGGTTTGACTGGTGTATATGTTAAGACAGCTCAAAGTGAAACTCCTATATTCACACCAATTGAAACAGGGCTAACTGTCGATGATAAAACAGAAGTTAAATCGGGTTTAACTGGCAATGAGAAAATTTTTATCTCTTTTCCTGAAGGTTCACGTCCGAAAACCGAACCTAGAGGTATTCCAGGACTATCGCCTTCTCCTCAACGAAGTCGTAGTTAATAAACCTCACAAAACCTTAAAGGTTTTGTGAGATTCGGATTTGAACTCAAAGCGATGTAATCAAGATCTGGTTTGTAATTAAGAAAGTGCGATAAATTTATGCAAAAGTCAAAGCCATTAGCAAAACCGCGCCTTCAAGTTGCTAAGGTTCCATTTGCTGAAATTCTGACCATGGCAGCGGAGTCTCTTTGGAATAATCGTTTACGAACTGCGTTGACTATGCTGGGAGTAATCATTGGCATTGCCGCCGTGATTGCGATTACATCAATTGGACAAGGCATTCAAAAATCGACGGAAAGTCAGTTACAAGCCCTTGGCACAAATTCAATTAATGTCCTGACTGGCTCAGCGCGAACAGGTGGCATTAGTCAAGGTGGTGGTTCGGCTTCCACCTTGACTTTAGAAGATGCTCAAGCTGTGGCAAAAGCACCTGCGGTGAAGTTGGTGTCTGCATATTTACAGCGTACTAGGCAGGTTTCCTATAGCGGTCAAAACACCTCAACAACGGTAATCGGGACAGATGTTAACTATTCACCACTCCGCAATACTTTCCCAACGGAAGGAAGATATTTTGAACAGGAAGACATTGATAATGCGAAATCAATGGTAGTGCTTGGCTCTAAAGTTCGTGCGGATTTGTTTGGTAGTAGTAATGCGATCGGCGAGAGGATTCGCATTCAAGGCGAGCAATATCAAGTGATCGGCGTAATGGAATCAAAAGGCGCTTCTGGCGGCTTCGATCAGGACGATCGCGTATTTATTCCACTCAAGAATATGTCGGCGCGACTGGTAGGAAATAATGCTTTGCAGGGTATATCTGTCAGTGGATTTTGGGTGCAAGCCCTTGATGAGACAGAGCTTGAAGCTGCACAATTCCAATTGACTAATCTGTTGCGTCTACGGCACAAAATTTATCCGCCACAGCCTGATGACTTTCGGATTGTCAACCAGACAGATATCGTGAGCGCCTTTACAAATATTGTCGGCTTGCTGACGCTCATGGTCGGCGCGATCGCAGCCATATCTCTAATCGTTGGCGGCATCGGCATTGCGAATATCATGCTAGTTTCGGTGGTAGAACGTACCCGCGAAATCGGTGTCCGCAAAGCATTAGGGGCAACGCGATCGGCGATTCTTAATCAGTTTCTTACCGAAGCGATTTTAGTGTCTGGACTTGGCGGTGTAGTTGGTATTGGGCTAGGTGTTGCGATCGCCTATACTTCGGCGACAATTTTTCAATTTCCATTTCTGATTTCGCTTTGGTCAGTGGCAGCAGGTTTCGGGTTATCAATGATGGTGGGCTTAGTTGCTGGAGTAATTCCTGCGAGGAGTGCCGCTAAGTTAGATCCTATTCAAGCTCTCAGAAGTGATTAATATCAAAACACAAAATGGCGTAGCTATTTTGTGTTTTTAAAACCCTTGCAGGGTTTGGTTTTTAATCCACAAAAGTGTTGCCACACTTCTGTGGATTGGTATAACTCATGAGAAAGCGCTATCTTTCGGGTTGCTCTTTCCCAAACACAACTTAAGTGATTAACAAAATGATTCGATTAGAAAATATCCGTAAAGCATATCGCCTTGGTGAAGTTGATGTGCCAATTCTTAAAGGTATTGATTTAGAGATTAAGTCAGGAGAATATGCCGCCATTATGGGAATGTCGGGCTCTGGCAAATCAACACTGATGAATATTATTGGCTGTCTCGATCGCCCTACGTCTGGCAAATACTATCTCGAAGATCGCGAATTAACGACCTATAACGATGATGAACTAGCCTTTATTCGCAATCGGCGGATTGGGTTTGTGTTTCAGCAGTTTAATTTACTCTCGCGCTCAACAGCGATCGAGAATGTAATGCTGCCAATGATTTATTCCAATATCCCCAAAGAGAAACGTCATCGCCTCGCCACTGAAGCATTAACTAAAGTCGGACTTAGCGATCGCTTGTCTAACCGTCCAAATCAACTATCAGGCGGTCAACAGCAACGAGTTGCGATCGCTCGGGCCTTAGCCAATCGTCCTGCGTTAATTCTGGCTGACGAACCAACGGGAGCTCTCGATACGCAAACATCCCATGAGGTCATGGAATTATTAGGAGAATTAAATTCACAGGGAATTACGATCGTTCTGGTTACCCATGAGCATGATGTTGCAGAAAGAACTCGCCGTATCATTCGGATTCAAGATGGTTTGATCGTTAAAGCAGAACAGATAGCGGCTGGTGGGAAGAGAGCAATTTAAAATGATATCTTTTGAAATAGTTCAGACAACGGCATTGTAAAACCAGCAATAACATCTTCTCCATCTAAAGAATCTGACTGCTTGAGTAAGCGATCGGGTTCTTGTGCTGAGCGATAGACTAGGCCATAACGTGATTTTAGATTGATCACCCAAACTAAGCGTGAGCCATTCTCGAAATATTCCACAATTTTTTGATCGATTTCAGCGATCGTGTTGTTAGGTGAGAGAACCTCGATCTCTAAATCAGGTGCGCCATCTAAAAAGCCATCGGGCAATTCAGTTAAGCCTTTTAACTTGTCTCTAGATACAAAGGAAATATCAGGCGATCGCTTGTTACCATTTTTCATCGTGAAGGCTGTACTAGAGTCGAGGATAATTCCCAGTTCTCTAGGTAAGATGTAATTCATCAGATAACTTACAAGTATCATCGTAATATTTGCTAAAATTAAGTATAGATTTTTAAGGTTTAGCTATGTCTGAAATCGCTATAACTATAAACAAGAATACTCATGAGGTTCTTTTAAGACTTTCTCAACAGTCTGGTGATAATTTTCAAACTTTGCTGGATAAAGCAGTGGAGCAATATCGCAGACAGTTGTTTCTTTTACAAGCGAATCAGGCTTTTACGGCTTTAAGGAAAAACGAGTTATTGTGGCAAGATGAGCTTAATGAGCGTCAGGAGTGGGAGCAAACTTTAGCTGACGGGATTGATGATTAATGCCTCAAAAGATTGCAAGGGGAGAGGTATGGTTAGCAGATCTTAATCCCGTGAGAGGTCACGAACAAGCGGGGAAACGTCCTTGTTTGGTAGTTTCTGTAGATTTGTTCAATCAGGGATCTGCTGGATTAGTGGTTGTTGTTCCTATCACTTCAAAGGATAAATCAATTCCTTTTCATGTGGAGGTTAATCCTCCAGACGGAGGTTTGAAGGTGAAGAGTTTTATTAAGTGTGAAGATGTGCGATCGATTTCTGTAGAGAGGTTAGATAAGCGCTTAGGATCTTTATCTACTCAGTCGTTTGCGGATGTAGAAGACCGATTACGCATTCTGATGGGTCTATAGTTGATTTCGATGTTTTCATCAGTTAGAAACTTCATGAAGCTTGCTCTACCTGACGTGCAATTAATCTGTCGCGTAATCCTTGAGGATCAAATTTTGCCTCGTTCATTTTGCGGATTATTTGCGCTTGATTTTGCCTTTGCTGTAAATATGTTTCGACTTCTTGTTGATGATTGAGGTAAAAGCTAATGGTGGTATAGACATCGGCTAGTTTCAGGGATGGATAACGATAAACAATTTCTTCAGCCGTTGCACCATTTTGAAAGGTTTTGATGACTGTATCAAGGGTGACGCGAGTTTTGCCAACGCGCACTACGCCATCGGTATCGGTTTTGAGTGGAACTGGTTCAGCAGTAACTACTAACGTCATAATATTTTTAGATTGACTAATGTTAAATATCGTTCAACCCTTACTGATCTAGGATCGCATCATAATCGCTATGTGTGCCAATCCAAAACCATACAATACCTTCTGGCTTTTCGAGTCCAAGTGCTCGATAATTATCGGTGATCCTCACAGACCATAATTTTTTACGCTTGCCAACTTTCTTAAAGTGAAGCGATGGATGTAAAGGATTGTTTTTCAACAATTCATAATTTTTATCGGCGAGTGCTTGGATGTCTTTGGGAAGTTTGTTATATGCTTGCCAAAATCTAGGCAGAGTCAGGTGATTCATAAACTTTTGGCTAGCCCTGCTTCATACTCGCTATCAATCTCATCTAATAATTGATCGAGCTTTCCAGAATCAAGATCTTCTTCTATTTGCTGATCCCATATTTGCTCATGGTAATCTATCAGCCATGTTGTTAGGTTAGCTAATTCCTTAACAGATAGCTTTTTTATCGCTGTTTCAAGTTCTTGAATACTCATAGTTTTTTGCCAATAAGTTATAACTACTATATCAAAGCTAGAATCTCAGTAATATGTTAGCTTTACCTTAACTTACCACCTTTCAAGAAATCTACTAAACATGCAAAGTTAATTTCAGGTGATTTAGTCTAATTTTTCTCGGATGTCGCTACAATGAATAGAAAATTAAGTTTATTAGTGTAAAGCAGCTATGCATATAGAAAAGTTGCGGATGCAAAACTTTAGGGGATTCAAAGATATCACTATAGATTTTCCATCAAATCTTGCTGTTTTTATTGGTGTGAATGGCTCAGGCAAATCAAGTGTTATAGATTGTTTAGACAACTTATTATTTGAGCTAATTCATCCATTAATGCGTAGTATTAGAAATGCAAAGAACTCCGATGCTTGGGGTATGAACGGCTTTGGAGAAAATGACATTTCCAACGGTTTTCAAGAAACCATAAATGAATTAACAATTTCCTATTCAGAATTTAACCAAGCATTTTCTAGAGATATTAAACTACTATACTGTTTCGCCTATCCTTCAAGTAGTGAAGAACCTCAAAAGGACTTTCAACGTAGCAACTTGAGTGATGTAGAAAGTTTTAAAATATTTATTAGTAGTCAAATAAATAACAATCCTAACAAAAGTATTCCAATTTTTGTTTGTTATTCTACTAAAAGATCTGTTACAAGCTACAGGCTTTCTGGGAATGATCCTTTGTCTCCCAATGTAGCTAAATTATCGCAAATTCACTGTTACACAGATGCTATTAATCAGTACAGTATTGATTTTGCAACTTTTTTCGGATGGTTTAAAAATAACGAAGATTTAGAACAGGAGATAAGACTAGATGGTAATCTTGATTATCAAGACTATCAATTGAATTTAGTTAGGGAAGCAGTTACATCAATATTACCTGATTATACAGACCTCAAGGTTAAGCGATCGCGTATGCAGATTGTCCTTAAAAAGCAAGATCATGAGCTAGTGTTTAATCAGCTTTCTGATGGCGAGAAAAATCTGTTGGTGATGGTCGCTGATATTGCGAGAAGATTGGCGATCGCTAATCCAAATCCTACAAAAAATGCATTAGAAGGTGAAGGAATTATTCTAATTGATGAAATCGAATTACATTTACATCCTCAATGGCAACGCGATATTATTTCACGCCTTACCAGTACTTTTCCTAACTGTCAGTTTATTGTGACAACCCACTCTCCTCAAGTTCTTAGCAACGTCAAAAAAGAAAACGTATTCATTGTTGAAGATTTTCAAGTATATCCTGCTGATGCCTATACCTTTGGACGTGATAGCAACTCAATTTTATCGGAATTAATGGGGGTTGCCGAAAGACCTATAGAAATTCAGGAGAAACTAACAGAATGCCTCTATAAAATCGATGATGGTCAAATCGAAGAAGCCAAAATATTGCTTCGTGAATTGTCTGACTTACTTGGTCATAACGACTCAGAAATTGTTAAGGCAAACACTCTGATTAGTTTTCTGTCTAAGGTGAAATGAAAAAGATCATTAAACAATCAGAGCCAAGATCTCTTGTAGAACATCGGGCAAAACAACGTGCAAATGAAAATGCCGACTATGACAACTATTCAGACAAAGATAACCTCAGAGACTATTTACTAAAAGAGCAAGGATATATCTGTTGCTACTGTATGAGCCGCATCAAATTAGATGAAATGAAAATAGAACATTGGCAACCTCAAACCAAATACTTATCTCAGCAACTCGACTATAAAAATTTGCTTGGTGCTTGTATTGGCAATCAAGGAGCACGTCCTCAAAACCAACATTGTGACACCAAAAAAGGAGATAGCGAAATCATTATCAATCCAATCGAAGGCGATAAAAATTGTGAAAACTTAGTCAAATATCGTCCTGACGGTAAAATTTATTCCGATGATATATCTATCAATCATGACTTGAATGAAACTTTAAATTTAAATCTTGGTTTTTTGAAGAAAAATCGTAAAGATGCCCTTGATGTCGTAATTCGGAAACTTGACGAGAAATTTTCAAATAAAACTTGGGCTAAAATCACCGTGCAGAGAGAAATAGAAAAATTGAATACAAAAGATGAAAATGGATTTTTCGATGTGTATTGTCAATTTATAATTTCGTTCCTGAAATCAAAGTTATAGCGATCGCTAATTAACGTGTAAGTTAATCGCTTCTCTACAAATTGTTCTTAAACATCATTCATCGTTAATTCGCTTGATTGTAAAATCACTATTCCATTCCTGAGAATCAGGCTCATATACAGCCATGATTTTAATCAATGGACTGCTGGGATAGCTACATTGCACATGAATAGTTCGTCCAGCACTAGTCAAGCCACAAATCAGATAACTAGGCTCATCGTTATCATTTGGGTAATCTTCAATGATTTGACCATTTGCGATCGCCTCTATAATCTCATTCAATTCGATCTGACGAGAGTTTAGCTGATGGACAGTATTTTCAGAAAGCTCAAACTGATCACTGGTAATTTTGCGCTGAATATCTTCAATTATGAGAGAGTAATCTTCTATTGGATCTGGCTTGTAATTATTTACTAAACCTAAACGTTGACCAAGAAAACTAAAATATGTGTAAGCCGATCCATTAGTTGAATCAAACCAACGAGCTAACACAAAATCCCTAAATCCATCATCGCGATCGTCCCCAAAAGTTAGAGCAAGATTTTTTTCTGCTCGACGCGCTATTTGAACCGATGTCATCTGGCAAAGAATTATCTGAATAACTAGAGGAGAGCCTAAACGGGAAAAGAAAGATAAAGTAAACCAAATTAACAGTAAAGTTATTGGCTCAATGGACTTTTTCATAAACTATGTCCAACCCGATAGTTTTTAGTCGGATTTTAGCTTAACAGTAAACAATTGACTAATATATCTAGACACACTTCAGCAATGCACTAACAGCTTTAGAAAAGCTTCAAATTAGACTAACAATTAAATTCTTTAGAGCTTTATGACTAAGGTGCGATCGCCTAAAAGCTATAATCAACCGCAAGTCTATAAATTTTTGTAAATATGTCGTCTCCAACCCCTGACGTACCAGCGAGCGAGTCTCGCGAAGCCCGTACCCGCCAAATGCTCGGAATGAAAGGTGCGGACGTACAAGGCGCTTCAATCTGGAAGATCCGCCTGCAACTGATGAAACCAATTACATGGATACCCCTGATGTGGGGTGTACTCTGTGGCGCAGCCTCCTCTGGCGACTTTACTTGGTCGATTGAAAACGTATTTCGATCGCTACTTTGTATGCTCATGTCAGGCCCCCTACTGACAGGCTATACCCAGACCATTAACGATTACTACGATCGCGAAATTGACGCAATTAACGAGCCATATCGTCCGATTCCATCGGGAGCAATTTCCCTTAAGCAAGTCATTGCTCAGATTTGGATTTTGTGGCTGGGGGGCATTGCTGTAGCAGCAATTCTCGATGTCACCGCAGGTCATGCAGACTTTATCATGACAAAATTAGCGCTTGGTGGTTCATTGGTTGCCTATATCTACTCTGCGCCACCTTTGAAGCTCAAGCAAAATGGTTGGCTCGGAAACTATGCCCTCGGAGCCAGCTATATTGCTCTACCTTGGTGGGCTGGTCATGCACTTTACGGGACTCTAAACTGGACTGTAGTAGCCGTTACCCTGTTCTATAGCCTTGCGGGTTTAGGTATTGCTGTCGTCAATGACTTCAAAAGTGTCGAAGGCGATCGCGAATTAGGATTGAAGTCTTTACCCGTAATGTTTGGCGTGCAGAATGCGGCGTTGATATCGGCAACTGCGATCGATGTGTTCCAAATTGGCATCGCTGTTTATTTGGTCACTGTTGGTGAACAACTATTAGCTAGTTTAATCGTGCTGTTAGTAATTCCCCAGATTACATTTCAAGACATGTATTTCTTGCGCGATCCGCTCAAGAATGACGTGAAATATCAAGCCAGCGCTCAACCATTCCTTGTGATTGGGATGTTAGTTGCTGGTATCGCCATGGGACATGCAGGTATCTAAAACAAAAAGGTGGAGCTTTGCTCCACCTTTTTGTTTTAGGGAAATAGCTCCTACAGGGTGATTTAGTGATGATCAATGTTGTCTATCATCTATATGCAAAGAGAACCGAAACGTCAGCGAGAATTTGCCAATATTCATGATTAAACATAAATTCCGAAGACAGCAATTGTCGAATAACCTATTAGATAAATCATTGAGCAAGGGCTTAGTCGCTGTAATCGGTGCGTTGTTAGTTTCTTGCTCTGCTAATGCTCCTAAAGGTAACGGATTTGGCGCTGTTCCTGTGCCGATCGCCTCTGTAGAATCAGGGACAGTCACCGATAGCTCCGATTATGTCGCCAATTTGCAGTCGCGCCAATCAGTGACTCTACAACCACGAGTCGATGGATATATCCAAGAGATCTATGTCAAAGCAGGCGATCGGGTAGAAGCTGGTGCGCCAATTTTACGAATTGATCCAGCTAAACAGCAAGCAGTTGTGCAGCGATCGGTTGCCGCAGTGGCAACTTCTCAGGCAGATTTTGAAAGTGCTAGGGCGACCCTTGTGCAATTACGCGCCCGTAAAGAATCGATTTTATCCAGTGTTGATTTTAATCAAAAGGAATTTAGTCGCTTTACTAAATTGACAGAACAGGGTGCGACGACAAAACAAAAGCTTGACGAAGTTGCGAATAATTTGAGAAATGCAAGAGCTGAACTTGGTCAGATCGATGCTCAGATGAATGCTCAACAAGCAAGTATTAATAGTGCGGCTACAAGGATTGAAGAAACTCGTGCTAGTGCTGTGCAGGAAGAAGTACAGCTAGATTTCTATACGGTAACAGCTCCTTTTGCGGGTATTGTTGGTGATATTCCGATTAAAGTTGGAGACAATGTTAGTAGCACAACCCAACTAACGACTGTAACTCAAAATCAAGTATTAGAAGTTCAGATTTCGGTTCCCGTTGAGAATGCTCCTCGCTTAAAAATGGGAATGCCTGTGGAGTTGTTAGACGCTCAAGATAAGCCTCTTGTTAAAGGAAATGTCGCTTTTATTTCCCCGAATATTAATCCTCAAAGCCAGTCGGTTTTGGTAAAAGCTAATTTTAATAATGGAACTAATCAACTCAAAGCTAATCAGTTTGTGAGAGCAAGATTGATATGGGCTTCTCGTGCTGGTGTACTAGTGCCAACTTCGGCAATTTCCCGTCTTGGAGGTCAAGATTTTATCTTTGTTGCAGAGCCTAGTCCTACAGATGGAAAATCTCTAATTGCTAATCAAAAACCAGTTAAGCTTGGGAAAATCACTGGCAATAAACAAGAGGTATTAGAAGGGTTAAACCCTAAAGATCAGATTGTCGTTGCAGGTATTCTCCAATTACGGAATGGAGCACCGATCATGCCATTACCTGATGCTCCTAAGAAATAAAAAAAAGCCTCGCACTACGAGGCTTTTTTTATTTCTTAACTGATGCTACGTGGAACGAGATGGTAGACCTCTTGCTGCTAGCGCGGCAGGGCAACCACGGGGGGGATTGCCCCTACCACAAAATTTAGAGGTTACCGTAGGGGCTGCGCCCCCGTGCCAGCCCTAGACCTATGCTATGACAGGAATTCTTTCCACATAATATCAGTTCTTAAAAAACTTAAAGCTTCAAGAGGCAAAGTGACCGTATAGCAGTCACTTTGGACTTTAGTTTTAGAACTTAGATGAGGCATTGATATTATTAGGCTGTTCTAAGGCTGTAATCTGTTGTTGTATTGAAGGAGAATACAACCGCAGATAGTTCCAATAGTTACCTAAAACCTTGGACACATAATCTCTAGTCTCATCGTAGGGAATATTATTCACAAACTCATCAGGATCTCCCAAGCCTCTTGATTCTACCCATCTACCGATCGCACCAGGGCCTGCATTATAGCTAGCAACTGCAAGCATGGAGTTATCACTAAAGCGGCTGTGAGTATAGTCCAGATACCAAGTTCCAAAATTGATATTATCTTCAGGTCTATCCAGATTATAGCTATTCACTCCCTTTTTGCTAGCAATCCATGAGCCTGTATCTGGCATAATTTGCATCAGACCGATCGCCCCTGAACGTGAACGAATTTGAGCTTCAAATCGAGACTCTTGACGCATCAAACCAATGACGAGAGCTGGAGAGAGTTTGCGATCGCGAGACCAGTTTGAGATGATATCCCAGTAATGAAACGGATAGAGTGAGTGTATATATGCGGGATGCTGCTTGAGTTGGGCAATTTCGGCTTTTTGAGAATTGGGAACATCAATCCAATTTAAGCTTTCTAGAGTTTTAATTCCAATCAAGTTATCTAGATTAGCAACACGCAAAACACCATCAGTAAAGATTTCCTTTGGTTCAAGATTTCGCTTACCACGCAATTCTGTCAACCATTGAGATTGCGCATCACGATCTAGTCCGAGAATATATAACTCTTGTAGTTTCGCCGAACCTGCTGGCAAAGATACCCTAGCACTAGGTATTGCGATCGCTGGTGCAACGTAACGTGCTGTAGTGAAGGTTCCCACATTCCATCCAAGAGAACTCGCCGATCGCCACGCGAAATAGGAATCAGGGTGTTGACGAATCGCAAACTCAAAAAACTTCTTAGCTTTAGCTTTATCGCCAATTTGATTAGCCCATTTACCTGCCCAGAAGCTCGCTTCGGCTGCGGAGGTACTGTCAGGACTATTGGCTATCAATGCATCAACCGTGGCGATCGCATTCTTGATCTGTCCGCCACGCCCTTGACCTTTAGCAATACGCCAACGCAATTCGCCAGCATCATTACTACTGCCATAGCGACTTATCAATAAATTACGAACGTCGCTTGCGGATTTGGGGCTATCTAGTTTATCTTGCAAGATGGCAGCCTTAATGCCTAGGGCTTCGCCTGCGGTATCAGGATAGCTTGTTACAATGCGATCGGTTGCCGCGATCGCCGCTTCAGGCGAGTCAATCTGCGTAATCCGAATTAGAGCGCGAGGAGCTTGGGGGCTTTGAGGAAATTGCTGGACAACGCGGTTATAAGCTGCGATCGCGTTGTCGAATTGTTTGCCACGATGCAGGCTACGAGCGTAATTGTATGCAGTTATAGGATTTACAGTTGCACGAGCGTAGGCATTGGCAGCTCTGCCAAATTCAAACTTATTGTAATAGCCATCAGCGATCGCCCACCATTGGTCTGATGTGAGTGATGGTGAACTAGCCACTAGACGATTTAAAATCGGGACAATCTCTTTGTAATCACTAAAATAAGTCGCTAGATGCGCCATCAGATCAACTCGATTTGGATCTTGGGCTAGTAGGCGCAGTGTGACTTCTTGCGATCGGGGATGAGCAGGAAATTTTTGTAAAAGCTGTTGATTTTGTCCTAACGCAAACATTGCTTCAGCAGATGCAGGACTATCAGGGAACTTAGCTAACAGTTGCTCCCAAGTTGCTTTTGCTGCTTGGAGATCGCGCAGTTGGGTTTGAGCCTGTGCGCGTTTGAGCAAAACATAATCGGCTAAAACTGGATACTCTGTTTCCAATTTATCAAGAGCGGCGATCGCTTCGCGAGGCTTGCGGTTGTTGAGATGAATATCCGCAATTACTAAACGAGCACGAACACGATTTGTATCGGTACTATCAGAATTTTGTTGTTTGGATTGAGTTTCTAATTTAGCAATCCTTTGATCAATAGGAGTATAAGTAAGTGGATCAAAGGATTGGCTGTCTCGGTTATTTCCTAGGCTTGCATTCAGAGTAATATCTGAGTCAGAAGAAGTGGTAATTAGTGGGGCGCTCGCTCCTGCTAATGTAGCACTGAGCATAAGCACGATAGACCAACGCATTAATTTTCTCATCCCGATACATTCTTGATGTTCAGCATCCTAACATTTTTCACACGATGACTTATAGCATTTTTAGCGAAGTATAGAGGAAAAAAATAAGAGACGACGCAATTGCCTCGCCTCTTATTTTTTAGGCTTCAGGCTTTTGTTTTTTCAAATACAAAATTACTAAGCGATCGCTGTACCGAAACAATCGGAATTTGGTTGATCGCCTCGGTTGCAAAAGCATAGGTTAGCAAGTTAGCGGCACTCTCAGCATCAATCGCTCGACTTTGGAGATAGAAGATTTCCTCAGCATCGAGTTGACTGACAGTCGCGCCGTGAGCGCATTTGACATTATCTGCAAAAATCTCTAATTGGGGTTTAGTGTCCACTCGCGCTTTGGGCGACAACAAGAGATTGCGGCTTAGCTGGGCGGAATCAGTCTGTTGAGCTAACTTCGCAACTTGGATTTTGCCATTAAAAACTGTATGGGAACGACCGTCAGCAATGCACTTGTGCAATTGCTTACTCGATCCGTGCGGATAGTTGTGAGCGATTACAGAATGTGTATCCGCGTGCTGTTCACCATCGACAAATGCTAACCCAGTCAGAGAAGTTTGCGTTTGTTCAGCCATTTGATGCACGATCAAATTCTGGCGAGAGATCTTCGCACCGATGCTAATCGATTGATTCTTATAGACACTATTTCGAGCTTGAGCGATCGCAGTCATATTGATATGCACCGCCTCATCACCTTGCCATTGCACCTTGGTATGATTGACCTCTGCACCTTCTGCTAGCCAAACTTCTGTTACCGTATTAGTAAAATAGGTTTGAGAATCAATTCCCACAAAAGTTTGAATAAAAGTCAAATTACTATGGCTTTCTGCAATCACCAAACAGCGCGGCTGAGTTATCAATGTTGCGCCAGCCTGTGGTGCAGATACAAACAAAAGCTGGATCGGCTTTTCGACGACTAAATTTTTGGGGACGATTACAATCGCTACATCCTGCATACAAGCTGTATTCAGGCTTGTAAAATAATCATTCGTATCGGGATGTTGAGCGAGGTGCGATCGCAGCTTTGGCAGAATGCGATCGCCAAGAGTTGCCAATGTGCCAAGAACTAAGCCCTGCGAAGCGCCGCTTGTATCTGAGAACTTCTCACTATACTGCCCATTCACAAATACAATCAGATTGACTGAAGCTTCAGGCGCTGAATGCTTAGCAACTAAAGCTTCGACATCCTCTGGCTTAGCCAGTTGATTAGCAAAAGTTAGACTTCCCAAAGACGAAACATCCGTATATTTCCATTCTTCATCTTTGGTCGTAGGGAAAGAAAGACTCGCTAGGCGATCGCTAGCCAATTGGCGAATTTCGCTCACAAACTGATCGGTGTCTTGGGCGATCGCGATCGGAGAGTTTAAACCGATCACTTGGGAAGTAAATTTCTTGCTGTCAATAGCCAATTTACTGCGGGTGCTTAATGCGCCCTTCAACTCCTGTTGATCTTCCACTTGTTCAGAAACTTGAATAGACATTATACCAACACCGCCTCTTCTTCTTTGAGCCAGTCATAGCCCTTTTCTTCTAGTTCCAGAGCCAAGTCTTTACCACCTGTGAGAATAATCTTGCCATTTTCCATCACATGAATAAAATCAGGAATAATGTAATTTAGCAAGCGCTGATAGTGAGTAATCACTAGTGAAGAATTGAGAGGAGTTGAGAGCTTATTTACACCACCTGCCACAATTCGCAATGCATCGATATCCAAACCTGAATCTGTCTCATCGAGAATGGCAAGAGTCGGATCGAGAATTGCCATTTGCAAAATCTCATTGCGTTTCTTCTCGCCGCCAGAAAAACCTTCGTTAACACTGCGACTCAAGAAACTAGGATTCATTTCTACGATCTCTAACTTTTCTTGGATAAAGTCATCAAAATCGATGATATCGAACTCTTCTAAACCTTTATGTTTTCTCAAGTTGTTATAGGACAATCGCAAGAAATCAGAATTAGTCACCCCAGGAATTTCTAATGGGTATTGAAAAGCTAAAAATATACCTTCTCTAGATCTAATTTCTGGTGCTAAATCTAATAAGTTTTCACCCTTATAAATAATCTCACCGCCTGTGACCGTATAGGCAGGATGTCCCGCTAACACTTTCGAGAATGTGCTTTTACCAGAGCCATTTGGCCCCATAATCGCATGAACTTCACCAGCCTTAATCTCCAGATTTAGCCCTTTTAAAATCTCGACTCCACCAACTTCCGCAGTCAAATTCTTGACTGATAAAATTACTTCGCTATTTTCAACAATCATTTCTATTTCTCTTAACAGCTATTTAATATTGTAGTATGTAGTGGACAGATATTGATATGAGAAGGTCGAGAAACTATGTCTTACAATTCTTTTAACACAAAGCTAAAGAAGAATTAAAATTAAACTGCGATTACATCTTCAACATGATCGCGAACTTGAAACTCTCTTAAAAATCTAAAAAACATTTCAAAACCTGTTTTTTCGTCATGACAGGACAGCATGATTAGCTTTGCCCATGAAGTAACAGATCTTACGCCTATTTTTTTTTGTAACCAAGGCTGAAACTCGTTGTAAAACGCTTCTTCTTCTTGGGTGAGTTCATCATTACTCTGGCTTCGGGCAAATTCATATCCAGCAAGAAACATAAATAGATCGCTAACGGATTGACGACCTAAATACATTCCTGAGTTTTTTTCGATTTTCTGCAAAAGTTCAAACAATCCAATCATTTTGTACCTCTCAAACAAATTATTACAAACTAGTCAGTTCCTCAACTACAAAAGCGCCACTCAGACAATCAAAATCTTTTATCCAATCTTCACGAGACAATCCTTCGGCGGACAAATTGTCAAATACCTTTCCCATGACTTCTACTCCATAATGAGTCCCATTTTCAGTTATTGATTCGTCTAACCCATAGCGATCGCTTGTCACAAAGTTTTCACTGCGACGTTTGGTTCGTAACCGCAGTATTTTTGCTTCGATGCCACGCTTTTTTAGCCAACGCATTACGGTTAACGCACATTTATCACATTCCAATAGTGGATAGTTAATTGTAATTCTACCGACCGCTTGCCAAATTTCCTCCTGTCTTTCCATAGCTAAGATAAGTTTTTTTCGGTTTCAGTCTCATCTTCTTCCATAGGAACTACAAATTTCATGTTTTTATAGAGTAAATCAACTTCTATGTTAGAAGGTAGTCTGCGACCGCCTACTTTTTCCTTGATGCGCTTTTTATCAAACAGACGTAATTGCTCAAGAAATAAGTTTCTCTCAGTCTCCAAAGCATCTATTGCCTTATTTAGTCGCTCATTGGATTCCGATGTGTTCTCATCAAATCCAAAAAATTTACTATATCGAAGATAAGTTACTTGAAATTTTTGCCTGATGAGCCACCGATAAACTTGTATACAAGAGCGAAAAGCAGATCGGCGGTAATGAAATGGTAAATCGTTTCTACGAACTATTCGCGCATGTGTATGAAAGCTGCTCATATCAACATTACATATTAGACAGAATTTTTACGGCTGATTTGACTATAAAAATTCTATCTAATTTAAAATATCTATCTCCATATAAATTATTGTATACCACTTAAAAAGCAGAGATTGTAGTCTCTTAATCGCGAGAACAAAATGGCGATCGCTTTATCCAACACTATTCTCTAGCTTTAAAGCCAAGAGCTTATCAGCTTCAACAGCAAACTCCATTGGCAATGCATTAAATACTTCTTTGCAGAAGCCGCTAATGATCATAGAGACTGCATCTTCAACTGCGATACCGCGTTGTTGAAAATAGAACAATTGCTCTTCGCCGATTTTAGAAGTTGAGGCTTCATGCTCAACTCTAGCAGTATTGTTTTGAACTTGAATATAAGGGAAAGTATTCGCTTGAGAGCAATCACCAATCAGCATTGAGTCGCATTGAGAATAATTTCTTGCGCCTTCAGCTTTGGGTGAGATTTTGACCAAGCCGCGATAGCTATTTTGAGAGCCACCAGCGGAAATACCCTTAGAAACAATTTTACTACGGGTGTTTTTGCCGATATGCACCATTTTCGAGCCAGTGTCGGCTTGTTGCTTATTATTTGTTAAAGCAACAGAGTAAAACTCGCCAACGGAGTTTTCACCAACCAATACGCAACTGGGATACTTCCAAGTAATTGCGGAACCAGTTTCTACTTGAGTCCAAGAGATCTTCGAGTTTTTGCCTTGGCACAAACCACGCTTAGTTACAAAGTTATAGATGCCGCCTTTGCCATCTTTATCGCCAGCAAACCAGTTCTGTACGGTTGAATATTTGATTTCAGCATCATCGAGGGCAACTAGCTCGACTACGGCTGCATGAAGTTGGTTGGTGTCAAACATTGGCGCTGTGCAGCCTTCGAGATAGCTGACATAGGCTCCTTCTTCAGCAACAATCAGAGTGCGCTCAAATTGCCCAGAATCGCCATTGTTAATGCGGAAATAGGTGGACAGATCCATTGGGCACTTTACGCCTTTGGGAATGTATACAAAGGAGCCATCGGTAAATACGGCAGCATTTAGAGCTGAATAGTAGTTG
Organism: Pseudanabaena sp. UWO311; assembly: GCF_006937785.1. Taxonomy (GTDB): domain Bacteria; phylum Cyanobacteriota; class Cyanobacteriia; order Pseudanabaenales; family Pseudanabaenaceae; genus Pseudanabaena. The sequence continues at coordinate 295,709 of NZ_SJEE01000002.1, forward strand.
TCTGCGATCGGGACAACGCTACCTAGATATTTTTTGATCAGTTCAGGATATTCATGCATCGCTTCGGTGATCGAGCAGAAGATTACACCGACTTTTGCTAGATCTTTCTTAAAAGTTGTGGCGATCGAAACGCTATCAAAAATGACATCAACGGCAACATTGGTCAGACGCTTTTGTTCGTTAATGGAAATCCCTAATTTCTCAAAAGTATCCAGTAACTCAGGATCAACTTCATCAAGACTTGCTTTCTTTTTCGATTGCTTGGGTGCAGAATAATAAACGATATTTTGGTAATCGATCGCAGGATATTCGACATGCGCCCATGTTGGTTCTTGCATCTTTAACCATTGACGATACGCCTTGAGACGAAATTCCAGCATGTATTCTGGCTCATTTTTCTTAGCCGAAATCATGCGGACGACATCTTCGCTTAGACCACGAGGAATCGTGTCCGACTCAATGGATGTAACAAATCCGTATTTGTATGGTTGGTTGACAAGTGCTTGAACCGTTGCAGTCATGTCAGTCATGGCTCCTGATAATTGATGTGCAAAGTTAGTGCTTCGCGCTACCTTTGTTTGAATAAAACAACTTACTTGTTTCTTTACTAATTGTAGGTTACATTAACAACATGCAAGTTGTCAAAGTCATTTTTTTGATAACTACGCCATTTAATCGTGTCTTGCCTCTCCGCAAGAGTTAGTTGTTATCAGGAGCTGAATATTCATGAAAACTCCCATCAGTGTCGCTGACGTGGTTTCAAGTGCACCAGATCTGAAACTAGATCACAGAAATGATGCTAAAAACGATACTAAGCAGGATATTTTGCAACATTTGCTTAAGCGTGGAGAGGTGACAGCACAAGACTTAGCCGAGAAGCTGGATATTAGTCCGCAGGCAATTCGTAAGCACTTAAAGGATCTAGAAACTGAAGGACTGATATATCACACTGCCGAGCAGTTGGGTATGGGTAGACCGCAATTTATTTATGCTTTAACAACGGCAGGGCGCGATCGCTTTCCTGATAGTTATAACCAATTTGCTGTAAATTTTTTAGATACATTGATTGATACTTTAGGTAAAGAGCAAGTATCAGAGGTATTACAAAAGCAGTGGCAACGCAAAGCACAGAATTATAAATTGCAACTTGGAGGAGGTTCACTCAAGCAACGATTAGAAAAATTAGCCGAACTTCGCCGTAGTGAAGGTTATGTGACGGAATGGTTCCCTGTAGAAGGGACAGAAGGTTTTATTTTTACAGAATATAATTGTGCGATCGCCCATGTGGCTGAGTCTTTTCCCAGTGTGTGCGGACATGAGCTAGAAATGTTTGCAACCGTGTTGGATTGTTCCGTAGAACGCACACATTGGATGGTTAATGGTGAACATCGTTGTGGATACTTAATCCCAAACAATTAAAACAAGGAACCAATTTTTTGTGGCGCGGCGAAGCCGCGCCACAAAGAATTGGTTCCTTATTAAATCTCACAACCATTAGCTCTCAATTATTCTGTTAGCATAGATAGTAATAGTTATGGTTATAGAGAATGCAGCACTTAGCACCGCATTCTCTGAGCCTATAGTTTTGAGATAAATACAGGAAAAAATATGAGTTTGACTCTGACTACAGAAAATGTCGAAAATGTTTTAGATGAGCTGCGCCCTTATCTAATGTCTGACGGTGGCAATGTGGAACTTGTCGAAATCGAGGGCCCAGTCGTGCGATTGCGTTTGCAAGGTGCTTGTGGATCTTGTCCTAGCTCAGCGATGACCCTGAGAATGGGCATTGAACGCAAGTTGAAAGAAGAGATTCCTGAAATCGATGAAATCGAACAGGTTTTTTAAACCCAAATAAATAAAGGCGGCACGAAGTGCCGCCTTTATTTATTTGGATGATAAAAGAGAATTTTGAATTTGTGAAAATAGAGATTGTATTTTCTGAAACATCTCTTGTATGTTCTCTTCTTTTTGATTTTCCCCAACTTGCTGCAAATCATTAGCGATCGCTGCTATTGGAATCATACCTAAGTTACTTGATGCACCTTTGATAGAATGCGCAATTTGCGCAATCTTATGGTAATTATTCTCAGCGATCGCCTGTTCAAGTTGCGCTAAGCTTTCCGAAGTAGACTCGAAAAAAGTTTGGAGAATTTCAGCTTTAAACTCTTCGCTACCATCAGCAATACTATCTATATAAGTCCAGTCAATTAATGATAGGGATTCTGAGTTATTGGAATTTAGATCTAGGGAATTAGTATCAACATTTATGTTATCGATAATTGCCGTAGTTGCCACCTCAAAAGGGATAAGCGAAGAAGATGCGATAGCATTCTGAGCAAAAATCTTTTTCTCCCAATCAGCTAATTTTTGAGCGACATCTTCTTTGCGTATGGGTTTGCTGAGATAGTCATCCATACCACAAGCAATGCAGCGATCGCGATCTTCTTTCATCGCATTAGCTGTCATCGCCATAATCACGATTTTGCTCTTTTCTGAATCTAGCTGACGAATGACTCTTGTTGTCTCATATCCATCCATTTCAGGCATTTGGCAATCCATGAGGATGATGTCATAGTGGATGCATTCTAGGAGATTAAGTACTTCTCGACCATTGCCTACGACATCTGCATCATAGCCAAAACTACGTAGCTGATGTAAAACCACTTTTTGATTGATGGGGTTATCTTCAGCAATCAAAATTTTAAGTTTAGAAGCCTTTAACGGTAAATCATTCTCCTGAATCAATGGCACAGAGCGAAAAATTTCACTCTTAGTATCTATAGAAACTACTTCCACCAAAACATCCAACAAGCGAGACTGTTTTACTGGTTTGATAAGATAAAACTCAAACCCTAGTTCTTTAACTCGGCTAATACCACCTTGCTGGTTTAGAGATGTCAGCATAATTAATTTGAGATCTTTCAGTAAAGGATCAGCTTTGATCAATGCGCCCAGCATTTCGCCATCAAGATCAGGCATTTGCATGTCCAAAATTGCTAATTGATAGCGATCGCCTTCTTCCACGGCTGTTCGCAAAATCGCGATCGCATTAGAGGCATTTTGTAATGCATCAACCCGCATCTGCCAAGCAGTTAATTGATAAGACAAGATTTTGCAATTGGTTGCATTATCATCAACTATCAATATCCGAACATCCTTTAGATTAGCTTCTTGGCGTGGTTTAAGCTGTGCGATCGTGGCGGAAGACTGCTTCGTAAATGGTAGCCTAAACCAAAACTGTGAACCTTTGCCTTCTTCACTATCGATCCCAATCTCTCCGCCCATGAGATCGATAATTTGTTTACAAATGGCAAGTCCTAAACCAGTACCACCATATTTGCGTGTAGTCGAAGCATCGACTTGGGTGAAGGGTTGAAACAGCTTTTTCTGAGATGTAGCAGATATACCAATGCCAGTATCAATAACTCTAAATTCGATGATTGCCATCGATTCAGTTTCTGACTTGAGGGATACCTTGACGATTACTTCGCCTTCTGAAGTGAACTTAACGGCATTACTAACCAGATTGGTTAATATCTGCCTGAGACGCGAAACATCTCCACAGAGGTAAATAGGCACATTTTGATGAACTAGTGACGCAAGCTCTAGCCCTTTTGCCTGAGCAAGCATAGCAAGCAGATCAGTTACTTCCTCAACACAGGTGTTAAGGTCAAAATCAATCTCTTCTAATTCCATCTCATGAGCTTCCAGCTTCGAGAAATCAAGAATTTCATTGATTAATGTCAACAGATTTTCGCCACTAATTCTCACAGTCTCCACAAAATCTCTCTGGAGAGTAGAAAGCTCAGTATCAGCAAGCAAACCTGTCATTCCTAGTACCGCATTCATTGGCGTGCGAATTTCATGGCTCATAGTTGCGAGAAAAGAACTTTTCATCTTTGTTGCTATTTCTGCTTGATGACGAGCTTTTTCTAGTTCAATATTCTGCTGAGAGAGTTGCTCTCGGCGTAATGTTTCTTGTGCTAGTAAAGTAGCTTGGTAAAGAGCAATCCCCACTTGATTACCAAGTTCTGCCAAAAAGTTAACTTCAAAACTGTTCCAGTGCCTTGTCTCGCTACATTGGTGGACAATGAGTAGCCCCCAAAGTCGATCGCTTTCCAAAATCGGCACGACTAAGTTAGCTTGAACTTGACACTGGGACATCAATCTTTTATAACAATCGGACATATCTGAATTGGGAATATCGTCATTTATGACTTTGCGTCCTTGTCGAAAATCTTCCCATAGACCACGATAAAAGCACTCATCTCTAATATCGGCTTCCAATAGAGAGATCCAAGGTGACTCCACTGACTCAACTGCAACTGAACCTTCCCATTCACCATCAAATCGATACACAACTACCCGATCTGCTTTAAGGTACTTTCTTACTTCTTCAACAGTTGTATTTAAGATCTCGCTAACATTCAACGATTGACGAATGCGTAGAGTGATTTGAGAGAAAACTATCGATCGCCAATTCTGCAACCGTACTTCTTCTTCGACCTGTTTGCGATCGGTGATGTCAAGCCCTGATCCAATGATAAAAGCAATTTTATTTTCTGATTCAAGTACAGCCGTAGTTGACCAAGAGATTAGCCGACGCTTACCACTCTTTGTTAACCAATGATTTTCATAGGAATTGGATAAACTGCCATTAGATAATCTTGTAAAGGTCTTGCTAACTACCGCAGCTTCTTCATGCGGCAGAAAAATCTTGCAAAAATTCTGATTTCTTACTTCTTCAAAGTAATAGCCAGTTACTCTTTCACATTCACGATTAAATCTAATTATCTTGCCTTCTATATCTAATACAATTACAAGCGCACCAACTGTATCCAGCACTGTAACTGTAAAATCTCGTTCTTGCTTAAGGCTAGTTTCTAGTCGGCGACTTGTAAGTGTTTCATTGTAGACAGAATAAAACAGCAACCCAAGTATGCCTAAAGTCGAAAGCAGTGTAATTAAGGAAATATTAACAGCATTAGCAGTTGAAGATTGCTTTTTTTGAAGCCACAACGATAAATCATCCCTAGAAATATTAATTAGTTCTTCTAGTTCAGTTTCAGTAAGATCTTCAGCATCCCAAATTCTTTTCTCTAATATTAGTTTCTGAGTGGGTTTTAGTCCAGAAGATTGATAAGACTCAACAATTTCATTCGAGTCTTGCAATCCTTTGCGAAGATGTTTTAATAAGAGTGTGATCGTTTCCTGATAGTCAACCCTGCTCTTCTGACCATCCAGATTAGCTAACTGTTCTCTACTATTCTTCTGACTCAAGTACTGAAGTTTGAGGATGTCAACCTCCAATTCTGCTGCCAAAAGCTTGTATGCCTCTAAACTTTCTTGATTACCTAAAAGAAGATATGCTCCTACTGAATTTTTTAAATCACGGATTTGATTGAGTGGTTTCTGGATTTTCTCTAGTTCATCTTGTTTTTGCAAAAAATCAATATTTGATTCTTTTAAACTACTGAGATTTACATAAGAAATTACACCCATCCCAATAACGATTGAGGCGATAATTCCAGTCCAAAATGCGATCTTCTTAAGGAAGTTTTTTCCCGCAGGTTTGGTTGTTTTCGGTATAGATAAGCGACTAATTTCGTTTAAGCTACGGCGAGTTTCAATCAAATATGTTGTTTGATGACCCAGCGATTTGAGTGCGGATATTTGGTCTGCACTCAGTTCTCTTGGTTGTCGATCAATTACGCAGAGTGTACCTAAAGGATAGCCTTCTACATTTTTAATGGGGATTCCCGCATAAAAGCGAATCTTAGGCGGCCCAGTTACCAGTGGATTGCTGGCAAATCTCTCGTCTTTGTAAGTGTCAGGAATTATAAAAATTCTATCTTTTAGAATTGTATGTGCACAAAAAGTAATTTTTTTCGGTATTTCTATTTCACTGATTCCGACTTTTGACTTAAACCATACCCGCTCTTTGTCGATTAAGCTTACTAAAGCGATCGGCGTTTGACAGATATAGGCAGCTAATTTCGTAATTTCGTCAAAGCCTTGTTCTGGCTCAGTATCTAAAATATTGCACTGATACAGAGCTAAAACTCTTTCTATTTCATTCGATGGTTCTGGTGCTGAAATCATGTAAGTTTTGGTTTAGGAGTTTGGGATCAAGCTTCCCAAATCAAGATTTTTTAATTAGATATTTTTCGTTAATCCCAATTCAACTTTACTAACGCCAACACAAATGTATATCTAATATATAGCTATATAGCAATCCTAAATGGTTTGTGGAAGAGCCACCCTAAAGTGTTAACGCTTCCACAATCTTCAAAAACTATTAACAAAAATCATAGAGTTTGAGACGACGCTTTGCACCGCCTCAAACTCTATGATAATGAGACAAAAATTACAGGCTAATACTTAGTATCAACTTAAAGGTATTTCCTAGCCAAATTAAGGCAACTATGCCGCCAAATATTGCTAAAGGCACGATCGCTAAAGTTTTCCAGATTTTAATTCCTAGCGCCACTGATGCGCTCCATACTTGCCAAACGATAAACCAGATCAGCACAGCGATCGCTGCAATAACACGAAATTGAGGCGGCAGGCTTAGCGCTGGAGCCATAAATAGCCAAGGTAAACTAGCAAAACCTGTCAGGGTTAGCAATTCGCGCATCTCGATCTTTTTCTGAAAAACATTAGCTAATTGCTTGAGCAGAAAAGTAAAAAACACCCAGCCAATAAACCCACTAATCACTGACCAAATGATTCGATAAATTGCAAATTGATCGAGGCGTAAGGTTTCTAGAATATTTACTAAAGCGATTACGATCATGGCTTGCGCAAAGTTTGGATTTGCCTTGAGCTGCTCAAAAGTCAATTGGGGCAAAAATAACGTCCCATAGAGGCGATCAAGAAACGTTCCCAGATTTTGTGGCGATTGGGGATTGATGTCACTATGGGGGATGCTATCTGCGGCGATCGCATTTAAATCAGCAGGATTTGGCTCAGGGGGATTCATAAAAAGCTAGTGGTGTCGTTGATATAAGTCTAAATTTGCCGTGATTTTGTCTTAATCTAATACTAATTGCTAACTGACTTTAACATGATTGACCTCGATACTACTCAAACTCATCACCTGCTCAACATTGATGCAAGCCAATTGCCACAAGGTTTACAAGGAAGAATTACGATCCCTGGAGACAAGTCAATCTCGCATCGGGCGTTAATGCTTGGCTCTTTAGCAGAGGGCGAGACCACAATTCGCGGGTTATTGCTAGGTGAAGATCCGCGTAGTACGGCGGCTTGCTTTGCGGCAATGGGTGCGGAGATATCTGAGCTTAACTCAGAATTAGTAACGATTAAGGGGATTGGGCTGGGCAATCTGAAGGAGCCTCTAGATGTTTTGAATGCTGGCAATTCGGGAACAACTCTACGCTTGATGTTAGGGATTTTGGCAAGTCATCCTGATCGCTTTTTTACCGTCACTGGCGATAGCTCTTTGCGCTCTCGCCCCATGTCTCGCGTGGTCAATCCTTTACGGCAGATGGGAGCGAATATTTGGGGTCGGGAAAATGGAGCAAGAGCGCCACTAGCAATTTCAGGTCAAAACCTAAAAGCAATTCACTATCAATCTCCCGTAGCTTCAGCTCAGGTTAAGTCCTGCATTATGCTTGCGGGATTAATGGTCGATGGCGAGACGATTATCACTGAGCCAGAGCGATCGCGTGATCACAGTGAAAGGATGTTGGCAGCCTTCGGCGCAAAAATCACAGTTGATATTGATACAAACACTGTTGCCGTTAAAGGCGGCGCAAAACTAGTTGGACAGGCGGTGATCGTACCTGGAGATATTAGTTCGGCAGCGTTTTGGTTGGTAGCGGCTTCCATTGTTCCTAATTCCGATCTAGTAATTGAGAACGTCGGGATTAATCCAACTCGGACAGGCATTCTCGAAATTCTCACTGAGATGGGTGCAGATATTACCTATGAAAATCAACGCGAAGTTACAGGAGAACCAGTTGCTGACTTGCGTGTACGTTCTGCCAATCTCAAGGCTTGTAAAATCAGTGGTGCTGTGATTCCTCGTCTAATTGATGAGATCCCGATTTTAGCGATCGCGGCAAGCTGTGCAGAGGGAACCACTATTATTGAGGATGCTGCTGAGTTGCGCGTTAAGGAAAGCGATCGCATTGTGGCGATGGTGAAGGAAATGACGAAAATGGGTGCGAATGTGACAGAACTTCCTGATGGGATGGCGATCGTTGGTGGTAAAGCTCTTACTGGTGCTGAGGTAGAGAGCTATGACGATCATCGTGTCGCCATGAGTCTGGCGATCGCCGCTCTAGTTGCCAAGGGCAAAACTTCAATCAATCGCGCTGAGTCTGCGGCAATTTCTTACCCATCGTTTATTCCAACCTTGCAGAGTTTGTACACAAAATAAATTTTTGGAAAGTGTTGCTTTGCAACACTTTCCAAAAATTTATTGGTTCGGTTTTGAGTGTTTTGCGATGTGGAATAACGTCGGTATAGAAGATTAAAACTACCCTTGAGAAAGGGTAGTTTTAATCACAAAGTAAAATGTTGTACCTTGAGTAACTAGATCAGACTCCCAACCTAATGAAGGATTGCCCCCAACCTCCCCAAAACTCTCAACCCATATCTTTCCATCCATTAGCTCAATCAATCTCCTACTAATCGCCAAACCTAAGCCAGTACCACCATATTTTCGACTAATCGACGTGTCAGCTTGTGTAAAGGCTTGAAATAGGTTGGATATGCGATCGCTTTGAATACCAATGCCAGTATCAGTAACCGCAAATTTAAGTACATATTGTTGATCATTATCAGATAATGGGCTACCACTAACCTCGACTGACACCTTGCCCTGAGGAGTGAATTTGATGGCATTCCCAACTAGATTGATCAAAACCTGACGCAAACGAGAGCTATCACTGATTACCTTTAAAGGGACTTGAGAATCGATTGTATATTGCAGTTCAATCTTTTTATCTTTAGCTTGACCATTCATTAAATTGCAAACTGAACTTAAGACCTCAGACAAGACAAATTCTCTTTGCTCTATTTTAAGCATCCCAGATTCAATTTTAGAAAAATCAAGAATATCGTTGATGACCGCTAAAAGGACATCACCACTTTCGAGAATAGTTTGTACAAATTCTTCTTGATCTTCTGTAAGTTCGGTAGTGGCAAGTAACTGTGCCATCACTAAGACTCCATTCATCGGCGTGCGAATTTCATGACTCATGTTAGCCAAAAACTCACTCTTAGCTTTAGTTGCTGCTTCTGCATCTTCTTTCGCTTTAGCCAAAGCTATTTCTGAAAGCTTCCGTTCTGTAATATCCCTAGAAATTTGGATAACTGTATCTTCAGTCAAGGGTGAAATATTGGAAGAAAACCATATTTCTCTACCATCAATTTCTAAAATATAATCACAACTTGCCATTTGCTTGGTCGTCAAAGCTTTGTGAATGTTTTGCAAAATAAGATTAGCTACTTCCATCGGCAATTCTTCTTGAATTGGCTTACTTAAAACTTCCTCTTGAGTCCCTTTTAGATTCACGCCTTTAGTCGGAGCTACCTTGAGGCAACGCCCCTCTGCGTTGCGAACTAAGATTACATCAGTTAGGGCATTAAACAGAGTATTCTGCTCCATATATGCAGTTTTGAGATCGGCTTGACTTTCTCGCAGATCACTTTCAGTTTGTTTGCGATCGCTAACATCTATAGAGATCCCAGCCATGGCATAAATATTGCCTTGTAAATCACTAAGCGGAAACTTCGTTGCAAAAAAAGTATGAATTCCATCAGGGAATTCTACGCTTTCTTCGACTTGAATCGTGGATTTTTGTAAGATTGCTTGATGGTCGTTAGCCCGTAGACTATCGGCAACTTCTATAGGTAGAAAATCATAATCAGTTTTTCCAAACATTTCCGCTTGACTAATTTTCAATATCCGTTCAAATTCTCTATTAACATTTAAATACTTGCCATCTAGATCTTTGATATAGCTAATAGCAGGCATATTATTTAGAAATGCTTCTAATCTTGACTCGTTCTCAATGAGCGTAATTTCTAGTTGGTTGCGATCGCTAATATCTTTCATGACACCGATCACACAGTCCTGATCGTCTATACATATAGTACTAGCCGATATTAATACTGTTTTTCTCTGTTTCGTCTTTGTATGAACTACTGCTTCAAAATTTTGAATAATCCCTTTACTAATTAGGACTTCTCTATAATGATGGAGATCTTCAATATTCTCCCATAGTTCAAGTTGTACACATGTTTTGCCAATAATATCGCTTGAGTAAGCTTCTAGAAAATTACACAGACTTTGATTGACATATAAACATCTTCCTTCGGCTAATGTCGCAATCCATGCAGGATCGGGACTTACCTGAAAAATTGTCGAAAATTTGACTTCTGAATCTCGCAGAGAATTTTCCACTTGTGAAAATGATTGATGGAGTCGGGTAGACATCCAGTTAAACGATGTTGCTAGAGTTTTGAGCTCAGCAATCTCTACGTCTTCTGGTAAACTTTGCCAATTGCCCTTTGCGATCGATTCACTTGCTTTACTCAACCTCAATATTGAACGAGAAATCCATCGAGCTGTAAGTAACCCCATCCCAATTGCAACAAACACAATCAGTCCACAGAAAAGAATTGTCCAATTAGTATTTGTTTGAATCTCGGACATAAAGTCAGATTCTGGGATCACGATTACTGAGAGCCAATCTAAATCTTCAGTTCCAAATTCAGTTTTTAGCGGTGCGATCTGCGCAAAATATCGGATGCCATCCTTTTCAAATCGAAACTTTTGATGTTCAGAAATACTCTCTAGACGACCAAAACGTTCTTTTAAATGATTGACAGTTATTTGGGTTGTGGCATTTTGGCTATCAAAAGCACTTAGTCTCCGATGATCAGGATCAACATTTTTAGCGAGAGTCTCTTTGTCTTGCGTTAATGGTGTCAATGTACCCTGACGAAAAGGAATCTCCCCTGTTGACATACCAATCATCTGTCCATTGAGATCAATGATAAAGGCTTGTCCTGTTTTCCCAATCTTGAGTTTCTGGAGAAAATCTCCTAATTGGGTCAGAGATATCGAAGCTCCTAATACCCCCTGAAAGTTATTGTCACGATCGAAGAATGGTAAAAAGTTAACCGCAATAAGTGAAGGGTTATTTGGATTTGCCAAAGAAACATTTATCCTCCACAGCAATCGCCCTGCATTTTTGGTTTGTCCATACCAAGGATTATTCGGTGGATCGTTATGAGGATCATATGTAGTTGAGCGTCTGAGCAGCTTGAGGCGATTGCCGTCACTATCAGCTAAATAGTTATCCCATATGTTATTAGTTGATTTATCTCTTAGTCTAATCGCACGAGAACCATCATCTAATTTTTCTATGATGAGAATTTCTTTTTGCTCATTAGCGATCGCTAATGCGGATACTTCTGGAAAAATCTGCGATTGTTGCCAAAAATATTTCTCTACAGTCGCCAAATCTTGCCAGTCTAGAATTCCCAGCTTGATACTAGCAGCGTTATTGCGGTTGATTTCAGTTGGCTTGCGGAGATGATTAATAAGGTTCTGCTCGATGCGATCGCCTAATTCACTCATTACCTGACTTGCCATTTTATCGACTGCCATCTCGCTACTGCGATAGGACAAATAGCCTACCAAACCTACAGTTCCGATAATTTGTATCACAAACGGTACAAGCAACACCCAATAAAGCGATATGTTACTTAGCAAAAATCGTTTGCGCAGATCTTGAAAAGACATCTATAAATTTATGCCCATAGGTACATATATCTAAATTGTATAGCGATTATCAGTTGTAAAACCAATTTTTGAGTTGTCAGTAGCTACGGCGCTGACAACTCAAAAATTGGTTAGGAGGGTCGTACAAACCATAAACTCCGTTTGCCATCGTGAGAAATACAATCCAGAATTAGGTCTTTGACCTTAATTGGCAATCGCCCACTTCGACGAGATCTCCGTAAACTACTGGGAGAACATTCCAAAATTTTGGCAATCTCGGCAGTTGTCCAGAGTCGAGTAAACAAATCATCTGGGAAAGAAGACATACTCTGAGCGAGTTCTTTCCATGCCTGAACATAAATTTCAGTTGCATCAGTATGCTGGATTATTGTTTCGTTGTCATTGCTATTGTCTAACTCTACTAAAGCAGGAGGTCTTGGATCTAATTCGCCAAAAATTTCAGTGTCAATATAAACTTGAACATTGAAGATGTCGTCCCAACTTTTAAGAAATTCCTCTTCATTTTCTGTTTCTAAATTATTTTGGTCGCTTCCTAAGGACAGATCTGTTAAGAATGGTTTATCTGTGCCTCTTTTTACTGTAGAGATCAGATTTTCTAGGGATTCGATTATATTCTGTTTGTTATGTTTTTTGTAGAGACTAATAATCTCTTGGATGGATCGGGCAAGCTCTTTTGGCACGGCTTGCATCTCTACATCTGTTTGCTGCATTGGCGGTAAGGGATCGACCACAGGAAAGACCCAAGTAAAATTACTGTGGAACTAAGTAACTTGGCATAATAAAAAATAAATTCAAAAACTTTACTGCCCGCTGCGGGTAAATTTTTTGCAGTTTTATATTTAATTTTGCTTAGCTACTTATAAAAGATTTCAAACAAATCCACGATTTTAAAAGTATAACGCTAGTCTCTATGGTGACAACAACTATTCATTGATTTGGCGATCAGCAAAAGCACGTATGTTTTCAAATACCTTTTCAACTTCTTCAAAATTTACCAATAAATTCCCAATAATTTATTCTGACAGTTTTCTGAGTCATGATACTGGGATTTATCACCCAGAAAAAGCTGGTCGTCTTACAGCCATAGTTGAGGCTCTAAAAAATTCAGCGATCGCCTCACAATTAGTCTGGCAAGAACCAACTGATCGACAAAATATCCTAAAAGAAGTTCTTCGTTTTCACACTCAAGAATATCTTGAAACTTTGCAGGCAATTACCGAGCGCGGTGGTGGCTACATTGATGGCGATACAATCGCTTCGCCTCAAACTTATGATGTTGCCCTACTTGCCCTCAGTGCATGGCTTGATGGTGTTGATGTTGTTTTAGAGTCAGGTCGCCCATCCTTCGTACTAGCACGTCCCCCTGGTCATCATGCGCGTGCTCATTCGGGCATGGGTTTTTGCATTTTTGGAAATGCGGCGATCGCCGCCATGTCTGCAATTGATCGATTAAATCTCAAGCGTGTTGCCATTCTTGACTGGGATGTCCATCACGGCAATGGGACACAGGAGGCTGTCTGGGATCGTCCAGACATTGCCTATGTCTCAACGCATCAAGCACCGTTTTATCCGATGACAGGTCGCAAAGATGAGACAGGAAATCATGACAATATTTTAAATATCCCAATGCGATCGGGTTCAGCGATCGCAGAATATTTGCCTGTGTTTGAAAATCAGATCATGCCGTTTTTACGAAATTTTGATCCCGATCTTTTAATTGTCAGTGCAGGATTTGATGCAAATGCTGATGATCCTTTGGCAAGTATTTTGTTAAATCCAGAGGATTTTGGCACATTTACGAATCTGTGTTTAGAGCTAACCACAAAAATCTTATTTGGGTTAGAAGGCGGCTATGACTTTGATAGTCTTTCGCGATCGGTCATTGCCGTAATCGAGCAATGCCTATAAAGAATAAAGAGACGCGCTGAGTCTCTCTATTTCTTATAAAAAAGGACGCATCACGTCCTTTTTTAACCTTCTTTGCCTATAAAAAATAGAGAGACGCATTGCGTCTCTCTATTTTTTTAAAAGTAAAGGACGCATCGCGTCCTTTACTTTTTAACCTTCTTTGTTGATGAAAGGCAGTAATGCAACTACACGAGCTTGTTTAATCGCTGTCGTCAATGCACGCTGTTGCTTTGCAGTTAAACCTGTAATGCGGCGAGGCAAAATCTTGCCACGCTCAGTGATGTATTTACGCAGTAATTCGACATCTTTATAGTCGATTTTGGCAGCAGGCGCGATCGGGGAGAGGCGCTTGCGATAAAAAGAGGAGTTCATTGCCATGATTGGGATTACGCGGTTTTAGTTATTGGATTAGTGGACTATTTGATTTCTTTATGGACGGTATGAGAGTTGCAATGAGGGCAGAACTTTTTGAGTTCTAATCTTGCGGTTGTATTACGACGATTTTTCATGGTCGTATAACGAGATACACCAGGCGATCGCTTGTTAGCATTAGTGCGACATTCGGTGCACTCTAATGTAACTACGAGACGGACACCTTTGTTTTTAGCCATTTTTTTAGTTGTGAGATTACTTAAAAGTGCGATCTACAATTGTTACACAAAAATACACCGATTTGAAATTTTCAATTTAGAAGATTTTTGAAAGTTTCAAATCGGCTAGATAGTGGAGCGATGGGGTTCGTGCAAAGTTATACAGAATTGATTTTTATATCGCTGTAACGTCAGAATTGTAGATTAACGCACAAGAGTGATGTTTATGGTAGCGACCCAAGAAGTATATTTGCCACGCAATTGCACCTTTAGCCAAACTGATTGGCAAGCGCTTGCACCCTTCTGGTATCCTGTTGCCTTCTCCCATGAAATCACATCCGAAAAGCCCTATGGCACGCATCTATTAGATGAGCGCTTAGTAATCTATCGAGTTTCCGATGGTACGATTATCGTTGCCAAAGATCTATGCCTACATCGAGGCGCACCCCTAAGCTTGGGCTGGATTGAAAACGATCGTCTCGTTTGTCCTTACCATGGAGTGCAATATGACTGTAATGCTAAATGTGTTTACATTCCCGCCCAGCCTGAAGCGACAATTCCATCACGACTCAAACTTAAGACATATCCAGTTATGGAACGCTATGGGTTAGTCTGGACAAGGTTGATAGATAACGGTTCAGTTCCATTTCCTGAATTAGATGAATGGGAAGATCCAGACTACATTCAGGTATTGCCCAATTCCGTGGATTTAAATGCGGCAGCAGGGCGGCAAGTAGAAGGATTTTTGGATGTTAGTCATTTTGCCTTTATTCATGCTAAGTCCTTTGGCGAAGCTGATAATCCTGAAGTTCCAGACTACACGATTGAGCAAACTACCTCTGGATTCAAAGCCGACTATATCAGCACTGTTAGTAACTATGCTCATGGCATGAAGCACTTAGCTCCATCTAATTTTTTATGGCGCAGGCTATTTGAACTGTTTATTCCTTTCACCGCTAAGTTAACTGTTTTTTTCCCCCATGGTAAATTGCATGTTCTCAATGCAGCTTCACCAATCTCTGCCCGTAAAACGAGATTATTCGTACCAATTTGTCGGAACTTCGATAAAGATGCTCCGCTACAAGACACCCTCGATTTTAATGATCAGGTGTTTTATGAGGACAAAGCGATCGTTGAGGAGCAATGGCCCGAAGATTTGCCTATTCGTCTTGCTGATGAGGTACATATTGCTGGCGATAAGAGTTCCATTACTTTCCGTAAGAAGCTGGCAGCTTTAGGTTTAGGCGAATCTTTTACGTCCTAGTTCGCGATCGCCATTTGAGCCTTGTTCTACATGGCTCAAATGGCGAGAAATTGTAAGAATCAAAAAGCGATTCTTACAATTTTTCGGCTTAAGATTGCATCACTGGAATGAATTATTAGCCTGAATAAGGTAATGAGGAGTGGTGAACAACAATGCGTAGCTTACCGCTATCATCCTTAAAGAACTGCTAAGTCTTGTCTACAGTAACGACATTGCCTTCTTTAAGCGTTAGATATTTCTGCTTGCCTTCAAAAAGCTGTCTTGGCAACCTTAGCTTCAGCCGCCCTTGAAACACTACCCAAATAAATGAAGGCGGCGCTTCGCGCCGCCTTCATTTATTTGGGTTTTATGTCATAAGTAAAACTTTCATTGCTATACATTTGACTATGAACTCGTTTGCTTATGACTATGACAACAAAACTCATAGTCATAAACAAGCTAAATGTGTCTAAAAGTGTCCAACCGTGTAAGTGTTTACACGGTGTAAGTTAGTCTTAGTGGCTTGTATTGGTTATCCAAGGTGTCGGAATCGAACCGACATATCAACGATTATGAGTCGTTTGCTTTACCAGTCAGCCAACCTTGGGCATATTGTGATTATAGACGTAAGTATTATATGCTATCAAGCAAGCTACCTTGCAGGTTGCCTAATAGCAATTATTAGCTAAACAAGTTTGTGATGGCAACACCCCAACCCCAAAAGCGAATCCGCAAGAAAAAAAAGCCACCTAAGAAATTTAGACTAAGTTATAGTCTGATGCTCTTGTTTGCCATGATCATTGTGGGATCTGTGGCTGGACTAGTCGCCTTTAGTTTTGGGAAACAAGCACTAGAGGGCGTTAATCCTTCACCTGCGGGAATAAAATTGCCTAAGGCAAGTCCAGTCTCTAAGCCTAAAGAGTCCCCAAAAGCATCACCTCAAAGTCAAACTGATGGTAAAACTTCTTTTCTCTTAGATGAAGCTGAAGTTATTGCCGAAATGAAAACCCGATCGCAGCAAGAGTTAGGCGGACTAACTCGACCAGCTTTTGTGGCAAAGGCAAATATTAGCGATCGCAAAAAAATCTATACCAGAGTCGATCGCGCCTATAACTCAATGCGTGATCCTCTAGCAGTTTCTGCCGATGCTGATGATCGGATTGCGGCAAGGATTGCGGCTCTAAGGCAGAGGGTTTACACGAGCAGTCGTACTTACGACAGTAGCTTTGAGCGATCTTATGCGAATGGTAGCAATAGTCCAGCTTTACTCTCTACATCTGTAGAGCTACATCCTATTCGTAGTCGCTGGGAAGACCGTGATACATCTGTTGTAGGTAATCCTAGACAAGTCTCTGTCGAGGTCATTGAGGCTGCACCACAGCCAACTGGCAGCTTTTTTATTCCTGCGCAACAAGCACCTAGCTCTGCTGAAGTAAATCGACGTTAATACAAAAGCACAAAATGGCTACGCCATTTTGTGCTTTTAAAACCCTTACAGGGTTTGTTTTTTCATTCACAAAAGTGTGACAACACTTTTGTGAATCGGTATAACTGCGCGAGAAGCGCTGCTTGTCTCCACTTCTTGTTAGTAAAAAGGGCTTGTGAAGCAAGCCCTTTTTACTAAGTTGATCTTGATTGACGGTTAGAGCGAAATGAAAATCTTTGCGGAGAAAGATTGCCAGTCGCGATCGATTGTCTTGCTAGTTCAGCGCGTTCGCGTGATTTCGTCATCGCACTTGCGCCGCCAAAGGTTTCACGTAGAGCTAAATAATTTTGGATAATCAGCGCTTCATTATCAGTAGATCCTTGCGCAACTTGAGCAGGAGTTAGACGCGATCGCGCGATCGCATCAGCAACGCAGGGAATGACATGGCTAGGACGGTTGACATGGTGATCGAGCAGGAGCGCCACCGCAAATTCTGAGCTTAGGATTTGCGAAAGAGTAAAGCCTTGTAGCGTTTGGGTAGGCGTAAAATAAAATCGATCAAGTCGTGAAATTGCGTGTACTACTTGTACTGATTGCACTAGCGCATCCATGCCTGCGATCGCAAATCGTAAAGCCCAAAGTGGTTGTCGCATTAAGTTTTTATCAGCAGCACTCACTAGGCGATTACCATTAAGAGACATCCAACCCGTGATCCCATCTAGTGATGTTACATCCAAGCCAAACTGACCAAAATAGTATTGAAATTCAGATGGATAGCGCCTTTTGAGATTATTAAGTAATGCAGGTAGCTCGCCCTGTTGCTCCGCCGCTCCCAATGTCCACTGGAATATCCCAAAACTTAAGTACTGGCTGTCCCAAGTATTAATCGCATCAAGGCTGCCTTCATTTGCTGACGTTACCAGCATTACCTTGATTTCTGAAGGACTCATCTGCACCTGTTGCAATAAGCCTGAGCCATAGGCGATAAAGTCGCGTAGTTTAAAAATACCTAGCCGATACAGTCCTAAATCTCTAGTTTTGGCAAATGGCTCTTGTTGCCCAGTATTTAATAATTTGGCAATTACATCACTGCCAACAGTGGTAAAGGAAATTGCAATTTTATTGGGTGGATAAACTCCCTGCAATGTATTCCTGACCATGGCGACCTCAGGATTTCGAGCGCTCGGTGGAGTTACCACGGGAATCAGCAGCTTCTGACCAATTTGTAAACTTGCAGGATTGGTAATGTTATTAATCCGAGCAATCTCGCGCCAGTCAGCATTTGCGCCCAAAAAACGTTTCGCGATCGCAGATAGGGTATCTCCAGCTCTAACAATATATTCCTGCATAGCTGTCTCACAAATCGAACGTTTCAAACTCTAATGATTTAAACAACATATTGCGATCAATTGCTGAAAAAACTTTATTATTTGCCCTGTCAGAAGTTACGCAATTACAAACTAACTTAGCGACATCAGCACGATGGATAATTCCCGCAACCGTAGGATTTTCTGTCAGCACAGCGTTACCTGTAGCAACTTCCGACTTCAATCCACCAGGGCGAATAATTGTGTAGGTTAAGCCACTAGCAACTAGGTGCTGTTCAGCTTTTTCTTTTTCCTTGAGAATTGCGCCCAATGTTAGCAACACTTGCGGCGCGATCGCCACCACGCTATTGCCACTGCCAATTGAAGAAACCAGAATAAATTTCTTGACTCCCGATTTAACAGCAGCATCAATTAGATTTTTATTGCCCTCACAGTCAGCACGTTCACCGCGATCGCTTGGCAAACCACCCATAGTCGTAATTACTACATCGATCTCTTTACCTTCCAACGACGCTTCAAGGTCAGCAGGATTTAGGGCATCACCAAACATTACCTTTGCACCCAGAGCTTCTAACTCGACGGCATAGGTAGGATTGCGGAGCAATACTTTTAAATTTACGGATGGTGGCTCATGCTCTAGCAATAGTTTGGCAATTTCACGCCCAACTCCGCGACTGGAACCAGCTAAAAAAATATTTTGCATAAATTTCTATCAAAAAAGCTTTGCTTTGCACAGCTTTTTTGATCTTGATTAAACTTTAGAGCGATCGGTAAAAATTTCATAACCAGTTTCAGTCACCAAAACAGTATGTTCAAACTGAGCCGAAAGTTGATTGTCCACAGTTACGGCTGTCCATTTATCCGACAAAATCCTTACTTGCTTTGAACCAGCGTTTAAAATTGGCTCGATCGCTAAAGTCATCCCTGGGCGAAAGCGCACATTTGGTAACTGATGTGTACGGAAATTAAATACTGAAGGCTCTTCGTGTAGATTTCGGCCTACTCCATGACCAGTAAAATCTTCGACGATTGCAAAACCATTTGCCTTCACATGATCCTCAATTGCCCCAGCCAAATCGAGCATACAATTACCTGGCTTCACCTGTTCAATGCCCTTAAAAAGAGCTTCCTCAGCTACACGCATTAGCTTAGCTGCCTTCTCACTGACATTACCAACTGCTAACGTAATGCAAGAATCCCCATGAAACCCATTTTTAAATGCGCCAGTATCAACCTTGACCAGATCGCCTAGCTTAATCACTTTTCTCGCATTGGGTATGCCATGTACGACTTCGTTATTAATGCTAGTGCAAAGACTTGCAGGAAAGCCGCAATAACCCTTAAAGCTAGGGACAGCACCCATCTCCCGAATCCGCTTTTCAGCATGAGCATCAAGATCCATTGTAGTCATCCCAGGAGCAATGATCTCTGAAATTTCCTTGAGTACTGTCGCCACAATGCGAGATGATTCACGCATATAGTCCAACTCGCGTTGAGACTTAATTTCAATACCTTTGGTTTGCTTAGGAGTTGATTGCTTTGCAGGCTTTTTGCTTTCTGCGCTCGGTTTAGATCGCAGGGCACTGAGAATATTCATTAATTATTTGAGGATAGTATTTACAAGGGCTAATATATTTTTAGCCTATTAAGTAACAGGATTGGTTATTTTTAGGTCAAATAGCAGAATTTGAATAGCAAAAAGCTCCTCATCAAACCTGAACTCCAACTACAGCACTTTTCGAGGTTCAACTATGACGCAATCTGGGATGCCTCCCGTACCGCCACCTTCTTCTGGTGGTGGTGTGCCACAGCCACGTACAAACCCCGCCGCACCCGCCCAGCAGCGTGTCGCTCCTCCTAGCAATCCTCAAGCACCTCCCAATAATCCACAAGCACAGCAACAAGCTCGTGCGGCGTTGACTCCTGAACAACAGCAACAAGCACTGGCTGCACAGCAAGCCCGTGCGGCGGCGGCGGCTCGTCAGGCTCAGATGTCAATTCCGACAGATACACAAGTCACTAGTGTGCCACCGCCTCCAAATCCACGTCCCCCAATTCGTCCAGGTCCACCTCCAAACTTACCAGGGCTGGGTGTACCATCGATTTTGCAGCGTAGTACAGGGCAACCCACCCTTGCCCAGATTGTCAAAGATGCCCATGAGCAAGGATGTTCAGATATTCATGCTGGGATAAATGAACCAGTAAGATTTCGGAGTCGGGGCTTAATGGTCACACAGGAGCAATATCCTGTGCCAGACAAGCAGACTTTTGACACTTGGTTGACGGAAATTATGGATGATAAGCAAATCCAGCAATTTCGGGACACCTTAGAATTTGATGGTGCAACTCAGTATGAATTTGCCCGTTGTCGGATCAATATTTTTGATTCGTTGCGTGGAGCAGCCATGGTGTTGCGATTGATTCCTCTAAAGATTCTTTCAATTGATCAGTTGGGGTTGCCAGAGGTATTCCGAGAGCTTTGCTATACCCATAAAGGGCTGATTCTGGTAACTGGTCCTACTGGTTCAGGGAAATCAACTACCCTAGCGGCGATGGTGGACTTTATCAATACGGAAATGCAGAAGCATTTAATTTCCATTGAAGATCCGATTGAATTTGTACATCAAAGCAAAAAGGCGCTGATTAAACAACGGGAAGTTGGCATCCATACGCTCAAGTTTGATAATGCTCTGAAGGCAGCTTTGCGCGAAGATCCTGATATCATTCTGATTGGGGAAATGCGCGATAAAGAAACTGTTAACACTGCCCTGAAGGCAGCCCAAACAGGTCACTTAGTATTTGGCACATTACACACAAACAGTGCTGTTAAAACTATTGAGCGGATTCTCAATCTTTATGAACCTGAACAGCAGGGTCCCATGCGGATTCAAGTTTCAGAATCTTTAGTGGGAGTTATCGCTCAGTCATTGGTGCGGACTACGGATGGTAAGCGGGCAGCGGTGCATGAAATCATGATCAATACTGATGCTGTGCGTGACTATATCAAGCGCGGTGAAGTGGATGAGATTGAGGCGTTAATTCCTAAATGTACTTATGAAGGAATGGTAAATATGAATCAATCACTCTATAAGCTCTACGAAGATGGTCGGATTACCGAAGAAACTGCGGTAGAGAACTCTCCGAAGCCCAATGAAATGGCACAAATGTTACGTGGTCGAATGTAAATAGTAAATGCCCCTGCCGGGGCGTTTACTATTTTAGAATTACTACTTCGCCGCGATCGCTTGCGGCTTTAAACTCTGCCCCAAAATCACAGGTTGCTAATTCACCCAGTTGGATATTATGCTCAAAATCTGGCAAAGATGGGCTGATTTCGAGCGATCGCAAACAAAGTGAGAGTCGGGTTATTTCAATAGATTCTTCAGCGGCATCGCAACCAAATAAATTATGTTGCAGGATATGGGTTATTACTGTTGTTGGTGTTTTGTGAGCGGTTGCCTCATCATCAGTTGAGAACTTAATTATTAGGTAATGGATGCGCTCATGTTCAGAAAGTAAAAACTCCAAAGCAGTTGCGAGCAATACCCCAGCGCCGCATTTAGGATGTAAGATTTTGATTCTTAACAAGCGCTCTTGATATTCTTGGCAATATGCCAAGGTATCTTGATGATTTTTGGGCGGAGCTAAATGCTGCTGCAATGTACGAATTACTGACTCACTTTGCAAAATTGCTTTACAAGGTAATTTCGGAATACGGCGCTTACTAAGATTGCTTAAATCTTTGCGATATTGCGATAATTCTCTGATTGATTCGTCAAAGAGACAAGTCAGAATATGGCGTGTGATATCTTCACAAAAGTCGAATCGAGCTATTTCCTTGATCTGACGACATAACTCATCGCCTACAAATAAAGCCTGATCTAAAATGCGATCGCGCGCAAATAGCCTAGATGAATAAGCATTAATGGGAATGTGATATTTTGCATTGCCATTTTGTACCCAATCAAATATGGCTTTATAATTTTCCCAAATTGGTTGCTCAATATAGGGATTCTCAAATTCGTAAGCGTCTTTAATTAAGTTCTCAGGTAATAAGGCGCGATCTTCACAATAAGCAACAAACAAGATGCGGTTTAAAAGTTTTTGGGCTTGATAAATGGCGATCGAGATCGCATCTTCTGCCTTTACGTGGAGGTTATTCTCAGCATTTTCGACAGGGTGTGCTAATAGCTGTAACCTATAGCGAAAATCCTTAATTAATTGACTGCGGATTTTGCAATAGTGGCTATAAAAGTTTTTGAGGATCTCAGATTCTAGCTGGTGAGACTCTTCCAGTAAGTGTGTAGTGCGCGATCGCTCTTCACTATTGACAATGCCTCTGAGCAAAGTCCTTCGTGATAATAAAAAATAAAAAGCTTTGAGTTGTTCTAAATCCGCTAACGAGTTCCAAGTAAATCTCTGACAGAACAGGCTGGATACATTTCGGTTATAAAGACAGATTTCTCGATAATCCAAAACAATCAACCATTCAGTGGTTTCATGCTCTGGTTCGGGCTTAATGATTGCTCCTTCCTCAGCTGTACTGACTCGAATCTCGGCGATCACATTTGCTGATGTTTCTGTAAAAAAACCAAGTGCAGGATGCGGATGCAATTCTAATTCCCATGCACCACCGTTGCTCTCAAAGGGTGATTTATAACCCAGAATATCAACAAAAATATCATGTAAAAACTGGGCTTCGGCAAGCAGGTTAGATGGTTCGCCATCACTAGCAAAACTCAGCCATTTCTGCACTATTTGAAAGCGATCGCCCAAATCCTTGGGGAAGCCAAAGGAACCAATCCGCTTTGCAAGTGGCTTAGGATGAAATAGTGAATAGTAAGGCGATCGCTGATTCATTCATCTTTGATTGCATTTTGAGCTGAGGTTTGCGCTAGTTTATTTTCTGCATCTACTTCTGCAAGTAAACTTTCGCGCTCTTCAGGCGACATTTCTTCTAGCTTCTTGGTCAGCACAGCTTTTTTATAATCATCTAGCTGCTGATTGTAGGTCATAGTTTTTGTCATAGCGCGGAATACATAGGTGGAAATCCAAGCTATTAAGACCCCTACTAAAACCACTTGACTCCAAACACCCGCATTAGTTGCATCGAAGCCTGAGGCACGAAATACCCAAAATGCGACTCCACCAAACCCAAAAAAGGCAACCATAATTGCTATGGCATCAATGCGGCGCATAGTTTTAATCTCAGAAAATATTTTTTATTAAACTGAGCGCATTGCGCTCAGTTTAATTTAGGTTTAAATTTGCCGTGCTTCGGGGCGAAAGTTAAAGAATGGAGAGAGTAATAACAATCCTGGGAAGAAGAAAAAGGCTAGAAAACAGAGAAATACTCTTTCTAGAGAGCCTGTTTTATACCAACGCGCTTTGAAATAAAACATCACCATCAAGGGGATCACTAGCAAATATGCACCTGCGATCGCGGCATAGACAGTTGCAGCCAATATGGGAGCAGAAAGAAGCAAAGACATATTTCTAGATAAAGTTATGTGAATGTATCTATCTAGCAATTGTAACAGGATCGGAATCGTCAATCCTAAAAATGTATGGGCAGTCAGCAATTCTCGCTGTAAAAATTGGTTTCATAATTGAGAATTGCTGGCATTGATCTAATTATTTGATTTTGGAGTATTCGGGTGCTAATATAAGAAACGCTGAAAAATTTACCCGAATAAATCCCTAAGAACTGTGGCACCTCAACAACAAAAGATTCGGATTCGTCTCAAAGCTTTCGATCATCGCCTGCTAGACTCATCCTGCGAAAAAATCGTCGAAACTGCTAATCGTACAAACGCCGCTGCCGTTGGTCCTATCCCCCTGCCAACACGTCGTCGTATCTATTGCGTTCTAAGATCTCCCCACGTAGATAAAGACTCACGCGAACATTTTGAGACCCGCACTCATAGTCGGATTATCGATATCTATCAACCATCTGCAAAAACTATCGATGCACTCATGAAGCTTGATCTAGCTGCTGGTGTGGACATCGAAGTTAAACTCTAAAGTTCAACTCTGGTAGTTCAACATATATAAGATTTAATAAAAGTCCAGAATTATGAAATTAGCTCAGTAGTGACCAAATAGTTACTCAGTAATGCTTTCATAACTCTGGGCTTTTTTATAGCTCCAGTCACATGTTTTAGACCAAATCAAAACCCAAGAATTAAATTGGTGGCTCACCGCCAATTAATTCTTGGGTTTTATGTCCTAGGACACTGGGCTACAGCTATATATCCAAAAAGGAGATGGGGTGCTTCGCGCCACATCTCCTTTTTGGATTTTGATTTGGTTTACACTATGTTTGAAGCTGCTAAGCTTCAAAATCTAGCTCTAAGGAATTAAGATGCTGAAAAAGCTAAAGATTAAATACCTTTTGGCATTCTTGTTAGCGGCGATCGCTACAGTAATGTCGATAATGCTCGGACATGGTTGGAGCCCTGCTGATGCCGGAAATCAGCCACAAATTCAGGCTCAAAAACCATCTGCGGAGACAAGTATTAAAACTGTAAGCTTGCAAAATGCGGGTTTACAACTGCAAGAGATAGCCCAAGGAATTTATGCCCTAGTTGCTAGCACTGATTTTCCACCCGCTAATCCTGCGGTGGCGATTTGCAATGGTGGTTTTGTGATCGGTAGTGATGGTGTGTTGGTGATCGATCCGTTCCAAACATCTGAACTAGGCGAACTGATGATTTCTACCATAAAATCATTGACTGATAAACCGATCAAGTATGTCTTAAATACGCATTATCACTTTGATCATACGGGTGGAAATTCAGTTTTTGTCAAGCGTGAAATTCCTGTGCTTGGGCGTGGTGTAATTCGTGAATATATTCAAAGTGGTAAAAATAATACTGGTGGTGTTACGCCGCCGACGGTGATTATTAATAGCCAAACTGATCTTTGGTTAGGCGATCGCCAAGTGCGAATTGAGCGCGTAGATGGTCATTCGGCAGGAACTGATTTGGTTGCCTATGTCCCTGATGCCAAGGTTTTGTTTACGGGAGATATGGTATTTAACAAGCGTATTCCTTACACTGGTGATAGTGATATTCGTCAATGGCAAGGAAGTCTGTATCGCTTGATTGCTACTTACCCCACAGCTAAAGTGGTCCCAGGTCATGGTGACGTTACCGATATTACGGGCTTACAAGCACAACAAGCTTATTTTAGTTGGTTAGAACGTACGGCTCTGGAATGGAAAGCTCAGATTCTAACTAAAGAGCAAGTTATTGAGAAATATGCCAAAATTCCTGATGCTTACAAAGACTACAAATTTAAAGCGATATATCCACTTAATTTAGATTCAGCCTATGAGCAGTTTACTCGTAGCGCTACGATTCCCCTGATTCCTTAGATCATATACTCCTTTCCCATTAAAGAAATAGGCATATAAAACTAAGAAATAGTCATGCTGGGCTTTGCCCAGCATGACTATTTCTTGACTGGGAAGGGAGTAAAAGCCAAAAAGGAAATGGCGGCGCAAAGCGCCGCCATTTCCTTTTGTAAAATATTGCTACAGGAAACGAAAAAGAACTTGACAACGAAAAAAAACGATTAACAATAAAACATTAAGGTATTCATTGTTTTTTCCTTTCGTTGTGAGGATTATTTTAGTTGGCTATAAAATTTTGTCCATCTAAGCAAAGTTGTCAGTTACTACTGCTTAGTACATTTGTCTCCTGTTCAGCATTTCTCTGCCTCAGTGCTAATGCCGAAACGCAATCAAATCAGGGTAATTTAAGTTCTAAATCTGAGTCTAGTCTGATTAATGCTATTGGTAATGATCCGATGGTTGTCAGTCCATCCCAAGCTGTCAGTCAACCGAAAACGGGCGAATCAGCGATTATTCACCAAATTAATCAAGAGCTAGTTTCTAGTCCTGTAAATAAGAAAGCTGAAGGCGTTAGCTCTGTTTCCCAACTCAGCGATGTCCGTCCCACTGACTGGTCTTTCACTGCATTGCAATCTTTGGTTGAGCGCTATGGCTGTATTGCTGGTTATCCCGATCGCACTTTTCGTGGCAAACAAGCAACTAGCCGCTATGAATTTGCAGCTGGTTTAAATGCTTGCTTAGATAAGATCAACGAAATCATCTCCGCAGGTTTAGCCGATAAGGTCAGCAAAGAAGATCTCGCTACTTTACAAAAACTTCAAGAAGAATTTGCAGCTGAACTTGCAACTCTGCGTGGTCGCGTGGATGCTCTAGATGCGAAGACTGCCAAACTCGAAGCACAGCAATTCTCGACCACGACTAAACTTTATGGTCAAGCCATCTTTGGTTTACAAGGACGATTAAATAATACTTCTAACATTCCCAGAACCGCTGGGACTAGAGTTGTCGATCCTGCAACTAATGTTAGCTTTGGCTACTTAGCGCAACTGAGTCTGGTTACACAGTTTCCCGATCGCGGACTTTTGCTGACTGGTTTACAAGCAGGTAACCTATCAACCGATGCCCCAATTACGAGCTTTGCGGCGCTAAACAATAGCTTTACTCGTCTTGGGTATGAAGGCAGTACGGGTAATACCTTTACGCTCAGTGATCTCAACTATCGATTTCTAATTGGCAGTAATCTTGGCATCATCGTTGGTGCAAGAGGTGTCAATGCAATTAACGTCTTCCGAGGACCAAATCGGGTTGAAGGTGCAGGAAGCGGACCTATTTCTTTGTTTGCTCAGCGAAATCCTGTGATTAGTCTCAATGCTGGACAGGCTGGGCTAGGCTTTGACTGGAAAATTGGCAGGGATGTGAGCTTACAGGGAGTTTACTCAGCAGGAAATGCCGCTAGTGCAACTGGAGATGGGGGCTTATTTGGTGGTCCAACTTCAATTGGCGTACAGTTGGCTGCCAACGTATTTGAGCGTGTTGATGTTGCTCTTTACTACCTCAATTCCTACACAAACAACGGCACATTAAATAGTTCGATTGGGGACACAATTATTGGTGTTGTTGCGCCAGTGCCATCAAATTTCAGCACCAATGCCTTTGGCGGCACAGTGTCATGGCAGCCGACCCGAAACTTCAATCTTGGCGGATGGGTAGGCTTTACGACATCAAGTATTCGGAATTCTGGGTTTTCTGGCTCAGTTGAGACTTTTAACTGGATGACATTTGCTAATTTTCTTGATATACTCAAGGAAGGTGATCTGATTGGTTTATACATTGGTCAGCCTCCGCGTATCACCAGCAGTAACCTGAGTGGCAATATTAACTTTCCAAGTATTCTGAGCAATACAGGTGGTATTCCTGGTTCTCAACCAGCCTCAACCACTCATGTCGAAGCATTCTACAGATTTCCGATCTCCAAAAATATTAGCATTACCCCAGGAGTAGTATTTGTGTTCAATCCTGGGAATACTGCTACTAGTGATACTGTCACGATTGGGGCAGTCCGAACAACGTTCACGTTCTAAATTATTAATTTATGAGGATGATCAATATGAAATCTATTTCTCGTGTTCTTGCTTTCGGGCTGCCTCTTGCCGCTGCGATCGCGACTCTTTCCACCGAAGCCGCCTTTGCTCAATTTACAAATCTTCCATTTACTGGAACTGTATCTGGAACCGTATTTACCAATGGAGCAATTTCTCTTAACAGTTATTCGCTGCTCAGTCCCATTGGCACTATCTCAGCAAGTGCTGGGACAATAACCAGTCTTACATCATCGAATGCTCCAAATATTGCTGTGAACTCGATTTTAACTGCGAGCGGCACAACAACAGGTGGCGTTGTATTCAATGATGGTAGAACTGCAAGTTTCGTAGCTGCTCCAACAACCGTTACTAATGCGCTTGTTACATCTATTTCTGGCGCTTTAATAATTGGGACTCCCCCAGTTGCAAATACTAATGTCAGTTTGCAGGTTAACAGTGGGAATATTACTATTCCCGATAGTTCTATCGTAGCAGCTCCTCCAACGCCGATCACTACTCCGACTGTTATAGTTCAGAGTCCTGGCATCGCAAGTGCTCTGGTGATCCTCGATCCTGCTTTTATTGCTGCTAACCCTGGTATTAGTTCGACAATTGTTACGGCTTTTTCTTCTGATCCTAGTGCAGCATTTGCAGCTAGTCCTGGTGCAGTTTATAGCTCCTCTCTATCTTCAAAAGTATCGCCATTTTTAAACTAATTAGTGACAGGACAAAATCAAAGCTAAAAAAAGAGTGATAGGTCTTTGCTCTATCACTCTTTTTTTAGCTTTGATTTTGTGAATTGTTGAAATAAAGTTAAAATAAGGCGCGATGAGTACTTCCTATTTTTCAGTAATGTTGTTATGGTTGCCAATCCATTCAAATTCTCTCTCAAATTACCATTACTAATTGGTCTGAGTTTGCTGTCGGCGATCGCAGCCATAATGTTTGGTGTATCCCGTGCCGATGCATTGCAAGCAATGCTCAGACCCAATACGCCAAAACTTGGTGATACGGTATCAGTTTGGATCGCAACTGATAAATCTACGGCAACACCACCAACAGTATCGATGAATAGCAAGCAATTTCCCGCTTTCGCGATGTCTCCAAATCGTTGGCGAGCATTTATTCCTACGACTCCACTTGATAAGGCGGGACTAAGACAAGTAGTGGTGACTGCCGAGGGTTTACAGCAAACTTTGCCGATGCAATTAGGCGATCGCCAATTTCCTACGCAAAGTATTTGGCTTAGTGACTCGGGTAGCGGATCGGAACCAACAGATTATGAATGGGATAAGGTTTCGGCTTTTAAAAAATTAGTTACTCCCCAGAAGTTCTGGAACGGAGCTTTCTTAAGACCAAATGATGGTGAGATTACGACAGGTTTTGGAGTGCAGCGCTATTACAATGGCGAGTTTGCCAATGACTATTACCATCGTGGTGTTGACTATGCTGGAGGGACTGGTTCTCCTGTGGTAGCTCCAGCTTCAGGTTATATTCGCTTAGTGGGTAATGTATCGCAAGGTTTTCTTCTGCATGGCAATACGATTGGCTTGGATCACGGTCAGGGCGTAGCAAGTATCTTTTTGCATCTCAGCGAAATCTATGTAAAAGAAGGAGATTTTGTGAAGGCTGGGCAAGTAATTGGCGCAGTCGGAGCGACGGGTGCAGTCACTGGCCCACACTTGCATTGGGGACTATATGTCAATGGTGAAGCGATTGATCCTGTTGCATGGCGATATGAAGGTGTCGAATAGCTGTCCTGCTAAGCTTATAAAGGAAAGTGCTTTGCGCTTTCTTTTATAAGCTAGCGATCATCATGACAATTAATCCCGAACAATTATTAGAACTTGCGCTCAAATCTGGGACTGAAGCCGCTGAAGTGTACGCATCAAGCTCAGTTTCACGCCCAGTATTTTTTGAAGCAAATCGTCTGAAGCAGCTAGAGATTGTTGACTCAGAGGGTGTGGGCTTACGGATTTGGAAAAATGGCAGGGTGGGCTTAGCGATCGCCTATGGTGCGGTAGAACCAGAAGACTTGGTACAACAAGCGATCGCCTTGAGTGCCTTGAATGAACCTGAAGAGATTTTATTAAGAGAATCAACTGTGGCTGACTATCCCAAACTCTATGGGCAGGAAGTTACGGTTGAGCAGATGATTGATTGGGGTAAACAGGCGATCGCGCAGGTTCTTGATCATTATCCTGAAGCAGTATGTGGAGCAGATTGGGATTGTGGACAAGAAACGGTGCGAATTCTTAATAGTAAGGGTTTGGACTGTGGCTATACCGATATTACAGTGGACGGCTCTCTGAGTGCAGAGTTGACGCGGGGAGATGACTTTCTCAATGTTTGGTATGGTCAATCGGAGCGTGGTAATTTGCCACCTGAAGCGATCGCCCAAAAAGTATTGCAATATCTCGATTGGGCGAAGAAAAATGCACCTGCACCATCGGGGAAATCACCTGTGATCTTTACGGGCAAAGCAGTAGATTTATTATGGGGTGTAGTCGCGATCGCTATGAGTGGGAGGCAGGTGCAGCAAAAAACGACACCTTGGCTAGATAAAGTTGGACAACCAGTAATTTCGGATATTTTTACCGTTACCCAACACCCAGATTTTGGGGTTTACAGTTCGCCCTTTGATGATGAAGGTTCACCCACGCTGGAAACTAGTTGGATCGATCGTGGTGTTTTGCAAGGATTTTACGGCGATATGCGAACTTGTAAGGAATTGGGAATTGCTGCCACAGGTAACGGCTTTCGCGGATATTTGGGCAACTATCCTAGTCCTGGGCTATTTAATTTAGCGATCGCTGCTAGTCAAACAATCCAAGGCGATATTTTGGAATTGGCGGCAACTTTAAAAAATGGCTTAATCGTCGATCAAGTCTTAGGGGATGATACGGATGTATCAGGAGATTTTTCGATTAATGTCGATCTTGGATATCGTGTGAAAAATGGCAAAATTATCGGACGAGTCAAGGACACGATGATCTCTGGGAATGTCTATAATGCGCTCAATCATGTTGTTGCGGTAGGTAGCGATCGGCAGTGGCATGGATCGCTATTCGGCTCAGCGATGATCGTTGAAGGTCTATCGATTACTAGCCGAGACTAATTTCTAGAAGCCTGTTGGGGAAAACCCAAATTGCTTTCGTAGGGTGTGTTAGCGATAGCGTAACGCGCCCAATAACCGCAGTTGTGCGTTACGCTGACGCTAACACACCATACAGCAAATCTGTTTAGCAAGAAATGATGTTTCTCCGACAGGCTTCTAGGGTTTTTGTTATTTTTTTGAATGGCAATTGTTATAATATCTAAACTAGCTGTATAACAACTAGTTAAATCATATTTTTATATGGGGTTGTAGCTCAGTTGGATAGAGCGATCGCCTCCTAAGCGATAGGTCATGAGTTCGATCCTCGTCAACCCTGTTCCTCAAACCATATACCTTGTAAGCAAAGAACTCAATAGATTGAGGTCTTTTTTATTGTGCGTGGAATAGCCCAAAATGGTCACAATCGGTCATTATTTTTGGGTAAAGTGGTCACTGTTTTGGTCACTGTCTGAGGTAGTGATATAAAATGCAAAAAGCCCACCTGTAGCGAGGTGGGCTGGAAAAACTTATTGAAATATTATATATATGGAAAGACTAGCACAAGCTAATGCCCGTATTAAATCTTTGCGTGCGCGTTGCACGATTGAACAACGCGGTGAAAAACTTTTGCTGAGGGGGACATTTCCCGCCAAGCCAACAGCAAATCGCCAAGATTGGCACAGGCAACGCATATTTTTAGGTGTAAGCGCTACGCCAGCAGGGATTAGTTATGCCGAGTCGGAAGCAAGAAAGATCAGTGCTTTACTCGATCAAAATTTGTTCGACTGGACTCCTTATCTCGCCTCAGAAGATCAATTTGAAATCAGTTTTGATGTTTGGGTAGAAAAATTTAGACAACACAAACTTGCTCAGGGAATTAGTGAATTAACTTGGAAGCAAGAATATGGCGATCCTTTTAAAGTTCTTGATAGTTTAGATCCAGATAAAGCGATCGCTGCCATTTTTAAGATTGCTCCAAACACAAGAAAACGCAGTCGATATTGTATGTCTATTTCAGCATTATTCAAGTTTGCAGATGTTGCAATTGACTTGAAGCCATACAAAGGTAATTATTCCCCAACGACTGTACAGCCTCGTGATATCCCCACAGATGCCCTAATTCAAGAATGGTATTTTAAAATCAAAACTCCATCATGGCAGTGGGCGTATGGAATTCTTAGTGCCTATGGTATTCGACCAGAAGAATTAGTACTTCTAGAATTTGACGCTATGCCAGTGCTAATTGTGCGAGGTGATAAAAGCTTGAGTAGCGATCGCCGAGTCTATCCTATCTATCCAGAATGGGTTGACTTATTCAATCTTAAAACCCCTATTCTGCCCAACTGTAAAGACTCAGGCAAACAAACCTGTAAGCAATTTCAAAGATATAAAATCCCATTCCGCCCCTACGATCTGCGCCACGCTTGGGCAATTCGTTCAATGGAGTTTGGGCTTTCGTTAGAACTAGCAGCCCAACAGATGGGGCACAGCATGATCGTCCATTCCCAAACCTACCACCGATGGATTAGCGATCGTCACCATAAACAAGCATTTGATGCAATCATGCAAAAAAGTGACAGATTGA
Source organism: Pseudanabaena sp. UWO311 (assembly GCF_006937785.1). Classification (GTDB taxonomy): domain Bacteria; phylum Cyanobacteriota; class Cyanobacteriia; order Pseudanabaenales; family Pseudanabaenaceae; genus Pseudanabaena. The sequence continues at coordinate 328,106 of NZ_SJEE01000002.1, forward strand.
AACCACCAGAGCATGGACAACTTTAGACAGACAGAAATTAATCAAGCGATCGCCAGCTTAGAAACAAATCAAAGTTTATTAATCGTCGGTGACGAGGGATCGGGCAAAAGTGCGATCGCCGCCGAGGTGAGATCGGAATTTAAAAAACGTGGTTGGACTGTTGCCATTGCAGAATATACGGGCAGTGCCAAAAATACTTTGATTGAAATTGCCGATCAACTGGGTTGTGATACTTGCGATCCTAATACGGGTAAGCCCCTTACCGCCGATGGTCTTAGGGATGCGATCGCTGACTATCTGTATAGTCCTAAGACAATACTAATCTGTGACGATGCTCACCGTTACCCCTCTACATTTCGCTACTGGTTGCAAGATTGCTTAGGCGATCGCGCACTGTTACTGATGCTTGCCGTAAATCCTCCCCGTAAAGATTTATTTTTAAAAATGCCCCGCATATATTTGCAAGCGCTCGAAAGTTTGCAAATTAGAGAAATCATGATCGAAGAAGCAACAGAGATCGGTCTGAAGTTACCAGCTTCAGAGCTTGCGTTACTGGAGCAAAGATGTGGGGGTAATCCATTTCTGGCAAGGCGAGTTGTGCGCGAGCAGTCGTTAAATTTGGCTCAAGATCAAGAAGGCGATCGCGTCGATTACATCGACGGCACACCGTTTTTGATTGCAACCCTAAGCATGGTGGGTGTGGTGCGGTTGATTGGTTTAGGACTAGGTAACAGGTCACTGTATATCATTGGTGGGATCTTTACGATTAGTGCCATTACTTTGCGGATATTGGTAACGAGGGCAAATTCTAGGAACAAAACGAGGCTGGAATAGTGAACAGAGTTCTGAGAATGTTGGGGCTAGTTTGCTTAGTCCCGATCGCACTGGCGATCATTGCAGGTATTGCAGTTCTAGTGGGATTGCTATTTATAGTCCTAGTGCCAATCATGATGATCTTCCTCAAAGTTTCGCCGCTTGCCATTTGGCGCGAACACCATCCGCCTAAACCAGAGGTTATTGATTGTGAGCATGTAGCAATTAAACGCAGAAAGAGAAAAATTAAGCTGGGTCGTAGGTTTATCAGAAAGTAATGTACAAATTCTGGACACAACTTTTTATAAAGTTGCTAAATAGCAACTATTCATTTGCATCAACATATCTGAACCCACCTTAATTTTGGCGTTAATATACTTGACACACCAAGCCTAATTTTTCATTTTTTTTCGTGCTTGGGGCTAGGTTTGAGTTGATTGCAAATCTGTAAAAAAACTTAATTAAAGCTAGACAGGTCTGGACATATAACCCAGTTGCATTTATCCCTAATTTGGTTCTTCTTACCCTGAGTTTTCTTGCAAATCACCTGAGCATGATTAGAGTGTTGGGCTTCTCCTGTACGACTTGGATGTGGATCATGTATTATCTCAAATCCCAACTCAATCATGAAACTTGCAGGAATTGATACAACGGCAACGAACTTGCTATTGTTAGCAAGGATTTCTGTAATATCAATTGCGGGAAAATCGGGAGAATCAACATAAACCGACAAACCAAAATTATCAAAGTCAGAAGGAGTTGGCTTATTTGTATTAGTGTCAATCCGATCCCGCATCACAAGCCTATATAAAATAGATTGACTATCAATTACAAGTGGTTGCCAGCCACTATCAACAAATATCTTATGCCTTGCTTCTATTTCTGCTAAGACCTCATTACATGACTTAGGATAGCGCCCCACACTACATCTCCATATATTCCCTAATGATTGCACATAAATCTGGCAAAGATTTTGACTCTCCTTCTATATCTTTATATTTACCACTAAGAAGCCACTCACAGAGAAAAGTACTGTTATCAATCAAAGAAACTTCTAGTTCTTTTTGAGGATAAAATCGAGTCCAACTAAAAGCGACTGAACCATTAGCTGTTGGATGAATTACAGGCAGGTTTTTCTCATTCTTAATAATTTTCTTGATCTCATTCCATATCTGATTTGCTCTTAATAATACCTCTTGAGACAATGGTTCAGCACCATAGCCGTCCCATCCAATTTCAAGATTTTGCAATGGGAATATAGGCGAAGAGATTGGAATAGCATCGCTAACTTCAGTAGCAAAAGACCTTAGCTCATTATTTATAGAAGCTGGCTTTACATATGACATTAATGGAGTAATAGAAATATCCCGCTCTTGAATTTCCAGATTTCGATCTACAATAAGCAACTCTTGTTTTTTTAGTCGTTTACTTCTCGACTTAGGAGGGGAGTTATACCCATTAAGTTGCCTGAATTTTACAGTTGTATCATCAAAAGAATTTTGATTAAAAAAATCAAAATTAGATGGAGTATAAGCAAGTGTAGACATAATAGATTAGCTCCTTTTTTCCCATAAAACTTGCATTTTATCTGTGGTTAAACCAAGAAAGGTTTTTACTGCCATATCTCTACAAAAATCAAATGAAGTAAGTACATCAGCTATTTCAGATGAGATCGGCTTCTGGAAACAAGCGATTCTAAGCTGAATTATTTCTAGATTTCCATTATTAACTGTTGCAGGTTGAACTTCAATAACCACTTTTGCATTTTTGTCTGGCAATGTATAAGAAGTTTGAATTGCTATTAAGTCAGGCTCTGGGAGAAAGTTATTAGAAAAACCAGACCAACAATTAAGGACATCTGGCAAATCTGACAAAGTATTCCACTCCCTACCCCTTACAAAATGATCAACATATGTAACTTCACACTGTTTGATACTTGGTAAGTCTATTTGATTAGACTCTAGAAAACTACAAAATTTACCCCACTCAACCTCAAACTCAGGACGAATTATGTCGTAATGAGGATATAACTCATAAGCGGCTGGACTCTGCCAATTATAGATAAACCTGTCATGTTGAATTTGTAGTAGTTTAGTCTCAGATTTATGCCTAAACCAACACCGAACTAGAGGCACAGGTTCTAATTCAAGAATAAATTCTTGTCCATTCCTTGACACAATAGCTGGTTTTATCTCAAATTCAGGGTAAGTATCTTTAATCTGCTGCCAGTACACACCAAAGTAAGGTATATCCCATTGCGCTAAGCGCTCAAATTCAAGCCCCATTACCTTTTCAACAATAGGAGGTTTATTGAAATCAGGTTTAAGCTGCTCGATAGTGGTGGACATACTTCCCAAAATATATTACTAAATTGATTTTGATATACAATTGCGTATTTTGCACTACGTATTTCCCGTATTAAGTAATTTTAGTTGCATTTCTAATTTTCTGCTGCGTTTAGCACCACTATCGTATGATACGCTTACATAAATTGGGAAGTAAGAGATAAGGATATAGCAAAAAAAGAGTTAGTTAGGACATAGCATTAGCATCTAAAAAGCTCTATTGCTAGGGAAGCCATATATAAATATGTCCTATCTTTCTTTTTTTTGCTATATAAGCTATGCCACGACCTAAGAAAGAAAAAACTTTTGCTACTACATGCCCTCATACCGATCGCGTAGCCTACTCAAAAGGTATGTGTAAATCTTGCTATAACAAGTCAAAATTGACCGATGAGGCGATCGCCAAGACTAATGCTAGTGAAGCAGCTAAACTGGCTAAACAACGCTATGAAGATGAAAATAGAGAACAGCGCAATGCTAAACGCAAAGTGTACGCTACGCGATCACGCTTGGCGTATTCTTAACTTTTTAGATCGTGCTTGTCAAGTAATAAATCAATCGCGTCAATTAAAATGTCTTGAATATAGGTGTATTTTGCTTTTGTTTTCAAGATCTCTATATCTTTGAAAAAAATCTCATTTAAAGAGACATATAAATCTTCAGAAGTCATCTCTTGCACCCTATTTTTTACGGCACAAGTTTCCTCTGAACATTTTTCTAAATGGCTTTTCAGAGATAAAAGTTCTTGTTGCTTTTCTTGATAAGGCGTTAAAAGCGTGTGAGTAAATCGAACTTGATAGTTACTAAAATCACAAGGTTGCATATTGTGCATTGGATCTAAAAAAACAATATGAAACATATAATCTTCATCAAAAAATCCAACAACGCGCCCAAAAGCCTTAGAAATATTAAATTGAAAAAAACCGAATTCTTCTTCCCGAAGGTACTCACTTGGTATCCAGTCAATTTCTTCTTTAGTGGTCTGAATACCTCTCCAACGCCAATCGATTTTATGGAATCTCCATGCGTCACTATTAGAAGTAGAAACTTCTTCAATAGTTATATTTGATAATATTTTTAATCTTTCTAATAGTGATATAAACCATTTTGCATCTACCTTTTCACAACTTAAACCAAAATGTTTATGCTGCTGCCAATAAGAAAAAGAAAACCTCCATTTAGAATCATTGGATCTAGTAGTAATAGAGGTTTTCTCTCGTTTTATTGGGCTTTTCCCAGATATATTTTTGGGTATTGGGTTACTTCTACCATTCGATCTTCCCATACCTATTTCTATTCTACAGTAATCATTTCTTCGTAATACTTTTTCATTTCATCTTCTGAAATATAATTTTCGGATCTTTCGTATTTAGGAATACCAACTCTAGCTTTAATCCAAGGATCTTCTTTGTGTGTGAGCCTTTCTAATTCTACGCCACTTAAATCACCATAGCTTTCAAGCACATTCTCTATATGCTCCTTAGCTTCTTCGGGGATGGATAAAAACTCTTGCTCAAGATCCACAATATCTAAATCCTCAATATCTATTTGAGAATACATAGATTTCGAGTCTTTGAATCGGTTATAAATAACTCTTGAGACAGGCCCATGAACCCATGCTTGAAACTTTTCATCAAACATAGGTTCGCCATTAAGAGCTAAATACCATGACTGAACATAGTATAAAAGTTTATGAAGCTTAAGGACAGAAGGCGTATCCCCTGCGTCTATAAGGCATAAACAAATATAGTTAGCAACAATATTAATATCTAACACGACAAACCTCAACTAAATTAAGGTTATGGTAAAAAAAAATTATTTTTCTTAAAACATAGCATAACTTAATTTATGCAAATTCAATATTAAGTTTTGCTTGAATCCTTTAGAAGCATAATATAAATAATTAAACTTTAATTACACAGTTTTCATAAGAATATTTAATAGGTTTTATGTATATGAGTTATAAAAAAAAGAATAATACGGAAGATAACGGAAGTAGCGAATTGAATCAATTTACGGATTTAGCGAAAAAGTTGTTTTCTGTCCATAAGTCAGAGATTCAAGACAAACAAAATCTTAAATCTCATGAATCTCCAAAAGACAAGATATAAACTTTCTAAGCCTCTTTCCCAATCAAACTTTTATAAGTTAGTCTTTTACCACTTAAAGAGCTAGCAGCAAAAACGAATCTTTCGCCATCATTACTCTTACGATGGTTAAAACAAAAGCATTGCTCATCCAAATAACGGAATAGATGAAAAGGTTCTATGCAGATGTAAGTACCCTTTAAAGCCCGTTTTAGTAAGCTCCAAAAGTTTTCAATTCCATTAGCCGAAATATGACCATTTACATAAGCTTTAGCATGGTCAATAACCATGTGAATGTATTGCTCATCAGTTAGTAGATCGTAGCCAGAATGAGCGTCTGTATATACAGTAAAACCTGTTTCTACAACTTCCTTAACTTCTTCTGTTAATACTTCTCTCTTGGTACTAGAGATAACTTTAGCTTTTACTTTGCGAGTGGTTCTATCCAAAACACCTAAAACAATAGTTTTGCCAGAAGTACCACGACTACCAAGCTTAGCGCGTTTAGCTCTGTGCATAAATCTAGCTTTACCACCTACATAGGTTTCATCAATTTCTACAGCACCAGACATTTTTTCAAAACTGCCTGTTTGCATTGCTAATCTAATTCTTTGTAGTAGAAACCAAGCTGACTTTTGAGTAATACCGATCGCCCTATGGATTTCATAGGAGCTAACACCATTCTTACAGTTAGCAATCATCCAGATAGCGATTAACCACTTATCAAGACCTAAAGGGCTATCTTCCATTATAGTACCAGTCTTAATAGTGAATTGCTTGTGCACTCTTTATTCTTGCACTTCCAGATTTTGCGAGTACTAGTATAACCAACTTCTTTAGAACCACAATGAGGGCAAGTAACACCATTAGATCAACGAAGATTTACAGCCGTTTCAAATGTTTTCTCTGGATCTGCAAAATAGATGATTGCTTCCTGTAAGGTTTGTGGTAGTTCGCTCATTTAATTCTTTTAACCCCCTCGTTTATATAATAGTTATATACGATAGTGGTGTTAAATGCAATACTGCTAGAGACAAAAAAACGAGTTTCAAGAAATTTGTTTGCTAATCAATTAAATAAAGCTAAAATACTTTAAATGCTTTTATAGATACTACATTAGGCAACCTTTTAACAAAAAAATAATGAGTCAGTCTCATCAACTTAATATCGCAAACATATCTGGCAATGAATGGTCTCCAATCTTTGGAGATGAATTTTTGCCTAGACTTGTTGGCAGTATAATGACAGATCCATATTTTGCGATAGTTGAGCTAGTTGCTAACAGTTGGGATGCTGGATCTAACAAAGTTGATATTATTTTACCAAATCAAGAGGGTGGTATTTTTTCTATTGAAGACAATGGAAATAGCATGTCTAAAGAGCAGTTCCAAAGAAGATGGAGAGATTTAACCTACGACCGAATAAAAGAACAAGGAAGTACTGTTGAGCCTTCTTTCAAAAAAACTCCTAAAAAAAGAAAGGTTTACGGTAAGAATGGAATAGGTAGACATGCGATGTTCTGCTTTTGCGAGGAATATTTTGTTGAAATAAAAAATGATGGAATCTTAGTATTAGCTTCTGTGAAAAGAGCTTCTGGAGAAAAATGTTTTGACATAGACGTTAAGGATGAAAGTTCAACAGATCTTACTGGAACTAAAATTTATGGGTCAGCGACTAAGAATGCATTTAATCTACTAGAGAGTGAAGTGTTAGATTTTATAGGATCGCGGTTTATTGCTGATCCTGAGTTTAATATTTCTGTAAATGGGAAAGTTGTAAAATTTGAGGATCTCCATGCATCTTCTAATGATTTAAAGGTATTATTAGATAACAGAGAAGAAATTATTATTAAACGCTTTGATTCCGAAAAAACTGGTAGAACTAGCAAGCAGAATGGGATTTGCTATTGGGTAGACCAAAGACTTGTCGGAATGCCTAGTTGGGAGGGGTTTGATGGTACTTTGCTTGATGCAAGGCATACAGAAGCAAAGCGTTATACTTATATAGTCATGGCAAATATTTTAGGTGAAGACAAAAGCAATATTAAACCTGATTGGTCTGGGTTCTATTCATCCGTTTTAGTTAATGAGGTAAAGAAAAAAGTATCATTAGCAATCAAAGATGATTTAAGAGGATTAACTAAAAATTTAAGAGAACGAAACAAGAAGGCAGCCATTGATGCAAATCGAAATGTAATAGCAAGATTACCGTTATTATCAAGAGAACATATTGAGCAATTTGCCGAAGAAATACAAATAAGTTGCCCCAATATTAATGCTAGAGATCTCGAAAACGCAGTAGCAACTTTAGCGAAATTAGAGAAATCCAGAACAGGGTATTTGTTACTTGAAAAACTTTCTAATTTTGACATTCAAGATCTAGATGATTTGTCTGGAATATTGGATGAATGGTCGGTAACAGACGCAAAAAGAGTTTTACAGGAGATTGAATGGAGGCTAAAACTACTGATTCAAATGGAACACTTTTTAGATACAAAATCTGCCGATGAACTTCATCAGTTACAGCCATTATTTGACCGTGGGCTTTGGGTTTTAGGTTATGAATACGATTCTTTGGAATTTGCATCTAACAGAGAATTGTCAACTACACTTAGAAAATTATTTAAAGAAGAGGATGTTTCTAGATTAAGAAACCGTCCAGATTTTGTTGTCATCCCTAATGAGTCATCACTTTCTGTTTATGCCCGTGACACAGCAGAAAATGATGATAGACAAAAGATGTCAGGGTTTCAGTCAGTAGTTATACTTGAGCTAAAAAGAGCTAAATTACCGATTGGGTATGACGAAATAGATCAGGTGAAAAAATATGCTAGAGAAATCAGAAGTAGAGTTCCTTCCACAACAAAAATTAATTGCTATGTTTTTGGGACAAGCGTTGATCGCAGTTTAGATAGTGGGGAAATAAAAGAGGGAAATATATCTATTTATCCGACTGAGTATTTATTGGTTATTAGGCAAGCTCAAAGAAGACTTTTTAAACTGCGAGACGAAATAAGTTCGTTTGACTATCTAAGCGACTTATTTACTGAAAAGCAAGGAGATTTATTTGAAAATGATATTTAACCACAATTGTAAGCAGAAACGAAAAAAAACCTAAAACTTTAGGCTTGGTGTGTCAAGTATATTAATGCCTTAATTTTTAGCAGTCTAGTATAGAAATACAAGATTATTGTGGCGGCTGACAGTTTCGCTACTTTCACGCCTAATATGAAAAAAATACTACTTCTAATTTTTATTTCACTAATTGCTAGCTGTAGCAACAGTGAACCCTCACCAAATTCTTCGCAAACTCCAGCAAATATCACTACTGCTAATCCAACTGTATCTACAACAACTACTACATCTACAACTCAACCTAACGCTGATATTCAATCCGCTAAGGTTGCAGAAATTCTAGATGGAGATCAGGTATTTATCCACGATCGCAAAGCGGCTGTTAATGATATTGCCAAATCACAAGAGCGAATCAGGACAGGTGAATCAGGTACAGAGATTGAATTTAACAATCATGCGATCGCACGCCTCAGTCATAACTCTCTTCTAACTGTGGGCGGCTGTGGTGCTCAATTACTGAAAGGTAGTGTGTTAATCAATGGCGCAGTTTCAGCCTGTACCTCTTCAATAAATACTGGTGTACGCGGAACAACTTATTTACTCGAAATTGATGAAGACGGTAACGACCAGATTCAAGTTTTAGAGGGTGAAGTTGCAGTTACTCGCAATGATGAACCAACACCGCAGATACAAGTTGTAAAGAGTGGCGAAAGATTGCGTAATTTTAGGAAAACGAAAAAAGTAGTACTTCAAAAAATTTCTCAGTCAGAGTATGAGACGTTGTTAATCAGTCCACTTGTAAAGGGCTATAAACGAGATCTCCCAAGTCTCGGAAAAGTTAAAGCGAAGTTTCAAGTACTGTTTCCGAATGTCAAACCACCAGTTCTTGAAAGAAAAAATGATTTAAAAATCGAAAAATTGGAGCGTCCAGAGATTAGAGAAAAACCAGATCAGAAGGGGAAATCTGATTTCAACGAAGATGATAAGAAATCTGAACCGAAAGACCAGGACAAAAAAGACACAGACAAAGAAGAGAGACGCGAACCGATTAAAGATAATTTACGGAAATCACCATCTCGTCAATAATAAATTTTTTAATCTTATGTCGAGATGGCAAAGCTATTTGCCCTTGCTTAGTCTCAAAAGCCTTGACTATGCTTAGAGACGTTGTGTTATCTCGCCAAAAATGATTAAGGGCATTTACGGAGACGAATATCAGCAGTTTCAACCCGAACAATGGGTCAATGTTTATCGTCGAGATTCCTGCGATCGCGCAATTTATTACGCGACGATGCAAATTGACGATCTGAAATGGCGAGATGAGCCACTAGAGGATTTTCTGCTCGAACCAGTCACGGAAATGGGTGATGTGATGTCAGTCGAGGAGGCTAAGCAATGCTCTCGATAACACATGCTGCGATCGCAACTTGCTCTGTATCGTTGATTATTGGCACAGCCGATCCCGTCGTTCTTGTGGCAAGTGCGATCGCGTCCCAACTGCCTGATGTGGACAGCACGAAATCCTATACAGGTATGGTGCTTTACCCGATCGCCAAATACCTAGAAGGTAAGTTTGCCCATAGGTCGGTAACTCATTCATTTCTTGCCACGGGTATTGTGACAGCCATAACCGCACCCACTGCTCTATGGTTTAGTTGGCAAATATGGCTCGGCATTGCGATCGGCTATTTCTTTGGTTGGTTCTCTGATGCCTTTACCAAAAGCGGTGTTGCTGCGTTCTATCCCAGTAATTCGAGATTGGTAATACCAGGGAATCCCAAAGCTAGACTTAGCACTGGTGGAAATGGTGAATATTGGATTTTAGCCATAGCGATCGCACTGCTAATCATTAGCTGCAATTTCATTAGTAACGGTGGTATTGCTGAACTGTTTGAGCGCTCGTTTTTCCGAGGAGCCGACACCGCTGCCGATGTGTTTAAAAAGTATGGAAGCAGTCAGCAAGTTTTTGTAAAGGTTTCTGGCATCAATCAGGCAACGTCCGAAAAGATTGAGGAGAAAGAATTTAAGGTCATTGCGTCGGGCGGCGAATCTTCAATCATTGCTAGAGATAATCGCGGCGATTTGTACCAGATTGGCAAAGATAGTGCGTCTCAAATACGACCGAGTAGCGTAGAGACAAGACTAGGAATTAATATTTCGATACAGGCGATCGAGGTGGAGCCTAAAGATATGTTTGTGTCTGAATGGCTTCAGTCAGTGCCTAGCAATGCTTTTATTTCTGGCAATTTGCTTGTCGATAATGTGGAATCTTTGCGATTTCCCCTAGAACAAAAAACATTTAATACTTTTCGACTATCAGGCAGTCAAATTGAACTAATAAATGCTCAAAAAACAAATCTAGAGCCAATTATGGACTCATTTATTTTGAATGGAAAAGCAATTTTAAAGGTGCGTAGTGATGAACCGATATGACAATCTACCAGAGATTCTAGCGGAAGCGATCGCCCAACGGATGATCGAAAGTGGTGCAGCCGAGAAGGTGAAATCTTCGGTATTGGCAAAACTGGCAAAGCATAGGGAACAAAAGCGCAAATCTCGTAGAGAGAGAGTTTTAGTGGCGATCGCTATTTGGTGGATTGGCGGAAGCTTCGGGTTTTGGATTGGTGGGAAATTACCCTTTGCGATCGCGCAATCAGAGGGAAACAGGATTACTGCACCCAAGGAATCGGTGACACAGCCTAGATTATTGCGAATTACTTTAACCTTGAGTGACCCCAAGGACTTGAAAGTTAAAGAAAAAGATTTTTTGCAAAAGGATGCCATCATTAGCGATCGCACGGACGAAAGGACAAGACTGCAAGCGCAACGCTCTGAATACCTAGCAACTATCAAAAGACTATCACTAGAGCCATCGAAACCGATTGAACCTCTGGCAGTACGCAAAGCTCCTGAACTGCCTCCACAGAGCTTTGCTGAATTTGAATCAGAAGTAGATTTTCAGCGCATTAAGGTAGAACGAGCTAAGAATCAAGTGAGTTTGCAACAGCGAAAAATCGATCTCATAGCTACTCTTGATGCTAAAGATTTACCGTCTGGAGTGGAAGCCCATGAGAGTGAAAAGCTGGCTCAGGTTAAGTCTGATTTGGCGAAGGAAGAGGCAATGCTTCAACTTCAGCTTGGAAAGTTCGAGACTGCCAAGGCGAATCGGGCTTTGAAAGAATACGATTCTCAAGAGGCATCGGTAAGGCTGGCTTTACAGCAAAATCAAACCCAGATGGAATATCAAAAAGCTCTGGCTGAATATAACCGTTCGGAACAAGAGCGCCAGTTTAGGATTGCGGAAATCAGATCGAAGATTGCTGATGTCGAGAATAAATTACAAGAGTTGTCAACAATTCGCGCCCAATTTGCTAGTGAGGTTAGACGGATTAGATATGTTAAGCAAGTCAATAATGCGATTGAGCTTGAGTTGTTTTTGTATGCTGCCGATCGCAACGACAGACGCATTCGCACAAACAGTAAAGGATCTAGCCCCGCCACTTTCAACCAAGAATCCTTTACCAAGCCCAATTAGATTAGAGCGGGTGGATGGTAAGCCTGTGATTACTATCGATCGCCCAGTCAATAAACCAGTCGATAAGTCAGGTGTAAACGTTGTCAAACCTGTAAACGGTTCTAGGTGAAATGGAGAAGATGAACCGATTGAAGGATCTGGTTTAGATGAAAAACTGGAAAATCGTGAGGAATCGGAGCAATTTGAAATGCTGAAGGGTGATTTGCCATGTTTGGATTCAACACCTGAATGCATCAAACAATTAGAAGCTTTAGCGATCGCCAATAGTCCCGAACTGAAAGCCATCGATGCACAAATTGCCAGTAGTTCTCAGGCTGTGAAGTTGGCTAAAGTTCAAGGTGAAGATAGTTTTGCGGAAACTATTACACCGTGGGTATCAGCGATCGCCCCAATCCTTTTACAAAATTCTAGACCGTTAGCCCCCTTTGAAATTCGCACATCTTTAGAATCAAGATTATTGTTTGAGGCATTGCCCACGATTATTAGTGGCAGAGCCACTTCTGACGCAAATCAGACCCGTAATGCTCAATCAAATGCTGATCTTGCTATCAAATTAGCCCAACTTGAAAAAACTAAGGCTGAGATTGCGATCGCGATCAAGGGCAAAGTAACCGATGCTGTGATTACTTTTGAGCAAATCAAAGATGAATCAGATCTGCAAAGTACCATCGTGCGCCGTGAAGAAGTGCGTTCAAAATTAATTGAGATTTCATACCGACTTGGGGAAGGGACAACTACTGAGCAAATTGCTAGGCTGAATGATTTTGATCGCAAAAAAATAATCGCAGCCCAGTTTAAAACTAGACTGCGATCGCAAGCTCTGAGAATTCAGCGGCTCTGTAAGGGTTCGGAAAGCTAATTTAAACGCACTAGAGTACTGCCATTTGTGCATCTATTGGGAGAACCAATGGGAAGGCTAGCAACAGTTTGAGAAATAGCAGTTCCAGATAGAGGCGTTACGGCAATTGTAGTTGCTGGGTTGTTGCTAAAGCTAGAAGATAGAAATACTACATGTAGGAATGCCGTTTGTAATAGATTCAACCAAGATGCCTTGAGCCGTAAAACTGTATGCTCCCGCTCCAACGCTTATCTGGCTTAATCCGTACTGTGAGGCATTTCTCAAAATCCCAAAGCCACAAGCATTAGTGCGAATCGGAATTTTTTTAGTTACAGTTCTACCCGTGAAAGAGATCGGAATCTGTGTTCTGGGAGTGCCAGTTACAACAACGCTTTGAACTCCTGATGTTGGGTTTTGAACTTTAAATACACTGGGTAATTGAGCAAATGCTTCTTGACCCGTTGCGATCGCCCCTGCAATCGCCAAACAAATCGAACCGACACGAATTAATTTTTGCACTTGTTTAGTCCTCAAAATTTATTTATATAAAAGCTGAGGACAAATTTCTTACTCTAATAATAGCCTGAGCCTAGCTATATGCAAGGTCTTAGGCTATTTTTTTTATGGCTAATCGTGGAAACCATGAAAGAAAAGTTTGTCGAGTCGGTTGTTACGATTATTGCGATCGCAGGAATCGTCAGTTTTTTCCTTTGGCAAAATCACCAACGGGAGATTGCTAACAGCCCCAGTTATGAGGGAGATCAACCTGCGATCATCCGTCCGATAAGATTGGCAGATACCCAGTTTAGAATTTGTGAAACTACAAAAGTATTTGATGGCGATACGATCGCCGTTGATTGCGATGGGGAAAAATTAAAGCTTCGTTTTTGCGGAATAGATGCGCCTGAATTAAGTCAGCCTTTGGGTGATGAGTCCAAGGCTTTGATGGTGAAATTAGTCGGTGGCAAGCAAGTTGTGATTAGACCAATCGAACGCGATCGTTATGGTCGCACCATTGCCGAAGTCGAGGTAAAGAGCGATCGCAAGCGCTTCGATGGTGAGTATGAGATTGCGTTTGTTGGTGGTGAGATGATTGGTGCAGGCATGGCTTATCACTATCGGCAATTCTCTGGGAACTGCCCTAACAGAGAAATAATTGTCAATGCCGAGGACGAGGCTAAGAAGAAGAAAATTGGTGTGTGGAGTGGCAATTTTCAAAAGCCTTGGGATTATCGAAAAGCCCAGAGATCTAACTAAAGCATTGACAAAGAAGCGATTGCACAGGTAGCGATCCCTTCTTTGTCTTTAGACATAATTAATGCTTGATAGATAGCCAGATTGGTAAAACTTGATCTCTTGTGAGCCTCTATAGTTCCTAAATGCGTCCTCAGCCGCTTCATAGGTTTTAAATCCAGTAGAAAGAGCAAGACCCCTTGAACTGAAGATATAAAAACCATCCTGTTCGATGCTTGAATCTAAACACTTTTTTGTGTCATAAGTTCTAAGTTTTGTCATTGGATTTTTTGTAACGCTACCCCATGTACTGTTACATAACGCTCTGCGATCAAAAGTTATAACGCATACCGATCCATAGTTGTTTAGAAAGTAACGCTCTGCGATCCTATGTTGATAGAAGTTGTCACAGACTGCGTGACACACTTGCATAGTCAGTACCGCTCTGCGATCCTGTTGCTATAAATTTTGTAACGCGAGGCGATCCAATCATGGAAACCATCACTGTACCTAACTTTCGGACTAATCGCGAAGTTGCTGAAATGTTCGGCTGCACGCCTGAATATATTAGAAAGTTGAAATCGACTAAGGCTGACGAGCTAGAGGGGCTTTGGGAAAACAACAATCCCGATGGGGAAACTACTTGGACTGAGGAAGGAGTTGAAAAACTTTCTGAATTGATCAAGACTGATAAAGCCAAGGAGTTTCGGGCAAGTGCCTTAACTAGAAGGACGCAGGAAGCGATCGCTGTCGATCGGGCGGAGTTAAATCATCCATCTTCTCAAGATTCCCCTAGAACAGATCAGGAAGTTTCAGCCTATGAGATTCCCAGCCCAACAGCACAAGGTGGAAGGTATGCAGATTTGCCTGAGAAAATGGGACAGGCGATCGGCAATCGAATTCTTGACAATGATGGACTAAAGCGAATGGACAAAGCTGCTGCCATGACCTTGCTTAAAGCTGCAAATTTAGACAATATTGGTATCGATCTAGATGACTTGTTAGGCAACTAGAAAATTATCCCCATCACATTTAGAAGCGATAGCTGTCCGCAAACAGCGATCGCTTTTTTATTGATTAAAATTTATCTGGAGATCGACTCGCTAAGGCTAAAATTTTGAAGTAGTCTCAAAGGCGGTGTTATGACTTCGCGGTTTTACTCGGTTGCGTTTGTTTTGATAATTAGCATTTTGGGATTTGGACTACCATCAGATTTGTCTTTAATCACTGCCCAAGCGCAGACAATACAAAGCCGCAAGAATGATGCAAATCGACTATTTGAGCAAGGGAAAGAGAAAGTTAAAATCTCTCAGTTTGAGTCTGCTTTGCAATCATTTCAAAAAGCATTGATAATCTACCAAAATATCGCAGACAGAAGCTCTGAGGGCAAAACTCTGCTTTATATGGGGTTAAGTTACGGTTCTATCAACAAATTTGATAAAGCTTTTGAAAACCTACAACAATCTTTGGCTATTATGAGGGAAATCAAAGATAGAAAGGGTGAGGCGCAAGTACTTGGAAACCTTTGTAATGCTTATGCTTACAAAAGAGAATTTGAAATAGCTTTGCAATATGCACAGCAAGCTTTAGTAATTGATCGAGAAATCAAAGATAAACGCGGTGAAGGTCAAGATTTAGTCTGTCAAGGTCTTTCATATTATTTTCGTGGCAAATATGACAAAGCTATTGAAAGTTTTCAGGCATCTTTAACCATTGCAAGGGGAATTAAAGCCCAAGCTATTGAAGGTCAAGCACTAGCTGGACTGTCGGCTGTCTACGACAAACTAGGACAAAAAAAGAAAGCAGAAGATTACCTTGGTCAATCTTTGGCAATCACGCTACAACTCAAAGATACATTCGTAATACGCTAGTCCCAATTAAAGAGACAAATATGCTCCTAATTAAATGTATAGAATTATTTGCAGATTGTCGTTTTGATTTGGTTGCTTTTACTGATTTGCTCCAATATTTTGTGTAATTAACTGCATCACCTATTTCATTTAACAAACAGTGGAATAATCTGCATAATCTAAGAACCTGCGATCGCCATCGCCACAAACCAAGGAAATATTTGCCAAATGCAATATGCCATCACAACCAAAGCAACGATCGCAGGAATGAAAAACAATATGCGTAGGTATCTGAGTCTAGATTTAGGTTTAGCAGATTTTAGTTCCATGTTTGAATTGTTCTAGGGGAAAGGTGAAACGCTTTACTATTAACAACTTAATTACTTTTACTGCTTATTTGAAGCTTTAGCCCCAGATTATCTAACCATTGTGCGAACTCACACACAGATTGACTTTTATTATTTGCTGCAAAATCTCTTACCCACTGGCGATCGCTATCATTGCCTAATGCAGCCGCGACGTGTGCTAATCCTAAAGGTAGCAACTCAGGCTCAGGATCTTTCTCTTCCAAAATTGTCGTAACATAAGCTGCCGATTCTTCGCGATCTTTAAGAGAACCGATTAAAAAGTCTTCGTGAGTTGTCGTAAGCTTTAGTCAGAAGTGGAAAGTTGTAAAAAATTATGAAATGGACTGCGATTTGCTCCGCAACGCTAGCTAACGCGGGAAGTTGGCGACAAACTAATCTTGACATAGAAAGTAAAGTGCGTGAAGGAGTTTGATTAAAGTTTTTAGCTATGAGGTTTATTCACTCTAGGGAAATTAGTTCAATAGGCATCATTACAGATAACGATTTCTAAGACCAGCGATCTCTTTGTTTGTAGAAAATCGTCTTACTAAGACTAAAATTTTGAAGTAGCCTTAAAGGTGGTGCGATGGCTTCGTGGTTTTACTCTGTTGCGATTGTTTTGTTTGGTGCTAGTTTTATCGCCAGATTTGCCTTTTGTAACTGCTCAAAGTGACGGTAGCGATTAGCAAACTAAAGCGAACTAAACACATATATGGAAATCCCGACTACCCTAGCAGGACATTACCAAATCGTTAAGCATATAGGCGGCGGCGGATTTGGTCAGACATTTCTAGCTAGAGATCTACATCTACCAAGTAATTCTCTCTGCGTTGTCAAGCAGCTAAAGCCAAAAATTGACGATTCAGGTACGCTCGAAATTGCCAAGCGCTTATTTAATCAAGAAGCGGAAACTCTTTATAAATTGGGCGATCGCCACGACCAGATCCCGCGTTTGATGGCACACTTCGAGCAAGATAGCGAATTCTATCTAGTACAAGAATTAATCGAAGGAATAACTTTAGAAGACGAACTTGCGGATGGTAAGCGCATAAGTGAAGTAGAAGCAGTCGAACTTTTGCGAGATGTCTTGCAAGTGCTTTCCTTTGTGCATCAGCAAAATGTAATTCATCGCGATATCAAGCCATCAAATCTGATTAGGCGAGATCGAGATCGTAAGATTGTCTTAATTGACTTTGGGGCGGTAAAAAAAGTCAATGTCCAAACAGGCAACCCATCTAGCCAAACTAGTAGTAATACTGTAGCAGTGGGCTCCCCTGGATATATGCCGAGCGAACAGATTTCGGGACAGCCGCATTTTAGCAGCGATATTTATGCAGTAGGGATGCTCTGCTTCCAAGCCCTGACGGGGATGCTACCAAAACAGTTGCCTAGAGATAAGCAGTCGGGCGAATACAGTTGGAATTTATGCAGCAGGGTATTAGCAGAGAATGGTCTAGGATCGGTGACGATTAGTTCAGGGTTTGCCAATATTCTTGATCGCTTGGTGCGCTACGACTATCGCCAGCGCTACGAGAATGCAAGCGATGCTCTAGAAACTTTAGAAAAGCTAATTAGTCAGACTGATAGTGATATTGCCAATCAATCAACTATTCTTTCGATTGGTAAATCTCAAGATAATTCCAATCATCAATCACAACAGCCTACTTCAATTCTAGAGCCGAAAGAATTATCTCTACAAAAGAAAGAAACGTTATCTAATAGCCCAATCGATCGCCAAGAATATCGAAATCGCCAAATTCTACTTAATAAGGTAAAAAACTTCTGGGTTAAAGGCGTTTTAGAAACTTCTTTACATAGCAAAGTATTGATTGACTTGGGGCTAGAAGAACGATCCTTTGCAGTAGAGCGTCCTTGGTCTGTAGTTTTTCAATCTGAAGAACAGCTTGCTCAAACATTGCCGTCGGGCACAAAAATCATTGATAAATTGAATGAATTGGGCGCTGGGCGATCGCTATTGATACTAGGTGCTCCTGGTTCAGGAAAGACTACTACCTTACTTGAGCTTGCTCGCGATTTGATAGCTGAAGCTGAAAAAGATGTCAATAAATTAATTCCAGTCGTGTTTAATCTATCATCATGGACAAACGAAAAGCAGAGTATTGCGGATTGGCTGATACAGGAATTACATATTAAGTATCAAGTTGCTAAGGAGATTGGTAAAAGCTGGATTGAGACACAGCAGCTATTTCTGTTATTAGATGGTTTAGATGAAGTCAGCATCAAAAGACGAGATATATGCGTCCAAGCCTTGAATCAATTTACGCAGTCCAAGGGTCAAACAGAACTTGTTGTTTGCAGTCGGATTGAAGACTATAAATCTCTCTCTCATCGTCTCAGGGTACAAGGAGCTATTTGTATTCAACCGCTTACCTTTGAACAAGTGGATCGATATCTAATTAGTACAGGTTCAAATCTAGAAGGAGTATCAACTGCCATTCGTACCGATGAAACCTTGCAGGAATTGGTTCGATCGCCTCTTCTACTGAGTATTATGACTTTAGCCTATCAAGATCTAAATTCTGAAATATTACTACAAGCCCAAAAGTCTATTGAAGAGCGCAGAAAGCATTTGTTTGACACTTATATTCAAAGAATGTTTGATCGCCAGATCCTGCAAAGAGAATATAGCAAAGAAAAAACTATATTTTGGCTGTCTTGGCTTGCTAAGCAATTATTACTTAGATCGCAAACTGTATTTCTGATCGAACGAATTCAACCTGATTGGTTGAATTCAATTCACAAAAAGTGGATTTATTCAATATGCTTAGGCTTGTTTGGGGCAGCTTCTATTGGTCTGGTTACTGGTGTAAATTTAGGGTTGATATTTGACATACAAACTGGATTAGTTGGCGGGATTTTCTTGGGGATTGGAGGCGGTCTAATTGCTGGAGTTATTTTAGGACTAATTCAAACTGAGATCCAGACTGTAGAAACCCTCAAATGGTCTTTTGAAAAAGCTAAAAAAACCATTCTTGTCGGATTACAAGTAGGACTAAGTGTAGGCATACTTTTGGTTTTAGGAATTAATTTTGCAAGTTTTAGTCTTCATTGGGCTATCCCTACTCTGATTCAGAACTTAAGCTATGGTTTAGGTGGTTTGGGTACTGGTTTAATTTTTATCCTGCTACAAGGTCTTGCAGGTTCAACGATTGAAACAAATACAGTACCAAATCAAGGGATTTGGAGATCTCTTCAAAACTCTCTATTGTTTACAATCATCGGGGCAATTACCTTGGGGATTGTCGCCCTTCAAGTAGGTTTTCGTGCACCTACATTTGGCATATTGATTGGAATATTGTTCGGAACTTTCTCACCTGCTGGATTGGCGTGTCTCCAACACTTTGTATTACGTTTAGTACTTTATCAAAATAGTTATATCCCTTGGAACTTAGAGCATTTTCTTAACTATGCTACGAAACTCATCTTCTTGCAAAAAGTTGGAGGTGGTTACATCTTTATCCATCGCTTGTTGCTAGAACATTTTGCCCAAATGTCTCCAAGGAAATAATGCATTTGTCTTAATATCCATTAAATGAGAACTTTAGAAAAACGATCTCCAAAGGGAGCGATCGCTTTTACACTGGCTCCTTCATAATCGAAGAATTATTGCACTGAAATAAATCCTAAATTCTGCCCAATTTGTTGCCCCTGCGGAGAAAGTGCAAACTCGATAAATTGTTTAACAACAGGACTAGTCGTTCTTTTTGCCGCTAAAAATAAGCTGCGACTGATGGGGTATTTCCCAGACTTTATA
>NZ_SJEE01000020.1 GCF_006937785.1 Pseudanabaena sp. UWO311
ACTATTTGGTTGTCTAGGTTCTTGGCACTCCCTCTCAGGTCGGGTTCGCTTCGCTTTCGCTCGTCTCTCCCTTCAGCGCTTTACTAAGTTATCAAGCTTGCCTTGCTTTGTCAAGCGTTTTTTGAAATTTGTTTCGAGAAGAGTTCAACCTATCTCGTCTATTCCTTACGATAGAAGGATTATAGGCTCTAAAAAAGTTTTAGGATTTAGGCAATGCCGCTTCAATTGATTTAGTTACGAGGGCTTGCACTGCTTCTACGCCTTCCCATCCTCTGATTTCGGTAGCTTTCTTTTCTAGGTTTTTGTAAGAACGGAAAAATTCAGCGATCTCTTCGAGGCGGTGTGGGGCAATATCGGCTAGGGTCTTGACATCAGCATAGCGAGGATCTTTAGCGGGGACGCAGAGGATTTTCTCGTCCCGATCGCCTCCATCGATCATGATTAGCATCCCAATTGGACGGGCAGGGATAACACAGCCAGGGAATGTGGGTTGATCCATGATCACCATGCCATCAAGAGGGTCGCCATCGTCAGCAAGGGTGTTGGGTACGAAACCATAGTCATAGGGATATTGGACTGAGGAGTAAAGGACGCGATCAAGAGCAAAGGCGTTGAGCTCCTTGTCGAATTCGTATTTATTTTTGCTGCCCGCTGGAATTTCGATTAGGACATTAAGGATGCCTGCTTTTGGTTGTGGGGGAATACGTGATAAGTCCATTAGTAACTCCTTTGTTTAGTTTTTGAGTTTTTATTGTTCTTTGTACAGATGCTAGTCGCGTAGACGATCGCATGCTGCCTAGAAAAAGTATAGCGATCGCTAGTACCGTTAATACATAAACACTGGAAAGGAATGACAACATTAGCATCGACATTCCTGATTTAGATGTACATATACTGGGATGTAAAGCAATCCTAATTAATTTGTGATGTCAGCAAGTTTGTAAAAGAGTGCACCATAGAGGTTTACTTTCACAAACTATTTAGGATTGATATATTTGATGTGCAGCCTTGTTTATTATGTTTATAAGGTTAATTAGTTAAGCTGATATTCACGTTAAGAAAAGTATGCTTTACTGTGATGCATGTGAAGTGTGAGGATGTGCATGGTTTTGCAGCAAGAAGCTCGGTTCCCTATTGGTGTTTTTGATAGCGGGGTTGGGGGACTTACGGTTTTACAAGAAGTTCATCGCCAATTGCCTAATGAATCTGTGGTTTATTTCGGTGATACGGCAAGATTGCCCTACGGAAAGAGATCAGCTTCGGAAATCATTGAGTATGTATATGAGATTTTGCACTGGATGCAGTCTGAGCAAGTCAAGATGGCAATCATGGCTTGTAATACCAGTTCGGCATTGGCGCTAGATATAGTAAGGAAAGATTTTGATTTGCCAATTTTGGGTTTGATTTTGCCTGGGGCAAGAGCAGCTGTGGGCAAAGGCAAGCGCATTGGGGTAATTGCCACAACCGCGACTGTAAAGAGTGAAGCCTATGTAAGGGCGATTTGTGAGAGCGATCCCCAAGCACAGGTTTTTCAAGTAGATTGCCCTGAATTTGTACCTTTGATTGAGTCAGATCGCATTCATGATCCCTACACAATGCAAGTAGCAAGGAAATATTTACAGCCACTTATCGAAGCAAATATTGATACTTTGGTTTTGGGATGTACGCATTACCCCCACTTGTCAGGAGTTTTACGACAAATTTTGCCGTCCCATGTGGCACTAGTAAATCCTGCTTCTTATGTAGTGAGGGCGGCAAGTCAAGAGTTAGATCTGATGGGCTTGAAATGTCTAGATAATCGTAGCGATCGCGCTCAAACCAGATTTTTTGTGAGTGGGGAACCAGATCGGTTTGCTCAAGTTTCGCGCCGCTGGTTAGGAAAGTTACCTTTGGTGGAAAAAGTTTCTCTATCTCCTGTAGAATTGCTGTCTTAAAGCACATCGACATAATTAAAAAACAGACACAAAAATGTACCGCCCGCTGCGCGGGCAGTACATTTTTAAGGTTTTTATGTTTAACTTAGCGACTTAAAGCTTTAGCTTAGAGCTCTCTAGTCAATTTGATGGGAGTAATCTTTTGAATCAACGTTACAAACGATATCTACCGCTGGTTTTGAGCTTTGCAGCTGTATGCATGAGTACACAATCTGTTAATGCTCAAGTTGATTTTGATTTGCCACTGCAAGATACTAACCTCCAAGCACAGCTACCATCTTCGATTCAGCAGCTACAGCTCCGCAATGTTCAAGTTAGTGCTGATGGATTAGTTTTACAGATCAACGGCATTCCCAAGATGAGTGCATCGCGGATAGCTAGTCCCGATCGCATTATTTTAGATTTACAGACCACAGAAGTTGCACCATGGATACACAACTCTCTAATAGCTGTGAATCGCTATGGGGTCAAACAAATTAGGGTAGCCCAGTTTCAAAAGTCCCCTGCGATCGCTCGGTTAGTTTTTGATCTTGATAATAATAGTCCTGCCAGTTGGCAAAGTTCTTTTGATCAAACAAGAGGATTATTGGTACTTCGTCCCTTAGGAATATCAGGAACTTCAAATAATCCCAGCAATTTACCAGTGACGGGCTCGACTGTAGCTAATAACAATTTAGCAACAACTATTGATGGTTTGTCATTTAATGGTTACGGGCAACTAGTAATTCAGGCTAGTCGAGCGATCAGCTATCGTACTAGCCTAGATTTAGCAACTAATACTTACAATGTCACAATTCCTTCAACTCGGATTTCATCACAGTTACGCCGCCCAATCTTAGGATCTAATAGTCCTATTGAGCAAATTCGGCTCAATCAGGTGGGGGATGCAGTAGTTGTGAGTGTAAAAGCGCTTGCGGGTTGGCAAATTCGCGAAACCGCGAGAACCAATACACAGGCGATTTCCTTGCAGTTGGAGAGTGTTGGACAAGTCGCAACAGGTAATCCTCAAAATCCGCGATCGCAAATTCAGCCTAGCTATAGTAATAATAATGGTCGTCAGTTAGTCGTAATTGACCCTGGGCATGGGGGGCCAGATGTGGGAGCTACCAGAAATGGAGTTTACGAAAAAGATATTGTGCTGGCAATGAGTAAACAGCTAGGCAGGATATTGCAACAGATGGGATATTCTGTGATGTATACGCGCACTGAGGATATTGATCTCGACTTAGAGCCAAGAGTGCAGATGGCAGAGAATGCCAGAGCGAGCGCATTTGTGAGTGTTCATGTAAATTCTTTAGATGCAAGTGCATCACAGGTAAATGGGGTTGAAACTTATCATGCTCCAGGTGCGTCTCTAGGTAAGAATCTTGCAGAATTTGTACATGAGCAAATTATTGCTAGTACAGGTGCAACTGACCGTGGTGTGAGGTCGGCTAGATTTCATGTGATTGTCAACACTTCGATGCCCGCAATTCTGGTGGAAACTGGATTTATTACAAATCCATCAGAAGCGGCAAGATTGGTCAATAGCTCCTATCAAGAGCGAATGGCAGCTGCGATCGCCAAAGGAATCGATCAATTTTTAAGATCTTATCGAAGATAAATAGTGGGACGATCAACCTAATCGAAGTCAATAATCTTTCCAAAATCAATCCGTTTAGCTCATCTTTTGGATCTTTACACCATTGGGAGAAATATTTTGCGATATCGACAACTAGCAGTCGGAATTTTTATGACCGTAGCTACCAGCTATGGAATACCTGTATTGGAGCAATTACAGGCACAGTCTCTAAATACGGCTAATCAATCTGATGCAATAAAGCTAAAGAATATTAGACCTGCTACCAATGGCTTGATGTTGAATATGAATGCCAATCCACAGATCCGTATACAAAGAGAAGATAACCCCTCTCGTCTGATCTTAGATTTGCAAAATACTTCCTTAGCAAAGGAATTACATCAAGCCAATCTGCCGATCAATCGGTTTGGAGTCAAGCAGGTTAGAGTAGCTCAGTTTCAAAATAGTCCTGAAATAACTAGATTAGTTTTTGACTTAGATAGTAACGATCCCAACAGCAAAATTACATGGAAAAGTCAGTACATTGCTGCAACCAATACGCTTTTACTCAGCCCAGAAAATCAAGTTGCTCAAGCAATACCCATCGACTCCAACCCCACAAGTCCTGGTCCCACACCAATCAATCCTCCAAGTACAATATCAAGCCATGCTGTGATTGAAAGGTTGAGTTTTAGTAGTACTGGACAATTGCTAATTTTTGCCAACCAACCATTCAACTATCAAACAAGACTAGATCGTACCTCTGGAATATTTAATGTAATTGTTGCCAATGCCAAGATTTCATCTAACCTGCAACGTCCCAGTCTCACAGCCAATAGTCCAATTGAAAGAATTCGTCTCTCACAAGTTGGCAGCTCTGTCGAAATTGCAATTAAAACGATCGCAGGTTGGCAAGTTCGTGAAACTCAAAGATTCACAAATCAACAAATCCAATTACAAGTTTCGTTAAATAGTAATTCGCCATTTCCCAATAATCAAAACCCTTTACCAAATAATAATCCTTCTATCCCAAATCCACAGAATACAGGCGATCGCCGTCGGGGCGTAATATTCGTTGATGCAGGTCATGGTGGTAATGATCCAGGTGCTGTTGGTAACGGCATCCAAGAAAAAGATGTAGTTTTACCAATCAGTCTGAAACTAGGTCAAGCCCTACAAAGCATGGGTTATACCGTTTATTACACTCGTACTAATGATGTGGAAATCGACTTGGAACCCCGTGTTGCCGCAGCTGAAAGGATCAATGCTGATGTGTTTGTAAGTGTCCACGCCAATTCCTTAGCTCCTGGAAATAGTGGCATCAGTGGCGTAGAAACCTATCATTCCCGTAACTCAACAATTGGTAGAGAGTTGGCTAGCTATGTACATTCACAGATCATTTCTGGCACAGGGGCAAATGATCGCTCTGTTAGAGGCGCAGGTTTTTATGTAATTGCCAAAACTTCAATGCCTGCAATTTTAGTTGAAACTGGCTATGTCACAAATCCAACAGAAGCTAGAAATTTAAATAGCCCAGATTATCAAAAACGGATGGCGGATGCGATCGCGCGCGGTATCGACCAATTTATGCGAGTACGTGGCAGATAAACAATAATGGCAGCGCTAATGCGCTGCCATTATTTTAAGAAGGAGATTTAGAAAGCTCTAAAGGAGACTGAGATTTCTGCTGGTGTCTAGCATCGGTAATTAACCAATCTAGAGCGGCAGCTTGCAAGTCAATAGTTGCACCTGTTTTATCAACACAATAACGACCAAACACCAATTTATCGACTAACCGCACATCTGATAAGCGTGAATACTCAAAAATTACGCTACGTTCAACCACAGCACCACTGCAAACATGACAGTTAGGTCCGATCATCGTGGGACCAATGATGGTCGCACCATCTTCGATTTGGGTCATACCACCAATATAGACGGGTCCACGGATATCAACTTTATCCCAATTCACAGAGACATTTAAGCCTGTATAAACTCCTGGCTTAATTTCATGCCCAGGAATATTCACGTTTTTAATTTTGTCTGAGAGTACATCTTGGATGGCTTGCCAATAGTCAGGAACTTTACCAATATCAACCCATTGAAAATCCATAGAGATTGCATGGAAAGGCAAATTATCTGCCACCAGCTTGGGAAATAAGTCACTACCAAGATCAAACTCTACCCCTGAAGGAACATAGTCGAGGATTTCTGGCTCGAAAATATAAATCCCTGTATTGATCGTATTGCTAAGCGCAGCTTCAACGCTTGGCTTTTCCTGAAACTGCTTAATTCTGCCATCAGAGTCCGTAACTACAACTCCATAGCTCGATACCTGATCCCTCGGCACAGTCTTTGTAATAATCGTAGCTAGAGATTTTTTCTGACGATGCCAGTTCACCGCATAGGTGAGATCAAGATCGATTAAAGCATCACCGCATAGGACAACAAAGGTATCATCAAAAAATGGGGAGAAATCTTGGATTTTTTTGAGCCCACCAGCCGACCCAAGTGCACTGCCTTGCAGTTTGCCATCAATGATGGTTCCTTCAAAGGAATATGCCATCTGTACGCCAAACTTTTGACCGTCTCGAAAATAGTTTTCGATCTCTTCTGACAAGTGGCTAACGTTAACCATGATCTGATCAAAGCCGTGCTGTCTGAGTAACTCAACTAGAAACTCCATCACAGGCTTTTGCATGATCGGAATCATGGGTTTGGGCATAATATTCGTGATCGGGCGGATTCTAGTACCTTTACCCGCAGCCAAAATCATGGCTTTCATAAATTACATTCTCCTCATCACTACGATTAAATGGTACTTATGTATCTCTGTAATTTAGTTACTTAAGATATATCTAAGATTCATAAAAATCCGTCTTATCATACCCTGTAAGTAGTCCTAAAAAGTTTAGGAAGGACAAACCAGCAAATCCTTTAGGCTTAGATGAGCTTAAATGGAGTTGTGTAAAGCTCAGTCAATGCAATTTAAATATCAATACTACGACTGTTGTATAAGCTCATCGACTTTTCTAGACCATCCGCTAAAATGCTTGTGACCGTAGATTCGGCAAGGTTAAAAATTTCAGGCAAGATTTTAGTTTCCGAAGTTGAAAAACCTCCTAAAACGTGGTTAGTAACATTTTGATTTGCTTTGGACGCGATCGCGCCGTCAACATCATTTTTGCCCCCGCGCCCAATACCAAGACGAAGCCGAGGAAAGTTTTGCGTACCCAGATGCGAAATTATAGATTTCATGCCATTATGCCCGCCTGCGGAGCCTGAGGGACGCAATCGTAATTTTCCAAGTGGCAAATCCATATCGTCATAGATAACCAAAATATTTTCAGGATTTCCCTTAAACCAATCGGCACAGGCTCGTACAGACTGTCCTGAAACATTCATATATGTGGTGGGCTTGAGCAAACGAATTTTACCGCTACTAGCTAATCGAGTCGATAATCTCCCTTCGCCAAAAATGCCATAAAATCGCTTTTCTTTGCCAAGGGAGATGTTCCAAGATGTGGCTAAGCGATCAACCGTCATAAATCCAATATTGTGACGGGTGCGCTCATATTCCGTGCCAGGGTTACCAAGCCCCACAATTAAAGAAATAGATTGAGTCTCAAGCATCCGAGGCAGTTACTACTTCCTTAGTTTCTTCTGAAGATGTAGCTACAGAGCTAGCTACTGGGGTAGCAACATCGGAGATTACTGGAGCAGGAGATTTCTCTGCAATGGGTGCAGGTTGCTCTAAGCGATCAGCTTCACGCTTAAATTCAGATTCAAATTCGCGGGAAGCATCTTGAAAACCTTTAATGGCTTTACCCATACTGCGTCCAATTTCTGGCAACTTTTTTGGACCAAATATCAAGAGTGCCACGAGCATGATCAGAATCATTTCAGGCAAGCCAATACCAAAAATATTCATTGAGAAGACCTTTTTTATAGGACACAAAACTATTAACAAGAATTGCTGCGATACCAACAATTCTAAGTTATGGAACCAAGTTTAGGGTTTTCAGACTCGTAAATCTAAAAAAACTAAACTTGGTTTTGACAATGCAAATTTCGGCTGCAATACATTAAAGGCACGCTATGCGTGCCTTTAATGTATTGATCAGGATAGCTAGAAAATTAGCCGCCCCAATTGAGGTTGACACCATCAAGGATCAACGAGGCATTGTACAACTGGAGGATGATTACCAGAAATACAAGGAACAAGCCCATGAATACAGCCATGAGAGGTGTAGTTCCCCAACCGCGAGAAACCTTACCGTATTCTGCATTTAGGGGTCTGAGGATATCGCCAAGGCGGGTACGTTGTGACATAACTTAGTCTTCTTAAAAGGATTGTTACAAAATAGTATAATTGTAATTTAGAATAACTCAAATCATTGGTTCAATTCATGGAAAATGCAACTTCGATCGCGGTGACTGTCGCCGTATGTGTGATCTGCTTAACGGCTTATGCGATATACGTGTCTTTTGGACCACCAAACAAGGGATTAGTTGATCAGTTTGAAGAACACGAAGATTAATATAAATAAGCATTACAAGCCGAGACCTAGCTGGTCGATAACAAGTTGATCAAGAATGTTTAACCATTTTCGACTTACTCATGATGTTTTAGATGTGTCGGCTGTCTATACGATCGCCGACAATGCTTGTAATGGGGCAGTTGTATTAATGAGTGGGATGGTACGCAATCAAACGGGAGGAAGAGCCGTTGACTATTTAGACTATCAAGCCTATGAGTCTATGGCTTTACAAGTTTTTCAAAATATTAGCGATCGCTGCCATCAGAAATTTCCAGATATTACTGAAGTTGTCATTCATCATCGGCTAGGCAAACTTAAAATTGGCGAAATTAGCGTTTTAGTCGCCATTGGTTCACCGCATCGGGCTGAAGCGTTTGAGGCTTGTCGTTATGCGATCGACACTTTAAAAACAGATGCGCCGATCTGGAAAAAAGAATTTTGGCTTGATGGGGTAAGCAGTTGGGTAAATTGCCCCGTATAGAAAAAAGGAACTTTGCGCCTTTTGGGTTTGGAGTTTTTGATGCTGCTAGAAAAATCCTTTTTTGCTCGACCAGCTTATGAAGTTGCGCCTGAACTATTGGGATGCACTTTAGTTAGACGAATTGACGGACTTGAATATCTGGGAATTATTGTCGAAACTGAAGCCTATGACGCGACCGATCCAGCTTGTCATGGCTATCGACGCAAGACTAAACGTAATCGAGCAATTTTCGGCTCACCCTGTACAGTTTATGTCTATTTAATTTATGGGATGTATCACTGCGTCAATATCGTCACCGATCGCGAAGATTTTTGTAGTGCAGTTTTAATTCGTGCGATCGAATGTGATCGCTTACCGAGTTGGCACAATCTTCAGGAAAAGCCTCATCGGGCAGGTGCAGGGCCAGGCAAACTTTGTCGCTTGTTAAAAATTGATCGCCAGCTAGACGGCATTACTTTGCACCCAGATTTCGATTTATGGGTAGAAGCGCGATCTCCAGATTTTGGTGAACCAATTCACCAAACCATCAGAATCGGCATTACACAAGGAGCTGATATTCCTTGGCGCTGGTATTTAAGCGATCGCAGGTCTGTATCACGAAAAACCAGACAATAAAGGCAGCGCGGCTGCCTTTATTGTCTGGTTTTCATGTTCTACAAACATATTGATAACTTTAGAAATAACCTTTTCATAACTTTTGGATAAAGAAATATTGAATCTAGGAAGTAGGATGCTTACATGAAATAAAAAATTACAGTTGAAAAGCCAAGCTTTGTTTGGCTTGTATGAATTAATTTTTAAACAAAAAAATAATTTTTCAACTTAACACTTTATATAGAATTATCCTTCCTGAGACACATCTAGACATTTTAGTTAAATTTTTAATTAATAATTTATTAGCTCAATTCAGATATTTTTAGTACCTCGCAATTGGGGAAAAGGAGAATAAGCAATGCGTATTGAAGTAATGCAACCAACAGGTCATCTTGATGCAACCAGTACTAACCATTTTCGTCAGCAAGCTAGCAGCGTATTAGATCGGAAACCTGATGTATTACTTATTGACCTAAAACATTTAAAACAGATGGATAGCTCAGGTTTAGGGGCTTTAATTTTTGCTTTGAGGAGCGCTAAAGCGATCGGCTGTAAGTTTGCTCTCTGCTCAATCAGCGAATATATCAGCTTTTTGCTAGAAGCAACCTCAATGAAAGCTTTATTTGATGTATTTGAAAATCGCAGCCAATTTGAACATTCTTTGAAAAAAGTTTAAAGAAATCTTCAAAATCCTTTTAAATTACCCAAAAGAGATAGGGCGTAAAGCACCTCGTCTCTTTTTCTTTTTTTATATTTCGATCTCTATTCCTACAAAAAGCTGTAGCCATAGCCACTATTATACAAAAGCACAAAATAACATAACCATTTAGTGCTTTTAAAACCCTTACGGGGTTTGGTTTTCAATTCACAAAAGTGTCGTTACACTTTTGTGAATTGGTATTAGAGAGTCTGATGCCATGTATCGCGACACCTCACACTCGGATTTTAAGCCTTAACAAGTCTGACAACAGCAGCTTTAAAAAATCCCAAAAGAAATGGGGCAAAACGCCTCATCTCTTTTGAAATAACAACCACTCTGTTAGAACGATCCTGCAAACAAAACGCTACAAATATTGTTAAAATTTCCCCATCGTGACTGACTGATCAATAGGATCAAACAAATTATGGGACCTAAAGAAGACAATGTTGAAGCGATCGCAGAAGATCTAGCCGAAACTGTAAAGCCAGTGCCATCTACTCCTGAGACAACAGCAGTGACAGCTGCATCGACCTCGGTCGATGACTCACTAAAAATTAGCTACGATCTTTGGGAAAAAGTCAAACAGCTTTGGGAGGAATACTTTGGGGAAGGCAAGAAATCTAACCTCACTTTGGCAATCATCATTATCATTACTATTCCTCTATTGATCGCCACCTCAACACTTGTAGACTTCTTAAATAAACTACCTGTGTTACCTAGCGTGTTTGAATTAGTTGGGTTTGGCTACTCAGTATGGTTTGTCTATCGATACCTATTACTTGCCGATACTCGCAAAGAGCTCGTTGATGGACTCAATGCATGGAAAAACAAAGTTTTTGGCTAAATAACTAATCTTCTGACAAGGGGGTTAGTCCCCTTTGTCTATAAGCGTGATGTTTAGAGCTAGGATATTAGCTAAAGTAAAGCAAAATCAAAAATTGTTAAGCTGTTTAATAAGCAGTCTTGGGAAGTGAAGAGGTATATACGTCAAGCATGGGCAAAATTGTAGGTATTGACTTGGGTACGACAAACTCTGTGGTAGCCGTTATGGAAGGTGGCAAACCCATAGTGATTGCAAACTCAGAAGGTAGCCGCACCACCCCCTCCGTTGTTAGCTTTACTAAAGATGGTGAACGTCTTGTCGGACAAATGGCCCGTCGGCAAGCGGTGCTAAATCCTGACAATACCTTTTATTCTGTCAAGCGCTTTATCGGACGAAAACATAGTGAACTCTCGGCTGAAACTAAGCGTGTTCCCTATACAATCCGTCGCGACGATCAAGGCAATATCAAGTTACGCAGTTCTAGACTTGAAAAAGATTTTGCCCCTGAAGAAATTTCGGCAATGATAATTCGCAAACTCGTAGATGAAGCGAGTCGATATTTGGGAGAACCTGTAACGGGTGCAGTAATTACGGTTCCTGCTTATTTTAATGACTCACAAAGACAGGCAACTAAGGACGCTGGCAGAATTGCGGGGATCGAAGTCAAGCGAATTTTAAACGAGCCGACGGCTGCATCGTTAGCCTATGGCTTAGATAAGAAAACGAATAAGAAAATTTTAGTATTTGATCTTGGCGGCGGCACGTTTGATGTGTCGGTGCTAGAAGTTAGTGACGGTTTATTTGAGGTTAAAGCAACGACAGGGGATACACAATTGGGGGGTGATGATTTCGATCGCCAAATTGTGAATTATCTTGCTGAAGAATTTTTAAAATCCGATGGTGTGGATCTCCGTAAAGAGCGACAAGCTCTGCAACGTCTCACCGAAGCTGCGGAAAAAGCCAAGATTGAACTTTCAACGGTGGGAGTTACTGAGATTAATCTGCCATTCATCACGGCGACAGCAGAAGGCCCATTACATTTAGAAACAAGTTTAAAGCGATCGCAGTTTGAGCGCTTAAGTGCAGATTTATTAGAGCGTTTACAAATTCCCCTTGATCGTGTGTTGCGCGATGCTCAAATTAGTCCTCGCCAAATCGATGAAGTGGTCTTAGTGGGCGGCTCGACGCGCATTCCTGCGGTACAGGAAATGGTAGAAAGAGCGATCGGCAAACCACCTAGCCAAAGTGTAAATCCCGATGAAGTTGTCGCGATCGGCGCAGTCGTTCAAGCTGCCATTTTGTCAGGTGAAATTAAGGATGTTTTACTGCTCGATGTCACCCCATTGTCCCTCGGCGTAGAAACTTCGGGCGGCGTGGTCAAGCGCTTGATTCCTCGAAATACAACGATTCCTTGTCGCAAGATGGAATTATTTACCACAGCCGAAGACAATCAAACTTCTGTGGAAATCCATGTGATCCAAGGCGAACGAGATCTTGCGGAATATAACAAGTCTTTGGGACGCTTTAAATTAAGTGGACTTGATCCGCAACCTCGTGGCGTAGCTCAAGTTGATGTCACTTTTGACTTAAATACCGATGGGATCTTGGCAGTGACCGCTAGCGATCGCCGCACGGGAGTTGAACGCCGTGTCACGATCAAGGGCGCTTCGACCTTGGATGAAAAAGAAGTGCAGCGCATGGTCACGGAGGCGGAGCAATTTGCCGATCGCGATCGCGCTAAACGAGAACGCATCGAGAAATTAAATCGAGCTGATAATCTCGCCGTTGGGGCAGAGCGACAACTGAAGGAATTAGCGCTGAACTATGGCTATAAGCTCAGTTACGAACGCCGTAAACAAATTGAGGGATCAATCAAAAAACTAAGAGATGCGATCGCAAAAGAAGATGATGCCCTAATTGATCGTTCTCAGTCGGAGTTACAAGAAGCTCTCTATGCGCTATCAACTGAACTCTATGCTGAAGATGATGAATATGATGACGATGAAGATGATGATCTATTCGGTGGCATCCTTGAAAGTATCGGTAGTTTTGCAAGTCGCAATAAACGCGGTAAAGATGAAGATGACCGTCGTCGTCCAAATACGCGAGTGTCTTATGATGACGACGATGACTGGATGTAAATAAAAGGATTGCGCGAAGCGCAATCTTTTTATTTTGGGGAAGAGGTAAGCCAATAGGTTTGCATTAATCCTTTGCCCTTGACTTCGATCACGCCACGCTCGACTAAATCAAATTTATGTTTTAGTAGTTCATAGGTAGCGGCAGTCACTTGGATTTTACCAACTTCACTGTGGGACTCCATCCGACTCGCCACATTCACCGTGTCACCCCAGAGATCGTAAATAAACTTTTGTGTGCCGATTACCCCCGCAATTACAGCCCCCGTATGAATACCGATACGGATTTGTAGTGGTTTACCTGTCAATTTGCTAAGTTCATTCACTTTATCAACCATATCTAATGCCATAGATGCGATCGCCTCCGCATGATCTTCTGTCGGAAGAGGAATACCACCTGCCACCATGTAGGCATCACCGATGGTTTTGATTTTCTCCAATCCATACTTTTCGCAAAGGGTATCAAAATTAGAAAAAATTAGATTTAGCAGATCGACAAGTTCCTGAGGAGAGAGCTCTGAGGACATTCTGGTAAAGCTCACCAAATCGGCAAAAAGAACAGTGACTGACTCAAAGCTATCGGCAATAACTCCGTGAAATTGTTTGAGGCGATCGGCGATCGCTTTAGGCAAAATGTTTAATAATAACTTCTCGGATTTTTCTTGCTCACTATGAAGTGCTTCCTCGGCAAGTTTTCGTTCGGTAACATCATCAAGTACACCCAAAATACCAATAGTCTTGCCCTCAGCATCAATAATTGGCAACTTACTAATATCTAGCCATATTGATTTTCCCGACTTATCTGGATTAAGCTTCCGCTGAATTACATGCATTTCAGGAATATTCGATTCCATTATTTGTTGATCATGGGCGCGAAATACATTTGCTAACTCAAGATTTCCAATTAGATCGTAATCAGTTTTGCCCACTACGCTTTCTGGAGTTTCTAATTGAGCAGACATCGCCCAATTTTTATTACAGCCTCGGAAAACCAGATTGGTATCTTTCCAGAAAATCTGTTGCGGAATACTATCAATGATTAATCGCAAATAAGTTTTTTGTTCTTCGAGAGCTTGCTCCGCTCTCACGCGAGCAGTTATATCTTGAAAACTCCATACACGTCCAATAATCTGATTGCCAATCCTCTGTGGACGGGAATAACGTTCCAATACTCTGCTATCTATCAGTTCTAGCAAATCATAACTTTCGTGTTCAGGATGACGATAGAACTCTTGCGATCGCAGCATAAAGTCTTGAGGATCAATCATCATTGTCGATAGAAACTCCAATCGAAGATCAGTATTGTTTGCAGATAAAATCTCTGGAGATAGCGAGAACATATCGACAAAGCGCTGGTTATAACTATTGACATGACCAAGCTGATCCACGGCAACTACGCCATCGGCAATCGATTCAAAGGTAGCTCTTTGCAAACTCACAAACTCTTCAAGAGTGGACTCTATTTTCTTTCTTTCCGTAATATCAATTCCAATCGACAGAACCTCAACCAACTTTCCCGAACCATCCAAAATAGGGCAATTCGCCCAAGATATCCAAACTTCCTCTCCATCATTGCGAATGTTTTGACTTTCTTGAAACATAGAAACTTGGGGAGCCTTAGTGCTATTTCCCATCCAGTTCAGCAAATCAGTAATAGTTGTATCATCACTATTCTTGATAATAGTTCCACTAATATTTCTCCCAACCATCTCATCTTGATTATGAAATCCAAAGAAGGTTACCCCATATTCATTAATAAATTTAATTGTGCCAGCAATATCTCTCCGTAAAATGATGCAATTTGCCGCTTCAACAAGGGTACGGTATTTAGTCTCACTGGTTTTTAAATCAGAAGTACGCTGTTCCACCCGAATTTCTAATTCTTCTTTACTTTGGGCAAGCTCCGTAAAAGAGATTTGCAATTGTTGCGCCATTTGATTAAAGGAATCAGCCAGAATTGACAGCTCTCGAACATTCGCTGTTTGAATAGGTTTATAGGGATGACCCGTGGCAAGATCGGCTGAGGCAGAGAGCTCTGCCAGCAAATGCGAAGCATCGATTAATTTCTCTACTGGTTTAGCAATCCACTTTGATGTATAGAAGCCTGTTACACTAGCCAATATAAAGGCTAAAGCACATAAGACGATTGTGTTGCGTGTATTAATATTAATGCGATCGCGAAAGTCTTGTTCCGAAACGGCTACGAGCATCAACCAGTCTAGACCCTGTTCATTTTGCAATCGCGTAATCTGGACATATTGAGTCGCACCTTCCCATTCCATTTGGATCTGTAGATGCTTAGGAATATCAGTAGAATTAGGATACTTTTGTTGAAGATTTTGAAAAATCAATCGCAGTAAAGGATTTTGACTTTTATTAGCATGAATGCGTTGTTGTTTTTTATCTATGGAAATATAAGGTGCTTCAGAAGTTGATGTAGCGACGATCTCTCCTGATGGTTCGAGAATGAAAGCTTGTCCTGTTTTAGCGATTTTTAGTTGGCGTAGAAAGTCACCTATTTGAGCCAGCGTCAAATCGATCGCAATTACTCCGCGTAAGTTACCAGATTCATTATAAATCGGCAAAGAAGCCGTAATCCCTAAAATCGGACGCGCCACAAACAGATAAATCGGACTCCAAACAGCTTGACGAGCCTTGACAGCACTTTTATACCAAGGGCGATCGCGAGGATCGTAAATATTCGCCTCAATCTGGTTTAGGATTTTCCCAACATTATCTAATCGATAGATTAATTTTTGCTGTGAAGCTGATGAATTTGGCAAGAAAGATTGATGTAATACTAAAGCATTACCTTCCCTACGCTCGACACCAATAAATTGCCCTTGGGGATTTGCTGCGTAGAAAAAATATAAACTTTGGGCTTGGCGCATCTGTTGCCAAAATATCTTATCTAAACTATTTAAATTCTCAAAATTCAAATAGCCTGCCCTTGCCATAGCTCCATGAGACTGCAAAATTTCTAAAGGTGCATCGAAGTAACCTCTCACATGGGCTTCAATCGTGTTGGTTACTTCTTGTCCGATTTGGGGAGCTAACTCCTGAGTTGCTTCACGTCCGTTCTGTACCGATAGCCATCCTGTAATCCCCACCGCCAAAATCACTTGCGTCACGAAAGGAACAATCAGCAATATCTTGAGAGACATCTGGCGATCGCGTTGGGATTTGTGATCTTTACAGTCGGGAGCAGTCATACAAAAGCTGCGTAAAAAATGCTAGATATTCCCCATAATAAAGTGATCCTCGCTTAAAAGTATGTGTCTGCGCCTATTTGCTCAGATTTATTAGCTCAGCATCAATGAATTCCTTATGGCTAGTTTAAGACAATTTTAACTTGTTTGGTTTCGTAGTAAGGGCAACAAAAACGGCTCTGAGCATCATTTGATCTACTCAATAGATGATCAATTCCTTAAAACATCCTACCTAAGTCAGAGATTTATTAGTACAATCCAAAGTAGCGATCGTAACTACCCGATTACGATGAAGCTCACATAATAGTTCTTTAACAACATCCCTTTCAGTCCATGATGAATAGCAACGCACTGCCCGTAAAACAAGGTTTATACGATCCCCAATTTGAACATGACGCTTGTGGGGTCGGCTTTATTGTCCATAAATCAGGAAAGAAATCCCATGCGATCGTTGAGCAGGGGCTGACGATTTTGGAGAACTTGGAACATCGCGGCGCGTGCGGTTGCGAGACAAATACGGGTGATGGTGCTGGGATTTTGATGCAGATTCCTCATAAGTTTTTGGTAAAGGTAACCGCCGCTGCAAATATTATTTTGCCAGAGGTTGGTCAATATGGCGTGGGCATGGTTTACGCTTCGCCAGATCCTGAGACTCGTAAGCATGGCAGACAGGCTTTTGAAAAGTTGGTTGAGTCTGAAGGTTTAAAAGTTTTAGGCTGGCGCGATGTACCCACCGATAATTCTTCCTTGGGGGCGACAGCGCAATCGAGCGAGCCATTCATGCAGCAAGTATTTATTTTGCGATCGCCCGATCTTGCTGATGACCTCGCTTTCGATCGCAAATTATTTGTAATTCGCAAGCTTGCCCACACCGCCATTCGCGCCTCAAATATTGATGCCTATTGGTATCCCTCTAGCCTTTCCTGTCGCACCATCGTCTATAAAGGGATGTTGATGACGGCTCAAGTCGGACAGTATTACGCCCATGATCTGCACGATCCCGACATGGAGAGCGCTCTGGCTCTAGTTCACTCCCGCTTTAGTACCAATACTTTCCCTAGCTGGGAGCGATCGCACCCTTACCGCTACATTGCCCACAATGGCGAAATTAATACTTTGCGCGGCAATACTAACTGGATGATCGCCCGTCAGTCGATGTTTGAGTCGGATTTGTTTGGTGATGATATCTCGAAGATCAAGCCCGTAATCAACATTGAAGGCAGTGACTCGACGATTTTTGATAACGCTTTGGAATTGTTAGTGCTAGCAGGGCGATCGCTTCCTCATGCCGTGATGATGATGATTCCTGAGCCTTGGACAGCCCATGAGTCCATGAGTGATGAGAAGAAAGCATTTTACGAATATCACTCCTGTTTGATGGAGCCTTGGGATGGGCCTGCCTCGATCGCCTTCACTGATGGCACGATGATCGGCGCTGTGTTGGATCGCAATGGCTTGCGCCCTTCTCGCTATTACGTCACTAAGGATGATTTGGTGATCTTCGCGTCGGAAGCAGGTGTATTAGACATCGCTCCTGAAATGATTGAATCGAAGGGTCGCTTACAGCCAGGGCGGATGTTCCTTGTGAATATGGAAGAGGGGCGGATTGTTGCTGATGAAGAAATCAAGCATCAAATCGCGACTGAGCATCCATACCGTGAATGGATTAATCAGCATATGGTGGACATTGCCAATCTCAAGGATGGTGACGCGACTGAAGCCGAAGCAATTCCTCTAACTCAAAGACAAATGGCGTTCGGCTATTCCTTTGAGGATTTGCGCTTGCTATTAACTCCCATGGCACGCGATGGTGTGGAAGCTGTGGGCGCAATGGGAGCCGATACACCGCTAGCGATTCTTTCCAATCGTTCCAAACTTCTCTACGATTATTTCCAACAGCTATTCGCACAGGTTACCAATCCACCGATTGACTCTATTCGTGAAGAGATTATTACTTCTGCCGAAACTACTATTGGTGCAGAACGAAATCTCTTAAAGCCAGAACCAGAAAGCTGTCACTTGATCGAGCTAAAGACTCCTATTCTCAGCGATGCGGAACTTGCAAAGTTGAAGCATATTAACGAAGGTGGTTTTAAATCCGTCACTCTTTCCACTTTGTTCAATTCTAAATCTGGTGTATCGGGATTAGAATCGGCGATTAATGAAATTTGTGCCAAGGCGGATCAAGCGATCGCTGATGGTGTGAATATTTTAATTCTTAGCGATCGCGGTGTTGATCCTGCTAACGCGCCAATTCCTGCATTGCTTGCTGTATCAGGCTTACATCACCATCTCATCCGCACAGGCACAAGAACCAGAGTCGGCTTAGTCCTCGAATCTGGCGAACCTAGAGAAGTGCATCACTTCGCGCTCTTGATTGGCTATGGTTGCGGCGCGATTAATCCCTATCTTGCCTTTGAAACCATCAAAGACATGATCGATCAACGTCTCTTAGTCAATGTCGAGTTCAAAACTGCGGTTAAGAACTTCATCAAGTCAGCAACTAAAGGCGTAACCAAGGTTGCATCCAAAATCGGTATTTCCACCATCCAAAGCTATCGAGGTGCTCAAATCTTTGAAGCGGTTGGATTGAATCAAGATGTGATCAAGAAATACTTCACTTGGACAGCCTCACGCATCGAAGGCGCAGATTTGGAAGTAATCGCCCATGAAGCGATCGCTCGTCACACCCACGCCTTCCCCGATCGTCCCGCTAGTGGCAACACCCTCGATGTCGGTGGCGATTACCAATGGCGCAAGGATGGCGAAGCCCACCTGTTCAGCCCTGAAACAATTCACGCCTTGCAAAAGGCCGTGCGCGATGGCAACTATGAACTGTTCAAGAAATATTCGAGTTTAGTCAATGAACAGAATCAACAACATTTCACCCTGCGCGGCTTGCTCGATTTCAAATCCCGCGAATCAATTCCCATTGAAGAAGTAGAACCCATTGAATCAATTTTAAGCCGCTTCAAAACTGGCGCGATGAGCTATGGCTCGATCTCGAAGGAAGCTCATGAGGCTCTGGCGATCGCCATGAATCGCATCGGCGGCAAGTCTAACACAGGCGAAGGCGGCGAAGATCCTGATCGCTACACATGGACAAACGAGCAAGGCGATTCCAAAAATAGTGCGATCAAACAGGTTGCCTCAGGACGTTTTGGTGTAACCAGTCTGTATCTCTCCCAAGCCAAAGAGATTCAAATCAAAATGGCTCAAGGCGCAAAACCAGGGGAAGGCGGTCAACTCCCTGGAAAGAAAGTCTATCCTTGGATTGCCAAAGTTCGCCACTCCACCACAGGTGTCGGCTTGATTTCACCTCCTCCCCACCATGACATCTACTCCATCGAAGACCTCGCTGAGTTGATCCATGATCTCAAAAATGCCAACCGCGCTGCCCGTGTCAGTGTCAAGCTAGTATCGGAAGTCGGCGTAGGCACGATCGCCGCAGGGGTTTCCAAAGCTCACGCTGATGTCGTTCTCATCTCTGGCTACGATGGCGGCACTGGCGCATCACCCCAAACTTCGATCAAACACGCTGGCTTACCTTGGGAACTTGGACTCGCGGAAACCCACCAAACCCTCGTTCTCAACAACCTCCGCAGCCGCATTGTTGTGGAAACCGATGGACAGATGAAAACTGGTCGTGATGTTGTGATCGCGGCTCTACTTGGTGCAGAGGAGTTTGGCTTTGCCACCGCGCCTCTCGTCACTCTCGGCTGTATCATGATGCGCGTCTGCCATCTCAACACCTGCCCAGTTGGCGTGGCAACTCAAGATCCGCAACTACGCGAGAAGTTCACAGGCGATCCCGCCCATACCGTCAACTTCATGACCTTCATCGCGATGGAAGTCCGCGAATTGATGGCGAAACTCGGTTTCCGTACCCTTGATGAAATGGTCGGTCGCACTGAAGTGCTAGAAGCCAAGCAAGCTGTCGAGCATTGGAAACTCAAGGGCTTAGACTTCTCGAAGATTCTCTATCAGCCCGAAGTCGGTGAAGATGTTGGTCGCTATTGCCAAATCCCACAGGATCATGGTTTAGACAAATCCCTTGATATGACTGTGTTGTTGGATTTGTGTCAAGCTGCGATCGTGGATGGCGAACCCGTTGAAGCAGTAGTTCCCATTAAGAATATCAATCGTGCCGTCGGTACGATTCTCGGCAACGAAATCACCAAGCGCCATTGGGAAGGATTGCCCGACGACACAGTACATCTACATTTCCAAGGTACTGCTGGTCAAAGCTTCGGTGCTTTCGTTCCCTCTGGTGTGACGATGGAACTCGAAGGCGATACGAATGATTACCTCGGTAAAGGACTAAGCGGCGGTAAAATCATTCTCTATCCCCATAAAGCTTCGACCTTTGTCGCCGAAGAGAACATCATCGCTGGTAATGTCGCTCTCTACGGCGCAACCAGTGGCGAAGTCTACATTCGCGGTATCGCTGGCGAACGCTTTGCCGTGCGGAACTCTGGCGTAAATGCCGTAGTCGAAGGCATCGGCGATCACGGTTGCGAATATATGACTGGCGGAAAAGTGGTCGTTCTTGGATTAACAGGACGGAACTTCGCCGCTGGTATGAGTGGCGGTATTGCCTACATTCTCGATGAGGCAGGCGATTTTGCAACCCGTTGCAATACTTCGATGGTCGGCTTAGAGAAACTCGAAGATCCCGAAGAAATCAAGGATCTGAAGCAGTTGATTCAACAGCACGTTGACTATACAGAGAGTGCGATCGGTGAACGAGTTCTCTCTGATTGGAATGCGATGCTTCCTAAATTCGTGAAGGTAATGCCCAAGGATTACAAGCGGGTATTACAAGCGATTAAGGAAGCCTTAGAAGATGGTCTGAGTGGTGATGATGCCCTAAACGCCGCCTTTGAAGCCAACTCCCGCGATGTTGCCCGTATCGGTGGCAGCTAGGCTAATCAATTAAATTGTTTGTTTTGGGGGCGAAAGCCCCCATTTTTGTACAATTCTTATATATTAGTTTGTATGAATCAAATATCCGAAAAATAGGAACCGAATGAATATTTATGAAAATAAACCTTAGTAAAGCAATTTCAACATTTCATCCAAGTCCATCCTATGAACAAATATATTTTGAAGCAGTTGCCAATGCTTTGGATGCTGGCGCAGATAAAATATCGTTAAGGATAAAAATTGAGTCATTTGATAATCCCAAAAGTCTTGAACTTATAGTTGAAGATAATGGAACAGGCTTTATTAATAAAAATTTCAATAAATTTTCTCGGCTACTTGAAGTAGAAAGCAATGATCACAAGGGATTAGGTCGTCTTGTCTACTTATCATATTTCGAGAAAATCAACATTGAGAGTTATTATGCATCTAAGAAACGAATATTTACATTTGACAGTAATTTCAATGGAGAAAGTGAAGAATTAGAAAATGCAGAAGACAAATCGGGAAGCACTTTATACTTCAGCAAATATATTAAAGAAAAAATATACAGTTATGATTACTTAATTCCCGACAAAGTAAAAACAAGCTTGATAGAGCAATTTTTCCCATTGTTTTTTAGAAAAAAGGAAAGAGAAGAAATTCTCAACATTGAAATATCTTTAACTGTAGATTGTCCAAATTATGAGTATGACTTTTACTCTTGTAAAATCAACTTTAATCTTAATGATCTACCTAATTTAGAGAAAGCAACTTTCCAAGATTTGTCAGTAGATTTCTATGCAAATTTTGATATTCATTATTCTATTGACTATAATTTAGAGAAAGATAGATCTATTTATACTGCAATTTGTATCGATAATAGAGCGCTCAAATATGAATTGATTTTAATTGATTCTATTCCGCATGGATATCAAATGAGGTTTTTATTTATATCAGAGTACTTTGAGGGCAAAGCTAACTCTTCTAGACAAAGAATAGACTTGCCTGACGAAATCACTGAACGCAATTTAAAAGCAAAACTTCGAGCTGAAATTGGCAGAATAATTGAGACAAATATTCCAAGCGTTAAAACAAAAAATCAAGAAGTTAGTGATAAACTTAACAAACAATATCCTCATTTAGATGGATATTTCCCAAGTGATTCTATAGGTTTAATACAGAAAACATCATTTTTGGAAGAAGCGCAAAAAAAGTTTTTTAGTGAACAAAAACAGATTTTAGAATGTGATAATTTAGACGACTCACGATATGAGAAAGCTCTCGAACTATCTTCAAGAGCCTTGGCAGAGTACGTAATATACCGCGCTCGAATCATATCAAAGCTTAAAGAAATGTCACCTCAAAATAGTGAAGAGGATCTACACAAATTAATAGTGCCAATGAGAAAGACACTAAAGAAAGAAGTGCATGATGACGACATCTACAATAATAATGTTTGGATGCTAGATGATCGTTTCATGAGCTATAACATAATCCTAAGTGATGAGATTATGTCTAAAGTAATCAAAGAGATAACTTTAGATAAAGTTGAAGATAATAGTAGACCAGACATAACGATGGTTTTTTCGGGTAATCCTAACTTAGAACAAAAATTTAGTGCTGTAGTCGTGGAGCTAAAGAAAAAAGGACTTTCTCTAGCCAAGAATGAAGAAGTCGTAAGCCAATTAAAGCAGAGAGCTAGAAAGCTATTAAAATATTTTCCAAATAAAATTGAGAAAATATGGTTTTACGGAATAACAGATATTGATAATGAGTTTAGAATTTCTTTAAAAGAGCAGGGATTTAAAGAGCTTTTTTCTCATGGTCAAATGTTTTTTAATCTTCAACCTATTATCGTCGATGATGAGAATAATCCTTTTATGACAGACTTATTTGTTATGACTTATGAGTCTTTAATTATGGACGCAGAGAGTCGAAATGATTCATTCTTGAAAGTTCTCAGATGTCAAATTAGAAAATCTCTTGAAAACAATGTTCTCGCTTAGTAAACAATTGGAGCTAAGCCCCAAGACTTTTGTAGTAAAAGTGGAAATATTTGAAGTGATCGCTTTTTGATTGAGATTGGGGGAGATCGCTGTTTGATGTTGTTGGTTTGTTGATGGGCGATCGCTTGTATAGGGAAAGTTTTGATGATTTAGGCGATCTGATAAAATGAATTCTAAAAGCTAACATTAACAATCACTTGCTAACCTATGCAAATCACCCTAGACATACCAGACGATATCGCCGCTACTGTGCAAGATAATCTGCCGCAAATATTAGCTCTAGGATTGCGAGAAATAAACGCTAATCCCAATAACGGCTTTTCGGGATTGACCGAAATATTGCACTTTTTAGCCAAACTGCCCTCCCCTCAAGAAGTCTTAAATTTACGCCTCGCGCCAGACGCACAGCAAGAAATTGATGACCTATTAGAAAAAAATCGTACACAAGGTTTTAATGAAAGCGATCGCCTACTATGGCAGCATTATGAGTTTATCGAACATCTAGTGCGCCTTGCTAAGACTCAAGCCATGATTAAGCTCCAGCCGATTCAATGAGTAAAAGCCATATTTCCGCTAAACTCAGAAAATTAGTCAGCGATCGCGCCCAAAACTGTTGTGAATATTGCCTAATTCCCGAAAGCTTAACTTTAGTTTCTCATCAAGTAGATCATGTAATTGCTGAAAAGCATGGAGGCAAAACCACAGAAGAAAATCTAGCTTTATCTTGCTCACTGTGCAATCAAGCTAAGGGTAGTGATATTGCTTCTATTGATGTAGAAACAGGCGAAGTTATCAGACTCTACCATCCCAGACAAGATCAATGGCAAGAGCATTTTCAAATGGAAGAATGCGTAATTTATCCATTGACAGCCATTGGGCGCGTGACAACACAGCTACTGAAGATAAATCTATCAGCTTGCCTACCATATCGGAAGATGCTGGCTCAAGCAAAAATATTGATACAAAAATGATGTTGTTGGTTTGTTGAGAGGAGATCGCTTGTGAGTTGAGAGTGTTGATGTTTTGGGCGATCGCTCATGAACGAATGTGATAGTTTAGATACAACAATTCATTTTTGTAATTAAGCCTTCGGGTGACGATATGGTGATCGCGGATACACATTTTGCTGTAGAGGATAGATATGAGTATTAAGGTTCTATCTTGTTTTTTTGCGATCGCGGTTTTATCAGGCTCATTTACACAAGAGCTCGTGAGTGCTCCACTAAAGAATAATTGCACATT
The DNA here is from genome assembly GCF_006937785.1 of Pseudanabaena sp. UWO311. GTDB lineage: Bacteria > Cyanobacteriota > Cyanobacteriia > Pseudanabaenales > Pseudanabaenaceae > Pseudanabaena. The sequence goes on from NZ_SJEE01000020.1 coordinate 24,132, forward strand.
AAAAGAAACTAAAGGGGTAAAACAGGCAAAGTTATCTGGAGACGTGATAGGAAAGCTCACATGGAATGCTTGTACCAATATTGTCCAAGTTTTTGTTTTTGAGTTCCCCACTAAGCGAGGAGTTCTATTAACACATGCGGAAGCACTCACTAAAGCAGCAAGTCTTGTACGAGAGTGGAGGAAAGAAACACAGACAGGATTAGATCCTTTTCGTGAATTTCCTGAAGCTCTCGAAAAAAGGGCAATTCAGAAAAAGCGTTATGTCTTCGGTGAAAATATTCCAATTAGTGACTTGCGGGGCTGGGCAGGAACATCAGTTAACATTAGTTCGTCTCCTCAAACAACCCAACTTACTATTCGATATTGGGTTAATCCCTAATTGTTCTTCAGCTTTGTAGAAAGTCAGTTGGAATTGGATAAATGATAAAAAGTCTTGGAATCGCTTTAATTTTAGGATTTTCATCAATTAGTTGTCTTCCTGCTTTGGCAAGCACAAAGACTAATTTAGAATTGCCAAAATCTGAAACTGTGATTAACGAAGATATAGACAACAACGGAAAACCAGACCGCATTGTTGCCAGCTATTTTATTCGTCCAGTTTTAGTTCCCAAATATGACTCAAACGCTTGTCAGACATTATCAGGAAAATTTGTGAGATACACCTTGTATGCTGATGGACAGCAAACAGGTAAGGTCATTCTTGAACAGTCCTATGGCACTAGTCTGGCTAGTTACTGGATTCATAAATTAACTTTGGATAAAGATCTAGATGGCGATGGGCGAAAAGAACTATTGTTTTACATGGGTGATGACACCAGTCAAGAGAGTATGTATCTCTTTGTCAAGCCAGATGGAGTAAAGACAGTTTATCTCGGAGTTACGGATTTACCTGGAGCAAGTCTCAACGAAAATTTTGATTTGCAGTTTTTCAGAGGAGAAGTGGTTGCACAATGGAATCGAGCAGAACAGCTATGGAAGAGTAAAAATAGACGATTCGTATGGACGTTAGGCAATTGTGTAGAAATTCGGGAACGTCCAGATGCGCGATCAAACATTGTCAGTATGATGTCAAAGCATGAGGTTCTTACTGTTTTTCAGTCGCAAACAGATAATGGTTGGATTGGGGTAGAGTTTCCATACGGAAAGAAAGGATGGATTAAAAAGAATAATATTAGTTTTACTTCGCCAGCAAGAATGATTCGCTTTGCCAAACCATAGAATGCTTAATGCGCAGCAATTTTATCGATCGCTGTTTTTACAGCATTTATCAGTAGCTCTGGCTGGTCTACCCATACAAAATGACCACTTTGACTTGCCTCAACTTGCTGACAATCTGTGGATAATTGGCTTAGCTCAAGGTGCATTTTATCTCGTAATTGATTAATGCTCCGCAAAGGAATAAATGCAGTCCAAAATGCAGGCTTAAAGAAGGAGGAGGCTTTAATGCTAACGATAGGTAATGAGCCAAAATGTTTAGCGACACTCACTTGAGCTGAACTTTTGTCTAGATTGATAATCTCTCGGCTCATCGTTATCCAATGTTTGGGAAGACAAAAAGAATGCTTCACGCGATCGCGAGATTCTTCAGAAAAATTCCGTAACTCTGGCTTGATTAATTCAAATACTCTACATGTTCTCAATAATCGAATAACCCCAAATGCTGAGCCAAAGATAGACATCACAAAGCCTGACAGAAAAAACAACTTGAGTGCCTTTAATTGGAGCGGCATATTCAGCATCCCAATCTCATGCAGTCCATCGGTGAGGACGATACCCGAAACTTTTTGAGGAAACAAGTGTGCATATAGTCGGACATTGTAACTACCAAAGGAATCGCCTACCAAGATGTAAGGTGGCTCGATTTTGGCTTGAGTTAGCAATAGGTCTAGTTCCTTTACAATTTGCCCGCTGGTGCGAGGATGTGGGCTATGGTCGCTCCATCCATATCCTGCGCGATCGCAGATACATACTTTTCCTAGTTTGGCTAATTCCTCTATCAGCAGATAGCCTTCTACGCCGCCTAAGCTATGATCTAGCACGATTGTTGGTTTGGCTTCTCCTAGAGTATAAAGATGCAGCCGATATCCACCAACATCAATCAGTTGACCAATGGGCGATCGCTTATCTTCTAAGTAGCTAGCGATCGCTTGATAAAGTGTCGTAAAAATCAGCAGAATAACTTGGATTGCGATCGGCATTATCAGACCTTGCTATATATCTCGCTACATTTGAAATCACACAAGCTTGGATCATTCATAAACCACTTCAAAGGCTGATAGTTTGTCAGCTTTCCCTTTTAAGGATAACTCACCAACAGAACGACAGGAGATTTTGTCTTGCACAGCCGTAAAAGTTTCCTTGCTGATTAATATCTGTTTAGCAATAGCTCTACTTTCAAGACGCGCTGCCACATTCACGACATCACCAAGGACTGTATAGTCCATTCGACGTTCGCTTCCTAAACAACCAGCTATAACTTCACCTGTATTAATACCGATACCGAGATTGACAACATCTAAATTAGTCCTCATTTCGTTTATTTCAGCTACCTTGCGTTGGATAGCGATCGCGCAATTAACTGCTCTTATTTCCTGATCGATTTGTTCGGTTGGAGCACCGAATACCAGCATAATTGAGTCTCCAATAAACTTATCAATTGTGCCTTCATATTGGAAAACTATTTCAATGATGTCCTGAAAATAACTATTAAGGAGTGCAAAAATATCATCAGGAGAAGCAGTTTCGGCATAGGAGGTGAAGTTACGCACGTCACAGAATACACAAGTTACTTTACGTCTTTCACCTGCAACAATCTCGGCAAAATCTGAGCTGTGCATAATCCGATCCACCACCTGCCTAGTGACAAAGCGGCTAAACATATCTTGCATTTGGGCTGAGCGATATTTTTCATGTTCGAGTAGATGTTGAACACGTAGTATGGGATTTTGTGTGATAACTCTCTTATATGTTTCAATACCAACAGTTCCTTCTCTCAAAAGGGCGCGAGCACAATCTTGGATTGTCTGATGTTTAGTATTTGGTAAAGGGGTAATAATGTTGTTTTCTAAATAATCCTGCAAAATTGGTCTTGTCTCATCATCGATTTGCAAAATTTCGTAGACAGCACCTCGTGTTTTAGTCCCACGTTGTTCGCACAGCTCACACCCAACTTCTTTCCATAATTCTTCTGTTCGATGACTATTAGGATCTAACAACTTCATTGCTTCAACTCCAACTTGAACTGGTTGAGCGCAATTTGTACATAAGAGAGGCAAAAGCGTTTGCGACCAAATGCAAGAAAATTGCTGAAGGATTTCTGAATAATTAATTCCTATCCAGTCTCGAAAATTGTAGACAACATCGATCCCTATATAAGGCGTATCAATACAAGTAAAAATCCATCGTTTTTGTTGAGCACCAAGAAAGACTGCTTTGTAATTGATCAAGTTCAACATGTCAATGACAAAAGGGATAGACGAATCTTGAATAGAATTTTCTATTGCCTCAGTCCAAGCAGCTTCTGTTGGTACAACAACCTGAATCGACCAGTTCTCTGGAAGTACAAAAGGGAAATTTAGATCTTCTGTAAAAAGTTTGACTGATGATCCTGACTTGGTAAACTCTTGTACAACTGCCAATAAAGCTGTTAGTTTACCTGTGCCAGATTGACCTGTAGTTGCAAAAACACCTGGTGGGCTTTGAAGAATTCTATGAACAAACTCTATGGTAGTCTCCAAGTCCAACTGCTGGAGAGTCAGTATTGGTAGTGGGTTAGGAGGGTGCATGTTACTAAGCTATAAAATTTAGATTTATTGAAATTTGATAAATTGATAAACATACTAAGCAATAAAGAGAGGACGATCGCCCTCTCTTTATTGTGAGATATATGGGTTAGAAACTATTTAACGAAAAATAGTAACGCACCAATTGCTAAAAAGACGATTGACCATAACAGCCCCCAAAAGGCAGGATGACTGGAAACTTTGTTGCCATTTTTGGTAGATAGAAGTTCTAAATCCATCCAAGACGCAACACCGCGACGGAACCAACCTTTTGCTGTGGTTTCTGTTCCGATCAAGCCTTCTACACGCTTCATGCCAAAGAAGAAATTCCCCAAGGGGCCCCAACGCGAAGCATAGAGCAGATACATCATGCCAGTTTTGTCCTGCAACTTCAGGTCAGAACCAAACACATAACCCGCATCACCACGACCGATCAGAGTTCCCTCCAATTGCACAGGTTGACCGCGCAAAGGGCTAGCATAGGCATCAGACATGAGCGTAATCACATCATTCGCAGGCGCATTCTTGGAACTTGGAAACATGACCGATCGCTTAAAGATCATCACTGCACCAAGTAACAACAGAGGAATTGCCACAAATGCCTTGAGAATGCCAATACTTGTGTATGTAGCAGCACCGATCGCTAAACCAACTGCGATCGCAATAAACTCTGCACCATAAAGCAGGACATCTTGATAGAACGTGCCATAGAGACGTTTTTTGTCGAGGCGTTTACCTTCGGCAACAACATGCCCCATATCAAATTCCATATCTAAGCCCAGTTGCTCAGCATAGTTACTGAGAGCACGAACTCGCTTACCCGTCAGTGGATGAGTCGAATTTAACTCCATCCACCATGCCCAAGGATTAAATAAATCCCAGAGAAATAGGCGACCAACTTTTTCTGGAGAAGAAGAAATTTGATAGGCAGTACCAGTGGAAGCCGCAGCTTTGGCATCGTAAATACCCAGAGCGCGAGTACCTTGCATCAAACGGCTTGGTTCTTTAGACTTCTCAGTTTCTTGGACAATACCATAGGCAATTTTAACCAGAGAGCGAGATAGAGCATTAGGATTACCTGTCTGCTCAGCAGCAAAATGGTCAGCGAAATATTCTCTAGTACGTGATAGGTAAAGCACCATATATGTACCAATGATGTAAAACGCATAGGCGATAAATGCAGTTACCATCGCTGCATTTTCAGCACGTTCATCATTAATTCTTTTGCCGAGTTCACGGATAGTGACATAGAGCAAATAGGTGATCTGCACCAATGTCGAAGCCACAGTCATCACCGCAAAATCCCAATGGACGATATGACCCAGTTCATGGGCATAAACAGTAGCAGCTTCATCATCGTCAAGATACTTAAACAAACCTGCACTGACTACTAGACGAGCGCTATCTGGCAAAGCGCCATAGGTAAAAGCGGTTGGATTATTATCATCAATGATGCCGAGGCGAGGCTGCTTCAGCTTCTTAAGACTACAGATCCGCTGAATCACACGCGCCGATTCGGGACTGAGTCGCTCGATTTCTGCGATTTCTACCCAGCGAGTATGATAGAGCCAGCCTTGAGTCAAGTCCATGATCCAAGGCGACACAAAGAAAATAATCGCATTCACCACAATCGTGACTAGGACGGCAACGCCAAATCCAAGAATAGGGTTGGGACTATTGACAATAAAAATGGTAGCTGTAACTAGTGAAAATACGATTCCCACAAGTAAGGCGATCGTAATACTAGAGGCTAGCGCAAGATTCCCTGCGATTTTAGCTGTGGCAAGACTTGCGCCAACTTGAGCAGCCCGTCCTGCTTTTTGTGGAAGTTCTGATTCTGGTGTGGACATAAAATCCTCTCTCAATTTTATTGAGCCTTAGTTTGAGCCTTAGTTTGAGTATTAGTCCCGTATCATGATGTTTTTGTTGCAAGCCGCCCCAATTAACATCAACATAATTCAATACAAATTATGATATAGCGATCGTCATAATCATGATTTTACGTAAAGATTAAATTTGATCCTCAAACGAAGCCATTTTTTGAAAGTGTTGCTTTGCAACACTTTCAAAAAATGGCTTCGTTTGGGTTTGAGTGCAAGCACTGTAAAACTTCCGATCTCGGACTATAATTTAATTTACAAAACTAGTAGGAATCAACATCTACGCAAGGACATCACAATTATGGGAATGACACTCACCGAAAAGATTTTGGCAAAAGCGTCGGGCAAAAGTCACATTAGCCCAGGCGAAAATATTTGGGTGAATGCTGACCTGCTAATGACCCATGATGTCTGCGGCCCTGGTACGATCGGCGTATTTAAGCGTGAATTTGGTCAAGATGCCAAGGTGTGGGACAAAGAAAAATTAGTATTGATCCCCGATCACTATATTTTTACCAAAGATACAAGAGCTAACCGCAATATTGATATTTTGAGAGAATTTGCCAAAGAGCAAGACATTAAATATTTTTACGACATTACCGATCTTTCAGACTTTAAAGCGAATCCTGACTATAAAGGTGTTTGCCATATTGCTCTTGCGCAAGAAGGTCACACGCGACCAGGTGAGGTGCTATTTGGCACTGATTCCCATACTTGTAATGCGGGAGCATTTGGACAATTTGCCACAGGCATCGGCAATACCGATGCTGCCTTTGTTTTGGGAACTGGCAAATTATTGCTCAAGGTTCCTGCCTCGATGAAGTTTGTATTTGATGGAGAAATGCCGCCTTATTTGTTGGCGAAGGATTTGATTTTGCAAGTAATAGGCGATATCGGCGTTAGTGGCGCAAACTATCGAGCTTTACAGATTGAAGGCGAAGCGATCGCCAAAATGACCATGGAAGAGCGGATGACGATCTGCAATATGGCGATCGAGGCTGGTGGCAAAAATGCCGTGATTGCGCCAGACCAGACTACTTTTGACTATGTGCGATCGCGCACCGACAAGCCCTTTGAGTCGCTCTACGCCGACGCTAATGCCGAGTATTACTATGTCAAACATTACGATGTCTCCAAACTAGAACCCGTAGTTGCAAAACCTCACTCTCCTGACAATCGCGCACTTGTTCGCGAAGTACAAGATGTGAAGATCGATCGCGTATATATCGGCTCCTGCACTGGCGGTAAAACAGAAGACTTCTATCACGCCGCTAAATTGATCAAAGGTCAACAGGTCAAGGTTCCCACTTACCTTGTACCAGCAACACAGAAGGTTTACAATGACCTATTCAGCTTGAAGATCGATGGCTTGACACTCTCAGAAATCTTCTTGCAAGCGGGTTGTATTGAACCAGCATCTCCATCCTGTGCTGGATGCTTGGGTGGACCACAAGATACTTTTGGACGAGTCAATGAAGCAGAAGTTTGTGTCTCGACCACAAACCGTAATTTCCCTGGACGTATGGGTAATAAGCAAGCACAAATTTATCTTGCTTCGCCCTATACTGCCGCAGCTTCTGCTTTGACAGGACATATCACCGATCCACGTGATTTCATGTAATCTTAAGTCCCAAAATGGCGTTGTCATTTTGGGACTTAAGGACACAATGTAGGGACAATTCATGAATTGCCCCTACATTGAAATCGGGGTTTCACTTCTGTTCAGGTAGTACAAGTATTAATAGTTTGGTCAAAACAAAAGTTATTGAATGTTATAGCTCCCAAGGATATGAAGTCATTAACCAACCTCATATTCAGCAGCTTCCATTTGATTTAAATGGATATATTCCCAATTTACTGGTGAAAGTATCCGAAAATCAGGGATTTATTGTTGAGGTAAAAGATGTTGCAACAAACTTGCCCATTTCTCATTATCGAGAGCTAGCCAAAAATGTGGCTGAGCATGATGGCTGGCGATTTTTGCTTGTCACTGGGGAAGATGCAACACCGATCGCTGAAGAAGATATTGAGGATCATAAACTTACGCGATCACAAATTCTACATCGCAAAGAACGGATTGCCAAATTAATCTCGATTGGAGAAAATGAGGCTGCCTTTCTATCGCTTTGGATATTTGCCGAGATCTTGATGCGAAGACATGCAAGACATACCTTAATTCCTATTGATCGATTACCTACGATTTTGATGATCCACCATCTTCACGAGCAGTTGGGTATTTCTGAGCATCAGTTTGAGAGAGCAAGCAGTTTGAACGAAATTAGAAACCGCGTCGCTCATGGATTTCCTGTCAAGTCAACCAATCTCAATGAGGCACTTGAAAAGCTTCTAAATTTAGTTGATGAATTTCTTGCCATGCAAACATAAGTAGCTATAGCAATGTAAGAGATATCTAGGACAAATCAAAACCCAAATAAGTGAAGGCGGGACTTCGTGCCGCCTTCACTTATTTGGGTTTTATATCCTAAGCAAACCTTACATTGCTATAGGCAAAATTAATTACTTAAAAAATGGCGTGCAAAACACCCCATTTTCTTTATGCATTGGCTAGCCCTTGCTGGCGTGCTACTGCATGTACTGCGGCGGCTACAGCATGGGAAACGCGGGGATCAAATACAGAAGGAATAATAAAATCAGGCGCAAGATCACTGCTACTGACTAAAGAGGCGATCGCTTGGGCAGCACCTAAATTCATTTGGGTCGTGATTTTGGTAACCCTCGCGTCAAGCGCTCCACGGAAAATTCCTGGGAAGGCAAGAACATTATTGATTTGATTGGCATAGTCACTGCGACCTGTGGCAATGACAGCAACATCGTTTTCTACAAGTTCTGGTTGAATTTCGGGATTAGGATTTGCCATTGCAAAGACAATCGGTGCAGGAGCCATACTCCTTACCATTTCAGGGGTAAGCGCTCCTTTGACACTTAGCCCAACAAACATATCGGCTCCCTTGATCACATCTGCAAGAGATCCAGACATGTCACTGGCAAACTCTAGCTTTTCAGCGGTCAGATCAGGGCGATCTTTGCTAATGCAGCCTTGAGAGTCGCACATGGTAATTCGCTTCACACCTGCTTCACGCAGGAGGCGAGCAACCGCAATTCCCGAAGCACCAGCACCATTCATGACAATACGGACAGTATCAATCGGTTTGCTGACAACCTTAAGGGCATTAATTGTCGCGGCAACGACAACGACAGCAGTTCCATGTTGGTCATCGTGATAAACAGGAATATCTAATTCTTCTTTGAGGCGTTTTTCGATTTCAAAACAGCGTGGGGCACTAATATCTTCAAGGTTTATACCGCCGAATGTTGGAGAAATTCGTTTTACGGTTTCCACGATTTCATCGACATCTTTCGTATTCAGACAAATCGGGAATGCATCTAGTCCCGCAAATTGTTTGAAAAGCATGGCTTTACCTTCCATGACAGGCATGGCTGCTTCAGGGCCAATATCGCCTAGTCCCAAAACAGCCGTGCCATCAGTAACTACAGCGATCGTATTGCATTTGATCGTGTAGTCATAAACCTTGCGCTTATCTTCCGCGATCGCCATACATACTCGCCCCACCCCAGGGGTATAGACCATCGCGAGGTCATCTTGTCCTTTGACAGCAACTTTGGCTTCGAGGTGGATCTTGCCACCTTTATGAACTTGGAAAGTGCGATCGTAAACTTCAAGAACACGAATTTCGGGGACTGCCTTCACAACGGCAATCAATTTATCCATATGCTCAGTACTGTAAGCATTCACCGTAATATCGCGCACTGAAATTTTGCGAGTCTGTTGAATAAGGTCAATCTGTCCCAGATTCCCTCCCGCTTCAGCTAGAACGCCAATGACTGAAGATAGCATTCCTGCGCGGTTGAGGAGTTGCACGCGGATCGTTAAGCTAAAGCTGGGATTAGGTGTTAGTTGTTGCATCGTGAGGAGTAATTAATTGCATAGAGTCAGGCAAAGCCCGACTCTATGCAATGTTACCTGATTGTTTGTTTGTGTTGCGTTACAAATCACACATCCATAAAGAAAATGGTGCTTAGTAACACTTTCTTTATGATTCGACTAATTGACGGGCAATGTACCAAGTGAGAATCCCCGTCGCGATCGCGATCGCACTGAGCGCAAAAATCACCTTCTGCAATCCAAAATAGGATTCGGCTATTCCTGCTACTGATAAAGGCAAACTGAGGGCAATATTCACGGCATTATTTTGCAATCCAAAGACCTTACCGCGCATATCTTCAGGTGTTTCTTCTTGAATTACTGTCTGCATGGGAATTACGCATAATCCCGCAAAAATTCCCGTACCAGCGATCGCAACTAATCCTAAGCCAAAGCGATCGCTAAAAATTGCCAACATCCCCAAAAATGCTGACATCCCAAGTGAGCCAATTAGAGAAAGCATTTGACGACTACAGCGATCGCCTAGTTTTGCAACAATTCCTGCACCGATCGCCATCCCCAAACTCGCTACTGCTAATAAAAATCCAAACTGCTCCGATTTTATTTCGGGCATGACTTCGGCTAAACGTACTGCTAGTACAGTCAGCGCCGCAATAATGGAAAAGGTACAAATTAATTGAATTAGTGCCGAAAGGGAAGTCTTTTTCTGCTTGAGATATTGCAAACCATCTTTGATGTCATTCCACAAATGAAAACTATCGCGGTGCAAGTCTTCTTTAGTTTCGCCTGTTTTCAATAAAATCAGAATGATCCCCGCGACCAAATAACTACCACCAACCAGAACTTCTTGACCGACGTTATGCCAAAGATGATCGGATAGGGCTAAAAGTGGTTCACCAAGGGCAAACCCTAAAATCAGCGCCCCCATGATTGTGGTTGTGTAGAGCGAATTTGCCGACAATAACTTGGGTTTTTCGACTACGAGCGTAATCGCTGATTGTTCGGCAGGGGTGAAAAACTGCGTAAAGGTGGAGACCAGAAAAGTAATGCACAGTAGGCCCCAAAAGCCAGTTGGTGCGCCCCAAGGTAACACACTATTCTTGGTAACCCAGAGTAGCAGGGGGATGCTGAGAACCAAGACTCCGCGCAGAATATTAGAGCTAACTAAAACTGTTTTTTTATTCCAACGATCCACATATACGCCAGCGATCGATCCAAACAAAATCGCGGGAATTGTGAATGACACCATGACTGCGGAGACCCAACCGCTAATCGTTTCGCCCTCATGCTGAAATTGTGTAGAAACGATCGCAATCACAAGTACTAAAAAGATTTTATCCGCAATCTGCGAAAATACCTGCCCAGTCCAAAGTGACAAAAAGTTAGGGTTACGAAGAACAGATTTAGAATCAGCAGTCAAATCTGGAGCTATTGAGGGCTCAGGAGCACTGGCAAGAACGTCATCATGAGGCTTGGGCGGTTCTGGCAGATTGGGTGTGGGTGGATCGAATAAATGGGTCATATATTAAAAAAACAGTTATCAATCAGAGCCGAAGACTGGATTGGTCTATCAAAATGATACTGTGCATAGGCTCGTAACAATCTTTCAACTGCAAGCCAATCTGTTGTATTCGTTTCTAAAATATTATCTGCTAAATCAGTTTGCGCAAGTTCTTGCATAGCCAGAAGTTCAGCGGCTGTTAGGTAGTGACTGATGCGATTGTGCATAGCCTCACTCATGCTTGATTCAGCACCGTCATCGTTCGGATTACCGTCACTAGGATGATCGGTTATTTCAAGGTTGATGACTCCACCGCCGACAATACTAAAACCTGCTTTCCATTTTTGCTGTTCGCGATTTGCTATAACTGGGCTTTGACTAATGCAACAGCTATGTACTTGGGGCGCAAATCCTGCGATCGCAAGCAAATGGTAAGTCCCATGATTCAAATGCGCTAATACATTTTGATTTTCAGCATCCTGAATGCGATTGAGATGCTCGACTAGTAATAAAAACAACTCTTCTTGAGGTTGGGCGGATAATGCTTGCATCAGAGCCAATTCTGATAAATATTGGGCGGCAGTAAGCTTAGCTAGAGTTTTCCCCAACCCCACAAAAGATTGCAAAACTTCAGCATTTTTAATGCGATCCATATTGCGCCCTACGGAAATTTGCAAATCATTGACGACAAACAAGCCCGATCGCCCTGCCATTGCCGAGCGATGTTTTCGCGCTCCTGCGGCGACAGCTCTGATCAAGCCATGCTCCTTGGTGAGAATGGTTATTAGGCGATCGTTTTCGCCCAAGGGCATCCCCTTAAGATTTATTCCTGTGGCTCGATATTCTTTAGGCAATTTGGGACTCGTGGCTAAATAATTAGACTAAGATAGCGATATCAAATAATCGATGATTGTTTGATATCGGATCACTCACTGATTTGTTTTTTACCCGTCTTACAGCAATTATCGATCAAACGAACCATAAGAATTTTTTTAAAAGTGTTGCTTTGCAACACTTTTAAAAAAATTCTTGGTTCGGGTTTGAGCGCAAAGCGCTGTAAATACAGATTTAACCATTTCTATTGCCATAATGAATCCTGTCAATCGCGATTTGAGTTCTGTTTTAAGTCGCATCACCAATAAGTTACAACAAGATCAAATTGTTAGTGACGCGCTGCATAGGTTAAGAGAGCAGCTTGATGTTGATCGCGTAGTTTTATATTATTTTTACAAACAATGGAAAGGACAAGTCACTTTTGAGTCTATAAGTGAAAAGAAGTATTCAATTATTGGTTCAACAGGAGCTGATGATTGCTTCAATGTTGATTATGCTACACTTTATTTGGAGGGACGTATAAAGGCTACTGATGACATTGAGAAGGCGACTATTAGCGATTGTCATCAGGAGTTTTTGAGAAGTATGCAAGTGCGATCAAATCTAGTTGCACCAGTTTTAACTAATGGAAAGCTCTGGGGTTTATTAGTTGCTCATCATTGTCAAGACTTAAGATTTTGGGAAGCGTCAGATATTGACTCAATCCGAGAATATTCTCACTATCTAGCCTCTGCTCCTTCAATCATCGATTCATGATTTCAGAATGGACAGCGCTCCGCGCTGTCCATTCTGAAATCATGAATCGATATGCAAGCTCACAACAAATTTCTGCTAAAATCAAATTCTGCAAGATTAGCCTGAAAGTATGAGATTTATTAGTCCAAAAACTGATTTTGCATTCAAGAAAATCTTTGGCTCTGAACAAAGCCATGATGTCTTGATCAGTTTTTTGAATGCGATGCTTTACAACGGCGATCGCAAAATTTCGCAATTAGAAATTCTAAATCCTTATTTAACTCCGCGCATCCGAGGTGTTAAGGACACTTATCTCGATGTCAAAGCCAAGCTGGATAATGGCACAAGCGTAATTATCGAAATGCAAGTATTAAATATTGAAGGATTTGAAAAGCGAATTCTCTATAATGCTGCAAAAGCCTATTCTATTCAACTCGGTATTGGTCAATCCTATTCGCTCCTAAATCCTGTGATTGCACTGACAATTACTGATTTTGTGATGTTTCCCGAAATAAATCAATTGACTTCTCGGTTTATTTTAAAAGAGAAAGATTTTTTGATTGACTATCCCATTTATGATCTTGAGTTGGTGTTTGTTGAGTTACCAAAGTTTGACAAAGCGATCACTGATCTAGAAACCATGGCGGACAAGTGGTTATATTTCCTCAAACATGCGATCGATTTAGATGTTGTGCCAGAGAGTATGAATCTTGTGCCAGAAATTAGGCAAGCTTTTGAATTTGCGAGAGAAGGCAATCTCTCGCCTGAAGAATTAGATGAGTTAGAGCATCAGGAGTTCTTTATCCAAGATCACCGTAACGCAATCATCAAGGCTTTGAAACAAGGAGAAAAGAAAGGCTTGGAGCAAGGTTTAGAGCAAGGCTTGGAGCAAGGTAAAACTGAGGCAACGCTAGCAATGGCAACAAAATTGCTTGATCTTCTTGATGACGCGGCGGTTAGCCATGCGACTGGGTTGAGTTTGCCAGAAATAGCAAAATTAAGAAGTATGAGATCGCAACATCAATAAGACAGTAAATCTGTAGCGATCTCATGTCGTCAATTTACAGCAATCACCAGATCTTCCAATCACTCCAGTTGAGATTAAAAATAGAAGTGTCGGGAAATGCGATCGCATTATTATTCTTTACTAACATTTGCTGTAACTGCATAAGTTGTGGGCTTACCATTGGCAAATCCTCAACTAGTTGATAAGGGAGAATTCCTTCAGACAAAGCAAAATCAGCAGTTGTACCTGCGGCGGCTCCAACAGACCATTCATAGGAATGGACGCGATAGCCTGCGGCGACGATATAGCTAAAGGCGATGTTTTTGCCAGACACGATCAGATTATCAATTTTTTGAGGAATTAGCGATCGCAATGGAATTTGTCCTGGGAATGCTGGCCCGTGACCATTGCGAACTCCAGCACGTTCGGTATTTCCTGCTTTCTCAACTGGATATTCACTCAAGCAAGGATGGAAGTCTAGATAATATTGAGCAATGCCGATCGCATCAGGATAAATCGTCGAACGGGTACGACGCGGAATTTTGTTTGGATCAGTATTATTTCTAATAGTGCTAGCTGCGTCTAATCCTGACAAGGCTTTCCATAAGCTGCGGTAGGTTGATTCTGAAAGTTTATTTCGATAAAGTTCAGTACTAAAATCGACCTGTGAGACATCAATTTCCGACATACTAAATCCTTCAGGATAGCCATAGGAAGGGCGACCGATAATCCGCCTTGATTCACGAATGTACGGATATTTGGACAACCCATGTAAAGTCCCCATTGGCGAGTCAAGGCCCGTTAGTAAACGGTGATTCGGAAAAGGCTTTTTCCAATCAGTTTTTTGTTGCGAATCCGTTGTTCCTGCTACTAGCCAATAATAGAAGCCAAGCGCGATTTCTTCCCCACTTTTAAGGGTTTCTGTGCGTAAGCCACCCATCCATCCATTAGGCTCTAGTTGACCCATGCGTTGCAATTGTGCTTGAGAGTAAATGAGATTATCCTTGTCAGTCCCTGGGCGATAGTCATTACCCCATACCCAGTTCTGCATGGAGATATCACCTGCTTTCATGGCAGAAACGCCAAAGGCATTCTTCTTAGGATTTTCTGATTCAGCACTCCAGATCCGTCGATAGGTAAAGATCGTATCAAAGTTGGCGAGATTTGGCTTCGGGTCAGAACCGTAATAGGGTAAATAGCGATCGTAAGATTCAGGCTTCTTCTGTGGCTGAGCTTCCTTGGTTTGCTCCATTGCAAAGGTGTAGGTAAAACCTTGAGTGCAGTAGGCATCATTGGTCGTTACAGGTGAAGATGGATTGAGATGCGATCGCGGATCGATACCCAAGCGATAGGGAACATCAGCTAGGGCAATAATTTCCCCTGTTTCGGTGGAGTCAATTACAAACCAATCACTTGAGCGCTTTTGCATCTGAGTCTTGTCATTGACTAAAGGCACAAAGCGAATAATTTGTTTTTGTAAGCGTGGCGAATTTTCGTAGCGATATGCATCTTCAATAATTTGTGAAAGTGGCTCGGTATTTAATGGTGGCGTATTTGGTGCGGGACTATGTTGAATTGCGATCGCGCGATCGATCAGTTTTCCGTCTGCACTCATTTCCAACTTCTTAATCACGGTATTCGGAAACCATTTCAGCTTACCATTACCTTTTTGCGCTGCTTCCTGCAACATGCCCACTAGTATTTGCTGCGCGGTATTGGGGATAAAACAAGACACACTTACCCAACAATCTCCCGCATTCAACTTTCCATAATTCTGTTCAATGCGCTTCCGAAATTCTGTATATCCTTGAGGAAAAAACCACAGATTGCGCTGTTTCTTAGCTTCATCTAAAGCAGAAGTACCTTGAGCAGTGATCTGTCCACCTACCCAATCGGTAATTTCAGTCATACAGACAGTGCGTCCTGCTAGTAGACCTTCGTAAGCAGTTGCTGTACCTGCCACACCACCACCCACGATCAGGATTTCACAATCTTCATTACGCACTGATGCTTTAGGCAGAGAATTTTGGGCGATCGCAAGATCGACAATTCCTATAGATCCTACGGAAATAGAGATCGCATAGATTGAAACACAAGCTTTAGAACTGAGCTTTTTCAATGATTTTGACATTAGGGTAAATTTTTTAGATTGCAGCAGATCCTAACCTTAAGTTTACCTCGCCTTAAACTCATGACGCTAATGTTAGGAGCATAGACAAAATATTACGACGTTATAACTATAAAACCCAAACCTCAAGAGAGCGTTACACCGCAAAGCAACGCAACTCTCTCTTCAGGTTTGGCAACAGCTATAGCATCAGGAAATTATTTAAAACATGACCATTAACCGCAGAGATTTCCTAACTTTTATTGGTGGCATTAGTGGAGCGGTGCTACTTGGTGCGTCTCCTCGCGATCGTCAAATCCTCAAATTTTCGATGCCTTTCATGCAACCAGAGGAAGGCAGTGAGGCTTTTGCGGCAACATCCTCCCTGCTGAGCTTCAAGCCAATTAAGGGCGTAATGCCCTTGCTGACAGACATGATTGATCCATCAAAACAGAGTCAGGCTTACAAAAATGCTGAAGTAATTGACGATCTAGTTCTTCCTGAAGGATTTGTCTATGATGTGATCGCAACATGGGGTGATCCCGTTGGAGACTCACGATTTGGCTATAACAATGATTATCTGTCGCTGATTGAAACTAGCGAAAATGAAGGATATCTAACCGTCAATTTTGAGTATATTAGCAACATTCCTTGGGAGCAAGCTTTCACTAAAGTGATCGGCAAGTCTTTACCATTCACTGAAGTTGCCGATCAACTCAAAGCCATGGGTAGCAAAGATATTGATGCTTGGTCATTAGCTGACAATAATCCACTTAAGAACCAAATTAAATTAATTTCCAAAGAAGCATTAATTGATCTTGGTATTGGCGTAATTTCTGTAAAGCGTGATGCTAATGGTAAATGGGAGCGCACTAATTCCAAAGCCGACCGTCGCGTCACAGGGATATCGGGTTTAGAAGATGGTCGCTATCTCAAGGTTACGGGGCCAGCAGCAGAGATTTTCCGTAAGACCAAGGGTTTAGGCTATACCGATAAACTTGGCGATCGCATTATCGGGACATTCAATAACTGTGCTGGCGGCACAACTCCTTGGGGAACAGTGCTTAGTGCTGAAGAGAACTATCAAAATTTTGTACCAGAGGAGGTAATGCCCGATGGAACTTCCTTCTCACCTAGCAAAAAGAAGTTTACCAAATACGACAATGAACTAGTTGGCATTGCTAATGTATTTGGGCTAGCGGGTAATAAGTATGGCTGGATTGTGGAGATCAATCCAGCCAATCCTGATGATTTTGGCACTAAGCATACTTGGTTAGGACGCTATCGCCATGAAGCCGTGGGTATTCGTGCCGAAGCGGGTAAGCCTTTAGTATTTTATTCTGGCTGCGATCGCCGTGGTGGACATCTCTATAAATTTGTAAGTAAAGGTGTTGTTACCGATCCGAAAGACAAAGCAAATTCTAAGCTTTTAGAAACGGGAATGCTTTATGCCGCCAAGTTTAATGCCGATGGGACGGGTAGCTGGATTGCCCTAAATACACTAACCCCAATCAATCCTCACAAAATTGATGTCCTCGCAGGAAAAATGTTGCCTCTCCCTAAACGTCCCGAAGGTGGAATTTTTAATGCAACTAAGGAAGATGAGGTTACGAAATTTAAATCTAAATTCAAAACCTTGGGAGATCTATACAGTGGCAGCGATCGCGAGAAGCAAGGGGCGATTTTAATCGATGCCCATTATGCAGCTAATGCCGTCGGCGCAACCTGTACAGCAAGACCTGAAGATACCGAAGTGGCAACAGATGGCTCTTTATTTATTACCTTTACTTCTGGTTCTGCCAGTGACACCGATGGAAGTCCAGATTTGCGCATCTTTAAGGGTAAAGATGGCAAAGTATACGAATATGGCTGGATCATGCGTTTAAATGAAGAAAGCAATCAGCCTGAGGCAATGAACTTCCAATGGTCAATGGTTGCGACAGGTGGGGAACCAACCGAAGGAGGTCTTGGTTTTGCGAATCCTGATAACCTAGCGATCGATCGTGGCGGACATCTTTGGATGGTTACTGATATGTCCTCTGACAAATACAACCGTGCTATTCCCAGTCGGCAAGACAAATCTGGAAAGCCTGTCAGTCAATCAGATTTACGCGGACTTTATGGCAATAGTTCGATTTGGTTTTTGCCAACCTCTGGTGCAGATATTGGCAAAGCATTTCTATTTGGATTTGGCCCAATCGAATGCGAAACCACAGGTCAATTCTTCTCTAGCGATCAGCAGACACTTTTTCTATCGGTGCAGCACCCAGGAGAAATCAATGGTACTCGCAAGAACATGACATTTGAATCCCGTAAATTTGCGATGAGAACTACTAATGGCAAAGAGTTTATACAAACCCGAAAAGTGCCCATTGGCTCCAATTGGCCGACACTAAAGCCAAATGATCCACCTAAGCCTGCGGTAGTAGCCATTCGTAAAATCAATAACAGCGCTATCTAATACCAAAACACAAAATGGCTACGCCATTTTGTGTTTTTAAAACCCTTATAGGGTTTGGTTTTTAATTCACGAAAGTGTAGCCACACTTTCGTGAATTGGTATAAAATGACAGAACTAAGCGCTCAAAAGTGATGGGAAGGTATTCATTCAAATCATTTATAGTTCATGAATGGCGGTGCTGTGCATCGCCATTCATCATTTTAAAGTTGTTAACTAAATTTAGTTAACAACTTTAAAAATGACTGTGTGCGTGGAGTCAGCAAAGTTTTACGATAGGCATCGGCAGCTTTTTTGATCGCATCTGCTTGAGTAGGATAGGAATGGATCACGCCAGAAAGTGCATTTAAGCCCTGCTTTGTGGCGATCGCTAAAGTGATTTCGCTAATCATTTCGCCAGCATGACGTGCCACAATTGTGGCTCCAAGAATCCGATCTGATCCACGCTGATGCAAGATTTTGACAAACCCTTCCGTTTCTCCATCATAAATAGCGCGATCGACGGAAGAGAAAGGAATTTTAATCTCACTGGTTTCTAAACCTTTCGCTTTCGCTTCTTCGGCATATAAGCCCACATGGGCGATTTCGGGATCAGTATAAGTCACCCAAGGCATTACCAAATCACTGAGTTTGCTTTTGCCCAAACCAAAGGGAGCAAATAATGTGTTTTTAATCACGATTCTCGCGGCGGCATCAGCGGCATGGGTAAATTTCCAATTCATGCAAATATCTCCTGCGGCAAAAATCCGTGGGTTCGTAGTCTGGAGATAATCATTCACGATTACGCCGCGCCGCTTGTCGTAGTCTACGCCCACTGCTTCCAGATTCAATCCCACATTTGGCGATCGCCCTGCACCAACCAGAATTTCATCGACTTCAATTTGATTTACAGTTCCATTTTGCTTGTAATGGATGACTTTCCCATTGTCAGTTTTTTCAACTTTGGCGATCGCACAATCAAGCACTAAATTCAATCCCTCGCGGATAAATTTTTGCTGGACAATTTCCGCTGCGTCAGCATCTTCGCGATCGAGTAAATGCGGATTTTTATGCAGTAATGTCACTTCACAGCCTAAGCGGTAAAAAGCTTGGGCTAATTCACAACCAATGGGACCACCGCCGATCACCGCCAATCTTTTAGGGCGATCGGTCAACGAAAATACAGTCTCATTGGTTAAATATCCAGCTTCGGTCAGTCCAGCAATTTGAGGATCGGCAGCCCTTGCACCTGTGGCAATTACGGCTTTTTTAAAGCGTAGTTGTATATTATTAACTGCGATCGCCTTCTCATTAATAAATTCTGCTGAACCAAGAAATACATCCACGCCGAGATTGCGAAATCGCTCGGCGGAGTCATGGTGACTAATCCCCGCACGGATTTTGCGCATTCTTTCCATTACTGCGGCAAAGTCAATATCAATATGGTTGGGTGGATTAATGCCAAAGGGAGCCGAGTCAAACATATCCGCAACAACTCGAGACGAACGAATTACACATTTAGAAGGAACGCATCCGACATTTAGGCAATCACCACCCATCAAGTTTTTCTCAATCAAGGCAACTTTTAATCCCAAGCCTAAACCTGCCGCCCCTGCCGCTACTACCAATCCCGCCGTTCCTGCACCAATTACAACCAAGTCGTAAATAGCGGCTGGTTGAGGATTTACCCAATCTAGAGGATGTACGTTTGCGATCAAATCACGATTATAGGCATCCACAGGCTGAATGAAATCTTCATAGCGATCGCTTGAATATGCTTGGGATTGAGTCATGATTTGATACTGTTGATTAAATTAAGTAAAACGAATCAATAAACTTGTGAAAAGTGTCGCTAAGTAACACTTTTCACAAGTTTATTGATTCAGGTTTGAGCGCAAAATGCTGTAGTTCAAGTATAAGCACAGGATAAAAAATCAAAAAATAGAACGCTAAATCAGCATAAAAGTTTTATCCAGTAACTATTTTAGGCTTGGAAGCTAAAATAGTTACTGGGAGGGCATTTCAGGTTTTTTGTCCTGTACTTAGATTTTTCATTTAAGAACTAAGCGCGTTGTAAAGTCAGTCCAGAACTAATCTGGATTTTAGTAGTATATTGAGAATAAATTGACGTAAGCAATGCAAATTGTGAAAATTTGTGACGCTGCTGGTAAAAGCAAGTGCTTAATATAGGTAAAATCATGAGGAATAAATTTTAAAATACGAGATTTTAAAATTTATTCAATAGATATAGGGTTTTGCGGTAGTTTGAGGTTAGATCGATGTTTTGTGCCGCATTTGCGTATGAATCATAAGTTAGATTTACCATGAGGCTGGCAACAATACCTGATCAGATAAAGTGATACAGATTCCAAATCTTCTTTATAGTTGCCTTGCAAGTATTCAATACATGAATCCATCTGCTATACAAAATTTGCTTGACGAATCCAAATTGCTGCATGATCATGCACTAAATGACAAACAATACACTATTCCTGCATTTATTAGTAGTTGGATAGCATGGGAAGCTTTACGCACACGCTTTATAAGAGTTGTTATTCACCATAAAGGATGGCTTCTGAAAGATGCTGATAGCGTCTTGGCCAAGAAAAGAATCAGTAGCATGTCAGCGACTGAATCTGTAATATTAGGTCTAGGGTTGAAGCACCCTCATCAATGGTCTAAGAAGTCAGCAAAAGGCTGGAAAGCGCTAGCTGAGATTGAGCCATTGCGTCACAGACTTATTCATGGCTTTAAGGCTATGGATCCAATAAGAGTTCAAGCAGCTACAAAGGTAGTAATCTGCTCAGTCTCAAATCATGACTGGCTTTCGACTATTCCTATTGTTGATGCATCCAAGGAAAAAGACCGAATTGTTGTGGGTTCACTGCTTAAGCACAAGCGGTCGTCGAAAACAACTCATAATCGCTGCATACAAGAATTGGCTGATATTATGAATGTCGATCTAAACAAGGTTACAAAGCCTCTGCCAAGCCTTGATCGTCTTGAGGATATGCTTAAGGTTTTTATATCTTGAAGGAATATTTGGTATTGTGAGCAACCATGCAATATCTAACAAGCGCGTGCACTCGGAACGGATATAGACGCTATCGGTTATGATGCAAATATTGTTGCCGTCCGCTGACGCGCAAGCCGTTATACCGAATCGAAACGCCCGTTAAAGCTGTCTTTTGTTAGCCGAAAATAGGCAAGCAAAAATGGTTGACTTCGTTGATTAGTTCCGAAAGGTTATTGGCGATCGCAAAGTCAAATAATAGCACTGTTGGATAATAACGACTAGAATCGCTGAAACCCTCACAGAGAAAAGCTTTCAAGCCTTTTGATTAAATGTCCTTGAAACTTTTGCCCAGACTAGGTTACAAAACTTTTTGATTGCCCAACAGGGCTAATTATTAAGCAATCGCCAATAATTGATCACTTTTATTGCTAAGCACTAAGTACGAGACAAAAAGATTTGAGAAGCGATACAAAGTATCGCTTCTCAAATCTTCTTGGTGTACCACCAAGCCCAAGCGATGAGGACTGCTTGCAATGGCAACCGCCCCCATCGTAATAAGTCTGAGTCGGGAATTCCATCCATTTGAATACGATTAACTGCCATGTTGATATTGGCAGGAAATACAGCAATGAATAGGGCGATCAATCCCCATGCTGCGGCTTGACTGACTGGGGGAACTAACAAGCCAACTCCACCTAAAATTTCAAATACGCCACTAATGTAAACCAAAGCTAAAGGATAAGGTAAAAAAGAAGGAACGATCTTCACAAATGGATCGGGCGTTACCCAGTGAAGTGTCCCTGCGGTAATCATGAATATCGCAAGCAAGACCCGTAAAACTGATTTAATTGTGAGCATATCAAAATAGTGTTAATTGTTGCGGTGGCGGAGTTAGATCATTCCAAGGCAATGCTGGCACTGGAACATTTGCTTTTTCTAACATTTCCTGAAAATATTTAGCATTGTGTGGCGATCGCTCTTCGATTGGACAATGCATAAAAAAATAAATTTGGGTTCCATTTGCTAACCAGTCTTGCAAATAGGTCATCCATTCTTGCCAAAAACGAACATTTAAATCGCGATCTGGATGGCTAACAAAACGGACAATGCTAAAGGGTGCTGTCACCACAGGTTGCAAAGGTAAATTGGGCTTGCGCCTTTCCTGCTGCACAGGGATCGACAATGCGCGATCAATTTCCGCACCTAAGGGTAGATCGTATATTGGTCGAGAATCGAGTAAGACTCTACCAATACCTAGATTTTGCAATAAAACATTGAGGCGATCGCGATGGGGCGCTTTAAACCAATCCCCATGACGTACTTCCAGCGCAATTTGATAGTTTTTTGTCGGCAAAGCTCTGAGAAAACTTTCTAAATCAACAAAATTAACTGGGCTATAGCTCGGTGGCAGTTGGACAAATAGCACACCTAAGCGATCGCCAAATCCAGACATTAAACCTAAAAAATGTAGTGCCTGATCCAGATATGGCAATAGCAAACCATTATGGGTTAACTGTTTTGGAAACTTTGGGCAAAACTTAAAATTTGCGGGCGTATCCTTTGCCCAGCGCTCAACAGTCTGGAGATCGGGGATCACATAAAAAGTTGAATTTACCTCGACGGTTGCTAGGCGATCGCTATAGAGCTGCAAAAATTCCGTTGAGCGACTACCCCTAGGATAAAAATCTCCAACCCAACCTTTATAAGCCCAAACCGCACAACCTAAATAAAACTTCAAGTCCATATTTCTGTAACCGAGAGAAGCGCAAGCTTTCTTTAATTCTAAACGGCTTCAGAGATTGAGCCCCCAATGAGCGCAATCTCCCCAAAAAACTGATCTCATAAGTGAATCTGCCCTGCAGTATATGAATATCTGATAATAAGCTGATTGTTCTATAAGAATAAACTATGCTAATTTATGTCAAAGTTTCTTAATCAAGGGAATCAAATATGCCGCATTCAGTTGACTTAGATAAAGAGCAGACAACCATTCCTTTGAATGGCGTGGAATCAAATACGCAGCATTTAGTTGATTCAGATAAAGATCAGACAATCACTTCATGGGATGGCAAAACTCTGCGTAGTCGAATTGTCAAAACTTTGGAGCTGGTGCAAGACGCGATCGCGATCTCTCTTTGTATTGGACTGTTTTGCGTCATGGTGTTGCAACTTAAAGAGATTTTTCAATCATTATTAACCACTCTGCACTTTCATGACATAACAGCAGATATTTTATTTATCCTCATTTTAGTGGAATTATTTCGGCTATTAATTATTTATCTTCAAGAACAGCGAGTTTCCATAGGGGTTTCCGTAGAAGTTACTATCGTTTCGGTATTGCGAGAAGTGATTGTTAAAGGGTTGCTAGAGGTCGAATGGAAGCAAGTCATGGCTACCTGTGCATTTTTAATTGCGCTAGCCCTACTATTAGTAGTTCGGGTTTGGCTGCCACCCACATTTGAAGGAGTTGATCCCCAACAAATAGCCTCCGCACGACGCAAGGACAAAAAAATAACAGAATGAAATATAAAGGGGCGCGTTGCGCCCCTTTATATTTCATTCCAGCAATTCTAAATTATGAAACCTATTTTGGGTTTTCAGTGCCTGCGGCGCTGAAAACCCAAAATAGGTTTTGATGTAAGTCCGCCATTGGTGGACTTGCATCAAAACCTATTTTTATAATGAGCATTGCTAGTTTCATTTTGTAAAAGAAAAGAGGGGCGCATTGCACCCCTCCTTTCTTTTACTTGACTTGGCTAAGTAACTGCTTAATTGTTTTGATTAATTCAGGTGGATGATAGGGCTTAGTTAAGTAAGCATCTGCCCCCTGCTTCATGCCCCAGTACTTATCAAACTCCTCACTTTTGGTTGTACACATAATTACGGGTACATTCTTCGTAGAGGCATTATTTTTGATCCAACGGCATAACTCATAACCATTCATTTGAGGCATGACCACATCAGTAACAACGAGATCAGGAGTTAAAGCTTTGAGCTTTTCAACTGCCTCAGCACCGTTATTGGCTTCCGTAACTTCTATACCATGTTGCTTTAAATGTGCTGAGACCATCTCCAACACCATCGGACTATCGTCCACTACGAGGACTTTTACCATGACTGCTTTCCTTGTTTTCCAGTTGTGCGTTAGCGAAAATCGTTATCAAAACTCAATAACCTTGAATATTAAGCCAGTTTAGAACGATCAATTGCTACTGCAATCATAAAATTTCTAAAACCTTAAAAGTAAGATAAGGTTAAGAATATTGCCTAATCAACATTAACTGTTTTTTTGATTGTGTCTTTACAGAATTGTTGACTCAACTCTATTTAATCAATGAATAATACCAACGTTTGTTAATTGATATTGTTGACAGTATATCAGAATGCATCTTGGTTAGAGTGCTATGGCAATGGTTACAGTTGAAGGTTTGAGCAAAATTTATAATATTGCGGTCAAAGATGCGGGAATAGTTGGCACTCTCAAACACTTTTGGCATCGTCAATATCGGGCGATCGCTGCGGTTAAAGATATTTCCTTCGCGATCGCATCTGGTGAAATGGTTGGATTTTTGGGGCCAAATGGGGCAGGCAAAACGACAACGCTGAAAATGCTAACGGGCTTAATCCATCCTTCATCGGGGTATGTCCAAGTAGCAGGACATATCCCCTTTCAGCGAGATAATAGTTTTTTACAAAAAATCACCTTAGTCATGGGGCAGAAACAACAATTAATTTGGGATCTGCCAGCCCTAGATTCTTTAAAAATGAATGCGGCGGTGTACGACATTCCTGACAAATTATTTAAGCATCGCCTCGGTGAACTGACAGAGATGCTATCGCTGGAAGGAAAGCTCTCGCAGCCTATGCGCAAGCTCTCTCTCGGTGAGCGCATGAAGGCAGAACTACTAGCGGCTTTGTTGCATCAGCCGCAAGTTTTGTTTTTAGATGAGCCAACCTTAGGCTTAGATGTGAATGCTCAAGCGAGTGTACGAGAATTTTTGCGGGAATATAATCAGCGATACCAAGCGACGATTATATTGACAAGTCACTATATGGCAGACATTACGGCTTTATGTAAGCGGGTGTTGCTGATCCATGAAGGTGGACTAATCTACGATGGCAGTCTCGAAGGTCTGCATAATAATTTTGCGCCCTATCGAGAGGTGCGCGTTGAGCTATCCCACCCAATTACCGATCGCGAAGGTTTACAGAAATATGGTCAAATCTTAAATATTGATGGTCAAGCAGTTTGTTTTTTAGTGCCGCGAGAAAAATTGACTAAGGTGGTTTCACAAATTCTTGCCGAATTAGAGATTCTTGATTTATCGGTAAATGAACCTGCGATCGAAGAAGTAATCGGTCGTGTTTTCCGCGCTGGTAGTGTCGAGCAGAACTAATTACAACCATGCGAAGCATGGTTGTAATTGATCACAAAAAAGCAAAGCATCTGCTACACAGGCACTTTGCTTTTTTGTGATCAATTTTTTGCGTTGGGATCTAGATATTTAGCAACTTCAGCAATTGTCACTGGCTCATTTGATGGACTGGGGACATCTACAACGATTAAATAGCCATCAATTTTGCCTTTACCTACCATATTTAAAGCATTGAGAATTTTTGGCATATCAGCTTTGAGCAAACTACCGCGATCGTCATAAATTTCTAGAGCTGATAAGCAGCCAAGAGTAGCATTCCAATCAAAGTTTTTTTGGTTAACCACTGCGGGTTTGTTACGGAAAAAGTCGATCGCAGCGCCACTGCCATGAATCCGAAACAGCGATCGCCCCATCGCTCCTGCTAAATAAGCTTGCTGGATTGGTTCATAATTGCGCCATGTGGGAGGTAAAAGTGTTTGATAGGCTTGCAAATCACCTGAAAATTTACCTTTTTGTTGTGGTAAGAAAGCATTCACGCCATCCTCAAAGGGTAAAAATAAATTTACCAGCGAAAACTGTCCATAGGCGTGAAACACTTCATCATCTGGTTGTCGAGAAATGCCCTCCATGCGATAAATTCCCTGTGGAGTGCGTCCATTACTAAAATTCCAATCGAGATTATGAATAGACTGAAGTAGTAACGGTGCTGACCATAGTTGTTTATTTTGTCTAACAAATTGCCCTTGGCGATCCTTTAAAACTGATAAGCATAAAATATCGCGATTAGGACGGCAAAGAACATACATATGCGCCTGCTGTGGCGCGATTTGCCATGTCAATAAATCTGTGAGATTGGGAATTGGTATTTTTTTTGCAAGTTGGCGATCGCTTTGAATATTTTTGATCGTAGTTCGCAGATGGAGATCCTCCGACCAGTTAGGAAAACGTTGCTGCACCTTGATTTGTAGTTTATCGATTTGGCTTTGGGAGATATTTGCCGATGGATAAACGGCTGACTTCGCGATCGCGGCAAGGGAAATCGCCACCCATTGTGGGTCATCACTATAGTCAATAGTGCGTAAAAAATGCGGCTTGAGCTTGCCATAAACCGCAGGTTTGAGAGTATAAAGCTGGGTGGCAACTTGGATCGCCGTATCAATAATTCCTTTTTGAGGATCGGTGAGGTTTGCGGCTGTGGTCAACTGCAAAACCTTTTCTAAGGCTTGCAGTGCATAGTCTTGTTCGGGTGCTAAAACGCCGATCGCCCATAGGGATTCTTGCCAATGCGAGGCATTGCTTTCAGTGAGAGGATATTTCTTAAGATCAAATCTGCTAGGATTCGCTTTCTGCTGTTGGTCAAATATCTGGGCATCCCTAGCGCTCGCTGTGGCTTTAGGCTGGTAAGCGCGGATCGGTGGAGTTTGCGCTTTAACTGGTTGGAGCGGTGCAGCAACAAAAAAAGCGATCGCTGCCACAGCAGCACTAGACATGGATTGATACATAATTTCTTGTCAAAAGAAAATAGGGAAAGCACAAAGTGCTTTCCCTATTTTAGTATGGAGCTAAGCGGATTCGAACCGCTGGCCCTCTCAATGCCATTGAGATGCGCTACCAACTGCGCTATAGCCCCAAAATTAGCTAATTTATTAGCTTGTCTATAATCGCTCAAATTGAGATGTATGTCAAATGCGATCGGGAAAAGTTTATTGATTTAGGTGCGATCGCAAAATGCTGTCAGTAAATATTTGGATACTGTTGTCTTTATCTATCGTTACTTATGAATTTTGAGGAGCTGACGACTGATATTTCAACCAAGTATTCAGGCTAGCGACAGGTTCAAAATCAAATATTGCTTCGGCTAAATTTTCTAAAACTGCAATTCAATTTTTAGTCTAATTTTGCCAAGCTGCCATCCCTGTTGTTGATAAGTATTTCGCATTTTGTCAATTCAGTAAGTCTTGTCTTCTTTTTGATCGGACTCTTTACAGGCAAAAATATTGACAAGATGGTAGTGAAGTTAGATTAAGAGACAAGATTGGCGGCGTGAAGAGCCGCCAATCTCAATATCTTTTAGATGAAGGTTTGTATCTTATTCAATCAATTCACGCAGGAAATCAAGCGATCGCCTGTCACAGTAGCTCCATACAGCAAATTCTGATCAAACGAACCACAAGAAGTTTTTTAAAAGTGTTACCCCACAACAATTTTTTAAAATTTCTTAGATCGGATTTGGTTGAAAAGCGATGTAAGCCAGAGTTGTTAATTCATCTCTGGTAAATATTTCTCAAATTAAGGAGTACATCATGAGTTTAGAAAATAGAGCTAAAGCGGCTGCTAAAAATGTGGAAGGCAAAGTGCAAGAAGCAGTTGGCGATCTGACTGGCAATACCAAAGATAAGGTTCAGGGTAAGGCAAAACAGGCTGAGGCAAATGTGCGTAATGCTGCTGAAGATGTCAAAGATGAAGTAAAAAAAGCTATTGACTAATTGGTTGAGTAGGGGCAATTCATGAATTGCCTCTACTATGAAATGCAATTCTTAAGCCATTTTGGAGTAAGCCCTAACTTAGTTTAAATCCATTACACCCTATTTATTTCCTATGCCTAAAACAAAATTGACAGACAAAGAGATTACGGCAGCGATCGCAAAACTACCTGAGTGGAAAGTGGTTGATGGGAAGTTAAATAAATCTTTCAAGTTTGATAGCTTTGTTGATGCTTTTACCTTTATGACCAAAGTCGCAATGGAAATAAGCATGGTGCGCAGATAAGAGAAGAACGCAAGGAATTACATAAGGAAATTTAGAATGGCGTTAAAACATAAAAATGCGATCGGTATATTTCCCGATCGCCAAAGTGTTGAGTCAGCGATCGCGCAACTCAGAGAGACTGAATTCCCAATGAATAAAGTTTCGGTTGTTGTCGAGCATCTTAACCCAACAGACCCAACCATCGGAGGCTTAATAGAGCCAGTCGTCCAATCTGAGAAACAGTTCGCCCGCGATCGCACTAGCACTCAAATCGGACATGGTGCTTTAGATGCTGGTGCTTTGGGAGGCGTTGTCGGTGGTGTAGTCGCAGGACTCTCAACTCTAGCATTTCCCGCAGGCGGAGGGGCAGTCTTATTAGTGGGAATGGCAACAGGAGCCTTTTATGGTGCTTTATCAGGTGGATTGCTAGGAGGTGCGATCGGTGCTGGCATTTCAGAAGAGCAGTCTAAACATTACAGCAATCTTTTAGTACAAGGAAACTACCTAGTGGCGATCGAAGGAACTGATACTGAAATTGATCGTGCTGAGTCGATTCTAAAAACTAAGAATATTCAAGATTGGATAACTTTTGAAAAGTTCTAGTTAATACCAAAACACAAAATGGCTATGCCATTTTGTGTTTTTAAAACTCTTACAGGGTTTGCTTTTTAATTCATAGAAGTGTTGCCACACTTTTGTGAATCGGTATAAGATTTACGCAAAAGAATGGGAAAGAGCGATTCATGAATTACCCCTACGATAAAATTAGGCTCTCAGGGCATTTTTGTGTAAATCCAATCTTGTAAAGATTCATTAGATTTTTGTACAATCCATTCAAGTTATACGTTAAACGAACAGGATCTCAAACGGCACAATGAGAAGCTAGCCAATGTAAACGGATTAAAACGTTACGCAAAAAAATATGCCAACTCTTATCGCAGAAAAGACTGATATTGAAATCAAAACTGATGTGCTTGCTGAACTCAAATATGAGCCAAGTGTAAAGGTTACCGATATCGGGGTCTTGGTAAAAGATGGAACTGTGACACTCAATGGCTATGCGACTAGCGCAGCTGAAAAGTGGGAGGCTGTTCGGGCGACTAAACGGGTTGTTGGTGTTAAAGCGATCGCCGATGACATTGAAGTCAAACTTCACGAAACCTTTATTAACACTGACTCAGACATTGCTGCTGCTGCGATCCATCATATTGACTGGTTCACGACAATTCCTAGAGGCACTGTAAAAGTGACGGTTCGGAATGGTTGGATTACTCTTGATGGTGAGGTGGAATGGCAATATCTCAAGATTGCTGCTGGACATTTCCTACATCATTTGTCGGGAGTGAAAGGCGTATCTAACGAGATCTCGATCAAACCTAGATTGTCAGTAACAGAAGTCGCCACAGGCATTAAATCAGCATTCAAGCGTAGTGCTATGCTCGATGCCAATAAGATCCAAATCGATGTTGTTGGCAGCAAGGTGACACTAAAAGGTAAGGTTCGCAACTATGCCGAGATGGAAGAAGCAGAACGAGCGGTTTGGGCTGCATCGGGCGTACTAACAGTGGATAATCAGCTATCTGTGCAGTGGTTTGGGTACGATGCTTAGAACGGAATGAGATAAATGGCGCGAAGCACCATTTATCTCATTCAACGGTTTTAGAAAAACTCGATTAATAATCAATCAGGAAATGACCATGAGTACTACAGTTGACAACTTCACGAAAAAGCTTCATGACAATTTGGAGGTAGTTGAAGAGCGCGTGAAATCGCTAAGAGACAGCCTTCAATCTGTGCCGAAAAAGACTCGACATGAGATTCAATCTAAACTTGATGAGGCGAAAGCAACACTAAACTCCAAGAAACATGAATTCGATGAATACCGAGCCAAGCTCAAAACTCAATTTGAGGAAAAGGAATCTGAGTTGAAGTCGGATGTCGAGGAATGGAAGTCGAGTCGGAAGGTGAAAAAGCTCGAACATCGGGCTGAAAAGGCTGAAGACTATGCCGTTACTGCGATCGCTTTGTCTGTAGCGACAATAGAAGAAGCTGAAGAAGCAACTTTGTCAGCGATCGCTGCCAGACTAGATGCCGAGACTGCTTCAAAGACATAGTCTATAGCGATTTTCTGTTGAGTTTGGCTCAAAAAATGTACGAGAAGCTTAAAAATTTCTCGTACATTTTTTGTTTTGCAGTTTCGGTATAGAGGTCATTTGAAAATCGCAATAAGCTATGCAGCGCGAAGCGCTGCATAGCTTATTGCGTAAAGATTTCCTTTGTATTCAAGCAATCAATTTAATTTATACGTTACTTAATCACGATATCAATCATTGAAATGTGATGCTAGTGATTGTAAACAGATCATGCAAAACGTTAAGAGAAATAAATGACCACACTTCTCTCTATTCAAAAAACTGACACTGATCTCAAGACAGATGTGCTTGCTGAACTCAAATATGAGCCGAGTGTCAAGGTCACAGACATTGGTGTTTTAGTCAAAGATGGAACGGTGACTCTCAATGGCTATGCAACAAGCTCTAACGAGAAATGGCAAGCTGTGCAAGCGACTAGACGGGTTGCTGGGGTAAAGGCGATCGCGGATAACATCATAGTTAATTTGCCAAGTTCTTCGCTTCATACAGATGGAGACATCGCTACGGCAGCTGCGCACCACATCGACTGGTTCACGTCAATTCCGAGGGGAACCATTAAGGTAACGGTTAGTGATGCTTGGGTCACACTTGAAGGTGAAGTCGAGTGGCAATACCTAAAGACTTCTGCTGAAAACTACCTGTATAACCTTTTGGGAGTTAAAGGAGTGTCTAATCTGATCACTGTCAAGTCAAGATTGAAGGCAACTGACATTAACAATGACATTAGATCTGCCTTCAAACGTAATGCGCTTTTAGATGCGAACAAGATCCGTGTTGAAACCTCTGGGAATAAGGTCACATTGCATGGCAAGGTTCGGAACTATGCCGAGCTAGACGAAGCCGAACGAGTTGCTTGGGGCGCACCAGGAGTGCATTCTGTGGACAATCAGCTCAAGGTGGAATGGTGTAGATATGAATCGTAATGATAGGGGCAGCGCAAAGCGCTACCCCTAACCCTAAAATCCTTAGCATTACCGAATAGAATAACCTAGTCGAGAGAGATTCAACATGAGCATTACTGAATACGATGATACTGAGGAGCAAGTTGTTGGCTCTCAATGGATAACAGCGATCGCGATCGTGATGATCGTGTTGGGTATTATTGCGATCGTATTTCCCTTCTTCGCTACCATCGCTTCAACCGTTCTATTCGGGTTCTTATTTATCCTTGCTGGAATTTCCCAAATCGCTTATGCCTTTCAATCTAGAGGTGCAGGTCAATTCCTCTGGAAAACAATTCTAGGGCTGTTGTATCTCCTGTCTGGAATTTTCGTCATGTTAAATCCGCGTGAAGGAGCAATTGCTTTTACGATAGTGCTTGGCATTACCATCTTCTTGCAAGGCATCATTCAGGTATCGCTCGCTTTTCAAATGCGTTGGATCTCTTCTAATTGGGGATGGATGCTTATGAGTGGACTCATGGGCATCATTTTCGGTATTTATATTTGGTCTAGTTCTCCGCTTCATGCCGTTTGGTTCATTGGCACTCTAATTGGAATTAATCTTTTATTTGATGGAATTTGGATGTTAACTCTACATTCAGGCGAGAAGATTACTATTTCACATGATACATGAGTAAGAAGGCTATATTTTGTCACAAGGAGAATAAACATGTCTAATGTATTAGACGGGATATCAGAATTTCCGCAACGATTAATAGCTTCTGAACCTCTTCCAACCTTAATTTTAGGTGGTGGTTTTACGGGCTTGTTCACAGCATTACATTTGAGCCGTCAGCATTATACAACTCCCACAATTCTAATCGATCGCGAATGGAATTTTATTTTTAAACCGCTATTGTATGAGTTTCTCAGTGGCGAGATGAACATGCAATTTATCCGTCATCGTTATGACGCACTTTTACATAAAAGTGGCATTGCCTTCATTCGTGATGAGGTGCAATCGATTGACCTACAACAGCGACAGGTTTGCTTAGCCTCTGGCTTACATTACACCTATAGCAATTTAGTCTTGTCCCTCGGTGGTGTATCGGATTACTTTGGAGTTGCGGGAGCTAGTGCAAATGCTTTAGCCTTTCGTACCAGTGACGATGCGATCGCCTTAGCGTGGAAACTAAGAGATTGTTTGCAACGAGCTACCCAAACTTCAGAACCACAGCAGAAAAAGACCTTATTAACCATTGCCATCCTCGGCGCTGGCAGCTCTGGCGTGGAGCTAGCTGCAACGCTTGCTGACTTATTGCCAGTCTGGTACAGTCCATTGGGCGGAGATATTGCCGATATTCGGATAGTCGTCATTCAACGGGGTAAACAGATTCTCAAAGGTGACAGCGATCGCCTACGTCAGACTGCTGAAGAAGCCCTGCAAAAACGTACTATATCCGTGGAGGTAATGCTAGAAACTGCGGTAATTGAAATTCGTCCCAATATAGTCGTGCTAAAACGAAATGATCAAATTGAAGAACTCGCTGCGACGACAATTATTTGGACAACGGGAATCGCCACAAATCCTCTCATTGACTCCTTATCTATTCCTGAAGGCGGTCGAGATGAAAAGGGACGACTCAAACTAACCGACACTTTACAACTTCTCGATTTCCCAGAAGTATTTGCGGGCGGTGACTGCACCGTAATGGAGCATCCTTTACCCGCAACCGCACAGGTGGCTTATCAGCAAGGAGTTGCGATCGCCCATAATTTGCAAGCGCTTTCTGAATGTCACTCTCCGACTGCGGTTAAGGTTGGTATGCGAGGAACGCTGATGAAATTAGGATTGAATGAAGGTGTTGCCGAACTCTTCGATCGCTATGAAGTGAAAGGTCATCTCGGTCATTTAATTCGTCAAGCTGCTTACATTGAGTTGCTGCCTACGCCAGCCAAAAACTTTAAGGGAACGCTTGCATGGATATCTGATGAGCTTTTCCAGAGATGCTCTGGAATATAACTTTTTAAGAATTGAGAGAGTCGCACCCACAGGGTTCAACTCTCTCAATTCTTGTCTGATTTTTATATGAGACACATACATTAAGGAAATTATTTATGGAAACCACCAAAAAACGTAGCCAATATTTTAAATATATTCGTTATCTTCATCGCATTTTTGCTCCGATTATGTTGTTGCCTCTATTGCTAACCACCATTACAGGAATAATTTATCAAATCCTAGATCTGACAGGTAAACAAAAGAATTTTAAGTGGATCTTAGGCTGGCATAAAGGAGCCTTTGGTGTAATTAATCTAGAACACATTTATCCATTCTTAACTGCCCTTGGTTTGTTGATATTGATTTTTACGGGAATTTCAATGTGGCGCACAATGCGGCGTAATTCTAGTAAACCAGCTATTTAGCGACACAGAAAAATTGAAAATTTTATGCAGACTTTAAATCAGACTACGAACTCATCTAAAAGCCAAAAGTCTAGCACCTCCAAGGATTCATCGGCATCACTGATCAGCATAGCTCAAAGCGATGTGGACGAAGTTCTGCACTTATTTGAAACTGAGTTAGAGGGACTAAGTGAACCTGAAGCCAAGCGAAGATTAGATAAATACGGAATAAATGAAATTGCCCGTGAGAAAAAAGTTGCGTGGTATGTCCAACTTCTAAAAACGGTGACTAATCCTCTCTCAATTTTGCTGATTGTGCTAGCGATCGTTTCCCTATTTACTGGAAGTACAACTGCTGCTTTAATCATTTTTATAATGGTTCTTTTTGGTGGATTATTGAGGTTCTCGCAAGAATTTAAATCGAATAAAGCTGCCGAAAAATTACGAGAAATGGTGAGCGCTAAGGCAACGGTTAATCGTAAAAATGAGCATACAAAGCCTGCATCTCCAACCAAAGATACTACTGGAACAACTAAAGGGAAAGAAATTGAAGTAAAGCTACTAGTTGCAGGAGATATTATCTTTCTTTCCGCAGGCGATATGATTCCTGCCGATGTCAGATTGATTGAGGCGAAAGATTTATTTCTGAGCCAGTCAACGCTCACGGGTGAGTCTCTCCCTGCGGAAAAGCATGTAGATCTAAGCGATCGCAATGAGAAAAATCCCCTAGAGCTAGCCAACCTCTGTTTTATGGGTACGGCGGTAGTCAGTGGCTCAGGAACGGCGGTGGTCGTAGAAACTGGCGGACATACCTACCTTGCCTCATTAGCAAAAACTGTTAGTGGTAGCAAGCCCCGCACAAGTTTTAATAAAGGTGTCAATGGCGTAACCATGCTGCTATTGCGGTTTATGTTGGTCATGGCTCCCTTAGTCTTTCTGATTAATGGCATATTTAAAAAGAATTGGGTTGAGGCATTCACTTTTGCGTTATCAGTAGCCGTGGGACTAGCCCCAGAAATGCTACCTGTGATTGTCACCGCAAATTTAGCGAAAGGGGCGATCGCGATGTCTGACAAAAAGGTGATTGTTAAAAATATTGATGCGATTCAAGACTTTGGCTCAATGAATATTCTCTGTACAGACAAAACGGGGACTTTGACCCAAGACAAAATCGTTTTGCAGAGACACTTAGATCCCTACGGACAGGAGAGTAATGATGTTCTTAAATACGCCTATCTCAATAGTTTCTATCAGACTGGTTTAAAGAACTTGCTAGATATCGCCGTTCTTGAACATGATCAAGAACTTGAATCCTTAGAAATTGAGAAAAACTATCAGAAATTCGATGAAATTCCCTTTGATTTTGTGCGGCGGCGGATGTCCGTTGTCATCGAAGAAATGGGAAAGCAACATGTGCTGATTTGCAAAGGTGCAGTGGAGGAAGTTCTCAAGGTTTGCACTCAACTTAAAGTCCACGATCGCGTTGAGACAATGGATGAGGCTGCTCGCACCAAAGTTGCTGATTTACAAAAATCTCTTAACTCTGATGGATTACGAGTAATAGCCGTAGCCTATAAAGTGATGCCAACCGATCAAGCCCATTATGCAATTAACGATGAGAGTGATCTGATTTTATTGGGAAATATTGCCTTTCTCGATCCACCAAAAGATTCTGCTGCGGAAGCGATTAAAGCCCTCAAGCGCTCTGGTGTTGATGTCAAAATCTTAACTGGCGATAATGAAATCATTACTCAGAAAATCTGTAAAGATGTCGGATTGCCAGTCCAAAATGTTCTATTAGGTAGTGATATTGAAGCTTTATCGGACGATAAACTTGCCGAAGTCGCCGCAACCACTACTATTTTTGCAAAATTTTCTCCCACTCAAAAAGCCAAAGTTATTCAAGTTCTACGCAAAAAAGGGCTTGTTGTGGGATATATGGGCGATGGGATCAATGATGCGGCGGCTCTGCGAGAAGCTGATGTGGGGATCTCCGTAGATACGGCTGTGGATATTGCCAAAGAAGCCGCCGACATCATTTTATTGGAAAAGAATTTGTTGATTCTCGAATCTGGTGTGATGGAAGGTCGCAGAACCTTTGCGAATATCATCAAATATATCAGGATGGGGACTAGCTCTAATTTTGGCAATATGTTTAGTGTCTTGGGCGCAAGTGCGTTGCTACCCTTTTTACCGATGCAGCCCGTCCAGATATTAATCAATAATCTTCTCTACGATTTTTCGCAAACGGGAATTCCCTTTGATGATGTCGATCGCGAAGACTTAGCCAAGCCCCCGCAATGGAAAATTGATAATATTCAGCGCTTTATGATCTTTATTGGACCGATCAGTTCTATTTTTGACTATGCTACCTATGCCTTGATGTGGTTTGTATTTGGGGCAACTACTAGAGACAATCAAGCTCTTTTTCAAACGGGTTGGTTTGTGGAAAGCCTGATGACGCAAACGCTAATTGTCCATGTTATTCGCACCTCTAAAATTCCTTTCTTCCAGAGTCGAGCTTCTTTACCGATGTTGATGATCACCGCTTCGGTCATGGCTGTGGGCATATATTTACCCTTTTCTCCACTCGCCTCAAGTTTAGGGTTTATTCCTTTACCAGCCGTTTACTTTGTCTGGCTAGCTTTCATCCTCACCAGCTATTGCCTACTGACCCAATTTGTAAAGACTTGGTTTATCAAAAAATATGGCTACAGCTAAAACTGACTTTAAAGACTATTACAGCGTCTTGGGAGTGAGCAAAACCGCCACTCCTGAAGAAATCAAGCGAGCATATCGCAAGATTGCCCGTAAGCATCATCCCGATCTCAATCCTGGAGATAAAGATGCAGAGGCAAAGTTCAAAGATCTGAATGAAGCGAATGAAGTACTCTCCGATCCAGAGAAGCGTGAGAAGTACGATCGCTTTGGGCAACATTGGAATCAGCCTAATTACACTGAAGCGCCACCACCAAGTGAAACTAATACTGGGAATGGCTTCGATCAGTATGGAGACTTTGATTCGTTTATTAACGATCTTCTAGGGCGATCGCAACGTCGAACCTCCAGTGACGGATTTCGCTCTCAAGTACCTGCACCAGACACCGAAGCCGCGATCATCCTTACATTTTCTGAAGCATTTCATGGTGTCCAAAAGCGCTTACAACTTGATACCGACACAATTAATGTCCGCATTCCCGCAGGTGCAAAAACAGGAAGCCGAATTAGACTCAAAGGTAAAGGTCGCCCTAGCCCGTTCTCTCAACAGCGTGGCGATTTGTATCTCACGATT
Organism: Pseudanabaena sp. UWO311; assembly: GCF_006937785.1. Classification (GTDB taxonomy): domain Bacteria; phylum Cyanobacteriota; class Cyanobacteriia; order Pseudanabaenales; family Pseudanabaenaceae; genus Pseudanabaena. The sequence continues at coordinate 61,211 of NZ_SJEE01000020.1, forward strand.
GAATTGTTACCGCATTCCTTCTTTCACTTTGAAGGCGATCGCTTTGTGTGCAATCTCCCAATTCGTCCCGATGAAGCGATTTTAGGTGCAGAAATCAATGTGCCGACACCCGATGGCAGCGTGATGATGAAAGTCCCGAAAGGATTACAAACGGGACAATCCCTAAGGTTGCGTGGCAAAGGCTGGACATTGCCCAAAGGTGGACGTGGTGATTTATTTGCCAAACTTCAGATCGTTACGCCGCAAGATCTGAATGAGATCGAGCAAGAATACTACGAAAAAATCCAAGCCAATACTAGTTTTAGCCCACGCGATCGCTTAAAGGAGATTAAATTATGAACGAAGTTCTTTCAACAAACCATTCGTCAAGCCTCTCAACGATGGTAGTTTCCCTCGAAGGCGAACAACTTTACACCTTTGAGTATGCTGCATCCATAACGGAGACTTCAATTACAGTTGTACAGGTTTATGTCGAGTTAGGTGTAATCGAACCAAATGGCACAATGTTACATTCTCGCGAAATTGCCCGAATTGCTCAAATTCAACGTTTGCGTCGGGACTTGGGGCTAAATCTAGTTGGAGCGGCGATCGTGCTAGATATGGCTCAGGAACTCGCGCAACTGCGGGCAAGACTCAAAGCGCATCAGACCCACCCAGCCAACCAACTATGAGATATCCCAACCAATTGCCAAAATCAGCACCAAAAACACCGCCCGAATCAACTCCCGATCTAGCTATAGATCGAGAACGTTACGAACTACTCCAACAGTGGGAAAGTTGGTTAGAGATGCCGATGCTAGTGCTGAGTTTTGCTTGGTTAGGACTGCTGATAGTTGAGCTAGTTTGGGGTTTGAATCCGCTCTTAGAGACGATTGGCGTTACTATTTGGATCATTTTCATTTTAGATTTTTGTCTAAAATTCTTGCTTGCGCCACACAAACTTTTTTACCTCAATCACAATTGGTTAATCGCTTTCTCTTTAATCATTCCTGCGTTACGAACTTTAAAGATCGTGCCAATCCTTCGCTCTTTGCAATCAGTTCATGCTGTGAGAGGGTTGCAGTTACTGGGAATCATGACTAGAACGAATAGAGGAATGCGCTTGCTTGGGGCTAGTATGGAACGTCGAGGAATTGGCTATGTGTTTGCCCTAACGGTGATTGTCGCTTTAGCTGGTGCGGCGGGAATCTATACATTTGAGCATAGGCTGACCGATGGGGCAGTTGGGATTGCGGATTACGGTACGGCGCTATGGTGGACTGCGATGGTGATGACCACAATCGGCTCGGATTACTTTCCCAAAACTGAGGAAGGACGGGTGCTGTGTTTTTTATTGGCGGTATATGCGATCGCCTTGTGTGGATATGCGACAGCAATATTAGCGACATTCTTTGTTGGTCAAGATGCTGAAAGTGATGAAGCTGAGATTGCAGGTACAAAATCCATTCAAGCATTGCAAGTAGAAATTGCTGCTCTACGCAATGAAATTCAAGCTTTAGCTAAACGCGATTTAGAGTAGTAGCGATCACCTTCAGCAAACCTATAGAAAATATATCGTTGAAGCGATCACACTTGAATTAAAGTAGAAATCTGCCGTATTTTGTCATTAGTAGTGTAATTAAACCGCAATTGTGTTAAAACTTTAAGTTATTCGCCAAAGTTTCAGCATATTTCTGTCTTCTAGATATCAGGATTCTAGTGGTCTGTCAGTAAACAGCAGTATTTACATTCTAGAGAAACAATAGTGATGCCATTTAACTACATTGGATCCTTCCCAATTCCCACAGCCATTCTTCCTGCAAAACTTCGTGACCTCTTGGATCCCGTCGGCTTCGATCCCCAGCAGAAGGTCGAGGTTGCCTGCTTGTTTGAATCAGATCCTCATGGATCCAATGTTGAGCATGTCCAGCTTCATACTGCTTTAGTTTTAGAAGGTGAAGACGAGCCAGTTGGACTGTTGTACGAGGCAACTAGAGGAGGTATAGTTGAATATGGAACTCCCATAGATGTGCGGGGATGTGCCGCCGAATTCTCCCCATCAATTAGTGGTCTCGACTATATCATTGCTTCTTGGGGTGATGGTTCTTTTTTTTCATTTCATCTGGCTGAAAAGGTTTGGATGACACTAGGATTGACACCACGATGTGTCGGGAACGATCAACAACGTCTTATCTACGATGATCTCGGACTACCCGAGTTTGGAGTCGTAGAAGGTGAGATTTCCAGCGAGTATTATTGGGAATCAAAGCGCAATGTCAGTTGGAAAATGACCAACGAATATCTACGAAAGTATCTTTGGCTGCGCGGAGCTAGGGCAGTTAGGATATTTTTCTATATGAAGCTGTTGCCTGATCGAGCTGCGCTTCGTGATTTGATGAGGGGGCAATCACATATTGTGTTGAAACCCAGTGAGGGCAGTGCTTGGTATTCGCTCGACATTCGCGAACATAAGGACGGCTTACTGATTCAAGTGTGGTCATCCGTAGAGGCAGCGACCTGCGAACTGTGTCCTGAACAGAGTGCAAATGGGCTTGTGTGGCCTGGAAGCACAGAGCCGATGACACATACTCGCGCCAATGCATTGGTCGAAATAAATCCAGTTTTCTTAGATGATAAGTTCCTCCAGCGTTACGAAGAGAATGCCTTCTACGATACAGTGCCATCTCAGCCTTATGGCGACTGGCATTGTAGCCCTGCGTACAAAGGGCAATGGAGCTTTACTGACTGTGTCAGGGTTGGACGAAATCTAATTAAGGTGCCTATGCGAGAGCTATACAAGCCTAAGCCTGATCGAGAAATTATCCATGCACACGCATTTGCTCTGAGTGAAGTGGAGATATCGCATTTTGATATAAATGCAGAACACATCGTCGCGAAGACAAAGCGACTTCTTGACCAGCTTTTATGGTTAGGAGATAACCTATCGAGACTTGGCGCAAGTGTTGGGCTACAAAAGACAGCGTCAGAACTGGTTGGTTTTTCCCGTGAGCAACTATATGCGAATGGCTGGATGGTTTATCCAAATCTGTGCCGATTGGCTCAGGTCGCACCCTTGAACATGACCCAACAGGCTTTTCTTGCACGGTGCAAGAGCCTGCATGAAGTCTGGCAGAAAGTGCCTAACGGGTATCTGAAGAAATTGCTCGAACAAGCAGGTTGCCCGCGTGATGCGGTTAAGGATCTAGGGTTAATCAAGTTGCTCCAGTCACTGACAAATATTGTTCAACTTTTGAATAGGCACGAGGAACCAATTGATGACTTCAGATCGCCCCATGTACGCGAGGGCTGGAGCGATAGGAATAATGCCATGGCACCTTTGTTTTTGAACAATGATCTGCGAATTACCGACGCGCACGAATCGGTCAGCGAATGCCTTAATACTCTCCAGACCATGGGTTTTGACATTGCTCATGTAAATGATGGCTATGGACTAGCTCTTGATTTTGTGATGGATGGAGTAATTGAAGCTCTGCGGTTCTTCAACTCCGCTGCCGAAGCTTTGCTAAATCGCTAGGGAGAAAAAAGCAAAAGCCCGAAGCAGATGTCAAGAAGTTGCCCTAATGTCGTATAACAAATCCAATGCATCGGTGATTGGGAATGTTATGCCAAACCGATATGCCCGTTAAAGTTATCTATTTCTACCTGGAATTAAGTAAGCAAAATGGTTGGCTTCGTTGTTGAGTTCTGAGAAGTTATCTATCGGTGATCGCAAAGATTAATAATCAATAAGTGATCGCCTAAAATCACGACTCACGGTAATAGCGATCGCCGTTAATCATCAACACTCATGACAATATTTCACAAGGCATCAGACAATCAGAGCTTAGAGACTTGGTTGCAATATGCAACAATTTGATGTATATTGCAACAAGCTTGATTGAGGTTTTACCATGTCTATCGCAATCAGAATTTCCGATCATTTAGCTCAAGAGGCAAAAAGTCGATCTAAAGCGATGCATCGCTCAGTTGCGGGTCAAATTGAATATTGGGCGGCAATGGGCAAAATCCTTGAAGACAATCCAGAGCTTTCGTTTGGCTTTGTTCAAGCAATATTGATTAGTCGTGAGCAAGCTAAGAATTCAGAATTAACGCCCTATGAGTTTAGTGAATAAATCCGATGGGTGAAATTCAAGTTTTTCAAACGCCCTTATTTTCAAAAATCAAGAAAAAGTTAAAGAAAAATCAAATCAAAGATCTTGATAATGCGGTACGAGAAATTATCAAAAATCCCGAACTTGGGGAACAAAAAAAGGGTGATTTAGCCGATGTCTGGGTTTATAAATTTAGAATGGTTGATCGAGAAAATCTCCTTGCGTATCAATGGGATGAAAAAACGAGAACTTTAATTGCCCTTGGAGTTCATGAAAACTTTTATCGTGACATCAAAAAATATAAAAATTTCTAAATTTATAAAAATTGCTGTAACATTTCTGCTGTCGCTTTAACTGTTTTTTCTAACTGAATTCACCCGCACTAGCTAAGACTAAATGTGAAAGTTGCGATCGCCCAGAAATCTCGACTCACGGTAATAGCGATCGCCTTCAGGAGATAGACTGTTGATGCGATCGCCGTGTAAAAAACAGAACAAACATTTTTAAATCCAGAAGCGCAAGGTGGAGGATAATTTGTCTGGACTAAAAAAATATCGTTAAGTCATACCTATGGAATTGACCCCGATTGTCGGTTACAGCTATCTACTAGAAAGGATTTCCCAAACTTACACAGAGGGTCGTATCCAAGCAGTTCAGGCTGTAAACATTCATCTCGTTGAAACATACTGGCAGGTAGGGCGGCACATTGTCGAGTTTGAGCAAAACGGTAAAATTCGAGCGGACTACGGCAAAGGACTCATCAGTAGCTTGTCTAAAGACTTGAATCTTCGGCATGGCAAAGGATTTAGTCGTAGTAACCTGATCCGTTGTCGTCAGTTTTACCTAAACTATCCAAAAAGTGCGACACTGTCGCAGCAATTAAGCTGGTCTCATGTGGTGGAATTACTAAAAATTGAAGATCCGCTAGAGCGCAATTTTTACGAACAGCAAACTCTGCTAGAACGCTGGTCAGTCCGTGAGCTAATCCGCCAAAAGGAAAGTGCGCTATTCCTACGCTTGGCGGCTAGTAAAGACAAGGAAGGTATTTTACAACTTTCTCAGCAAGGGCAAATTGTTGAGCAGCCAGCCGATCTATTGCGTGAGCCTTATGTGTTTGAGTTTCTAAAAATCCCTGAACCTTGGAAAGTATCAGAAAATCAACTTGAAACGCTTCTGTGTAATCACCTTCAGCAATTTCTATTGGAACTAGGCAAGGGATTTACTTTTGTAGGAAGGCAATACCGCGTAATGCTCAATAATACGCATTACAAAGTAGATCTGGTTTTTTACCACCGAATTTTGCGCTGTTTTGTGTTGATCGATCTCAAGATTAATGAGGTACAACATTACGATATTGGACAGATGAATATGTATTTGGGATATTTTGCTAATGAGGAAAATATCGAAGGAGACAATCCACCAATCGGAATTATTCTCAGTCGGCAAAAGGATGAGCTATTGGTAGAATATGCAACTTATCAAATGAATAGCCAGTTATTTGTACAGAAGTATCAGCTTTATTTGCCGAACCGTGAGGAGTTACGCCGCGAGATTGAGTTAACGTTAAGAGAAGTGGAGTTATGAGCCTACTTTCCCTTATGGGCAATTACCGATCACCCATACAACAAATCATTTGCAGTTGATTATGTTTTAAAGCACAGTAATAGCGATCGCCTATAAATCACGACTCACTGTAATAGCGATCGCCTTTAGAAGACAGATTGTTAATGCGATCGCCACTATTCGCTAACCTAAACTTAAATCTTGATTTTTAATCGAAAATTGCAAATTGTGTCGTAGTCAATCAATTCATGCACCAAACAAAACAACTACCTGTCAGATTAATAGTTAGGAAGCCTAAAATTTGCCTAATCGATGCGTTACGTTGGCAATAACACATCATCCAAATAATTAAGGCTTTCTAATTATGCGCTTATGGAGTGTAGATGTGATTACGGACAAGGATAAATTTGAAGAGCATATTAACAATCTATCGAATACATCACATCCAGCACTAGATGGGAAAAAAGAAGCAATAGTAATTTTGTCGGAGCAACCAGAAAAGCCAAAACCAAAACGCATTAAACCGATCGCATTTGTCTTAACAGGATTAGGCGTTGGCGCAGTCGTGGCTGGTATATTTGGCTATCGTTATTGGCAATATGCCTCCACCCACCAATCAACGGATAATGCGACTGTAGTTGGGCATATTCACCAAGTTAGTAGCAAAATCGCAGGAACTGTCACCCATGTTCTCGTGAGTGACAATCAGCAAGTGCAGGTTGGGCAATTATTAGTAAAGCTCGATCCTACAGACTATGAGAATAAAGTTCAGCAGGCTCAAGCCAAACTAGAAGCGTCGAAACGAACGGCAAACGCTGCTCAAGCGAATATTGACCTAGCATCTCAAACTACCAGTGGCAAGACCACTCAAGCGCAAGGAAATGTTAGCACCGCCTATGCTGCAATTGCCAACGCTCAAGCCATTATGCAAGAGGCAGAAGCAGGAATTCCCCTTGCTCAAGCACAAGTAGAGCAAGCCAATGCCAGTTTGGAAAATGCTCAGATTGATTTCAATCGCTATGATGCTCTGTTCAAGCAGGGTGCGATCGCTAGTCAGCAATTGGATTCAGCTAAAGCCACCTTGGATATTGCTAAGGCTCAGAAAAATTCGGCTTTGCAAACAGTGCAACAAGCTAGAGCAAGAGTTGCTCAAGCACAAGAGGGAATTGCCAGTGCTCAAGCTCGACTTGCTGCATCTGGTGGTGAATTGGAACAAGCTACAGCTAGCGGACAGCAAACAACAGTAAATCGTAGCGAGTATGAAGCCGCCCAATCTGCGATCGCGCTTTCAGTTGCTACTCTCAAGGATGCTCAATCACAACTTTCGTACATTGATGTCTTCGCCACAAATGCGGGGCGAATTGGCAAGAAAACTGTGGAAGTAGGTAATCGCATCCAAGTGGGAGCGCCACTTATGGCTGTCGTCGAGAATAATTATTGGATTATAGCTAATTTCAAAGAGACGCAGCTAAACCGCATCAAAACGGGACAGCTCGTAGAAGTTAAACTAGATGCATTTCCCGATCGCACTTTCATTGGTCGGGTAGATAGTATTTCTCCAGCTTCTGGTTCTCAATTCTCATTATTACCACCAGACAACGCGACGGGCAACTTCACCAAGGTCGTTCAACGCATTTCCGTAAAAATCACCTTAGATCCACAAAGTGTCAAAGGTTACGAATCACGAATTACCGCAGGCATGTCTGCGGAAGTTACGGTCGAAATCAAATAATTTTGTATGCAAACAACTGAGAACAAATCCTTATTCCCTGCTCTGCGATCGCGAAACTACCGCTTATTTTTTGCGGGTCAGGGTGTGTCTTTGATTGGTACGTGGATGACCCAAATCGCAACTGTGTGGCTGGTTTATGACCTCACTCAATCAGCTTTTATGTTGGGAATCGTAGGATTTACGAGCCAAATCCCTAGTTTTGTTCTTGCTCCTTTTGGTGGTGCATTTGTCGATCGCTTCTCTCGCCATCAAATCTTAATCGGTACGCAAATTCTTGCCATGGGGCAATCTCTAGCCCTAGCCACCTTAGCATTATCAGGCGCGATCCAAATTTGGCATGTCTTTGCTTTAAGCCTCTTTCAAGGCATCATCAACGCCGTAGATGCACCAGCGCGACAGGTATTTGTATTTGAACTAGTTGAGCAAAGAGAAGATTTAGCCAATGCGATCGCGATTAATTCAACGATGTTTAATGGAGCAAGATTAATTGGACCTGCGCTAGGTGGTTTACTGATTGCCAGAGTCGGGGAAGGATACTGCTTCCTCATTGATTGGCTTAGCTACATTGCTGTAATCATGGCTTTGCTAGCAATGCGACTTGTCCCGACAGATATCCCCATGGTGGCAGGCAGTCATTTACAAAAAATTAAAGAAGGATTTGTCTATGCCTTTAGCAGTCCACCAATTCGTTCCATTTTATTACTGTCAGGACTAGTAAGCCTCATGGGTATGCAATATGCCGTACTCGTGCCAGTCTTCGCCGACAAAATCCTCAAAGGTGATGCCCAAACCTTGGGCTTTCTCATGGCAGCATCGGGAGTTGGAGCTATATTTGGCGGTGTTTATCTAGCCACAAGGCGATCGGTCATTGGACTTGGGAAGTTCATTGTCATCAGTCCTAGTGTTTTAGGAACTGGCTTAATTATCTTTTCTTTATCTCGTTTTTTGCCACTTTCTCTATTCGCGATGTTTCTAATTGGCTTAGGCACAATTTTGCAAATCTCTGCTGGCAACATCATTTTGCAAACTATTGTCGATGACGATAAGCGTGGGCGCGTCATGAGCTTATACACAATGTCGTTTTTAGGTATGACTCCCTTTGGAAATCTCTTAGGCGGAACCTTAGGCGATCGCATTGGTGTTACCGATACTCTAATCATTGCGGGAATCGTTTGCATTTTAGGTTCGATTTACTTCAGCCGCCAATTACCAGCATTAAAGAAGATTGTTTACAAAATCTATGAGCGCAAAGGAATTATCACCAGCGCTGAATCATGATTAGATCTGCATTACCAGCCAATATAGATATCATTCTGGTTATAAGGTAAGTTATTGCTTTGCAGCTTACTATGCACATTAAAGCTACTTTGAGTAGAGATAGGAGCTATGTTAGCTTGAGCATAGATAGCATTATCTTCTACATCCTGTAATGAATCAGAGGTTTTTTGATTATGTTCTTCTGTGATGCGAACAATGCGGCGTGAAGCCGAAGCTCCTAACAATGAGCAAAAACTGATTGCTGTGAGGGATTTTCGATGAAAGGCATCTTGTTGGCAAAAGCCTACAGTAAAGCAAGCACAGCCAACTGCGATTGCTACGAGGGAGCCAACTGATGATAATAGCTGGATTTCAATAGAGCGATTTTGCTGAGAAGATAAAGTCATAACATTACACCAAATACGATTCCGACAAGAGCAAATACGAATCTATAGATAACACCCATCAATAGTTTGATATTTCTACTAACAGCGTAAAAACATAAAAGGATTGGGAAGAGTACCACAACAACCAAAATAAACAAGACTATTTTGTATGTTTCTCCTGAGCTTTGAAGAATAAGCTCATGGGTTAGAGACGACATAAATGTGTAAAAGAACATAACTAGGAGCGCATCTAACAGAGCATCTGTGGGCTTAGGAGGAATATCAAAAAGCAGATTTAGGAAATAGTTGATGTCTTTGTTGCGATCGCCTCTACCTCGTCGAATCGAAATGTCTTCAATTCGTTCACCCATAACACCTGAATTAAGATGTCTTTTTACATGATGAGATAAGTCTCTATTGTTCTCATTCATTGAATGAATCTCCTTTTTATAAGTCAGGGATCAAGAGAAATTTGCCATATATCTAGGACTTCAAAGTCTATTTCGATAATTAAAATAATGACATGTGCGTAAGATATCTGTCAGCTAACAAAGTTGTTTAAATAACTAGAGAAACCAAAAATATGTTAGTTTTTTGGTAAGTCAATATTACTAACTTGTTAGTCAAATGCCTAAGCCGATCCTTGACGACGATAACAGCTACTTTTCACAAGCAAATAAGGATTGGGATCTAGAACATTTATTAGAGGATATAGCAACAGTCAACGCTGGCAAGAAACTTGAGGGGGCGCATCTACGAAATTTGAGAGCGATTTTACTGTGTATAGCTCCTAAGGATGCGGCTACAGCATTAAATCTTACTGCAACTGGTTTAAAAACTAATTTCGCAAAAGTGTATCGACTCTTGGAAGATCTGACTGGTCAACCGCACAATACTGTTACTTACAAAAATGCCCCGCTAGTGTTGGAAAAATATCGTAAGGGAAATCTTGTTAACACAACAAAGTTTGATTTATTAGGTCGAGAAAAGGATCACATTGCACTACAAAATCTTGCAAAGCAACAAAAAATCGTCTTAATTAAAGCTAGCGCAGGGATTGGCAAATCAACACTCGCATTAGAATTTTTGAGAGCACAGTTTAAAAAAGTAATTCGGTTAGAGATGGGTTTAGAGTCGGGGAATGTTACACCAGCAGAAGAGAAAGTGTCGCAAATCTTGCAAAAAGATTTTGAGGAGGAACCTAGTCAGGATTTTGGGATTAATTTGGATATTTTGCGAGAGAAGTTAGGGGATCGGGCAAATCCTATTGGAGTGCTAATCGATAACCTCGAACCTGCGCTAGATGAGAATTATCGATTTCGGGAGAAGTTGCGCGGCTATGATACTTTGTTGACGGTGTTAGGAGATCGCGATGCTTGTTCATTTACACTGATCACTAGTCGGCGATCGTTAATTACATCAAGAGCAAAAGTACATGAGTATCCACTAGATGGGCTAGACATCACAGCATGGCGGCAATATTTCTATGATTACGACAATGGCGCAAATTCTGAGGCGCTAATGCAGATGCGTGGTGCTTATAACGGGAATGCAAAGGCAATGGATATTCTACATGGGGCGATTAAAAACCGTTTTGATGGCAATATCGGAGCCTATTGGAGTCTATACAAGGATGATTTATTGGCAGATTCGGAACTAGAAACCTTGATTTCGGTGGAGATGGATTGGTTGCGAGATAATCAACCTGATGCTTATAAGTTGCTCTGTCGGATGGGTTGTTATCGTTATCAGGATATCAAAACTGTTCATTTTGATGGGTTGATTTGCTTGCTATGGGATGTTCCTAAATTTCGGCAAAAATGGGTTGTAGATTTTCTAAGTAAAACCTCTATGATTGAGGTTGAAGGGGAATATTATTTTCTTCATCCTGCCGTTCGGGAAGCAGCTAAATTCAGATTATGGAATGAGGTTGAAGGAGATTACAACAAAACGAATATACAGGCTGCTAATTTTTGGAGAAAAACACTTAAAGATTCTAAGTTGAGGCTAGATAAGAATCCTCACAATGTGGAAATACCTTTTGAGGCATATTATCATTATATTGAAATCGAAGATTTTGAGAAAGCTGGTGAAATTATCGTGGAGCCTGTAGATAGTGAATCTTTGCTTGGGTCTTTATTCTATAGAACTGGCTTTTCCAGAAAAATGATTTTTGCAATCAAAGGGATCATAAATAAAGTTCAGAATCCCTATGTAATGGCAAAGCTTTATATTTTATTAGGCGATCATTATTGGGCAATCGGTGAAATTCGCGAATCAATTAAAAATCATGAACAATGTAGAAAAATTGCACAACATCTTATTGGAGAATATGGACAAGAAGCATCACCCAAAAATATTAACGAGCTTAAAAAATTAGAGGCAACGGCAATTTTTAACATAGGACTTTGTAAGTTATGGCTTGGAGAAACGGAAGAAGCTATTGAAGAATTTAATCAAGTTTCTATGATGGAAGATTATCCAATCAACAATTGTACAGAGTGGATCACTTCTCAAGTTTGCTTAAGCTTTTTGTCAGGTTCACTACAAAATTTGGATGACAAAAAAATAGTTGATAATAGCAAGCGGTGGCATAGCGCACTTAGACTGTTGTTCTCAGGCTTGGCTTACAAAAAGATAGGGAATAATGAAAAAGCATATGAATATTATCGTGAATGTATTTCATATGCAGACGACTACAAATTTAAGCAAATTAAAGGCAAAGCACTCATAAGTCAAGCTGAAATCGAGAGACTAAGAGATAATCACAATAATGCTCTTGAGAAGTTAAATGAATCGACAGAATTGCTTAAGCGAATTGAAGCAAAATGTGATCTCGCAGAAGCATATTTTCAACTTGGACTAACATATCAGAAGATTAGACAGCACGATGAAGCAGAAAAACATAAAGTAAAAGCACTAGAACTTTTTACACAAATGGAAGCGCCGAAACAAATTGAGAGAGTTAACAAGGTCTTTGAGTAAGGAGCGATGAGATGAGTATAACTTTGAACAGTATTCAATCAACATTGCACGAATTAAAACTAGGTTTAAAGGAACTATATGGCGATCGCCTTGTTAAGTTAATTTTATTTGGCTCCCATGCCAGAGGAGAAGCCAATCCCGACTCTGATATTGACCTATTAGCCGTTCTTAAAAGCCCTGTTTCCCAGTTCCAAGAAATTTTAAATATGTCAGAACTGCGGGTAAAAATGCTATTAGAACAGGATGAACTCGTTTCTATTATTCCCATGTCCGAAGAAGATTTCCATACAAGAAATGTTGCTTTGTTACGAAATATCCGAAAAGAAGGAATCGAATTATGAGTGAAGTCAAAAAGCTACTCTCCTTAGCTGTAGATGAACTAGACATAGCGAAGCTGTTGCTCGAACGTGGATACTATCGCACCTGTCTGTCGCGCTCATATTACTCCATGTATTACGCAACCAAAGCGTTACTACTATCCAAAGATTTAGATGTTTCGACCCATAAAGGAACTATTCGCCTGTTTAGTCAGTACTTTGTGAAAACAAGTCAATTCTCTTCAGTATGGTCAAAAATCTTAAGCGATGCCTATGAGCTAAGACAATTAAGTGACTACGATAATGAAAACCACAAGAAATGTATGATGATCGCCCCTAACTCAAGGTATAAAATAGGAGATGTCAAATATTACTGACTGTCTAAGATCATGACTCTTGCAAACATCCCCCAAACAGTCATCACCATAGAGCCAGCAAATCTCAAGCGTTGGACAGTACAGGATTATCATCGCATGAGTGAGTTGGGGCTTCTCAATGGCGATCGCACAGAACTAATTACTGGACAAATCACCCTGATGGCTGCCAAAGGAACTCCCCATGTCACCTCATTACATTTACTTGCCAATGTTTTGCGCGATCGCCTAGGTAATTCGGCATTAGTTCGCACCCAAGACCCCGTTCACTTAGATGATTTTTCAGAACCAGAACCAGATTTAGCGATCGCCCAAGGGACAGTTTTAGATTATGTTGAACAACATCCTCGTCCTGAGCAAATTTATCTTGTCGTAGCAGTTGCCGACTCCACGCTAACACAGGATTGTGAAATCAAAGATAAACTCTATGCCAAGGCTGGTATCGCTGACTACTGGGTTCTGGCTCCCCAAAAACGTCAGCTGCATATCTTTCGTAAACCAACGCCGACAGGTTACACCGAGCATCTTATTCTTACTGAGCCAAACCAAGCCTCTCTTTTAGCATTTCCTGATTTTGCGATCGCATTAACTTCGATACTCCCTCCCATCTCATGAGGTAAATTATGATTGCCACACCAAGGTTTAACTACATAACTCCAGACGAATACCTCGAAATGGAGGAAACAAGCGAAATTAAACATGAATATATCGATGGATATGTTTATGCAATGGCTGGCGCAAACGATCCTCATGTCACAATCGCCTTAAACATGGCTTTTGCAATCCGCAACCATTTGCGCGGCAAGAATTGTCGAGTCTATATGTCTGACATGAAAGCGAGAATTGATTCATTAAATCGTTTTTATTATCCAGATGTCATGGTAACTTGCGATCCTAGAGATACCCAATCGCAAAATCAAAAAAGATTTCCTAAACTGATTATCGAAGTTCTATCAAAGTCTACCGAGGGATTTGATCGCGGTGATAAGTTTACTGATTATCAACAAATAGAGAGTCTCGAAGAATATGTTCTAGTTAACACAAAACGTCAGCGCATCGATTGTTTTCGGAAAGAAGATGGACGCTGGTTTTTAGATTCATATTCTAATGCTCAAGAAAATTTTCAGTTGTCAAGTATCAACTTTGAAGGGAAATTTGTCGATCTCTATGAAGATGTCAAATTTTAGAAATACAGAAGTGTTGTCACACTTTTGTGAATTGGTATTACATGTCATATATGGCGATCGCAAAGATTACAACTTATATCGTAATCAATCAATTCATGCAGCAAATCAAGTGTTAGTCGGTCATGGTTAGGTTAACAGTAAGACTATAGAGTCAAAACCTTGCCGAATATTAGTGCTATCAGAAACCAGCGCCCAAATTCTACACTTCCCCCAGATTATGTACCTTTAAGAATCTGGATAGGAGTTGCAGCAAGTATGCTGGGCGCATTCATGGCAGTATTGGATATTCAAATTACCAACTCCTCACTCCAAGATATCCAAGCCGCATTAGGAGCAACCCTAGAAGAAGGATCTTGGATTTCCACCGCCTATCTTGTCGCTGAGATTGTCGTGATTCCATTGACGGGCTGGTTATCGCAGGTATTTTCAATTCGCCGCTACATCTTAGTTAACGCCGCCTTATTTATATTCTTTTCGATCTGTTGTGCATCCGCTTGGGACTTATCATCCATGATTGTCTTTCGGGCTCTGCAAGGAGCTACAGGAGGGATTTTAATCCCGATGGCTTTTACAAATATGCTAGTTACTCTCCCACCCTCCAAACAGCCTATAGGGATGGCATTATTTGGCATTACCGCCACATTTGCACCTTCAATTGGTCCCACCTTGGGCGGATGGCTGACGGATAATTATAGCTGGCACTATATCTTCTATTTAAATGTCATTCCAGGGCTGTTACTCCTTGCAGGAGTTTGGTATGGGATCAAGCAGCAACCACCAAAGCCAGAATTGCTAAAGCAAGGTGACTGGTGGGGAATTATTTCGATGGCGATCGGCTTGGCATCCTTACAAGTAGTCTTAGAAGAAGGTTCCCGCAAAGATTGGTTTAGCTCGTCATTGATTATCACCCTTGGCGCGATCGCAGCTACATTCCTAGCATTATTTTTCTGGATTGAATTAACGCGCAAACAGCCATTTATCAATTTACGATTACTACGCGATCGCAATTTTGGTTTGGCAAGTATCGTCAACATCTCATTGGGAATAGGTCTATATGGCTCTATTTATCTGTTGCCTCTATATCTTGTCCAAATCCAGAAATATAATGCTCTCCAAATTGGTGAAGTATTAATGTGGGCTGGGATTCCGCAATTGTTTTTGATTCCTTTTGTACCAAAATTAATTCAGCTAGTGGATAGTCGTTTGGTAATTGGTTTAGGCGTAATTGTGTTCTCGATTAGCTGTTTTATGAATTCTGACCTCACCAATCTCAGTGGCATTGAGCAGTTACGCTGGTCGCAGCTAGTTAGAGCGATGGGGCAACCGCTAATTATGGTTCCCCTATCGGCTGTCGCTACCGCAGGTTTAGCAAAGTCTCAAGCGGGTTCGGCTAGTGGTTTATTTAACATGATGCGTAATTTAGGCGGCTCGTTTGGGATTGCAGCTTTGGCAACTTTGTTAACGCAGCGCGAAAAGTTTCACTCCAATCGTTTGGGTGATGCGATCTCTTTGTATAATCCTGAAACACAGCAACGAGTGGATACTTTGACGCAGTTGTTTGTGAGTAAGGGTACAGATTTTAATACAGCACAGTCTCAAGCTTTTCAGGCGATCGCAAGTACAGTGAGTCGCGAGTCCTATGTGATGGCTTTTAATGATTGTTTCTACTTTATTGGCTTTGCTTTGCTATTGAGTGGAGTGGCAGTTTTGTTCTTTAAGAAAGTTAGAGTCTCAGATGCCTCTGGCGGCGGTCACTAGGCTATACAAAATAATAAAACCCAAAAATGTTGCGGCGGGCGTAGCCCGCCGCAACATTTTTGGGTTTTATATGGATCATTTTTTCCTTGGAGTTTTCTTAGCAATCGCTAATCGTTTAAGATTTTTTTGCTGATCACCTCTCCAGAAGTGTCAAGCTCATAGGCGATCGGTACACCTGTCGCTAGTTCTAACGCTGTCACTTCCGATGGGCTGAGATGATCTAACATCATCATGATCGATCTTAGAGAATTTCCATGGGCAGTAATTAGAACGTTGTCGCCTTGAAGAAGATGGGGTAGAATACGGCTTCTGAAATAAGCATTCACTCGCTTTTGGGTATCTTCTAAGCTTTCTCCCCCTGGTGGTCGGACGCTATAAGATCTCCGCCACTCATAGACCTGTTCACTGCCATATTTCTTAGCAGTATCCGCTTTGTTTAAGCCCTGCAAATCCCCATAAAATCGCTCATTGAGAGCTTCATTGGTAAAAATGGGGAGTTCTTCGTCTGGGTTTCCATCATAGCTATTCCAACCATGCCAAACTTGGTCAGACTTTTCATGCTTAATAATCGGAATTTTGCCACCACAAATGTCATCGCGTTCAGTCAGACAGATCATCGCTGTTTCGATCGCCCTAATTAATCTACTTGTAAAACAGACATTGACTCGATAATCACTGAGCCGACAAGATGCGATCGTTGCCTCGGCACGACCACGTTCGCTGAGCGGAACATCTACCCAGCCTGTAAATTTATTGAGCGCATTCCAAAGGCTTTGTCCATGACGAATCAAGATGAGTTGAGCCATTATTTTCTTCCAGAAACTACTAAAGAACTAAGGACATTTCTCGTAAAGAATCTACCATCATATTGATAAAAGTTGGAATTACCCCCTTTAATTCCAACTTGCAAAGGGGGAAGACTAGAAATCTTGTTCCCTCCCCTTTGCAAGGGGAGGGTTAGGGTGGGGTAAATTGTAAATAAGAAATCACGTAACATCAGTGATTAAATTCTCTGGATTGAAGTATTTGATATACATCATTATATTGCTCTTCGACATTATTTATAAGACTGGCAATTTTGGTGACATCTTCATTAGTATATTCATTAGACTTTATCAGCTCACTACATATAGATTGTAGAGCTTGGCAAGAACTAGAAAGCTGGATCGCGCCAAAGTTTCCACTTCCACTCTTAAGGTCGTGATTTACGGCTGCTATAGTTACAAAGTCTTGCTTTGTAAAAGCTTCCTTCATTTTGGCGATCGCAGATGTAGCATGTTCTAAATAAATATCAATTAATTCTTCTAAATTCTCAGAGCCTACAGACTCTTCCATGCTCGCTAAGATCGAAGAGTCAATGGGATGCTGACTATGTTCAACAATGATCGGCTGTTGGGGAATTCTTTGTAGAGATGCAATCAAACTTTTGATTTGTAAAGGCTTAGTGAGATAGTCGTCCATACCAGCATTCAGCGCCAAGTCTCGCGATTCTGAGAAAGCATTTGCCGATAGACCGATAATCCGAGGCTGTCGATTTGGTGTTTGCCGAATACTTTTAGTCGCATCCAAGCCACCCATGATCGGCATTTGGATATCCATAAAGATCAGATCGTAGGGTCGGCTTAAAAAGTTATTGACGGCTTTTTTCCCATTGTCAACAATATCTGCTTGATAACCTAAATTTTCGAGCATCAACAGTAAAATCCTTTGATTTACAGGATTATCTTCTACAATTAAGATCTGGAATGGATAACACCTAGCAAAGTTCTCATCACCCACAATATTATCGGTTTCACATGAAGGTTGAGGAATTAGTGGAGGATTTTGAGGGGAAAACGTGGTGTCTTTTTGATTAGAAAAAACATTAAGAAATACTTGATAGAGCTTTGATGTAGATATTGGCTTAGTGATGCAATCTCTAAAGCAGGTGGGATAGTTATTCTCGTTGAGAACTACATTAATTGGAGTTAAGAGAATTAAATCTAAATCAGGGAAAATCTCTTGAATACTTTTGGCTAGTTCTAAAACATCAATTTTAGAACCATCAGCCTCCACTAATTGTCGATCAATTAAAACTGCCTCAAAGTCAAATGTTGTCAGCAATTGCAGAGCTTCAGTGGCAGTGTATGCGGCTTGGATGTTCATTTCCCAAGGTTGAGCATACAATGCGATCGCCTGTTGGATTGTGGAATTAGGGTTAATGCATAAAATGCTCTTGCCTTTTAGTTCTGGGGCGATCGCATTGGTTGTATCTAAATCTTCAATGATTGCTTGAACCCGAATGGAGAAGCTAAAAGTTGCCCCCTCACCGACATTGCTGCTAACCCCAATTTCGCCATCCATCAGTTCACAAAGCTGCTTGCAAATCGCCAACCCTAAGCCAGTGCCTCCATATTGTCCTGCAATAGAATTGTCGGCTTGACTAAAGGCATTAAAAAGTTTGGCGATCGCTTCGGGCGCAATGCCGATACCTGTATCGCGCACCTCAAATTGTAATTCGTAAGTGTTAGTTTCGCGATCGATTAATTGTGAATTTACGCAAATTACAATTTCCCCAGATTCCGTAAATTTAATGGCATTACCGACTAAATTGACGAGGATTTGACGTAAACGGGTATAGTCTCCAATCAACTGTTGTGGCACATCTGGCTGAATAAATGCAATCAGTTCGATAAACTTCTCAGTCGTGCGCGATGCCATTAGCTCTAGTACTTCTTCGATGCATTGATGTAATCTAAAAGGCTTTTCTTCAAGTTCAAAATGTCCTGATTCAATTCGCGAAAAATCGAGAATATTATTGATTACCGATAGTAGAACTTCACCACCTTGGAGAATAGTATTGACATATTGTTGCTGTTGGTAAGATAGAGCTGTTCTTTGTAAGATCTCAGTCATCCCAATCACAGCATTCATCGGCGTGCGGAGTTCATGACTCATGATGGCAAGAAACTCGCCTTTAGATCTGTTTTCCGCTTCAGCGATCTGCGCAGCTATCAATTTCGCCTCAGTAAGTTTGCGATCGCTAATATCTTGTGCGGTTCCATAAAGTCTGATTATTTCTCCTTGATCATTAAATTCTGCATGACCCTTAGTTTCAAGATAGCGATCGAGATGAGCTAAACGTAGTTCTAGATAGCAAGACTCGCCAGTATCCATAGTTCGTTTGATAGCTTGACACATCTTTTGCTGATCTTCTAGGACATAATATGCTACTGCTTCCTCAAATGTAGGTACACCCAAAGCAATATCACGGTCAAAAATATTAAATAGTTCTGCTGACCAAACAACTTCTTTGGTCAAAACATCCAATTCCCAATTTCCAAGTTTAGCAACGCGCTGTGCTTCGACTAGTCTTGCTTCACTTTTTTGCAATACTTGTTCGATGGCTTTGCGATCGCTAATATCTTGAGCAGTTCCATAGAGCCTGCTTACTTTTCCATTGTCGTCATGTTCAGCATGACCGAATACTTCTATGTGGCGGTACGAGCCATCGGATTGTTGTCTCCGCAGATCTAGATGATATGACTCACCTGTATTGATTGCTTGTTGGACAGCTTGTGCATGGGTTTCTCGATCTTCGGCTATGTACAGTAGCAATACATCTTCATATGTAGGAGGACCTAGAGCAGGATCGCGCTCAAAAATACGAAACAACTCCTGTGACCAAGTAGATTCGTTAGACGAAACATTCCATTCCCAATTTCCAAGCTGAGCGACTCGTTGAGCTTCTGCTAATAGCGATTCGCTCTTTTGTAAAGCTTGTTCAATTGCTTTGCGATCGCTAATATCAAACAGAGAACCGCTCAAAACTTTAGTTTTGCCATCAGCGGCGAAGCCTAGCTGAGCTGTATCTCGTATCCAAATGATTGTGCCATTATTGGTAATCATCCTGTATTCGCAACAAAAAAGCTCTCCAGTTTCGATAGTATGTTGAAATTCTTGCTGAACGAGATCATAATCAGCAGGATATATATATTCCATCCATTTTTTAAAAAAATTGGTGTTCCACTCTAAAGTTGGAATACCTAAAAGCTCTTGCAATTGGGGACTAATATAGGTTGCCTCCAAGCCTTCAGTAAGTGTAACTACATAAAAAACATTAGAAACTTGCTCCACTAAATGACGGTACGGATCATCGATCGATCGGGACAAAGTTGCATAAGCTTGTTCAGAGGCTTTTGCCTGTTCAATTAAGTTTGTTTTAATTTCTCCATGTAAAATGATCTCAATCTGCATAGCGATTTGTTGCAGCATCAGCGCATCATCTTGATCCCATGAGCCCTGCAATGACTCTCCATCCAAAACTACGCATTGATGCAATATCAAAAATCCCCATAGTGAACTATCTCCTACTCTCTCTGACAAGACAATTGGTATAAGTAAGTAAGCCTTACCAGCAAATATTTCTGCGAAGTTAATCTCGCATCTAGATACTCCCGAAGTATAGAGATCGATGATTTGTTTTGTTATGTCCTGCCCCCATTGATATTCTTCTCTCAGAATATTTTCAATCTGCTCTTGCGAACAAGGCTCACAATTTGGCGCGATCGCTTCAGCTACGATCTTGCCACTGATTCCCATTTCATTGTAATTATCTATAAATTCATCTAGCTGATAGATTGCGATATGTCCATTCTGAACTAAATTTAGTAACTTCGTGGTGATTCCCTGAAAAACCTTTTCTAGGTTGTCTAAATGACGAATACTTTGCAAAATTTCAGAGCAAAGTAACATCCTTGAGTTCACTCTTTCCACGACAGCACCTGAAATAATGAGCCACATCGCTTCAAGTATCTCATTATTGTCAGCTGATTTCAACCTAAATATCATTAATGAAAAAAATGTTTGTTTATGGTTTACATAATTAGCCAAGAACTTGAATTCTTGGCTAATTATGTAAATCACCTAACGATGACTGATTAAAATCAACCCGTTTCAACAGGTTTTAGCTCTTAGCCCACACTTGAGTACAGGGCTGAGTTTATCTCTATGTTTGTTGATTTGTTACACTTGCAGAAGAACTAATCAACAAATTATCAGCCACTATGATCAGTAACCTGCTCCAGACCAAAGAGCTACCAAATCTACAATATTCTCCCGTTAGCGATCGCTTTGACGAAACATGGGAAGCCCCTCTCTCGATCTTGTTGGGACTCGGTCGCGCCGCAGGAGCAGATTTTGTGGAGTTTTTTCTAGAGAGAAATAATTACATTAGCTGTCTCGCTGAAGACGACGCAATTACCAGCATCTCGCCACGGCTGTCTACGGGAGCAGGGATTCGCGCCTTCAAAGGCAAAGCTGATTGCTACGTCAGTACCAATGATTTGACTTTCCTCGGATTAAAATCTGCTCTCGAAAGAGCCCTTTCCATTTTAGGATTACAACTTCCCTCTCAAAATTCAATCATTCCATCTATTCATTTGGAACTCTTTCGTGACTATGCCACCAAAAAGAACAAAGAATCATGGATCGCCCAATGTAGCCCCATGCGCGAAATGGGTGACATACTCCTTGGCACAAATCAGATGCTTGCCAAAAAAGGTAAACATATCCAATCAAGGCGATCGGGATATTTCCGCGATTGGCAGGAAATCCTAGTTGCGGCAAGTGATGGCACATTTGCTAGAGATATTCGCCTTACACAGTCGATTGGATCTAACTTACTCTGTGCTGATGGCACAAATCGTTCATCAATTGGGAAGCGTGTTGGCGGCACAAGTGACCCCAGCTATCTCCGCAATTGGAACTACGAACCAGTCGTCGATGAAATTATTGAAGCCGCAGGGAAAATGCTCTATGCCGATTATGTTGAATCTGGCTCCTATCCGATCATCATGGCAAACCAATTTGGCGGTGTGATCTTCCATGAGGCTTGTGGACATTTGTTAGAAACTACGGGCATCGAAGCTAAAACTACACCATTTGCCGAAATGAAAGGTCAAAAGATCGCCCATGAGAACCTCACAGCTTGGGATGAAGGACGCTCTGAAGAAGCCTTTGGAACCATCGATATGGATGATGAAGGAATGCCCACACAGCGCACACTCTTAATAGAGAATGGCATTCTGAAAAACTTTATTAGCGATCGCGCTGGTGAGTTACGCACAGGTCATCCGCGCACAGGTAGCGGTCGTCGTCAAAGCTATGCTTATGCAGCAGCTAGTCGGATGCGAAATACCTATATCGATGCAGGTGATTTTTCTTTAGACGATCTTTTTGCCTCAGTCGATAAAGGGATCTATTGCAAAAAAATGGGCGGCGGCAGTGTCTTGCCTACTGGTCAATTTAACTTTGCCGTTGACGAAGCTTATCTCATTGAAAATGGCAAAATTACTAAACCACTCAAGGGCGCAACCCTGATCGGCGATGCCAAAGAAATTATGCAAGAAATCTCGATGAGTTCTCGAGATCTAGAACTCGCCGCTGGTTTCTGTGGATCTGTCAGCGGCAGTGTCTATGTCACCGTCGGTCAGCCCCATATCAAAGTAGACGCGATTACCGTCGGTGGTCGTTAGCGTCAAGAACAGGCAGCGCGAAGCGCTGCCTGTTCTTAACATATTTTTATAAAAAGAACCGCCAAGCAGTTCTTTTTATAAAAATATGGCTTTTACTTCAGCACAAACCACTGTAAGCTTTCTACTAAAGTGATCAAAAGGTGATCAAGTCGTGCAAGCAAAAGCGATCGATGTTTCTCAATCAACAATACTTGTGGTTGACGATCAGCCAGATATTCGCCATGAGCTAGCATCAGCACTCGAAGAGCATGGCTATATCGTCAAAGCTACTGGAGATTGTAGTGAGGCTTTGCTAACTGTGCAATCCCATCCTCCAGAATTGATCCTGTTGAATATATTCATGTCACAAGTAAGTGACAATGAACTTTATTGTGTTCTTACAGCCAATGCGATCGCTGAAAATATCCCAATTATATTTACGAGTAGCCATGACGACACCCAAGCAAAGCTTCAAGCTTTTGAACTTGGTGGCGCAGACTACATCGTCGTCAAGCCTTTGCAACTTGCCGAGCTATTTACTCGCGTACAAGTACATTTGACATTGCGGCGACAACAACTACAACTGACTCAAAAGGCCCAAGAACTTTCACAATTAGCCCTTGACCAAGTTGAGATGGTCAAAGATCTTCAACGGACAAATTTGTTACTCCATGCTCAAAAAGAGGCTGCGATCGATGGAATTTTTGCCGTCGATGAACAAGGACGGATCGTCAGTTTTAATCGTCGCTTTTGCGAAATGTGGAATATTCCCAATGACTTATTTATTGATGATGATACTGAGCTTAAATTTAAGAACGGATCGCCTTTAGGGACATTTTTGGTTGAATCTGATCTTCCAACCGCTTTGATCAATCTGTTAGAGACTACCTACGATGCTCCCGATCTAGTTAGACATGGCGAAATTGTTTATGGCGATCGCATATTTGATTACTACACAAGCCCTGTTAGCTCTGAGCAAAAAAAGTTTTTTGGCTTGATTTGGTGTTTTCGCGATATTACTACCAAAAAACACGCAGATCGGCGACAGATGAAATTAATGAAAGATCTACGTAAAGCCAAAGAGGAAGCAGAGGGAGCAGTCAGTACCAAAGCAGCATTTCTGGCGATGATGAGTCATGAAATTCGTACACCAATTAATGGGGTGCTCGGCATGACCCAACTCCTAGCAGGCACTGAACTTAACGCCGAGCAGAATAAATTTGTCCGCACGATCCAAGTCAGCGGAGAAATGCTACTTTCAGTAATCAATGATATTTTGGACTTCTCCAAAATTGAATCGGGCAAATTGGAATTAGAAAATGCGCCTCTGGATGTCAAAGCCTTAGTGCGCGATATCTACGATGTACAGTTACCTAAGGCTAAGGAAAAAAGTCTCAGGTTTGAAGTCTTAATGCAACCCCAAGTGCCACCATTTATCATTGGTGATGTGACGAGACTGCGACAAATTTTATTAAATCTAGTTTCTAATGCACTTAAATTTACGGATACAGGTTCAGTGCGAATTGGAGTTCGCTTAGCTTCGGATCAAGTTCCCACAGACGATCGCCCTTTTCAATTGCTGTTTTTGGTCACCGATACGGGTATTGGCATTAGTAAAGAGCAGATGCATCGGCTATTCCAGCCTTTTTCCCAAGCAACGGCTTCCACCTCCCGCAAGTACGGCGGTACTGGACTGGGGCTAGTAATCTGTAAAAATTTGGTCGAAACTATGGGGGGCAAAATCCAAGTCGATAGTAAGGCTAAGCAGGGTTCTACCTTTTCATTTACGGTGATGACCCAAATCGCTAAGGAGCAGCCAAGTTATACGTTGCAAGACGCAATGAATAAGAATGTCACTGGTAATATTCGGCTAGGCGATCGCATCCCGTTGAAAATTTTAATTGCTGAGGACAACTTAATCAATCAAGAGCTAGCCATGGCGATGCTGATTAAAATGGGATATCAGCCTGATGTTGTCGATAATGGTTTGGCAGTGCTCGAAGCTTTACAAGTCAATAACTATGACTTGCTCTTACTCGATGTGCAGATGCCCGAAATGGATGGGCTAGAAACGGCTTCCTATTTGGTTAATCATTGGGATGAACTCCAAACAGGTTATGAACGTCCGACAATTATTGCGATGACAGCTAGTGCGATGCAAGGCGATCGCGAGATGTGTTTACGGGCTGGCATGGATGATTACATCAGCAAGCCGATTATGATGGATGCGCTACACCGCACGATCGAAAAATGGGCAGCGGGTTCTCAATTTGATCATGAGAGCACAGATTCAGCATCCAAAGAAGTTATTTCTTCAGTGATTGATCCAGCCGCGATTATGAATCTTGAGCAAATTAATCCCAATCTAATTGGGCGGATGATCAAATTATTCACGATCGAAGAAGCACCGATCCTATTGCAAAATCTGCGACTAGCGATCGCTAATAGCAATCTCCAAGAGGCTGGCTTTAATGCTCATACTCTAAAAGGCAGTAGTAATATTCTGGGAGCTAAAGCCTTGGGCAAGCTCTGTCTCGAAGTTGAGCTAAAGAGCAAACGAGGAGATATTCAAGGCTTGCCCGAACTCCTAGCAAAAATTGAGCAGCAATATCAAATTGCCTGTGAAGAACTTGCAAAATTGTCTAGTTAGTATTCACGCAAATAAGTAGTGTTGGCGCTTCACGCCAACACTACTTATTTGCGTTTGCATTGAAGGTTAGAATGACAAAGCTAAGCTTTGCCATTCTAACCCTCAAAAATTTTATGCTCTCGATCCGCAATCTTTGCTATCACCCTCCTGCCACCCCAGAAGCGATTCTCAACAACATATCCTTTGAGTTACAAGATCGGCAATTGGGATTGATGGTGGGGCCAAGTGGTTCTGGCAAAAGTACATTACTAGAAATTTTGGCAGGATTTGTCGAATGGAGTAGCGGCAGCATTTATTGGAAATCTCAAGAACTAATGCCCGATCACTTACAACAAATATGCGGTCTAGTATTTCAGTTTCCTGAGCGTCATTTTTGTGGGAGTACGATTTTAGAAGAATTAAGACTAGGGCATATTGATCTAGATGGCGATCGCATACAGTCCGCATTAAGTTCTGTAGGCTTAAGTCATCTCAACCCCAGCTATTCCCCTCAGTCGCTAAGTGGTGGTCAGCAGCGGCGGTTAGCTCTTGCTGTGCAGTTAATTCGTCAGCCCAGCTTGTTACTATTAGATGAGCCAACAGCAGGCTTAGATTGGTCAATGCGTAAGCAAATTCTCGGTATCTTGCAAGAACTCAAAAAGAATTGGACGATTCTTGTTGTTACCCATGATCCTGACGAGCTTGAGTCAATGGCAGATCAAACTTGGACAATTTCTCATGGCAAGATCTAATACCAAAACACAAAATGGCTTCGCCATTTTGTGTTTTTAAAACCCTTACAGAGTTTAGTTTTTAATACGCAGAGGTGTTGTCACACTTTTGTGAATTGGTATAAAGGAAACCGAAAGAGCAGGTTGCGGTGCGAAGCACCGCAACCTGCTCTTTCGGTTTCCAATGTAAACTAAGCTAAGAAATCTGTGGAATTCTTAAATGACTGATAGTAGTGATAGTTTAATCGTCAAACCAAAAAAATCTGGACTTGCTCCATTGATCCTCACGTTGGTGGAATTGTTGCGTCAGTTAATGGAAGCTCAAGTGATTCGGCGGATGGATGCCGAAAAATTAACTGAGTCTGAAATCGAGAAAGCTGCTGATAGCTTACAAGCTCTAGAACAGCAGATTTTTAATCTTTGCGAAGTTCTCGATATCGATCCTGAAGATCTTAATCTGGACTTGGGTGAATTTGGGAAACTTCTACCTAAGCGAGGTGCATATTATCCCGACAAATCATCAAGTGAGTCATCGATTTTGGAACTACTCGATCGCTTAATTAGTACAGGCATTGTTTTGGAAGGCGATGTCCAGATTGGTTTAGCAAATATTAATTTAATTGATCTTAAATTGAAGTTGCTACTGACTTCAGGTGATAAATCTGCATCTCATTAATTCATCAAGCCCAGCACTCAAGTGCTGGCTAAGAGCTAAAGTCGGTTGAAACCGACTAAAGAATATTTCCACAGTCCACTTCAGTGGACTTGAGCTTTGAGCCAAGAACTTGAGTTCTTGGTTTATTTGTTTCTACAAATTTCTCTCCAGCTACCTTAACTATTTCTTGCACTTGTGTTAACGGAATATTTTGCGATCGCGCCAACTTTGCACAGTCCTCATATTCTGGCTGA
>NZ_SJEE01000021.1 GCF_006937785.1 Pseudanabaena sp. UWO311
TATAAAGTCTGGGAAATACCCCATCAGTCGCAGCTTATTTTTAGCGGCAAAAAGAACGACTAGTCCTGTTGTTAAACAATTTATCGAGTTTGCACTTTCTCCGCAGGGGCAACAAATTGGGCAGAATCTGGGATTTATTTCAGTGCA
This sequence comes from Pseudanabaena sp. UWO311, assembly GCF_006937785.1. Lineage (GTDB taxonomy): Bacteria > Cyanobacteriota > Cyanobacteriia > Pseudanabaenales > Pseudanabaenaceae > Pseudanabaena. The sequence continues at coordinate 148 of NZ_SJEE01000021.1, forward strand.
ATAATTATTCGATTATGAAGGAGCCAGTGTAAAAGCGATCGCGACCTTCGGAGATCATTTTTGTATGGAAGTCCATAGAGCTAATTTCGCTAGAACTGTCTATACCTTATATCTCAATACTTTAACTGGAATACATTTTTTCTAGCTTTGTTGATAGTGTCTTGCGTCCCTTCACTATCATTGACCTGAAAAGCTATGAGTTCATCGGCAATATCGATGATTTGGGTAATGCGATTAAAATACGCTTCTTTGTCAATAATTTGAGCAGTCCCTTCAACCAAGCAACCCATTGACCTCACAGTTTCCAACTGCAAAATCAAAGTTTCCGCCTGTTCGCGAGTAATTACCCCCTCACTCGCACGATTCAAATAGTGAGCGCTGTATATTTCCAACGTAGACGGGATAATAATTTTTAATTGACTAGCATCAACACCAGCTTGTAATGCTTCATCAGTAGCAAAGAAATCAACACCTAAAGCACCATCTGAAACAAGCCCATTGCTAAGGACAAGCAGCGATCGCACTTCCTCTCGCACCTTGCTTTCTATGTCAAGATTAGTTTGTCGCCAACTTCCTGCGATCGCAGTCCATTTCATGAGTTAAATCTTTCCCCTAGAACAATTCAAACATGGAACTAAAATCTGCTAAACCTAAATCTAGACTCAGATACCTACGCATATTGTTTTTCATTCCTGCGATCGTTGCTTTGGGTGTGATGGCATATTGCATCTGGCAGATATTTCCTTGGTTTGTGGCGATGGCGATCGCAGCCTTTTTTCGTCTTTGCCCATAGGGATCGCTTGCCGAAACCCGATACTTGCCTTTATCAGGATATGGGATCGCTTAATTTATATATGTCATGAATAGGCGATCAGAACTTATCCCAACTACTTTTATTTCACTTTACTGCACGATTAATCCCTGACTTGCAAATGTATAATTGTTTGTTAGGAAAAATCAATTACCCCGATTTTTACCCCGTAACCTTGTTGACAATACTCAAAAGCTTTACTCTACAATCTTTCCAGCAAATAACGATACCACATTGACATCGTGGGGGTCGATGGTTCGAGTCCACTTGCGTTCATATGCTAAAAACACACTACTAGTATGGCTATTGGGATTTAACAAATCCTAATAGTCTGTTTCAAACAATACTCATATCGATCATCCATTGCGCTGAAGGCGATCGCTAGTAATGTGAGTGATGATTTTCTTACACAAGTATCAATCATTTCTTAGCAGCCAAACATTCTCTTTTGCAGGGCATTTTCCCTTCATTCCACTAGGTAAATTTGTGCTTAGCATAAGAGTCAGATCATAATTATAACTGTAGTGCTGATTTAACTCCTCGTCACTGATTGAAAAAGGAGGACCTTCCATGAGGCTTTGGTCATACTCATAGCAAATCAGCAACTGTGGAGCTTTATCCGTAATCTCAGTTAAGTGCGCTGTGTATCGATCGCGCATTGCTCTGGGCAGAGCCACTAAAGCCGCCCTATCATAAATTGCCTCAACTAATCCAAGCATCTTGCTAGATAAATCAAAAATATCTCCAACAAATATGTCGATATTTGCTGCACTGTAATGCTCTACTTCACCAACTCTTGATATTTGTGGCTCCACTTCAAGATGCGTAAATAATTGCTCAATGGCAATATTGCTCAATTCAGCACCAGCAACTCGATAACCATTAGAAAGTAGCCAAGGAATATCAAGGGTTTTACCGCACAATGGTAAAAATACGCGACTGCCTTTTTCTAAAGAAAGTTCTTTAAAATATTTGACCAGTAGTGGGTTGGCTTCACTTTCATGAAAAGCAATATTATTTTCTCTCCACTTTGTGAGCCAAAAACTTGTATCCATAAATACCCTCTACAGAAATTTACCGTTGCATGACTGGTAAAAGCCGCGTAAAGACTTAGTAGCGACTTAATTGTATAGCGCGATCGCCCAAAATAAAGGTAGGATTTGCGATGGATTACTAATAACACTGCAACCGTCATGGATCACCCAAAAAAATTGGGCTACTCACAGCCAGCCGAATGGCAAACACACCAATCCTGTTGGCTAGCATTCCCTAGCCATCGCGACCTGTGGTTAGAATATCTCGATATTGTTCAAGCTGAATTTGTCGCTCTGGCGAGAGCGATCGCCAAATCTGAAAAGCTAGAAATACTGGTATTAGAAGAAACTGCCGCCCTCGCCAAAGAACTTTTAGGCGATTTACCAGTTCGATTCCATCAGATTCCCTTTGGAGACATCTGGATGCGCGATATCACTCCCATATACATCAAAAATGCTGAAGGAACAATTGGTGCATTGCAGTTTCAATGGAACGGTTGGGGTGGTAAATATATGCTCGAGCATGACGATCGCGTCGCGGAGAATATTCTTCAGACAATGGATATTCCTAAATTTGAATTTAATTGGGTACTCGAAGGTGGTGCGATCGAAGTGGATGGCGAAGAAACTTGCCTTACCACTAAGCAATGCCTACTGAATCCCAATCGCAATCCGCAGATGAATCAAGATGCGATCGAGTCTGGACTAAAAAATGCTTTAGGCGTAGAAAAAGTTCTGTGGATCGAGGAAGGGCTTCTTAATGACCATACGGACGGGCATATCGACACGATCGCACGTTTCATTGCACCGCATACAGTCATGTGTATGCAGCCAACCTCTGAGAAAGATCCCAATTATCAAGTCCTCAATCATATTGCTACTCAATTAGAATCAATGACCGATGCTAAGGGACGTAAATTGGATGTAGTTAAAATTCCTTCCCCTAGCCTCGTTCTTGATGATGAGGGCGAAATTATGCCTGCTAGCTATCTCAATTTCTACATCTCCAACGACAGCGTAATCATTCCGCTTTACGGTTCTGCTAATGATGAGTTAGCAGTTCAAGAAATCGCCAAGCATTTCCCAAATCGCAAAGCAATTGGTCTATCAGCCAAACATATTCTCCTTGGCGGCGGTGCATTCCATTGCATTACCTGTCACCAGCCAAAATAGGCAGTTCAGCGCTTCGCGCTGAACTTTCTATATTTTTTGAGAGCACATTAATTATGTCATGGATAGAATTGAGCCTCGATACCACCAATGAAGCCGTGGATTGGGTTTGTACATTACTTGCCAATGCGATCGCAGCCGAAGATATGCATATTAGTGAATATCGTGATCGCTCAGCCAAATGGACATTCACTATTCAATTGTATTTACCTGAAGACACCCAAATCTATCAACGCATAGAAGCAATCGATTCTATCCTAAAACCACTCCATCGCACAGGCATGACTACCGAGTTACAAACTTTTGTAGTTGCTCAGAATCCCCCTAAGATAGAATATAATCCCGAAAATTCATTGATTCGTTACATAGGCGATCGCTTTGTAATTCTATCTGCTGACTCTGATTATCAACCTAGCAATTCCCAAGAGATTGTTCTCCGTCTCCAAAATAGTCTCGCCTTTGGAAGTGGTCTCCATCCCGCTACCATCCTTAGTTTGCAACTAATAGAACGGCACACTCAGCCATCATTTTATGCCCTCGATCTTGGCTCAGGCTCAGGAATTCTGAGCGTGGCTTTAGCAAAACTTGGAGCAAAGGTTTTAGCGATCGATAACGATCGCATTGCCGTATCAGCCACTCAAGACGCAGTAGATCGGAATCAGGTCTCATCACTGGTCACAGTCAAAGAGGCGAGTCTTGGCAGTGCCAGCCAACTAGGAAATTGGATGGGCGGTGATAGCATTGAGTCAGTCACCGAAATCAAAGCTAATGGACAATTCGATCTCATCGTGGCAAATATTTTTGCGCGAGTGCATATTTCCCTCGCCGCCGAATTTTACAAAGCTTTACGTAATACTTCTACACATTCAGGAATCTTGATTACCGCAGGTTATACCAGAGATCGCGAAGAAGATGTAACTTCCGCAATGATTGAAGCAGGTTTTGTCGTATGCGATCGCGCTCAGATTGATGAATGGATTGCGATCGCATATCACACTTTTTAGAAATATTATTGCTGGTTAATAAAATGTGAATGTAAAAGCAATTTTTTGCTATACAGGTTTTAATTAATAAACATTAATTCTCACAAGCATCATGAACTATCTAAAAGTATTACCAATATTGAGTATTTTCGCTTTTCCTGCGATGGCTATGGCTCAATATCCGATTATTTTTAATCACGTAAAATACGTTTCTATTAGTCAAGAGTCATGTATTAGAAGAGCAGAAATAGCCGCCAAAGACTCTGGGTTCGATAGTAACTTTGAACCTCTTGCTAATGGGGCTTTTGGAGTCAATGGCAACTACAGCGTATCAATACGCTGTGAAGCAAGACGGGGAGTTGTCTTCTTTGCTGTAGCAGGTCCTGACAACCGCACTGCAAGCAACCTCGTAAAGAGGGTACAGCAGTCTTTTTAAATCTTTTCCTTCTAGAGCGATCACATCAATTTTCATTGTAATTGAACTTAACAATTACCGAAACATGGCTCAATACAAAAGATAAGCTAAAGGTTGATAATAGTGATAAGTTGAGCTAGTAGCGATCGCTACCGACTCAACTTATGTCTTGACTAGACTAATACCAGTTTAGAAATAGCTGGTACTATTTCTAAACTTTAAATTACACAGAGGAGTTGGAAAGTATATGGTGTATACCCCTTTGATCGGTTTCACTCTGTTTATCACCCTGTTTTTAGGAGCAGCATTTACACTAAGTTATTTCTGGTGGGCTGATCGCTACAAAACGCCAGAAGTCATTGCTGCAGAAGTCATGCAGTTCTCCGAACAAGTTACCAACGCTTTGTCAGTTTTTGCTGTTGGGATGCTCGCTTTTGGCATCATGCTAATATTTCTAAACTTTTCCCTTAAATAAATAAAGGCGAGTGCTATGCACTCGCCTTTATTTATAAGAAACCTACAGCTCCACCCAGCAAAATACTCATCAAAGCGATCGCGACAGGATGAATTACTAATGCCCAAATACTGGGAATCTTAATCCCTTCGCAAAGTGGAAATATTAAACGTGCAATTGTTGCATTAATCAGCAAAAAGCAAATAGCCCATAAAGGAATCCAGCGCAAATTTAATCCTACTAAAGCAATCCAAACAAAAATATTGGCGATCGCAACTAACCCCACCCCCTGCACCCAAGCTTTTCCAGATTCAATCGGGTGATTAGGAGACATCCATACTAGCCCCATCCATGTTAGTGATGCTAACAAACCGCAGGCGATCGCATCGAAAAAAAAGTGCATAGATTTTTGCGTCTCGCAAGTAACTTATCATTGCTAAATTGTGAAAGCACAAAGCGCTTTTACAATCTAGCAAATCTTATTCAATTCTGGCTGGAATACCCTGACGGCGTAATTGCTCAATTCTTTGCTGAGCCGCATTAGCATCTCGATAAGAGCCAACTTGCACTTGTCCATCACTAGGGCGCACATAAGCATCTCGCTCAACCTGTTGAGCGCTTGCAGCATAGCTATTCTCAACAACTACCCGATAGCTGCTACTTGGGGCGGGAGCCGCAGGAGCAGATGATAAAGGTGCAGCATATTTCACAGCAGTATTGCTACGCGGAGTTACATACACTGTCGTTGGCGCAGGATTGTCAGTAGGGCTGGTAGAGTTTGGAGGAGTCGATCTAGCGGGACTTGGAGAACTATTAGCTCTGCTAGTTGAAGGTCGGGGAGCGGGAGGATTGTAGGAGGGCGCAGGAGCCGAATCGTAGTTTCTGCTAGGAGGACTATAGGTACGCTCCGCAGGCGCTAAAGCAGGTGGTAGTGGGGCAACTGAAATGGGCGGTAATGCAGTTGATGGCACAGTTCTTAAAGGTGTGCTGGGAACAAAGGCGCTATTTGGAGCGAATAAACTTGATGACTTTGATGATGGGTTATTTAATGGATTTTTGGGCGCGATCGCAGGATTAGATAACGATTTATTGCTATTTGTCAATGTATTTTTATCGCCAGCAAAAGGAACAAATGATAAACCTGCATCATTTGATTTTTGTTGCTGATTTTGGAGATTAATATCACTACCTAAATCTGAGTTCTTGACATCATTTTGCGAAGATTTTTGTTTTGATTCAGGTTTAAAAAGTTTCATCACCCCAGATGGATCGACCATCAGATAGCCGATCGCAGCACTAGAGCAAAGCAACAATAACAGCGAAATAATCCCCACTGGATTCATTAAGCTGCGAAAGGCACTCTTTTCGTTTGGTGCGGAGGGAATCGGATAAGCAGACTCTTGTTCAATGGGTTGTTGATAGGAATCTGCATAATCATTGGCAAAGCTTTGCAAAATCTCATCATCGTCGGGTTCAGGTACTCTTGCCATCGTCGGCGAAGCCATACTGCTTGACTCACCATAGCCATTCATATCTTGAGCATAGGGCGAATCTTGTTCAAAGCCTCTGCCACTGAAACTTTCAAGACTTTGCAGAGATTCTAGCCCTTTAAAGTTATGTAACTCGGCTGCCGAAATATTAATTGATGAATTTGCTGGTAATCCTGCGCCCATCGGTGGCATCACAGGCATTTGAATTGTCCGCCGATCGCTGGTAGTTGAATCAGTAATTGGAGCGATCGGGGAGAGTGCATCGGACAAACTTGGTGATGTCCAGATCGACTGCGTGGAGACAGCACGAGGTCTAAAGGGATTGAGATAAGAGATGGTTTGACCGTTGTCTTGCCAATGGCGATAGCGATCTAGCTCATCATTGAGGCTCGCATCCAAACCAGCCAAAGCGGTTTGCAAGACTGAAGACTGAGCGATCGCAGGCAAAAAATCAGTCTCTGCGTCAGTACCCCTTGGGTTGTATGTTCTGGAAATAGTTGGAGAGATGGTGGGACTCAATGTTTGCATAATCTTTACCTCAGGCAGTAACGGCGGTTTGAGCTAGGTAAATGTCTCGGATATCTTCGGGAAGGGCATCTTCTAGGGCGTGATATGCCTTAACTAGAAGTTGTTTAACATCACTAGCAGAGATGTTTTCGCCTTCAGCATGTAAGTAAGCAGCGATGCGCGTATGGCTCCACTGAAAAGTTTGAGACAACAATAGTATCAGACGTAGGTTACCCGCCATCTGATTTAGCGCTTGATTAAGGTAGCACCAAAATACTGGTGGTGTATCTTTAAGTGAATATTGGATCTCTTCAACAGGAGGGACTTCAGCACGATTAATCATCATGGCCGCAATATTAATCAGCCAACTCTGCAAGGATAGACGCGGCGTATTCGCACGCAAGTCTAGCACTCGCATCTCGTGGTAGATATATTCCCAGGTTTTTACAAATAAGTAGTCTGATTGCACTGGCGATCTTGTTGCCGTACCAATTAGGGTGTACAGCACTTGTCCATAGCGACAAAAAATCGCTGCAAAATATTGTCCCTCTTCAGGATGTCTTTGAAATAGCGTCACGAGTTCGCGATCGCTCTTCTGGAAAAGCGCCTGAATCTTAGGGTGATGAATTTCGGGAAGGGGGGGAAGCTGCACGGTCACGGCTATTGCTAGCTCACTTTTTTAGTTTTCAAATTTGATGCACACATACTAGCAGCAAAGTATGATAATGCAACCCGTAGTTCGTACTAATTGTTTTTTAGCACCACAATTACAACTCCTTGCGCTCAAAATCCCAAGCAAGAAAATTTTTTAAGAGTGTTGCTTTGCAACACTCTTAAAAAATTTTCTTGGGGTTCGTTCGATCAGTAATTGCTATAGATGAGAGTGAGCGCTTCTTGTCTTTAGTTTTGGGCTTAGATTTTGGTATTCTAAAAGGTAACTTCCGCTCCAAAATCATGGAATAACTTGCTATGCTCACAAGTTTTGAAGGTTTATACCGTAACGGTCAAATCAAGATCGGAGATCTGCCCTCAGGCATACCCGATGGCACAAGAGTTATTGTTACTTTCCTGAATTCGGGTGGGATTGATTTAGAATCCCTCGGCATTAATAAGGCAGATGCGCAGATATTGAGATCCAGTTTATTTACTTTTGCCGAAGAGTGGGACAGTCCCGAAATGAGTATTTACGATAATTACGATGCAGCAAAAAAACGTTAAACGTGGAGACGTAGCTCTCGTAGTGTTTCCTAACTCAGATATGATTACGGCTAAAATAAGACCAGCGCTAATTGTCCAAGCTGATAATTTACAGACAGGACTACCACAAGTAGTAGTGGCGATGATTACTAGTCGCATGATCAGGAGTATTCATCCCAGTCGTGTTTTAGTGCTATTAAACACGATCGCTGGTAAGCAATCAGGGTTACTGACTGACTCAGTGGTAATGACCGATAATCTGACAACTATAACTATTTCATCGATTTACAATGTGATCGGTTCGCTGCCAACAACCGAAATTGATAAAGCCTTAAAGCATACATTGGGAATATAAATAAGAAAGGAGTCGCAAAGCGACTCCTTTCTTATTTATATTCCCAAAGAAGATGACGACGCAAAGCGTCGTCATCTTCTTTGGGTTTGGGTTCCTAAGCAAAATTTGTATTGCTATAGTGTCTAGAGCAAAAATATTAAATGCAAAATTAAATGCAAAAATTATCATGATTTATCGCAGTTTGGCTGACATTAATATTTACGACTCTCCAAAACTTGATCGCTTAGCAACGCAGATGGCAAAGGGTAGATATTTGCAAGTATTAGAAGCTGAGCCAAATTTTCTCAAAATCCAATTACTCGAAGATGACTATACAGGGTTACTGGATCGTCAAGATTTTGAAAAATTAGAACTTAGCGATCATCAAAGTTTTATCGATAATTTACCACCAGTTTTAAGTACTCAAGAAATTTGTGATCGACTTCCCGATGTGGTTACTTTTATTCAAAAAGCTATGGCAATACCAAATGAATATTTGTGGGGAGGGACAGTTGCGCCAAATTATGATTGTTCAGGATTAATGCAAGCTGCTTTTGCATCGGTCGGTATTTGGATACCCCGTGATGCCTATCAACAAGAAGAATTTGCAAAGACCGTGAGAATAGAAGAAATCCAAGTCGGCGATTTGATTTTTTTTGGCAATCCAACAAAAGCGACCCATGTTGGCATATACATCGGCAATGGTGAATATATTCATAGCTCAGGGAAAGAGCATGGACATAACGGAATTGCTATTAGTGAACTATCAGGATTAGATCAAGTTTCCCAATGGTATGCTAAGCAACTCCGTGGTGTAGGCAGAATTACAACATGTTAATAAGAACCAATATTGCGGTGCGGCGAAGCCGCGCCGCAATATTGGCAAGTTGGAACTCTCTATTTAGTTTTATGTCTTAACTAAAGGCGCGATCGCTATACTTAGAGTGCAGATATCAGGAGCAGGAATCATGTTGCGAATTCGACTTGGCTTAATGACTGTGATGGCAAGCCTTACCTTTATTGGGTGTAGTAATCAAGATCCGCCAAAAACATCGCCATCACCCAATAATTTGACGACAACCACGACAACTACTTCCAAAACGGTTTCTCCATCTCCTGATACAACTCCATCAAATACAAAGCCATCCCCCACATCTCCAAACACTTCTGCAAAAGCGATCGTTATTGGCGATATCAAAGAAATTGAAGGCGATATCATCTGCGGCAAAAACAAGGTGATTTATGCCTATGGAGAAACTTCTAATTATCGAGTTTATATTTGTGCAGACTCAAAAGAGCCTGATCGCCCTAAATATTACATCAGCCGAAACAAAGATGGTAGTGGCGGTTTGGACTTAGAAGCGATGAATTATAATCCGCAGAAAGATGGGGCGATCGAGTTTAACAATGATGGATATATATATACGCTCGAATCACCTACCACTCAAAATCCTGAGCCTGTATTGCGTGTAACTTTCCCCAACAAAAAATTAACTGAAGAGCAATTATTCCGCTATCTGACGCGCTCAAATCCGTCTAAGCCAGAAACTAGTTCTGCTGCTGATCCATTGCAATATGTTCTACAAAACCGCGAAAGTTTAGGGGTTTGTAAGGATAACTTCCGTTCAGAAGATGGACAAAGAGGAATGGGTTCTAAAGCCTTCCAGCTCTCTGATAAAAAGTACTTGGTGCAAATTCAGTGCTTCCTAGCTGCTTATCAAGGAAACTTTGAATATGTCCTATGGATTGACGAAGCACAAAAACCCCGTGCTGTCCCTCTTGAATTTGATAGTTTCCAAGAGCCAAAAGCAGGTGAAAAGCCACAACGGGTTACTTACAGGTCGATCGCAGGTTTACCTAGGGTTAATGTGCGATCGCAAACTATGACTAACTTCACCAAATTTCGAGGTGTTGGCGATTGTGGCTCATCGGCTCTTTATAAATTAGAAGGCGATCGCATGGTTTTACAAGAATATCGAGCTAAATATGCCTGTGATGGCAATTATGTTCAAGATTTTCCAATAATTTATCCATAAAAAGAAAGATGGCGCAATGCGCCATCTTTCTTTAGACCAAGGCGGCACATTGCGCCGCCTTTAGTTTAAGGGAATTTATATTTAGCTGTAACAAGACGATATACGCCACTAGCAGGATCTTCAATTGGTTTAAATTTGTATCCCTTAGCTGCTTCTCTAGCAATATCATCTAACTCAGGAATTCCACTTAAAACAAGAATTACAGTATCCTCTTCAATTTTACCGTTTGGATCAACTAACCACATAAATGTGACTGTCCCACTTTTCCCAGAAGTATTTGCTCGCTTGGGCGGAATCCAATCCACTCCTTTTTCTCGCTTACTGTTATCAAGATCAGATAGCAATGTATCAGGAGGCGCAATTTCTGTAATCTTGAGTAATTTTTTGTTATTTAAATCAAGAATTCTGGGATTTGCTATAAAAGCCGAAGTAGCATTGCCAATCGATTTTTCTCGGCGATCACCATTGCCTTCTTGTTGGTTTGTTGCAACTTTATCAGGGGCTTTGTTATTACCATTAGTTTTATTTGGTGCTATTCCATCCTTTTTGAGATTGCCGTTTTTAAACTCAGGCTTAAGGTTATCTGGCGGCTTCACAGGAGCAGTGTTATCGATCTGTCCAGATTTAGTAAAGCGCTGGGGCTGCTGTTCTTTTGGTGGTGGAGACACAGGAGTTTGTGTTTTCACAAAATCAGCTTTATCAGTGTCACTGGCTAATGGTGGAACCGAGTATGAATCTGTAACTGGTGGTAAATCCTCAAGACTGTCGATGCTATTTAAGTCTAAGGTGGTTAACGGATTGCTAAGGGTATCGGAAAATGTACTTTGGGGTGAGCCAGATTTGGGCGTATTTTTGACAAAGAAATTGTCTAAAGGTGATTTATTTGACTTTGAGTTATTTGGTATTGGCTTGGGAGGTAGCTTGACAACTGGAAGGGTTGAAACTGCGACTTCGCGAAGCTCTTCTTTTTTGATTGGATTTGGTGCGACTAAAGCAAAGGCAGTATGAATTCCGACCGAACCTGCTACAAGCAACCAAAAAGGGTTCTGCATAAACAGCCGACCTGCTTTATTCGTAAATTGAAGCATAGGATTATTCTTAGCCATAACTGTATGCACAGATTTAAACATAGGGTTATCAGCTTGACTTACATTTAGATCGCTTTTTGGTTCAGTTGGCAACATTGCTTTGTGCTTTATATAAGTATTTTGTTTTTGCAAGTATAAATTTACGAAGCAAAGCACTCGACTCAAGACCTAGATGTAGCGATCGCCACCCTATTACCAGCGATCGCCCTTAATTCTGACAACCGACTAATCACAATTTGATATGAGACAGTTGAATCGTCAGCACTAAGTACAATCATCCCTCTGGTGGAAGCTGCTAAGAACCGAGTAATCTCTTGTGACAACTGCTGAGGTGACATAGATTTGCCATCTTTTAACATTTGTCCCGCAGGATCAAGAGTGATTACGAAAACATCTTCTGGCTGAAGATCACCTGAATTTGAGTCGCCCTTACTATTGCGATCGCTAATTGGTAAATCAATCCCCATCCGACTTGGCATAGTCAGTGCGGCTGATAGCAAGATAAAAAATGCCAGAATCGAAAATACTACATCTAACAAAGCTGTTAGATTGATCTCAGCATTAGCCGATACTTGGTATTTCTTACGAATTTTCATAAATCAACTGCAATCATTTAAATGTGACGCATCTGTAGCTAAATTGTTTCTTGTGGCTTAGTGTAATTTACTTCCACAACTGTATGCACATTACCGCGAGGCGTAAAATCACCTTTGACATTAATTCTCAAGGGATCGCCTACCTTCACAAAATCATCAAGAATTTGATTAACCGCTTCTTCATGGGAAATGAAGCGATCGCGATAGCTATTGATGTACAGTTTAATTGCCTTGAGTTCTACCAACAATAGGTTGGGTGTATAGGTAATATAAATTGTGGCAAAGTCGGGATAGCCTGAAAATGGACATTTGCTAGTGAATTCAGGAAGAGTTATTTGAATTTTGTAATCTCTGCCAATTCGAGGATTCGGGAAAGTGGTTAGATTTACTTCTGCGATCGCTTGTTCGCCGTACTTAACAGTCATGTCTGCTCTGGTATAAAAAATAAAACTGCGAGAAATTTGCTTTAGTCTTCTAGCGTAGCAAATTTAAACTCAAAAAAAAGGAAGGACGCTAAGCGCCCTTCCTTTTTTGAGGAACTATTAGCGTCCTCTTCTGAAGTTTGTCTTAATTTTTTTTGACATCATGAGGTTGGATTACACCATAACCGCCATGATTTCGCTCATAGACAACGTTGATTTCCCCCGTATCCGCGTTACGAAAAACATAGAAGTCATGATCGATTAACTCCAGACGTTCAAGAGCCTCATCAACCGATAGTGCAGGCATGGCAAAGTACTTGTTTCGCACAACCTGATTTGGCAACTCAACCACACGATTGCCATTTGGTACTGGTATAGGAGGTTGCTCAACCACGGCAACACTGGTTTTTGCTGCAGCGCGATCGCTCTTGCGCTCCTTAAATTTCCGCAACTTGCGGGAAATCTTGTCAGCGACTAGGTCGATACTTGCATACAAATTCTCGCTCTTTTCCTCGGCGCGGATCACTGATCCATTGGCGTACACTGTTACTTCAGCCGATTGGCTAGAAGCAATGCGAGGGTTACGAGCCACAGATAGATGGACATCTACTTCTGTGGTTAATGCTTGGAAATGGCTCACCGCTTTGTCGATCTTTTGCTCGACGTACTCGCGAATGGCTTCCGTGACTTCAATATTCTTGCCTTGAATTACAAGTTTCATCTCTATGACCTCGCTTCTGAGTTCCAAATCAGCTAAAAAATTTGAAACGCGCAATCTTGTTTTTAATTACCCCACTGCGCCGAATAGCTGATTTGGCTATGAGATCACCATAACACTTTGCAGGTATTAGCAACCCAACTTCGATGCACTTCTTAACGTACGCTTAACAACTGATTTTGGCGTTTTTATCGCCTATACCACGAAAAATACGAAATACAAAAAATCTAAAATTCAAAGCAGCAATTCTCATTTTAAAAATCAATTTTTTGAAAGCTAAGTAGGCACGCTTAATTAATTACATATCTCAACCCGTAAGATTTCGCCCCGCTGGGGCGAAATCTTACGGGTTGAGGTAATTTATTCTGCACAGGTACTTATCCTGCGACTAGCTTTCAAAAAATACGCTTAATGAGAATTACTGAAATCTAAAGTTGATCGCAATCTGTAGGAATAACAGCAACAAGGTTGCTAATTATCACTTACGATTGGTTTGGTGCGTAACCAAAGGTTATGCATATTTAAGCTATTCACATTTACAACAATTTGTATGAAGTTTTAACACAATATTTTTGTTGAAAGGGTTGCAAAGCAACCCTTTCAACAAAAATATTGGTTTTTACATCAGCGCAAAGCGCTGTAAGCTATTCACAAAGAGCAAAGTGAGGTTCGTATGAGTTCGGCTGTGGAACTGTGGCAACGTTATCAAGACTGGCTGTACTACCATTCAGAGTTGGGTCTGTACGTGGATATCAGTCGGATCAGGTTTACGCCAGACTTTGTGACACAGATACAACCTAAGTTTGTTAGGGCTTTTGCTGATATGAAAGCCCTAGAGTTAGGAGCGATCGCCAATCCTGATGAGCAACGGATGGTGGGGCATTACTGGCTGAGGTCGCCTGAAATCGCCCCTACAGAAGAATTGCGCAGAGATATTACAGAGACTCTTGATCGCATAGAAGATTTTACAAAGAAGGTACATACGGGGATCATTCACCCACCAAGTGCACCAAAGTTTACAGATATTCTTTCGATTGGCATTGGTGGATCAGCCTTAGGGCCACAATTTGTTGCCCAATGTTTTGCTAAGGCGGATGTACCCCTCAAAATCAGCTTTATTGATAATGCTGATCCTGATGGAATCGACTTAGTGCTTGACCTATTGGGCGATCGCCTTAGCACTACATTAGTGTTGGTGATTTCCAAGTCTGGCGGTACTCCTGAAGCAGCAAATGGCATGAAAGAAGCTGAGTTTGCCTTTAAAAAAGCAGGCTTGGATTTTGCGAAACATGCGATCGCAATTACAGGTGTCGGTAGTGCATTGGAGAAATATGCGATCGCTAATGGCTGGATCGATCAATTCCCCATGTATGACTGGATTGGCGGCAGAACTTCGGAGCTCTCAGCAGTGGGTTTAGTACCTGCGGCTCTGCAAGGAATTGACATTCGCGAAATGTTGCGTGGAGCAGGTTTGATGGATGCCGCGACACGCATTGAGGATATTCGACAAAACCCTGCGGCTCTTCTAGCAATGTCATGGTACTTCACAGGCAATGGCAAGGGTGAAAAAGATATGGTTGTCTTGCCATATAAGGATCGACTTTTGTTGTTTAGTCGATATCTACAACAACTGGTGATGGAATCTCTCGGTAAAGAGAAAGATCTTGACGGCAATATTGTCTATCAAGGGATTGCGGTCTACGGCAACAAAGGATCTACTGATCAACATGCCTATGTGCAGCAACTGCGCGAAGGTGTCCCTAACTTTTTTGCAACTTTTATCGAAGTTTTACAAGACTCGGCAAAACCACATCCCGAAGTTGAAGAAGGAGTCGTCTCTGGTGATTATTTACTAGGGTTTCTTCAAGGTACTCGGAGTGCTCTGTATGAAAACGGTCGAGACTCAATTACAGTGACGATCCCATTTGTCTCTGAGCTTACGGTAGGAGCATTAATTGCTCTGTATGAGAGAGCTGTTAGTTTTTATGCTTCATTGGTGAATATCAATGCTTACCATCAACCTGGGGTTGAAGCAGGTAAAAAAGCTGGCGCAAAAGTACTTGCTTTACAAATGAAACTTGTTGAAGCTTTGACAACTTCAAATGTGTCTCTCTCACTGGAAGAAATTGCCATCAAAATCGGCGCTCAAGATGAAATTGAGTCTTTGTACCACATTGCCCGACATCTTCATGCCAATTGCAAAATCCTATTTGAAGGAGATTTATCTAAGCCTAAAACCTTAAAAATGATGCTAATTTTGTAACTTAATCCTAAAATAAAGGCGGCTCTTCACGCCGCCTTTATTTTAGGATTAAGCATTACTCAGATAGCTATAAAAATTTAAAAATACTATTTCTTAAATTTTTTGATTTGCATTACTATTTTTACGAAAGAATCTGCAAGAATATGACTTCTTAAGTTTTATCCAGTTACCGAGGTTAAATGTGAAGAAAATTTTACTTTTCTTTAGCGAACTCAATAATAGTGACCTTGACTGGCTTGTCCAGAAAGGAAAAAGCGAGACAATTGCCCCCGATCGCCTACTGATTCGAGAAGGTCAAATTAGTGAAGCTCTATATATCGTTGTGAGTGGATCGTTCAGTGTAGCTATTGAATCGCAAGATCACAAAGAACTAGCCAAAATTTCTGAAGGAGAAATCGTTGGTGAAGTATCTTTTATTGACACTAGACCACCTCTTGCTAGTGTGCGATCGCTGGAGGAAAGCATCGTATTATCAATACCAAGAGTTCAACTCTTGTCCAAACTTCAACAGGATATAAATTTTGCGTCGCGATTTTATCGCGCTATTTGCCTTTGCCTTTCTGATCGTCTGCGCGGTACAGTTAGTCGTCTTGGATATGGCTACGATATTGACAACTTAGAATCACATTTTGGTGGATTTGGTCAATCTATGTTGGGTAACTTAGAATTAGCCGAAGCAAAATTTAACTGGTTGATCAAAAATGTTCGCAAAGCTTAAACTCAGTAGAGTTCAAATCTTGATTGCCAAATAGGTTGGCGGCATCAAGATTTGAACATCAACAAACATTTTAAAAAACATGAAAAATGGTAACACCGAGCATTGCTTCGACGACTGAGGCAATAACTAGTCCTGTCCAAAATCTTCCAATGCTTTTACTAAATCCCAATGCATTGTCTTCGCGGCTTGCTGTAAAAAACATTGACCAAGCTTGGGTTTCACTTAAGCGAGCAAACTGATTAAAGTCTTCGCGAAAAGCGATCGGTGTAAAAAGGTTTTTGCCACTAAAGTCGAATTTGGTTTCCATGATTTCCTCTGAAGGAGTTACTCAATGTTTGATGCAGACATCGTAACAATTGTTTACAATTAAAAGCAATATCTCTTAGGTGTGCTCTAGGATTGCCATAAGACATAGAAAAGGCGGCACAAAGTGCCGCCTTTTCTATGTCTTATGAGTAATTGAGTCTAATCTTTAACTCGCTTCGATTCGCATTAAAACTTGACCATACTCAACTGGTTGAGTATTTTCCACTAGTATCTCTACAATTTTGCCAGAAGCCTCTGATTCGATCTCATTCATTAGTTTCATTGCTTCGATGATGCAAACTGTGTTGCCTTTTTTGACAGTATCGCCAATCTCAATGAAAGGGGACTCGTCTGGGGCAGGAGAACGGTAGAACGTACCAACCATGGGCGAGGTAATTTCTATCAGTTTTTTGGCTGGAAGAGAATCAGCGATCGTCGTGGTATGTGGCACTGTGCTAGCAGTAGTATTCTCGATCGCAGTTGAAGAAATTGCCGAGGCAACGGCAGTTGGCATTACCACAGGTGCGACAACTCTATTTTCGCTTTTACGGATGCTCAGACGGACATCGCCTGATTCTAGAGTCAGTTCGGTAATATCTGTCTTATTTAGAATCGTGACTAATTCACGTACTTGCTCTAAGCTAAATTCCACCTAATTTTCACGCCCCAAATACGTGTCTTCACGAGTATCAATTTTGATGCGATCACCAATGTTCACAAACAGAGGAACATTGATTGATGCACCAGTTTCCACTTTTGCAGATTTGCTACCGCCTGTCGCTGTGTCACCCTTTAAACCAGGATCAGTCTCGATTACTTCGAGGACAACTGTGTTGGGCAATTCCACTTCAATGATTCTTTCGCCCCAGCGTACGACATTGACTTCCATCCCTTCTTTGATGTACTTGACGCGAGTACCTATCTGGGCAGTAGTTAATGTAGCTTCATCAAAGCTCTGCATATCCATAAAGACATAATCATCGCCTTCTTTATAGGTGTGCTGCATTGAGCTTTTTTCTAGAACCGCTTGAGGGAGTGTTTCGCCAGCCCTAAAGGTTTTTTCTAAGGTCTTACCTGTCATCGCGCTTTTTAGCGTGGTGCGAACAAATGCGGAACCTTTGCCTGGTTTTACGTGTAAAAATTCAACTACACGCCAGACTTCGCCATCAAGTTCAATTGTTACACCGGGTCGGAAATCGTTACTAGAGATCATTGCAGGTTGAGTAATAGCCAGTGACAATTTTAGCCTAGCGATGTAACCTTTGCGACAAAAAATATTAAAACCAACATAAAGATAGGAAAGAAATATTGCGTACAGCAATTCTCATTATAAAAATCGGCTTTCAAAAACGATTTTGGTATTTCCAGATCCAAAGTTGCTGGAAACACCAAAATCAGTTTCATAAGAAGAATTGCTGTATTGCGTCTCTCCTACTTTTATGGCAATTGTTATAGAATTGAGTTTTTAGAGGAGCGATCGCCACATGTCAGTAAAAAAGCAATTTGGTAGTTTTGACGAATTGTTGGAGAGTTCAGAATTGCCTGTACTTGTAGACTTTTATGCGCCTTGGTGTGGACCTTGTCAGCTTATGACAGGGATTTTGGACAAAGTTAGTGAAAAGATGAAGGACAAAGTTCAGATTGTGAAGATCAATACTGATAATTATCCTGATCTAGCCTCGCAGTATAAGGTTTATGCTTTGCCAACATTGGTTTTGTTTAAGGATGGAGCACCTGTTGACAGAGTTGAGGGGGTAATTCAAGCTGAACAGCTATGCGATCGCATAGCTGTTCACGCCTAATCAAAAAAAGCACCAGTAAAGGTGCTTTTTTCAGTCCTTAAGAGGCAATAATGAGCCGCGCGAAGCCGCTGCCCATTATTGCCTGATTTAGACGAGACAGTCTGTAAGTTTTGATAGAAGTTCTTCACGGTGTAAATTACGACCAATGATCACTAGTTGATTATTTAAAGACTTACCGCGATCATCTGTCTTGAGTTCGTAACGTTTGCCACTGAGTTGAAAGACATAGCGGCTGTCGATATTGGCGAAGCATAAAATACCCTTGGCGCGGAAAACATCGATTGGCAATTGTTTGTCAAGAAAGTTTTGAAATTTATCAAGATCAAAAGCACGATCGCTTTGAAATGAAATTGATATAAAACCGTCGTTTTCTAGATGATTAGAATGATGATGATCATGGTCGTGATGATCATGCTGGCAGTTGGCATCATGGATATGTTCATGGACATGATCATGATCGTGGTCGTGGTGGGCGTGGTCGCCATGTTCGTGATGATCAGCCTCTTGACTAGACTCTTTAGTAGCAGCGATCGCTGATTGGTCGATCTCAATATCCAGAATTAACTGTAATGGGACAACACCTAAATGAGATCGCAAAATTCTGGCTTTAGTTTTATTTGTGTTGATGTATGTTTCTAGCTCTTGAAGTTTTTCTTCGGGAACCAGATCGGTTTTATTAAGAATAATAATATCGCCATACATGATTTGAGCATAGGCTGCATCACTATTAAAGTGATCAGATGTAAAAGCTTCGGAGTCAACTACAGTCAGAATTGAATCTAGGCGAGTTAAGTGCTGTAGCTCAGTGCCTAAAAATGTTAGAGCGATTGGCAAAGGATCGGCAACACCAGTAGTCTCGACAATCATGTAATCAATGCGATCGCCTTTTTCAAGGACACTATAAACAGCATCAACTAGACCATCATTGATAGTGCAACAAATACAACCATTGCTTAGTTCCATCATGTTTTCATCGACAGAAACTAACAATTGACTATCAATGTTGATATCACCAAACTCATTTACTAAAACCGCAACCTTTAAATCCTGCTGGTTTTGTAAAATGTGATTAAGCAAGGTGGTCTTGCCACTGCCTAAAAACCCTGTAATGATCGTAACTGGCATCCCGCGTTTGGGGACATCTACATCAATAATGTCTGGTGTAATTTCTTGTTTAACAATGCGATCGGAAGTGATCATGGACTTTAGGCAAGAATAACTTTGATTATCATTTTAGCTGATCATCACATAGCTCATCAAAACCGATTTCAGGGATTTCAGAACCGTAGGCTCTGAAATCCCTGAAATCGGTTTTGATTAATGCCCGTCGTCGGCAAACTTTCATCAAAATCATTCTTTAAAATGAGAAGTCCCGTAAAGCCCAGCATTTGTCTTTACTTTCTGAGTTTTATATCTTAGTTTTACTAAAGATAGCTTTATCAATGCAGATCATCATGTCAGTTTCCGAAACTCGCATTCCCTTTAGTTTAGACAATATTTTAGCCGCCTTAGAATCGCGTCTAGAATTGGAAGAAGCGATCAATAAGTTGCCACTAACCCATGCATTAGAGAAATGTTTGGCATTTGCAGATGCTAATAACGCTATTGAGCTTTCTACGTTCATCAAACAAGAACTATATGGTTATGGTAGTCAAACCCCTAGCTATCGATATTTACAATTGAGCTATTTCGATGCTGGCGGACAGTTTATCAATGGATTAAATCAATACAGTATTTACCCTGTAGTTACAGGAGCTTGTAAATTAGAACTGCATCTTAAAAATGGACTAACATTAATTTTGCCAAAACAGATTTTGACATTTTTGTCGCAAGTTGCAGGTCGCGAGGTTGATACTGGTCATGTTTCACCAGACTTAATCCAAAATCTTTTAGAGACTATTCGCAAAGAAACTATTGTTAAACTTACAGCTATCGCTTCTTAAGCTAAAAAACAAAAAGACCAAGCGCCCGCTTGGTCTTTTTGTTTTTGGCTAAATCCATTCCAACTTAAGCGCAGGCATTAGTCTCTGCAAGTTTTTCAAGGATTTCCCCTGCCAAGGTATACTTTCAGAGCCTTGTACTGTGATCTTAATTGTTTCTTTTTGACGAACTTTGATCACGAATTTAGATAGGACATTAATACCTGAACTATTTAAAAACTCTAACTGACAAAGATTTAAGGTGATCTTTTTGGGGCTTTGTGCAATTACATTCTCTAAAACTTGCACAATTGGAGCATATTCTTCTGTCCCTGCTAAACGTAAAGATCCTTGACAATAGATAACTGTATCTGATTGTTCATACCAGACACGATAGTCATCTCCTTTAACTTCCATTATTTAAATTCTCCTGATAAAAAATTTGATTCATATTTTCTAAAAACTTCACTAGGGATTAACCTAATAATTTTGTTAAATATTCGGCTACAGGGGCAACTGCACCATTGTTGTCACTATTGTGGCTGGCTTATTAGAAATCTGTTCAAACTTCCATCCTAGAACTGCATCATAGTCCATGATCATCGTCAAATAGCCAAGCCCAGAACTTTCGGATTCATCATTATCAGAACTTTTCTCGACTTGGTTTATGTACATTTCACCAATATCACTAGTAGTAATTTGCTGCAAATAGGTCTGAAAATCTGCGATCGCATCTTGGTGAACACTATTTTTTGATACAAATATTAGGCGATCGCTAAATAGATGTACTTCTAGATTGACTGGTTGTCCTGCACTTTTATCACTATATTTCATTGCATTCTCTAGCAATTCATTAGCGACAAAGCTAACTGCATGACGTACTTCAGTTTGTTTGCTTAAAGCAGCACTAGTATCTCCAGGGAAAAAGTTCTTGACATAATCTCCTAGAAAATCAGCCGAAAGCCCATTGGTCTTCCAACGTAGTTGGATTGGTAAAGACGATGGAGAAAAACCTAGAACCAAAAATTCGCTTCTTTCAGAAAAATTTTCTGTAAATTCTCCAAAGACTTGCGCCGTAGTTAACGCCATTTTTTAATATTTGTAGTTATTTAGGATTTCTTAAGTAATCTGCAATATCTTACAAAAGCTTAACAAATCTATGCTTTCTTTTACTACGTTTGGGGACGCGATGCAACCTGTTAAATTACATAAATATTAGAGTTCGTCTTCGGTAAACTTTAGTATTTATGTAATTTAGTACTGTGATAAATCCTATGTCAGCTCAAATTGACAACTCAAAAGATCTCGGTGATCGCACAGATTCAGAGCAATGGTTTATTTGTAAGCGTGATACGGGCATTTGCGAGATCGTCAAAAGCGATCGCAACGACGAAATTCTGGATTCTGTGGAAACTTGGGGTGCTTTTGCCTCTCAGAGTGAAGCGATCGCCAAACGAGTCGGACTAATTCGCGCTGGAAAATGTAAACCACAATAAATTTAGAGTCAGCACCAAGTGCTGACTCTAAATTTATTGTGGTTTGCCCCACCTGTGACTACAATTCTCTTTGTAAAAATCGGTTTTTTGAAAGCCAGCCTTAGGCTGGCTTTCAAAAAACCGATTTTGGGGTTTCTAGAGCCTTTAGCGGGGATCAGTAACAAGTAGCCATGAGGCGCTACTATAATACGGGACTACACTTTGTGGGAATTTTTACGTCATGATATCCGTTTCCGCTCGATTTGAAGAACTGCGAGCTAAAGGGCAAGCCGCGCTGATTCCATTTATTACGGCTGGCGATCCTAACTTAGAGACAACAGCAAAGGCTCTGCGGGTCTTAGATCAAAACGGCGCGGACATGATCGAGCTTGGTGTTCCTTACTCAGATCCATTGGCAGATGGGCCAGTAATTCAAGCCGCAGCTACCAGAGCCTTGCGAAATGGGACGACCTTAGAAAAAGTTTTAGATGTTGTGCGAACTGTTGCCCCAGAACTGCGATCGCCAATTATTTTATTCACTTACTACAACCCGATTTTGAATATAGGTGTAGCCAAGTTTTTGCAAACAATTTATGAAGCGGGAGTGCGCGGTTTAGTTGTTCCCGATTTACCCTTAGAAGAATCTCATGTTTTGCTAGAACCTGCTCAAAAAGCAGGAATTGAAGTGATTTTGTTAATTGCTCCGACTAGCCCACCCGATCGCGTAGCAGCGATCGCGGAGAAGTCTCAAGGCTTTATCTATGTAGTTAGTGCTACGGGTGTTACAGGCGTGCGCACCGAAGTTGCTAAGGGAGTAAAAACGATGATCGAGCAACTGAGGGTGATTACGGACAAACCGATCGCCGTTGGCTTTGGCATCTCGCAGCCTGAACATGCTAAACAGGTAATTGACTGGAACGCAGATGGTGCGATTGTTGGCAGTGCGATGGTTAGAAAGCTTGCAGAACCTGATGGTGGCTTACATGCGATTGCTGAACTTTGCAAAACTCTCAAGCAATCCATTAGTAGGGATTAGAGGTAATGAACAATTTTGTTGTGGCACGGCGAAGCCGCGCCACAACAAAATTGTTCATTATCCTTAGGACTTAAAGATTAGGAAGTAGGTATTTAAGGCTTATGAATATTTTGATTGGTGTGGGTATTGCGATCGCGGTTTTGTCTGGTCTGGTTTTGCTGCTGTGGTTATTGTTTGAGTGGCAATACAAGACTCGTCAAGGAAACTTACTAGAGTTTGATAGCGGACAGTGGCAATTTTTGACCTACGAGCCAGAACGCTATCGAATTGAGTTATTACTTACAGCAACCAATAAAACTCGTAATCTGGATGTCTTTCTAGTTGAAGTAAATCCTGTGATCTCGATGTTGTCAAGCGATAGCCTCGATGGCATTGATAGCAAAGTAGAGTTGCGATCGCGTCATCCAAATTCTGCTAGTCGCAACGATAATTATTGGGAGTCATATATTGTTACTCCCAATCACAGTACAGGTGTTGAGATTCAGGTTGACCTAAGTGGCAAAAACTTAGAAGAACTAAAGACTGTATGGGTACGAGTTCATTACACTATCTACGGACCAGCAGGACGCGAAGAAAAAGTCAAACATTGCATTATTCCCTTACAGTTTCCTGATGCCAATCAAAGAGAGCGCTGGCGACCTACCCCTGATGCAGATGTATTGCCCATCCGCACACATATCTTGTCAGCGGGAGATAATCCAGTTGAAGTGATGCAGCGCTATGTGATGAGTCATGCCCAAGCAGGTGATATCGTCACGATCGCTGAGACACCGATCGCGATTATGCAAGGAAATTTTTACCACCCCAGTGACATTAAGCCTAAGTGGTTAGCTAAGCGTCTTTGTTATTACTTTAAAAGCACTTCTAGTCTCGCCACTGCTTGCGGTTTACAATCATTGATTAATGAGTCGGGTGCGTGGCGAGTTGCTTTTGCATTTATTGTCGGGGCTTTAGCCAAAGCATTTTTACGAATGCCAGGGGTGTTTTATATGCTGGCTGGTGATCAAGCAAGACTGATTGATGATGTGACAGGGACTTTGCCTCCCTATGACCAATTTATTGTTCTAGGGCCAAAAAATCCTCAGACAGTAGTTGATGAAATCAAATCAGGGACTGGACTAGAAGCAGCGATCGTGGATGTAAACGATTTGCGACGTGTGAAGGTGTTAGCATCGACTTCAGGTGTATCTGAGAAACTTCTCAATCAAGCTTTGTTAATGAATCCTGCGGGGAATGCTGCTGAACAGACTCCTATCGTTTTGATTCGTCCCAATAGTGGAGCATAGCTTTCCCCTTCCATTCAATTAGTTTTTGGGCAAAGCGTAGCTCCTTAATCCCTTGATTGCTCTGAAGATTTGAGAATAGGCTGTCTGAAGCCCTCATTCTTTAGGGATAAATATTTTTTGCCCAAATCACCTACTGAATGTAGGCTAGTAAAATTCTGCATTAGAAATTGGTATAAAATAGGAAAGTCCGATGCGATGAGAACTTTATGGAGTCCGATCAATTGCCTGTAGAAGAAAATTTAAAAGAAAATTTAGATCAATCTCACCAAGAAAAACCCCCTGAAGCGATCGCATCATTAGTAAACACATCAGACAATGAGTTCGTTGAAGTCGTTGGTGAGTCAATAGATGAAAATATCCACATAGAGCAATCTCTATTTGACAATCGAGGCGATCAATCGACTGATGATAATAGCGAAGCCATTGAATCTAAAAGCTTAGAAATTAAGGCACTTATCTCAGAAACTGAACCAGAGGCACAGCCACAAGATAGTTTCAATACTTCAGAAATACTAACCATCATTAATCAACTTAAGCAAGAAGAATCTGAGCTTAGGGGAGAGCTAGAGAGCCTTAAAAATATCAAGTCTAAAATCCTACAAGACCAGTTAGACGATTTACAGGCAGGGATTATTCGGTTAGCTCAAGCTGATGTCGCTCGGCTGGAATATCAAAAGCAAGAACTCCAAGCTGCGATCGCAGTTCTTGAAAAGCGAAAAGAGCGTCTTGACAAAGAAATGACTAGCACCTATGCAGGCACATCTCAAGACATCGCTATAAGAGTTCAAGGTTTTAAAGACTATCTGGTTGGCAGCTTACAAGACTTAGTGGCAAGCGCTGAAAAACTAAACCTTGTAGCGACCTCTCCTCAGCCTGTCACCGAAACTGTAGCCCCAATAGACAAGCAACCAGTTAAGGAAGCTGAGCCATTACGCCTATCGGAGCAAACCTTTGCTGAGTATAAACAAAGAGTCGATCAGCTTTTAGAGCGTTACCGCACCTTGCCTGATTACTACGGGCCAGCATGGAAGCTCAGACGTACCTTCGAGCAAGTCCATGCCGATCGCGTATCAAAATGGTTTTTTGAGCAGTCTGGTCGTGGCGCTATCCGCACTATGGGAACGCGCTTGCAAAATATTCTGGTCACTTCGGCAGCAATCTCAGTTTTAAAAGCAGTTTATGGTGAAAAATTGCGCGTACTTGTCCTCGCCACCTCGCCCGAACGTCTTGGCGAATGGCGGCGAGGTTTTCAAGATTGTCTGGGCTTGACCAGAGAGCATTTTGGCTCTGATAAGGGTATTGCCCTATTTGAAGATCCTGAGCCACTCGCCACTAAAGGCGATCGCCTTGTAAAGGAAGGTCTAAGCCCTTTAGTTGTTATCGATGAGTCTGAAGAACTAATTGCCGTAGATTTGCTACGATTTCCCCTTTTGATTGCTTTTGGCGGCGCACCTGAATCTAAACCTGCGGCTCCTTCAGCCTATATGAACCGCGACAATAATCGCGATAACAGCCGCGAAAGCTCTAATAATCGCGACTATATTCGTGAACCATCAAGGGATATCTCCCGAGAGATGGGACGCGACTATTCAGCACCCAAAGACCGCGATAATCGTGATTATGGTTCACGGGATTATCCGAGCCGAAATTATAGCGATCGCGATCCTCGTGATACTAGCTATGGAAATAGTCGCGGACGTAATAATCAAGATTCTGATTGGGACTGGTAAAAAAAATAGGAGCGCATTGCGCTCCTATTTTTTTAAAGAAAAGGGCGCATCGCGCCCTTTTTTTATTTCTTAGCTGGTGCTACCTGAGGTGTAGCGGATTGCTTAGTGTTCTTGAGAATGTACTCAAACGAAGAACGTGAGGGTACAAACTGGAAGCGTTCGACTTCAGGGTTAGGCTTATTATCCTTGGACACCATCGAGTCTAGAACTTGGAAGAGTGAAGCAACTTGAATCTTAGTTGCCTTAGTAACATCGGGTTGATCTTTGCTAGCCCGATCAAGCAAGTTTTGCAAGTCAGTTTTATCAAGGAAGAAAGGCACAACTTGTTCCTTCTTGCCATTTTGATCAATACTCATGGTTAGTAAGCCTTGATTATTGGCTTGACCACCGATCGCGAAGAAAACAGGCACATTAGGGATTTTGTCAGCCGCAACTCCTTGCGAAGTCAAGATTGTCCTTGCTGAGTCAATACTTGCCTTAGCAGGGATAAACTGGAATACGACTTTTTTGTCTTTGTTTTCACGAATTACTTTATAGGCATCATTCATCGATCGCACAATGATTTGCGCCTTTTTGCCAACTTCAGGATTCGACTTTTGGACTTGACTGAGCATCATTTGGGCTTCGTCGGGACCAAGGAAGAAAAACAAAAGCTGGCTATCATCAGGCTTTGCATTTGGTTGCGGAGGAACTGCACCTAGAAGAGGTGAGCCTTTATCATCAGTAATCGTGAAAATGGGAATACTGCCCAATCTTTCCAAAACTTGAGCTTCAGTGAGGGCTTCAGCTTTGAGAGTAAATATGGGACTAACAGCGATCGCCCCTGCGACACCTGCGGTGGCTGCTAGACTAACCAACGACTTGAATACGGACATATTTCTCCTAGCTACAATAATAATTATGAGGTTTATT
Organism: Pseudanabaena sp. UWO311; assembly: GCF_006937785.1. Taxonomy (GTDB): domain Bacteria; phylum Cyanobacteriota; class Cyanobacteriia; order Pseudanabaenales; family Pseudanabaenaceae; genus Pseudanabaena. The sequence goes on from NZ_SJEE01000021.1 coordinate 26,850, forward strand.
TGAGATTCGGGATGCACAACGGTGTGAATGAGCCTTGAAAAGTTAAAAGTCAAAGATAACAATTGTCCGAAAGTAACTTTCTGGCAACTTTAACAATATTTCACGCAAAAAGACAACCTTTTTATACCAGCTTCAGACTAGTTTGTGCGTATATTGTTACCATTTAAGACTCGAATAACATAAGTATAGTTCCTAAAACCCAGAGGTGAAGTTGTGCCGCTTCGCGCCGCAACTTCACCTCTGGGTTTTGATTATGTCCTAAAATAGTTAACAGCTGTAGCTATACTTAGCGATGTTATGCAACAAGACGAAAACTTTCTTAGCTTTGATGAGATTTTTGAGGAGCTAAATTATCGCCAAGCACAGCGTACATTAAGAGATATTGTCGCAAACCTAGACTTATCAGAACGAGAGCGGCGCGGACTAGAGGAGCCACTAGAAGAGCTTCAGCTAATGCTGGATAAATTAGAGCGTCAAGTTCTGCAAATAGCAGTATTTGGTATGGTGGGGCGTGGCAAATCGTCAGTACTTAATGCGCTGATGGGTGGTCAAGTTTTTGAGACTGGCCCCCTGCATGGGGTGACTACAAGTCGGCAAGCCGCAGAGTGGCAGATATCACGAGAGGCGATGCAAACTAATGGCGATCGCACGATTCTCAAAGCTTCATTTCAGGGACGAGGTGAGGCAAGAATCGAGTTGATCGACACCCCTGGGATCGATGAGGTGGATGGTGAAGGCAGGGCAGAATTAGCGAAACGGATTGCTCAGCAAGCCGATTTAATTTTATTTATCGTCGCGGGCGATATCACTAAAGTTGAATATGATGCGCTGTCGGAGCTGAGAGGGGCGAGTAAACCGATTTTGCTAGTCTTCAACAAAATCGACCAATATCCGCCTGAAGATCGTATAGCTATTTATGCCAAAATCCGTGATGAACGGGTAAGAGAGCTATTAACCGAAGATGAAATTGTGATGACTGCTGCTTCACCATTGGTAGCCAAAGCGATCCGTCAGCCCGATGGCTCCTTTGAAGCCGAGCTAGTCAATGGGAAGCCCCAAATCGAAGATTTAAAGCTAAAAATTCTGGAGGTACTCGATCGCGAAGGCAAATCTTTAATTGCTTTAAACACGATGATGTTTGCGGATATGGTGCAAGAGCGAGTGGTACAGCGCAAAATGTTTGTTCGCGATCGCCAAGCTAATCGCATCATCTGGAATTGTGTAATTACCCAAGCTGTGGCGATCGCAGTTAACCCATTCACTGTAATTGATGTCATTAGTGCCGCAATTATCGATATTTCAATGATCGTGGCGCTGTCTAAGCTTTATGGCATAAATATGAGCAATCGGGGGGCAATTTCTCTGATGCAAAAAATTGCGATCGGTATGGGTAGCATTAGTGCCAGCGAATTTCTTGCCACATTTGGATTAAGTTCCCTCAAAGGTTTACTGGGTATCGCTGCACCTGTGACTGGTGGTTTAACTTTGGGTGGTTATGTGTCAGTTGCGATCGCGCAAGCAGGTGTGGCAGGTTTCTCTACCTACGCTCTCGGACTAGTCACTAAGGAATATCTCGCCAACGGCGCATCATGGGGAGCAGATGGACCAAAAGCAGTTGTTAAAAGAATCTTGGACACCATAGATGAAGATTCAATCTTGGCAAGAATCAAAGATGAACTTCGCGCCAAAATCGATCTGCGTAGACTGAGAAAAACTTAGATTTGTAACTGATGTTACGTGGAAGTTTCTAAAACCTCACCCCTAGCCCCTCTCCTTGCAAAGGAGAGGGGAACAAGAAAAAGCCCTGGCTCCCCTTCTCCTTGCAAGGAGAAGGGGTTGGGGGATGTGGTGCATTTTTCTTTCCACGTAACATCACTTGTAATACTTAATTATTCTCTATCTCTGCCCCTCTAAGGTGCTGGTTCCGCCCAGTGAGGAGCAGAAAGTCTTATTAAGCAAGGAGTGTAGGAATCTGTTGTCAAAGCTGGTTAACGTGGTTTTTGAGCAAAAGTGCGTGTACACCCTGTTTTTGTGTTAGGTTACTGCCATACAAGATTCTTTTAATTAAAACCATAACCCTTACTATGCTTGGCTTTTACTTCCTCATATGGCGGAACCAGTGCCGACTTGTGTGACTAATACTATACTGAAATTCCAAATGTCTAGAAGAGATAGTTTGCATTTTGCATTACGTCACACACTCGAAAAAGACGGGTGGACAATTACGGATGATCCCTTGATTTTAGTTTTGGAACAAACGCTTTTGAAAGCCGATCTAGGAGCCGAAAAGTTTTTAACTGCGGAAAAAGAAAATCGTAAAATCGCCGTAGAGGTCAAAGATTTTGATGCTGATTCTGTGATTAGCGAACTCGAAAAAACGATGGGACAGATTCAACTTTATCAATGGGCTTTAGATGTACAAGAACCCGAAAGGGAATTATTCCTAGCAGTTAGCCAATCCGTTTATATTAAGCACTTTCAAAAGCCTATTTTTCAACTAGCCATCCAACGCAATAAAATCAATTTACTAGTTTACGAACCCGATCAGGAGGCAATTCTGCAATGGATAACCTATTAAGCCATGTAGATATTCTTAAAAAGACTCTACAAGAAGCAACGATCGCTCAACCCCGCTTACAAGCAATTAAACTTTATCCTGTCTGCGATATCGAATCTGGTCATTTTCTCGTTCTCGCTACTGGCTGGGACAAACAGCGCTGGATGGACACAATTTTATTTCACGCCCGTTTAGTCGAAAATAAAATCATCATCGAAGAAGATAACTTTGAAGAAGGCTTAACCACTGCTCTGATTGCCGCAGGGATTAGAAAAGAAGATATTATTAGCAGTCTGGAAGCAGCGATCGCCGTTTGATTTTAAGATCAAAAAATCACTTCATCATTTTTATGGCAAAGCTAAGTAAAATCCTGATTTTCCCAGTCAAATCGCTAGACCCGATCGCTTTAGATGCAGTCGAGATATCTGGTGGTGGCGCATTAAAAGGCGATCGCGAATTTGCCATGTTTGATAAAAACGGAAAATACATCAATGCCAAGCGCTATTCTAAGATTCATTTAATTAGAGCAAAGTACGAATTAGGCGATCGGTTAGTGCATTTGCAAATCCAAGGGCAACAAGAAGTATTCACTTTTCATTTAGATCGAGATCGCATTGCGCTTACTGACTGGCTAAGCAAATTTTTTGAGCAACCTGTAGAACTTCGTCAAAATGTTAGTAATGGATTTCCTGATGATCCTGAAGCATGGGGCGCAACTGTAATCTCAGAGGCAACTCTTGCCACTGTGCAGGGTTGGTATGCAAGCCCCCAAATCAGTCTTGAGCAAATTCGCGATCGCTTCCGCACTAACTTAGAAATTGCTGATACCGAACCGTTTTGGGAAGATCATTTATTTGCTAAAGCTGGTGAAACAGTTCCCTTTAAAATTGGCGATGTTCAGTTTTTCGGCACAAATCCCTGTCAACGTTGTCCTGTGCCCACCCGTGACACGTTAACTGGCGAAGTTTATCCTGAATTTCAAAAGATTTTTACTCGCCAAAGAGAAGCATCTTTACCAGCAAATATAGAGCGATCGCGTTTCAATCATTTTTATCGCCTTGCTCTGAATACACGCATTCCCATAATAGAGGCTGGCAAAGTTCTTAAAATAGGTGATATAGCTCTCTAACTTAAAAGTGAGTGGCGGCGTTTCGCGCCACCACTCACTTTTAAGTTTCACTTATTGAATACATTCTGTCGCGAAGCAAGCCTTGCTTTGCCTGACTCAGCCCATTCTTGGAGAACTTGAATTTCCTGCTGAGCAGTTTGCGCCAATGGCACAATTTGACTAGCAGCTTCGAGAATATCATCTGTAGTAAAGTCGCGATTTTGGCTGAAACCGATATGCATTGCTTCGATAATGCCCTGCTCGATTTCTGCCCCTGAGAAATCTGGCGTTTCGTAAGCGAGGCGATCAATGTCGTAGGCACGAGTATTGTGTGGGCGATATTTGCTTACATGCACCGAGAAAATCTGCGATCGCTCTTCTTGATTGGGTAAGCCCACAAAAAACACCTCATCAAATCTGCCCTTTCGCAATAATTCGGGCGGCAAGGTGCGAATATTATTTGCAGTCGCTACCACAAATACAGGTGAAGTCTTTTCTGCCATCCATGTGAGGAACGTGCCGAATACACGATTAGTTGTCCCTGAATCGCCTCTGCCATCAGTTCCCGCAAACGCCTTATCGATTTCATCAATCCATAATACGCAAGGAGAAAGAGCTTCAGCCAACTGAATCATTTGACGCGTGCGAGATTCACTCTCGCCGACTAGACCAGCGAAGAGACGACCAACATCTAGGCGCAGCAGTGGTAAATGCCAATGATGGGAAATCGCCTTAGCTGTGAGGGATTTGCCAGTACCTTGTATCCCTGCAAGTAGTAATCCGCGTGGATGGGGAAGTCCATACTTACGGGCGCGATCGCTAAAGGCACTACCTCGACGCAGTAACCATTCTTTGAGATTGTCTAAACCTCCGATATCACTAATTTCTGTTGTCGATGGATAGAATTCTAAAATCTGAGTTTGGCGAATGCTTTGGCGTTTTTCTTCGAGAATTAACTCGACATCGTCGGGACGTAAGCGACCATTTTCTGCGATCGCTTTTGCTAGCACACGCCTCATTTTCTCAAGAGATAAGCCTTGTCCAGCGCGAACAAGATCGTCGATCGCTTGTTTGTCTAGTTGAATATCGCAAGTTGGATTAGCATAACTAACAGAACAGACAATTTGTTCGATTTCTGTTCTTAATTCACTAGGATTTGGAAGTGGAAATTCTAAAATTGAGAAAAATTCACTGAGGCTATCGGGAATATTAATCTGTGAGGCAAGCACAATAATATTTTGGGCTTCACTTTTGAGTCTACGCGCAAGATTTTTGAGCTTACGCGCGATCGCTACATCGTCAAGAAAGCGATCAAAATCCCGCAATACAAACACCGCGCCTTTGGGAATTTTATCGACAAATTCTAGAGCCTGCAAAGGATTACGCTTACCCATCCCTGCATCAGTGGGATTGGACTGATAACCATCGACAAAATCCCATGCAAATATGCTGCGTCCTAAGGATTTTGCCACGTTAGTAATCACGGCTTCGACTCGTTCCTCTTCGGCTGAAGGTATGTAAATCAAAGGATAGCGGGCGCGGAGTGTGAGATTTAAGTCAGCTTCAAAATTCATTGATCAGCAAGCCGTGAATAAAACGCTAGAATATCTATAGCCTATAATCTACAGCAAACTATAGCAATAGTAGCAACAGCAATGGTTCAAACTCCAACCAAACCTTTGACCCTTACTGAGTTTCTCCAGATTCCTGAGACTAAACCTGCTAGCGAATTCATTGATGGTGACATCATTCAAAAACCAATGCCCCAAGGAAAACACAGTACTTTACAACTCGATCTTGGTTCTAGTGTCAATCAAATCCTCAAAAATAAACGCATTGCTCGCGCCTATTCTGAATTACGTTGTACCTTTGGCGGCAGATCAATTGTTCCTGATATCTCAGTCTTTGTTTGGGAGCATATTCCCCGCGATCGCGATCGCAAAGTATCAAACCTTTTTGAGATCGCACCAGACTGGACAATTGAGATTCTCTCACTTGACCAAAGCCAAACTAAAGTTATTCACAATATTCTCTATTGTCTCAATCACGGCTCACAGATGGGCTGGTTAATCGCCCCCAACGAAGAGATTGTATTTGTCTATTTTCGCGATCGCACATTAGCTATATTTGAAGATAAGAGTGACCTCTTACCTGTACCAGATTTTGCAGAAGGATTCCAACTTAGAGTTGGCGAATTATTTAGTTGGTTAGAGATGTAGCTATGACTATAGTTTAAACGCTCTGCATCACCTGATTCATCGTCAAGGAAATCTTAGGAAATAGGTTGGAGTTAATTAGTTCATCTTGTTTGTAAATTTTCTCGATATAAACTCCATCCTCCAAAGTTAAAACTGAAAAGATACCCAAGGTAAAATCCACGATCCAATATTCGGCAATACCGAATTTTGCATATTCATCACGCTTTTCGATGGTATCGACAGAACGGCAGGTGGGACTGACAACTTCAACCACAAGCAAACATGGACTGTATAAGATGTCTGGCTGATTTCCCAAACTCTGCGACTGGGCGATCGTCATCACCAAAATGTCTGGACGACGAGTTCTGCAACCATTGAAGATTTCTGTGCTATTCACAGAAACGCAGTACGCATAATGGGAATTTTTAATTTCTGTTTGCAAGCAGAAAGCTAAAAACATCATCACAAGGTTATGAAGTCTAGTTGCTGGAGGCATTTCCACCAATTTCCCATGATCAAATTCAAAACGCCTGTCTGTGCTGTCATCATAAGTCAGATATTGCTCAAAGGTGATCGGTCTGGTACTGGTGGTAGTCATTTAATGCCATCCTTACTTTCCGCAGAACTTGAAGATATATCACTCTAAATTTTAACACTTAATTTTGAGTTTTCCAGCGCCGCAGGCGCTAGAACAGCAATTCTCATTATAAAAATCAGTTTTTTGAAAGCCCACCTAAGGCGGGCTTTCAAAAAACTATTTTGGTGTTTCCATCGCCTGCGATACTGGAAACACCAAAATCGGTTTCATAATGAGAATTACTATGTTCAAAAAGATCTAGACTATTTTCTGGCTTAGATACTAGATTTATTTGAAAGTGCTAAAGTTGATACGGTGAGCGTAAAGTGCTAGCCATGCTTCACTATGTAGATCAAGGTTCATAGGGTTTATCAAAGGTTTATTAACAATGTTGCAAGAGATTCAATTACCTGTTGTTGCAGATGCAAAAAAGTGGACTATTCAAGACAGTGAATCACTTTATCGCATCAATGGCTGGGGAGAACCTTATTTTAGTATTAACGAAGCAGGACATGTGACCGTATCCCCCAAAGGCGATCGCGGTGGTTGCATTGACCTCTTTGATTTAGTTAACGATCTCAAGCAGAGAGGGTTACGTCTGCCCATATTAGTGAGATTTTCGGATATCTTAGCCGATCGCATTGAGCGCATTAATTCTACCTTTGCTAAAGCGATCGCACGCTATAACTACAATGGCGTTTATCGTGGCGTTTTCCCTGTCAAAGTCAATCAACAACGGCAATTGGTTGAAGAAATTGCCAAATATGGTAAACCGTTTCAGTTTGGTCTAGAAGCAGGTTCTAAGCCCGAATTATTGATTGCTCTTGCTACTTTACGCACCCCTGGCTCGTTACTAATCTGCAATGGCTACAAGGATGCCGAATATATTGAAACGGCTTTACTGGCGCGAAAGTTGGGGCAAAATACGATCATTGTGATCGAGCAACTGGAAGAAGTGGAAATGATCATCCGCGCTGCAACTAAGCTGGGAATTGCCCCCGTGGTTGGAGTAAGAGCAAAACTGAGTGCTAAAGGTCTAGGTCATTGGGAAGACTCGACAGGCGATCGCGCAAAGTTTGGTTTGAGTATGTGGGAAATCCTAGAAACCTTTGAACAATTGGAAGCGGCAAATATGCTGGATTCCCTGAAATTGTTACATTTCCATATCGGTTCTCAAATTAGCAATATCAGCACGATCAAAGATGCCTTACGCGAAGCAGGACAAATCTACGTGCAGCTTGCAGAAATGGGTGCACCGATGGGGCATCTCGATGTTGGTGGTGGCTTAGGCGTTGACTACGATGGTTCCAAAACCAATTTCTATGCCTCTAAAAACTATAGTATGCAGAACTATGCCTACGATATCGTGGCGGCAATTAAGGATGCCTGCGCAGAAAAAGGCGTACCTGTGCCAACTTTGACCAGTGAAAGCGGTCGTGCGATCGCATCCCATCAATCGGTTCTAGTCTTCGATGTAGTTGGCATTAGCGGTATCCCTAATCAGCCTATCGCACCGCTAAAAGAGGATGAGCATCTAATCGTCCGCAATCTTTTTGAAGCATTGGAAAACATCAATGAGAATAATTACCAAGAGATTTATCATGATGCCGTCCAGTTTAATCAAGAAGCAGTTAGCCTGTTCACCTTTGGCTATCTAAGCCTCAAGCAACGCGCCAGAGTTGAACGTTTGTTTTGGGAATGTTGCGATCGCATTCTCAAAGTAACACGCAAACTGAATTACGTGCCTGACGATCTTGAAGATCTTGAACGTGCCATGGCACTGACTTACTATTGTAATTTCTCAGTATTCCAATCTGCTCCCGATAGTTGGGCGATCGACCAATTGTTCCCAATTATGCCAATCCATCGATTGCATGAAGAACCCATCTGTCGCGGCACGATCGCTGATCTCACCTGTGACAGCGATGGCAAAATTGATCGTTTCATCGATTTGCGCGATGTCAAGTCTGTGCTTGAGTTACATCCTTTTATTTCCGAAGAGCCTTACTTTCTAGCTTTGTTTCTAGGTGGAGCCTATCAAGAGATTCTTGGCGATTTGCATAATCTCTTTGGTGACACTGATGCAGTTCATATTCATGCAACTCCTAATGGCTATAAGGTTGAGCATGTAATTAAGGGTGACTCGATGACCGAGGTTCTGGAATATGTGCAGTACAATCGCGAAGCGATGCTGGAAAATATTCGTCAAGAGACAGAACGCGCTCTCCAAGAGAAGCAAATTACTCTGGATGAAGCAAGGTTGTTTTTGCAAAAATATGAACATTGCTTAAATGGTTACACCTATTTAAGCTAATCAAATTAAAAACTGTTGTACTGGGCTTTGCCCAGTACAACAGTTTTTAATTTGCGCTGCTCAGCGCGGATTAAGCATAATGTCGCAGTTTCTATTAAAGTTAAATTAGCCCCATAATGATTTGTTGTACTCTTGGCACAGCAAATTACTAATTGCTGTTACGCAGGACGCAGATGATGAATCTCTTGCTGCTAGCGAAGCAGGGCAACCACGGGGGGATTGCCCCTACCTGAATAATTTGTGTTCTGTAGGGGCAATCCCCCGTGCCAGCCCTAAACCTCAGCTATCGTAGGAATTCTATCTACGTAAAGCAAATTATTAATTTAGAATTGCAAATTAGATTTTTTGGTAAAACGTGGAAATTTTATGTATCAGTAACGGACATGGTGAAGATATCATCGCTGCCCGTATCTGCATTGAACTAGAGAAATTGGGATTTTCAGCGATCGCCTTGCCGCTTGTGGGCGTGGGGCATGCCTATACTAAAGCAAATATCCCGATCGTCGAGAAATTTACGCAGGCGATGCCATCGGGGGGATTTGTCCGTATGGATAGCCGTCAGTTAGCGCGTGATGTCAAAAGTGGCTTGGTTGGACTAACACGTAAACAATTGGGGTTTGTATGGAATTGGTCACGGGAAAATCGTAGAAGCAAGCGGCTGATTTTAGCGGTGGGAGACATTGTGCCATTGCTGTTTGCATGGCTACCATCTCAGTTTAGTGGCTGTAATTTTGCATTTGTTGCCACGGCTAAGTCAGAATATTTTTGGCGTGATCGCAAAAGTAGTTTGCCCCATGTCAAAAAACCTTTTGGCGGCTCCAATTTTTTTCCTTGGGAACGCGCTTTGATGAACAGCAATCGCTGCAAGGCTATATTTGTCCGAGATCTATTAACTGCCGAAATCTTGAATCAAGACTTTAAACTGCCAGCGATCTATCTAGGTAACTCAATGATGGATGGGCTTGAACCAAAAGGCATGAGTTTTGGTATCGGCGAAGATGAATGGGCGGTAGCAATTCTTCCAGGTTCGAGAGCGCCCGAAGCCTATGAAAACTGGATGACATTGATGCTTTGCGCCCAAGTTGTTTCCCGTGCGATTCCTCATAATGTCCATTTTTTAGTAGCGATCGCACCTGACTTAGATATGGAAATTATTGGGCAGAGCATAATCCAAAAGGGTTGGCAGCGAATTGATGAAACTACTTTTAAAGTTCAAAATGCACGGCTCATTTTATTGCAAGATGGCTTTAGTGATTGTCTACATCAATGTCATTTGGGATTGGCGATGGCAGGCACTGCGACAGAACAGATGGTGGGTTTAGGCAAACCTGTGATTACGATCGCGGGAAATGGCCCCCAATTCACGCGCAAGTTTGCTGAAGAACAAGCGGATCTGTTAGGCTGCTCAATTAATTTAATCGAAAAGCCAGCTCAGGTTGCGGATGTGCTCAATGAGATTTTGCAAGATCCTGATTACTTCCAAGAGGTAAGTCGCAATGGTGAGGAGCGCATGGGCAAAGCAGGAGCATCTGCCCGAATTGCTAAATATATCGCTGAGAAAATCTAAGAAAAAAGGTTCACTTAGTGAACCTTTTTTCTTAGACCGTTTGGAACGGGATATTTGACAATATTTAGAACTGATAGCCCAAACTGAAATAAAAGGCGGATTCTTGTAGATTAGAGCCGCGATCGCTGAGATTGACAAAGGGGATTGCATAATCTAATCGCATATTTAATCGTTCTAATGGTGTAAATAGCAATCCCACTCCACCGCCAGCTAAAAAGTTTTGACTAGGTAAAGTGTTTGGATTATTGGGATGATTCCAGATTGCCCCAGTATCTAGAAATGGAATGACTTGCAACAATGTTGCACCTAAGTCATTGCGGAGTGCCACAAAGCGATTTTCTAGGGAGAATCGAATTCCATTATCTCCAGTACGGGCATTTTGGCGAAATCCTCGCAAAGACTGACCACCGCCGATTGTAAATTGCTGCGAAGATAACAGCGGATCGGCAGATAGTTGCAGATCTAAAGCGCCAATCAGTAATGAATCTGTCCCCAAGGACTGCACACGCTGAATCTGTCCTAGCCAGCTTAGGAAGGAGCCACTCGGTGTTGTGACATTGGTGGAGCCAAATAAACCTGTGCCTATACTAAACTGCGATCGCAATGACCAAGCTCCTGCAAGATCGCGTAAGGTATAGTCTTGACCAAATTTGATTACACTAGTGCGAGTTGTCCCATCTGGCTCTGGCCCAATGCCAAAGGGTGTAGCCAGATTATTAAAAGCAAATGTTTGTCCTCTTTGATAGCTATAACCAATGGATAAAGCAAATTCTTCTACACTTGACCTAATTAAAGGCTGACGAAAATTCAAGTCAAAGAGATTGCTATTGCCGCGAATATTTAGGACATCAAATGGAGCTTGAGTGATTCGATAGTTGCTGGGAGAATATCGCAATGACAGGGTTCCATTCATGGGATTGAGTGGAATATTGTATGAGAGATCATATTGATTGGAGCCTCCTGTCGTTGTTCCGTAATAGGAAGCTGCTAATGTGTCGCCATTGCCAGAAAGGTTTCTAAAGAATAGTCCTCCACCATAGCGTTCTGAGCCCACAGCAGGAGGAGAGAAGTTATCGATACTAGCAAATCCACCAAACTGATTTGCTTCTTTAACTGTAACCACAAGAATACTGCTATCGGGCTGACTTCCTGATTTTAAACTTGCTTCAATATCGCTAAATATGGGATCTGCTCGTAACAAACGCAACTGATCTTCAAGTTTGGCAGTGTTAAGAGGTGTGCCAGTACCTAATTCCAATCGCGATCGCACATAATCTGGATTGGTATTTTTTAAGCCAACTATTTCAATTTTCTCGACTTTACCTTCAATAACTTTAATAGTGACTATGCCATTAGCAGTTTTCTCTGTATCAACTACTGCTTGTGAAGTTATGTATCCGCGATCTGCATAGATTTGTGTAACTGATTGAGCTATTTTTTCGATCTGCTCAGGAGTTACTTGTTGCCCTTCTCCAGTTTTGGCGATCGCAGCTATCTCGGCACTAGTTAAGATTGTGCTACCAATAATTTCAACTTTTTTGACTGCGATCGCTTGAGCAATTGGTGACGAGACTACAGGCGATGGATTTGGTAGGGAAACGCGCGAATTAATCTTCTCTGCTGCTGCCATTTCTACAGAGCCAAGGAGCATAAAGCTCACAGCGAACAGATTTGAGCGATGATGACTAATTAGTTTAAATAAGCTCATGCTAATAATATCAATTTTGGATAGCGACAGTTCATCAAAGAATAACTTGAGATTGGAGATTTGAGGCATATTTTTTTACTTCTTAGTGTTCAATACACAAAAGTTAATACGATTTACAACATTTCTCAGATGTTTCAATGTTATAAAAGTTTTTTGTCATGCGCTCACAGTTCTATGATTTGAAAGATTAAGATCTGGTATAAGCATCCTCTCAATTAAAATAATTAAAAGCGGTTAAAATAGCTAAGAATAGTTACAGAATAATATTCATTTCAACTTATAACAAAGGAGAAGCTCAATGTCTTTAGTTGTCAAGAGTAATTTTACGCAAATTAGACGAGCAGCGATCGCATTGCTATTGATGCAACCCTTTGTTATGGGAAGTGAAGCATTTGCTCAGTCAATTGTGCCAACTCAAGGCTCAGGTAATTTAGGAACACAAGTAGCCCCTGATATTACTAACGCTCAACAATTAAATATCACAGGTGGCACACAAGCCGCCGCAAATCTCTATCACAGTTTCCAGCAATTTGGCTTAACTCAGGGAGAGATTGCTAACTTTATGTCCAATCCCAGCATTCAGAATATTCTGGCGCGGGTGTCTGGTGGTAATGCTTCGGTAATTAATGGACTAGTTCAGGTTACGGGTGGTAATTCTAATCTCTATTTATTAAATCCTGCGGGAATTATTTTTGGTGCGAATTCTAGTTTGAATGTTCCTGCGGCGTTCACAGCAACTACAGCAAATGGAATTCAAGTGGGAAATGGTTGGTTTGGAGTAAATACTGGGATTGATGATGTCAAGAAGTTAACTGGAACTCCTCAAGCTTTTGGCTTTGCTAGTTCTACTACGATGCCAACGAATGAGCAACCTGCTGCGATCGTTAATGCTGGCAATCTCACTGCTAAAGAAGGACAGAGCATTACTCTCGTAGGTGGTTTGGTAATTAATACGGGCACCATTACTTCACCATCAGGCAAAATCACGATCGCTGCATCAGCAGATGGAAAATACGTCAAAATCACACCTGAAGGAAGCTTGCTGAGTTTGCAACTACCGATCGCTGATCAGAATCAATTAGCGCAGTCAAATGTTCAGGCTAAGGATCTACCAAGTCTACTGACTGGTTCTGCAAACCTTCGGAATATGACGGGTTTAAATACTGATGCATCAGGCAATGTGCTTGTCGCTGGCATAGCAATTCCTAATACTGCGGGAACTGCAATCGCTTCAGGCAATCTCGATGTGTCAAGCACTACGGCTAAAGGTGGTGAGATTAATGTCTTAGGCGATCGCGTTGGTCTAGTTTCTGCAAATCTCAATGCTTCGGGTGCGATCGGTGGCGGCACTGTCCTCATAGGTGGAGATTTACAAGGAAAAGGGATAGTTCCTAATGCCCAATATACTTTTGTGAGTAAAGACTCAACAATTCTTGCAGATGCACTCCAAAGTGGTAATGGTGGCAAAGTGATTGCTTGGGCAGATCTGGCAACCACATTTTTAGGAAGCATCTCTGCAAAAGGTGGTTTAGTTATTGGTAATGGCGGCTTTGTCGAAGTATCGGGTAAAGAGAACTTACTGTTTCAAGGGAAAGTGAATACAACAGCCTTGAATGGGTTAGCTGGAACACTCTTGCTTGATCCAGCTAACATTACTATTAGCAGTGCGGCAAGTAGTGGAGGCGTTGCTGCGCAACTTTTATTAGGTGCAAACCCAACAATCCCGTCTTCTTTTTTAGCTGGAACTGATATCAACATTCAAGATTCCGATCTTCGTGGTGTAGCAGGCAATGTTGTCCTGCAAGCAACTAACAACATCACCCTTGATAGCTCTACAACTTTCAACAATACTCAAGCTACTTCTATTACTTTTCAAGCTGGAAATGACATTAATATCAATGTCCCCAATTTTGGTTTTGATTTTGGTGGCGGAAATACTCAGTCTTTGAGCTTTATTGCTGGTCGAGATATTAATGTCGATACTAGTTTAATCGACACTGATGGGTTTAGTTCTTCGTTTTTCTTTGATTCAACGGTCAGTCCCACGCTTACACTTACTGCTCAGAATCGGAATGTTAATATCACTGGAAATTTCTTGATTCGCAACAGCCCAGCGGAAGCAGGTGTCACCTTGAATTTGAATGCACCCAATGGTGCTGTGCTAGTTAACAACGGTTTCTTACGAACTGGGCAAGTTTCGATGACAACTGATAGCATCATTAACATTACGGCGGGGCAGTTTCGGGTAACGGGGACTCCGATAAATGGTGCTCCCACTTTTAATGGAGCAGTACAAAATACGAAGTACAGTATTTATACTTTTTCCGCAAATGCAAACTTAGCTTCTCAAGGGAATGTTTCCCTGCAATTTGGTAATGCAGCTCCTATTATTTCTGGTAATGGAGGTAATAATTTGATCAATATCCGCCTTCTCAATGACAGCAATTTTGTAGTTGGCAAAACTCCGACAACCAGTGGTGTCGATGGTCAAATTGGCATTGGCATTGCGAGTATTCCACCTCAAGTTTTTACTTTACTTTCTGACCAGTCATTTACCTCTAATACTGGGCTGGCGAGTACCTTGGCTGCTAATACTTTGAATAGTGATGCGATCGCATCTGCACGGACGGCTGACTTGCAAGCAAATGCTGGTGAAATTAAGGACTGCGAACCTACTGGGACAAAGAAACCAATTCTGAATTTCACGGCTTCTTTGCCTTCGGCGACAGTAACTCGCACTGCCCAAAATCCAAATCGCTCTAAATTGCCACCATGCAAAGAATAATTCGCTCCTATGAAAAGTAAAGGCTTTGCGATCGCCATCTTATTTGCAATTGGCTTAACATCGCCGATCGCAGTATTGGCAGCAGGAATTCAGAATCCTACGATCCCATCTCAAGATGCGCGATCATCCGCAGATGAGCTTGTCCAGACTGGGTTACAGCAATTTCGAGCACAAAAGTTTGATCTTGCGATCGCGAGTTGGCTGCAAGCACTAAACCTCTATCAGCAGCAAAAAAATATTAAGGGCGCAATAGATGTCCTTGGGGGCTTAGCAGAAGCATCTAAACAGCTCAGCAAATACGAACAAGCGATCGCTTACTCACAGCAATTGCTAGCTTTAGCACAAAGTCTAGGCGATCGCCGCACTGAAGCCAATGCCCTCGGAAATTTGGGTAACAACTATCGCGTGGTCGGGAACTATGCCAAAGCTCTGGAAGTGCAAAACCAAGGATTAGCAATTAGAAAAGAACTAAACGATCAGCAAGGAGAAGGACAGGTTCTGGCTAGTCTTGGTAATATTCACTATGACCTTGGCAATTACCGTGTAGCCGAGAGTTTTTTTCAGCTTAGTCTTAAAATTGCCAAGGCAGTAGGTAATGGCAATGGAATTGTTTCTTTGCTAAATAGTTTGGGTGCGATCGCAGGTACACAAGAAGAATATCCCCAAGCAATCAAGTATTATCAGGAAAGCCTTGCTAACGCGAGAAAAATTGGTTTTCGAGAAGCAGAAGGAAACGCGCTGAATAATATCGGCTCTAACTATCATGTTCAGCGCAAATATAAAGAAGCAATTTCGTATTACGAGCAAGCATTAACCGTTGCTAAGGAACTTAAAAATCCTCGTATGGAAGGAGCCGCAGTCGTTGGTATGGGGTTAGCCTATGTGTTTTTGGAAGAATACGACAAAGCTTTATTTTTGCAAGAGCAAAGCTGGCAGCTAGCCAAGCAAATCGGCGATCGTCGCTTAGAAGCAACGACTTTAGGCAATTGGGGCTATACACTTTGGCGATCACAAAAGTATGCAGAAGCAGAGCAGAAGTTTCTCACGAGTCTGAACCTATTGGAATCTCTGCGTTCTAACTTAAGTGATGGTGATAAGGTTTCGATTTTTGATACACAGCTTCATGCTTTTAATTTGTTGCAACAGATTATGGTTGCTCAGGGCAACCCTGAAGCAGCTTTAGAGATTGCCGAGAGAGGTCGAGCCCGTGCTTTTGCAGAGCTTCTCTCCCGTCGTGTCAGCTCAAGCTCTGCACCAAAAGCAGTACAGAAAAATGAAGCCATTATTCCATCTTTAGCACCTGTTAGTATTGCCGATATTCGTCGTATAGCAAAACAACAGAATGCGGTAATGGTGGAATATTCTCTGATTGCTGATCCTAGCTTTATCGGTCAGGGAAAGCTTAAGGGTGAATTTATCAAGCTCTATATTTGGGTAGTGCAGCCTTCGGGTGCGATCGCGTTTCGTGAGGTTGATCTCAAAAAATCTGATGTTTCTATAGTGGATTTGGTTGCGGATATTCGCAGCTTGTTTAACGATGCGAATGGAATTGTTCGAGATCCTAAGGAAGTACTAGAGAAGTATGGGGATCTCAAGCAATTATATGCAGTTCTGATTCAGCCAATCCAAGACTTACTGCCTAAAGATGCAAATACCAGAGTGATTTTCTTGCCTCAAGGATTGCTTTTCCTAGTTCCATTTGCAGCACTAATTAATTCTAAGGATCAATTCTTAATTGAGAAGCATACAGTCCAAATCGCTCCTGCTATTCAAGTTCTCGATTTCACTCACCAACTTAGACAACAAGTAAAAAAAGTTGATTTGCAGGAAGTTCTCATAGTTGGCAATCCCACTATGCCTAGTCTCGGAAATCCGCCCACCCAATTACAAACTTTATTAGGAGCTGAAAAAGAGGCAAAAGCGATCGCAACTTTGCTAAATACTACTTTTTTGACAGGCGACAGCGCTACGAAAGTAGAAGTTGTTAGTAAGATGAAATCTGCTCGTTTTGTCCATCTCGCTACCCATGGACTATTAGAAGAATATCGTAAAGGCGATATCCCAGGTGCGATCGCCCTTGCACCTAGCTCAGGAGATGATGGATTTTTGACGGCTAGCGAAATTGTGACGATGCGGTTGAATGCGGAGATGGTGGTACTAAGTGCTTGCAAAACTGGACAAGGCTTATTAACGGGTGATGGTGTGATAGGGCTATCGCGATCGCTAATTAGCGCGGGTGTTCCCAGTGTTGTCGTGTCGCTATGGGCTGTACCTGATGAGCCAACAGCATTGCTAATGACCGAGTTTTATAAAAAGTTTCAGGCTGAACAGAACAAAGCGCAAGCCATTCGTCACGCTATGCTTGCCACCAAAGCTAAGTATCCTGACCCACTGAATTGGGCAGCATTTACATTAATCGGTGAGAATTAAAAAAGGGGGGCGCAACGCGCCCCCCTTTTTTTATTCTTATAGACCGTTGCGTCCCCAGACGACAAAAGCGATCGAAAGTGTAAACATACCAAGCACGCCAAACCAACCCAATGACAAGATATCCATAGTTTCGTAACAATTTTAATAAATTTTTCTAATTATCATAATATGCTTTACCGCCAAAAACAATTTTATTGAAAGTCCGCCGACAGCGGACTTTCAATGAAACTAAATAAGTAAGAATAGGCGGCGCTTTGCGCCGCCTATTCTTACCATATAAATCCTTTCCTAAAGTTAAGTCGAATGTCTATAGCAACTTTTTGATAAGAGATGCATTCTTTATTAGTATCTAACTATCTCATGGGTATTATTAGGTGATGAGCTAAACTGCACACCATACCCATACAGATCACTTTTCTAGAGGCGATCGCATCATGTTTTTATCCAAATTTGCATCAAAAAAGATTTTAATAGCATCGGCTTGCTCTTGTTTAGCTGTAAGTACAGTAGCCTTGCCCTTGTCTTTGAGTCTTTTTACCCCTTTAGCTCAAGCTCAGTCTCGCAGGGTTCGCTATACCCCACCTAGCAATCTTGGTACTCCTATAGTCTCAACTCCAGGTGCTACTCGGAGTGTTTGTGAAACGACAGAAGCTTGTCTAATTGGGCTAGTTCCAGACTTAAAAGCAGAAAATGCTCCTGTCCCTCAGACGATTTCCGAAAGTCCAACATTTTATTTCCTCATTCCAGAAACTGATGGTCGAGGGTACTTTTATCTTTCTGAAGCCGATAGTTCATTACCTGAAGGTAAACGAGTTTACCGCACATCTTTTAAGGTCAAAAGCAAGGCAGGTATTCTCGCTTTTAAAATGCCTACTGTTAAAGGGGCTTCAATCTTAAAACTTGACAAAACCTATGTATGGAAATTTACAGTTGGAGGTTTAACTGATTCTGGGACAGTGCGCGGCTCTATTCGCCGAGTTTTGCCAAGCCCAAATTTAGTTGTTCAACTCAAAAAAGCCTTGCTACCTTTAGATCGAGCTGCTTTGTTTGCTCAAGAGGGAATCTGGTTTGAAACTGTCCAAACTTTGGCTGATGCTCAGCAAGGTATTTCTAAAAAGCCAGAGATTGTCAGTGAATGGAATGATTTACTGAAATCAGCTAAGCTAGATCGTGTTCTTCCATATTCATTTTTGAAAGGCGTAGTCTTAAGTGAGCCGACTTCTGAGCGCACTTCGCCACCTAAACAGAGCTACGTCTATTAGTAATGGTAAGGAAGGTCGGAGCTTTGCTCCGACCTTCCTTACCTGTTTAAATATTTCCGAGTATATGGCAATTAGATCTCGATTTAAGAACAGCTTGTGGAAATGGCGCGGGATTGCGATCGCTGCGCCGACAATTTCCCTATTGGTGATCGGGTTACGGCTAATTGGAGCACTTGAATCGCTTGAATTAGCCATGCTCGATCAGTTTTTTCGATGGCGATCGTCTGAACCTACAGATCAACGGATCGTGATTATTGGCATTGATGAAGCTGATATACGCCAATACCAATGGCCGATTGATGACGCTTTATTGACAACGTTGTTAGATAAAGTCAGGCAACAAAAGCCGCGTGCGATCGGCTTAGATCTAGTTCGAGACAAAACAGATAATGCTGGCTATCCCCAATTAGAAAAACTATTTAAGACCACTCCTAATTTGATAGGAGCTTACAAAACATCTGATTTAGTTACGTCAAATTTCTCGGTTTCAGACATTAAACCTCCGCCTGCGCTTGCCCAACTGGATCAAATTGGTGCAATCAATCTTGTCCACGATGGAGATGGTCGTCTTCGTCGTGGATTACTATCCTTGAGTTTACCTGATGGCAAAGTGGGGCTTAGTTTTGGTTTGCAACTAGCCTTACTCTATCTGGATGAGGAAAAAACTATTCCCCTTGAACAAATTGAGCAAGCTCTAAAGCCTCCAAAATTAAGAGCTAATGATGGTGGTTATAATCGAATTGACGTGGGAGGACATCAATTTATAATTAATTACCGTCGATCACTTCAAGGTTTTCAGACTGTGCGAATGGCGGATGTATTGGAGGGGAAAATAGCACCAGATTTATTCCGCGATCGCATCGTGATGATTGGGGTAACTGCTGTAAGTATTAGGGATTGGTTTTTCACTCCTCTGGATGGTGGATTTGGCAGTACAAGAATTTTGACCGCAGGAATAGAAGTTCATTCTCAGATTGTGAGTCATATACTTAGCAGCACTCTTGATGGCAGAGCCACAATCCAGACATGGGATAAACCTTGGGAATGGCTGTGGATTTTTGGTTGGTCTTTAGCTGGTTCTTTTTTGATTTGGCAATGGCGGAACGTTAAGACTAGCAACCTAGACTTTCTGGTGATAGTTTTGCGATTGCCCATTGTCCTAGGGCTGACATTAGGCTTAGTTGGTTCTTGTTTCATCGCCCTTAGCTATGGTTGGTGGTTGCCTTTTGTACCTGCGGCGATCGCGTTTATTGGTGGTGGGGTGATTGTCACTAGCTATCTAGCAATTACGGCGGCGCAAATTCGCACTTACTTTAGCCGCTATTTAACCGATGCCGTAGTTAAAAGTTTATTAGAAACGCCTGAGGGTCTAAAGCTAGGGGGAGATCGCCGCAAAGTCACAATTCTCATGTGTGACCTGCGCGGCTTTTCCACAATTTCCGAAAAGATGCCTCCTGAAAAAGTAGTGGAAATTCTCAATATTTTTCTTGGCACAATGACCGAGGCGATCGCGACTTACCAAGGCACGATTGATGAATTTATTGGCGATGCGATCTTAGTGCTATTTGGTGCGCCGATTTATCGTGAAGATGATGCGGTTCGGGCAGTAGCTAGTGCGATCGCTATGCAATTAGCCATGCGATCGGTGAATGAGAAACTCACTCAACAACAACTCCCTGAAATCGCGATGGGAATCGGTATTAATACAGGTGAAGTCGTTGCTGGTAATATCGGTTCTCAATCTCGCGCTAAATATGCTGTAGTTGGTAATCATGTGAATCTCACAGCGCGGATTGAATCCTATACTGTGGGTGGACAAATTTTAATATCGGAAGCTACTTACAAGGAAATTGAAGACATCGCTAAGATCAACGGATCGATGGAAGTAGAACCTAAAGGCGTATCACATCCAATTTCCATCTACGATATTTGTGGTCTTGGTGGAATATATAATCTAGAACTTCCTTCTCTCAGCGACTCCTTACAATTGTTGCCAACTCCAATTCCAATCACCTATCGCATTTTAGAAGAGAAGCATTTAGGTACAGAAATGTTTGAGGGAGAGCTAAAGCAGCTATCTCCCTATGGGGCGGAGATTTTCTCTGATCACGATGTTCCTGAATTAACTAATCTCAAACTACATCTCCAGATCTATGACCAAGATCAGCAACTAGAGATCGAAGGTGAAATCTATGCCAAAGTTTTAAAGCATCAGCACGAGCATCAAGTGATATCTGAGTCTCTACCGCCTGCGGTCGCAACAGACATTTCTGCAAAGCGATCGCAATTTACTCAACCTATTTATGTCCATTTTACTACAGTACCGAATAATCTCAAAGATTGGATTAGTCAGAAAACAAGTTGCTAACCCAAAAGAAGGTTGCGGTGCGCCGCAACCTTCTTTTGGGTTTTGGGAGACTATCTAGCTAAGACAATGCGATTACGACCTCCCTGTTTGGCTTGGTATAAAGCTCTGTCTGCCAACGAAATTGGCACTTCCCAAGAAAGATCATCGTTAGGTACAACACAAGCCACACCGATACTTAAGGTGACGCGATCGCTTACTTGTGATTCGGCGTGAATAAGATTGAGATCATAGATAATGGATATAATCCCCTCGGCAACTTTTTTTGCTCCTTCAATTGGGGTATGCGGTAATATCACAACAAACTCTTCTCCACCATAGCGAGCTACCAAGTCTTGAGGACGCATTAGTAATTTACTAATACCTTGAGCAATTTGCCTTAAACATTCATCTCCAGCTAGATGTCCGTAATGATCGTTGTAGTTCTTAAAATAGTCTACATCCATAAGTATTAATGAAAGAGGTTGCTTCTCTTCCTGTAGTAGAATCCACTGTTGAAGCCAATATTCATCAAAGCAACGACGGTTTGCCACCTGTGTTAAACCATCTATTGTTGCTAGACGCAGAAGCTTTAGATTAGCTGTCTCTAGCGCTGATGTCCGTTCAGCAATTTTCTTTTCTAAAGTAAACGCATATTCCTCAAGTTGAATTTGACTTTCCTGCAACTTCTCAAGAGCTTGTGCTAACTTGATTTTCTGATGTTCTATTGTGATGATATCTCGATAAGCTCGAAGAGAAGCGAGCAAAGTTGTCAGTAGGTTCTGGCGAGTCAGATCTACCTTAAGTTTGTAATCGTTGATATCGTAATTAAGTATGACAGAATCCTCAGGAGCCTCCCCAGAATTCCCTGTTCTCAAAACAATACGAATCTGATGATTATCTAACTCTTCGCGAATATACTTTACCAATCTCAGTCCTGCATCATTAGTTTCCATGACTACATCAAGAAGTATCAAGGCAGCGTCAGTATGTAGATTTATTAATTGCTTACATTCTTCTCCAGAATATGCCGAGACAAAAACTACTGGTTTGCTCTCAAATATAAGATTGTCAAGCGCTATTTGAGTTGCTCTATGCACATCAGGTTCATCATCAGCAATAATCACTTTCCATCTATCTAAATTAATTTGTGTTTGATTTATTCCTAAATCAGGAGTATTTTCTATGTCTACGTAATCTTCGTCCATAAAAATGATTTCATCATCTTTATCGCTATCTTCATCGCTAGAAAGAAAAATATTTTGTTGTTGATTATTTAAGATGGTATTTTGAGGCTTATTAGAAGTTGACATGGTGGTAAATATATGCATTTATTATGATTTAAAAACTACAACTAAAATTATTTGAAAGCTTCTATAGAGACAGGTAATCTTACTGTAAATATTGTACCTTTTCCTAATTCACTTTCACAATCAATGCTGCCCTGAAGCTTTTGAGTTACTAAGTTATAGGTAATATGCAGCCCTAAACCTGTTCCACCTTTATCCCGCGCAGTAGTAAAGAATGGATCATAGATCCGACCAAATATTTCTGGATCGATCCCAGATCCATCATCTCTATATTGAATAATTACCTGATCGCTTTCTTGTTGAATATAAATACTAATATTCCCAATCTTATTAGGTAAATAAGCATGGAGGATAGAATTATTAATAAAGTTTGTTATTACTTGAGCTAGAGCCCCTGGATAGCTGTAGATTTGTATCGTATCATCTCCACTAATAGACACTTTCCATAAGTTCTGTTTAAATTGAGGTAAAATGCTTATAATTACTTCCTGTATATATTCTTTGACTTTAAAACTACGTCTCTCAGAGCTAGATTGATCTACTGCAACCTGCTTAAAGCTCTGCACTAACTCCCCCGCACGATTTAAATTACTCAATATTAAACAGCTTACTTCTGTAGCAATTTCTAGATAATGCTTTAATAGTGATTTTTTTAAACATCCAGCTTCGATCAATGTGGACAACAATTGAGTTTCATCCCTTAGAGTAGAAGCTAGGGTGATACTTGTCCCAACTGGCGTATTGATTTCATGGGCAACACCAGCTACTAGTCCACCCAAAGCCGCCATTTTTTCTGCTTCAACTAATTTATTTTGCATGAGTGACAAATTGGTTAACGTCTGCTCTAGATCATTACTCTTCATTTCGAGAATACTTTGATATTCTTGCAAGTCACAAATCACTTTTTTTAGCAAAGTTTCTTTGTTCCGATCAGCTGCTTCAAGCATAGAGCGATCAATCTCTGATCGCTCTAGTTTCTTTTTGAGAATGCGATTTTCTTTCTCTAAACTTTTGATTTTAGATGTGTAGTCTTCAACTTCCATAGTTTTTTACTAGTTGTTTGGGTGAGATGCTCAGCGCTTCGCGCTAAGCATCCTAATCTTTTATAGTAATAGTGGGCGGCGCGAAGCGCCGCCCACTATTACTTACTTAATGATTGCCAAGTAGCAAAGTTACAAAAGTTGTATTGTGGAAAAAAGATTGTCCATTTCCGCGCAATGGAGAAATTTCTCCATGGGTATAGAATCCACAACAAGTCAAAACTTGCTTGAGCGAACCTGCGATCGCCCGATATTCTTCATTGGTTCTTGTACCCAAAATTTGTCTACGCCAAGCACAGGAGAAAAACAGCGCGGCTTCAGGTTCTTGCCCTGCATAATTAGCTTTTGCTTCAGCAAATGAGACCTGCGACGCAGCAATAACATCTTCAAGTGATGTATAGGTAATTTGGACGCTCGAGTTTTCTGGGATATTGTCTGACACTGTAATGCTGCCTGTTTGCAGATCGTAAGCAATGGCTCCCCGCAGAAAAAACGTTTCTTCATTGGGAGGAAATACTGCTAGAGGATAAACATTATCAGGTTTATCAATATCAAGGTAATAGTGATAAAAATCTAAGGCAGGTTTGTGGTCAATTTCGTAAATGATATTTTTATCGACTTTAGTAACTAAGCTACGTTTGCCAATGGGTTGCCATCCACTAGCAGTTCCGTTAGAAAACAGAATATTTCCCGCAAATAGCAATGTCGCCACGGCATCGCTAAGCACTTCAGTTTTATAGAACTGGTAAGTACGTTTATACCGCCATTGGTCGGCAGTGGCTCCACCAAAGATTGGCAAGTTGCCGAGGGCTAATTCTAAGCCTTGCAAAATAGAGACGATACTGGTGGTAAGACTCTCAGTCACAGCAATACAAAACTTGGCGGGTAGAGTAAGCTGCTGCTCAGCAGCCTCAACCGATTTGCGAGAGATTTCGATAGGATCTTCAGAAACATTTCGCCCAATGGATGCTCGAATTTCGATCTCGTCCGAACAGAAGAGCATTAAGGTTATCGAGTCTTGCTGAAATTCCAAGACTGAGGACACTTCACCATCAGTAGTACCGCCGATTAGTTCAATATTGGGAAATGTCTCGTTAATACGTTGCAGAATTAAGCTATGTTCAAAATCGATCGCAGCAAACAAAATACCCGCTTGAGGTATTTCCCCATCAAGAGATTGTTGGCATTGTTCTATGGTTTCGTTGATAGCTTCTAGACTATCAGGATCGTTACTATGACCTACAGCTACCTTGAACATATTACTTACCTAAAATTTCTTGGTTCGGGTTTGATCGAAAATCACTGTAAACAGTGATCGCGATAATTGTGATGTCCACACTGACTATATTTTATGCGATATCCACCCCAAACAATCAAATGGTGTTGCTTCGCAACACCATTTGATTGTTTGGGCTTAGGGCTCTATTACGTTGTTTTGCTTGGCGATATTTGTGAAACAAAGAGTTAGACTGTTTACAATACCTTTACCCATTTTCGCAAAGTCAAATTTTGCCCTATGCCCAATCGTCTCGCGCAATCGCAAAGTCTCTATCTCCGTAAACACGCTGATAACCCGATTGATTGGTATCCTTGGGGCGATGAAGCCTTAGAAAAAGCGAGAACTGAAAACAAGCCAATCTTTTTGTCAATTGGTTACTCTAGCTGCCATTGGTGCACTGTGATGGAGCATGAGGCATTTTCGGACACAGTAATTGCGGACTATATGAACGATCGCTTTGTGGCGATTAAGGTCGATCGCGAGGAGCGCCCTGACCTCGATAGCATCTATCTACAAGCGGTGCAGATTATGGGTGAAAGTGGTGGCTGGCCTCTAAATTTGTTTCTAGCTCCCGATGATTTGGTTCCATTTTATGGTGGGACATACTTCCCGATTGAGCCACGCTATGGACGACCAGGGTTCTTGCGAGTACTGCAATCAATTCTAGAAATCTATCACGATCGCAATCAAGATATTCAAGATTATAAAGAGCAAATAGTTCGTAATCTGCACCAAGTTAATAAACACACGCCCGTACCAATCATTAACGATGAAGTATTGGCAAATGGAATTGCTAAATGTGCAGAAGTCGTCACTAATCGCGATTATGGAACTTGTTTTCCGATGATTCCCTATGCCAATTTTTTATTAAGAGCGAGTCGTTTTGAATCTTTAAAACCTGAATCGAGCGACAATATCCTCAAAGATAAAGCCCAACAGCGTGGTTTATCTTTAGCTCTTGGCGGTATATTTGACCATGTGGCGGGGGGATGGCATCGCTATACTGTCGATCATACTTGGACAGTACCCCACTTTGAGAAGATGCTCTATGACAACGGTTTGATCATGGAATATCTGACTAATCTCTGGATGTCGGGACTGAGAGAACCTGCGATCGCTCGTAGTTGTGAGCTAACTGCCATATGGCTCCAGCGCGAAATGCTTGCCGAAGAAGGATGCTTTTATGCTTCACAAGACGCAGATAGTGAAGGAAGAGAAGGAAAATTTTGGGTGTGGAGCTATTCGGAACTCAAAAAGAATTTTAGTGCGGCAGAACTTGACTTATTGGTTCAAGAATTTACGATTTCTGTGACTGGTAACTTTGAAGAAACCAATGTTTTGCAACGCAAAAAAAATGGTGAACTATCTCCAGAGGTTGAAACTTGTTTAACTAAACTATTTCGACTACGTTACGGGGAATATTCACGCCCAACTGATGCATTTCCTGTGGCTCGAAGCCAAGCGGATATTCGCGAAATTGATTGGGAAGGGCGCGTACCACCTGTGACAGACACCAAGGCAATCACAGCTTGGAATGCGCTGATGATTTCAGGCTTGGCAAATGCCTATCGTGCTTTTCAAAAGCCTATTTATAAACAACTCGCAGTCAATGCAGCTAAGTTCATTCTCGAAAATCAATGGATTGAAGGGCGTTTACAACGGATTAATTATGAAGGTCAAGCTGCCGTAGTAGCCCAATCAGAAGACTATGCTTTCTTGATTAAAGCGCTTCTCGATATGCATCAAGCTATTCCAGAAGAGGCACATTTTTATTTGCAACAAGCGATCGCAATTCAAGCTGAATTCGATCGCGATTTCTGGGATGCTCTATCTGGTGGTTATTTCAACACTACTAGCGAATCCAGCCAGCATTTGCTGTTACGAGAGCGCAACTATCAAGATAATGCTACGCCTTCACCCAATGGAATTGCGATCGCGAATCTTGTCCGCATTGCTAGCCTGACTGAAAAATTGGAATATCTTGACCGTGCTGAGTTAGCTCTCAAACGCTTTGGTCATGTAATTACGAATAGCCCTGTGGCTTGCCCTAGTCTGTTAGCTGCCTTTGACTGGTTCCGCAATCACACCCTTGTCCGTACTATGCCTACGCAGTATGAATATCTGAATCGTCAATATCTGCCTGCGGTGATGTTACGCCTTGATAAACATTTACCAAATCCTGATGCGATCGCGATCGTTTGTCAGGGTTTAGCTTGTTTGGAGCCTGCCATGAGCGTAGAAATATGCGATCGGCAGCTATTACGAAGTACAACTAGGGTCAAATAAAATGACCAATAAATATTCGACTGACGAATTTAAAATAGATCAAATTGTTTGTATTGATTTCCCAAGAGATAGACGACGTGAGAAGTTGCACCTATTTGCAGAAGTGATCGACAACATCCCTATCTCATCACGATGTTGGGCTAGACCACTTGCGATCGCAAGATCTAATCCCGAAAGTTTTGAATTAGAATTTTTGCATGATCTACGAGATGCAGCTCAATTGATTTTACCAACACACCTTTTTCGCTATGCTTTAGATACAGAAGTCATCCCCCTTCTTTCCGAATTATATAATCCAACACAGGAATTAAAACGATCAGAGAATGCTCAAAGCATATTGTATCAATTCATCTCCGATCTTTACCAATTACGAGAATTAGACCAAAGAAAAATAAATTGAGTATTAATTCAGGTTTTACTAAAGTATCGAGAATACCTAGTTGCGATCGCTTAATATTATTTTTATGGCGTAATCCCCCCACTGCAAGCATCGTCTACAACTTATCTGTAAGAATATTTCAATAGATTATCTCTCAAAAAATTTATTGCGAATCAATTTGATTTTTGTCCAAATCCTGATTTCATCTTGGTTTCATAGTTGTATGCGAGAGTGAGATGCTACAGCTACTTACACTCGATAATTGACTTCATGCTCAGTGCCATCATTAAATGGGCGATCGCTCGTCGTTGGTTGGTTATTTTTGGGGCGATGATTCTTAGCATTTGGATATTTCGTACCATTGTCCAAATGCCCTTAGACGTATTTCCTCCCTTTGCACCACCACAAGTTGAGATTCAAACAGAAGCCGCAGGATTCGCCCCTGAAGAAGTAGAGTCACTGGTGACATTGCCGATTGAGAGCGCCATTAATGGCACTGCGGGAGTAACTGCGGTGCGTTCTTCGAGTGCCGCTAGCATCTCCGTGGTGCGCGTGATTTTTAACTGGGGAACCGATATTTATCAAGCTCGGCAACTGGTAACAGAGCGATTACAGGCGGCTCGAAGTAAATTACCCGCATCCGTGGAAGCTCCCAAAATAGCTCCCATTAGTTCACCAATTGGGACAATTATTACCTATGCTTTTACTTCTAAAAGTAATGACTTAATGGAAGTGCGGCGATTTGTCGATTGGCATGTTACTAATCGCTTGCTTGCTGTATCTGGGGTTGCCCAAGTGATTGTATTTGGCGGCGATGTACGGCAATATCAAGTTCTAGTTGCACCTGAAAAATTACAGGCTTTTAATGTATCGCTGCAAGAGGTATCAGATGCGGTGGCGGCGGCTAATGTGAATGCTGCGGGTGGTTATTTGATTACGCCCGATCGCGAAAAATTGATTCGAGGTATTGGGCGGATTGAAGATATTGAAGCTCTCAAACAATCAGTGATTACGTCTCGTAATGGTGTACCTGTGAAGATTAGTGATGTCGCTGATGTAAAAATTGGTGCAGCAGTGAAGCGGGGTGATGCTAGTGTGAATACAGAAAAGGCGGTCGTGGCAATCATTAATAAACAGCCGCAAGCGGATACACTCTCCGTTACCCGTGCCGTAGAAGCCGCTATGAATGAGGTGAAGGCAGGCTTACCTGAAGGTATTAAAATTAACACCACCTTCCGTCAAGAAGCTTATATCGATGCTTCAATTGAGAATGTGCAGGAAGCCTTAATCGAAGGCAGTATTATCGTTGCCCTAATTTTGATTCCCTTCTTGATGAATTGGCGGAACTTATTGGTATGTTTGGCGGCTTTGCCTTTGTCTTTATTGATCGGAGTATTGGCTCTCAACTGGTTAGGGCAAGGCTTGAATACGATGACTCTAGGTGGTTTGGCGGTAGCGATCGGTTCGGCGGTGGATGACGCGATCGTTGATGCTGAAAATGTGTACCGATGTCTGAGGGAAAATAAACATTCTGATCATCCTAGACCAGTTTTAGAGGTGGTTTTTGATGGCTGTCAGGAAGTGCGCGATTCGGTATTTGGAGCCACCGTGATTACAATTGTTGTCTTCTCTCCCATCTTTGCGCTCACTGGTGTGGAAGGAAGTATTTTTATTCCGATGGGATTGGGCTATTTAGCCGCAGTAATAGCCTCTAGCTTTGTGGCGCTTACAGTTACACCTGCCCTCTGCGCGATTTTGCTGCCTCATGGACATCTCCCTGAGCGAGAACCTTGGGTAGCGAGGTTCTTCAAAAAACTTTATCTGCCACTCATCAAATTTGCGATGCAGCGATCGCAGATCACTATTGGTATTGCAGCAACGAGTTTACTGGTCTCTGCGATCGTAGTTCCATCCTTCGGGCGCATCTTTCTCCCCGAATTTCAGGAGCAATCGCTAGTTAATACATTACTGCTCTATCCCGGCTCATCCCTAGAAGCAACCAACAGCGCCGCCTCGGTAATAGAGCATAAGCTGAAAGACAATCCTAGATTCCAAAACATTCAAGTGCGTTCTGGTCGGGCGGAAGGTGATGCTGATGCCGCTGGGGTAAACTTGGCGCATGTCGATGTGGAGTTGAGTGAGATGGGCATGAAGGATCGCAAAGCAAGCATTGATTTATTGCGCCAAGAGTTTGGGAAGGTGATCGGAG
This sequence comes from Pseudanabaena sp. UWO311, assembly GCF_006937785.1. Taxonomy (GTDB): domain Bacteria; phylum Cyanobacteriota; class Cyanobacteriia; order Pseudanabaenales; family Pseudanabaenaceae; genus Pseudanabaena. The sequence goes on from NZ_SJEE01000021.1 coordinate 56,203, forward strand.
CGGCTCCAAATGTCGGCGGATTTATTTCGCACCGCATGGATGAAGTGTTGTCTGGGGTCAGAAGTGCGATCGCGGTCAAGATTTTTGGTGCGGAACTAGAACAACTTCGCACTTTAGGACAGCAAGTAAATGATGTCATGCGATCGGTTGAAGGCGTAGTCGATCTGCAACTAGAACCGCAGATTCCTGTAGAACAAATTCAAATTAAATTTGATCGCATTGCAGCAGCAAGATATGGTTTGACCATTGGCAAACTTTCGGAAACAGTTGAAACAGCTTTAAACGGGAAAGTAGTTTCTCAAGTTTTAGAACAACAACAAACCTTTGATCTGGTGGTATGGCTGAAGCCTGAAGCGCGTCAAAATTTAGATCAGATCGGTAATCTGATGGTGGATACTCCCGCTGGGAATAAAATTCCATTGGCGCAAGTAGCTAAGGTAATCGATGGCAAGGGTGCAAATACAATTAACCGTGAAAATGTTTCGCGATTGATTGTCGTGGCGGCAAATGCACAGGGGCGAGATTTGCGATCGGTCGTGAGCGAAATTCAGGCAAAGGTTAAGCAACAGGTTCAGATTCCTGCGGGTTACTACATCCAATATGCAGGACAATTTGAAGCCGAAGGAAGGGCTTCACAAAATATTGTGCTGTTCAGCGCGATCGCCTTCGTGGTGATTACAGTAATCATGTATCTCTCAGTCAAATCAGTTGCCTCCACTGTGATGATTATGATTAATCTGCCCCTAGCAATGGTGGGCGGTGTGATAGCGGTGGCGCTGATGGGTGGCGTTTTGTCGATCGCCTCTTTGGTGGGTTTTGTGACTCTATTTGGGGTCGCAACTCGCAATGGTCTATTGCTAGTAGACAACTACAACACCAAGTTTGCGTCAGGAATGCCTTTAAGAGATCTATTGATCCAAGGATCAATGGAACGCCTCAATGCGATTCTGATGACTGCCTTCACATCTGCTCTAGGGTTAGCGCCCCTAGTTGTGGCAGGTGGTGCGGGTAAGGAATTACTGCAACCATTATCCATCGTGGTTTTGGGCGGTTTATTTACTTCCACCGCTCTTACTTTGCTCGTACTTCCAGCGATCTACTCTCAGTTCTGGAAATACCTCGTACCCAAACCCAAATTATCTATCAACATATAAGAATTGCTGTGCGGCTTTGCCGCTCAACACTAAACAACTAAAGGAGCTTATTATTATGCGATCGCTAAAATCCTTGAAATCTCTCACCATCGTATCAAGCTTAATTTGCCTCATCGCGATCGCTGCCTGTTCTAGTCCTACCCCAGAGACAAAACCAGCGCCGCCAAATCCTATCCAAACTTCCGCGAATCCTAGCGCATCAACTAAAGCCACTGCTCCAAAAAGTAGTGACAAAAATAGTGACCAAGCCAGTGACAAGCCCAATGATAAAACCAGTGAGAATCATGGCAAAGCTAATCAAGGCGGACAAGTTGTTGAAGTTGGCGCATATCATTTAGAATTGGTCTCGATCAACGAAGATGGGGGTGTGCATATCGATCTATTTTTGCAAAATGGTAGTGACCATTCACCAATCCCTGATGCAAAAGTAAGCGCACAGGTACAACTCCCCAATGGCACAAAAAAATCTCTGGATATGCCATATAAGGCGGATGGGAAACATTATGGAGCATTGTTGTCTGAGACAATTGCAGGGGAATACAAGGTCGTAATCCTCAGCGAAATTAAAGGTGAGAAGATCAATGGTAGATTTGCTTTTAAGCGATAATTTTTTTGTAATGTGCGGCGCAAAGCGCCGCACATTATATGATTACTAGAAATAACCTATGCGTATTCTGTTAGTAGAAGATGAACCTGACCTTGGCGCAGCGATCGCAAATCGTTTGCGCCAAGAAAAGTATGTTGTAGATTGGGCTAAGGATGGCGCTGAGGCTTGGAATTATCTGGAGAGCCAATGGACTCAATATACCGTTGGGATTTTTGATTGGATGTTGCCGAAATTGTCAGGATTGGAACTATGTAAGAAATTGCGATCGCAAAAAAGCACCTTGCCAATTTTAATGCTCACCGCCAAAGATAGCATCGAAGATCGAGTCACTGGGCTGGATGCAGGAGCCGATGACTATCTGGTGAAACCTTTTGGAATGGTTGAGTTGTTGGCACGATTGCGAGCATTACAAAGGCGATCGCCTCAATTGCAAGCGATTCAATTAAAAGTAGGAAATCTCACCCTTGATTACAATACGGCAACGGTTTCTTCTAAAGATACTAATGGAATCACGCAAGTTCCCTTAACCGCTAAAGAGTTTCAGCTTTTAGAATACTTCATGCAGCGTCCCAATCAGATTATTTCTCGCGATCAAATTCTCTATCAACTATGGGAAATTCAATCAGAACCAGAAAGCAATGTGGTTGCCGCCCAAATGCGTTTACTGAGACGTAAACTAGCAGATAGTAATTGCCTCATCTCCATTGAAACCATCTATGGATTAGGGTATCGCCTGAATCAGAAGCCTGAATTAATAAAGGAATTAGATGAACCAGAATAGTCTATTTTTTCGCGCCCGTTGGCGACTTGCCCTCTGGTATTCAGGTGTGATGGGCATCATCCTCTGCCTCGCGGGAGTAGGCGCTTATCACATGATGGTTCATGCTCATTGGCAAGGCTTACAAGACGAAATCGAAGCAGTGGCGGGAACTCTGCACGATACGCTTGAGCCAATGTTGCACCAGCCTGATCAAATGAATCCATACGTTCAGAATGTACTTCCCAATCTCTGCATAATCACTGAACCATGTGCTAATTCTCCACAAAATCAAAGCAAGCGACATATTCTCGGTGTCACCCAAACCAATGATTATTACATTCATTTTCGCGATCGCAGTTACCAGACCATCGCCACGGTCGGCAACTTGCCAGAATCAGAAGTAAATCGGGAAGCAGTTTGGCAAATACTCAGAGATCCGCAAGGCAGGAACTATTATCAATTTTCACTATTGCTCAAAAATTCCGCAGGATTACCTTGGGGCTATATGCAAATCGGGCGATCGATGGCAGATTATGATCGACATTTGAGCGAGTCAAGACTAGCTCTATTATTGGGGCTTCCCATTGGATTTGTGGCGATCGCGATCGCCAGTTGGTATTTAGCCAAAATCGCTATGCAACCCGTTTATACCTCTTATCAGCAGATCCAACAATTCACTGCTGATGTCGCCCATGAGTTACGCACACCCCTCGCCGCCATCCAAGCTACGGTTGAATCATCCTTAGCGATGGATGTACTTCCAGAAACCGATTCTCGCAATGTCTTAAATGTGATTGAGCGCCAAAATAGTCGCCTGTCTCAACTAGTTGGGGATTTATTACTATTGTCCCGATTAGATATCGAGACTAATCCACCAAAGTTTTCACACTGTTGTCTGAACGATATTCTCTGCGATCTTGTCGAAGAATTAGCATCCCTAGCCTTAGCTTCGGATATTAGCCTAAATCTCGATCTCAAGACCGAAACACCTATATATATTATGGGCAATGAGTCCCAGCTATATCGGCTATTCTCTAATCTCATCGCCAACGCTATACAATATTCCAATCTAAATGGAACTGTTTCTATTTCCCTGACTCTCCAAGATCGCGATGCGATCGCCCAAATCCGCGATACAGGTATCGGCATCGCTGAGCAAGATTTGCCACATATTTTTGATCGCTTTTATCGAGTAAATAGCGATCGCTCACGGACTACAGGCGGTTCTGGGTTGGGACTGGCCATTGCCAAGGCGATCGCCAATAGGCATCGCGGGAATATTCAGGTAACTAGCGAATTAGGAAAAGGCAGCAAATTTATAGTTTCTTTCAAGTCAGTTTAATATACACTTAAGAAGCCTGTACGGCTTACTCAGAAAGCCGTACAGGCTTCTTAAAGCCTTTGTAATGGGAGTACAAGTCAGGAGTATTAACTCAGCGCCATCAATTCAGGATCTTGGAATAGAGGCGTACTCAAGTAACGTTCGCCAAAACTAGGCTGAATCATCACCACCATTTTGCCTGCATTCTCAGGACGCTTGGCAATCTGTACTGCTGCATAAAGGGCTGCTCCACTAGAGATTCCCGATAGAAGTCCTTCTTCACGCGCTAATCTGCGTCCATAGGCGATCGCTTGATCGTCAGTCACAGGAATAATCTCGTCAATCAGTTCTGTTTTGAGAACTTCAGGGATAAATCCTGCGCCGATGCCTTGGATTTTGTGGGGACCTGGGCGACTGCCTGCTAAAACTTGGCTATTGGCTGGCTCGACTGCGATCGCTTTAAACGATGGCTTGCGTGATTTAATCACCTCAGCAATCCCTGTAATCGTACCGCCAGTGCCAACGCCCGAAATCAGAAAGTCAACTTGTCCTTCAGTATCTTCCCAAATTTCTTCAGCAGTAGTCTTGCGATGGATCGCAGGATTAGATGGATTACGGAACTGTTGCAACATATAAGCATCGGGAGTGCTTTCGCTGATTTCCTTAGCGCGACGGATTGCGCCGCCCATGCCTTCAGTACCAGGAGTAAGTTCGAGGGTAGCTCCATAGGCGCGTAGCATCGATCTCCTCTCCATACTCATGGTTTCGGGCATAGTCAGGATTAATTTGTAGCCCTTAGCAGCAGCCACCATCGCGAGCGCGATCCCTGTATTACCCGAAGTAGGCTCCACCAAAATCGTCTTATTTGGCGCAATCAAGCCCTGCTCTTCAGCTTCTTGGATCATGTTCACCCCGATCCGATCCTTGACCGAGGCGGCGGGATTCATGCCCTCTAGCTTGACAATAATTCGTGCCACGCAACCTTCAGCCTTGGGGATACGCTGCAATTCGACCAGTGGGGTACGTCCGACTAATTCGGTTATGTTATTGGCGATTTTCATAGATAAATGCTTAATTGAGTGCGGGTAAATGAGCTTGTAGTCAACTTTAGAGCATTTTTGAGGTCTTGGGAATTTCTTAAGGCAAAGAGGCGATCGCTGCTTTTATCTCCCAAAAGCTACACACACTAACCCTTTTCGGCTTTAATAGGTATATTGCGATCGCAAAAAAATTTCACAACATCATCACAAACTTATTAATTAATATTAAATAAACTCCTATGGCTGCTACTTTAAAAGATTTTTTAGAAGAATGTCACACTCTCGGCTTAGTGCGTCTGATCGTCACCAGTGATGCGGGTGTGCTAGAAGCAAGGGTAAATATCGAGAAGTTGTTTTATGCGGAGTTGCCTAAGGGCAAATATGCGAATATGCATTCTGAGCATATCGAGTTTCACCTAAACATGGACAAAATCACTGATGTCCGCTTTGAAACAGGTGAAGCCAAGCGCGGCAATTTCACCACCTACGCTATCCGTTTCCTCGATGCCGATGATAAGGCGCAAATGAGTGCTTTCCTGCAATGGGGGAAACCAGGTGAATATGCCGAAGGTCAAGTCGAGGCATGGTCTGCGCTCAAAGACAAGTACGGCGAAACTTGGAAACCTGAACCTGTTGAGAGCGTATAGGTCATAATTGTCAATATTTCTATCTGCGATCGCTCCAGAGCGAAAATCCATTCAATTTTCCCACCCACATCAAACAGCGATCGCCTCCAGCACAAAACTTTTGGATGAACTTGTATTGACAACGTAAATACGCTTTGACTAAAATACACAGTATGGATTTGTATTTTGTACTGAACGGGATTAAATTTGTTTGGAATGAGGAGAAGGCTCGGATTAATCCTATTAATCATGATGGAGTGACATTTCAGCAAGCTACTGAAGCCTTTTTTGATCCATTTTTAGTAGTAGTTGATGCAAGTCGTAATGATGAAGAGAGAGACGCTGTGATTGGCTTAGATAAACGATGAAATCTTCTTTACGTTGTTTATGTTGAACGGGAGAACGATTTAGTTCGGATTATTTCTGCAAGAAAAGCAACACGCAAGGAGCATGAATATTATGAAAACTGCAGCTTTAAAAAAACGATTGGATCGAAATCGTCCGATGGCAACGGTGACAATCCGTATTCCTGAGGATGTAATTGAAGATTTGAAAAAAGTTGCCCCATTATTAGGATTTTCTGGATATCAGCCTTTAGTTCGTGCTTATATTGGGCAGGGGCTTCGTGCTGATCTTGAGAGATTGGATGGATATTCTGTTTCTATATTTATTGAGAGTTTAAAGCGTCACGGTGTAAGTGATGAGGTGATTCGTGACGCTTTGAGTGAGGTTGCTTAAAATCAAACAGCGATCGCCCCTCACCAAAACCTGATCGCCTATTTCCATCAAATAAAACAGCTATCGCCCCCTTCATCACCCACAAACCCAATCTCCTAAACTCAACATCAAACAGCGATCGCCTCTCAGTAAATATGTTAATCTGAATTAGGTTGATGCTTTAAGCAAAGGTAAAAATGGATACTTTAGCGGAAACATTAAATGTAAGATTAGCCAAATGGGAACCAGATGTTGCTGAATTGGCGAGAAAGTTCATTTTGGAAATAATTGATTTAGCTGATCAGGATGCGTTAGATATTTTGCGATCGCGTTCTGTGGAACAAGAGGTATTGGATTTGCTGGATGAATATTAAGCAGGGTGAAGTTTGGTTAGCGGATTTGGGGATAGCAGCAAAGACTCGTCCTGTTGTCATTGTTTCCCGTTATGATGCAAATCCTCCAAGAGTTTTAGTGATTTATGTTCCTTTGACGACTCAGTATAGAAATAGTGAGTATGAGGTCGTACTTCCTAATTTGAAGTTTCTTAATCAATCATCCATAGCTAATGTTCAGGGTATTGCTTCTATTCCTACTGCAAGGTTAGAACGCAAGTTGGGAGATTTGCCAATTGATGTGATGTTACAAATCAAGAAAGCGATTATTTTTGCATTGGATTTAAGTTTGTAAGGTAGCGATCGCCCCTCATCACCCAAAAAACGATCGCCCAAATCTCAAAAACAAACAGCGATCGTCCCATACCCACCATAACCCCGATCGCCTATTCCCCACATCAACCAACAGTAATTTAGTAGTGAAAGCGGCAGGCGAGAATTCTGATTTTATCGTCTAAAACTTCATAAACTAGACGATGTTCTTGATCGATACGGCGCGACCAACAGCCAGACAGATCGTGTTTTAGAGCTTCGGGCTGTCCTGTACCTTCAAATGGATTACGTTGGACTTCACGAATCAGCTTGATAATTTTTAATGCTTTTTTACGATCATTTTCAATCCACCAAGCTAAGTCCTCAAAAGCATCTGCATCAAATTCCAAGTTTTTCACAGGCAGATTCCAAAGAGATTCCATCTTGACGTTTTCTGGCTTTAAGCAGTCTTTCTTTCATTGCTGGACTGCTAAGTAAATATGCTGTTTCTCTTTCTGCCATTAGTTCTTGCCAGAAGGCAATGGGGACAACTACGGAAACTGTTTGTCCTTCTGAATCACAGATGTATTGTAATGCGTTAGTCATAGCAGTCAGTACAACTTACTTGATTAATCATAATTATAACTGATCGCCCCTCACCATCTATCACACCCGATCGCCTATTTCCCAATCAAACAGAGATCGCCCCTCACCACCCATAAAACCCGATCGCCTAAATCTCAACATCAAACAGCGATCGCCTCTCAACACCCACAAAACCCGATCGCCTATTCCCCCAAACCAAACAGCGATCCCACTTCATCACCCATAAACTGCGATCAACTATTTTCAAGCAAAAAGTGGGATCACCCCAAAACTCATGCAGATATTCTAAAATGATTTGTGGGAAATGTGTTTTATTGAATTAGTTAAACTACATACAATCCACGAATCCTCATCATAAATATTTAATAATCCAAATAATTAATTATGATTTTAAAAAAAGAGAATCTTATTCTTGCTGAAAAATTAGTTGTTTATAATAATTTTGCGGAAATCGATGACTTGGTGGGACGGCTTTTGGTGGAGCTACAAATTTATCCAATACCTCGAATATTATGGGATTTTGAAATATTGGGTATGGAAGTGCCTCAATTTCATGCTGTTTTTGCTAGTGAAAGTCTATTAGAAAACTTCTTTTTAGGACATCTAATACAAGTTGAACTTCTTAAATTAGGAGAAATTAGTCGTGGCGCAGATATTTCTTCCATTGCTAAAGGAACAGCTTTAAGAACCTATTTAGATTTAGATGATCCAGAGACTCTATCACATAAATTTAACTTTTGTTTAACTAACACAAGATTTCAAAGGATTTTTCACTGTCACAGTCTTCAAGAAGATTGTAATGGTGGCGTTCTAAAGGGAATTCCTTTGAATTCTAAATGGGCTATCAATCTAGAAATAGGTGAGCAAGCTTGTAAATGGCTTGATATGAGAGAAGATAATGTTGGTACATATTTAACAGGGGTAGGGACTCTTTTTCAGTTAAAAGAAACTGAGGAGGCTGAAGAACTACCTGAATCACTTACAAACATTAGCATCAATGAAGCCGAAGAATTACTTAGAAATCTTGGCTTACTTCTTTCCTATGCTAATGGAGGATTTATAGCACCTGTCTTTATTGAAGGTGAGAAATATACCAGATATGAATCAGACGAAAATGATCTCAAAAGCAAATCATTTATCTCAACTGACACTACGTCTTCACTTATACACACTGCGTCTCAGTTTACATCTCTTGAAAAGCTAGGGAAAAGCTGGCTAACAGAAGACAGTGATTTAGCAGTTTTCATTAGCTGCTTTGACAGCTTTGAAAAAATGCTTGCTCAACCATTTTGGAGAGAGACTTTTTATTTTGTTCTGGTGCAATACTTTCAGGCAACAAGTAGCGATAACTGGGAATTAGCAGCTAGTGCTACTGGAGCAGCTTTAGAGCGATTAAGTTATGCTATTCTAGTGGAAGATGAGAATAATTTAACTACAAAAGCAAGATGCGAATTGTTATTCGATATTAGACGTACTGATATAGCTAAAACTGCTTGGAATCTTGGACGTAGAGCAGGACAGGAACATATTTCTACTACTGGTAAAAGATTGAGACTAATGCTTGAACGTATAGGCTTAACAAAAAGTAGGGGTTATTTTGATATAGATTTCGTACAAGATTTTTTGTCAGTTCGTAATGATGCTGTACATCCGCAAGTTAGCGAAATAACTTTAGAAGATCGTTATCGCGCAATAATGCAAGCCATCCAATGGATTGATGACGTTTTACTATGGAGACTTGGTTATGAAGGTCATTACATTGATAGAGTGACTGGCTCATTTCCGACATTAGATAATCCTAATTTAAATTTAAGATACGATCTATCTTTGCGAGATTCCAGTTGGTAAAAGAATAGATTAATGTTTAAGTCTAGTTAAAGAAGGAAAAAGATGACAACTAATAGCCCAACTATATTTGCAGAAGAATTAGCCAATGAGCTAGACAAAATTCCTGAGCAATATTGGTCAAACCTTTTGCAGATCATTCGTTTGTTTCGTGAAAGCGTTACGCCAGAATCAGAAAGCCATTCTCAAGATCCTGCAATTGTCGAAGCCATTGAAGATTTAGGGCTTGTCCATGCCATGCTAGAAGTCAAGGATGAAAAGCCTCTTAGTCTCCAAGAAGCGCTTGCCGAAATGGAAAGAGCATGAACGTTAATTACCTTCCAAGCTTTCTCAAAGAACTTAAAGCTCTCAAAAGTACTCCTTACTTCAAACCCATGAACAGCCTTGTATTTGAGGAGATTCCCAAAGTTGCTGGGTTGGCAGATATCAAAAATGTCAAAAAACTACAGGGCTATGAAAATGCGTATCGAATCAAAGTAGGAGATTATCGAATTGGCGTGATCTTTGATGGAGAAACCGTTACATTTTGTAGAGTATTGCATCGCAAAGAAATTTATCGCTATTTCCCATAAACTAACTATCCTGCTGCGGTATATGCAATACAAGCTTTAAAATCTTCTCGCGTTAGATCGGGAAAATCTTCAAGTATTTCTGCTTCGGTCATATCAGAGGCTAAGTATTCAAGCACTTCATAAACCGTAATTCGCAACCCACGCACACAAGGCTTGCCACCTCGCTTATTTGGCTCAATCGTGATGTAATTTCGGTAGTTCATATTTGTAGCCTAAAGAATGGGGCGGCACAAGCCGCCCCTTTTTTATTTTACTCTACACCTTCAATGCGGTCTTCGAGTTCTTGATAAAGCTCTCGCAATCTATCCAGATTCTCTTCGCTGGTTTCCCAATAGCCGCGACCATTGACTTCTAGAAGAGTACCAACAATCTTACGGAACGAATTGGGATTGAGATTTTTGAGGCGATCGCACATCTCTTTATCGTTCACATAGACATCATTGACATCTTCGTAAACCCAGTTATCCACTGCTCCAGCCGTTGCCGACCAGCCCATCGTGTTAACTAGGCGCTTCGAGATTTCGCGCACACCTTCATAACCACTCTTGAGCATTCCCTCATACCATTTAGGATTGAGAATCTTCGTGCGGGTATCGAGGCGAACTGTCTCAGTCAGGGTGCGGACTTGAGCATTGGCTGTCGTGGTGTCAGCGACAAAAGAGGCGGGTTTTTTGCCATCTTTACGCAGACTGCCAACAAGCTTGGTGGGGTCAGAGTCGAAGTAGTGGGATACATCGGTGAGACTGATTTCTGACGAATCCAAGTTTTGGAAGGTCATGTCAACGGTCTTCAGTGAGGCTTCGTAAAGCTGACGCTGTTGGGTGTTGCTGACATTCGCACCAAAGGCGAAGGACTTGCGCGATAGATACATCTGTTGCAATTCTTCTTCGTTTTCCCATGTACTGTTTTCCACAGCTAGGTTAACATTAGAGGAATAGGAACCTGATGAGTTACTGAATACGCGAGTTGCGGCTTGGTTGATGGTTAAGCCAAACTCCTCTGCTTGGGCGATCGCATGTTTGCGGACAAAGTTCATTTCCAAAGGCTCATCGGCTTCGGCAGCCATTCTCACGGCGCGATCGATCAAGTCCATTTGATTCACGAACAAGTCGCGGAATACGCCTGAGCAGTTGACGACCACATCAACGCGAGGTCTGCCTAGTTCTTCGAGAGGAGTTAACTCTAAACGATTGATGCGACCGAGGGCATCGGGCATGGGCTTCACGCCGATCATGCAGAGAACTTGAGCGAGGGATTCGCCGTAGGTCTTGATGTTATCAGTTCCCCAGAGGACGACGGCGATCGTTTCGGGATAGACACCGTTGTTGTCTTGACGTTGACGCTCTAAGAGGCGATCGACTACGGTTTTCGCAGCTTGGACTGCGGCACTAGTAGGGATCGAGTTAGGATCGAGCGCATGCATATTCTTGCCAGTGGGCAGCACGAGGGGATTGCGGATTGGATCTCCTCCAGGGCTAGGCAGAATATAATCGCCTTCAAGGGCGCGAATGAGACCGCCAAGTTCATTGTCGGCAACAATTTGTTTGAGACAGAACTCTAGGAACTCAAATAGAGGCTTGATATCATCTTTATTGATATTTGCATAACCATTCTCTTGGAAGACTTCGATCCAAGGTTCGGTTTTGCCCATTTTAAAGAAGTTGAGAACCGAGATTTTGGAAACTTTGCCATCATCATCGGCTTTTGCTTTGACCAATGCACCAACGGCTTTGTTAGCGATCGCCCGAATATTTGCCAACAGTTCCACATCGGCATAAATGCCTTTGTCGCTGGACTTATAAAGCAGTTCGATATCGCGACCGATCGCTTCACACATAATCCGCAACAAAGACTTCATATTGTCTTCAGGGCGATCGAAGCTGGCGATACTGGTCAAGACATCGGTGACATCTTCCACTTTCGGGGGTTCGCCGACAATGTGTAAACCACAGGGCAGAACTCGCGATTCGATTTCCATCAGCTTGTTATAAACTTGACCGATGACGTTATCACGTCCCTCTAGATCCATCTCCTTCGCATCGGTGTCAGGAAGTTCCACATCCTTATCCAGATTCACCAAGCGCACTTTATCCATAATCGTGTTCGTGATTTGGATACCGCGACTACCAGTCCGCAAATCTTTGTAAGAAGCAATCAGTTCGCTGAGTTCTTGCAAATTACGGCTCAAACCTGCATTTTCAGGAGCAGGCGTGATGTAACTGATGATTGTGGCGTAACCGCGCCGTTTTGCGATCGTGGCTTCCGATGGATTATTTACGGCGTAGTAATAGATGTTTGGCAATGCACCAATCAGGCTGTCAGGGAAACATTCGCCCGACATACCGACTTGCTTGCCTGGCATGAATTCCATCGAGCCATGAGTACCGAAGTGGAGGACAGCATCGGCTCCCCAGATATGGTTGAGATAGGTGTAGTAAGCGACAAATCCGTGGTGTGGTGAGGCAGATTTACTAAAGAGCAAACGCATCGGATCGCCTTCATAACCAAAGGTGGGCTGCACGCCGACAAAGAGATTGCCATATTGCTTACCGTAAATCAGCAAATTCTGTCCATCGGAATTTAGATGTCCAGGGGCGGCTCCCCACTGTTCGATAATGCGATCGACATAGGGAGTGTTTGCTTCATATTCAGGGACAGACATCTTATAAGCAACGTTGAGTTCGGGACTGCCGACCATTGCTTCAGGATTGTGCAAGATATCTTCCATCATGTCGTGGGATGTCTTGGGCAAGCCTTGGACATCATAGCCATTGTTGCCAAGGGCTTCTGCAACTTTATGAATAGAAGAGAATACATCCAAATAAGCAGCCGTTCCGATATTGCCCTTATCTGGAGGGAAACTGAAGATTGTGATCGCGAGTTTCTTCTCGTGACGGGGCTTACGGCGGAGATTAGCCCATTTGATTGCACGGTTGGCAATAGTTTCGAGGCGATCGCCGATCGCATGGGATCTTCCCGTCATGCTATCGCGACCCGACAGCACAATCGGATCGAGTCCACCATCAAGTTCAGGTAAAGCAACTTGCAAAGCAACTTGGACAGGATGCAAACCAAGATCGCTATCTTGCCATTCTTCAGTAGTTTGGAATACGAGGGGTAAAGCCACCATGTAGGGACGATTCAGCTTTTCGAGGGCTTTGATTGCTTTGGGATGATCTTGCTTAGCAGGGCCCCCAACTAAAGCGAATCCAGTTAGCGAAACAACACTATCCACGATCGCCCGATCCTTTTGTTTAGGATCGTAAAAATATTCTTCAACCGCATTGGAGAAGTCCAAGCCCCCATTGAATACAGAAATCACCCGCGCCCCAAGGGATTCCAATTCTTGCACCATTGCCACATAATGCGCGTCATCGCCTGTAACAAGGTGAGTTCTTGCCATCAACAAACCCACGCATGGTGCTAGAGGATCTTTCATGTCATCAGAAATATCTTCGCGGGCGTTAAACCATTTTAAATAGTCAGCCGTAGTCTCGAACATCTTTGGCGCGAGTGGATGCCAAAGCCCCTTTTCCAAATAAGTAACAGGCTCTTTAATGATCAGATTTGCCGCACCCGTTTCTTTAGCTCTTGCCTTGACAGTGGGTAAATAATTTTGGGCAAGCATCAACAAGAAATTTTCGAGATTTTCGGTCGAACCACCGAGCCAATATTGGAAGCTCAACATGAAGTTACGAGCATCCTGCGCCTTGTCCATCGGCATATATTTGAGAATCTTGGGCAAGGTCTGCACAACCTTGAGCATACTGTCCTGAAAAGAACTCCCCGATTTTTCTTTGCGCTTGCGCATAAACTGCGCGATCGCACTCTTAGACTGCCCCAGATTTTCCATGCTGAAGCTGCCCATTTTATTGAGACGCATTACCTCTGGCATGGATGGGAATACCACACAGGCAGATAGGCGATCGCGATGTGGGGTAACGGCAAGAGCAATCTTTGTCGCCAGATCGTCAATAAAAATTAGTGATGCGATGAAAATATCAGCGCCAGCGATATCTTCTTTGAATTCCTCGTAATTTTCGGGACTCCGAATATCCTCAATTAGATAGCCACTCACCTCGATCGCAAGGTTGGGATTATTTTTATTAATTGACTTTACAGCCGCCGACATAGCGCTCTGGTATTGAGGTTCGAGCACTACATAGACCAACTTCATTAAGACCCGACCCTGTAGATTTTCGGGAATGATACGTCTACTAGATAGTGATGCGATCGGTGGCGCAGAAGTGAACATGCAGTCTCCTTAAATTACTGTCCTGATTTTTGGGAATTTTAAATTTGGCTGATTCGTTATTTGTTGCTCAAACTGTTACATAAGGTAACAATTAGCAACTAAAGATTTATACCTATTCACTATTTAATACCAGACAACCATTGCAGTGGTTGATTTTGGGCAATAAATGCAATAATTTGAAATTGATTTGTTTACATTTCGTTACATTTCTTGAGCTTTATGACAGCAAAATGTAAATAAATTTTAAATCTCTTGAAGAGTCTTAAGCTAAAATCGATTTCATAATATAGCAATCCTAAATGGTTTGTAAGAGCAGCCCTGCTTCAGGCTGTAAAGCTCTCAAATCATTCGATTTCACAAATGAATTAGGATTTGATATGGTGTTTACCAGTTTGCTTAGGTACGGATTTATTTCCCCCCGAAATCGGGTAAATAAACTTCTGTCCCTCGCTTGCTTGAAAAGCGCTATATAAACTTAGACAACAATACTGAACTTAGAGAAAATCGTTATGACATGGCAGCAATCTGTAATACCTCTGCATCGCTTTTATAGTTGCTTGCCTTACTTATTACCCATATCGGCGGGCGTAATCTATGGGGCTGTCTTATTTCAGCAGTTCCCACTCTTAGTGATTCCATTTTTTCCGTTTATTTGGTTGTATGGCAATGTTTTAGCATTTCCACTAGTTCCTGTACTTGGTTTGACAGGCGAATTTTTCCTGTTTATGGGGTTATTCTTTTTAATCGTAAGAGATGTTCGTGTCCCACATTTTATTCGCTTCAATACAATGCAATCTTTGTTAATGCAAATTGTATTATTTATCGTTCAACTTTTCTTTCAAATTGCCCAACAGCTAACTAGCAATGGATTACCATCGGTAATCAGTGCAACTATTGCTAATACAATATTTATCGGTACGACCCTAGTAGCTGGTTATGCAATTTATTACAGCATTAAAGGTGAATATTCTGATATTCCTACGCTTTCTCAAGCTGCATCATTTCAGTGTGAACTATAAAAAGAAAAGTTTAGTTCTTTATCCTGAATCGATTATGCTCAATCAATTTAGAAACAAATAATGATTTATGGCACGACGTAGTTCAGTTAATAATTTAGATAGACTATACGCCAGCTTGCCTTACCTACTGCCAATCACCGCAGTAGTTGGTTTTGGTGCATTTCTGTTTCTTCAATTTCCTTATTTGTTTTTTGTGTTTTTCCCAGTTTTTAAATTGAGTCAAATTCTATCTATTTCCATTATTGATTTTATCTCTATCCGTTTTGTTGTTTGGATCTGTGTATTTATTTTCGTAGTTAGAAGCTACAAGGTTAACCACTTTACACGCTTCAATGCTATGCAAGCTTTACTATTAGATGTGATTGTTGCGCTTGTAGGAGCATTAGCTCAGATTTTAGAAGTAGCTTTAGGCCAAATTTCTTTCTTCCCCTTTATGCTGCAAATTATTGCAAGTGTTACATTTTTAGGTATAACAGCTGCATTTATATATTCAGTATTTCAATGCGTCTTTGGTAAATATGCGGATAAAATTCCTTTGATTTCTGACGTTGCCTATATGCAAGTACGTTAATTAGCGCTAGTGCTCAAAAGATAAGAGGAGGAGCGAAGCTCCTCCTCTTATCTTTTGGGGATGTGCCTTTTAGTCAAGCATTTGTGCAGATACAAATCTTGCAATTCCTGCGTAGTCCCGATGTATTTGAATATTTGTATAATTGCCGTTTGCTTGTAATAGCGATCGCACTATTTCTGACTGTCCTGCCATTAGTTCTACGATCCAAAAGCCGCCTGAAATTAAATATTGTGGTGCAGTATTAACTAATTCTCGAATTGCCTCAAGTCCATCATCACCACCATCTAGCGCCAAATGTGGTTCGTGATTTGTGACTTCTGGTTGCAAATTTAAAACTTCAATACTGGGAATATAAGGTGGATTGGAAACTATTCCCGCAATTTGGTTTTGTAAATTTAATTTAGCTAATGGCTCAAACCAACTGCCTTGATGAAAGTAAACTTGCTGATGGTTCTTGTTAGCATTAATTTTGGCAATTTCTAAAGCGGCTTCGCTGTAATCAACTGCATGAATTTGCGCTTGCGATTTTATATTTAAGAAATGCTGTGCTAAGGCGATCGCGATCGCGCCGCTACCAGTGCCTAAATCAACCCAAACCCCATTTGTATAGCTCCCATCCTTGCTATTTTTGTTAACAAAATCAGTAACAATATCAATGATTAATTCGGTTTCAGGACGAGGAATTAATACGGCGGGAGAAACTTGTAATTCTAAATCTCGCCATGTCACTTCGCCTGTGAGGTACTGAACAGGAATGCGATCGTTTAGCCTTTTTTGCCAAAGTTGATCGAGAGTGGTTAAGGTTTCAAGTGTAACTTTTTGAGATATATTTGGCGATCGCAATCTTAAGTCCAATTTATCTAGGTCAGTTAGCCTTAAAACTAACCAATCTAGTTCGTATATAGGTACATCATGTTGTTTAGCCGCTAGAAAATTGCGATCGTACCATTCCCAAAAATCCATAAATTTTCCCCTAAAGAAAAGGCTCGCTAAGCGAGCCTTTTCTTTATTTTGCTTTACGTTTATTCAAGTCTTCTAGATAAGCCCGTTGGTAACTGAGAAATCTATTGTGCCATTCTTGAAAACGGCGATCGCCATCACGCACCAACATTTGACGATATTTTTCCGAAGAAATATATGGTTTTGAAGTTGACATAATACAAACCCGCTAAATTTAGTTCATAAGGTAACGCATTGCGTCACCATCTAAACTATAGCTTCACCACAAAAGCATCGGTTACGCCTTGAATATGCACGATTTCATCAACTAAACCACTAGGCAATGGATCATCAATATTCAAGACCATTACCGCTTCGCCACGAACCATACGACGACCAACTTGCATACTGGCAATATTCACGTTGAAACTACCAAGCAACGAGCCGATTCTACCGATGATACCTGGCATGTCACGGTGAAGTGTTAACAACATGTAATGGGTAGGTGCGACGTTAATTGGGAAACCATTGATGCTGGTAATCCGAATTTCTGATTTACCAAGTAATGCGCCCGTTACTGACTGTTCGCCTTGGCTGCCATGAGCTGTTAGGTGAATTGAGCCACTGTAATCTTCAACCGAAGGATCGCGGGTTTCAGTGACGTGAATACCACGTTCTTTGGCTTCAATGCTGGCATTGACAAAGTTAACCCGTTCGCGCAAAGCAGGAGAAAGCAAACCTTTGAGAGAAGCTACGACGATTGGTTGACTTTCGCTGTTAGCGATTTCACCTTGGAGCTTGACATTGAGAGTATCGACACGACCACCAGCCAGTTGTCCAACCAGATTGCCCAACATTTCGGCAAGTTGGAGATAAGGCTTGAGTTTTTGCCATACATCGGGACGTAAACCAGGGATATTTACCGCCGATCGCGCTGGTAAGCCCAACAAAACATCACGAATTTGTTCGGCGACATCGACAGCTACATTGGTTTGAGCTTCTTCGGTAGATGCACCAAGATGCGGGGTTAAGATGACGTTAGCGCCGAGTTCGCGCAAACCAGACTCAGCTTCAAGTGGTTCATTTTCAAATACATCAAGGGCAATGCCGCCGACTTTACCGCTCTTGATTGCTTCAGCGATCGCGACTTCATCAATGATCCCGCCTCTGGCGCAGTTGATGATTCTTACGCCATCTTTCATGATGGCGATGCGATCGGCATTAATTAGATGTGCAGTGTCCTTAGTTTTGGGCAAATGCAATGTGATGTAATCTGCTTCACGCAGCAAAATTTCTAGATCCACTAGGTTTACACCAAGTTTCTCGGCGCGTTCAGCCGTTAAGTAGGGATCGTAGGCGAGAATCCGCATTCCTAAAGACTTGGCAACTGTGGCTACATGGGAGCCGATTTTTCCTAAGCCAAGAATACCAAGGGTTTTCTTGTAAACCTCAACACCAGTAAAGCTTTTACGATCCCACTTACCACCCTTAAGGGATTGGTTTGCAGCAGGAATAAAGCGCGATAGCGACATCATCATCGCGAGGGTATGCTCAGCCGCTGCGATCGTGTTACCTTCGGGTGAATTAACAACGACAATCCCCATCCTTGTGGCTGTAGGAACGTCTACGTTATCGACCCCAACACCAGCACGACCGATGATTTTGAGGTTTTTACCAGCTTCAACAGCTTCTTTGGTGAGTTTTGTGCCAGAGCGAATCATGATCGCATCATATTCTGGAAGAATTTGAATTAATTCTTCTGGACTGAGAGTTGTTTTTACGTCAACAGTGGCGACTTGAGAGAGGATATCGATACCAACTTGATCGATGGGGTCAGAAACGAGAACTTTGGGCATAACGATTAAAAAATGTACCAGTGCCTATAGCGGAAGGTTTGCGGCTACGCTCTAAATCCTAAACGCCCTTGAATCAACGCAAGATAAACGCTAGATATCACGCAGCTTAGACACACTAAGACGACAATAATTGCTTACATTAATAATATTAAAGCAAAAATGAACGCTCCCACGTTACATACAGAGCTTTGCGCTCAAACCCGAACAAATAAATATTTTAAAAGTGTTGCTCTGCAACACTTTTAAAATATTTATTTGTTCGTTTAACAAGAAATTGCTGTAAAATCCTGTATTGCTGAATATAGTTAACTCTAAAACTAAAAAGCTGATTGGTTGCTAAGCAACCAATCAGCTTTTTAGTTTTACGACTGTGCGTTTAAAATACCGCGCAACTCCCCAGCACGATTAGATTTGGTGTGAATATCGACATATAGGCCACCACTATTAAGAGCTTGGAGTTGCTCATCTGTTAGCTTATATTCGCCCTTGACATTGCCGCTGACACCATCTGAATTAACTTGCACTTGCAGCGCGTACTGGAAAGGCCCATTAGCATTAGCTGATCCCTTATGAATATGTACACCTGAAGTAATATTTGGATTTGGAGGGGCTACAGGATCAGTAGCATAGTCACGTAAAGGGCTATTTAAACCATAAAAACTGCCACGCACAATTAATCGATCGCCGATCAAGGCTGCTCCAAGCACACCTGAGGCGTTCGTTGTCGCTGGATTCGGGTAAACTTCAGCACCTGACAATATTGCAGCAAATCGAGTGAAACTAGCACCTTGGCTAATCAAATTCCCTTGAGAAATAAGTTCAGCCTCAGCTTGCTGTTGATAGGTTGCTAAACTGATAGTGGTATTAATTAGCTGCGAAACATTGATTTTGGG
This sequence comes from Pseudanabaena sp. UWO311, assembly GCF_006937785.1. Classification (GTDB taxonomy): domain Bacteria; phylum Cyanobacteriota; class Cyanobacteriia; order Pseudanabaenales; family Pseudanabaenaceae; genus Pseudanabaena. The sequence continues at coordinate 75,628 of NZ_SJEE01000021.1, forward strand.
AGCGCGGTTATAAGATTGAGCTGGTGCACTAATATTTATTGCAAGTAAGCAAATGGTGATACCAATTGCCATGCTGAATAAAAGCTTCTGATATTTCTTAAAAACCTTAATCATATTGTCGTTTCCCGATTTATGTAGATTGGGTTGATTTCTCTGAATATGATTACGTCCAAAAGTTATGTTTGGATTCAGCATTAATTAGATTGTTTTAGAGTCGTATATATTTCGTTAATATGCAATATTTACTGATTTTTGGGGCGGCGTTGTTGGCTGGTGGAATCAATGGCATCGCAGGGGGCGGCAGTTTTATATTGTTCCCTGTTCTCATGTTTGTCGGTATTCCGCCTATAACGGCTAATGCCACTAATGCGATCGCCTTACTTCCTGGTACGTTAGCCAGTGCAGGAGCCTATCGCCATGAATTTGATAAGGATAAGCGATCGCTAATTCAAGTATGCATATTAGGAGTGATCGGAGGGCTTGCAGGGGCAATTTTGCTACTAAGAACGCCATCTGCAACATTTTTGCAAGTTTTACCATATCTACTACTGACAGCGACATTGGCTTTTGCTTTTAGTAACAAAATGACGGTATGGGTTGAGCAACAACAAGATCGATTCACTAAGCTTAGAGAATTACGAACTGTCTTAATTACAATCTTGCAATTAGTTGTAGCTATTTATGGCGGCTTTTTTGGAGGTGGTATGGGGATTTTATTTCTGGCAACCTTTGCGCTGATGGGGATGACTAATATCCATCGCATGAATGCCTATAAGACCATGCTCACCAGTTGTATTAATGCGGTAATAGTGATTCCCTTTGTTAATGCGGGGGTAATTCTTTGGCAAGAGGGTGCGATCGCGGCGATTGGTGCGGCGATTGGTGGATATATCAGTGCTTACTATGTTCAAAAGATCCCACCCATTGTAGTCAAGCGATTTGTAATTGGTGTTGGTTCAGCGATGACGCTGTACTTTTTTATTAAAAGTTGGCTGGCTTAATCAAAGCTACCCAAATAAAGGCGGCGCTCCACGCCGCCTTTATTTGGGTAGCTTTGCGGAACAACGCACTTAAGCTCATTGTCTTGTTATATGATCGGATCAGCGATCGCATTTTATCTGCAACTATAGGCTTTTCTCTATATGTCCAGTGTCATCATTCAAGGAGCAAAACATAGTTATAGCCTTACAACTCCTACACACGCAAAAAAGCAAGTTCCAACGATCGCTTTTTTACATGGTTGGATGCTCAGTCAGGCTTATTGGCAACCATTGATTAGTCAGCTACAACCTGATTTCCAATGCTTATCCTATGATTTACGAGGGTTTGGGCTTTCTGAAATTAGCGATCGCAATGACTATTCGTTAATTAGTTATGCAAGAGATTTAGAAGCGTTACTTGATCATTTAGAGCTTTCGCAGGTTTGGTTGGTGGGGCATTCCCTTGGCGGTGCGATCGCTTTATGGGCAGCACATTTATTTAGCGATCGGATTTTAGGTGTTGTTTGTCTAAATGCAGGCGGCGGTATTTATATCAAAGAAGAGTTTGAGAAGTTTCGGACAGCAGGCAAAATTATTTTAAAATTACGCCCCAAGTGGCTACAAAATATACCTCTAGTTCATGTTCAATTTGCCAAAGATAGTGTCAAGTATCCTTTGGATCAGTCTTGGGGTAAACAAAGAGCGATAGATTTTGTGTCTGCTAAATATCAAGCGGCAAAAGGAACTTTGCTAGATTCTACTAGTGAACAGGAAGTTCACAAGCTCCCGCAAATCGTCTCAAGGTTGCAACAACCCATTTATTTTGTAGCTGGAGCAGATGACACCATAATGGAACCAAAATATGTAAATCATCTTGCTAGTTTCCATTATTCTTTTAATGGTTATGGGGAGAATGTTTTTGAATTTCCAGATTGTGGACATATGGCAATGCTAGAGCAGACAAATCTACTACATAGGCTGCTGTTGGATTTATTAGCAAAACCTATTACTTCGTCTTGTCTGTAATCTGGCTGCCGCCATTGATACAGCGCTTTGCGCTGAAACTCAAACTAAGAACCTTTTGAAAGTGTTGCTAAGCAACACTTTCAAAAGGTTCTTCTAACTCATTTGAGCAAAAATTTCGGCAAGCCCAAAATTAGGGTGCGTTACGCTGACGCTAACACACCCTACAGCTTAAGCATAATCCTGAAGTGCGGTTACGGAAATACCGCCAGTCTGTAAGGCTCGTATAGCTGCGATCGCGGCTTTTGCACCAGCTAATGTTGTAATCACAGGGATTTTATAAGCCATCGCGGTGCGGCGGATCATCTTGCCATCGGTTTTCGCTTCTTCTCCACTGGGTGAATTAACAATCAATTGAATTTGACCATTTTTCATCACGTCACTAATGTTTGGACGACCTTCATGAACCTTGAGAACCTGCTTTGATTCAATGCTGTTGCGGCGCAGAACTTTGTGAGTCCCTTCTGTCGCCACGACTTTAAATCCAAGTTCAACAAAGGCTTCAGCAACTGTCGAAATACCGCTTTTATCGCGATCGTTGACCGAGATAAAGACAGTTCCTTCAAGGGGAAGATGCGTACCAGCGCCAAGTTGTGCTTTAGCAAAAGCACGTCCGAACTCGGTATCGATGCCCATGACTTCACCAGTCGATCGCATTTCGGGTCCCAAAATTGTATCGGTTCCCGCGAACTTAGCAAAGGGAAGTACAGCTTCCTTAATTGAGATGTGCTTGGGAATTACTTCTTCAGTTAAGCCGAGTTCCGCAAGGGTCGCACCAGCCATAATTCGTGAAGCATAGTTAACGAGGGGAACGTTAATTGCTTTACTGACGTATGGAACAGTCCGCGAGGCGCGGGGATTAGCTTCAAGGATAAAGACTTTGCTCTCCTTGAGGTTGTTGTTATTCAACTGCACGGCATATTGAATATTCATTAAGCCAATCACGTTCAGGGATTTAGCGAGGCTAATAGTCCATTTGCGAATGGTGGCAAGAACTTCAGGGGGTAAAGAGAAAGTAGGAATCGAACAAGCCGAGTCGCCTGAGTGAATCCCTGCTTCTTCGATATGTTCCATAATGCCGCCGATGGTGACATTACCCAGTTGATCAGCGATCGCATCCACATCTACTTCGATCGCACCCTCAAGGAAATGATCGATCAGCACAGGATGTTCTGGTTCGATGATAATGGCGCGGCGCATATAGTCTTCGAGTTCAGCATCGGAGTAGACTACCTCCATGCCACGACCACCAAGAACGTAGCTAGGACGGACAACTACAGGATAGCCAACACGTTGAGCAATTACTACGGCTTCTTCTTCAGAACGAGCTAAGCCATTATTTGGCTGCATGATGCCAATTTCTTGACAGATTGCTTCAAAACGTTCGCGGTCTTCAGCAATGTCAATGGAATCGGGTGAAGTTCCCCAAATCTTAGTGGTGGAGTTGGTATCTTGGAGATATTTCAACAAGGGAACCGAAAGTTTGAGCGGAGTTTGTCCACCAAATTGAATGATTACTCCTTCAGGTTTTTCCGCTTCGATGATGTTTAGTACATCTTCGCGGGTCAATGGCTCGAAATAGAGTCGATCGCTAGTGTCGTAATCCGTAGAAACAGTCTCAGGATTAGAGTTGACCATGATTGTCTCAAAACCTGCGGCGCGTAACGCATAGCTGGCATGACAGCAGCAATAGTCAAACTCAATCCCCTGTCCAATCCGATTCGGTCCACCACCGAGAATCATTACCTTGCGCTTAGTGGAAGGTAGAATTTCTGATTCTTCTTCGTAAGTCGAATAGTGATAGGGAGTGAGTGCTTCAAACTCAGCCGCGCAGGTATCAACGGTTTTATAGGAAGGAATCACACCCAAATCTTTGCGATAGGCACGAACTGTATCTTCGTTTGTACCCGTGAGATAGGCAATTTGGCGATCGCTAAAGCCCATGCGCTTCGTTTCTAGCATCTCTTCTTTTTTGACGCTATCGAGCTTCCGACCTTTGATCGAAAGTTCCACATCGGTGATCTCGCGCATTTTTTGCAAGAACCAAGGATCGATATTGGTCAGTTCAAAAATCGCTTGTACCGATAAACCTGATAAAAATCCATCGCGAATTGAGAAAATGCGATCGGGATTAGGAACCCGCAGACTGTATTTGATTTTTTCCAGATCGGGTAAGGTTTCTTCGCGATCGCCACCAAAGCCAAAACGACCAACTTCAAGTGATCGCAATGCTTTCTGGAACGACTCTTGGAAAGTACGCCCGATCGCCATCGCTTCACCGACCGACTTCATCTGAGTAGTGAGAACCGCCTCAGATCCAGGGAATTTCTCAAAGGCAAAGCGAGGGATTTTGGTAACTACATAATCAATGGTTGGTTCAAAACTGGCAGGAGTTTTCTTAGTGATATCGTTAGAAATTTCATCAAGGGTATAGCCGACAGCAAGTTTCGCCGCAAATTTAGCGATCGGGAATCCTGTAGCTTTGGAGGCTAAAGCCGAACTACGCGACACGCGAGGATTCATCTCGATGACGACCACATCGCCATTTTCAGGATTGATCGAGAACTGAATATTCGAGCCGCCCGTCTCAACACCAATTTCACGAATAATCTTGATCGAATAGTCACGCAAGCGCTGATATTCTTTGTCAGTCAGAGTCTGAGCAGGCGCAACCGTAATTGAGTCGCCCGTATGGATACCCATCGGATCGATATTTTCGATGCTGCAAATAATCACCACGTTATCGGCGAGATCGCGCATCACCTCTAGCTCGTACTCTTTCCAGCCAATTAGCGATCGCTCGATCAGGATTTGTGATACGGGACTCGCTTCTAAACCAGAGGCACAAATTTCTTCAAACTCCTCTTGGTTATAGGCAATACCGCCGCCAGTGCCGCCCATAGTGAAGGCAGGACGGATAATTAGGGGATAGGAGCCAATTTCTTGCGCGATCGCACGGGATTCTTCCATCGTCGTCCCTAAGCCCGATGGACACATGGCAACACCAATGCGCTCCATCGCCTCTTTAAATAGCTTGCGATCCTCTGCCATCTCGATCGCTTCTAGTTTTGCGCCAATCAGTTCAACACCATATTTTTCTAAAACGCCCATTTTCGCAAGGGATACGGCTGTATTTAACGCTGTTTGTCCGCCCATCGTGGGCAGGATCGCATCAGGGCGCTCTTTCTCGATAATCTGGGCAACGACTTCAGGCGTAATCGGCTCAATGTATGTGCGATCGGCGGTGGCGGGATCAGTCATGATCGTCGCAGGATTGGAGTTAACTAGGATCACATAGTAGCCCTCGTCCCGTAAAACCTTACAGGCTTGGGTTCCTGAGTAGTCAAATTCGCAGGCTTGCCCGATCACGATTGGGCCAGCGCCAATCAATAAAATCTTTTGGATGTCAGTACGGCGGGGCATATTATCTTGTATTTCTTAGGTAACTCGCAATACATTTTATAGCCTCATGGCGATCCTTTAGTATGTAGCGCATGATGCTAATTGGTTTACTGACTACTAAGCAACCCTATTGCTCTTAAGGATTGAGGTAGTGCTAGAATGCGAAAATAATGGCAATAGCTGGGTTGAATAACAAATTTGGAGCAGACAAACAGCTAAGGTTTTAGTCAATCTTTAAAGACATCTAAAGACCCTCAATTCAACGATTAGCCAGTAGAATAAAACGAGATATTTACAATGAATTCCAAAGACAATTTCCAAGAAAAAAGCTATCGGCAACATCAAGAGCACTTCAAGGAATTTAGCTCTGGCGGCAAGAATGAAGCCTATGCAAAAACATGGTTTGAGGAAGACACGGTTGATGCATGGCGGCATCAACGTATGTACCAACTCATTGATCCTATTTTAATAGAGGATCCACAAGCAAAGTGGCTTACTGTAGGCGATGGGAGATACGGCAAAGATGCTAATTATATTTTACAAAAAGGTTGTGAAGCTCTAGCGACTGACATATCGGATTATCTATTAGAAGAAGCAAAGGATATTGGATACATTTCTGCGTACAAGATGGAAAATGCTGAGTCATTATCATTTCAAGACTCTAAATTCGATTATGTTTTTTGCAAAGAAGCTTATCATCATTTCCCTAGACCGATGCTTGCGCTTTATGAAATGTTGAGAGTGGCAAGCAAAGGGGTAATATTGATAGAGCCAAATGATGGTCAAATCAACAATAGGATTTTAGAGATATTTCTCAGAGACTTGAAAAATATCATAAAATCTATATTCGGCAGAAAGAATACTGAGCGGCACTTCTTTGAGGAATCTGGTAATTACGTATTCAGTATTTCGAGAAGAGAGATTGAGAAAGTTGCATTAGGACTAAATTATAAAGTAGTGGCTTTCAATGGAATAAATGATGTCTATTTTTCAGGCGTTGAGTATGAAAAGCTCTCAGAGAGAGGACCATTACAAAAAAAAATAAAATTCCGTATTAACATTAAAAATATTTTATGCAGACTAGGTTTTATGGATTACGGAATTATTTCAGCGATAATTTTCAAGGAAGCCCCGCCCAAAGAATTAATCCAGCATCTAGCTAAAAGTGGTTATGAGATCATCTATCTCCCAGACAATCCATACATCTCTGGCTAACAAGTCTTTGACCTTGACCACTATTTAACTATACTCCATTACGACAGGTGAGCTTTATCCTTATACCGAAGCGATATAACCCGTTAAAGCTGTCTAATTAACCTAAAACCATACAGGTGTGCAACTGTATGGTTTTAGGTTTGCAATAAATTATGCCCATCTACATATTTCTATCCGAGATTAGACTATTAGAAATGATTTGGTTCGTTGACAAGTTCCGAGAAGTAATTGGTAATTTAAAAGACAAAAGAAAGAAAATAAATGCTAATGTCAAATTCAATTAGTTACGAAAAAAGACCTGATCTTCATTCAGTACAAATGAATAATGGCTTGACTTCAGTCTTTATCTCTGTCATTGCGATCGCAGCTTCAATTCTTGCTAAAAACGATCTGCAACGAAAAATAGCTGTATGGTTTGCATCTCATGATCAAGGTTCTTTTGGTCTAGGTTTAGTTGGATTTGACGTAAGTGAACTACCTTGGAATCAAGATAACTTTGATGAGCAGAAGCATTTTATTCTGCAAGTTATTGATTCAACAAAAGGTCAGATGGGTTGGGAGATCCTTGATTATGAGCCGCATAAAGAATGGATTTTTACATCTCTAGAAAACTTTCGCATTCTCATTGAAGCATTTGAGATTCAGGATCGATGCAATCAAATCTCTGAAATATGGGGTTATGTAAGCGAACCTAAGATGTTTATTCTATGCCCCAAGCATAATGTATATGAGCATGATGGTGGCTGTGTTCTATGCAATGACTAAATTAATCTCAATTTGAATTGATATTATTATGACCGCTTGTCAAGACAGAAACTTTGCAGTCGAAATTCAGTCAACCTATTTATCTCTTTGGCTCATCCAATATATTATGGTCAAACCTTACTGGGCATTCACCCTCGCCATGATCATGGCAATATTTGCAACGATCATTGGCATATGGACACATCAAGGAGCAACCATCAGTAGCGAATATCATAACTACTTTGTATTAGGGTTACTCATTGCCCCGATCACACTTTTTTTGCTGTCAAATGGAAAACTTTGGCAAGACATTGGATTTTCGTGGGTAGCGATCGGGCTGATTTTGTTGGGAGCTCAAGGATATTGGAGCTATCGCGACCGCCCTTGGTTTGCTCCTCCCCGCACAAATTGCGATGGCGAATGTTATGGCTGGTTTTCCTTTGAAAACGAACTGATGCACAAAGAGCTATTACTAGTCGGAGCGATCGCAATAGCGATCGGTATCCTTCTCAAAATCATCCGCAATCAACTTTTGAAGCGAGTAAAAAAATGATGAGAAAGTTAAAAAAACAGAAAAACTGTTCAAAGCCCATTGTATTTTGCAGACGTATCAACTGTAGTGGAAATACCGCAGCATGACATTATGAATGAGCTTTCAAATATGGATCTAAATGCTGGGATTGTCCATCAGGTATTTATCCACAATCAAACAACCATGAAATTTCTAGCTGTAGAATGGTATGACAAGCCAATGTCATTTCTGGAATGTTTGGAATGGCTAAAAGAATTAAAGGAACTTTCCGCTTCGACTGATATTGCGATCGCGAGTTTTGGCGTGGTCTATCACATTGATTCACCGATTGATTTTTGCAAGTGGCTAACGGAAGTTTTTGAAGGTAATGTTGCTTATGGCTTTTCCCGACAGCTCTGTAGTGATTGCGATTAAAAATATCTATGTGGGATAACTACGACTTAAACGCAGAATTGCTTGATCTCAAACTTTGGGGTGAAGGATGTACTCAATATCAAATTCGGCAGACAGGGGATAATGAATTTTGTTTGATTCAATCAGGATCACTATGGCGAGTAGTTTATGCTGAAAGAGGTAATGTGCAGGATGTGCTGTTTGAATCGTCCGATGAAGCCAAAGCTTGCGAGTTTATGTATCGCCTAATCACGGGCATTCGCCACAATCATCTCGGGGGTTTCTTTAAGACCCAATCAGAGTCTGAGGCGATGGGTCAGGTGCTGCGTCAGCTTAATATAGAACACCATACCGACAGAATTCCCTATAAAAATAATGAGCCTCGATTTCGAGTTCAGGTTTATGGCAAAGACATTTTTGCAGTGGAGCGCCACTTTGGGAACCAATTACCGCTAGAGCGATGGTTGACTATGTCTGAAAGGATTCATCTGACTCTGAGCCGTCTTCTTCAGCTCGATCCCTATGATGAGTTCACAAAGATATCCTTGAATCCGCCAATTGGCTCTGAAGAAAAACTACGATCGCTTGAACAACAACATGACATTCGGTTACCAGAAGCTTATCGCACGTTTTTACTGGAGGTTGGCAATGGTGGCAAATGGGAACGTTTAGAATATTATTGGACTATTGAAGAAGTAATGGCAAATAATTCTGCGGAATTTTGGAATCAATTACCGCCTGAATTTATTGTCTTGCTAAAGAAATCTGGAAATCGTGATTTAATCGAAGTATTTGGCAATGAGTTTGACCATTTTTCTGGATTACTAAGAATCGCAGATTGGAGTTGTCGAGGACGATCGCACTTTCTTACCGCAGCAGGTGATGAAGTCGATATGCAAGAAAATACTAAAACAACTATTTTAGTCGCTTTGTATCCCTACGATCCCCAACAATGGCTACAGATGTTTTTGGATGATATTCAGTAGACCTGTTGGGAAACAAAAGCAATGTTTAGAGGGGATTTTGCTCTTTCCATCTGTTTTTAAGAAGCGTCCAAATAGAAGTTCCATAAGCCAGCCGCATTCAACATAAGACGATCATCAAAATCAG
>NZ_SJEE01000022.1 GCF_006937785.1 Pseudanabaena sp. UWO311
GTAGTTCTGCCTTGCGTCCTCCCCCATATTCTCGTTTTCTTTCACTACCTTCAATGAATTGCTTATATATGTAGTCTTGCCATGCTGCCTCGAAACTCGGTACTATTGCCTCGAACTCGGCAACACTTATTCCTGTCAAACTTTGTAGAATCCGAGGTTTATTTTTTAGTTTGGCGTATGACAGCATTTTCTAACTTGCAATTTTCTGAAATGCACCTATTTTAGCAACTTCTTTTGTTTATTTCCGATAAAGTCTATTGAAGCAATTCGTCAAGTTTATGAAAAAGTGCTTTGTGGTAAAATCCCTTAGCCCTGCTTAGTATCTACATATGGCTAATGAATTTAATCTTGGCGGACAGAGAGTTTACTATCATGACGAAGGAGATGAGAGTGGCTACTTTCATACCTATGATGCTTTGCAGTTAGAACGAGGCGATCAGCCCCGTAAAGTACATATTTTTCTGCCTCGCTCCTATGGCAATCATAATCGCTACCCTGTAGTTTATATGAATGATGGTAATACTACTTTCTGGGCTGGCGGATTGAGTCCTTACTCATGGGAAGTACCAATTGTCATCAGCAATTTATACCAACAACAAGAAATACAGCCTGTAATCATTGTGGCTGTTCATCCACTCAATCGTTCTTACGAATATCTTCATGTTGAAGAGTTCACAACTCCTTTCAAAAAGGAAGGTGGTGGGCTGCCAGAATATTCTAATTATATGGCGCGTTTGAAATCTTTTATCGACACTAATTACAAGACCATAAGCGATCGCAAGTCTACTACTATTCTTGGTTCGTCTCATGGTGGCTTAGCCGCTTTCTATACGGGATGTTTAAATTGCCATCTTTTTGGCAATATTGCCGCGCTCTCTCCATCATTTTGGGCGGGTGGGGTTTTTAACTTGCCTAGTTCTCCTTTAATGCAAACTGTGGATAAATATCTGCATCAAGACAACCAATTTCGTCCTAATTTGTGGATTGACTGGGGATGCAAACGTTCAGAGGGTTTCCACAATTTTGTGATTGAGCAACAGGCTGCTAGATGGGGACGTAGGATGTCTGAGCTTTTAGAGAGACAATATGGCTATGAACTTGGTAAGGATCTGTTTAAATATGAGGATAAGAAGGGCGGTCATGATGAGAGAGCATGGTCTTATCGTTTGGGATTAGTACTCAAGCAATTTTATAAAACCATGTAGAGAATTTCTGTGAAATGCTATAAATACTGATGGCTGATGTTACGTGGATGGAATCATCATCTCTTATCCCTCAGGCTATCGTGTATACGGTAGGGGCGGGTTTAGTTGATAATTCTGTGATGAAGCAAGAGCTATCTGCAAAACCCGCCCCTACTTTAGAAACTTCCACGTAACGTCAGTGATGAGAATTGAATGTTGAGATTAAAATGAGTGATAGTTCAGTAGAAGTGATCCAAGACAACAATAAATGGCAATTCTGGATCGATCGCGGCGGTACATTTACCGATATTGTCGCGCAGATGCCTGATGGTGCGATTGTATTGCATAAACTGCTTTCTGAAAATCCCGATCGCTATATTGATGCCCCGATTCAAGGAATTCGCGATATTCTTGGTCTTGCGCTGTCTGAGCCTATTCCAGTAGCTGAGATTACGGCTATCAAAATGGGAACAACTGTGGCGACTAATGCACTTTTAGAACGAAAAGGCGATCGCACAGTTTTATTAATTACGAAAGGATTTCGGGATGCTTTACGAATTGGTTATCAGAACCGCCCGAATATTTTTGCAAGGCATATTATTTTGCCTGAGATGCTTTATGAACAGGTGATTGAGGTTGAGGAACGTTATAGTGCGCATGGAGAAGTTCTCATTGCGTTAGATGAGGAATTGGCTTTAAGAGAATTACAGAAAATCTATAATTTAGGGATTAGGGCTTGCGCGATCGCATTAATGCATAGTTATCGATATCCCGACCATGAGCGGCGCTTGGCTAAACTAGCAAAACAAGTTGGATTTACACAAGTTTCCGTATCTCACGAAATTAGTTCCTTAATTAAATTTATAAGTCGAGGTGATACAACCGTAGTCGATGCCTATCTATCGCCAATTCTCAGACGCTATGTAGATCGAGTTAGTGCTGAGCTTGGTAATCTCGACAATAATTCCACAAAGCTAATGTTTATGCAGTCCAATGGCGGACTCATCGACGCAAACTCTTTTCAAGGTAAAAACAGCATTCTCTCTGGCCCCGCAGGTGGGATTGTCGGAGCAGTTCAAACCAGTCTAAAAGCAGGTTTTGATAAAATTATCAGCTTTGATATGGGCGGAACTTCGACAGATGTCGCCCATTACGCAGGTAGCTATGAGCGATCGCTATCTACAGAAGTCGCTGGGGTGAGACTTAGCACGCCAATGATGGCGATTCATACGGTGGCGGCAGGTGGTGGCTCGTTATTGTTTTTTGATGGTGCAAGATATCGTGTTGGGCCCGAATCAGCAGGAGCTTTTCCTGGCCCCGCTTGTTATCGCAATGGCGGTGCGTTGGCGGTGACTGATTGTAATGTGATGTTAGGGAAGTTACAGCCCGATTTCTTCCCAAAAGTATTTGGGAAAGACGGAGATTTGCCTCTTGAGCGCGAAATCGTAATTCAAAAGTTTACAGAGTTAGCGGAATCGATTGGTCAAGCCACAGGTCAACAAGTTTTACCCGAAGCAGTCGCTCAAGGGTTTCTGGAGATTGCTGTCGAAAAAATGGCGATGGCGATTAAAAAGATATCGGTGCAGCGTGGTTACGATGTTACTGAATATGTGTTGTGTTGTTTTGGTGGAGCGGGTGGACAACATGCCTGTGCGATCGCAGATGTCTTGGGAATGACACAAGTTTTTATTCATCCTTACGCGGGAGTATTGTCAGCCTATGGGATTGGTTTGGCAGATGTTCGGACAATTCGCGATCGCTCGGTCGAGTCAGAGCTTAGTTTAGATTTGCTTGCAGAATTAGAAATGTTAGCTCTAGAGCTAAGCGAGGAGGCGAAAAATGAGATTTTACATGGTGCTAGTGATCAGGATTTGCAAATCGAGACAGCTTTACGTTTGCGCTACGCAGGTACTGATTCGTCACTAACTATTGCGATCGCTGATCCTTTGAGTTTCTATTCTCAAGAAATTTTAAACTTTTTGCAAACTAGTTTTGCTGCTTTACATAAAGAGCGTTATGGATTTGTGTTTTCAGATAAAGCGTTGATCGTTGAGGCGATTGCAGTAGAGATGATTATGAAAATGCCGAAGGCGTTTAAGGAAAAAGGAAAAAGAAAAAAAGAAAAAGTTGGGGAGGCTGCTGCGATCGCCTCTGCGCGGGTGTATATGGGTGGGCAGTGGATGGAAACGCCTATATATAAGCGGGAGGATTTGCGGGTGGGCGATCGCATTGTTGGGGCGGCGTTGATTATTGATGCGACGGGGACTAATGCGATCGAGCCAAATTGGGAAGCGGAATTGACGGATGATGATTGTTTGATATTGAGGCGTACCCCCATAGCCCCCCTTGAAAGGGGGGGAGAAGAATTTCTTCAAGTCCCCCTTCCCAAGGGGGATTCAGGGGGTTCTCCTGATCCTATTAAGCTGGAGATTTTTAATAATCTCTTCCAATCGATCGCAGAACAGATGGGTTTTACGCTGCAAAACACTAGCGCTAGCGTTAATATCCGCGAGCGATTAGATTTTTCTTGCGCGATCTTTGATCGGGCGGGTGAGCTAGTTGCCAATGCGCCGCATATTCCTGTGCATCTTGGCTCGATGGGCGAGAGTGTCATTGCTTTAATACGCGATCGCGGCGATCGCATATTTCTTGGTGATGTTTTTGCTACTAATAATCCTTACAACGGCGGTACACATTTGCCCGATATCACGGTAATTACACCTGTTTTTATTGGAGCTAGTGAAATGCCTACTTTCTTTGTCGCCTCACGGGGACATCATGCCGATATTGGTGGAATTACCCCTGGTTCGATGCCTTCAAATAGTACAAGTATTGAAGAGGAAGGCATCTTATTTGATAATTTTCAGCTTGTGGAAAGTGGACACTTTTGTGAAGTTGAGACTCTGGCTCTACTGACTTCTAGCCAATATCCTGCACGTAATCCTGCTCAAAATATTGCTGACTTACAAGCTCAAATTGCAGCGAATGCTTGTGGTGCAAAAGAACTTCAGCGGATGGTTGCCCATTATGGTGTCGCAACTGCTCAATCCTATATGGGGCATGTACGGGATAATGCCGAGCTTGCCATTCGTAAAGCGATCGCAAGTTTAGGAAAGGAAAAAGGAAAAGGGAAAAAGGAAAAATATGAACAGAAGTTCGTTTATCCGATTGATAATGGTAGCCAGATTGTGGTGTCGGTTAGTTTGAATACTGAGGATAGAACCGCAAAGATTGACTTTACGGGGACTTCGGCGCAACTTCTGAATAATTTCAATGCACCGATTGCTGTTTGTAAGGCAGTTGTATTATATGTTTTTCGGACTCTTGTTGATGATGATATTCCGCTTAATGCTGGTTGCCTTGTCCCTCTAGAAATAATTGTGCCTGAAGGTTCGATGCTCAATCCTATATATCCTGCGGCGGTGGTGGCGGGAAATGTCGAAACTTCGCAGGCGATCGCAAATGCTCTATATGGAGCGCTTGGTGTGATGGCAGCCTCGCAAGGCACGATGAATAACTTTACTTTTGGTAGCGATCGCTATCAGTACTATGAAACGATTTGCGGTGGATCTGGAGCGGGAATTGATTTTGATGGAACTGATGCGATCCAAACTCATATGACTAATTCGCGATTGACAGATCCCGAAATTTTGGAATGGCGATTTCCAGTTCTTTTAGAAGAGTTTGCAATCAGAGCGAACAGTGGTGGCAATGGAAGGCATCAGGGTGGAAATGGCGTAAATCGTCGTATTAAGTTTCTCGAACCAATGACAGCAGCGATTTTGTCTAGTAGTCGAGTCATTCCTCCCTTTGGTCTAAATGGTGGGGAATCAGGAGCAACTGGTCGGAATTATGTGATTAGGAATAATGGAGAAATCACCGATTTACCAAGTACTGCCACAGTGCAAATGGAAGTAGGTGATACCTTTGTGATTGAAACTCCTAGTGGTGGTGGTTATGGATAATCGCTAATTGTTCTAACTAGCGATTCCTGTCTGTAATGTTTTAAGAACTACTGACATATCGTTTCGCAAAATTGCATTTACATTTAGCCACAAACCCTCAAATTCTCGACTACGAATAATTCCTGAATTATCAGGTTCTAAATTCTGATATTCGCCATTTTCTAAAATAAACCAATCGATTTGACGATCTAATGTCCGCCAGACAATGTATTCTTTTACGCCATTGCGTTCGTAGATACGTTTTTTGCTGTATAAGTCATAGGATACAGTACTGGCGGCAATTTCGGCGATGAGTTCAGGCGCTCCAGTAATGTAGCCATCAGCATCGATTTGAGCATTGCCACCAATACGGAATAAAACGGCATCGGGTTGAGGTTCGTTGTCATCATCAAGGCGGACTGTGGGTTCGACACCAACTTCTAGCGCAGTCACCATTGATTGATAAGTAACTAACCAG
The DNA here is from genome assembly GCF_006937785.1 of Pseudanabaena sp. UWO311. Classification (GTDB taxonomy): domain Bacteria; phylum Cyanobacteriota; class Cyanobacteriia; order Pseudanabaenales; family Pseudanabaenaceae; genus Pseudanabaena. The sequence goes on from NZ_SJEE01000022.1 coordinate 5,607, forward strand.
CCAATGATTTGACTATGGGGTTTACCATGAGATGTAAAGCGTAAGGGCAAAGCCACATGTACAATTCCTTCGATTAGTTCTGCTTTTTTGATATTAGATGCAGTATAGCGCCGCTCAAATTCTTCTCGACCGAGCCGATCGCCATTTTCGAGAATAGTTACTGGTGATTGAGAGTTCGCAATAACCATAGCTGTTTAGAGATGATGCTTGTACATATTTTAACAGGAAATATCTGATGATGAGCCTTGTTCCACTCAATTCGCCATTAAGTCTTTTACAGCAATTATCGATCAAACGAACCACAAGATATTTTTTGAAAGTTTTGCTTCGCAAAACTTTCAAAAAATATCTCGGTTTGGGTTTGAGTGCCAAGCACTATAGGCATACTAATAATTTTTTGGTACTTAGCATTTGGTAATTTTCAACTGAACATATAATGAATGCGATCTCTGAATTTTGACTTGGAGCGATTGCCCATGCCAGCTGAACCAGTGCAGTATTTACGCCTAGATCTGGAAATTTCATTGCCATATAGCGTTGTTCTTCAAGGACTTGAGGTTTGGTTTGAGTGGGGATTAATTTCTGAAATAGATTTTAAATGGCGTAATAATCGAAGTTCGGCAAATCGGCTGACGATCGTGGCATTTCAAAATGATCAGATTCTCCAAGGGCTGGACTTATTCCTTGAGCTTGGCTTAATTACTCAAAAGTCAGTCAAGCTAATTGGTGAAACTCGCTTTGTTTGTGAAATCAAAGCAACAGCGGCTGAGTCAGTACTTTCCAGATTGACCGCTAATAGTTTTGAAAATTCAGAAACAACTTTGCTTCCAGCGAATATTTCTGGCTCTAGATTGCCGCGATCTCGTGTTGTTGAAATACCCGCAAAAGTCAAAGCCCCACAAGAGCCAAGCAAAGTTGCGCAAACAGTGCGATCGCTGCTTTCTGAATTCAGCACCATGTGGTTGCTATTTTTAGGTGTGTTTCTGGTTGTGGTTTCATCGGGGTTACTCGCCGCTAGTCAATGGGATAATTTTTCGCCACAAATACAATATTTATTGCTGCTTGCCTATACCCTCGGCTTTTTTGGCGTGGGTTTCTGGACAAGCAAAAACGATCGCTTACGGATGACCACTCGTGCTTTGCAATTAGTGACATTGCTACTAGTGCCAGCTAATTTCTGGGCAATGGATGGCTTAGGCTTACTTAAAAATCCTGCGGGAATTGGGCTCAGTGCGATCGCAGGATGTTTACTTTCAGCGATCGCTGTTTTTCTATTAGAAACATCTTTTGTCTTTCGAGAAGCTCAGATTTTATCTGAAGATTCGTCAACTAATAAGCCGCGAAAACGTACAAAAAGGCAACTTAGCCAAATCTCAATTTTGGCAATTTTATTTCTGGGTTGGCTACATCTTGGCTGGTTCTTATCACCATACTATCCATTAATCGCCGTCTACCTAGGCATCATTGCTATTGCCATCTCCACCTTTCTCAATCGCCGCCAAAGTTTAAATACTGCTGACAGTTCGACATTTCCACTTGCGCTGATTACTGGTGCTTATAGTACCGTATTACTAATTAGTCGGGCGCTTTTATTTGGGAATGTTTCCGTTTTTAAATTAGGCTTAGCTTTTGGAGTTTGCGGCTGGGTTTTAGTCCAAATTACTAACAAAGCCGAAAAGTTGCGATCGCCTTCAGGGTCATCTTCTGAAGCATCAAGTTTAACCACAACAAATCCATCAGCGATTAAATTTCAGTCTAATCTCGGTCAAATCCTCCTCGGTTTAGGTTGGCTGGTATCGGTTTGGGACAAATACCCTTGGCAGACTTTTACGATTAGTTTATTGATTGCATGGATGCTGTGCGATCGCTTAGTTAAACGCGAAGAATCGAGTGATTTAACTTACTTATTCTTTTGGGGATTACAAATTCTTTGGTTAGTTCAAAGGCTAATTCCTGATGCTTGGAAAGGGAATTTCACTCAGCAATTATTAACTTTATTCCAAACTCAAGCTGAAATAAATTTGGTTGGAATTTTATTATTTCCCTATTTGATTATCACTTTAGTGATCTCTGCAATTTATCGCGATCGCCAAAAGCATCACTTAGCAAATACGGGTGAATTACTAGCTTTAGGATTTGGAGTTTTACTGACCATTCTTAGCGTTGGCTATCCGTCCACTATATTTGTTAATTTATCACTTTCCGCAGTCACACTATTCATCGTCCAAGCAAGGCGATCGCCTACTAGCAAAGACTTGCATAGTCTGGTTTATTTCACCCATATCGTTACTCTCAGTGCGATCGTCTCTGGCATATACTTCTTCACTCGTTCCACAGCTATCTTTGCATGGGCTGGGTTTCTCTTAGTCACGATGTTAGTTGAATGGAGTGGTGTTTTGGTGATTGGGAAGCTGAGCCTGCGTCCCCAAGAAGAAAATCTTCACCTACAAGCATGGCGTGATAGCGCATGGCATATCGGCGCAAGTTTAGCAGCGCTCAGCTATATCTTGCTGTGGAGTTCTTCTGTGGCAGGACGAAATCTTGTTGGTAACAATTTAGTTAACAACAGCGAATTATTAGTTGCCTCAGGCTACTGGGGTATAGCTTGGCTATCTGTTCCAATCTCTCTCACTTTTTTAGGGTCTTGGCGCGAATTTACCGATCGCGATTTGGCGATTAAACTGAGCATTGCTGGACTAGCGATCGCCCAGTTTTTAACATGGAATGGCGATGGTTCACGGGTGATTGGATTGGGTATTGCCTTTGCTCTGATGCTGGTTAATACTCGTCGCAGCAAATCGCTCCTGACCACCTTTAATACAGTTGGTTATGGATTACTGTTTATCGCTTCGTTACTCTGGCAATTCAAATTTGGAGATGGATATGTTGCTCAGTTAACCTTTGGAATTAATGGAGCAGTTGTCAGCGTCTTACTTTTATATGTTCTCAATCATTGGCTCAAATACCGCCGCGATCGCCATGTTGCTAACCTCAATTTACCTTTAAATCAATCCTATTCCCAAGCTTTTGATATCTGGGCAGCGATTCTCTCCACGGCATTACTGCTTCTGCAAACATCTCAAGCAGCACTTGTTTTTGGCTTTAATCAAAACGATCAATTATTTGTCAATCTTTTACCCAGTACGGTTTTAGTCACTTTAGGACTAGTTTATAGGATTTGGCAGGATACAGGCAAATCACCTTTTTGGACAGAATGGGGAATCGCATGGAGTGTTGAACTTCTCACATCAGGCGCAGTTGTGATCAGCAATGGCTCAGCAATTGAGCTAGCGATCGCCAATATTGCGCTTGGATTCGTAACGCAGCTATGCGGCGATTGGTGGATGAAACGCACAGGCAAAGATGAATATCCCCGCAGTTGGGATATCATTCCCTTAATTTATGGGGTGATGGGTTCGTTATTAAGGATTGGCAACTTTAGCAGTCTCACAGGTTTATTTTCACTGAGTACATCACTGATTGGCATCGGCATCGGACGCAGATCTTCTCAATCTAATCCTGTTTTCAAAGCGCTCACCTATCTCTCGATGGTCGTAGCCACATTCTCTGCTTACGAACTGCTTTTCTATCAAATGCTGTCTAGTCCTCAAGGTGGGAGCCTTGGCGATGGTTTAGTTGTTCTCGCGGTATTAGGTTGCGCGATCGCCTATGCCTACAAGCTATTCGCTAACTGGATCGCGCCATATTTAAGGCTCTCATATAGAGAGATTGGCATTTCCGCGCATTTACATTGGACTGCAAGCGCAATCTTTCTATTATTAGGAAGCTTCTTAAATCCTGCCACAACTAGCGGTGTGCTCGGCGGCGGTGTTGCGATCGCATTGGCTGCCTATGCGATCGCGCAGGGCAAGAGATCCCCACTAGCCCCCCTTGTAAAGGGGGGAATGGATTCAGGTTACATTTATAAAGGGGATTTAGGGGGATCAGAACTTTGGATTTATACAGGTATAACTACTGCGATCGGCGCGATCGCCTATTTCATTTTCTTCGCATTCCCAAATCCTTGGTTGATTAATAACGTGATTCAACCCTACGCCGCCGTGATCGCCTGTATTATTGCGGCGATTCTCTATCAGCCACCTTGGGAAGAATGGGGCTGGGAAGAACGACCTTGGCATAATTCCGCTTTCGCATTGCCATTGATTTTTACGTTTATGACTCAAAGTGCGATCGCGATACCATGTCTAGTCATCGTCGGAATTTTCTATGCTATCTATGCCAAAGTCCAAGACCAAATCCGCGCCACTTACATCACTGTTTTTCTATGGGATTGGGCGATTTTTCAGAATATATCCCAGAGTCTCAATGAATTTTCTAGCTTCAAATTTTTGATCAATATTTGTGTGATTGGCTTCACTGGACTATATTTTGCTCAAGTCGAACCAAACCTGCAATCGCCTCGTACTAAAGATCTACGCCATGCTTTTAGAAGTCTTTTAAGTGGTGGCATGGGACTAATTGCCTTTGTTTATTCCTTTACTAATCCCAGTATTGCGCTCTCAACTTGGGGATTAAGTGCTGCCTTCATCATTGCAGGGCTGGCATTTCGAGTCCGAGCCTATCTATTTATGGGAACGTTCACTTTTATTTTGCTAGTGATCTCCCAAGCCGTAACTTTAGTCACCCAATATTCTTTCCTGATGTGGGCGCTTGGTATCTTTGCGGGGATTGGGTTTATTCTGGTTGCCGCTAATTTTGAAGTGCGACGCGATCGCATTCTGGCGCTATTTCGTAATGTTGCGATCGAGTTGGAAGCATGGGAATAGAATCAGAAATGACTCAGCCAAACGCTCGCCTCTCATCACAACAAGTACTAATTTAATGGGTTTGGAAGAGAAGCAGGTGCTAAAAAATCACAAATAGATTCTGGCTGAATTGGGCAAGGTTGTTGGCTAATTCGATTGCCTTGAAGACTAACTTTAGTTAATTTAGTTAATCTTGATAGGGGCTTAATATCTTGGATTCTATTGCCACTTAAATCAAGTTCAATTAGATTGGTTAAATCTACTAGAGGCGTAATTTCAACAATTTCGTTTCCTAAAAGATTAAGGAATTTTAATTTAGCCAAACTTGATATTGGCTTAATATTACTAACTTGATTTTTACTAATACTAAGATGGTTGAGATTAGTCAAACTGGCTAGGGGATTTATATCACTAATTTGATTGTCATTGAGTTCTAAAAGAGTCAAATTAGTCAAACTAGATAAAGGTTTAATATTTCCAATTTGATTGCTAATTAGACCAAGTTCAGATAATTTAGTTAAACTAGATAAAGGTTTTAAATCACTTATCTCATTATTATACAGATATAGCTTATTCAATCCAATCAAACTAGACAAAGGCTGCAAATCACTAATTTGATTATTGGAGAGATAGAGTGTGTTCAAATTAATAATATTAGCTAGAGGCTTGATATTACTGATTTTATTACTAGATAGCCAAAGCTCTGTTAGACTATACAATTTTTCTAGAGGTCTAATATCATTAACTTGGTTATCAAAAAGAGTTAGTGACCTGAGAGTAAATAAACCTGATAGTGGATTAATATTACTAATTTTATTTTGATGCAGTTCGAGTCTATATAAACCAGGCATACTTGCTAGAGCTTGAATATCACTGATTTGATTATTGGAGAGATAGAGTGAGATCAAATTAGTCAAGCTTGATAAAGACTTAATATTGCTAATTCGATTTTCAGAGAGAGAAAGAAGCGTCAAGCTTTTCAAATCCTGTAAAGAGTTAATATCACTAATTTGGTTTTGGTGAAGTTCAAGTCTAGATAAACGATTTAAACTTGCTAAGGGTTTAATATTACTGATCTGATTACCGTAGAGCCAAAGTACTTTTAAATTAATTAGACCTGCTATCGGCTTGATATCCTTGATCTGATTTTTAGACAACGATAACACGCTCAAATTCTTCAACTTCTGTAAAGGCTGAACATTAGTGATGCTATTGCCATGCAGATTGAGTATGATTAGTTTAGTCAAATTTTTAAGCGGTTCAATATTACTAATGCGATTGCTATTCAAATTAATCTCATTTAAAGCAACTAAATTTTCTAGAGCTTTAATATCTTTAATTTGATTACTTGATAAATAGACTCCAGTTAGTTTTTTCAAACTAGCTATTGGTTGAATATCGCTAATTTGATTGTTGTCAAGACCCAGCTTCGTTAAATTTTTCAAACTAGCGATCGGTCTAATATCGCTGATCTGATTCTTTTCGAGCTTAAGTTCAGAAAGACTATTGAGATTTTTATCAGCCGCTTTGCAGTCTTGAGTACCAGACTTTTTTAGTAGTACATCAATTGTATTTTTAGTTTCAGGAGAGAGTGATTTTTTTTGCAAGCACCATTGTTCAAAGCTTAGATTTTCGGTCGAAACTGCTTCTGCATTTAGGCTGTGGACAAATAAAAGGAAAGTTGCGGCTGAAAAAATCCCAAAGATTAAAAATAATTTCATTGTTGCAAACCATTACTAATTAAAATGAATGCTGACCAATAGAAGGGATGCGAGAAATTTTTAGAGCGAATTGTCGCGATTTGCGCTTGTCGTAAAGACTCAGCCTTAGAGCGATCGCCTTGCTTGACATCATTATAAAATGCTTGCATTAACGCTTGCGTCCCCTCATCACTTACTTGCCAGAGAGATGCGATCGCTGCTTTTGCACCAGCCCGTTGCACTTGATAACCAAATCCCAAAATTTCAATGCCATTACCTAATTTCCCGACTCCAGTTTGGCAAGCGCTGAGAACGATCAAGTCAACATTGGACATTGGTAAATCCTTCATTTCACTGAGCAAAATCTTATCGCCATTACCAAAAATCAAGAATGAATCTTCGGGTTTACCAGAGTTAAACTCGGCATGAGTCGCTAAGTGTACAATATTTTTATTTTGCATTTGGGTTTCAGTAGCTTTGCGACTGAAATCGTTTGCCACTAGTTTTGTCGTATCAGGCAAAGCATCAGAAATAGATTGAACTTCGGTAACTGTAGCGGGCAGAGCAACCTGTCCAAACTTAGTAGTATTTTGAGCACCGCCAAATGCTCCCGCTAAGATACGAAGTTGCCTTTGTGGCTTTTGTGTAAAGTCACTGAGACTATAAGCAATTAAGTTGTTAACGCGGTACTTCTCAACCAGCCATTGTTTGCCATCATAGAGTGCAGCAATTGGGATATAGCGTAGGAGTCCATCAGGGGCATAGAGAATGGTATTCGTATTTGCAAGGTCGGCTTCGATAGGCTTGATTAGCAAATTATAGAGTTTAGTTGCAGGTTCAATCACATCCAACGAGTCAGTGTCGCGTAGCCCTGCTTTAAAATCTATAACTAGTTGGTTGATCTCTACTTCTTTAATCGCCACAGATCGATGAATTGGTGGTTTGTTAGGTATAAATAAAATCAGTTCTATGCGATCACTTAAAAGCAGTGGATAGAGCAAAGCATGACCTTGAGGTAGTTTTTGCAAATAGTCAGGGACGCGATTGAGTTCTGCGGGTGCCATTTGAAGCAATTGTTGGACGATCTTTTGATTCCCATCTACCAATGGTTTAATAGAATTTATCGGCTGAGCCGTAATTAATTGAACTTGTGAACTTTCTTCAGGAAATAGATATATGCCTTGGGCAGTTCGCTCATTCCCCTTGACGTTTAGTAAGTAGTCTTGGAGTTCCTGTACTTTCAGCAAATCCAAAACCTGTAATGCTTCCATTACTCGTCCTTTTTCCAATAAAAGAGCAGCTAGGACACGATAGTTAGCAGCAACAGTCTGTTGATAGGATCTTTGCTGCTCTAAAGACAGTGCACGCAGTTCTTTGCGGATGGATTCAGTCAAATTAACTGATTGTTTGTAGAAGGCGATCGCTAGTTCAGGATATTGTCGCCTGATCAACAAGCCCAAATTCCCGACTAACTTACTTTCTCGGTTGCGATCGCCAACTTCACGAGCATAGGGGATTGAGTCTTGAAAAGCCTGAAAAGCCTTATCATTCTGATCTGACAAGGTATAGGTTAAACCAAGACTATAAAGAGCAGAACCAATACCAGCCTGATCGCCGATGGCTCGATATATATCTAATGCCTGTTGATGGGAGGCGATCGCTTGAGCCGCTTGATTTAGCTCCGAATATATAGAGCCTAACTGTGAAAGCATTGAGGCTTCATAAGCACGATTGCCCGATTGTTTAAAAAACTCCAATAAACTCAATGTGGATTTTAATTGGGCTTGGGGATCTTTTGAAGATGGATTGGTTCTTAATGCCGCAATTAAGAATTGCTGCATTTTTTGGATTTGGGGGACGCTTGTAATTGATTTAGGCAATTTTTTAAAAAGTTCTAATACTTTCTCAGGCTCCCCCAATTGAGAATAAACCGCTCCTGTAAACATTAATGCTACTCCTTCACCAGTGACATCACCTAGCGATTGATAGATTGATCTGGCTTCTTGAAGTGTATTAAGGGCTTTTGGATATTGACTAAGTGAAGTGTAGAGGCTCCCTTGACCAACGAGAATACTCGCGAGAGTATTGCGATCGCTGGGTTTAGCATTAGCAGTATTAGTCAGATCTCGATAAATAGTACTCGCTTGTTCAAAGAGAACCAAAGCTTCGCGATTCTGTCCTTGAGCAAGACGGACTTCAGCAATATTTTTTAAATTGCGTCCTTCCCCAGCGCGATCTCCTAGTTGTTGATAGACTTTTTCAGCTTGGAGATAGATTTCGATTGCTTTAGGGAATTCGGTGAGATTACGATAGGATTGGGCAACAGCGTTGAGCTGCTCAGCTTCGCGAGGTCGATCGCCTGCCTTTCGCACCAATTCTAAAGCTTTAAGATTTAGCTGCAATACTTTGGTATATTCAAATGATATGTTTAAAATATTTGCTTCCAGATTCAGAGCACTTGCCTCTCCTAAAAAATTGCCAAGCTGCTGATATGCGATCGAGCTTTGCCGAGTCATCGCCAAAGATTTATCCTTTTGACCGAGTAACCCATAGGCTGAAGCTAAATAGAAGAGATTTTGTGCTTCTGCGGCGCGATTTCCCTCAGCACGACTAAGTTCTAGAGCAGGTTCAAAATACTGGAGCGATTTTTGGAAATCAAATTTCTTTACAAAAATAATTCCGATCGTGGCAAGGGTTTTTCCCTCACGATAGCTATCTTTTACTCTTTTGCGAATTGCTAATGACTCCTCCAGCAATGGCAGAGCTTTAGCATATTGTTCTAGACCTATATAAGCCTTGCCCAATTGATATCGAGTTTCACCTTCCGCCTTCAGAAAAAGCTTCTTATCCGCAGATGTTGAACTTGCCTGCTGTGACTGTTGAATCGCGAGTGCTTGCTGCAAATTTTCTAGAGATTGGGCTTCTTGCCATAGTCCAATCTGTGCTGAGCCAATCCCAGTTAAGGCAATTGACTCACCAAGGCGATCGCCTCGGCTACGATGATTAATTAAAGCTTGTTGGTAATGCTTTAAAGATTCTTGAAAATTACCCTGATCAAAAAGTTTTTCGGCTTTTTGTAAAAGCACATCCGCTGATGTAGAAGTTGGTTCGGAAGATATATTTTTAGGTCGATCAATAGATTCAATCGTGATTATTTTAGTGGGGATATCCTTCAAAGCATTGGAATAGGAAGGCTTGATGCCAACTTCTGATATAGCCAGCATCATCCCTAAAACAAGTGAGCGTGATAGGCGAGCGCTGATAATTTTTTTTGGCATAGATTTTTCCTGTAATGTAAATTTCTGCTTCACAATTTCGCTAAGTACCTACTTAAGAATTTTTTGGGATCTCCTACTAGAAAGGGGATCGGGGGAATCCCTTAAAGCTTTATCACGACAGATTTTATTTCTTAAATAGTTTCTAGAACTAGATCACCCATCACGTTGTCATATAATCTAACAGCTGAATAAGATATACGGTGAATTGCACTTCGTATCTTAACTGTCCTAATTTAGCAAATATTTTTACAGAAAGACACAGCCAAAAGTTATGGAAATATCTGATATCTCTGAGATTATTGAGGAAAACAACGAAGATGAACCTAAAGAATTAGGAGATCAAGACAGCTCTCAAAAGCAAAATGATTCGCCAAAAGAGCAAAAAAACAAAAATAAGAATCAGCTTAATAATTACGTGGCGATCACAGTAGTTTTGTTTGTTACCTTTATGGGCGTATGCAAAGTTAAAAGTGACAATGTAGTCCAAGCCATGCAAAAAGCTCAAGCCGATCGCATTGATACATGGGCATTTTATCAAGCTCGAAATGTTCGCGCGGAAATTGCCAAATCGACAGTTGCTCAATTAAAGTTACAAGCTCTGGCGACACAGCAGACCAAAGCCCTTGCTGAGTACAGTAAAGAAATTGCCAAGTATGAAGCGATCGCTGCTAAACAAGATAAAGAAAAAGACAAACTACAGCAGCAAGCCTTAGATACTGAAAAACTCTACGAGCAGTTGAATGTCCATGATGACCAGTTTGACTTGTCAGAAGCTGCGTTTGCCCTTGCGATCGCCTTGCTAGCAATGACATCTCTCACCCAAAAAGGTTGGCTTTATGGTGCAGCTATGGTTCCTGCCGCTTTCGGTTTGTTTATGGGGCTAGCTGGTCTATTAAACTGGGATTATCATCCTGAAGCTTTGACAAAATATTTGTCAGAAAATACTACTTACAAAGCCGAGCACAAAATCTCGACCTTGCCTTACCCACAGCTAAAAAGCTCAAATCCATAGACATAAAAGGTTCTGAGCGAATTTTTTACTAATGTATTAAACTAACTAAACAATGAAAAACTTTATCCAAAACCTGCTGCGATACCCCAAATTCCTCGCCCTAATCACCGGTGGCGTTCTCTCTGTAGTGATTGCGCCAATTATTCCTTTATTCAACAATCCTCTGACTGCGATCGCTATGATTTCAGCAATCATTAGTGGTTTTATTGGTGTATCACTAGTATTAAGAGCTATGCTAGGACTAGACATCGCTTAGTGAATCTTGACGCAGATTTGATTTGAGCTTCAACTTCGCCACATGTTGAACTATCACCATGTTAAGCATTATGTTAGATATCATTATCATCTTATTAGTGGGTGTAGCGCCACCAATCCTATCCCTGTGGGTGCTTCACCGTACTCAAGCTCATTATCGGCAAATAAATTCGGCGGCGATCTCCACGCCTATATCCTTAAAGCTCAAAGCACCAGTACCAGCCGAGATGACCTGCATTGATGGATTTGGTTATGTGATTGGCAAAGTCAGCTGCAAATATAATGCGCGATCGCCTTACATTCGCTGTGCGGTCAACCCCTGTGGTCCCTGTCAGGATTGTCGGTATTACGACAGCCTATGATATAAAGTCCATCCGAGATGGACTTTATATCAAAAAGTTCAAAACTTAAAGTTTATTGTGATAAGTACAAATCTATGGCTACTACAAGACGAGTTGCTCGTGTTGCTGAATTAATTAAGCGAGAAGTCAGTAACATGTTGCTTAAAGATATTAAAGATGATCGCGTGGGCATGGGTATGGTTAGTGTTACCGATGCCGAGCTATCAGGCGATCTCCAACATGTAAAAATCTTTGTCAGTATATATGGTACTGAAGAAGCTAGAGCGCAAACTATGGAGGCTCTCGCTTCAGCCACTGGCTTTATCAAGCGCGAAGTTGGGCAACGGTTATCATTACGGCGCGTTCCCGAAGTTGTCTTCCATGAAGATCGATCCTTTGAACGTGGTGTCAAAGTGCTGTCGCTAATTAATCAACTAAGTCGAGAACGCGAAGAACGAGAGTCAACCGCAGAAGAAAAGGAGTCCAATTCAAGTGATTGAGTTGTTCAAGGCGGGGGGACTAGTTATGTACCCACTCACGGCACTATCAGTATTTGCGTTGGCTGGGATCATGGAGCGGCTAATTTTTTGGTTTGCCATCATCAAGCAAGAACGAAAAACTGCCGAAAACATTTTGGCGATCGCTCGCCAAGACCTGAAACTAGCAGCAGTGGCAGCGGAGCAATCCTTAAAGGTTCCTGTGGCAAGGTTTCTCTATGCTCCCTTAGCCCTAGAGGAGCCAGACCCTGAACTATTTCGGCTGGCGCTTGAAAGTACTGCCGACGAAGAATTAACAGAAATGCTCAAGGGTGAAAAGCTGCTCGAAGCAGTGATTACGATCGCGCCTTTATTGGGGCTACTAGGAACTGTAATAGGGTTAATCAGTTCCTTTTATTCTCTCAAAATTGGTGATGTTGCGGCTAATACGAAGTCGGGATCACTAACCGAAGGTATTGCAGAGGCACTAATTACAACTGCGACAGGTTTAATTATTGCCATTTTTGCTTCGGCATTTCATCGCCTATTCCTTGCACTGCAAGATCAGCAAACCAAGCTATTCATGAAGGTTGGCAATCAATTAGAGCTAATCTACCGCAAGCAATGTCAACACAAGTTATCCAAGTAAAAAGGTAAAAGTAAAAAGTAAAAATGGTAAAGAATCGTAATTGTTCACTTTGGCGCAGTTAACGTCTCTATATATAGCAATGTAAGTTTTGCTTAGGACAAAAAACCAAAAGACGAATGGCGGTGCTTCGCGCCGCCATTCGTCTTTTGGTTTTTGATTTGTCCTAGCTATCTCTTACGTTGCTATAGATGTTATACCAAAACACAAAATGGCTACACCATTTTGTGTTTTTAAAACCTTTACAGGGTTTGGGTTTTAATTCACAGAAGTGTTGCCACACTTTTAAGAATTGGTATTACTTGAACCTAGAGCTAGCTACTGCTCATCGGCTTCTTCATCAAGATCAACAATCTGTCCATTAAACAAATCTGCCAAATTTTTGATCACCCTATCATCTTCCGACATCCCAACATAACCTTTGTGTTGGCTCTGAGGTGGGTTAACAGGGTTAGGCGGCGCAATGTTTATTTGTGGAACTGTCGATGGAGGTGTAGCTGGAGTATTGGAAACTGAAGGTGGGATTGGATTTTGGTAAGTGACTGGCGGCGGTGCGATCGCAGGACTAACAGGAAGTGGAGCCGCAACTTTTACTGTTTCAGCTTGTGGAGGTGTAGACACAAATGAAAACATCACCTTAATCGGGCGCTGCAAATGTTTGGCAAAAACTTCTTCTAGTTCTGGGCGCTTCTGAACCACGATATTTTTTGTGGTTTCATCACGCTTCCCAGCTAAGCCGATTTTGACACTACTACTATCGATCGTAAGAATATGAGCCTGTATCTGGATAAAAACCCATTTTGTAGGTGTTGGCAACATTGACAAAATGCTTTGCCACATCTGCTCTAAATCATATCCAACTGAAGCAAAGTTCTCAATATCATCACTTCCAGATGATATCGGCGTTTCAATAGCAGGTAGGGGGGATATTGAAGGTGCAGAGGGTTCAGCCACTTTCAACGTTTGAGGGATTGGCGGTGATTCTTGTATTGGAATTGATAGAGCTTGAGGTGGAGCTTGTACAGCAGGATTTGTTTTCGGTGGTTGGGTGGCAACTTGCGGAGTTGCAGGGGTCCGCAATGGAATAAATGGTTGTGCCGAAGAAGGGAGTGGTGATTGTGGCTGAGCGATCGCACCCTGTGCTGATGGCAGTAAACCCATGAGTGTAACTTCTAGCCATAGGCGAGGCTGAGTGGTGTTACGGATTTGCAATTCTGCCGATCGCAAATGTTGTTGACCTAGCAAAATATTAGGAATGGGTAAACTTTGAGCTAGTTGACTCAGCCTTTCCCAACCAGAACTAGTCATGGCAACGAGGTCACTGCGATCGCTGGCTGTTTTCGCAATTAATAGATCTCGATATACATTCGCTAAGTTCTGCAAAACGATCAAGGGTTCTCGACCCCGATCCATAATTCGTCGCACATAATCAATTAGTTGAATGGAATGATCGGCTGCGATCGCTTCGATCAATGATAGTAAATCCTGTTCAGGAACTGAACCTACTAAATCCCATACTGCTTCAACTGTGATCTCTCCATCCAATAGACTCAATTGATCGAGTAGAGATTCTGCATCACGTAATCCACCCTGAGCAATCTGAGCAACTAAAGTTAGTGCTTCAATATGAATATTAATATTCTCATTTGCAGCAATCTTCCCTAAATGCTTGACCATCGCATCAAGTGGAATCCGCCGAAAGTCAAATCGCTGACATCGCGAAATAATCGTTGGTAATACGCGCTGTGGATCGGTAGTTGCAAGAATAAAAGTAACGCGATCGGGAGGCTCTTCAAGGGTTTTTAGCAGTGCGTTAAACGCTGCTGTGCTGAGCATATGACATTCGTCAATAATATAAACCTTAAATCTTGCCTTAACTGGCGCAAACTGGGCGCGTTCGATTAATTCTCGAATATTATCAACACCAGTATTACTTGCCGCATCAATTTCGGTAATATCCAGCGCATTACCATTAGCGATGCTGTGGCATAGTTCACACTTGCCACAAGGGTTGGGAGTAGGTTGGTCAGAGCTTAGGCAATTGAGCGACTTTGCCATGATTCGCGCACTGGACGTTTTGCCTGTACCTCTTGCGCCTGTAAATAGGTATGCGGGTGCGATACGCTTAGTGTTTAAGGCATTGCTAAGAGTATGCGCGATCGCCTCTTGCCCAACGAGGTCAGCAAAGATTTGCGGTCGATATTTGTGGTGTAGTGGCTCATAGCCCATAGGAACACGATGATGCTCAAGCACTGCTGGTCAAATATATCATTCACCAGTATAGCGATTACTCTTAGTTTTATATAGATGACGCTTCGCGTCATCCCAGATTCAATCTATGGCTCTGTCGATGTTTGATGGATTAGCGAAGTATCCGATGACTTTAAAGGCAAAGGATCGTCCTGTTAATTCGATCCTAGTGGAGTCGCAAGGCAAAATCATTGAATCTAATGTTACCGATCGAGATGCAGCCAATATCAGTAGGGCTGTCGCCATGTTGAATGCACAGCAAACCAAACCTCTTGAAAATCAGAAATAAGTCCGTTTGGCGATAAAGTTTACACAGGTATAAAAATATGAAAAAGCTATTACTCGTTGAATCTCCATCCAAATGCAAAACCATCCAAGCCATCCTTGGCAGTGAATGGCAAGTGGAAGCTTCTTTTGGTCACTTTACGGAACTGGCTAAAGATGGTGAAGATAGTTTGGGCTTTACCATGCACAAAGATACCAACAAAATTGAATGCCGTTATCAATTGACGGAAGGTAAGGGTCAACAGGTAGTCACCAAATTACGGGCGGCGGTGAAGAATGCTTCAGAAGTGGTGCTGGCTACCGATGGCGATCGCGAGGGTGAGGGGATTGCATGGCATTTACAACAGCAACTCCATCTTCGTAATCCTAAACGGGCTGTTTATAACCAGATTACGCCTACGGCAGTTAAAGCGGCGATCGCCAATGCTCATCAGTTAGATTTGAACTTGATTTCCGCGCAACGTGCTAGACAATGCTTGGACAGGTTGATTGGGTTTAAGGTTTCACCACTTGTGCGTCGTACTAGCGGCGGTAGCTCGGCTGGGCGGGTGCAGTCGGTGGCTTTGCATATCGTCTGTCAGAGGGAACGCGAGATTAATACCTTTGTGCCGATTACTTACTGGTCGGTATGGACAGAATATGCTGAAGGGTTCACAGCTTTCTATGCGGGTAGCAGTGAGATTGAGCCTGTGCTTGACGATAACGATGTCACCGATGATGCGGCGGAAGTGAATGCGGAATCTACGGTTGAGTCAAAACGGGTTTTGTCGGAAGCGGAAGCTACCAGAATTATTCAAGTAGCCCGTAATCATCCCCATGTTGTTCGCGAAGCTTCGGGTGTCACTGCTCAAAAATCCCCGTTGCCGCCTTTTATTACCAGTTCACTCCAGCAAGCTGCCTCGGTAAGATTAGGGCTATCGCCTGAAGAGACGATGAAGGTGGCTCAAGAGTTGTTTGAGGGTGTCGATTTGCCCCAAGGTCGCAAGGGTTTGATTACCTATCACCGCACTGATAGCACTAGTCTCGCTCCTGAGTTTTGTGCGGAGGTGAAGGAATGGCTATCAAAACACGATCCTGATAATGTGCCCAAGAAAACTACTCGTCATCGCGAACAGGCGAATGCTCAATCCGCCCATGAAGCGATTCGTCCTACCTATTTGAGTATTACGCCGAAAACGGTGAGAGACCATCTCAGTGCGAAACAACATCAACTGTATGAGTTAATCTGGCGCAGAGCCGTGGCTTCTCAATGTGCGAATGCTTTGATTCAGAAAAGTCGGGTGATTATTCAGGCAGGTTCGACGCTTTGGCAGACTAGGGGTAGTATTCTCACCTTTGCGGGTTATACGCGCTATTGGAATGATTTGAGTAAGGATAAACATATTCCTGCGTTAACGAGCGGTCAGACCTTGGCTTTGGCAAATGCGGGGTTTACGCAGAAACAAACTCAACCTCCTGCTAGGTATAGCGAGGCAAAGTTGGTACAGGTGCTAGAGCGTCAGGGTGTGGGTAGACCGAGTACGTTTGCAGCGATCGTCAAGACGCTTAAGGATAGAACCTATGTGTTACTCAAGGGTAAGGTTCTCGAACCTACGGCTTTGGGAATGTCTACGGATGATGTGTTGCATAAAACTTTTCCCGATTTGCTCAGAGCCGATTTCACCGCAGGGATGGAGACGACTTTGGATGAAATCTCGGTGGGTAAGTTGGAATGGCAAAGCTATTTGATTGGTTGGCATCAGTCCTATTTTCAGCCAATGTTGGCGCGGGCTTATACAAATCTCGGTGCGGATTTACAGCCAAGCGATCGTAAAAATGAGCTTTCGGATGTGGCTTGTCCTACTTGTAACCATCCGCTCAGTAAGATTCCTTCTAAGAAGGTGAGTGGTGGGCATTTTCTCAAGTGCGAGCATGGCTGTGAGAATCTGGTCATGTTTTGGAGCGATCGCCGTAATCAGTGGGAGATTCCTCAACCGAAGGGCGAGAATGCAGTGACGGCGGAGGTTACTAGTTTTGCTTGTCCAGTCTGTGGTAAGCCTTTGGCTAAGTTTCCCTATACTAAGGAAGGTGTGAATAAGGTGATGTTGAAGTGTGCGGATGTTCAGGCGCGTCAACGCAAGGATCATGCGGATGTGGTCTTTTTCTGGTCTTCTCAGGAGAAGTGGTGGTCGAAGAAGTTTGGCGATCTTGATGAGGCGGCTAAGCCGAATTTGGGTAAGGTTGCTACTGGGAAAGAAAAGAAAGCTGCTCAGGGGAAGCCAAAGCGATCTAGTAAAGTGGCTAAGCCTAGTCCTAAAAAGCGAGACGCTTGAATAGAGCTATTCGTAATGACTCCACATCCGATAGATTTTGATCAATTTTTCTGATTCAAAGATTTCGTAAACTATCCGATGCTGTTTGTTGATGCGGCGACTGATTAGCCCTTTCATGTCTCCTTTTAAAAATTCATAATCTGGCGGATATTGTAATGGGTCTTCTTCAATAATCTTGATTAGTTGCAGAACTTTGGGTTTCAATCCACTGGAAGCAAGCTTTTTGGCATCTTTTTGAGCTTGCGTCATGAAAATTATTTTGTACATTACCAATCCAGTTTATCTAGAGTTACGCCTTGTTCAATGGGTTCAGCACGGGCTATCTTGATACTTTGAACCATTCCTTCAATTCCTCTAAGATATTCATCATCGCTGACATAATCGGATTGGTCTAAAATTTTAATTTCGTCTTTAGAGAAGCGATCAAGTAACCATAGAAATTTGTCGCTAACGCTATCATCAATTTGTAGGGTGATTGTCCGCATAAGTTAACTCCTAATTTCTGTGTATAAATCACTTTCACATTGAGGTTTATACTTTGATATCTTATCATCTCTACCCTGAATCGCGATCGCTGTTTGACAAAAGTTGGCAATATTTGCCATAATTGAATAGTCAGAAATATACATAACTACTAGCTATGACTACAGTAAATATCTCTGTTCCTGATTCTATGAAGACTTTTATAGATGAACAGGTTGCTAAGGGTGGCTACAGTACTACGAGTGAATATATTCGGCAGTTGCTGCGTCAAGAGGCGGAGAGGGTTGCTCAAGCGCGTTTGGAAACTTTGCTGTTAGAGGGTTTGGATAGTGGTGAGGCGATCGAGATTAATGATGATTGGTGGCAACAAAAACGAATTCAACTTCTAGAGAGACTTCGCAAAAAGTAATCAGAAGTTTGGTTATGTATGATGGTTGTGATAAGTCAAGTTAAATTCTTAGAAAATATGAAAGAACAAAATTTGTTAAATCGGATCTCTTCTAGTCCTAGAGTGATGGTGGGAAAGCCTGTCATTAGAGGGACACGGTTATCTGTTGAGTACATTCTAAATCTGCTGGCTCATGGTGCAACTGTGACGGAGATTTTGGATGAGTATGAAGGTTTGGTTGAGGCGGATATTAGGGCTTGTTTGCTGTTTGCATCTCGTGCGTTGGAAAGTGCAAGTTTTATGCCTTTGGCGGAGATTGCTTAGGTGCGGTTTTTGACGGTTATACTGTATTTAATCAATCAAAATTTAGTGTTGTCTACGAGGCAATATGTCTGAGTCGATCGCTTTAGAACGTCCCGAACCTTTGGCAAAAAAAGTTAGGGAAATTGCTGCGCTCAATCGTCAGGGGATTGAAGAAATGCTGATTGAATGGATCGATCGCACAATTAATGATATTCCCATAGAGGCACTGCCTGATGAACAGGTTCTGGCTCTTTGTAATTTGCAAATGGGTGGACAGCAGCAAAGGCTTTTTAGTGATTTACAAGCTCGAAATAGTGAAGGATTGCTTAATGCACAGGAAGTTAAAAAGCTGAATGAGTTAATGCAGGTTTATCGTCATGGTTCAGTGCGGAAAGCTAAGGCAATGCAGGTTGCGGTGATGCGTGGATTAATCCCTGCTTTGAATGCTGTCTGTTATTCATAGGGACCAAGAAACCTTTCTCCGTTGAAATGAATCATATGGTCTGGCTGATCAGCTACCCAAACTTCCGTTTCCCAAGAAATTTCGGCTAGATATTTTGTCATTTCTTTTCGGCTTGGGAATGCGGTAACAAAAACTAATCCAGCTCGGCTGGAATGAAAAATTTGCTTTAATTCATTGCGACGCTTTAGATTAACAGCACCGTGACTAGTTACAGCTTCTATTAATACAAGCCAGCCCTTATCTTCATAATGCACTACCAAGTCTGGTATTTTACCGTGGGGATCGAGTTCGATACCAAGTTCTTTAAATCTTTGAGTCGCATTAACAATAAATTTCTCTCCCGCATCACCAACGTATAAAACGATTCCTTTCGGTGTAAATCTAGGACAGAACTCTTCTAAGATGTCTTTTATTAATAAATTTTGTCCGCCTGCCGAAAGCTGAATTGAGCTACCATCAGGTAATGTAACTGGAATCATCGATATATTTCGTTCCTTATCCTGCAATATATTTCTGACTGAAATAGCATAATTCTGCCGAGATTCTTCCCACTGCTCAGAACCATACGATTGTAAAAGATAAAGAGCTTGTGGATGAAGTTGATAACACCACTTAGGACTATTAATTGGTCTATCTGGACGATCTGGATTCTCTATTACTAGTCCCATTTGTACAAATTGATGCATCGTTTGTCTTCTTACTGTTTCTCTTGTATTAGGTGCATATTGTTTACCGTAGTAATCACGAAACCAATCCATCATTTCGGTAATTCTGCGGCTTGGGGCTGTCGCTTGACTCCAAAGATGATCGGGACGAATATTTGCCAATGCCAGCAAGCAAAGCGCTGAGCGTTCATTTTGCTGTTCTTTAGGTGCAGAGATATTTTTGAGAATAGCAAGAGCTTCTTCAATGCGCTGACTAGCTTGGATTGCGTTAGTTACTTCGCTCATAATTGACAGAGTTTTATGGACAAGATTATCGAGAGATTTTTGATCGAGTATGGAGTCATCAATTTGACTCCCTAAAGACATCAAAGTATTTTTACAAGGATATTTCATTCTACGCAAATCTGTGGCGTTGATTTGTGTATGACCACTAAATTGACGAAAATAATTGTCAAATAATGTTGAATTGAGAAAAGCTGTTAAACCTCTTGCGAGATCAGGGTGCAAGCTTTTCCCTTTAGCATGAAAGTAGTTAAGATGGTTTTCTATACCCAATAACGGTTCATCCATAGGAGGACAAACCGCAGCCGTAACGCGACGTTTTTCTTCTTTTGCTGAAAATCGCTTGGTCATAACGTACCACCCTTTGGGGATTAACCATTGCTGGGTTGCAGAATTATGTTCGATTGCGATCGCTTTACGCGGGTTTTTTGGAGGGAAGTCAACCATACCTGCTTTGATTGATTCTGGATAGAGAAGAGGAATATTTTTATTATCTAAGTAACTTCTTAAATGAGCCTTGAGCCGAAAATCAACAATTGGACCAGTTGATATATCTAAACCAAGTTCGTTTAAAGTACAGGGCATTTTATGCATTTGTATTCTTAATGCATCTTCTAGAGAGTTAGTGATAATGTGAATAAATTGTTCACGATCATTCATATCAATTACTTGATCGTAGGGAGCTTTTCTTATTTCTGAAAATTCATCTAAAGTATTTCCAGTATGATTAGTAACTTCTATAAAATTAGGTTTAAGTTTTGTTTTGACAGCCTGAAAAACAATATTTTCTTGCAATACATCATCATCGATAAAAGCAGTTGAACGACTCTTGAAAATATGGATTTTGTGAATCCCCATATCTTGTAAAATCGCTTTACGAAAAGGACGAAAATACATCCCATTACAAAAACTTCTTGGGGTAATAGCAACCATCTCTCCATCTTCTGCAAGTTGCAACATCGCAATCCAGACAAAAGCACTGTAAAGATTAACCGTATCAATGCCAAGATTTAAGAGAGCTTTTTTTTCAGATGATTGACTGTTAATTTTTTTGTAAGGTGGATTTAGAATTGCATGACTAAATAAGCTTTTAAATTTAGTCAGAAGTGGTGAATTTATTTGAGCAGAATCTTCTATAAAGTTCTTTTCATATAAGCAATAACCAGACTTAATTCCTTTATGCTCTAAAGCAACACAGCATTCGATCAATTGCTGTTTTAAAGTTGGGATAAAACTTGGCTCAATCTCATAGGCAGTTATAAAACAACTTTCTATTGGATTAGTAGTAACTAACAATTGCTCTACAAAAGCTGCGCATAATGCTCCAACACCTGCTCCTGCATCAAGCAAACTGATATGTCCTGAAAGATTATTAAATTGTCTTGCCATAAAACGAGCAATTGGAGCAGGTGTTAAAAACTGTCCCAATTGGCTACGGTTCTGTATGTTTATCTTTGAGGATAAATGAATTCTATTTATATCAGTAGAGTCAGTAAGGAAATACATCATTTAGTCAATTTATTTGATTACTATGTCCTAATCACTTTGCCTATAGCTATAGTACAACTTAATGCAGCACTCATAAAAATCCTAGATATATCTAAGGGTATTTTCGCTCTGTCAAAGCTTAATCTTGTGCGATCGCCTATAACAACCTTGCTACAATAAGCATGACCCACAATCTTCAAATCCTAGCCAATGAAATTACCCTATTGATTAGAAAACAACTATGAACGAAATCCAAGAATATGATCTTGTTGCTTTAACAGAAGAGGCGATCGCTACTCATAAAGTCACTCATCAGCAAATTCTACTGCGACGAGGACAAATGGGAACAGTTTTAATGTCCTTTGATAACAAAGCATTCCTAATCGACTTTACCGATAAAAAAGGCAATACCTTCGCTATGGAAACAATCGAACCTGTCAAGCTATTACGCCTCATCAATGAACCTGAATTAGTCTATTCATGACTATACCCATGACCCTCACAGCAGTCCTAGAGAACATAGCCCGATCGCCTATAGCCACAAAAATAGGTGAGAAACTGACAACAGCTAAAAGCATATCCCTATCAGGACTATCACGCTTAGGCAAAGGACTGATTAGCACCCACCTATGTCAACAACAAACTAAACCATTACTCATCGTCACCGCCACCGTCGAAGAAGCAACCCGATGGGCATTACAACTCCAGTCAATGTCATGGCGCGTTTATCTATATCAACCCCTTGATACATTTCCCTACGAATCCACCCAAATCGATTTAGAAACTGCTTGGACAAGGATTGAGATATTAGCGGAATTGCTTGCCAAACCACAACATAACCTAGCGATCGCTACCACCATTAACGCGCTCCAGCCCCATCTACCATCCCCTCAAGTCTTCCAAAAACATAGCATCTATCTCAATATCGGCGATTCGCAATCAGTTAAATTACTAGCTTCTGCTTTGGCAAGATTGGGATATGAAGAAGTCAAAGAAGTAAAAGAATCAAAACAATGGAACCGCAAAGGATTTAGTTTTGAAGTGTTTCCAGTTAATCGAAATCTTCCCATTCGCCTAAGCTGCAATCGCGGTACTGTCGAAAAAATCAGAGAGTTTGACCCCACTAATCCCAAAAGCTTCACTGACCTATCCAGCATTGCGATCGCCCCTGTCGATGACGCGTGACGCGAAGCGTCATCTCTATAAATTTTGACCGAAAGCAACAATCGCATTTTGACCTCCAAAGCCAAAGCTGAAATTAAGCGCATATTGAAGATTAGGCGATTGCTCAGCTTGTCGAAGCATTTGTAAATCAAAAGCAGGAGTTTGCATTCCTAAAGTAGGAGGCAAAATACGATCGCGCAAAGCTAATAGACAAAATGCTGCCTCGATCATCCCTGTTGCACCCAGCGTATGCCCTGTGGCTCCTTTGGTTGTGCTCACTTTACTCTCAGGAAAAAGTCTTTGGATTAATTCTGCTTCACGGGCATCATTCATTTGCGTCCCCGTACCATGCACATTGATATAACCAATATCACCAGCACTAATTTCCGATCGCGTTAAACAATTTTTAATTGCGATCGCCGCCATTTTATTGTCAGGATTAGGACTAGTGGCGTGATAAGCATCATTAGTAATTCCCCAACCCAAAACTTTACCATAAATTTTACAACCTCTCTGCCTTGCAGATTCCAACGACTCTAGTACTAGCACGGCTGCTCCTTCCCCTAAAGCAAAACCTTCACGCTCCTGACTGAAGGGATACACACCTGATTTAGCTAATACATTGATTTTTTGAAATCCTGCGATCGTGAGTGGTGTAATCGCCGCATCGGTTGCACCTGCGATCGCCATTTCACATTGACCTGAACGGATTAATTGACAAGCTTGAGCAATCGCCCAGTTAGCAGTTGCGCAGGCTGCCATCGGCGCGAATACAGGAGCTTGAGTTTGCAATAAATTAGCAATTTGTGCTGATAAATTCGCTGGCTGACATTGCCACCATTTATTCTCAATTAAGATCTGGTCAGGTTTATCTAGAAGTAATTCTAATTCTCTTTGGTTACTACGACTAGAACCAATGACTACCCCGCATTTCAGTAATGGAATTTCTAGATTTGCATCAGCGATCGCTTCTAAAGTAGCTTTTTCTAATAAATCTTGCGATCGCGATGAATGAGAATTCTCTAAACAATTAATTCTGGCAACAGGAAGTTGTAATTGATGGTCAAACTTAATTCCTGATTTGTTCTCTAAAAGTTTTTGCCAAGTATTTTCACGACCCGATGCGATCGCTGTCATCATGCCAATACCTGTCACAACAACTGTTGTTCTATCAGCTTCTCTATCCCAAGATTTCATCGACAGTAATACTTACCTCATGAAAAGCAAGAATAGATAAGTTTTGACCACGATAGAATTTCTGGATTTCTTGATAACCATTCGCAGTGGGCTGACGATAAACTTCTATACAAGCACTATTAATATCAACTAACCAAACTTCAGTAATTCCATCTTCAGCATAGAGAGGAATTTTTAACTCGCGATCGCTATCAACAGTACTATCCGCCACCTCGATTAATAGAAATACATCAGCAGGCTGTGGTAGTCCAGACTCATAGCAATCAGATTTACGCTTTAACAACACTACATCTGGTTCAGGCTTAGAAGTGTTATCTAAAGCTAAAGGGTTCTGCACACTTAGTAAAATGCGATCACCTAATTTTCTTGTAAAAACATCAGACAATCGAATTACACAAGCTGCATGTCTTCTACCAATGGGTGACATTTTAATTATTTCTCCTCTAATTAGTTCTACGCGCTCACCGTCAGCTATCACTCCAGATTCAGACATCCGATCATATTCTTTCACGTTGAAGAGGCGCTTAAGTACTGATGTAGCTGGCATATATTTACCTCCGTGGAACTGATTGTATTTTAACCTTAAATTATGCTGTTACAACGCTTTGCGCTCAACCCAGAAAAAAGAAAATCCTATAAAGTGTTGCGAAGCAACACTTTATAGGATTTTCTTTTATTTCGTTCCGAAAATTGCCGTAGTCTATGGCAACCAGCGTGGAACTGTGCCGAACATGGGCAATACTTCGGGTTGCAGAGGATTTGCTCCTTGATTATTAATCGGCAACATAATTAACTGGGTTGGCACTTGCGGAGCGCGGGTGTTTCTAGAAGCTTGAGCAGAATCTTCGGGAATAGGTGATGAATTAGAGGTGTTTTTGTCACTGGGAATTGCAGAATTTAAGAGGATTGATTGACCATCAGGAGCAATATTAAATTGAACTTCTCTTTGTGGTGGAAGTTCTAAAAGTCTTCGCAATTCAGTTGTTTCTAAATTAATGGCAGCGAGATATGGCTTCTCACGGAATATATTTTTGGCAGTATCTTGTTCAACATCAGTGAGTAAGCAATATATAGTCTTTTCTTGAGGATCAAACTGAGCACCAAGAATTGACCCATTAATTTTCGTGAGTTCCTTTTGTACTCCTTGGTTATTTACCAAATATAGCGATCGCGTATAGTCCTTATTAAATTTAATCGTGGCTGCTTGCGTACCGCTTCTACCAAAATTTAAAACCGTACCGAATCTTGGGAGAAAGTCCAGCGGTGGGGCTTGTGGCTCAAGAGGCAAAATCGCAACTCCTTCGCCTTGAGCGATTGCCACCGACGCGCTGTCGGGCGTAAACATAAAATCGCCTCCTGGCTGATTATCAAGCGATCTTGGTTGTTCGTTATCTTTGATAAGCCAGAGTCCATATCGCCCGACTTGTTGGCGGCTAAGGCGCTGCACCAAGATGTTTTTGCCATCGGGCGAGAGATCGAATTTAAAGTTTTGAAAGTCATCACTACCAAGTATAGGTTTGATTTCTGGCGGATTTGGCGTTAAGCGATCTTCGCGATCGATTCCCGTTGTTACCAGATAAAGTTTTTGATCAAGTAAGCTTTGCCCCACCGATTCAATCGCCCCAAAAAGGATTTTTTGGCGATCAGGATAAATCCGAAAATCTATAACAGCCAGATTAGCAGGTGTTAGAATGCGCTTATTCTTTTGTAGCACATCGTAAATTATAAGGCGACTTTTTTCTTCTCCCTGTGAGCCGATATATGCAAAATAAGAATTTGGTGTCGTAAAACTACCAGTAAATGGTTCGATCACTTTTTTATTACCAGATTCACTAGCAAAGCGATCATAGGCATTTTCTAGTTTAACTGTATAGGATTTACCATAGGTGGCTGGCGCTAAGGGCGTATAGGACATCCGCCGTGATGACCAACTGGTTTTCCCTGAGAGCGGTGGATCAAATTTGAGGTTTTTCTCAACGCTATCGCGATCCATTGGACGATTAAATGTTAGAGAAAAAGAGATATTAGTAGCATCAATCCTCTGTCCCTGCCAGCTAAACTCTCTCACCTGTGGTGCTGTGCGATCGCCTACCCATAAAAGTATGGCGATCGCTACTGCTAACAATGCTGCTAGCCCAATCGCATAGCGATCGAGCGGTTGAGAAAACCATTTAAATCGAGGGCTAAGTTGCATGTCAGCTTATTTATACCAAAAGACACGGATATTATTTAAAGTAAATCGTAAAAAGGAGCGCATCGCGCCCCCCTTTATTTTTTTTGTTTTAGCGAAAAAGCTTTTTACCTTCTAGAGAACGGAAATATATGGTTCCCATCGTTGATAGAAATATACAATAACTGACAACCTGATTGGCGTATAACTTATCAGAATAGCCAAATAAAGTTGAGAAGATAATCCCAGGAAATTTATCGGCAGGTAATATTGATGAAGTATCTGTAACCTGTGAGCCTAGGGTAAACCATTCTATGACTCGACGAGGTGGATCGAGAAACTCATAGGATTGAGTTATGGGATTGAAAACTTTGTCAATCGTATTTGCCAGATCAAATGCTGAAAGAGAAGTAATGACTAATCCTGAAACAATTAGTAACAGGATAACTCCTAAAACTTGAAAGAAAGCGCGAATATTTAGCTTGACCCCAAACTTAAAAATAGCTAGCCCGATTGCGATCGCAGCAAAAATTCCTGCAACACAACCGATCGCTGGTGCATACTGAGCCATCCCTGATACAGTTTGGTCAGGAGACAATGTACCTGTAATAAATAGAACTGTTTCTGCGCCTTCTCGCAAAACTGCAACCGCAATTAAGGTAAATACGCCCCAACCTGCTTTGCGCGTTTCTGTCGAGTTAATTGCTTTTTCGAGATTGGCTTGAACTTGATGGCGCATAGTTTTAGCTTGTTGAGTCATCCAAATCAACATCCAACTCAGCATCACGATCGCCGCTAGCGAAAAAATACCTTTAGTCAAATAATAGATCGTACCGCTAAAGCCACCAAGGAGCTTCTGAGCGATCGCGCCCATGATGCTACTGACGAACAAACCTGCCGCCACCCCTAAATAAACCCATTTTTGTAGGTTAGATTGCTTTGCCTGTATCAAGTAAGCTAACACTATTCCCACAACCAAAGTTGCCTCTGTTCCTTCTCTAAGGGTGATTAAGAAAGTCGGCAGTGCGCTACTAAAATCCATACTTTTTCTACTTGGTGGTTTCAGTGGTAACTAGATTTTGAATTAGCTTGAATTCTTCTACGGAGATCACCTTTTTCGTTACGAGGTCATCAATTTGTTTATAGGGTCTGCCACCTTGAATCCTTTCCGATAACGAAGGTTTTGTTCCTGGAAGCTCTAATTTGTCAAGTTCCGCAATTGGAGCTGTGTTGATATCAATTTTGCTGGATTTAGATGCCGTAGGCGTTACCGCAGTAGGTGACGCTGGAGTAGTATTAGCTCCAGACTTAGCAGCTTCTGGGGTGCTTGTGCCACTACAGCCCGTCACTAAACAAAAAACAAGCCCTGAAAGTATTAGAGGAGCATAAAAAAAAATGGGTTTCATCACAGAAAATATGCCAAGTAAAAAAATTTAGTATTAGAAATTTGTCTTTGTTGCTCACAAATCGATTGTTAGGAGCATTAATCAAATTATTTGCTGGTTAACTATATTTATACACTAAAGAGAATTACTTGCAATAGTTTCAATAAATTTATTTTAGTTATTGCAAATCTTTATCTATGTGTAGCTGTCGCCAAGTGTACTAGGACAAATCAAAACCCAAAGGATAGTTGCGTTTGAAGTGCTGCAACTATCCTTTGGGTTTTATGTCTAAAAAGATGGGGCAGCACGAAGCTACTCCCTTCCCACCCAAAAAAATGGTCATTATTAAAGTGAATAATTATGCGTGCGCGGCTTTGCCGTGCACGCATAATTATTCACTGAGAAGGCAGTATTAGCCAAAGGAAATGATGAGATAGGAATCCTGAAACTTAGCACCTGTAGCTTGTTTGCCTGACAGCTCGTTTGGCAAGAAAATATTGCGGCGTTGATCGCCTGCTTCGATGGTGACTTCTGGCCCCAACTGGATTAGTTTGACCTGTTTTTTATTGAATGTTGGCAAAAACAACTTGACTTGCTTAGTTACTGCATTTATTTCAATGGGTTTTGGTGCAAGATTAGCAAGATTCTCAGGAATTGTTAACTCAGTCACCTGATCGGGAACTTGGCATACTGCAAGAGGTTCAAAATCTGAATCGGTAATCTGATCTCTAGAAAATACACCACCAACGGTTAAGCCAATTTGCTGTGCACTGCCCCATAGATATTTGGCTGTAGCGATCGCATAGGGATCTCCAGTTGTGACCAAATAAGCCGCTACGCGACTCGGATCGTTCACAGCTTTTTGACCGCGTGTTAATACTGAAGACATTTCACCAGCCTGTTGCGAAATATCATCGGTGCTAGAAACTTGCAGAATGCTTCTTAAAATTGGCTCAACAAAAGGTGATATTGCTTGACCGATCGCAGAACCTGTTAATACCTGTTTAAAACGACGTAAATACCATCCTAAAATTTCTGGCATCCCTAACATTCTTAAGGTTTCAAGATCGCCCATGCCATCGTAAATAATTACGTCATATTTGCTTTCGGCATCACGTTCCCGCAAAAAGCTCAAGCCTAGAGCTGAATCCATACCTGGCAAAATGCCAAGTTCTTGACCATAAACCTCTTTAAAAAAAGGAGTACGTAGGTACTGATTTTCCAGCCCTTTCATTTTGTCCCAATATTTTTCCAGCAAAACAGTTGATTGCAAATGTACGGCTGCAAAATTTGGCGCGACCAATTGTGGCTCACTGCTCAGATCTACGCCGAGCCTCATGCTGAGAGTATCACCAGCTTGTTGACCAACATATAAAACTTTTTTGTTCTCGGCGGCAAAAGCACGCGCAGCAGCGATCGCAGTTGTCGTTTTGCCAACGCCGCCCTTACCGATAAATGTCAGAATTAGGCTCATTGGATCTTCTTAGTTAGGCTTTTGAAATTTAATAAAGAACCAATTTTTAGTGGCTTAGCAAAGCCAAGCCACTAAAAATTGGTTCTTTATTTTACCTCCACTTCCTTAGGCTTTTGCACCAGCTTTTTTAGATTAGGGCTTGGGGTGAAATGGGGAATATTAACTTCGGGAATCTGAATTGGCTGATGGGTACGAGGATGCATACCTAAACGGGCTCGACGATGACGCACTCCAAACTTGCCAAAATCACTTAAGATGACTGACTGGTGGTCGGCTAAAGCCTTGGTGACGCAAGCTAAAGCTGCTTCAAGACTAGCTGAAGCCATGCTATAGCTTAATCCATCAACCTCAGCCATCATGCCCCGAATAATATCTTGACGATTAATATCTGCCATAGGGCTTATCAACGATGATGTCGCGCATTGCGCGACATCATGACAGTTTTAGACTACTGATTCTAACTCATCTGCAAAAAACCAAGACTTGGTACTGTCAGGGAATTTGACAACGAAGCCCCATTTACTACCATCCATAATCTTTTCTTCTTTAATGACTCCGATCTCGCCGACTTTATTAGCGATCGCCTTACCGCTACCATCTTTGAAACTACGAACACGAACTTTTTGACCAACTTGCATAATGTTTGCTTCTCGTACCGAACTCGATAAATCTTTTGCGTTTGCTTTAAAAAGTTTACATTAGATGTTAGCCCTATAAAATAAAGAACCAATTTGTTGTGGCGCGGCAGAGCAACAACAAATTGGTTCTTTAATACTTGCGAGGAATGCCCCGATGTCAGTAACGATCGCCCAATTGCAAAAATTGAAACAGCAAAAAAAGCCGATCACGGCGCTGACAGCAAGTGACTATGCGATCGCTAAACTGCTTGATAAAGCTGGCGTGGATATGATTTTGGTGGGTGATTCTTTGGCGATGGTGACGCTTGGATATAAAAACACGCTTCCCGTTACTCTTGATGCAATGATCCATCATGCTCAAGCTGTTGGGCGCGGGGTCGAAAATGCTTTTCTAATTGTCGATATGCCATTTCTTAGCTATCAAGTTAGTACTGAAGAAGCGATGCTATCGGCTGGGCGTATTTTTAAAGAAACCGATGCGCGGGGTATTAAGCTCGAAGGTGGCTATCCCGATATGGTGGCAACTATTCACAAATTAGTGCAAGCGGGAATGCCTGTGATGGGGCATGTAGGATTAACGCCACAATCTGTACATCGAATCGGTTATCGGGTTCAAGGTAGTACTCCTGATGCAGCCTCAGAAATTTTACATCAATCCAAAGCTTTAGTTGAAGCTGGTATTTTTGCACTCTTATTAGAAAATATTCCTGCGGAGTTAGCGACCCAGATTACGAAACTGATTCCTGTTCCTACAATTGGCATTGGTGCGGGGCAAGGCTGTGATGGACAGATCCTTGTAACCCACGATGTCTTGGGCTTATCCGATTGGCAACCGCCTTTTGCAAACAAGTATGTAGACCTAAACAGCATAATTACGGAAGCAGTTAAACAATATTGCCAAGATGTGCGAAAGCCCAAGAATTGAGTGACGGCACGAAATGCCGTCACTCAATTCTTGGGCTTTGACAAATATGCTTTTCGGTTTGGTTCATCAAAATGCTCGATCGCATAGCGCAACATCGTGCGGGGCATTTGCTGATAGTAGATATCCAAAAAACCTACTAAAATCTGACGATCTTGTTTGCCAACTTCACGCAACATCCAGCCAACTGCTTTATGAATGAGATCGTGAGAATGATTTAGCAGAATTATGGCAATTTCGAGAGTATCGGCAAACTGTTGATGTTTGATAAATTCTAGGGTAGAAACAATTGAGATTCTCTGTTCCCAAAGATTTTGCGATCGGGCTAATTCGTAAAGAATATTACGGTCTTGATTAAGTAAATGTACGCCCAAAATTTGACGACAGGTGACATCTACTAAATCCCAGTTGTTAATCCACTTGGTATGTTTGAGATAGAAATTAAATATTGCTTCTCTTTTAAAAACATCGACTTTAGGATATTGATAGGTGAGAATCAACAGCGCAGTAAGACGGTATTCATGAATATCAGTTTGGAGAAGTTGTTCTATCTCATCAAAGCTTAGACTGATAAATTTTTGGGCTAATTGGCGTTGCTCTGGCACGGTAATACCTAAAAAGCGATCGCCTTCTCCATACTCGCCTTTACCAGTTTTAAAAAAGCGAGAAAGCGCGATCGCTTTTGTTGGACTAGCCAATGCATCTAGCTCACTCTTTAGATCGTCTTGTGTTAGCATAATTTACAGGGTGTTTTCGTTTATATTAACCTTTGTTTGCCCTAGTCAGATGGACAGGTAAAATCACATGCTAAGCGCTCCTGTAGGATACAAAACCCAATCCATTGACACCAGCATTGATGCAGAGATATATCTGTTTAGTCGGTTAAAAGCACTAACTCTAATTCAAAAAGCTGAAAGGGCAACCAGTTGGACAAAAGGATGCTTAGAACTTTGTTTAATTGGTCTTCAACAACGTTATCCAAAAGCAAGCTTAGAGGAATTGCGATATGAATTTGCTAAAGCTACATTAAAATCTAATTTTTCCGATCTTGTCTATCAAAATATTTCTGAATACGCTCAACCGCTTATGCTTACTGATCCAATTTCACTAGCGCTGGATATAGCCACTGTTTTTAATAATTTAGATATTCCCTATTTAGTCGGTGGCTCAGTTGCAAGTACATTGATGGGAGAGCCGAGAGCAACCGAAGATGTGGATATTGTTGCTGATTTAGAAATAGGAAAACTAATTCCACTACTGCAAGCTCTTCAACCGAGATTCTATGTGTCTGAAGATGCGGTTCGAGATGCAATTAGGTTTAAACGTTCTTTTAATCTTATTGATAATGACTCTCTGGGGAAAATAGATGTTTTTGTACTTAAAGATAATCCTTTTCCTCAAATTGAATTTCAACGTCGGCGATCGCAACTAGTTCGGCAAAACCCCGATCAAATGCTAGTCTTGCCCACTCCTGAAGATATCATTTTGCAAAAACTAGTCTGGTATCGGATGACTAAGAATGAATCACAGAGGCAATGGCGCGATGTTTTGGGTGTGCTAAAAATTCAGGGCGATCGCCTTGATTTTGATTATTTGCAAAAATGGTCTGGGGAGCTGAGTTTAAGTGATTTGCTGGAGACTGCTTGTACAGAGTCAGGAATAAAACTTTTCTTTTAAGAAACAAAAGGAGCGTTTAGCGCTCCTTTTGTTTTACCAACTACGACCATTTACAGGTCGTCTTAAACCAGAGCCAACTAGTTCTCGCTCTTCACCTTGAGGATTGCGAATAGAATTATTGACCAAATCCTGCTGCTGATCATCTTGATATTTCTTCTCGTCGCGTAATAACACTTCACGCACTACTCTTACTAGCGATCGCTGAGCTAGTTTAGAGATTACATCACGTCCAATGGTGAGAGTCTGTCGCTTGCTGAGTATGCGGGTCGCTAAAGGCAAAATATCGAACGGTGCGATCGCCTTATCTTTTTGAAGAATTGTCCATAGTCTGGCAATATAACCCAAACTTGAAGGAGCCTCAGTTGTAGATATTGATACTTTGACTTTAGGATCAATCACAATATCGCCAATTAGAGAAGAACGCAATCTTTCTGGTAAACGCTTGCTAGTCTCAACTTCAATACCTTTAACGATTTCATCAATAATGCGATCGTGCATGAACTCACTGCGATCTGACAGTAAGAAATCAATGCCCTTGTCGAGAGTTCCATTCAAGTTATAGTCAGGGTTTTCTTGAGCATTGCTCAGCAAATTCTCTAGACGGTTCCAACGGAACTCACCATCGCGGAATAGTAAATCCTTCAGAGCCATACGTAATTCTGGGGCAGTGTCATTTAGCAAACGATTTGCCACATAGGGATAGGCGACCGCTAAAACTTTAAAATTGGGATCGACGCTCAAAGCAATCCCTTCTAGAGTAACTAGCGATCTAATGATCAGTGCATAATAGGCTGGTACTTGGAAAGGATAGTCATACATGATCTGCGAAAGTTGATCGGTCATGTCTTTGAAATCCATTTGAGTCAGGCTCTGACCTTCAGGTGGATTAAAGACCTCCGATAGAGCAGGTACAATTCCTTCAAAGTCAATATCTTCTGTCAAAAATCCTAGACGCACATAGTCTTTAGATAAAGCCACAAAATCACGATTGACTAAATGCACGATCGCTTCGATTAGTCCAAAGCGCTGTTCAGCCGAAACTTGGCTCATCATCCCAAAGTCTAAATAGGCGAGTTTGCCATCACCCATTACTAATAAGTTGCCTGGATGAGGATCTGCATGAAAATAGCCATAATCAAGTAACTGACGCAGAGAGCACTGCACGCCAACTTCGATGATGTGGCGGCTATCAAAGCCTGCTTCTTTTACTGCAAGCACATTAGTTAATTTGATGCCTTCAATCCATTCCATTGTCAATACCCGTTTAGCGGTATATTGCCAATAGATTTTGGGAACATAAACCTCGTCTAATCCTCCATAGTACTTAGCAAACTTCTCGGCATTTTGACCTTCAAAGGTGTAGTCCATTTCTTCAAAGATGCGACTAGCAAACTCATCAAGGATCGCTGCTAAATTTGTGCGAACGAATTTAAAGGTCTTTTTGAGCCATACGGAAATACCGCGCAGGATATACATGTCAAGGGCGATACCCGCAGCAATGTCAGGGCGCTGCACTTTGATAGCAACGAGTTCACCTGTTTTGAGCTTGCCTTTATAAACTTGCCCGAGGGAAGCAGCTGCGATCGGGTTGTCGGAGATCTCTGCATAAACTTCTAATGGATCGGCTCCCAGTGCATCACGAATAAATTGGAAGGCGATTTCATTAGGAAACGGTGGTAGCTGGTCTTGCAGTTCAGCGAGTTCATCCATGAACACAGGCGGCACGATGTCAGGACGAGTGGAAAGTGCTTGACCGATTTTGATAAATGCAGGGCCCAAACGGGTAAGCAGCTTACGCGATTCGATCGCTAATTTTTTTAATTCTTTTGCTGAAGCTTTAGCATTGAGGCGCAGTCTCAGAAACAACCAGATTAATGGCACAAAAATCACTATGCACCGCCACCAGACTCGCAAAGGTTGGTTGCGATAGTAGTCTGCGATCGCATCGACATCATAACGATCTAACGCAAAGTCTTTTTTGGTTGCAGGCATAGGATTTTTGGAGACTCATCTTGTAGACTTTAGTTTACATATTATTTTAACAATTTGTAACAAAATTCGGGATAGCTCTCTAGACTTATGTTTGCAATATTTTCCTAGAATATAAAACCCAAATAAAATCGCCTCTTTTATTTGGGTTTTATATTCTAACTATCTCTTGAATTGCTATAGGATTATCTTAAATTTTAGGTATTCCAAGGTATGCAGTAGAATGAAACATAGTTTTTTATTCATTTGCTGCTATGAGTCAACCCGATAACCTAGAAGAACGCTTTCGTGAGCTAGAGCGCGAAGTGATGGGCAATAAACAACAAGCAAGTGGTCAAACTCACGACCCCAACAAACGTGCTGAGCCAGAACGTATTGCTATTGGTCAGAGCGTTGATGCAGCTAAAACTGGATTAGGCAGCCTGATTGCTTGGGTCAATAGCCTAACTGGAGCAACCAAAGTCGCTGCGATAGTAGTAATCGGCTTGGTTTCCTTTACAATCCTGAGTTTTATCTTTAAACTAGTTGCAGCTGCGATTTCCATCGGCATTATGGCGCTAGTCGGATTTATTTTATATAAAGTATTCTTTGAGCCAAGTCCAACTAATTCATAATAATTAAGAATGTGCGGCGCTTTGCGCCGCACATTCTTAACCTTCCAAACCATGCCCATCAGGACTAAATCCTATGACTATTTCTCGAGCATCTAGAAGACCAATCCAGCCGAAGTTACGTTCGATGCCACTGCGTAAAACGCCTTCAGCGTTATATATTCAGATGCATCAACTCGCCAATGAAAAAGAGCGTCTGCAAGAAGAATTAGTGCGAGTATGCGATCGCCAGCAACAAATAGTAAATCGCCTTGCTGAACTTGATCGCAACCTCGCTCAACTAGATCTTGACGTTGAGAATAGTGCTGTAAATGCTGAGATGACTGAAGCGCAATTTGTGAATAAGATTAAAGCCAAGCCTACTGAGAGAATTCAAACAACTCATGGGACAACCTACGAAAGTATGACTATTGAATATTAGTATTTCATCACAACCCTTATTTTTTATTTTTTTTGTATTTTGAGAGCTAATTTCTATAAGAGAAGTCTAGTGCTAAGGAATGAGAGGCTCAAGGAATTGGCAAAACAATAATGAGTAATTCTTCTAAACTTTTATCTTTCTCAATTTTAATTTGCGCCTCAATGAGTAGCATATCTCCTGCATTGAGAGCAGAAGATATGCAGGACAAGAAAGGGACATATCAAGAACAAAACAATCAGGTCAATCTTCTCGGTATTAAAGATAGCTCAAACATCTTGCCACTTCAAGAG
Organism: Pseudanabaena sp. UWO311; assembly: GCF_006937785.1. GTDB lineage: Bacteria > Cyanobacteriota > Cyanobacteriia > Pseudanabaenales > Pseudanabaenaceae > Pseudanabaena. The sequence goes on from NZ_SJEE01000022.1 coordinate 40,938, forward strand.
ATTGAAAAATCACTAAATAGAAGCCAAGATAGAATTTTAGCATTACCTAGTAGATTGAATCCTAGTTTGCAAACACCCGAACCAGAGATAATTCCTGTTCAAGAATTCATTTCGCCTCCTAAACTGGAGTCAGTAATGACTGATTATGCTGTCCTTGATAGCATGACGACAAATTTCCAAGGTGATGATGATAAAATCGGACAAGTCAACCAGATTTTTGAACCTACTTGGAAATGGCGGTTTAAAGATGGAACTGTTATTAGCTTTCAGACAGGCTTTAATTCATTTAAATTAGCTGGAAAAGAGTCTATATACAATGTCCCGATACAGTTCGGAGTTGCAAAAAGAATTGGACCAGTGAATCTTGATGTGCGAGGGGGAATTGATATCTTTAATCGCGTACCAACCACAGCAAATATAGAAGTGAATGCTAATCTATCAGTTTTTGACGGAGTGACTTTGTTTGGATTTTTTGAACAAAAGCCTTATAAGTCAAACGTAAATACCATCGAAAACCAAATCAAGATTCGCAGATTTGGACCTAATGTTTATTGGCAAATTGATCCCTATACTACTTTATTCTCTTTGTATAGATGGGGTGATTATAGCGATGGCAACACGGATCAACAGTCTTTCAGTCGGTTAGAGCGGAAATGGGGACAGTTTGCGATCGCTGCTAATTTATTTACTTGGTTTTACGAACGAGAATCTGCACCCAATACTTATTTTTCACCAAGAGATTTTCTAGTCTATACAGGTGAACTATCGTGGCAAGGGGATATATTTAATTTTTTAAATTGTCGGGTAGCATTAAATGCTGGAGAACAGAGAGGAGCAGGTAATTTTTCGCCTGCAAATAGTTACCAAGCTAAGTGTACTGCAAAGATTTCCCCAAACATTGAGGCGGATTTGGGATATGCACATAGCAATGTCCGCAAGCCAGATACAGGACTTAGCTCTAATAGCGAGTCAGTATCGGGGCAGGTCAGAATGAAATTTTAGACAAGATAAAATAGTGGAAATAAACAAAAAAAAAGGGGGGGGTAGTAAGCAAAAATGCTGACGCAATTTATCAATATTAAGGGAATAGTATTAATTGACTAAGCTATTTCTTTAATAATAAGCCCACTAATTCTGACGCAAGCTAGCCAATTGCAACAGAACTTATACCAAAGCACAAAATGGCGTAGACATTTTGTGCTTTTAAACCCCTTACTGGATTTGGTTTTTAATTTACAAAAGTGTCGTCACACTTTTGTGAATTGGTATTACACAAGAAAATGTATTGTAAAGGCAATTCATGTCTTGCCTATACATTGCGATGCAGATTTTGCGTAAGTTCTATAAGAATCATTTTGTAATAAAGAACAAATATGAATGACAAAAAGATCAAAGAACAATATGAGTTGGGGGCAAGAGAGTTTGTTGGCATAAATTTAGTAGGAGTAGACTTGTCTAACACTTGTTTGAATGAGATAAATTTATCTGGATCGAATCTTATGGGCGCAAAGCTCAATAACGTTGAATTTTGCAAAGCCAACCTGTCAGGAGTTCAGTTGATTGCAGCTTCTGCGATCCAATCCAATTTTAAGGAGACCGATTTCAGTAAAGCCGATTTGAGCGGAGCTACTTTTGTAGACTCAAATCTGGTAGAATCAAACCTCAGTGAAGCAACTTTGGTAGGCATTAATTTAAGTATGTCAAACCTTAGCAAGGCTGACTTAACTAAAGTCAATTTAAAGGGATGCTCACTTCTGCTTGGAACCATTTTGGTTGGAGCTAATCTAAGTGGAGCTAATTTGAGTGGAGTTGTTTTAAGCGGCAGTAATTTGACTGGGGCGAACCTTAATGGAGCTAATTTAAGTGAAGCCAACTTAAATGGAGCCAATCTTAGCGAGGCAAATCTGAGTGATGCAAATTTACGTGGAGCCAAATTGGATAACACTAATTTTCAAGGAGCTAATCTAACTGGTACGAAAGGACTAGATTAGTCGGAACTTTGAGGATATAGAAACTCATCTTTATTAAATTTGCATCTCTAAATAACCAATTATTATTTCTTGATTCCTATGCTTAATTTACCTAAAACACCTTTTGACTTCCTTCGTGTTCCTTGGCGCTATGATCCAACGATGGATGAAAAGCGTGATTTTCGCCTTGATTTTTTACGGGGAATTGCGATCGTCTTTATGGTCGTAAACCATTTAGAGAGTAATTCTTATTTCAATAATGTGACACAGGGGCATATCTATGCCAGCGCTGCCGAAGGGTTTGTATTCCTCTCAGGTTTTGTACTGGGAATGGTTACTTTAAAGCGGATTAGCAAATTGGGCTTGACAGAAGCCATGAAAAAACTAGTAGAGCGATCGCTAGTTCTCTATGTGACCAGCTTTACACTGATGGCAGTTTTAGGATTATTAAGCATTATTGCTCCAGGTTGGACATTGCCATGTTTTGAGCAAGCTCCAGGCGCTTGGTGGCAAATTTTATTGGCGGCGGCAACTTTCCATTTAGCTCCTCCAGTAATCGATATTTTGCAGCTCTATGTGCTCTGTTTACTTGCTTCTCCAGTCATGTTTTGGTTGCTGAGACGAGGTTTCTGGATGCCGCTTCTGGCTATATCTTGGTCATTGTGGGGACTAAATCAGTTTCATCCCCATGTATTTAGTTTTCATCCTATTGATCGCGATCATCCTTACTTCACCTTTGCCACTTGGCAACTGCTCTATGTGCATGGTCTGACAATGGGCTATCACAAAGAATCTGTGGGCAAGATTTGGAATCGGATTCCTAAAATTCCATTTTTATTAGCGATGGGAGCGATCGCTATTGGGGCGATCGTGGCGGCTCAATATGATTTGCAGCTAGGCACTTGGCCAACCAAAGTTAACGATCGCGCATTATGGCTAAACCTCACTGATCGCAGTATCAACGGGCCAGTTCGCCTAGTAACGCTCGTAGCATTATTCTCATTGCTATTTTCATTCATCGATGCTTGTTGGCAACCACTCTATAAAACCCTAGGAAATTTACTAGTTCCTTTAGGGCAAAACTCTCTTTACATCTACACTACACATGTTCCCGTAACCGTGATTTGGTTTCTAGTTCCTGGACTTGTTCAAGGCAGTGCTTGGCTAACGACATTATTACAGGCGATCGCGATCGCGGGTTTCTGGTTTGCTGTGAAATATAAAGTCCTATTCAATGTTATCCCTCGCTAATCATGAAAGTTTTATCTTCTCAAGGTCAACGTTTTTGGTCTTTCATTCTCTGTGGCTTTATTTTTCTGGCAGCTTGGGGAACTCACCAAATTATACTTTGGCATCAAAGCACAGCCGTACCTAAACCTGTAGTGCATCGTATTCCCTTAAGCGAAGAAGATCGCCAACTGGCTCGAAGTGCATGGCGCTATTTTGAACTAAATCGCCAACCGACAGGGTTAGTCTCCTCAGCCGCATTTTTTCCTGCAACCACAATGTGGGATGTCGGCAGTCAGTTTGCTGGCATGACGGCTGCCCGTGAATTAGGATTGCTACCTGCCGATGAATTTGATCGTTGGATGGCTCAGTCTTTGGAGGCTCTAGCTAAAATAAAACTCTACAACAACGAACTTCCGAATAAAGCCTACAATGCTGCGACGCTTCAACCTGTTAACTATGGCAAACTCGATACTTATCAGGAAATTGGCTTTTCAGCTTTAGATATGGGGCGATTGGGAATGTGGTTTGATATAATCTCTGCTCGCTATCCTCAGCATGCCAGTGCCATCAAAACAGTAACGTCCCAATGGAATCTCACTCGCTTAAGTAAGCAGGGACAACTGATGGGTACTGATGCACGTAATGGCAAAGAAGAATGGCAACAGGAAGGAAGACTTGGCTATGAACAATATGGAGCTTACGGTTTAGCAAAATTAGGGCTTCAGCCAACAGTATCCCTAAATCCAAATACAGAAATGACTACCTTTGATATTCTGGGTGTTGCTGTTCCTGTCGATCGCCGTACTACCTATCACAATTACGTGACCAGCGAGCCTTATGTTTTAGACGGACTAGAAAGTGGCTTTAAGGCATTGCCCGCCGAGTTTGCGGCTCGTATATTGCAAGTGCAGCAACGACGTTATTGGGCAACCAATCAGCTAACTGCTTGGTCAGAAGATAATCTTGATCGCGCTCCTTGGTTTGTCTATAACAACATCTTTGTCGATGGTCAGCCATGGAAAACTCTCGACTCCTCAGGTAAAGATGCTTCTGCTTTTCGTGGTAGCAGCACTAAGGCTGCGGTCGGATGGAATATGCTATTTCGTACTAGCTATACTGAGCGAGTTTATAAAGGGATGCGCTGGCTAGCTGATCCAGAGCGTGGCGTATTTGCTGGATACTACGAAGAAAGCCAAGAACCAAATCGAGCGCTTACGATAAATACCAATGGCATCATTTTAGAAGCATTACTATATAGTCACGTCGGTAAACCATTGGAGGAATGGGCTCATGCACCTCGTTAAATTGTTTCAGGTACTTCAATTCCCCAAAAGATTACTGCACAATTTTTTGGGGGATCGAGATACTTCAAAGCAAAGGGTCTTAAAAATTTTAGTATTAGGACTATTGCTAAGTTTTGCTTGCGAGTTGGGGATTGTTGAAAAGGGAATTTCCAATCCTGTTATAAATTCTCAAGTTTTGAGCAAAGCCTTCCCGATTAATCAAATGACTACGCCACCTAAAGTCGTGTTTTTTGGCTCTAGCACAACTGTGGGACTATGGGCATCCAGAGGCGATCGCCGTTGGAGTACTTTACTTTCTCGCTATATGGGCTGGCAGGAGATCAATGAGAGTCTCTCTGGCTCCACTTTATCGAAGGCATCTCGCGATGGCAAGCCTTTACGCACGACAGCGGCTGTGCAGCGTTGGCGTGAAGCGATCACACCGCGACATCCTGATTTAGTTGTGATGTTATACGGAGTCAATGATGCCTATTGGAAATTGCCCTTGGGCGATGAGGTTAACCCCAAACCAGCAACTTTTCGCGGCGATCTGGAAACTATGCTTACAGGTATGGCTCAAGTGTTGCGCCCTGATCGCTTAGTCGTTGTCACCCCACAGCCAAATCAAGCTACTCGCGATCGGCGATCGCCTTATGACCTTGCTCTAAAAGAAGGAGCTAATAAGATTGGGGCTAATTTTATTGATGCAGGACAAGAAGCCTTTCCCATTGACGAGTTATCCAACTATTCCGCTGATGGACTGCACTTAAATAATCTTGGACATGCTGCGTTGGCTTCCTATATAGCAGGAAAGCTTATCGATATAGGGGTTGTGACTCCTCCTCCCATGGCCAAAGGTGGGAATAACATACCCGAAGCCAGAGAAGCTTTATCTGGCGGATTTTTGCGGATTGACGTTGATCGCCCGCTATCTTTTGGAGTTATTCGATCTATTTCAGCGCGTTGGCTGACTTCTGGTCAAGCTAGATTCGCTCTCATGCGTCCCGATGGACGTGGCGGCTACGAGCTAATTTATCGCACACCTAAATTTGCTGTATCTAAGGACATTACCGAAACAAAAGTTCCGCGTTGGTGGGTTTTAGAAGGCGATCGCTTGGCGGTATGGACTGACGGAAATTGTCTGGGTTCGCAGTCTACTGAGACGACTGCAATTCATCATTTAGCGATCGAAATAAAGCAAGACATGTCAATTTCAGATGTTAAGTCTAGTAGTATTCGTGCTGATGATCACAAGCTTGCTATATGGACTTCATAAAATGTTTTCCCTTTAATAAATCGATGCGGCTTTCTAAACTACTAAAATCTACTTTTTTTACGCTCTACTTCTGGCTATTTATTAGTATTACAGAAGCATCATTATTTGCACAAGAGCAGCAGCTTTATATTGAAAATATTGAAAAAATAAATTCTGACGAAAATCAAGAAAGTAAAACTCTCTTAAATAAGGATATTTATAATTTGCAGTTTGCCACTCTAAAAGAGATTGAAGACTTGAACAAAATAGCAGATAAAATATTAATCGTAAGCCCCAGCATGAAAATGTCAGATCGAAAGTCATTACCTATCGAAGAGTTTATCGCATCACCCAAAAAAGAACTAGTAATGACGGATTATGCAGTACTTGAGAGCATGATTATCAATTACCAAACCGATGATGATAAAAATGGTCAATATAATCAAATTATTGAACCAACTTGGAAATTGCGTTTTAAAGACGATACTGTTATCAGTTTTCAAACAGGATTTAATTCCTTTAACTTATCGAAAAAACGATCAATATATAATACCCCATTACAGTTTGGAATTGGGAAAAAATTAGGCTCTGTCAACCTTAATTTGCGTGCTGGAATCGACATTTATGATCGCTTAGCAACAACAGCAAATATAGAAGTAAATGCGAGTATTCCTGTCTTAAATGGTGTAACCCTATTTGGCTTTTTTGAGCAAAGACCTTATAAATCAAATGTAAACACGCTTGAGAATCAAATCAAAATTCGCAGATTTGGACCAAATATTTATTGGCAAATCGATCCAAATACAGCTTTGTTTTCTCTATATCGGTGGGGTGACTACAATGATGGTAATACCGATCAACAGTCTTTTAGCCGATTAGAACGTAAGTTTGGTCAGTTTGCGATCGCTGCCAATTTATTTACTTGGTTTTACGAACGAGAAGCTACGCCAAATACCTACTTTTCACCACGAGATTTTCTCGTATACACTGGTGAACTATCTTGGCAAGGAGATATATTTAATTTCTTAAACTGTCGATTAGCCATTAGTAGTGGAGAACAAAGGGTAGACGCTATTTTTTCTCCTGCAAGTAGCTATCAAGCGAAATGTGTAGTCAAAGTTTCTCCAAATATTGAGGCTGATTTAGGCTATGCCTTTAGTAATGTGCGTAAGTCTGATACAGGGGATAGTTCAAAAAACGAAACCATTTCTGGGCAGCTGCGAATGAAATTCTAATGATACTTTAATGATCTTTAGCCTTATGATTATAGTTAGCGACGCAATGCGACGTTTATCGATTTCTACCAAGTTCTTATGGGGTATTACAGGAATTCAAATATGAATAACGATTTTGAGCCACCACCAAAAAAATGGGTCTTGCTAGCAACTTTTGGGGGAGTAGCCACCGCGATCGCAATTATTTTCGGGATGGAACAACTTTCCAGCAATCTTAAGCAGCCTTTACTGTCTTCATCAACAGCGATCGCGACACCAACCGAAAAAGCAACTCAGCCACCAACTCAGCCAGTAAGGCTGCCAACCCCAACCCCTACTTCTACTGCAAAGCCATTATCGGCGCAGGAAATTCAGGCGATCACGAAACTTGATAATGAATCTATGAAATTAGCTGGACAAGCCGTAGCTGTAGAACAACAAGAAATTAGTAATCCGCCATATATCGCGCCCAAAGTTGGTAAACTCACTGCCGAAGAAATGGCGACAGCTAAGCAAGCATGGCGTTATTTTGAAAAGAATTGGAATGAAGACACGGGCTTAGTCAATTCTGCTGATGGGTTTCCCGCAGTCACATTATGGGATCAGGCAGCAGCGATCGCAGCTTTGGTTAGCGCCAAGGAACTTGGCTTTGTGACTGAAGCAGACTTCGAGAAAAAGATGCGGCGCTCATTGCAAACTTTAGCTAAGTTAAAACTTTACAAAGGCGAATTACCCAATAAAGTCTATAACTCTAAAACCCTGATTCCTGTTAACTATGGAAAGTTAGATCAGTCAGAAGAAATTGGCTGGTCAGCTCTGGATATCGGGAGAATGGCGATCTGGCTGAAGATCGTTGCAACCAAATATCCAAGTCTCACTGAAGATGCGGAAGCAGTTTGGAAAAGCTGGAAAGTGGAGCGTCTCACCAAAGATGGACAGATGTACGGCACTAGTGTTGATAAGGGCAAGGAGTCTTATAACCAAGAAGGTCGATTGGGTTATGAAAACTATGCTGCCTATGGGTTGAAACTCTGGGGTCTGGATGTATCTAAGGCAATTGATGCAAAATCTCAGGTAGCCTTTGTTGATCTCTATGGACAGGGGGTTCCCTATGACAAGCGGGACTATAAGAACTCCGAGGCAAACAACTATGTTTTGAGTGAGCCCTTCATTCTTGATGGCATAGAAACTGGTTTTCAGTCATTACCCAAAGCCTATGCCGATCGCGTATTGGCTGCCCAAGAAGGGAGATATAAAGCCACTAAGATACTTACGGCTGTTACTGAAGATAATTTAGATCGTGCTCCCTATTTTGTTTACAGCACTTTGTTTGTAAATGGGAGCGCATGGGCGACCATTACCGATACTCGCGAAACTCGCAATGATTTGCGCTTCTTGAGTGCTAAGGCTGCGATCGGCTGGCATGTGCTTTATGACAGCGCCTATACCCAAAAGCTATTTGGATTTGTGACCGCAAATCTCAAAGCCGATCTGGGCTGGTATAACGGTTTTTATGAGGCATTAGGTGAACCTAACAAGTCGCTGACAGCTAATAACAACGGTGTGATTTTAGAAAGTTTGCTCTATAAAAAAGTGGGACAACCGTTAAGTGTATGGGCAGGAATTTCTCCTTAAGCATCTATCCACGCTGGGTCAGATTAGTATCAGGTTTCATTATTGGTGTGATGCTGGCGATTTTATGTTCGCAAGTTCAGATTGAGCTAGCGATCGCCCAAAATCAACGTAATCGCGATCGGACGATCCCTAGTAGTTCAGGTAACGCTTGTGCAGTTTTGCCAGCACTACTCAATAGTGAAGAGAAGGAATATGCTAGAGCCGCTTGGCAATATTTTGCGAAGAACTATCAACCTGCCACAGGATTTGTGAATGCGACGGGAGGATATCCTTCGGGGACATTATGGGATTATGGAAATTACCTAGTTGCCTTAAATACAGCCCGTTGGCTGGACTTAATTTCTCAAAAAGAATTTGATGAAAAGTTCAATAAGTTCCTAGTAGGTTTAGGTTCACTTAAACTCTTTGATGGTACTTTGCCAAACAAGGTCTACAACTCAGCTAATGGTGCAATGGTAGATTATGGCAACAATCCGACCCCACGTGGTATTGGTTGGTCAGCTTTAGATATTGGCAGAATTCTGGCAGCGTTTCATATTATTCGTACCTGTCATCCTAAGTATAATGACTGGATGAAGGGGATTTTGGGGAATTGGAAGCTGACACAATCGCTCCTAAACGATCAACTCTACGGAGCAACGATAACACCCGACGGCAAAACCATGCTAGTCCAAGAAGGAAGACTAGGCTATGAAGAATATGCCGTGCGCGGTTACGAACTATGGGGATTTAAAGCAGACAAAGCCAAATCCAATCATCCATTTAAATTTGTAGATATCTATGGCATCAAGATCCCTGTGGATTTACGTGACTTCCAAAGTACCAATGCTAATAATTATGTGGTCAGCGAGTCTTATATCCTTGATGGAATTGAGTTTGGATGGGATGCAGAACTAGCAGATTATGCGGGTAGAGTATTGGAAGTACAACGTCGTCGCTATTCCAATACGGGGCAGTTGACTGCCGTAACCGAAGATAACCTTGATGCGCCGCCTTACTTTATTTACAATACGGTTTATTCCAATGGGGTAAACTTTGCGGCGATTACCGATGAGAATAAGCCGATCCCACAATTTCGCAGTATCAGTACTAAAGCTGCTTTTGGTTGGCACTATCTCTATCCCACCAATGCCTATGCGAAAAAGGTTTTTGATGCAGTCAAAGGGCTACGCAGTCAAAAAGGCGAAGGTTTTTATGCAGGTATCTATGAAGCCTCAAAAATTCCTAATAAGTCTTTAACAGGAAATACGAATGGGTTGATTTTAGAAATCCTTTATTACAAAGCAAGAGGAAATCGTCCCATCGTCGATCGCGGAGATTTAAAACCAACTCCAGCCGCCACAGGTTCAGAGACAGGCGATAACGCTAATGCAACTGCGGCAGCAATACCAGAACCGATCGCGCCAGTTCCTGCGGAGTCCACACCTTGCCCTAAGCTGAACCAACCTCTGTCGATCTCTGAACGACGCTATGCTCTAGCTGCTTGGCAATATTTTCGCACTAATTCCCAAGCAACGGGTTTAATCAACGATCGCAGTGATTTTAAGGGCGTAACTCTCTGGGGATTGGGAGATTACCTTGCGGCTCTGCGATCGGCAAGGGTCTTAGAGATCATTCCTCAAGATGAATTTGATCGCTATGTGAGGCAATTACTGGGAACGGTCAAGCAACTTCCCTTAGTTGGCGGCGAGCTACCTAACCGCGCTTACGATCCTTGGTCACTGCAACCTGTAGACTATGGAGGCAATCCAACCGATGGGACAGGCTGGTCGGCTGCCGATCTAGGTCGATTTCTATCGGCTTTGCATGGCTTAAAGTCCTGCTACCCTCAATACACTGATGCTGTCGATCGCACTTTACTAGATTGGTCATATTTGCGTGTAGTTCGCGATCGCGCTTTAGTTAGCGGCACTGTCACTAGAGATAATGCAGGTCGCAGCTTGGCTCGGGCACAACCTGAAACTCGTTTAGGCTATAGCGAATATGCCGCCAGAGCATTTCAGTTATGGGGCTTTGATGTTGATCGTTCCGTAGTCGGAACTCAATATACCAAAGCCAATATCGAAGGCATGGAAGTACCTGTGCAACGAAATGATGCACCAAAATCAAAGGAGACAATTTATACGGTTAGTGAACCATTTTTGCTTTATGGCTTAGAATTTGGCTTTGATCCGCAGATGAGAGCTTTAGCTGAGCCGATTTTTAAAGCGCAAGCAGAACGCTATCGACGCACGAAGTTATTCACCGCAGCCAATACGGCGGCAATCAATACCCCTCCATTTGTTTTGCATAGCACGATCGTCGGTAATGGTCAGGGCTGGGCAAACCTCGATGATGAGGGTAAATCGGTAAAGAGCGATCGCCTCGTCAGTACAGGTGTAGCTTTTGCGATGTATGCGCTTTTTCCTGACGATCCCTATAGTCGAGAACTTTGGCAATCTGTTACCGATCTTTATAATCCGCAACTTGGATTTTACGAGGGTTTTTACGAAAGCTCTGGCAATCGCGAAAACAATCAAACCGCCAATACCAATAGCTTGATTTTGCAAGCGATGCTCTATCGGGCGACCAATCGCCAGCCGCTTTTACGCCCTACGTCAAATAATTCTCCTTGGTGGCAAGCGATCGCCTCCGACGATATGAGCCGAGGATTACCAAACAGCAAAATTCCAACTGCAAAACTTGTTACCGATGGAACTAATACTTTCTGGGTATCACTAAATGTTGAAGTTGCAAGCATTCCAAAACCACCAGATATTCCTGCTGTCATCAAACAACCCGTTCCTATAACCGTCAAACCAGTAGTTGATCCAGTTATACCGCCGCCGCTTAAAGCTCAACCGATCTCTTTATCTGACAGCGATGCGATCGCCGCAAGGCAAGCATGGAAATATTTTGAGAATAACTCCAATCCGCAGACAGGACTGGTCAATGCGGTTAATGGCTATGCATGGACAACACTTTGGGATCAAGGCAGTGCTTTACTCGGCTTACATGCTGCACAGCAGCTTGGCATAATTTCGCCAGAAATTTTTCAGCAGCGTCTTAATACGCTCCTTAACACCCTCGAAAAACTGTCATTGCCTAAACATGGCTTACCAAACAAAGCCTATAGCACTATCTCTGCTGCTATGTTTCAGCTCGACAATACCCCTGACCCTAATGGCATCAGCGGATGGTCGGCTCTGGATACAGCGCGTTTTTTGGGTGCAATGCATATCATGCGGGTTCATCATCCTATCTATAGTGAGCGCATTAACAACATCGTCAAGCGTTGGCAATTAGCCAAATTAGTCAGAGATGGTTTACTTTATGGTGGACATCCCGACTCTAGCGATCGCCTGCAATATCTTCAAGAGGGACGACTCGGCTATGAGCAATATGCTGCAAGCTGTCTCAAACTTTGGGATATCGAAGCCAAGAATGCACTTAATAATCCTCCGATCAAAACTGTACAAGTCGATGGCATCAGTTTAGATACAGATCGACGCGATCTTCAAAGCTCAGGTGCAAGCAATCATCTCACTAATGATCCTTATGTCTTATGGGGCTTAGAAATTGGCTGGAATGAAATGGGTAAGCGCCAAGCCGAGACTCTATATCAACTGCAAAAGCAACGCTATGAACGAACCAAAATTGTTACCTGCATCAATGAAGATTCCATTAATCGACCGCCTTACTTCCTTTACTACAGTGCTTTTGTCAATGGACAACCTTGGCAAGCTATTGATAGCAAAGGCAATCCCCATCCTGAATTAAAATTTGCCAGCACCAAGGCAGCCTTTGGTTGGAGCGTTCTCAAAACTGATGACTATGCTATTAAGCTACGCGAAACTGTAAGTTTTCTAGCTGACAAAAATCTCGGTTATCTCTCTGGGAGGTATGAAGACCCTAACTTAGGAGTGAACAACATAGCGGATGTCAATACTAATGCGATCGTTTTAGAAAGCATATTGTTCAAGGCGAGAGGCAGGGTTCCACTTATTGTCTAAAAGTATTGGTTGAGAGTTCAATTTATTACTTCATGGTCAAAATTGCTTGATTTACTCTACTAATAAAGTTTTCAATAATCACTATGTTTAAATCTTTTAAATTATCTCCAACCTTCCATAAAAAAAATCAGTCGCAAAATCGATTGATGAAACTATCCTTTCTCTTTAGTCCGATTTTGAGCCTATTTCTATATGGAGTTAGTGATGCTGAGTCTAGACCTCATATTAACTCCTCTCCCAAGGAAGCAATCGAAGCTTTACCAACAGCTAAAGCTGCCATCAAGCCTCCTATTTTACTTGGTCTTTATCCCAGTGGTTATGTAGGAGAACAAAGCGTGATTAATCGTGAACTTCGTGAATTAGAGGAATGGGCAGGTAAAAAACATGCGATCGTGGGTATCTTTATGGACATTCAAGACGAAAATCCTGACTACAACATTGGTCATCGATTGGAACTCCTTCGAGAGAATGGCTATACTGCATTCATCAATCTCAAATCTACTTATAATGCTGCGGCGATCGCCAGAGGAGATTTAGATCAAGACATACGCAGAGTAGCAAATGCTGTTGCTGATTGGACAAAAAAAGGTGATGAACGGATGATGTTCATTGCTCCATTGCAAGAAATGAATATCAGTGGTGAAGCTTATAGCCTCGATCCTGAAAATTTCAAACTTGCTTATAAAAGATTTCAGCAAATTTTTGCGGAATTCGACATCCCTCCAAAATCTGTACTTTGGGTGTTTTCTCCCAATGGTTTTAGCAGAGTTCGCAATCACGACTTCGAGAACTATTATCCGAGTGATGCCCAAGTTGATATCGTCGGTTTTAGTGGTTATAACTGGGGATATTGTGAGAGCCCACTTAATCAAAGAAAACTCTGGGACAAACCTGAACATGTCTATGAGCCTTTTATCAAGAGAATGCAAAAGCTTGCCCCAAATAAACCAATTTTTATTACCCAAATTGCTTCTAGTAGCTACTCAAGCCCTAAAAATTCCAATAACATAGCCAAAGACAATTGGTTATATGACACTTACAAATATTTTGCTGCTTCTCAATCTGTACAAGCCATCATCTATTTCAATATCCAAAAAGAGTGTGATTGGGCTTTAAACTCTCAAAGTCAAAACACGACTAGAAACTATAGGGAAAGTGTCGCTGATAAAACATATGGATACATCGAGCCTCAAAATATGTCCCAATTTTTTCAATCGCTAATCAAGTTCTAGATCCCTCCAATTTTTTACTTGTCAGATCTTTTTTAATTTTTTAATTACTAAATGCAGGTAGTTTATGACTTCACCCACTACGATTCTTGAGAACGCCCCAAGCTTTATCGGAAACATGCGATCGCGTCTAAAGGATCGCACTTTACTATTTCGCTATCTTGCTGAAATCAATATTATTTTAGGAGCTTGGTATATATCTTGGCGATTTAGCCATTCTATAAATTTCAATGCGCTCTGGATATCGATTCCTTTAATTCTGGCAGAGCTTTATAGTTTTATCGGCGGCACGATGTTCACTATTGGGCTATGGAGACCGCTCGAACGCGAAGTGCGATCACTTGACCAAATGCGTCCTGCGTTACCAGCAGATGATTTCCCTACTGTTGATATATTCATCACCTGCTACAACGAACCTGTCGAAATGGTTGAAGAAACGGCAAAAGCTGCCTTAGCTATGGACTATCCAGTGAGTAAGCTGCGAGTATACATCCTCGATGATGGCAGGTCAGACGATATGAGAAATATGGCGCAAATGCTGGCGATCGCCGATTTGCGATCGCCGAAAAATCAAGTAGAAGCCGAAAGGCTGGGCAGCGAACTTAATGACCTAGAGCAAAAACTCCAGAAATTACAAAGTCTCTTACCTGATACTCAATCCGCTGAATTGTTTCTTCAAAATCCCCCCGATTCTCATCCTGCGGTGAAGTTCTTGCAAACAATGCGAGATTCTCTAATGATTGTCAGCAGCGCGACTAAGAGTGAAGTCAGTGTCAGCGATCGCTTAGCCAGCGAACAAAAACATCTAGAAAAAGCGATCGCTCAAAAGCAAAGAGAACTAGGCGATCTTGCCCGTTGTCGTTACATTGGACGCATCAAAGCAAAGGGCAAGGCTCACCATGCTAAAGCAGGTAATATCAACCATGCCATCTTTTCTGGAGAAACTCATGGTGCATTTATTCTTACTCTTGATGCTGACCATATTCCTAAACCCCAATTTCTCAAGCGTATTCTCCCTTACTTCTTTAGTTATAATCAGTGGAATGGAAAATACGACAGTAATAGGATCGCCTTTGTACAAACGCCTCAAGATTTTTACAACTTGCCTGAAGGTGATCCCTATGGACATTCAGCACATTTGTTCTATGGCCCAATTCAGCAAGGTAAAGATGGCTTGAACTCAGCTTTTTATACAGGCACAAATGCAATTTTGCGCCGAGAAGCGTTACTAAGCGTCGGTTTACAATACTTCTCAGAATCTTTAGACAAAGATGCCGATCGCATTAACGAATTTAATTTAATTGGTGGGATGTCCAGCAGCAGCATTACCGAAGATATGAACACTGCCATGCGATTGCATAGTGCTGGCTGGAAATCTGTCTATCATAATGAGTTATTAGCTAAAGGGCTGGCTCCTGACGATCTAGTCTCGACCCTGAAGCAACGGCTGCGATGGGCACAAGGAACAATTCAGGTACTTCTGCAAGAAAATCCAATAACTAAGCCTGGGCTATCTTTTTGGCAGCGACTGCAATATTTCCAGACCATGTATAGCTACTTTTCTGGATTCTTCACCGTAATTTTTATCTGTTGTCCCATTATCTTTTTCTTTACAGATATTGCTCCTGTCAGTTCTTATGGCGCTGACTTTGCAATTCATTTCTTTCCTGCTTTCGTGATTAATCGCCTAACCTTCCTTGCGGCAACTTGGGGGATTCCTGCGGGAGAGCTATGGCGCTCTGAGCAATATGCGATCGCCCTGTTCCCTTTGTTTATTCAATCTGTTTGGAGTGTTTTTTCTAGAACCCCACTGAGTTTTCAAGTCACTCCAAAACAGCGTCAGTCAGGTAATTATCTTTACCTTGTTGTGCCACAATTAACAATTATTGCTCTCTCTGTTTTGGGAATGACATGGAGCTTAATTCGATTTATGATGGGTACATTGTCTGACCCTTGGGTTCACCTTCTCAATAGTGGTTGGGCAATATATAATGTTTGCTTACTCAGTGTCGTTGTCAAGGCAGCTGTGTGGCAACCGAAAGAAGAATCTCCAAAAGTATAAGCAGTTTTTACGCCACTTGATTTAGTGAGGATTAAGTAATGAATGAATCGATCAGTGTATTTCAGCCAGAAGGTATTATCGATAGTGTTGGTGGTAATCAAATTCGTCAAGATGTTGGCGATCGCCTTGAGGCTGGAGTTGAGACAATTTTGATTGACCTTACCAATATTTCTTTTATGGATAGTTCTGGTCTGGGGGCGATGGTGGTGACACTGCAACGAGTTAGATCAAAAGGAGCTAAGTTATATCTTTGCTCTCTCAACGATCAGATCAAAATCATTTTGGAATTAACCAAAATGGATAAGGTTTTTGATATTTTGCCAGACCGCGCCGCATTTGATGCATTGATCGCCTAAAAGTCGAAATAGCTGATTGACTGACAGATCGCTGTAGGGGCAGGTTTAGTAGATCCGTGATTGGCTTACAGCAAAGCTTTTAGCAAAACCTGCCCCTACGGTAAAATGCGGATTCCAACAGTTTTGTCAGCCAAGTCAAAATATAGTTGCTGCTGCAACTATATTTTGACTTGACTGTGCAAAGCGCTGCTCTATCTATTTCTATAGGAAATCTATTTTCAATAATGAAACATCATCATCAAACTTAGCAGTTGGTGTTTCGGTACGGATCTGTTGAAGAACTAAACTTGCGTTGACTTCTTCATCTACGGCAAATTTCTCTTTCAAGAGATCGAAAAATTTTGCCACACCCCAAATTTTGCCATTTTCTTGAGTAACCTCGAAAATACCATCACTAAAAATATAGAGCCTACTATCTGGAGGAACCGATATCTCCGCACTAGTGTATTCAACATCTGGGAAAAATCCTACAGGCATATCTAAACTCGGCAGTTCTTGAATTTGAGGATTTTCATGATCTCTGGCAATCAATAGCCCTTGGGGATGTCCAGCATTAGCATAGGTCAGCTTACGTTGCGATCGCTTAAATACTCCGTACCACATCGTAAAGTAACGCCCATTATGCTGTTTCATCTGAAAAGCATGATTTAGTTCAGTCATAATTTTACTTGGCTCGTAAAACATCTCTTTCCCGAAAGACTGGGATCGTAGAAGATTTAAAATCGATATGGATAGTAATGCTGACCCCACCCCATGACCTGAAGTATCGATTAGATAAATAGCAAGATGATCATCGTCTAGCCAATAAAAATCATAACAATCTCCACCTAATTGGCTAGAAGGAATAAACTCGGCTAAGATGTTAACCTCACCATTTAAAGTCGTTGGCAAAAGAGATTTAATATATTCACTTGCCTCTGCAAGCTCTGCTTCTAGTAATTGCTTTTGTACTTGTAGGTCTTGGTTAAGCTGATAAATTCGTAGACCAGCTCTTACACTAGCGATTAATTCAGTTTTATCGATCGGTTTAGACAAGAAATCATCAGCTCCATTATCTAAAGCCTGAACCTTATCTTCTACAGCTCCTTTAGAGGTTAGCAAAATAAAAATTGTTGACGATAAATTCTGATCTAGCTTTAGTTGGCGGCAGACTTCTAGCCCATCTACATCAGGCATCATCCAATCACAGATAACTAGGGCAGGGAGGTTTTTCTTTGCTAAAGATATTCCCTCGTTCCCATTTTTAGCCACAATTACCTTATAGCCTTGACCTTGCAGAGTGTTTTTTAAAATCATCTGCATAACAAGATCGTCATCAATTACTAGAATTTGCAACATTCTGTTTGCCTGAAGCACTATATTTAGATAGAGTTGTATGAATTAATTTAATTAGATTAATTTAATTAGAAAAAAATCATTTAAACTGAAAAAAAGTTCCTTGAAGAACCGTATCTCAGTTACCAACAAATTTACAATCAGGTTTATATCTTATCTCAAAACTTATCTTGGTAGAACTGCGGTGACTCAAACAATTTTTTTGCAAGTAACTACTAGTCTTAGCGATCTTGTTCACGTTTTGAATTGGTTTGAGCAACTTCCACATACATCTGTACCAAATGCTGATTGGTTACGGTGTAAAACAGCTCTAGCTGAAGTATTTACCAACTCTGTGCGTCATGCCCATAGAGACATGTCATCGGAAACCCCCATTAGTTTAGAAGCTAGTCTTACTGATAGTTACATTGAGATCAAAGTATTTGATTTTGGGACAGGTTTCGATCTTTCAGAAAAACTATCAAAAATAGATGAAGTGGACGTTATGGCTCTAGGTGGCCGTGGGCTGGACTTGATCAGTCAAATGGTGGATGTTTTTACCTACGATAAAATCTCAGATGGACGAAGCTGTATGAAAATAGTCAGGTACTATGTCCCAATCTCTTGAGCTAAATTTTTTATTTGTTCAATATCTTTAGAGATTTTTTCAAGCAAAATAGTGGTGTTTTCTAACAGTTTTTTGTTTTTGCCACTTTCTTCTAATATGCTTGCTAATCTGGTAACTCCAGTAATTCCGATCGCAGAACTTGAGCCTTTAATAAAATGCGCTTCACGCTCAATATCTACATATTCTTTTGTAGATATCGCGATCGCCAAGGCTTCTAGATGTTCAGGCATTGATGTTGAGTACGCTTGCAATAACTCTTGCTTAAATTCATCATTACCGCTACACATTTCGTCGAGATATTGCCAATCAATCTCTACATCAGAATCATTGAGGATGTCATCAACTTCAGAGGCATCACTACTTGGTAATAAGATCTCAATATTTGGAACAAGATTTATATCATCTTCCTCGGCAAGAATCTGGTTCCAGTAATCTAACTTCTTAGCCAAATCTTCTTTCCGCACAGGTTTACTTAAAAAGTCGTCCATGCCTGAATCTAGACAGCGATCGCGATCTTCTCGCATTGCATTAGCGGTAAGAGCGATAATAATTACTTTTGGAAATTTGTAATTTGGGGATGCTTCGCGATCGCGAATTTGCCGACTAGCATTGAAGCCATCAAGGATTGGCATTTGACAATCCATCAAAATAATATCGTAAGGAACTGTTGCAAGTAGATCCAAAGCTTCTTGCCCATTACCAACAACATCTACCTTAAAGCCCAAATTGTGCAATTGATTGATGGCAACTTTTTGATTGATCGGACTATCTTCAGCTAGTAATATTCGGAGTTTTGAGGCAGGACGAACTTCCTTTGCCTTGAGATTCTTTCTGGAAGTTTTTGGTCCTTCTGGAGTCCCTGCGATCGTATCAACCAGACTGTTTAACAAACGGGCTTTGCGGACTGGTTTGCAGAGATAGTCAGCAAAGCCAATCTCCAACATACGGCTAGCAGCACCACTTTGGTCTAGAGAAGTAAGCATGGTTAAATGCATATCCTTCAAGATTTTGGAGCTTTTAATTTGGATTCCCAACTGCTCGCCGTCTAATTCAGGCATTTGCATATCAAGTAGTGCAACTTGATATGGCTGCCCCATCTCTATGGCTCGAAGTAGACAAGGAATAACATCAGTAGATTGGATAAGTACATCGACCACCATCCCCCAAGATTTCAGTTGATGGTAAAGAATATTACAGTTTGTGATGCTGTCATCAACCACCAAAACCTTTAGTCCTTGAAGATTTTCTATCCCAAAACTACACTGTTCACTGGATTTATTGATTTGCTTTTGCAAAGGCACTGTAAACCAGAAAGTTGAACCTTTATGTTCTTCGCTTTCTAAATGAATTTCTCCACCCATTAACTCTACCAATTGCTTGCAGATAGCTAGACCCAGCCCTGTACCACCATATTGTCTAGTAGTTGAGGCATCAACTTGGATAAAAGGCTGAAACAGCTTAGACTGTGAAGACAATGGAATCCCAATTCCCGTATCGATTACAGCAAATCTTAAAACAACAGAATTTGCTAATTCAGATTCTAGGTTTACTTCAATGATTACCTCTCCTTGGCTGGTAAATTTAATAGCATTATTAGTCAAATTCAATAAAATTTGTCGTAAGCGGCTGATATCTCCTTGTAGATATTTTGGCGTATCTGGATGAATAAATGTGGCTATTTCCAGCCCTTTACTGTGAGCAGGCTTGGCTAATATATCAGCGATTTCCTCTATACTTGACTCTATATCAAAGTCAAGTACTTCCAACTGCATCTCACGAGCTTCCAATTTAGAGAAATCGAGGATTTCATTTATAAGGTTTAATAGATGCTCTCCACTGTTGTGAATTGTGTCAGCAAAATCTCGTTGTTGTGCATCCAAATTAGTTTCAAGCAATAAGCCTGTCATTCCGATAACAGCATTCATCGGTGTCCGAATTTCATGGCTCATTGTTGCCAAGAAAGAACTTTTTGCCATATTAGAGTCCTCAGCTGCTTGCTTAGCTAGCTGAAGTTCGTAATTTTGTTGATTTAGCCGCTCATTCAATTCGACTAGTTCTTGAGTCCTAAGATTAACCCTCTTCTCTAATTCAGTTTTAGAATGCTGAAGTAATATCTGGGTTCTTTGTTGTTCTGTAATATCATTAATTGCAATAACTACGCTAATCTGTTTTGGCTCGCTAACCGCTATTTCCACGTATGTAGAAGTAACTTCAAGGATCGAGCCTTTTTCACCAAGATTGCACTCGTAACGTTCACTAATTTTTTCTTTCTTCTCCATGGCTAGTGCCACAGGATACTTTTCGGCTGGCACAAGAACGCCGTCATAATGCAAAGGCAAAAGTGGCGGCAATTCTTTGCCCAAGATCATAATATGCAACTTCCCTACTAAGCGATCAAAAGATTTATTACACCATTGGATACGTCCTTCTGCGTTAGTCCACACAATTGCACTATCTACCGCCCCCAAAGCGATTTCCATTTTCCCTAGGGTCGATCTCAGTTCCTGTAGATGAGAAGGAGTAGATTCCATGAATATAATCTTAGGATTGTTGACTAAGTTGACTAAAAAGTTAAGATTCGAGTGAACGAAGCGTTGCCCCAAAGCTCCACTGTTCGTCTTGTTTTTCGGCAAGAATATAGTGCTCAGATAGGATCTCGCGCTCGTCTTTGGTAATAACTTTAAGCTCTAGTGGATGATTGAGAATTGTCGCAACGCCAGAGGCAGTGAAGCGAGAAAATCCCATATGATGAGATTCTCGAAAATAACTTGGTAAAATCACCGAGATCAGTTGTCCAACAATTTCCTGCTTTTCCCATCCAGTAAATATTTCAAAATGCTCATTGACATCAACAATAATTCCTTGAAAGTCAGCAATAACACCAGGGAGATCGCCAGTTAAAATCTCTGCTAGTGTCTGGGGACGGTTCATAGAGAAATCCTCAAAAATAATATGGTGTTACTTATGTTTTTACTAAAAACATATCTAGTCGATTATTATACCTTTTGTCTGGGTTGCTGAGTAAATCGATACAATAAAAACTAATTTCTCAACTATTTTAAGCACTAAACATAGGGAGATTGCCTCAAAGTATAGGTTTTCTTAAGTTTGGATTGTTGCTCTAAGTAAAATACAAAATGGCATAAATATTTAATATCAGGCACTAAGTATTTATGACATTTTGTATTTTTAAAATCCTTGTTGGCAAATTATAAAAGATGGAGATAAGTAATTAGACTCCACTAATATATCTCTTAAAAGATTTGGCACTTGATCGGCTTACGCTAGAGCTTTTAGTTCTGTTTTTGTATTTAATCGTACCTAGCTACCATACTTTTATAAATTGTTATAATTACCC
This sequence comes from Pseudanabaena sp. UWO311, assembly GCF_006937785.1. Classification (GTDB taxonomy): domain Bacteria; phylum Cyanobacteriota; class Cyanobacteriia; order Pseudanabaenales; family Pseudanabaenaceae; genus Pseudanabaena. Next base: position 62,464 of record NZ_SJEE01000022.1, read on the forward strand.
TTGCATATCTAGATAATCTAAGCTTAGTGTCAACAGAACTAACCAACAACAAAATTACTCAACAAAACAAAAAACATATCACTTACTATACAAGTGATATGTTTTTTTGCTTTCTATAGAAATGGAACAATTGCAGCTCAGCGCAGCCGAAATTATCACATAAGTAAGTGTTAATAAGATGCTTAGGAGTCTAAGTATGGGTTTCTATTTCACTAATACCTAAAGTCATTCTATCAAAAAGTAAGGTTGCATTTTCAGGTAGTACTTTTTGCTTACTACTCTCCTCTAATATTGAGGCAAGGTTGGCTATGCCATTAATGCCGATCGCAGCACTTGAACCTTTAATAAAATGGGCTTCTCTCTCAATCTCAATATATTGATTTTGAGCGATCGCAATTTTCAGTGCGTCCATATGTTCGGGAAGGGAGCTTAAATATGCTAGCAAAAGTTGCTGTTTAAACTCGACATCTCCGTTTGACATTTCTTCTAGATATGCCCAATCTACTTCTAACTCTTCTTCATCAATACTATTGGATTGCGCCACTTCACTGTCGGGTGAAGGCGCGATCGCGTTAAAATTACTCTTAACGATTTTGGTTCCCTCTAGATTACTCCTTTGATATATGATCTTGCTCCATCGGGCGATGATATCAGCGAGATTCTCTTTGCGAACTGGCTTGCTGAGGTAGTCGTCCATTCCTGCTGCTATGCAGCGTTCTCGATCTTCCTGCAATGCATTAGCGGTAAGGGCAATGATAATAACTTTATTGGAGTCTAAGCAGTGATTTTCTGTCTCTAATGCCCGAATTTGTCTACTAGTACTAAAACCATCCAAGATTGGCATTTGACAGTCCATCAAAATAAGATCGTAATGAATTTGAGAATATAGATCTAACGCTTCCTGACCATTTGCAGCGACATCGGCTTGATATCCTAAACTTTGAAGTTGATTGATCGCAACTTTCTGATTAACTAAACTATCTTCTGCAAGTAAGATCTTAAGGTTAGAAGGTTGAATGGCTGGAAGTATACATACAGGATAAATCGGTGATTCGATAGCTAATTTTTGGGAGATCCCAGAGATGGTCTCAATTAAACAATTTAAGAGGCGCATTTTGCGGACTGGTTTGCGAAGATACTCAGCAAAGCCAATCTCCATCATGCGGGTGGCATCTCCATTTTGATCAAGAGATGTCAGCATAACCAAGTGAGTATCTTTCAATTTTTCAGAGCATTTAATCTGCATCCCCAATTGCTTGCCATCAAATTCAGGCATTTGCATATCAAGGATCGCAATCTTATAAGGATCATCTTCAGCGATCGCCCTCTCTAAATAAGATAAAGTCAAACTAGATTGCTGGATCGTATCAACACGCATTCCAAAACTACAAAGTTGATGGTAAAGAATATTGCAATTAGCAATACTGTCATCAACTACAAGTGCTCTTACATTTTCTAGGACTTCAGCACCTGTATTATTACGGAAACAATTAAGCTGTTTTTGTAAGGGAGTTGTGAACAAAAAAGTCGAACCCTTATTCTCCTCGCTTTCTACATGGATTGCCCCCCCCATCAGTTCTACAATTTGTTTGCAAATCGCCAGACCTAATCCTGTTCCGCCATATTGACGAGTTGTAGAAGCATCAACTTGAGTAAAAGGCTGGAATAGTTTCGCTTGTGCTGCTAGGGGAATACCGATACCAGTATCAATAATTGCAAATTTCAAAACTACATCACTGTCAGTTTCGGAATAAATCGTAACTTCAATAGTGACTTCTCCTTTAGATGTAAACTTGATAGAGTTGTTAGTTAAGTTTAGTAAGACTTGACGTAACCGACTAACATCACCGCGCAAACATTTTGGCACGTCAGGGTGAATAAATGATGCTAACTCTATGCCTTTGAAATGCGCCGATGGAGCAAGTATTTCCGTAATTTCTTCAATACTAATATCTAAATCAAAGTCAAGATTCTCTAATTGCATTTCACCTGCTTCTAATTTAGAGAAATCAAGAATTTCGTTAATGAGATTTAACAAGTGATCTCCACTAGACCGAATGGTGTCGGCAAAGTCTCTCTGCCTTGCATCAAGATTAGTATCTAGTAGTATTCCTGTCATACCAATGACAGCATTCATAGGAGTCCGAATCTCATGACTCATGGTTGCTAAAAAAGAACTTTTGGCTATGGTTGCTTTTTCGGCTTCTTTACGAGCAATTTCCAAATCAACATTTTGTTGTTGTAAAAGCTTAAGTTGTTCTTTCTCTTTGGTAAGTAATCGTGATTGGGCGATCGCAATCCCAATTTGATCGGCAAGCTGACTCAGAAGACTAATCTCAAAAGATTCCCAATGCCTTGGCGCAGAACATTGATGGGCAATCAGTAATCCCCATAAATGGGCATTTTCTATAATAGGAACAACTAGATTTGCTTGCACTTGAAAACTGATCAAAAGCTCTTTGTGGCATTCACTGAGATTAGATTCAGCAACGTTATCGATCGCTAACTTTCGACCTTCTTGATATGTCTTCCAATATCCTGATTGAAAGCAAGTATCATGAATATTAGTATGCAAAGAAGATCTCCATTTAGGATTGATCGATTCTACTTCTACTGTCCCAAACCAATTGTCATGAAATCGGTAAATGATAACTCGATCAGCTCTAATAAATTTACGAATTTCGCTTACAGCTGTATTCAGGATTTCCTGAAGATTTAGGGACTGACGAATACGTAGAGCAATATCGGAAAGCAACAGCGATCGCCAATTCTGTTTGTGCAAATCTCTTTCGATTTTGCGCTTTTCCATAAATTGACCGATCTGTCTACTGATCGCTGTCACCACGTTGAGTAGTTCTAGATTAGAATCCTGATATTCGCGACTAAACAACGTAATTACAGCTAGAACTGAATCATTCTCGCCACATATAGGAAAACTTAACGCATAGTTTATACCAATTTTTTTTACAACTTCTGATTTGTAAAAATCAGGATATTGGTCAATCTCCACACACTTAGCCGTTCCTTCCGCCCATACCGAGCCAATCAAGCCAGAGCCATATTCAACTGACATCAGTTGATGGGTCTGAATTAGCTCTGTTGATACAATTTCTGGTTTGGAATAACTTGTCATCAGACTTAAAGCACGAGGATAGTTACTGGTAAGCCATAGTTCAGCAATATCCCAAGACAGCAGTCCGCATAGCGTCCGTAAAATTCGCATTGCCGCACTACTAAAGCTAGATGACTCTGCAAGGACTCCAGCGATTTGATTTTGGGCAGTCACCAATTTTTCGGTCTGCTGGCGACGAATAAGCTCTGACATAAGCAGCTTTGATGCTTCGTTGTTACGCCTTAGCTCTAACTGGCTAATAACTAGACGACCGAGGGCTTCAAGTTGTTTAATTTGTTGAGGTGTCAAGTCGCGTGGCTGGCGATCTATGACACACAAGGTTCCTAAGTTGAAATTATCCGAAGTCTTTAAAGGTACGCCAGCATAAAAACGGATATTTGGCTCATTAACTACTAATGGGTTGTCAGCAAAGCGAGGATCTTGAATTGCGTCTGGAACATTTAAGAATTCATCATTGGCTACTGCGTGACCACAAAAGGATATATCGCGAGGGGTCTCTAATGCGTCAATGCCAACACTCGACTTAAACCACTGGCGATCTCGATCAATCAAAGATATCAAAGCGATCGGTGTGCCGCAAATATTGGCGGCTAGTTGAGTTAAGTCGTCATATTCTTGTTCTGGCAAAGTGTCGAGAATGTTGTAGCGCTCAAGAGCAGCTTGGCGATCGCTCTCGTTCAGTGGTATTTGAGGTTTTTGCATGAAATTAAACCGAATTAGCCCAATGAATAAAACGCCATATGCATTACGACAAGATCTCAAGTTTAGCAGAAAAAAAGGTAATGCTAAATAGGTAAGATGGGCGGCGCGAAGCGCCGCCCATCTTACCTATTTATAGCTGTCGCCATTCTTGTTAGGCCATAAAACCCAAATAGTGAGAGGCGGCGCGAAGCGCCGCCTCTCACTATTTGGGTTTTGATTTGTCTTGATAAAAGTGGCTAAGGCTATAACACTACAGAAAAAGAGGAGTAAGCTTCAGAAGTTATATTGCTATTTCCAGAAAAGCTCTTTCATGGCTTCACAAACTCCTGATGGGTGTATTTATGTGGTTATTAGAATGGTTATAATACTTTCAGTAATAATCTGGATAACAACAAAAATGGGCAAAAACAAGGAAAAATCTAGCGACAGAGAGCTGTCTAACTCGATTAATATTGGTATTTCTGAAGAGGATCGGATTGCGATCGCAGAAGGATTATCGCGCTTACTTGCCGACACCTATACTCTCTACCTCAAGACGCACAACTTCCATTGGAATGTAACGGGACCAATGTTCAATACATTGCATCTCATGTTTGAAGCACAGTACACTGAGCTTGCCTTAGCAGTTGATCTGATTGCAGAAAGAATTCGCTCACTTGGTATTCCTGCTCCTGGAACCTATTCTGCCTATGCCAAACTCACTTCGATTCCTGAGACTGAAGGAGTGCCAAAAGCCACAGAAATGATCAAGTTGCTTGTCGAAGGGCAAGAATCGGTCACAAGAACTGCCCGTTCTATTTTTCCGATCGCTGAAAAAGCCAACGATGAACCCACTGCTGATCTTTTAACTCAACGACTCCAAGTTCATGAAAAAACTGCATGGATGTTGCGAAGCTTGCTAGAAGAATAATCATAAAAACAAGCTGCGCAATGCGCGGCTTGTTTTTGCGATAGGATTAAGTTTCAAGAACGTAAACATTTCCATCGAAGTTGAATAATCCGCTTTTTTTAATCGTTTTCCCGATCTTTTTTTTTCTGTTACAAGTCCCAGCTACACTTGTACTGTTAAAACGTCTTAGCACTGCTCGCGATCGCACTGCACCATTGTTACCTCTCGATCTTTCAGCCGAATCCTCAGCTAAGCAAGATCCTCAAGTTTCGATTGTTATCCCCACACTCAATGAAATTGATCGCTTGCCGACTTGTTTAGAGGGTTTACGCGATCAAGCAGCCAAAGAAATTATTGTCGTGGATAGCCGATCTCAAGATGGCACTCCCGAATATGTGCAGAAATTACAAAAGGATTTCCCGATTCCCTTAAAGCTGATTACTGACGATCCATTACCTGAAGGTTGGGTTGGCAGACCTTGGGCTTTGCATACAGGATTTTTAAATAGTGACCCAACTAGTGAGTGGGTACTTGGAATTGATGCCGATACATTACCGCAAAAGGGTTTAGTCGCCAGTTTTGTGAATCAAGCCTCAATTGATAATTTTGATATTGTGTCACTGTCACCAAAATTTATCCTCAAGACCGCAGGCGAGCAATGGCTTCAACCAGCGCTATTGATCACGCTCATTTTTCGTTTTGGAGCAACAGGCGATCGCACTCAATTTACTGAAGATCGGGTGATGGCAAATGGTCAATGTTTCCTATCTAAACGCGCAAAACTGGTCGAGCTAAATGGTTATGAACTTGCCAAGTCATCATTTTGCGATGATGTCACTCTTGCTAGAGCTGCTGCGCAACGTGGCGCAAAGGTGGGCTTTCTCGATGGTGCAGCATTGATGCAGGTGCGAATGTATACGTCTATGGCGGAAACATGGCGCGAATGGGGGCGATCGCTTGATCTTAAGGATGCCTCAACCCCAAGCCAAACCTTTGCGGATTGTCTTCTACTCACTGCCGTTCAGGGATTGCCAATATTAATGCTAATCTCCCTATCAATTTGGCAACCAGCATCATCGATATTGATGAATATCTTGTTTTGGCTCAATGCCTTTCTGGTGTTTATCCGATGCTTACTTGTGTTTGGTATTCGCACTAGCTATACCGAGGTTGGCTTTTGGTTTTGGCTATCTCCCCTTGCCGATCCTGTTGCAGTAATTCGGATCTGGATTTCGGCACTTACCAAACCCAAAAGTTGGCGCGGTCGGACTTATACCTAAAAACTTTTGGCGATCGCAAGATCCAACCCACGATCAAAAATCTCATCGATCGCAAGCATCTCACCATCAGTAGTCATAAACTTATGATCCTTAGTGGCTCTAAGGCGATCGCCATTTTCTAGCTCATATTCAAAGACTTCTTGATTTCCGCGATCGTGCCACTGTGCGATCGGTTGAGTATAGACAAATCCATTCTCATCAACACTATAAACATTACATTCGATGTGATGTTCTACGATTTTACCGATAGGCATCAAACCATATTCGACAGTTCGCACCAGCGTATCGTAACTAAGACAATATTCCGCAAAAATCACCATCTGATCGAAGAGGTCATTGGAAATCTCTGATCTAATGCCATTTTTAGCACAACCATCAAGAAAAATAGAGCGCTGTTTTTCCATTTCTTCAGGCTTCTTTTTACCCATCGCCCGACGCAACAAATCCGCAGCTCCAAGGGAATATCCAGCCAAATCCTGAGCCATTTTCATGATCTGTTCTTGGTAGCAATTATGTGTAACAATTCCATTTGCTAAGAAATAGGGGGAATTTTGGTCTGCCATTTCAATGTCATAACATTCTTCCGTTCCCCAGTCTTCAACAGATACTACAAATACTGGACGAGCATCTTGTAGATACGTCTCTGTATAAATTTTTTGATATGCTTCAGCCCAGCCTATTATCTGTGTTGCATATTGCGATCTCACTGGTTTAACCATTACTCCTGATTGCAGAGAACGTTTTGCCGTTTTACGACTTTCTCGATCTGTCGTAGAGATCGCCTCTTCTAACTCTTCCTGCATTCTTAAGGATGGAATAGGAACGAAGTTATTCTTTTTCTCTCCCGTTAGTTTATTTGGTAATCTGGGCTCACCAATTAGCTCATAGAAACGGGCAATATCTGTAATCATCACATGGGTTGAATGCAGAGAGTAAGAAATTTTAAGACTACTCAGTAATTGCCCTACTTGCTTAATAAGTTGATTGGAAATACTACGGAAATAAGGGTTTTGAGTATAGGAGCCATCGCTATCCCATAGACCCCGCAAAACATCAATGCGATCGCTTTCTTGATAATCAACTATATCTAAGGGTAAATGTTTATCTTTAGAATTAACTTTCCAACTTCTATCTCCATAAATTTTATCCATAAAAACAGTTAAAGTTGTTGGCTTTGGTTGTGTATTAAACTTCGCATAGGCATACCAACAACGGGTATGAAAATAATGCTTTGGCTCACCGCCCCAAGTTTCAACTATGAGATTCGCAATCCAAATAGCTGTTTCTTCACTAGAGCAAGCAATATTAGGTGAACTAGAAGTTAAGTGTCCATCACCAACAAACATACCTAACAAATAAGCTTCATTAGGATTTAGAGATCTATGATTTTCAGAAATCTGCCAAGTTTCATAAATAATTGAGCCGTTCACATGAGCATTCTTGATATTGCTCAGAGGTTTTAACTCATAGGCAAATTGGTCGCCCTGTGGCGTGAGAAAGCGATGTTCTGGCGTGCAGTAGATTTCTGTACCTGTTGATAGCGTGATTTTGACAATAGATTTAAGTCCGCTCTGCCATTGCTTTGCAACTTTTGCTGACCATACTTGCTTACCATCAGAAGAGAGAATTACATCACCTTTACGAATATTCTCAATCGGTGTACTTGAGCCATCAGGTTTCGCAATTAAAGTTCCTTTAGCTAAGCATAATACTCCATAGGTATTATTTAGAATTGGCTCTAAAGTATGATGCTGATACTCGATCGCTTCACGACCATGCTTACGATTAATGAACTTTGGAATTAGTCCTGCATCTAATGGGCCTGGACGATAGAGAGCAAGAATCGAAGAAATATCTTCAATATTGGAAGGCTTAAGATCTTTTACGATCTGTTTCATACCCGAAGATTCTAATTGGAAGACCCCTTCTAGATCGCCTTTTTCGAGCAGCTTATAGGTTTTTTGATTTGCCTCAGTAGACATGTCAGGCGCGATCGCATCAATATGGAAATTAGGATCTTGATTGTCACGAATTAGCTTGCTTGTATGTTCAATTGTTGTGAGATTTCGCAGTCCCAAAAAGTCCATCTTCAGCAAGCCAAGGGACTCCAAATCTTCCATTGTGTACTGTGTCACCACCTGACCTTCATTGCTGCGTTGTAATGGCACAACCTCATCCAATGGGAATGGCGAAATAACTACACCAGCAGCATGAACACCTGAACTTTTGTTCACGCCTTCGATTCGCATTGCCATGTCCAGCCATTCAAACACCTTCGCATCTTGCTTGTAGCGATCGCGAAATTCTGGTGCGGGGGATTCTTCGGAAATCATGACCTTAAGCTTGGCAGGTTTTCCACGAGATACAGGAATCATCTTCGCCATCTTATCGGATTCGCTGTAGGACACGTCTAGAACTCGCGCCACATCCTTAAGAACTGCCTTAGATGTTAAACGGTTGAAAGTAACAATTTGGGCGACCCGTTCCTGCCCATAGCGCTGGGTCACATAATCAATCAATTCCCCACGATGATCGATGCAGAAGTCAGTGTCAATATCAGGCATAGACTTCCGTTCAGGATTGAGAAATCTTTCAAATAGAAGTCCATGATGTATTGGATCAATATTCGTAATTCCCAGAGAATAAGCTACTAGTGAGCCCGCTGCACTACCACGCCCAGGGCCCACAGGAATCTGTTTGTCTCTGGCATATTTGATATAGTCCCATACGACTAGGAAGTAGGTCGCAAAACCCATCTGCATAATGATGCCTAGTTCAAAACGTAATCGCTCTTGATATTCGGCAGAAATTTCGGCATGGGTTTTGGCGTTAAATCTTTGCAGTAAGCCTTGCCATGTCACTTCTTCAAAATAGGTGTCCGCAGTATGCCCTTCTGGGATAGGATAATTAGCAGCACTGGGATCGCGCATCAAGTCGTAGGGTTTGACTTTAGAGGCTACTTTAAGAGTATTAGCAAGAGCTTCTTCGATCACGTCATCTTCTAAGTGATCGCGAAATAGCTGCTTCATCTCGTCATAGGATTTGAAATATTCCATACCGCTATAACGCAGTCGTTTCTCGTCGGAAATTAATTTTCCAGTTTGGATACAAAGCAGCGCATCATGGGCTTCCACATCCATACAAGATGTGAAGTGCGAATCATTAGTGGCGATTACTTGAATATCTAATTCTTTGGCAATCTTGCAAATTTCCACATTCACAACTCGATCTTCAGGATATCCATGATCTTGAATTTCTAGATAATAGTCATCGCCAAAATGTTCTTTATACCAAGCCGCTACTTCCCGCGCTAGTTTCGGATCGCGATTCATAATTGCTTGGGGCACTTCCCCCGCCAAGCAACCTGAGGTGAGCATTAAGCCTTCTTTGTATTGCAGTAAATAATCTTTATTAATGCAAGGACGTGCAAAGATCCCTTTGCCTTGGTAGCCCTGCAAATGAGAAATTGTGGTGAGCTTAACCAGATTTCGATAGCCCTGAGTATCTTTGGCAAGGACACATTGATGATATTTTCTCTTTTTGTCTTCTCGCTTATATTGGATCGTAATGTCGCCATTCAAGACGTACATTTCATTGCCGATGATTGGCTTGATCCCCTTAGATTTGCAGATCTTGATTAGCTCGATCGCACCATACATCACTCCGTGATCGGTCAAGGCGACTGCTGGCATCCCCAGTTCTACAGCTCGATTGACCATATCAGGGATTTGGCTTGCCCCATCGAGCAAACTATATTCGGTATGAACGTGCAGCCCAACAAATCCAGTCATAGCGATCTACAAAATCAAATCTAGATAGCTAGGTTAACATGATAAACCCAAAGTAGAGTGGTGGCACTTTGCGTCGCCACTCTACTTTGGGTTTATTTACTATGCATAGTAAGTGCATAATAAAATTTGCAGGCATAATCGGAAACTGTGCTTTCAAATTTTACGTCCTAGCTTTTTATGAAATCGCCCCAACCGCCCCAACCGCCATCGCAGCCCAAGCCACCTAAATCCAAGTTGATGACCCAAATTCATCAACTCACACAGGTAGTTAATGGTGTCTTAAAAATTAATCCAAAAGAGCGAGTCCCCAAGCTAGAAGTGCGCCGATCGCAAAAGGATAAGCCTGAAATTTATGACTTAGTGGGCGATCGCTATATCCTCGGACGCAGCACAGGCAAATGCGATATTGTCGTGCAAACGCCACTGGTTAGCCAAGTTCATGCGCAACTAGTTCGCGATCGCACCAAAAAGAAAGCACAATTTATCCTGCAAGATCAAGACTCAACTAATGGCATTTATCGACAAAAGCAGCGCCTCAAGTCAGTGCCGTTAAAGCACAAAATGAAGATTACGCTGGGACCACCCGAACTTGCTGAAGCTGCGTCGATTCGCTATATCGATCCGCCACCTTGGTATATTCGGACTGTGCAATATACAGGCATCGGGATTGGCGCGATCGCAGGGATGATCATTATAGCGATCGGCTATGAACTTGGTCGAGTTCCCGATCTGAAGCCTTTGCCAATAACCCAACAGGGACCCGTCGAAGTTTTAGCTGGGGATAACATCAAGCGCCTCGATCCTACTGATATTGCTAACCATACTGAATATGCTAGCTTCGCTGAATTTGGGCAATTTATTCCCAAGGCTGTAATTGCTTCCGAAGATACTTCGTTCTACTGGAATATTGGCGTTGATCCTGTGGGAGTTGTACGGGCAATCGTCACGAATGTTCGCAGTAGAGGTGAGCGCTTAGAAGGTGCTAGTACGATTACTCAACAATTAGCGAGAAATTTACTTGGCAAGACCTATGTTGGTACTGATGACTCCGCAGGGCGCAAATGGCGTGAAGCGGCGGCAGCAATTAAACTCACATTTACATACAATAAAGAAGAAATTCTCCGTCTCTATCTGAATCGAGCCTATACGGGTTATGGAGTTTACGGATTTAAAGATGCTGCCAAACTTTATTTTGGCAAAGAAGCTTCAGAATTGTCGCTTTCAGAAGCGGCAACCTTAGTTGGGCTATTACCTTCACCTGAAACGATTAATCCTTTTAAGAACAAAAACTTAGCGATCGAATATCGCGATCGCATTCTCAATCGCATGGCGGAATTGGGAATGATTACCGATAAAGATGCTGAACGCGCAAGGCGATCGGTATTAATTCTTAATGAGGCTGCCAAGACTAAACTGCAAGGCTCAGTTGCGCCCTATTACTACAGCTATGTGTTTGAGGAGTTGCAAGATATTCTCGGTGACAACTTTGCTAGAGAAGGAAATCTGATTGTTGAGACTAATCTTGATCTCGCCATGCAAAAGGCTTCAGATGAAGCGTTACGTGATGCTGTTGCTCGCGATGGTGGTAGTTACGGATTTAGTCAAGGGGCGATCGTGACGCTGAATAGTAGCGATGGCTCACTATTGACAATGACAGGCGGCGTTGATTATAAGGCAAGCCAGTTTAATCGTGCTTCCCAAGCCTTGCGCCAACCTGGTTCAACTTTTAAATTATTCAGCTACGCTGCCGCCGTTGATCGCGGAATTTCACCTAGCAGGACTTTTTCTTGTAGTGGGCTCTCTGGAATTGTTGGCTGTCACAATGGCGGTAGCGGTGCGATCGACATGTATCGAGGCTTTGCCCTATCGGAAAATGTTGTAGCAATCAGGGTAGCCGATAGCGCAGGTTTGGATAATGTTGTCAAAATGGCAAAGAACTTGGGGATTACCGCCAAACTAGACGAATCAAGCAATATGGTTTTAGGTGGCAATGAAGTCAAAATCCTAGAGATGGCTGGAGCCTATGCCACAGTCGTCAATGAGGGCAAATACATTAAGCCCCATGCCATCAGACGTATTCTCGATAGCGCTGACTGTCAAAACCCTAAAGATCACCAAACCTGTCGCGTTATTTTTGATGCAGGTACTTTCTTTAAGCCCCAGCAGAAAATTGATGCTGGGGTAGCTGGCACGATGGTGGATATGATGCGCGGAGTTGTCCAATTTGGGACGGGGCGATCGGCGGCTATTCCTCAAGGAACTGTTGTCGGCAAAACAGGAACTACTGATGAAGGACGAGATCTTTGGTTTATTGGTGCTGTGCCAAGACGAAACCTAGTCACAGCCGTTTGGCTCGGCAATGACGAAGGAGTAACAAATGGCTCAAGTGCAGTTGCAGCGCAGGTTTGGGGCGATTATATGCGACAAGCTGTACGCTAGTTCAGTAAAGAATATGTGAAGCATATTCTTTACTGGTTTAAAAACTTTTGCGAAAAATTTGTCAAAAGCGCTTGACGACTGCCATAGGTGCTGTAGTATTGATTCCGTCTTATGGATTGTATTGGTGCAAAGCGCCGCTTCAATCCTGAGAGCAAGCCTGAAAAATTACGTCTTAATCTCAAGCGACATAGGAGCTACATCTGTGAATAAAGGTGAATTAGTAGATGCGATCGCCGAAAAGGTATCCGTATCCAAGAAAAATATCGAAGTGATCGTTACTGCTGCCCTCGAATCAATTGTTGATGCCGTGGCTGAAGGCGATCGCGTTACTTTAGTTGGCTTTGGTTCATTTGAGCCACGCGATCGTCAAGAGCGCGAAGGTCGCAACCCTCGCACTGGCGAAAAAATGGTAATCGCTGCCACCCGCGTTCCTGCTTTTTCGGCAGGTAAGCAATTCAAAGAAAAAGTAGTTGAGTAATGCGGTTTCACGAAATTCAAAGCAAGTTTTTGCAACCTTGTTTTGAATTATCTTTTCGTTCTCAAACAAAAAGCCCTGCAACGCAGGGCTTTTTGTTTAGGCTTTAACTTCTATTGAGTTTGTTTTTGGTGGAAATTTGCATTCTACTTGAATCTCGAAATTACTTTCGGCGGAGCCTTCGGTCAACATGGGAATACCTGCTTTACCACCAATTTTGAGGCTGAACTTGAGGGTGAGTTTCTCGACATCGGCAGATCCTAAGTTCCGAAATGCGCCGATCGCATAGGTGGTATAGCCGCGAATGGTGTCATGGACTTTTTTGAGGTCAACGGTGGGTAAGTTGTCGCGATATCCTTCTTCTGAGTCGGGTTCGTTGTAGGGTTCTTTTGGGGCGATGTAAATTGAGAATTCTTCGCCGTTTTTGTCTTTGACAACTAGCTCTTGCACTTCTGACATCTTGACCACTCCATAGTTATAGGACTATTCTGCAAGGATAACCGATCGCTTGCATTTCACTTTTAAAGATTTCTAAACAATGATTTTTGCAAAATTATGGCTCGATCTGCGCTTGTGATTGGCATTGCTCGTTATAGCAATTTTCGTAATCTCGAAAAAACTGTTAATGATGCAGGGGCGATCGCCGAAATCTTGGAGCAACATGGGGCTTATGCAATCGAGCCATTGCCGCGCAAGCTCGTTGCAGGTGATGAGAATTGCTATGAGTTGGATCGAGATCCTAAGAAAGAGGTGAAGGGGAGCGATCTTACGGCTAAGCTGAAAACTTTTTTGTTAGAACAAGCCAAGGGAAAAGATGCGCTGATCTATTTTGCGGGGCATGGGTTTGTTGTGCCTGATGTGGTTGGAGATAAGATTGGTTATTTTGCGGCGACGGATGCGGGTAAAGATGGTCAGAATGCGCTGAGTTTTGATACTTTCACTAAGTTGGTGGCAAAGTCGGAGTTAAATAATTTGGTGGTGTTGCTGGATTGCTGTAATGCGGGGAATTTGATAGAAAGCAGCCACTATCAAGCAATGCAGAAGGTTTTTAATGACAAGAAGAATTATTACTTAATGGCGGCATGTCGTGGGTTTGAGCGATCGCGTGAGGGTGCGGAGCATGGCATTTTTACGGCGGCGGTGTTGGAGGTGCTGCGGGAAAGGGTTGCGGCTGGGGAGGCGGTGGATCTTGATAGTTTGTTTAGTGAGGTGTCGCAAAGGTTAAAGCAAAGCGGTCAGGAGGTGGTGCGATCGGCGATGGGTGGTGCGATTACTTTGATTGAGAAAGCGAGGGGGAATCTTGCGCCTGTGGTGTTTGAGGATATTTGTCCTTATGTGGGGTTAGAGGCTTTTACGAAGGAGACGGCTAGATTTTTTAAAGGGCGCGATCGCTTTGTGCGTTTGTTATTACAGAAAATAGCCGAATCGAGCTTTGTGCCTGTGATTGGCGCTTCGGGGAGTGGTAAGTCTTCGCTAGTGAGAGCAGGGCTGATTTCGGCGTTGGAGGCGCAGGGCTGGTTAATTTTGCCACCGATTAAGCCTGGGGATTTTTCTGATAATCCAGTGATGGGAATCAGTTCGGTATTGGCGCAGCTTTGTCAGAGGGCGGATACTAAACGCGAAATTAGCAAACAAATCGCATCGGGAAATTTAGAAGCGGCGATCGCTTGTTTGACTGAACCGAAAAAGATTTTGCTGGTGGTCGATCAGTTTGAAGAGGTATTTACGGTTTGTCCTGCGGAAAAGGAAGCAGAACGCCATCAATTTATCGACTTGTTGGTGGGAATTACACAGCATCCTGATTCGCGGTTGCGGGTGGTGACGACGATGCGGGCGGATTTCTTTGAGAATTGTCTCGGCTATCGTGGTTTAGGAGAGGTGATTCAACAGCATCAGGTGTTGTTGTTGCCGATGAATGAGGAGGAGTTGAAAGAGGCGATCGCGGCTCCTGCTGAGGCCTGGACAATATGAACTAGGCGAGGGCTTGTTACCTGCGATTTTGCGCGATGTGCGTGACGAGAAAAATGTGCTGCCATTGCTGGAGTTTGCGCTGACGCAGCTATGGGAACATCGAGAAAAGCGGCGGTTGACTTTTGCGGTCTATGACAAGTTGGGTGGGGTGATGGGAGCATTGAATAAACACGCTGATTCTATTTATGACTCGCTGCAACCGCAGGAGCAGGAATGGGCAAAGCGGATTTGTTTGATGTTGGTGCGGACTGGGCTAGGGGAAAGGGATACGCGCCAGAGACAAACTAAGAGAGAGCTTGCACAATTGGCGAATGATGGCGCTCTGCAAGATTTTCAAGTGGCGCTGGATCAGTTGGTGGCGGGGCGGCTGTTGGTAACTGGTAAGGATGTGGATGGTGAGGCTTGGGTGGATATGGCGCATGAGTCGCTGATGGAGAAATGGAATTACTTCGCGAAGTGGCGAGAGGAAAAACGTGATGTGTTACGGTTGGTAAATCGGATTAGGGATGCTTTTGATGAATGCGATCGGGCGATCGATAAAGATAAGTTTTTATTGCCTGAAGGGGTGGTTGCTCAAATCGAGGAAGTGGAAGCTGCGATAAATGATTACCTCACGCCTGAGCAGCAGGAATTTGTACAGCGCAATCGTTATAAATATAAGCCTTGGCTCAATTCTGCGAATTTGCCTGAAATGGTGGATATTCCTAGCGGTACGTTTTGGATGGGTTCGCCTGAAGGGATAGGAAATGACGATGAGAAGCCCTATCACCAAGTTACGGTAAAAGCTTTTCAGATGGGCAAGTATCCTGTCACTCAGGCGCAATGGCGGACAGTAGCGATGTCGCCCAAGGTCGAGATTGATTTGAGCCTAAATCCTGCTTATCATCGTGGTGATGATAAACCTGTGGAACAAATAACTTGGTACGAAGCGCAGGAGTTTTGTGCACGGCTATCACAACTAACAGGAGAGAACTATCGCTTGCCCAGTGAAGCGGAATGGGAATATGCCTGTCGTGCAGGAGCAAGTGAATATACAGAATATAGCTTTGGCAATGATGCTAGCCAGTTAGATGACTATGGCTGGTATGGCAATAATAGCGGTGATCGCGAGATCGATGCCGATCAGATCTGGAAAGATGTGAATCGAGATAATAATCGATATTGGGAAAGAATAAGGCAAAATAATTGTGGTACACATCCTGTCGGACTGAAACCAGCTAATGATTGGGGGCTTTACGATATGCATGGCAATGTTTGGGAATGGTGCGCTGATGATTGGCATGACAGTTACGAAGGAGCGCCAATTGATTCACAGATTTGGGTAAAAGATGTTAAGAATTGTGAAGATAGCGAAATACAAAAGGTGCTCCGTGGCGGTTCTTGGAACTTCGTTGCTTGGTACTGCCGCTCGGCTTATCGCAGCAGGGTCAACGCGCGTAGTCAGAGCAACTTCGTTGGTTTTCGGGTTATCTTCGGCTGCTCTTCGTGAGGACTTCGTTTATCCTTTGCCATCTTTCCCTCTTGCCCTTTGTATTCCCCCATTTCGCCTTTGGCGATCAAATTTTTTTTAATTCTAAAATTCGTTAATGAAATTGGGAATTTTGCAGCCAAAAATTATCGATGAAATGAAAAATGCGATCGCGCGGCGATAAATTATTGGCGATTGGCATAGAAGGGGCGATGCCCCCGTGCTCGCCCCTACGGGTGAAATGATAAAATTTATTCCAATCCCATTCCATTTACCATTTAAAACAAAAAACGGTAGGGGCGATGCCCCCGTGCTCGCCCCTCTGTCGCAGATCACTGACCATTTTTGTGTGCGGCGACAATTTACCAATGGGTTGATAAAATTGCGATCGCGCGGTCATAAATTAATGAAATGAAAAATGCGATCGCGCGGTCATACAGCAAATACCGATCAAACCCGCCACAAAAGAAGCTAACTAAAAGGGTCGAAGCAGAGACCACAATGATGAAACCAATTAAGAGCATCTTCATCAGTAATAGAATTAATAGCCATAGTAATTGCG
>NZ_SJEE01000059.1 GCF_006937785.1 Pseudanabaena sp. UWO311
GATGGAAACTTCTTGTGGATTACACAATTTCAGGGTTACGATGAGACATGGGAAGGTTGCTTAACTTGAGCATCTCAATTGGGAAAAAGGCTTAGGGCTTATCTCCTCTTTATTTCCGATGAAGTCTTCTACACAAGAATCTCTACAAGGTAATCTCATTAGAGTTGTTCGCCCATCAAGTTAAGCGGCGATCGCAATACTCTTAAACCTGTCAGCAAGCAAGTGATCGCATACATGCATAAAACAAAAGTCACCTTAGCTGACGTACTGTAACAGGTAAATGTAATCCCAATGTACGGAAACACGCACCCTTTATCCATGTAGAACCGATCCCGTTTAAAAGCCTTACGCCTTAAGATATTTATAGACTTTTAAACCACAGGAGGTAACTGGCGATGCAACCAACTAATCCCAATCAATTTACCGAAAAAGCATGGGCAGCGATCGCAAGAACACCCGATGTGGTGAAAGCGGCTCAGCAACAACAGATCGAGCCAGAGCATTTACTTAAAGCAATATTAGAAGAAGAAGGGCTAGCAGCTAGCATCTTTAGTAAGGCGGGGATCAATATTCAAAAATTGCGCGATCGCACCGATGAGTTTATCAATCGTCAGCCCAAAGTATCGAGTTCTAATAGTTCTGTGTACTTGGGCAAAAATTTAGAAGTACTATTTGATCGCGCCGAAAAGGAACGTAAAAGTTTTGGTGATGATTTTATCTCCATCGAGCATATCTTGCTCCCCTACTGCAAAGATGATCGCTTCGGGAAAGCTCTCTATCAGGAAATGGGCCTCGATGAAGCAAAGCTCCGAAATGTAATTCAGCAAGTCCGAGGCAAACAAAAAGTGTCTGATCAGTCTCCTGAGAATAAATATGAAGCGTTGACTAAATATGGTCGCGATCTTACCGAGTTAGCCCGTGAAGGCAAGCTTGATCCTGTGATTGGGCGCGATGATGAAATCCGTCGCACCATCCAGATTTTGTCGCGCCGCACCAAAAATAATCCTGTCTTAATCGGCGAACCAGGCGTGGGTAAAACTGCGATCGCTGAAGGTTTAGCGCAACGTATCCTCAGTGGGGATGTACCAGAATCACTGCAAGGTCGCAAGTT
This sequence comes from Pseudanabaena sp. UWO311, assembly GCF_006937785.1. Lineage (GTDB taxonomy): Bacteria > Cyanobacteriota > Cyanobacteriia > Pseudanabaenales > Pseudanabaenaceae > Pseudanabaena. The sequence goes on from NZ_SJEE01000059.1 coordinate 1,112, forward strand.
AATCGCTCTCGATATGGGCGGACTGATTGCAGGTGCAAAATATCGAGGTGAATTTGAAGAAAGACTAAAAGCAGTTTTGAAGGAAGTTACGGAATCAAGCGGTCAATTCATTCTCTTTATTGATGAAATTCATACCGTTGTTGGTGCAGGAGCCACACAGGGAGCAATGGATGCAGGTAACTTACTGAAGCCAATGTTGGCGCGTGGTGAGTTGCGTTGTATCGGTGCGACAACCCTAGACGAGTATCGTAAATATATTGAGAAAGATGCCGCCCTTGAGCGCCGCTTCCAGCAGGTTTATATTGATCAACCGAATGTCGAAGATACTATTTCCATTCTTAGGGGTTTGCGAACTCGATACGAGTCTCATCATGATGTAACAATATCTGATACAGCACTAGTAGCAGCCGCAACTCTTTCCAATCGCTACATCAGTGATCGTTTTTTACCTGACAAGGCGATTGATCTGGTCGATGAAGCCGCAGCTAAGTTAAAAGTAGAGAATACCTCTCAACCTGAAGCCCTTGATGAAATCAATCGCAAGGTAATCCAGATGGAAATGGAATGTCTTTCGCTAAAAAAGGAAACGGATCGCGAATCATCAGAACGTCTAGGAAAGCTGAATAAAGAGTTAAGTGATCTAAAGGAAGAGCAAACTACACTTAAAGCTCGATGGGAAGCAGAAAAGCAGTTGAATGATAATATTGGAAAAATTAAAAAAGACATTGATCAGGTGAACGTAGAAATTCAACAAGCAGAACGCAATGCAGACAATCTAGAAAAAGCGGCAGAACTCAAGTATGGCAAACTTCTTGATTTACAGCGTAAATTGGAAGTTGCTGAGGTAAATCTTAAGGAAGCGCAAACTTCAGGGCGATCGCTATTGCGTCAAGAAGTCACAGAAGAAGACATTGCGGAGATTATCTCAAAATGGTCAGGCATTCCGATCAGTAAGCTAGTGGAATCCGAAAAAGAGAAGCTCTTGCAATTGGAAGATGTGCTACACGATCGCGTAGTTGGTCAAGAAGAAGCCGTCACTGCGATCGCTGATGCCATTCAGCGCTCTAGAGCAGGACTCGCCGATCCCAATCGTCCAATTGCTAGCTTTATCTTTTTAGGTCCAACGGGTGTCGGCAAGACGGAATTAGCCAAAGCTCTTGCTGCCTATCTCTTCGATACTGAAGATTCGATGGTGCGAATCGACATGTCAGAATATATGGAGAAACACAGCGTTTCGCGGTTAGTGGGCGCACCTCCTGGATATGTTGGTTACGAAGAAGGCGGTCAATTAACCGAAGCAGTGCGTCGTCGTCCTTATGCAGTAATTCTCTTTGATGAGATTGAGAAAGCACATCCTGATGTGTTTAACATCATGCTGCAAATTCTAGATGATGGTCGCGTCACTGATTCTCAAGGTCGCACGGTTGATTTCAAGAATTCGATCATCATTATGACCAGTAACGTCGGTTCGCAGTTTATTCTCGATATTGCTGGCGATGATTCTAAATACGACGAAATGCGCGATCGGGTCATGGAATCGATGAGATCGAGCTTCCGTCCAGAATTCCTCAACCGTATTGATGAAATTGTGATCTTCCATGCTCTCCGCCGTGATGAACTCCGTCGTATTGTGAAGCTACAAGTTCAACGTTTAGAGCAACGTTTAGGCGATCGCCGCATGACTTTGAAAATTGCCGATGCGGCTCTAGATTTCATTGCCGAAGTTGGCTACGATCCTGTTTACGGAGCGCGTCCACTGAAGCGGATCATCCAGCGTCAACTGGAAACCCAAATCGCGAAGGGGATTTTGCGAGGCGATTATGCTGATGGCGACACCATCTTTGTAGATATCGAAAACGAACGCCTCGCCTTCAAACGCCTTTCTGCGGATCTAATCACTGTTTCCTAAAAGAGAAGGGACGCATCGCGTCCCTTCTCTTTATTTTTGCTTTAGAATGTTTTTAAGCAGAGTTGTAGTTAATATATGGTTCTCACAGTTTTACCACCAGAAATACAACCTTCCACTTCGGCAGTTACCGTAGCAGCGAAACAAGGTGAAAATCGAGTTGCGCTAAAAGGAATTAGTTGGCTGTCATACCAACAAATTCTCAAAGCTCTTCCTGACAGTCGCGCCGCACGGCTCACCTACGATCGCGGCATTCTTGAAATCACTATGCCTTTAGAAACTCACGAATACTCAAGGGAATTAATTGGTTTATTTATTCGCATTTTGGTTTTAGAAATGGGGCTGAAACTCAAGACAATGGGATCAACCACGATGGATCGTGAAGATTTACAACGTGGTGCTGAGCCAGACTGTGCTTACTACATTCAGAATCAACCAAAAGTTGCAGGAAAGACTGTTGATTTTAGTCAAGATCCTCCTCCCGATCTAGTAGTTGAGGTGGATATTACTCATACTGACATTGATAAAAATAGGCTTTATGCCAGTATGGGTGTGCCTGAATTTTGGCGATATAACGGACAGGAACTAAAGATTTATACATTGCAGGAAGCAACATATGTAGAATGCGATCGCAGTCCTACTTTCCCTTGGATGCAGAAAGAATATTTATATAACTTTCTAGAAGAAGCGCAACAGGACGAAATTGCTGCTGAAGTTAAGTTTCGCGCTTTTGTCAGAGAAAACCTATGAATTAATGTTGCTGGGCTTTCGCCCAGCAACATTAATTAAAACCGTCCCGATCGCACTGCATTAGCGAGGTCTGTCAAAACATCAACAGTTGTCTCAAAGTTAATGCAACCATCGGTAATACTCTTGCCATATTCCAGTTTTGACAATTCTTTCAAAGGCTGCTTACCGCGATTGAGATGGCTTTCGAGCATGATGCCAACAATATGCTCTGAGCCATTACGCACCTGCTCAGCGATATCTTGCAACACACTCGGCTGAAGATTGTAATCTTGTCCGCTATTGTCGTGGCTGCAATCAACCATCATGTATGGCTGTAGCTTGCGATCGCGAAGACGATTGGCGATCGCATCTACATGTACCTTGTCGTAATTTGGGCCCTGCTTGCCGCCGCGTAAAACGATATGCCCATCAGGATTACCTGTCGTAGTGACAATACTTGCCCTACCTTCATTATTAACCCCAAGAAAACGGTGCGGCTGACGAGCTGAGAGCATGGCGTTGATCGCCACATCAATACCGCCATCTGTGCCATTCTTGAAACCTACAGGCATTGATAAGCCAGATGACATTTCACGGTGTGTTTGGCTTTCGGTAGTCCGCGCCCCGATCGCTGTCCATGAAATCAGATCCGCAAGGTACTGAGGTACGATGGGATCGAGCAGTTCAGTGGCACTGGGCAAACCCAACTTTGCCACATCCAATAATAATTCCCGCGCCATGTGGATACCGAAATTAATATCAAATGTACCGTTGAGATGCGGATCATTAATCAGCCCCTTCCAGCCCACTGTGGTGCGTGGCTTCTCGAAATAAACTCGCATCACGATTTCGAGGGCATCACTAACCCCATCGCGGAATTTTGCAAGTTTCTCGGCATACTCACGGGCTGCCTTAACATCATGAATTGAGCAAGGTCCAACGACGACTAGTAAGCGGCGATCGCTACCATTTAAAATATTGCGAATTCTAGCCCTTGCCTCGGAAACAACTTTTGCGATCGCGGTAGTAATGGGCAACTCGGCTTTGACTTCTACGGGTGCTAGCAATGGACAAGTTTCAACCACATGCAGATCGCTAGTCTTAATTTGATCTAAATTGGCATCTACTACTGATACTCCTTGACCAGAAATATTTGCGATTTCAGTTGGGGACACGCCTATTAACTCCATATAAATATCTACTTATACTTTAGCCTCCCTGTGGGATTAACGTATCCCACAGATGGATTTTTGTTACAACTATCTGCAAAAAATATCTTTATTTTTAGTTTGCTTAGATAATTTTAAGTAGCTAAGCGTAATTAAAAAAACAGAACTAAAACCCGTGGCGCACGATGCGCGTGCGCCACAGGTTTTTGGGTTTTATGCTTAATTGCAACCAGCTACTTAGTAAATATACTTAAGGAGCATACAGCGATGAAATTACCGTTGTATATCGTTCTATTTTTATTTGGATTGGCGATCGCCCAAAGTATCTATTTCTATCCATTACTCCCAGAGGTCGTTGGTTCTCATTTTGATGTCGCAGGCAAGGTCAATGGAACTTCTTCTAAGATGGGCTACTTTATAGCCTATTTCGTAGCTCTTGTTGTTACTAGTTCCTTTACGGTCATACTGCCTCTAATTTTCAAGTATGTACCAACTTCTATGATTAATTTGCCCCATCGAGAATATTGGCTATCGGATGAACGACGCGAGGAGTCTTTTAAGTTTCTCAATGTGCATTTTTCTTGGTTTGGGGTTGCCACGATGCTACTGATGGTGATTATCTTCCATCTCACATTTTTAGCAAATTTAAGTCCGATTAAAGAACTCAGCGTTCCTGCGCCTTGGGCTTTGTTAGTGGCTTTTGTTTTATTCACAGTCTGGTGGACTGTAGTACTATTAAGGCGTTTCCCTAAGCCATCATAATTAACCAAGATTTGTCTGTTTCTTTCCTAAATCCGCGATCGCTTAAGTCTCAAAATCAATATAGGCGATCGCTTTTTAGTGATAATTAAGGCGATCGCTTGTTGCTTTTCATACTGGTAAAGGCTAATGTTCAGTCTTTAACTGCACTTTGTCTGTAAATTTTCCCCAATCAAAATTTTTATCAATCTATTATTAATTAGTACTCTATTTGTACTTCTTCAATAATGGCGCGTTACGCTAAAGCTAACACACCCTACTTGCTAAAGATAGGTAATGGAGGAGTATAATAAAAAACCATGGGAAATAGCATATATCTGCAAACTTTTAAGGCTAAGTTTGTTAACGAAAGCAAAATATTAATCCAATCAGGATTAATATTTGAGGATGAGGACATGGATTTATTCCCATGTAGTAAAGATGAAGTTCTTGAGCTTGAAAAAACACTCGGATTTTTTTTGCCTCCAGCGTATAAAGAGTTTCTCCTTTGGTGAGGACATCAATCTGCTTGGTTTCTTGTAGGTGAAGATTGTTTTTTACAGCAAATTCCGATCAAACACGCCACAAGTCTAGTAATCTAAAGCATCACTAAAGTTAAACAAAATATGTCAGCATATTCGCTTGATTTACGGCAGAAGATATTAAATGCATGGCAAAATA
>NZ_SJEE01000023.1 GCF_006937785.1 Pseudanabaena sp. UWO311
TAGCATCTTCGAGAGTTTGCTTGCGAATAGCCGCCAAATCATCAAGTACAGGGCTGCCCAAAGGCGGAGCCGTAATCCGAATACCCAGATTTCGACAATAGGCGCGATTGCTGCGAGTGCGGTAGATCTGGTCAACGTAAACCGCTTCAGGATAATGTCCAAAGCGAGATTTAAACCATTCTACTTGCTGCGGCAAATCCCCCGATTCATTGAAGTTATGCCAACTGAGATGGTCAAGAAATGCATGACCATCCACACAACTAACCGAGAGTTTAGCGCCAAACTCTACGGGTGTTCCTGACTTACCTCTGACAATCGGACGTACATGAGGTTGAGTAATACTGACGATGCGGTCGTCTATGCGATGACAACCTTGCTCGTACATCAATTGTTGTTGCCGATATACTTCACTAACGACCAGCAAGTTCCGATAGAGATTCTTCTTCAATTCCGATAGCTTTGCCCCTGCGGCAATTAGAGTATCAATATGGGCAAGATTGCGACGGACATATCCCAACTGTTGGCGTAATGCTTTGCGAATCTTTTTAGAATTGGGTTTGCGTTGTTTTGCAATTTGTAGATAAGCTGTCCTCGCTTCACGGCGATAGGTGCGTGGTTTCTTCGGTAATTGTTCTTTCACTTGTTTGTAAAGAGCATCTATCACAATTTCCGTTTGTTCCCTTGCTTCGTTCAACAGTTTGATGTCAGTGGGATAACGGATGTCAGATGGCGCGACTGTTGCATCTAGCAGCAATTTTCCTTGGTTTGCTGGTTCTGTTTCTTTCTGTTCCTTTTCTACATTCTTTTCTTCTAACTTCTCTTCTTTCTTTTGCTGCTTTTCTTCTATCTCTTTTTGTCCCGATTCTTTGGAAGGCTTCACAATCCGTTCGTTGATTCCGCAAACGATCTCTAGATTCAATCGTTTGCGGAAATGTACCATCATGCTTGCTTCAAATGGTGCTTTGTCGCTGTACTCTGATAAGCCTAGGAAGTATTGTAAATATGGGTTCTCGCGAATCTGTTCCACTGTCTCTTCGTCGCTTGTTCCTAGCTTCTCTTTGATTATCAGTGCCCCAAGTGCCATCCGAAATGGCTTTGCTGGCGCTCCTTGTCCTTCGCTAAATTGTTCTGCATATTCACTTTCAAATTGTTCCCACGGTACTAGTTCCGCTAATCTTACCCATCGATTTTCTCCTGACAATTTCCCACCAAATGGTAAGTAGAAATTCTCGAATGATAGCTGTCCCGTGGGAGATTGTCGGTACATGAAATTTTATTTGTGCAAGGGTTTTACTTGCTTTTCCTGCTTTTTCTTGCATTTTATCAGTTTTCGATCTCCTTGGAAACCATTGCTTGTATGCTTTTCTTGCTTTTTCAGTAAGCCCTAAGTAGTTAAAACGAGATGAGGCGATCGCAGTAATTTTGTCATGATTGCGCCTGTGGTCAATTCCAAAGCAGAGGGACTGCGATCGCAATTTTTTATTTACTCGCATACATGCGATCGCCTAACTAATCAGCCAAAATTTAATCGTCATGCTAATTTAGATTAATAAATGTCTCAAGATTTTGCTCGATACTAAGAGGATTCAAATCATGACGATTTTAGAAAAGGCTGTGAGTACGATGCAGCAGTTGCCAATTGAGAAGCAGCAAGAAATCTTAAGTTTCATTGAGTTTATTGCTTTTAAGATGGGCGATCGCCAAATTAAAAAAGTGGCTCAAATTCCATTAGTAGATGATAAGCCTGTTGTATCTTGCTATGACCTTACAAAAAAATGGATTGGTATTGCTGATGATTTACCTGACGATCTGTCTGTGAATCAGAAGTATATGGAGGGTTATGGAGCGTGATTGAGCAGCGTGTGATTTTGGATACGAGTGTGTTGGTTTCCTTATTTCGCAAAAGCGATCGCAATCATCTTTGGGCTGTCGGGCAATGGGCGCAAGTCAATCCACCTGCACTAACTTGTGATGCGGTGATTTCTGAAACTTGTTTTTTTCTGAAAAGGGGATATTTGATTGAGGCTGTTTTTGAGATGATCGAGGTGGGGGCGATCGCGATCGCATTCAATCTGCAAGAGGAGGCGAGTAATGTGCGGGTGCTGATGAATCGTTATGAGTCTGTGCCGATGTCGTTTGCGGATGCTTGTTTGGTGAGGATGGCTGAGCAAAGCGGCGTAGCAACTTTAGCGTTGATGAAATTCTTGTGAATTTTTGCTCCAGGTGTATAAGTTGTTTTTTTACCATTTATCTCTACAGCTAAAGTACCTCCACAACAAGTTTTTGTGGCTTTCCCTTTTGCTGGAAGGCTATGCAAATGATCGGATACATCTGTTAAATCAGTCTGTGAGCAGCTTCTAGATAACTGTGTACATAAAATATGCACATTGGGAATAGTTTTAATTACTGTATCTACTATTTCTTTAAATGGATGACCATAATGCCCTCTCCCATTTGAAAATATTACTAGTTTTGGTTTTACTAAGTTACATAACCTTTCTGTAAACTCACTTCCATTATTCTTTCTGCTTGGGTTGCCTCCATGATGCGGAAAAATGAGAATATCAGCCTCCAAATTAGTATTTTCTTGCAGAAGATTATGTAATCCAACCTCATCTAGATCACCAGCAGCTATAGCCACTCTATGTTCATTATGAGAAAATGCCACTACAGCAGACATAGAATTAGAATTTAATCGATTTCCAGAATTATCTACAGAACCTGCGCCACCTTTTAAGGCTAATACAGAATTTGGAGCTAAAACTGTAATTTCTACATCGCCAGTTTGAAGCAAGTCTGTCGTTGAAGTTGTTAATTGAGCAAAAATCTTTAATCCGTATCTTTCTTTAGCATCACTCAACGAACTTAGAAGATCTTCCCATGCTTTGGTTTTTCTATTAAATTCTGAATTTATGTGAACATTTTGAACTATTACCTGTTTACTACGTAATAAAGTAGAAATGCCACCAATGTGATCTTCATCAGCATGAGAAATTAGTAGATGAGAAATCTCTTGTATTTTAAGTTCTTCAATAGTCTCAATTAATGTCGTTCCTGAAGGGCAGTCAATTACTATTGTCCCTTCAGTATTTCTTAATAGTGTACAATTTCCTTGCCCTACATCTAAAATCAACAAATCAGGTGGTAAGGTCATCTATATCAATACCTCTTGGATCAGGCGCTATTTCAAAGTTTTTCAGATAGATTTGATCGTATGTTTCAGCACCAATGTTGACATCAGCAAACAGACGATCACCTATTCTTAGATGTTCTTGCAAATATTCTGGGATAATCGATTTAGGGAAACGAACAACTGTGTCATAGTTCCAACTTGGAATAACTGCATCAACAACAGATTCTCCATCTTCATTACTCATTGACTCAATTCTGACTAGGGTATTATAAGACTTCCTTGATGAAGAAAAAGCTCCGTTAATTTCAGAAAGACAGTATTCAATTCCTCTAACCACTTCGCTATCACTTATATGTTCTCTCTTAATTAGAACAGGTATTTTATCTCTAAATTTCCGAATAGAAACATTGAAGTCCGTGGAGAAATCCTGAGCTATTAGAATAGAGGGTATACCTCTGTCATAGAGTATAGAAACTAGTTCCGAACCATAGAATTCAGCAAAATTATAGGTTTGGAGTCGTAGATCACAGATGACACCATATACATTTTTTGAAGCAATGTAAGAAGCAAGCTTGTTAACATCAGAATAGTATTCATCACTTCTATCGATTGGTACAGGCTCAAAGCCTTTCATATCCTCAATCTGTAAAGATATAACCTCAAGAGCCTGTTCATCATCGTCTATGATCGCTATTTTTCTGGTACTACTCGGCAGAGGTTGTATTGAGCGCGGAAGTTCTATGGTTTGCATATTTAATTCACAATTTATATGTATTTGAGTTTCAACTGCACAATAAATTCTGCTCCGCCTAATTGACCATTAGGAATAACAGTTATTTTACCACCTAAATCTCCTACTGAGTCTTTCACAATAGTTAAACCTAAACCTGTCCCACCTGGGGTTGTACTTTTCCCTGGCAGCCATATTTCATCTAAGCCAAGCCCCTTAATGCCTGAAGCACTATCCATTACTCTAAGAAACGCAAATCCATCAGATACCTCGGTCTTAAGTATTACCTTACGTTCTCTTAGATTTGCTCCCTGTACAGCGAAAGCATTGAGAGTATTAGTTAACAAGTTAGTAACGATAGATTCTAAAAGAGCAATAGTTCCTTTTATGTAAATTTTATCGGGATATGCATGAAATTCAATTTCAATTTTAGCATTCTCGAAAAATGTTTTAAATAGTTCAATTAGGTTGTCAATGATTAAATTGACATCTACATTAATTGATTTGCGTTTGTCTTTTCTTAAAAGATAAATTGGATATTTAGCAAAATTCTCTAACGAATCCGCAATTTGATACATTTTTCCGAGAGGTTTACCAAATAATTTTTGATATGTATCATTACTTGTGATTTCCTTTATTCTCTTATCTACAACTTCAACTAATTGCCTAATCAGAGTAATCTTTTTAGAGGACTCATGAGCAAAAACTGCTGCTGTTGTTCCAGCCGTTGCTAGACTTCGATACAATTGCAAATCGTCACGTAATGTCTTTTCTTCTTGATCTTTAGCTTTTTCGTATTCCTCAACAACTTTAATAACCATGCTTTGGACAGCTGTGGGCATATTTGCAGCCGCTATAACTTGACGCACTTCTTCTTTAATTGCTATGACATCCCGTTTTGCTTCTTGTTTAGACTGCGATCTTTTACTTTCAATTATTTTTAATCTCTCACTAGCTACCCAATCTAAAGTTTTAATTGCAAAATTCCTTAAATCTAGGTAAGCATCATTTTCCATAAATCCTAATCTATCCGTCTTTTGAACTAACTGATTATCAGGGTCTTCTGTAATTACCCTACCAATAACTGTACTGGTTGATGGTCGTGCTTCTGGATTTTTAGTGCGTTGATAATTTATTTTCAACCAGTCATCATCTCTATCTCCATAGGGAGCGACTCTCAAACCCCGATAATACATGTGTACTCCACCTACTGCATTAAGCCAATCTCTAATTTCTACAAGATTACCTTTTCGACCTTTTGTATTAAAGCTTTGTGGATTTAGCTCAAATATCCACATCTCGAATTCTGCTGGCACTGCTTTAGCGCTTGTGTCAAAACTATCATCTTCTTCTTTATCTTCTTGATAAATATCTATATTGTCTATGGAGTTAATCAATTCCCTTTTCCAATCCCAAAGAGAAACTTGAGCCTTGCCATCTACATTTAAAGATGCTTTAATATGGTACTCAGCATCATCAAAAAAAGCTTCGTTGACCTGTTTTTCTAAATCATCAAATCCAGACGCAATTAATTTCGGGCGAAATGATATGGCGGTACTAAAGGGATCTGCTAATAGTAATAGCTCTCTAGCAAGTCTTTTCGTTTCTTTTCTGCCAAATTTTGCCTTTAGATTGCCAACGATAATTTCAGTTCCGTGATCTTTTAGGGTTTCACTCCTGTCAACTTCCAAAATCACGTCTTCTACGAAATCAACTCGATCAAAATCCTCCCAATTAATTCCCAACGAGTACTCTACGTTAGGTTGATCTTTGGGTCTAGTAAATATTTTTACTTGCGTACCTTGTCTAAGTGCGGCAAGCCTTCCTAGTCCTTTGTCACCTACGGGTATTCTCTTTAAACGAGTAAGACTGCGAGATGCTTTTTTTGACTTGCCAAGCACCAACCAACTATCTCTAAGTGCTTCTATATCCATGCCATCGCCGTTGTCAGAGATAGTGACCGAGCCGCCAGATGCTTCAGTATTGTTGAGAATTACTTCACATATTGTCGCATCAGCATCATAAGAGTTTTTGACTAGTTCTAAAATACCTTGATCGGGATTTGGAACTAGCTCTTCTCCTAATCGACTTAAAATACTGGGCGAAAATTTAAAGTGCATATCACAAAAAATATCTTTGAAGCTATTATATTCTATTTCTAAGGCTTGGCTGATACAGAAATACTCCAGTTATTCCTAGACTTTATTGGATTAATGTGGGAATAGGGAAAGTAGCACCTTGCTGATAAGCGTCAAAATGTAGCTTGAAATATTGCCACGAAGTCATTTCCTCACCTTCAATCTTTTCAGATGGTGCATCTTTAAACATCGGCACACGAGTTTCGATTTCTTTTTTGAGAATCGCTGGTAGCTCATTAAAATCTTTGACTTTTTTACCAGAGGCACTGTAAATCAGATTGCCTTCGCGCTGTCCCATTTTCATCCAAGGCAGCCATGGTCCCACCCGATTCCAAGATAAAACTAATTTCGAGACAGTTGTGGCTTTAGGGTCTTCAAGATCGGCAATGGGAACCGCGAGCTTAAATAATTCTACGGAGTTGTACATTGGGCGATCGCAATATTCCGCGAACTTAGGATCATCAGCCAGAGGATTAGGATAGTGACCAAATAAATCGAAAATAAAAGTTGCCGTATCGCCCTCCACCTCGGCGGGAATATTGCGGCGAAATGTACCTTGAATAGGGCTATTCGCCACATGCACTACAGGCAACATCTCACCAGTCCAAGGATTTTGCCAATGACGGATCATTTCGCCAGTTTCAGGATCGAGATATAGCAGCACTTCGCGAGAGGTAAAGTCCCAAGCCCCATCCCCCTTATCGATACATCGCCCCACACTCATACCGACAATTTGGAACAGTTTGCGCTTTGGCTCATTTGGCATAAATGAATAGAGATAACCACTCCAAGCCAAAAATGACGGTGTGCCATCAGTTGTACATCTGGTTTTGACGAACTGCGTAGCCGAAAATTCCCTCGTTTCTGCAAACATTGATTTTCTCGCTATTCTAAAGTTTTTGATCACTTATCCCTAATTTTCATTGTACAAAATTTATGTAAATTAAATAGTTTATAAGGCTAACTCTTTACTTAGAGAAAGCAAAATGCTGCTTAATGACATCAATTCTTGGCTTCCAATTTAAAGAAGCATCTCAATTCATTGTCTAGTGAGTTGTAATCAGATTATCTTCTGCCAGAGATGACTCACCTCAAGGATCAGTGTTGCAGCCCATACAAAGATACTGATGCCAGCCGCTGCTGCTGCAATATCCTTAATAATACCAATTTGCATATCCTTTCGGGGTTGAACAAAATCACACAAAATTTCGATCGCGCTATTTAATAACTCTGCAACTAGCATCATTCCTGTAGCTAGTAAAATCAAAGTAAAATCAATCCATTGCTGAAGAATAAACGACAAGATAAAGACAGGAACTGATAAAACAAGTTTATAAGCAACACTAAAATCAGAGACTGCAAAATGAAGTCCTGAAAATATGACTTTTAATTTTTTTATAGGATCATATTTAGATTTGGGTAGCTTATGCATAAATTTATAGATAAGGAAGCTAGAGGCAGTCACCCATATCTTAGTATTTAAATGATAATTAACCCTACTTGGTAATAACTATTAAACCGACTGAAACTATTCTTCAGACTGGGCTTCAATTATCTTGTCTTAAAATGCTATCACCATTTCTCAGACTAACTTCCGAAATGAGAAAAGATGAAATGCTGCTTGATTACGTCAAATTTGGTGCATTCCCAATAGTCAATATGGGAAATAATTAATTCACCTTTATCATCAAGGGTGAGATCACTCCAGCCAGTAACTGCAATTCTCGGCTTCCAAGGTAAAGGCGCATCCCAACTCATTGTCCAGCGAGTTTTGATCAGATTATCCGTACGATTAATTGCGTGGAGATCTAGCTTGAGATTTTTAAACCAAAAGGTAATAAAGCCAATCATCTTTTGATATTGCTTGATGCCGCGAAAGTTATAGACAGGATCTTTAAAATAGACATCTTCGCTATAGATGCTATAGGTCTGCGCTTCAGGAAATTTTGCGTAATCAGCTTGCACAATATCGAGAATGTTGGTCATTGATGTGGTCATTTTGCGATCGCCTCTAACGAAATTGTGGCATTGACCTTTGATGATAACCTTGAGAACGCGCAACTCTAAGAACCTCAAGAGAGATTAGAGCGCTTTACATTAGAAATTATTAATTTAGGAGAATCTTATGTGGGCTAATGCGATCGCTGCTTATTTACATTATTTGAGCTTAGGGCTTATTTTTGCGGCTTTATCTACAGAACTATTTACCCTAAAGCAAGACCTAACCAATCGTGATGGATGGCGAATTCTGATAGCCGATACTATTTATGGAATTGCAGGAATTACAGTCTTAGTAACGGGGATTTTAAGATATTTATATTTTGAAAAAGGCGCAGATTACTATTCCCATCAACCAGTTTTCTGGATGAAAATATCTGTATTTATTGCGGTTGGCTTATTTTCGCTATATCCCACAGTTTCGTTCTTGATGTGGATTAAAAACCTTCGTGCGGAAAAGCCTCCAGAAGTAAGCCCAGAGAAAGTCAAAACCTTAAGAACCATCATTCACATTGAGCTTGTTGGATTTAGTCTCATTCCTCTCCTTGCTTCCATGATGGCAAGAGGAATTACGTTAGGCTTATAAAACAGAGGGGACGCTAAGCGTCCACTCTGTTTACGAAAGAGCATCCCTTAACATCGCTAACTTTTTAGGCAAAATGCGATAGTAAATCGAAGTTCCACGCCGTTCTTTGGTGAGTAACCCTGCCCCATAAAGAACCTTGAGATGATGGCTGACGGTTGGCTGTGATATACCCAAAGTTTCCACCAATTCACAGGCATAGACCTCTTTAGTGGGCTGAGCCGCAATCAAACTCAAAATTTGTAATCGCACAGGTTCGCCCAATACACGAAAGATACTCGCTAATAAAGCTGTGTCCTCTGGTTGCAATCGCCCAGCCATAAGTGGCGGACAACATCTCGTTGCGATCTCATCTTCCTTGGGTTGGGCAATCATCGGTTGAGAAATTTTCATAGCTTTAATCTTGACATATCCCCATCAAAACCGCCAAAATATCGACAAATACAAATATTGATATAAATCAATACTAGGGTTATAGGTTAAATCATGGCAGTGCGAGTTGGTATTAACGGCTTTGGCAGAATTGGAAGATTGGTTCTACGTGCTGCTTGGGGCTTTCCCGAATTAGAATTTGTGCATATTAATGAAATCAAGGGTGGCGTGGAAGCTGCCGCGCATTTACTTGAGTTTGACTCGGTACATGGACGCTGGCAACAGGATGTGCGATTAGAAGGCGATCGCATCCAAATTGATCGTAAATCCCTCAGTTTTAGTGAATATGCCAAACCCGAATTAGTTAACTGGCAAGAGTTAGGCGTAGATATTGTTCTCGAATGTTCGGGCAAATTCCGCACCCCCGAAACCCTAAATCCCTATTTCAGCAAAGGCGTAAAGAAAGTCATCGTTGCGGCTCCTGTCAAAGAAGAAGCGCTGAATATCGTGATGGGAATTAACGATTATCTTTACGATCCCGCACAGCATCATCTATTAACAGCAGCGTCTTGCACTACTAACTGCCTCGCGCCTGTGGTGAAAGTTATCCATGAAGGTTTAGGAATTAAGCATGGCGTAATTACCACCATTCATGACAATACGAATACGCAAACCCTCGTTGATGCACCGCACAAAGATCTGCGCCGTGCAAGGGCTTCGGCTTTGTCTCTAATTCCCACAACCACGGGATCGGCAACTGCGATCGCAATGATCTATCCCGAACTCAAGGGCAAGTTAAATGGATTAGCGGTGCGAGTACCTTTGCTGAATGCTTCGCTTACGGATTGTGTGTTTGAAGTAGAAAGAGAAACCACCATTGAGGAAGTCAATCAATTATTAAAAACTGCCGCCGAAGGTGAACTTCAAGGGATTTTGGGCTATGAAGAACGTCCCTTAGTTTCTATTGACTATAAAGACGATCCACGATCATCCATTATTGATGCCCTCTCAACAATGGTTGTGGATGGAACTCAGGTCAAGATATTGGCTTGGTATGACAACGAATGGGGTTATTCCTGCCGCATGGCGGAATTGGCGAGAAAAGTTGCGATCGCTCTCTAAAAGCAAAATTGAGTGTGCTTCGCACGCTCAATTTTGCTGCAAATATTCTTTAAGAAAACCTATGAATTCCTCTTCTGCATCTCAAGCAAACTTCAAGAACTATGTGCTTGTTACCCTCACCTACTGGGGATTCACGATTACCGATGGTGCTCTACGGCTATTGGTATTGCTGTATTTCAATAACATTGGCTATACACCTATTCAAATCGCTTCTCTGTTTCTATTCTACGAAGTCTTTGGAGTCGTTACCAACTTTTTAGGCGGATGGATTGGTTCACAATTAGGACTAAAAGTTACGCTCTATGCAGGGATAGGCTTACAGATTTTCTCCTTAGTATTGTTATCGTTTCTCAATCCTGAATGGGCACAGTGGTTCGCAGTTCTCTATGTGATGATCGCGCAGGCTTTTTCAGGAATTGCGAAAGACTTGACGAAGATGAGTACCAAAAGTGCAATTCGCCTTGTCGTGCCACAAGATGCTCAATCGGCTTTGTTTAAATGGGTAGCAATTCTTACGGGTTCCAAAAATGCCTTGAAAGGAGTTGGCTTTTTTATTGGCAGTGCATTATTGGGGCTATGTGACTTTGTAAATTCCCTTTGGATTATGGCAGGATGCTTATTTCTGCTGCTGTTCACAGGTTTATTTCTGCCCAAGGGCATGGGTAAAATCAAGGCGAAAGTCAAGTTCAAGCAACTCTTTTCTAAAAGCCCTGAAATCAATCTTCTATCAGCAGCTAGATTCTTTCTATTTGGTTCCAGAGACGTGTGGTTTGTGGTGGGATTGCCTGTATTTTTGCGAAGCGTCTTAGGCTGGTCATTTTATCAAGTTGGTGGCTTCTTAGCTTGTTGGGTAATTGGCTATGGTTTGATTCAATCCCTTGCACCGACATTGATCAAGCGCTTTGGTTCGGGACAACCACCCCGATCGCAAACCGTGCGATTTTGGACAACTTCCCTAATTGGCATTCCTGCAATTATTGCGATCGCTCTGCAATTAAATCTCACAGCAAATTTGGTAATCATCGGCGGTTTATTCGTCTTTGGTGTAGTCTTTGCCTTTAACTCATCGGTGCATTCTTACCTAGTTCTTGCCTTCACAGATGATGACAAAGTTGCTCTAAATGTCGGCTTCTACTACATGGCTAATTCAGGCGGACGCTTAGCAGGGACGGTGTTGTCGGGATTAGTTTATCAGTTTTCTGGTTTAGTGGGATGTCTCTGGGTATCAACTGCTTTAGTTCTTGCCGCCGCAATAATTACGCGCAAGTTACCCGATCCGCAGGTCAGTAAGGCGTTCGCATGGAAATCTGATGGTGAGTAGAGGCGATCAAGATAGTCATGTGTAGAAATCATAACGAAATAGCTCTTACATATTTATTGCTTCTATAATCTATATATTGATATATATCAATATATAGGGTTTGTCGGCAAGATTTTCAAGGTCGATGAGTCATGGAATTAGGAGCACGTTATGAATACGATCAAGATTGAAATTTTGGGCACGGGTTGTAAAAAGTGCCAACAGTTAGAATCTAATGCCAAACAAGCTGTGGCAAATCTGAATCTCACTGCGGAAGTTTTGCATATTACCGATCCTGTGGAAATTGCTATGCGTGGGGTGATGTCTACTCCCGCAATGACTATCAATGGCAAGGTTGTCTGTAAAGGTCAAGTAATTAGTCCCGAACAAATCCAACCGCTATTACAGAGTTAGAGAGATAAAGCTATGTTTGATCCTTTCTATCCCTTTGATTGGTTAGCGACGCAGATTGTTACAAAACTTTTGGGGTTAGAAATCGTCTCCCATTTAGGATCTAGTCTGCACTTCTTCCTCTACGATGTGCCGAAAGTTTTAACATTGCTAATTGTGATTAGCTTTATCGTTGGCACATTTCAGAGCTTTTTAGAACCAGAGAGAGTTCGTTCTTTATTAGAAGGAAAGCGTACATTTGCAGGAAATGTCATGGCGGCGATGGTCGGCATTGTCACACCGTTTTGTTCTTGTTCAGCCGTTCCCTTGTTTATTGGATTTTTAGAAGCAGGCGTTCCTTTAGGCGTGACTTTCTCCTATCTGATGGCTGCGCCCATGGTGAATGAAGTCGCGATAATTCTGCTGTGGGGACTATTTGGACTGAAAGTAACTTTGTTGTATATCGGTTTTGGTGTGGGCTTAGCGATCGCATCAGGATATATCATCGGACTGCTTAAACTCGAAAAATGGGTAGAACCATTTGTATGGGAACTGCAAAGATCCCGTCAAGGTGTAGCGATCGAAGATGAAGACAGCCTCGAACTTGCCATGACTTGGAATCAAAGATTTGAGCAGGGCAGATTTCAATCTAGCGAAATTGTGAGATCGGTTTGGCTTTATGTGGTACTTGGCATTGCGATCGGTGCAGGAATTCATGGTTACGTACCGACCGATTTTATTGTCAAATATGCAGGAGTTCATAATCCTTTAGCAGTCCCCCTTGCTGTGATCTTGGGAGTGCCACTCTATGCCAACATCGCAGGAGTGATGCCGATTACCGAAGCCTTGGTTAATAAAGGAATGCCAATGGGTACAGTGTTAGCTTTCACGATGGCAGTTACCGCGCTCTCTCTTCCTGAAATAGTAATTCTTAAAAAAGTACTGCGCCCTCAACTGTTAGCTGTATTTGTTGGGTTGATGACGATTGGTATTATCAGCATCGGTTACATTTTCAATGCATTGTTGCTGTAGCAATATTGGTTTTGATGAAAGTCAGCCATTGGCTGACTTTCATCAAAACCAATATTTATAATGAGAATTGCTGATCTATATAGAATTATCTAGCTGATTTTTGGCTACCTGTGGTAGCATCTCTTGTAAGTTCGCTTGATGGTAATGGCAAAAGTCCTTGTACTAAATGCATCCTATGAACCGCTGAACATTACAAATTGGCAGCGAGCTATTGTGTTGGTTATAAAAGGCAAGGCTGAGCAAGTAGAACATAATGGCAAGATGATCTATCCAGGGATGCCATTGCCCACCGTGATCCGAATGCTGCAATATATCAGCATTCCCTACAAAGAAATTCCGCTTACCCGTCGTAATATCCTGCACCGTGATGCTCATTCCTGTCAGTACTGTGGGCATACGGGCGATGATCTGACGCTTGATCATGTGTTGCCGCGATCGCGTGGTGGTGGTGATAGTTGGGACAATATTATTACCGCCTGTGTACGCTGCAACGTCAAAAAAGGTAACCGCACACCCAAAGAAGCTTCTATGCCATTAAAGAAGCAACCACGCCGCCCCCACAGTGGCTTGCATTTCGAGGTAACAAAATACTTGAGATCAGGAAATCATGACGAATGGCAGAAATATATTATTAATTAGTTTTATAAGTACTTGTACAAAATAAATTACCAAGCCCCGTAAAGTTGCGCCTCGCAGGGGAGCAACTTTACGGGGCTTGATTTGTAATTAATTATGCCTATCAAAACCCCAAAAAGAGAGTTTCGGCGCTAAGCGCCGAAACTCTCTTTTTGGGGTTAATAGCTATAAAAGCTTGATTAGTATGCCTTTGGGACTAGTTTTTTGCTTTTGTTTGCAGTCCAAAGCGCTGTAAACTTTAGAAAATATAAAGTTACTTAAATAACATTTTATAAATAATGACCAAAAATGTATGGATATTTCCTGGGCAAGGCTCTCAGGCAGTGGGTATGGGTTTAGACCTTGCGGAAATAGGCAAGGATAAGTTTGACAAGGCGGAGAAAGTTTTAGGTTGGTCGATTTTAGATAAATCGCAGACTGATGCCACAGAACTAGCCAAAACCGAGTTTACCCAGCCTTGCCTGTATGTGATTTCAGCCATTCTTTCTGATGTATTAAAGGCTAAAGGAGCAAAGCCTGACGCGGTGACAGGGCATAGTTTGGGTGAATATAGTGCGCTTTATTGTGCTGGTGTTGTCGATTTTGCCACAGGTTTAGAACTAGTGAAGCAGCGATCGCTCTTGATGTCTGAAGCAAGTGGTGGCGCGATGACGGCTCTACTTGGATTTGATCGGCTTCAACTAGAAGAAGCGATCGCCCAAACCGCAGATGTCATTTTGGCTAATGATAATAGCAACGATCAAGTAGTAATTTCAGGTACGGAAGCCGCAATCAAGTCGATCTGTGAACAAGTCAAGTCTAGAAAGGCTATCCCTTTGAAAGTCAGTGGAGCATTCCATTCGCCACTGATGGCTGAAGCGGCTACGCAATTTGCTATCACTTTGGGAAAGACAATTTTTAATGATGCGGAGATGCCAGTTATCTCTAATGTAGCGCCAGATGATGCTACAACATCAGGGCAAGTTATCCGCGAGCATCTTGCTCAACAAATGACTTCTCCAGTTCGTTGGCGCGAAATCTGCCTATATTTAGCATCTCAAGGCTATGAGAAAGCGATCGAAGTTGGTTCAGGCAAAGTTTTGACTGGACTCGTTAGAAAATCAGCACCAAGTCTGACCCTCGTGAATGTTAGTACATTAGAACAGGCGATCGCTTTTTAGATAATTAAAGCAATTTAGAACAAATCAAAATCCAAGAATAGATTGGCGGCGCTCCACGCCGCCAATCAGCCGCAATATAGACGGAGCGCAAAGCGCCCCGTCTATATTGCGATATCTGTCAGTAATGTCGCGATCTCCTCAGTTTCTAACGGCTTAAACAGATAATATCCCTGCCCTGCTTGACAATTATAATTTTTTAGTCGATCTAACTGCTCAGCAGTTTCTACACCTTCTGCAACTACATTTAAACCCAAATTTATTCCCAAAACAATAATCGCTTTCACGATTTCACCATCTTCTGGATTATGGTCAAGCTGATTGATAAATGATTGATCTATCTTAAGCGTATGAATTGGAAATCGATGTAAATAGCTTAACGAAGAATATCCCGTCCCAAAATCATCAATACAAGTTTGAATATTCCGTTCACTTAATTCACCTAAAATTCTTGTTGCCAAAGAAGTTTTTTCGATTAATATACTTTCAGTAATTTCTATCTTCAAATTGTGATTATTTAGATGCGTTTTTTTGAGGATATTCTCAATTTGGCTAGTCAAGTTAGGTTTAGTAAACTGTTTTGCAGATAAATTAACATTCATGGTTAGATTCATCGCGCTCGGGAACTTCTCTTGCCATGTGCGTAGACGAGTGCAAGCCTCCTGTAACACCCAAAAGTCAATTGCTACGATTAGTCCTACATCTTCCGCTATAGCAATAAATTCTGCTGGATATATCAATCCCTGCTCAGGATGTTGCCAACGGACAAGAGCTTCAAATCCCAATATTTGGCGGGATTGCAAGCAAACAATTGGCTGGTAATGCACTCGCAATTCGTTCCGCTCAATAGCTCGACGCAACTCATTTTCTATCCGTAGTTTCTTGAGAGCTTCTGTATGCATCGCAAAATTAAATATTTCATAGCGATCGCGTCCCTGTTCCTTAGCTCGATACATGGCAGTATCAGCATCCCGTAGCAGCTGGTCTGGTTGAGTATAATCAGCAGAATTTAGAGCTATTCCAATACTTGTACTAATAAATATTTCATTACCATCAAGCATGACTGGCACTTGCAAGGAATCTTTAATTCTGTGCACGACCTCAATTACATCATTAAGATGTTCGATTTCTTCAAGGAGCATCACAAATTCATCTCCACCTAGCCTTGCAACCGTATCGCCACCACGTATACAGCCGACCAAACGTTTTGCCACAATTTTTAATAACTGATCACCTGCTAAATGTCCGAGACTATCGTTGATAATCTTAAATCGATCTAAATCCAAAAAGAGAACCGCAAACAGCTCTGGGAGATCGGTTGGATTTAGATATAATCTCCGATTAGATAGCTGTAAAGCATGTTTGAGTCGATCTAGAAATAAAGCACGGTTTGGCAAGCCTGTTAAAGAGTCATGCAGAGCATCATGACGCAGTTGAGCCTCCATCTTTTTACGCTCTAATAGCTCTGATTGAGCATTTTGATAGAGATCTGACTGATGGATCGCGATCGCACATTGATCGGCGATCGCCTTAACTAGCGATAGTTCATTCTCAGACCATTTGCGATCGCGATCGCACTGATATAAGCTAATCCCACCTAAATAAGTTTGTTGATAAACAAGAGAGGTCATCAAAAGAGAATGGATACTATATTTCTCTGCTAATTCTCTTAGTTCTTCTGGCAAATCTTTGCTAACTCGATGGACTGAGATTTGCTTTCCTTGAACCAAATCATCATGGTAATGCTCATAAAAATCACAAGATAGACCAATTATTGATTCTCTATAATCAAAATTGTTTTTACTGGTATAACAAACTCGCATTCTCTTCAAAGTATCTGGCTGAAAGATCAGACAATGACTAACATGTAAAGCTTCATGTAATAGATCTATAGTTGTTTGCAGTACATCTTCTAAAACTAGAGTTTCTCTCATGGCTTGGACAATGCGATTAATAATTGTCTCTCTCCATGCTTGTTGCTCGATTTGTGCGATCGCATTTTTCTGTTGCTGACGCAATTCAAACTCTTGCAGAGCGCGTTGTAAAACACTTGGTAACCGAAATAATCGATCCTTCAATACATAATCGGTCATCCCTGCCTTGATACATTCAACTGCGGCTTCTTCCCCTAAGCTACCTGTAATTAAAATAAACGGAATATCTTGCCCTGATTGTTTTAGAAAATTAAAAGCTTGTAACCCATTAAAACTGGGCAGACGATAGTCTGACAAAACTACATCGTAAATATCATCTTGTAAATGTTTTTGGCATCCGATCGCTGTAGCCGTAATGTCATAGGTAAAATCTAAGCCTGCTGATTCTAGAGCTAATAGTGTCAGCTCTACATCGGCTTCAACATCTTCAATAATCAAAATATGCAGCGATCGCTGCTTCTCGGGCTTTTCGGCTTCTCTTAACTCTGACATCAAGTTTCTCATGGTTTACAGATGCACAGATATAGGTTTCGAGTTTTTGCTTACAGTTATTCCCATCTGTCTGAAATTAATCACTTGGGGCGTTAGTGCACTCTATTTACTAAAGTATATCTAAAAAAAATACATAAACTATAGCGACCGCCACTTTATCAGCAATTTTCACTATAAACATCGTTTTTTTAATGAGAATTACTGCCACTTTTTATACTAAAAACCCATTTAGAAACCATTTAAGAATTGTCTAGATACCCCCATCCTCTCTTAATACCAAAGCACAAAATGGCGTAGCCATTTTGTGCTTTGGTATAAAGGTGAGTGACAAGCACAAAAAATAGGCATTATTAAAGTGAATGTTAAGTGGTGCGCGGATTTGCCGTCCACCACTTAACATTCACTGGGAAGGGAGTAATTAATCAATAGCAGGTAACTGATTCAACATCATCCAGTAAAAACCGACCTGTTGCGACATCTCTACAAACTGCTGAAAGTCTAAAGGCTTAACAATATAACTGTTGACACCTAAGTCATAACAAGCTTTTAAGTCTCGGTTTTCAGCCGAGGAAGTCATGACGACAACAACAAGATTGCGAGTGCGAGGCGAACTACGAATCATCTCTAATACTTGAATTCCATCTATTTTGGGTAGTTTTAAGTCTAAAAGTATTAGGCGTGGGAGTGGGTGAATCGGTAGTTCACCATCTCGACCAAATAGATAATGAATTGCTTGCTCACCGTCTGATACTACGTCTATTTTATTGACAAAATTATAGCTATCCAAAGCAATTTGGATTAACTCAACATCATTAGGATCATCTTCAATAAGTAGGATTTGGGTGGGTTCCATATTGTTGAGCCTGTAGAAATTACTAGAACTAGGTGGCGCTTTGCGCTGTCTAGGTTTAAAGTTTGATAAAGAAAGTAGCACCTTGATCGGGATACCCTTCTGCCCAAATCGAGCCTCCGTGACGTTGGACAATCCGTTGGACGATCGCTAAGCCAATGCCAGTACCTTCAAACTCACTGTCATTATGCAATCTTTGAAAAGCACCAAAAAGTTTGTCTGCATATTCCATTTGAAAGCCTACGCCATTATCTCTGATTCTAATGGTTTGATCTGGCAAACTATCAATTTCAATGTAGGGTTGGGGTTGGTTGCGGCTAAATTTAACGGCATTGCCGATCAGGTTATGAAAAACTTGTTGCAAAAGGGTGCGATCGCCAACTGTAGTTGGTAAGTCGCCGATCGCAAATTCAATTAGCGGGTTATGGCTTGGGTCAGTACGAATAATCTCGATCGCCTCATCGACCAAATCTCGAATTGATATCTGTTTGGATTCTAGCGGTCTCCGCCCAAAACGAGAGAGGGTGAGCAGCCCATCGATGAGATGACCCATCTTTTGGCTACTCTTTTCAATCACCTGCAAATAGTGAGTCACTTTAGGATCTTGCAAAGCTTCATGGTTTTTCAGTCGTTGTTGTAAAGCATTCACAAAGCCATTCATGTGGCGCAATGGGGCTCGTAAATCATGGGAGACAGAATAACTAAAAGATTCTAATTCACGATTGGTATTGGCTAACTGATTTGCCGCATGTAAAATTTTGGCTTCAGCGAGTTTGCGATCAGTAATATCTATTGCAGTGCCAATGATATGAGTCAACTGACCTGAGACGTTATAAATCATTTCTCCCCTCGCCATCACATAGATCAATGTGCCATTGGGCTGAATTATGCGATGTTCAAGATCGTAGGATTGCTCTAGGCTCATTGCAGCTTGGACGGTCTGATCAAAATTTTGCCAATCCTCTGGGTGAATATATAGTTGCAATTGATCATAGTCTGGTGGATTGCCGCTAGGTTCCAATCCGTAAATACGAAAGACTTCATCTGACCAAGTTAGTTTGCCTGTGTTTACTTCAAATTCCCAACTGCCTAGTTTACCAATTCGTTGGGCAGTTTTAAGATGAGTATCACTCTTTAATAAAAGTTCTTCGGCTAATTTGCGATCGGTAATATCAAAGTTAATACCGATCAAGCGTTGAGGTTCGCCGTCAGTATTACGTTGCACCAAAGCATAGGCTTTAAGATAGCGAATGTTACCATCGGGTAGGACGATCCGAAATTCGGGTTCGTATTCTTTTTCGCCGTTGAGAGCTAGCTGTACTGCCGTTTCTGCAATCGCGCGATCGCTAGGATGAACACGACTTACCCAAGCTAAATAAGCATCGGAAGATTGATCGGGGTTAATGCCATAAAGCTCGTAAGTGCGCTCATCCCAGACAAGACAATTGTGAGCAATATCCCATTCCCAAATACCGATCGATGCTGATTTTATGGCTAGAGTCAGGCGATCGGTGAGATTTTGGAGTTGCTGTTCAATTTCTTTGCGATCAGAGATGTCTAACAATGTCCCCACGATTTGAATTGCATTTCCCATCAGATCGCAAATAATTTCGCCTCTTGCTAAAACATAAATTAATGTGCCATCAGCCCAGCAAATCCGATATTCAACTTCGTAAGATTGACAAGTGGCGATCGCATTCTGGACGACTTGATCAAAATATTCCCAGTCATCGGAATGCAAAGATTTTTGTAGTTCTGGATAAGTCGGTGTCCCGAATGCGGGGGCACGTCCAAAAATGCGAAATACTTCTTCTGACCAGATCACATCTCCTGTGCGGAGATCAAATTCCCAACTTCCGAGTTTACTAATGCGCTGAGCTACTTTTAAGTGAGCATCACTCTTGATTAGCTGTTCTTCTGCCAATTTATGATTGGTGATATCACGCACAATTACTAATAGCTCATCTGCGCCGTAGGGCGTAATTCTTACCTCTTCGTATACAGTTTTACCAAACTTAGTTAGCTGATGCTCATAGATCTGCACCTCTCCAGTAGCGATCGCAGTTTCGGCTATTTTTATCTGAACTTGCAGATCCTCAGGGGATAAAACTTCAGAAATATGATGTTTGATAGGGATGTATTTTGACTTGTCATCGGTGGAAGGGAGAATACACTGGATACAAGTACCATCAGGTTTTAAGAGTAGTAGCAGATCTGGAAGAGCCTTGATAATAGCTAGGTTGCGGGCTTCACTCTGTTGTAAATCAGCAGTCCGCTGCTCAATTCTGATTTCTAGTTCGTCATTTAGCTTCTTGAGAGCCATTTCAGCATGTTTTATCGCTGTGACATCTCTTCCAGTAGACTGAATGCCAATTAGTTGTCCTTGATCATCAAAAACACCCTGATTAATCCACTGTGTATAACCAATCTGCCCATCTGCCCGTTTGTCTTGATTTTCTGCTAAAAAGCTAGGATTTAATGGGCTAAGTGTCGATATTTTTTGTAATGTGCTTTGCAGCTCATCGGCAGGAGCTAAGTCGATCCATTTTAGACCGATGACCTGATCGAGCGTCTTTCCCAATGCTCGACATAAGGACTCATTGGCAAAAGTGATCGTGGTGTCAGGTTGCGATCGCAGTACAAAATCTATTTGAGTTTGCACAACTTGTCGATAGCGCTCTTCACTTTTGGCTAATGCTTGTTCGGCTTGTTTTTGTCTAGCTTCGGCAAGCTTTCGATCGCTAATATCTTGAACAGTGGCGATAAAAAAATCAATGGTGAGATCTTCTTTGCGGACACATTTGACATCAATGGAAGCATGAATGACGCTGCGATCTTTACGAATAAACCGCTTATCCATGACATAGCCTTCAGTCTCTCCCCGCATTACCCGTTCAAATTCGACAACATCGAGTTCGAGATCGTCAGGATGAGTTATTTCTGTCCAAGTGATATGAGGTAATTCTTCGCGCGAGTAGCCTAAAATTTCGCAGAGGCGATCGTTAAACTTTACCCAACACTTAGTTTCTGGTGAAGTAATTGCCATGCCAATAAATGGCAAATCGTAGAACAATCTCAGAATTGCTTCGTTGAGTTTGGTTTCATCGAGATTATCCATGTTTAGACCATGCAAGCTGGCTGAGTCATCCAGTTATACTAATTGACAAAAGTGTGACAACACTTTTGTCAATTGAAAACCGAACCCAGTAAGGTTTTTTAAATCAAGAAATGGCTATGCCATTTCTTGATTTGCTATTAGCATAGCCAAAAAAAAGATGCAGTGCTTTGCACCGCATCTTTTTTTTAGTTGTTGACAAATTGTTTCTCAATTAATCCTGTCAAACTATTAGTCCAATGTTGAGCTAAATCAAGGGTTTCTGCTTCTACCATTACCCGCATCAATGGCTCCGTACCCGATGCTCGGACTAGAATCCGCCCCCGATCGCCTAAATCCTGTTCGGCTAAAGCGATCGCCTGAACGAGAGCATCGCAGGTTTGCCAATTACGGCGAAGTTCGCGATCTTCCACCCGTACATTTTTGAGCAACTGCGGATAAGGATGAAAGCTTTGATCCATTAATTCGGATAAAGGAGCTTTTTGCTTAGCAAGAGCAGCTAGATGTAGTGCTGCCAATAGCCCATCACCACTCACCGCATAGTGGCGACAGAGAACATGTCCTGACTGCTCACCACCGAGCATTGCGCCCGATCGCACCATTTCGGCATGGACATATTGATCGCCAACAGCCGTACGCACAAAATTCCCGCCCAGTTTTTGCCATGCGCGTTCAAATCCTAGATTTGCCATCACAGTTGTAACGATCGCACTGTCGGGTAGTTGATTATTTTCCATTAGCTCCTGTCCCCACAGGTACAGAATGTAATCGCCATCAACCACGCGACCATTACTATCAACAGCTAAGACTCGATCGGCATCACCATCAAAGGCAAAGCCTATGTCTGCTTTATGTTCTTTCACGGCTGCTCGTAATGGCTCGAGATGAGTGGAGCCGCAATTGACATTAATGCGATCGCCGTCAGGCTCTTGGTGTAAACAGATTACTTCTGCGCCCAAGTTGCGAAATACTTCTAGGGATACACGGGTAGCCGAACCCCATGCGAGATCCAAAACTACTTTTAAACCGCTTAAATCTGTAGCGATCGAGGATTGTAGGGACTCTTGGTAATCAGCAATTAAGTGTGATTTTTCGTGATATTTACCCCAATCCGTAGAGGAGTTGACTAGATCAGCATGGAGGCGCGATTCTAAAAGTTTCTCGATCTTCTGCTGAGTTTCACCACAGAGTTTGGTTCCATTTGCCCCAAAGAATTTAATTCCGTTATCTTCAGGTGGATTATGGCTAGCGGAAATCATCACACCGCCAAAGATTTCAGAGGAATTCGCAGTCAGGTAGGCGACCGCAGGTGTAGGACACAACCCAATATGCCAAACATCCCAACCTGCCGCCGTCAAACCCGCAGAAATAGCTGACGAGAGCATATCTCCTGATGTCCGAGAATCTTGCCCGATCGCAATTACATTTGCTCTATTAGATCGATCAAGCTCAATCCGCTCTTTTAAAATTTTTCCTGCGCTAATCCCAACCTCTAAGGCTAGTGGGGCTGTTAAAAAACTCCCAACATGACCCCGAATACCATCTGTACCAAACAATTTCATAACTTAAACTCCACACACCAAAAAGTATCTAATACCAAAACATAAAATGGCTACACCATTTTGTGTTTTTAAAACCCTTATAGGGTTAGTTTTTTAATTCACAGAAGTGTTGTCACCCCTTACTCCTTTGTGAATTGGTATAAAAAATAAGATGGCTCACATAGTGAGCCATCTTATTAGAAAAATTACGCGGTGACTGCAAATTTTGGGCGTTGGGCTACAACTTCATCGATTAACCCATAATTTTTAGCTTCATCAGGAGCCATGAAGAAATCGCGATCGGTATCCTCAGCAATGCGCTCAATTGGTTGACCCGTATGAAAAGCCATCAACTCATTCAGTCGATTTTTATGATACAGAATCTCCTTCGCTTGGATTTCGATATCCGTCGCTTGACCTTGTGCGCCCCCAAGAGGTTGGTGAATCATGATGCGTGTATGGGGCAAAGAAAGTCTTTTACCCTTAGCGCCACCTGTGAGCAAAAAAGCACCCATACTTGCCGCTAAGCCCACACAAATGGTGGAAACATCAGGGCGAATGTGCTGCATCGTATCGTAAATTGCCATACCTGCGGTTACAGAACCACCAGGGGAATTGATATACAAGAAAATATCTTTTTCGGGGTCATCGGCTTCGAGAAAAAGCAACTGAGCAACGATGATATTAGAAATACTGTCGTCAACTTGTTGCCCTAAAAATACGATCCGCTCCCGCAGTAGACGCGAAAAAATGTCAAAGGCTCTTTCGCCACGACCAGACTGTTCGATTACGGTGGGGATCATAGTTTATCTTTACGGTTTACTCTCAGTCTATTGTACTGATATGTAATCCCAGCTAACCTCTGTCTCTATTCGGATTTCACCCCGTAGCTATCACACTTTGTACCCAATCAAACCAATAAAGTATTTGTAAACGTTGCTTAGCAACGTTTACAAATACTTTATTGATTCTTATTACAGCGCTTGGCTTTGTAATTTAGTCGTGCCGATCTCGATAAATTGCATTAGAGACTCGGTTTAGTTCGCTATTAAGACGTCCTTCTTCTTGACGGTTTAAATAGCCGTCCCTGCTGAGATAATAGCGACGTTGGTCATCGATGTGAGCTTCGCGTCTTTCTAAATTCCTGAATTCGCTTGGGTTGATCGTGCCTTGCTTCACACCATTGTAAATGCGTTGCTGTTGATTCAATTCGCGATTATAAATCGTACCTGCTGATGCAGAACTGGGATTGACTAGACTGAAGGTTCCGACAACAGAAGTAATAGCAAGAATGGGCAAAATCAAACTTTTCATAATGTTACCTTTGGTGATCGCTTAGATTAAGTGTTTAACGATTGACGCTGGTTTAGACATTTACTCCTAGTCAAAAGGTTCAAAAAAATCAAAAACCCCAAGAGAGTCGTAAAGCAAAGCATCACAACTCTCTTGGGGTTTAAGGAGATTGCCCCACAAGATGTTCTAAGATCCTTTAGACTGGAATAACTGTAAAATTTTCTGTCTGTTCTTCAAATATTTTCAAAGCTAATGCCAAGTTCGACCCATTTACCCGAAGCTATTGATCGCATTGTCCAGCGATTTCAAAGGCTTACTGATCCCAAACAACGTTACGAGCAATTGATTTTGTACGGCAAGAAGCTAGCAGAGTTTCCTGAAGCGCTCAAAACACCTGAGAACAAAGTGATGGGATGTGTCTCACAGGTGTTTGTCGTCGCAGAGTTAGACGAGAATGAGCATGTTGTGTTTGCTGGTGACTCTGATGCTTTAATTAGCAAAGGCTTTGTCGGTTTATTGTCTATCTGTATGGGTGGTTTGACTCAAAAAGAGATTGAGTTGCTCACGCCTGATTTTATCAAGGACACTGGTTTAGTGGCGAGCCTTACACCTTCAAGGGCAAATGGTTTTTATAACGTTTTCAAGAAAATGCAACAGCAAGCAATGGAAATTGAATTGCCCAGCGTACGTTAAAAATCTTGCAAAAGATAGCAAAGCTATCTTTTGCAAGAATAGACTTTACTGACTTAGTACGGGCGAAGCCCCCACTAAGTCAATCTAAACAAAGAAGCCTCGCATCGCGAGGCTTTTTTGTTTAGACTGTGGCGAGAATTGGGCTAGTTGTGGAAACCATCGCCGCGAGAACTTGACTCGGCGAGACGATAAAGGGTAAACGATGGATATCAGAATTGGGCTGACAGGCTATTTCTGCAATATGCTCTAATTCTGAGAGTGTGACTTGACTTAAACCAAGGGCGGCAAGAGAGGTCGGCAAACCAATCTCTTGATAAAACTTAAGCAATTGATGGCGTGATGAGGCAGCTAGTTGATTGCCTTGAAATTCCTCTAAACGTAGTTGGACTAGGATTCCATAAGCAACTTTCTCACCATGAAGAATGCCATGAGTGTGGTGAGAATGCGTCAGAGCATTGTGAATCGCATGAGCAGCAACGGTGCGACAATTTGCTCCACCGATACCACCGATCGCACCCGCTAGACAGACAGTGGCATCTACCACTTCACGCCATACTGGGCTGTTGGGATTTGCGATCGCTTCAGCCGATTTTTGGAACAAAATATCACGCAGGATTCTAGCCTCTTGTACCGCCGCGATGACCATCGTTTTCTCGCTGCTGCCACTGCTGACAGAGGACTCGTACCACTTGGCGATCGCATCCCCAATTCCCGAAACGAGTGTGCGTTTAGGAGCAGTGGCGATTACGTCATAGTCCACAAACATCATGTCAGGACAGCGATCGAGGGTCACATCATAACTAAATGCGCCATCAGCATCATAGACATTGCTTAGGGCTGTCCATGCGGCACAGGTTGCGCCTGTTGTGGGGACGGTGACAATTGGGAGCTTGCTCTGATGTGCGATCAGTTTGGCAGTATCTAAAACTTTTCCGCCACCAACGCCAACGACTACGTGAGGCTTTTCTTGTTGAACGATTTGGTGCAACATCGCCAGATTTTGATCGCTGCAATCAGCGATCGCAGGCGTGTTAATGATTTCTAGGTCAGGATTGCACAAATAACTGGCTGTGACTTGGTTTGCGGTCTTCCCAGCAATTACGAGAGCTTTATTCCCATAGCGCAATAAATATTGTGGGAGTTGCGATAAAATCCCTTTTCCCCGTAAGAGTTGTGCTGGTGCGATCGCTAAAATCGGCAATGCTTCCACTGTGAGTGTGTCTGACATTTAGGTTAAGACATGGTAAACATATATCCTATTCTATCTCTTCGTCCCTAAATCTGCCAGTTTTGGTATAGAAAAATCACATCAAATGAGTCGCGATCGCAAATTCGATAAAACAGAAAATCTGAAGCTCAAACTTACCCGCCAACGTGAACTAATAAATAGCGATCGCATCAACATCAAACACTAGAGACAAGCTAGACTTAAACTAAACCTCAACTTAGCAAATCTACCCAATCGGGTTCGCCCCAAAACAGGTATGAAATATCTAAACGTCCAAGAAGTTAACCCTTCCCTTGCTGCTATTGTTAACGAAGTTTCAGTCAACCAATCTGAAATTGTGATCACTCGCAATGGAATCCCCTTAGCCAAAATCGTTCCCTATACTATACCTCGGATCAAACATTACCCGCTTCGAGGAATGCCGATTACAATTTCTGCTGACTTTGACGAACCAATGTCCGACCTTTGGGAAGCGCTAAGCGAATGATTTTACTCGATAGCCATGTTTGGCTATGGTTACTGCACAATCCCAGTCAACTATCAGAAAAAGCACGAGTAGCAATTTCTACCGAAGAAGATCGGGATGGCTTATTAGTTTCAGCTATTTCTGTATGGGAAGTTGCCGTTAAAGTCAGTCTTGGAAAATTAGACATTCCCCTCCCTATCGATGAATGGTATCAATTAGCCAAAAGCCATTCAGGTATCATCATTGAGCCTTTAGATCCGCTCGATGCGATCGCTAGTAGCCTCTTACCTGAACCATTTCATAAAGATCCAGCAGATAGGATTTTAGTAGCGATCTCTAGACGATATCAAATTCCGCTTGTAACCTGCGATGCCAAAATCTTAAATTACCCACTTGTCGAAACAATCTGGTAGCAATCGCCGCATCAGTAACATTAGTTAGAGACACTAAAGTTAGAGACACTAATTTGCAGCGATCGCAATTATTTCAGGGCTTAGGCAAACAAGCCATGAACTCAAGTTCATGGCTAAAAGCTAAAGTCTGCTAAAGCAGACTAAAGAGCATCTCTCCGTAACCCGTTAGAACGGGTTTGAGCTTTCAGCCCGCACTTGAGTGCAGGGCTTATATCTACCTACTTTTGTCATGACTTGTCTACAATTCAAAAATCCCCAAATAATTACAAGATAGTTACTAGTTATACTAAATAATGGAAAGGATTATGAGTTAAAGTCGTGGTTAGCCAAACGCAGCAAGCAAATAGCAAGTTTGAAAGTTCTCTAGATATCTCTAGGTATGAGGCGAAAACGCAGGAGATAGCCAAGAAGATTTTGAGTGGAACTGAAAAAAGTTCACTTTGGGCAAAACTATCGCAACTAAAAGATGATTTGCGCCTTGATGACAAGCTCATGGCTTGGACGATGGAAAATGAAGGCTTGCGGGTGCAATTGTTTCGATTGATTGACTGCTTGCCAGCATTACAGAGCAAAGCTGAGATTGCAAGGCATATGCAAGAATATCTCGCCAGCGATGCCGTCGAAGTTCCCGCTTTACGCGCTTTGTTAAACTTCAGTACCGACAATCCCAACTCGATTACCGCGATCGCTGCTGCAACTACGCTATCGACCGCTGTAGGAACTCTGGCGAAGCGCTATATTTGCGGTGAGAACTTAGGTGAAGCAACCAAATCAATTGAGAAACTGAGGCGCGATCGCTTTGGCTTTACGATGGATTTGCTCGGTGAGGCAGTGATTAGTGAAGTAGAAGCTGAGGGCTATCTCAATCGCTACATTGGCATGATGGAAGACTTGTCGAATAAGGCAAAGAATTGGGGCTTGATCGATCAGATTGATAAAGCTGATAAGGAAGAACTGAAGCGGGTTCAGGTTTCCGTAAAGCTTAGTGCTTTCTATTCCCAATTCGATCCGCTTGATCCGATTAAAACTACTGAGAAAGTTAGCGAACCTGCTAGAGTTCTATTGCGTAAGGCGCAGGCTTTAGGCTGTGGCATCCATTTTGATATGGAGCAGTATGAGTTCAAGTCGCTCACATTGCAAATTCTCAAACAAGTTCTAACGGAACCAGAATTTCGCGATCGCACTGATGTTGGTATCACCATCCAAGGCTATCTCCGCGATAGTGAACAGGATTTACTCGAACTAGTCGAATGGGCAAAACAACGCGGTAAGCCTGTCACCGTGCGCTTGGTTAAAGGAGCCTATTGGGATCGCGAAACCATTCGTTCTTATCAACAGGGTTGGAGTTTGCCAGTATTCTCGGACAAGGTTTCCACTGATGCCAACTATGAGCGCTTGATTCAGATTTTGCTCG
Organism: Pseudanabaena sp. UWO311; assembly: GCF_006937785.1. Taxonomy (GTDB): domain Bacteria; phylum Cyanobacteriota; class Cyanobacteriia; order Pseudanabaenales; family Pseudanabaenaceae; genus Pseudanabaena. The sequence continues at coordinate 28,031 of NZ_SJEE01000023.1, forward strand.
AAAATCATCAATATCTCTATGCCGCGATCGGCAGCCATAATGCCCGTTCTTTGGCAAAGGCGATCGCGATCGTCCAAACCCTCAATATTCCTAGTCGCGCCTTTGAAGCCCAATGTCTCTATGGCATGGGTGACAAATTTGCCAAAGCGATCGCCGATATGGGTTATCGCGTAAGAGTTTATTGTCCATTTGGTGATCTCATCCCAGGGATGTCTTATCTTATTCGCCGTCTGTTAGAGAATACGGCTAACAGTTCATTTTTGAGAATCAGTGGTGAAAGTAGCGATATCAGTAAATTGATTGCTGCTCCCATCAAAACCGATCGCGATTTGAGTTACAACGGCGCACCTGTTCAGAATGTGTTTGACAACTTCGTGAATTCTAGCGATCGCGACTATGCGATTAATGAAGAGAGAGAAGCTGCCCAAACTGCTTTACAACAGGTTCGCCGCCAACTCGGTAAAACCTATTTGCCGATCATCAATGGTCAAGCGGTAGAAACGGAAACCTATATCGAATCGGTTAATCCCGCCAACTCTTCGCAAGTAGTCGGCAAGATCGGTCTAGCCAGCATCGACCAAGCCGAAGTAGCCGTGAAGTCAGCAAAATCCGCCTTTGCGTCATGGAAGAAACTCAGCGCTAAGGAACGGGGTGATATTCTCCGTAAAGCTGCGGACATCATGGAAGAGAATCGCGAAGAATTGATTGCGTGGATTTGTTGGGAAGTTGCTAAACCGATCCGCGAAGGTGATGGCGAGGTTTCCGAAGCGATCGATTTCTGCCGCTACTATGCCAAAGAAATGGAACGCCTTGAGTCGGGCGTACAGCGCAATCTCCCTGGGGAAGATAACACTTACATCTATCAACCTCGCGGCGTAGTAGTCGTGATTTCGCCTTGGAACTTTCCCTTTGCGATCGCATTAGGTATGAGTGTGGCTGCGATCGCCGCAGGTAATACGGTCATTCTCAAACCCGCCGAACAGTCTTCCGTAATTGGCGCAAAAATCGCGGAAGTTCTCCAAGCCGCAGGCTTGCCCACAGGTGTATTTAACTTCTTACCTGCGATCGGTTCTACTGTTGGCGCACACCTCGTCAAACATCCCGATGTGCATCTGATCGCCTTCACAGGTTCCCAACAAGTCGGCTGTCAAATCGTCACCGAAGCTTCCATTTTGCGTCCTAAACAAAAACACATGAAGCGTGTCATCGCTGAAATGGGTGGCAAAAATGGCATCATCATCGATGAGAGCGCCGACCTCGATCAAGCCGTTGTCGGCGTGATGAATTCCGCCTTTGGTTTCGCTGGTCAGAAATGTTCCGCCTGTTCCAGAGCGATCGTCCTTGCGCCTGTTTACGATAACTTCATGGAACGCCTTGTGGAAGCAACGCGATCGCTAAAGGTCGGTGAAGCACATCTCCCTGATACCAAATTCAGCGCTGTTATCGATGAAGCCGCCCAGCAGAACATTCTCAACTATATCGTCAAAGGCAAAGAAACCGCGACTCTCGCCTTTGAAGGTGAAGTTCCCAATCATGGTTTCTATGTGCCACCGACTATCTTTGGCGATGTCGATCCTGATAGTGCGATCGCTCAAGAGGAAATCTTTGGTCCCGTACTGGCGGTAATCAAGGCGCAGAGTTTTGATGAGGCATTGGCGATCGCTAATGGCACAAACTTCGCGCTCACAGGCGGCTTATATTCGCGCACTCCTTCCCATATCGAACGTGCCTATCGCGAGTTTGAAGTGGGCAATCTCTACATCAATCGCGGCATCACAGGCGCATTGGTAGATCGCCATCCCTTCGGTGGTTTCAAGCTAAGCGGTATCGGTTCCAAAGCTGGCGGACGCGATTATCTATTGCAGTTCCTAGAGCCAAGGTCAATCACCGAAAACACTCAGCGTCAAGGCTTTGCACCTCTTGATGGTATCGAGTAATTAAAGTCAGACAAGGGGCTTAAGCCCCTTTTTCTTTGGGATATACTTGATAAATGCTGTATCGCATCGCCTAAATCTATGCCCCAGACTATCGACCAAAAAACTACGCTGTGCGATCGCGATCTTAATTTGTGGTTAGAAGAGGCGATCGCTAAAAAAGTATTAAACTTAAATTTTGGGACAAGGCTTTAAAAAACTATTGATATTCGCATGGATAAACAACAAAGAATTGCTCAAGCTATAAAGGATGTTATATCTAAAATGATGGATCGAGTAATGGATCGAGTTCTAATTACCGATCCTTTTATCAAAGAAAATCATCGAGCAAACAAACCACTTTATGCAGCATTAGTGCCTGATGAGATTTTTAAAGGTTCACATTTTGAGAGAAGATTTGTAACTCCATTTGGTCTTGTATGGGAAAAATTAGCTCAAGTTGTTGCCCTAGAAGCTTATGGCAATTGCCAAATGGGGCATACAATTAGTGGTACAGTTGGGCAAGAGAGTTTGAGAAGAATTCAAGAAGTATTAAATAAACTAGAACATAGTAAAGGAAAAAACAAAGTCAAACCTAATTGGAATGAAGAACTGCACTATATTAAGGGAGGTGGTGGTAATCCAATTCCAGTAAGCGTAGTTTGTGATATTTTTATCCAGAACGAAGAAAATGGAAAGCGGTATGCATTTGAGCTTAAAGCTCCATTACCAAACAGTGATCAAACAAAAGTAAGCAAAGAGAAGCTATTTAAACTTTTAGCAATGGAACCCAAATTAGTTGATTACGCATACTATGCTTTGCCATACAACCCTTACGGGAAGAAAGAAAACTATAAATGGGACTTTCCTATGAGGTGGTTCAATATGCACGAAGATGAATCTGTATTGATAGGCGATGAATTTTGGGATCTGATTGGAGGGCAAGGCACTTACAACAATTTTATTCAGGAAGTCAATTCATTAGGAAAAGATTACAGAGAACGCATCTATCGTGAATTCTTAGGAATAGAGCCACCTCCAGATTTTGACGAGTATTTGTTGAAGTAGAAAAATGTAAGAAGAGATATCAAATGAATAACGCTAAATTTACCTTTATTGATCTTTTTGCTGGAATTGGCGGCTTTAAAATGGCATTAAGTAATAATGGTGGTCATTGCCTTGGATTTAGTGAAATAGATAAAGATGCAATAAACACATATTGTGACAACTTTCAAGTTGAATCGGGATACAACTTAGGAGATATTACTCAAATCAAAGAGTTACCTGATCATGACTTGTTAACTGCTGGAGTTCCTTGTCAAAGTTGGTCTATTGCGGGTAAAAATTTAGGTTTTGATGATGATAGGGGACAGTTATGGAACGATACAATTTATCTACTTCAACAATCTCAGCCAAAAGCCTTTATTTTTGAAAACGTGAAGGGCTTAGTCGATCCGCGCAATAAAAAAGCTTTATCGTATATTTTAGAAAGAATCCAAAAAGCGGGATATTATGCTAATTACTTTGTGATTAACTCATTTGATTATGGCGTACCACAAAATAGAATTCGCATATACATAATTGGGTTTAAAGAAAAGAAGTACTTTCAAAGATTTATGCTGCCTCAATGTATTGATAAGAAGCTAAAACTTGGCGACATATTAGGTATTGAAATAAAAAATTCAATAGATAAAAGAACTATCCAAATGGACTTATTTGGAGATGTTATTGAATCAAAAACAATGAGTCTTTCAAACACAAATGGGTTTAACGACTATTTTTTGTTTAATGATCTTAGAAATGGTCATACAACAATCCATTCATGGGATATTATTGACACCACTCAACGTCAAAAAGATATTTGTTTGTTATTACTTAAAAACAGGCGTAAAAGTGCTTATGGAGAACTTGATGGTAATCCCTTGTCATTAGAACACTTTCAAAATCTAGACTCATCTATTAATCAAGATGAAATTGATCAACTAATTGAATTAGAAATCTTAAAGTCTGAGGATTACAGTTTTACTATAAAAGACTATAGTATTAGTAATTTAACAAAAGAAGAAGAAATACTACTTTCATTTGCAAATGACCACAAAATTATTATTGATAATTTAAATACTCAAAGGATATTTAAAACCGAGAAAATATCGATTGAAAAAACAATTGAATCCCTTAAAGAAAAAGGCATTATTGAATGTCATGAGGTTCGTTATGATTTTAAAAATACTAAGATAAGCACAGGATTATTTGGAGTGAATCGCATATTCTTACCAAGTTCGGATATTTTCCCAACTTTGGTGGCAAGTGACACAAATGATTTCATAACTTTAAAGACCATAGAAGCCTCAAATCATGAGGAATTTAAAAATAGATTTATACAAGAAATTTATAAACCTAAAGCATTTAGAAGGATTACTAAAAGTGAAGCTTGTTTAATACAGGGATTCCCCAAAGATTTTAAGTTGCCAGAATCAAGAGCAAAATGGATGAAGTTAATCGGTAATAGCGTTTCAGTTCCAGTAATTGATAATTTATGTAAAGCAATTATTGAAACTGGTGTATTTGAAAACAGGCAACCCATTGATTTAGGTAATCTTGATGAAAAGAAAGCCGTTGTTTCTCTTTGTGCATAGTATTTGTGTAGATAAGAGCTATTGGGCAAAAAACAACGCTGTGCGATCGCAATCTTAATTTGTGGATAGAGAATGCGATCGCAAGTATCTACGACAATTCTTAGAACCGTTGTTTTAAGATGATTGTGCATCTAATCTCGATCTTCTTCGATGCGGCTTGCGCCTTTCTCATAGAGTTTACAAATACCGCGACGGCTGTTCTTAATAAAATTACAGAATAATTGAATATCAGGATTGTTAGCAAATTCGGGATCTGACTCTAGAAATTCGATCGCCTGAGTACGATTGCGAGCGGAATTATAGATTACTTCATATGCCGAAAGAATTGTCCGTCGGCGCTCGTGTCCGAAACCATTGCGACGTAGCCCAAGACGATTTAGACCACACACCATATTTGTGTCAACAGCCATGCAATAGGGCGGCACATCCATCCCAAGGCGAGTTTGTCCGCGAATCATCGCATAGGAACCGATGCGCGTGAATTGATGCACGACTGAGTCGCCACCCATAAAGGCATGGTCATGCACTTCTACATAGCCCGCCAACAACACATTATTTACTAAAATTACGCGATCGCCGATCGTGCAGTTGTGAGCCACATGTGCACCAGTAAACAATAGATTATCATTACCAATTTTAGTTGCCGAGCCTTCCTTTGTGCCACGATTGACCGTTACGTACTCGCGCAATACATTGCGATCGCCAATTTCCACAAAACTAATTGCGCCCTTGTATGAAGTATCCTGAGGCTCAGAGCCAACGATTGCCCCATAGCCAATTTGGTTGTCATTGCCAATCTTGGTATGCCCCGTGATGATGGCTCTTGCCCTAATCTCGCAGCGATCGCCGATTTCTACAAACTCGTCAACAATGACATCTGCTCCAATGGATGTGCCTTCGCCAATTTTGGCGTTGGGATGCACGATAGCGCGAGGATGAATCGTGATATTAGTATTTGGATTGGTGTTTGGCATGGAAATAGCGGTCTATAGTCTCTGGGCGCTAGAAAACAACCAATAGTTTATCGCAATCATGAGTTAGCTTTTTTAGTTTTTATAGCAAAGCAAGGGTTATTTACAGCGCTTTGCGCTCAAAAACAAACCAAGAAAAATTTTGAAAGCATTGCAAAGCAACGCTTTCAAAATTTTTCTTGTGGCTCGTTTGATCGACAATTGCTGTAAGAAATAAATCCCACAATAAAAGTGGCGGTGCTTCGCACCGCCACTTTTATTGTGGGATTTGATTGGTTGCCAAGACACCTAATTTATAGAGTCGGCGGACAATTTCTTCTAGTAGTTGCGGGTAACTATAATTTGGTTTTTGTAGAATTTTTTGTACCGAGCCACTGAGTCGGGTGCAGTCTTCATTCGTCAAATCTTTTGCTGTAATGATAATAATTGGAATTGATGGAGTATCTTGCCTCAACCTCAGCAAATGTATAAACTCAAAGCCATCGACATTAGGCATCATCAAATCGAGCAAAATTAATTGCGGAATTTTCTGCGTCATCACCTCCAAAGCATCATGTCCGTCTTGAGCCTCAGAGACAATACAATTCTCCTTTTCTAGCATCCGTTTCAACATTGCTCTAATGTTAGAATCATCTTCGATCACCAACACTGAAAGCTCTGACTGTTGCTCAGCACGATATTTCTCAATGATCGTAACAAGGCGATCGCGATCAATTGGCTTAAATAAATAGTCATTTGCCCCAACCTCGTAGTTCTCATGCTTTTCATCATTAATAGTTAGCAAAATAATTGGAATTCCAGAAGTTAAAGGCTGTGCCTTTAATTCTTTAAGTACTTCCCATTCACTCATTGAGGGCGTTTGCATATCTAAGATAATGGCATCGGGTAAAATTTGATAGACTAATTGCATTCCCTCTTCTGCATTTGAGGATGAGTAGATCGAAACTCCAAGATGATTGAGATAAGACTGAGTAGATTGATGGAGCATCGAATCACTAGCAATCACTAAAATAGAAGGATGTTCTTGCTGTGGATTATCTATTTGCTGTGGTGGATGTTTAGTCGATGTCGATAAACTAGGTGAAGAAGTTTGTCCTTGTTTTGGCGTGGTTTTAGACGCGCTTTCGCAGTCAATTGGTAAACAGATCGTGAAAGTTGAGCCTATTCCCAATTCACTAATTACGGTAATATCACCACTCATCATTTGGCAAAGACGATGACTAATGGCAAGCCCTAAACCCGTTCCACCATATTGTCTCGTCGTGGAACTATCGGCTTGATTAAATGGCTGAAACAGTTTTTGCAGATTTTCTGGACTAATCCCTATGCCTGTATCGCTAATCGTGAAGCAAAAAATTTCTCCGATAGACGATTTTGTAAGGTTTACTTGAATTTTAATTACACCTGATTTCGTGAATTTACAGGCATTACTTAAAACATTTAAGAGAACTTGTCTGACTCGCGTCATATCTGCCCGAATTCCCCCAAGTTGCTGATCGCATTCTAGCTCTAGATGATTATTGTTCTTGAGTAACAAGGGTTGAATTGTTTGACAGGCATCCCATACCAGCATTGGCACATCAAAATCATCGTAATAAATTTCTAATTTACCCGCTTCAATTTTGGTCATATCTAAAATGTCGTTAATCAAATCCAGTAGATGCTTGCCAGAGCGATAAATTTTTTGGAGATCATCTTCAAAATCATCCAATCCTAGCAAAGCTGCATCTTCTTGCAACATCTCGCTATAGCCGATAATCGCATTAAGCGGTGTACGTAATTCATGACTCATATTCGCAACAAAGGTGCTTTTAGTATGATTTGCTTCTAAGGCGCGATCGCGTGCTAGTGCTAATTCATCATTCATCAAGCGAAGGGTTTCTTCGTCTCGTTTGCGACGCATCAATATACCTAGCTGCATAGCGATCGCGCCGATTAATCCCACTAATTGCTGATCGCGATCGTTGGGAGATCTGGTGAAAAAAGCCATGATCGCCACAACATTGGTATCGGCACTGACAGGAATCGCTAACCCAGAGCGCAAACCACATTCTAAGGCAGGATATTTGCGTAAGAAGTGTGACTCAGTTTCAAGAGAAATATCCCAAATCCATTCTGGTCGCTGATTCTCCCAAACTCTCCCTGGAAAACCAATTCCTGCGGGGAATGAGATTCTTTCACTAAATTGACGAAACTCTTCTAATCCCTCAATGCTGCTGTACCATGCAGGGCTACATATCAAAATCTGACCGTTCCCGGACGGTATCCATGCTTCGCCGTAGTCCCATCCTGTAAATTGACAAATCTTAGTGAGAGTTATTTCTAAAGCTGCTTGAAAATCATTGGCAGCACTAATTTCTAAGGTCAAACATTGCAATAATTGCGATTCTGCCTCAGCTCTTTTGCGTTGGGAAATATCCTGTACAGTACCTTCAAATCCAGCTAGGGTTCCATCAATCTCACGTATTGCACGCACATTTTCCGAAATCCAGATTTTCGTGCCATCACGTCGATAGACCTGAGACTCAAAATTAGAGACCGTGTCATGGGTAAGCAAAATATTAATGAATTCTTGGCGACGTAAAGGATTGATATAAATCTGATTGGCAATATTGGTAACAGTACTAATTAGAGATTCGGCAGAAGGATAGCCATAAATCTGGGCTAGCATCGAATTGGCAATTAGATAACGCCCATCAATCGTCGTTTGAAAAATGCCCTCGATCGCATTCTCGAAAATACTTTTATACCTAGCTTCTGCACTTTCGAGATCGTTACGAAGTTTAGAAGTTCTTAATTGTAATAGTTTATGGATTTCGGTCGCTTGTTGTACGATTTCTACGAGCTCTTCTACCTTGTAGGGTTTCGTAATGTATTTAAAAACTTGTGATTGATTAATTGCTTCCACCAAATCACGCACATCGGTATGGGCAGTCAAAATAATCCGCAACGTGTCAGGATAACTTTCCGCTACTTGGCTCAAAAACTCAGTGCCAGACATCATCGGCATTCGCTGATCGGAGACAATCACTGCAACATCTGGCTCCGTCGCTAAAAGTGCCAATGCCTCAAATCCATTTTTAGCTCGCAGAATGTGATGACTTCGATAGAAAATACGCTGAAGTAGATCCAGATTATCTTCTTCATCATCAACGATCAATAATTTACTTTTGAGTCTATTTTCTGGTGAGCTACGCATGGATGTGGTTACAAATGAGTTTTCGCATTAAAATAGGCGATTAAGTAGCTTGGTCCAAACTCTCAAAACTTATACCTCCTGCGTAGCGGGCGGTATAAGTTTCGGCTCTGGTTTTCAAATATGCCAAGGTACTTATGTCTTGTCCTGATGTCTCTAGATAATTTAAGCAAAAATATATTATGAAAATTGTAGTGACGGGTGCTACTGGGTTTGTTGGTGAAAAATTAGTTGAGCGATTACATGCTTTGGGCGATCGCATTGTCGTCTTAGCCCGTAATCCCCAAAAAGCAACCCGTCAATTTCCCCAAGATACTTTTCCCAATGTTGAAGTAATTGGTTATACACCTCTTGAATTAGGAGATTGGGCTAAGGCGATATCAGGTAGTGATGCGGTAATTAATCTGGCTGGTGAACCTCTTGCTGGTGTGCGCTGGACTAATAAGCGCAAGCAGGAGATCCGCGATAGTCGTATTTTAACTACAAAAGTGTTGGTTGAAGCGATCGCGAAGGCTGACGTTAAACCACAGGTCTTAATTAACGGCTCAGCGATCGGTTATTACAGCACCAGTCTTGATAAATCCTTTGATGAATATAGTAATGCGGGTGATGACTTCTTGGCTAATGTTTGCAAAGACTGGGAAGCTGCTGCTGAAGCAGTTACAAGTTTAGGTTTGCGTCTAGTCAAGTTGAGAACTGGAATTGTGTTAGGAATGGGTGGGGCGATCGGCAAAATGTTACCGATATTTCAAGTTGGCGGCGGCGGTAAAATTGGCACAGGCAAGCAATGGTTTTCTTGGATTCATCGCGATGATCTCGTGGAACTAATCATCTATGCTTTGAAAAATGATCAGATCTCTGGTGCTCTTAATGCTACGGCTCCCCAACCTGTCACCAATGAAGATTTCACCGTTGCTTTTGCAAAAGCAATTAAACGTCCTGCTTTTTTGCCTGTACCTGCGGCGGCGTTGATTTTGATATTTGGTGAGGGTGCAACGGTATTGCTAGATGGTCAGCGAGTTTTGCCGCACAAAGCCGCAATTAATAAGTTTACGTTCCAATATCCAGATATTGATTCAGCTCTAGCGCAAATCTTTGCTTAATAACTGATGTTACGTGGAAGGAATTCCTGCAATGTTGAAGGATCTGGGCTGGCACGGGGGCACAGCCCCTACAAAAAATTTAAATTATTCAGGTAGGGGCTATCCCCCCGTGGTTGCCCTGCTGCGCTAGCAGTAAGAAATTCATGCCCTGAGTTCCACGTAACACCAGTTAATAAAAAAAGAGAGTGAACTTAGTTCACTCTCTTTTTTTTAGATGGGCCGAGCTGGATTTGAACCAGCGTAGGCGTAGCCAGCGGATTTACAGTCCGCCCCCATTAACCACTCGGGCATCGACCCTTTGCTTGGCTGTTTTCCAAGCGAATCTAATCATATACACTTATTGCACTACTTGCAATAGAAATTTCCATAAAAAATAAAAAGAGGCTTAGCCTCTTTTTATTTTTTATGGAAGCCGAGCGAGATCGCACTTAAAAAAATAATTCCCATCACACCTGCGATCGGATTTCCATTAATACCTGTCACCCAGTCGGGCACAGCACCTGTTGGTTTGAGCCAATGAGTAGTATTGACGATGTAATAGCACCAAACCAAACCACTATGTAAGCCAATCGATATGCCCAATCTGCCATCACATCTACGCCTTGCCATTACTAGGGCTACACTAAGCATCACCAAACCGAGAAATTGGCTCCATGTTTCGATAATTAAATTTAGGGGTTTGATGAAATGCAAAATTGCAAATACTAAACTGCAACCTAGTAAAGCTGTTGTTTTTGAGTAATCGCGTTCTAGTTCTGAGAGTATCCAGCCGCGAAACAACATTTCCTCGGCAAATCCAACGCCAATGGAAGTTAATAGTCCTGGGAATATTGCACCTTGCCAATCGACAAAATATACACCGATTGCTGGCAATAGGTTGTCTGGTAAAGGTTGCTGCCAAGTGACCGTTTGCACAGTTAGCCAACCTAGAATCACCTGTGTGCTAAAAAAGATAAGTAGTGTTATACAGCCAAGCGCTAAACCCAATAAAAAATCGATCCCATTTTTGCGGGTAAATAATAACCCGTAATAGCGATAAGGATACGAGTATTTAGCAATTTTGCGACCCCAGACCCAAATCAATCCCAAAAATCCGCAATACAGCAAAATTGTGAGGACAACTCCAACCTTCTCTCCCCAAATTAGATGCATTGGTGCTGCGATCGGTAGCCATAATAACAATAAAGCTATTAAAAAAAGAATGATGCGGACTGGAGCTGGATAAGAATTTAAGCGATCGAGATTCACAATAGAGAACAGGTAGGATTTTATTAATAACAATCCTACCTGTTCTCTAGATCAAGCGCTTGGCACTGCGATCATCAAAAGCGATCACTTTTGACTTATGACTCTGGCTCCATTGTGCTGGTTAAACCCTTGCTTTGGAGACCTTCACAATAAAATTCGGCATGTTCTTGCACGCAGGTAATTACCAAGGCACAGCCGCTAGCATGAGCCGCCATCATAATATCCACTGCTTGCGGCTGCGTAAGCCCATTTACAACTTGCATTAAGGTTTCGACGACATATTCCATTGAGTTGTAATCGTCGTTATGTAACAAAACTCGATATCTTGGTGCAATTTTGCGTATGGTTTCGGGTCTTTTAATAGTTTCAGTAGACATATATTGAGGTTTCCTCCAATAAGGGTTTGCAATAAGGGGAAAATTTAGAGAAAAATTTTATGGCGTTAGATAATGGCGGTATGAGTTTGTTGCATTAAGCAGAATTAAAGTGCTTACAGATCTGCGTCATAGATAAGACAGTAATAATACTTAAGACTCACTTACATTATAAGTATGAACTCAAAAAATGTGAAGTAGGTGGCTTTTGCCCCAGCAATTCTCATTTTAAAAACAGGTTTTTTGAAAGTCTGTCGTAGACAGACTTTCAAAAAACCTGTTTTGGGTTACCCAGAGCCATAGGCTCTAGATAACCCAAAACAGGTTTCATAATGAGAATTGCTACTTTTACATAAAAAAGAGAGGGACGTACTACGTCTCTCTCTTTAATCGTTTTTTTTTACAATGGACTAATCGCGATAATAAACTTCACTGCCTGAGTCAGGGACAAATTGACAGGCTTTTTGAGAAGTAAAGAACGATTTCCAGATGGGAACTTTGGAGACTCGGTAATATGAGCCTAAAACTGGTTTGATTGCTTCAGTAGCAGTCTTGAGGTGATAGTGAGGGATACCAATAAAGATATGGTGAGCAACGTGAGTACCAATATTATGATGGATATTATTGAAGATTCCATAGTCGCGATCAATGGTAGAAAGCGCTCCCTTTAAGAAATACCAATCTTTACCACGATACCAAGGGATATCAGCTTCGGTATGGTGCAGATAGGTGACGAGATCAAGCCATACTACAAAGATTAGGTAAGGAACGATATAAAACTTAAATAGAAATAGGAAACCATAGGTAAAACCCAACCATCCTAAAAAGCCAACCATCGCTGTAAAAAGGATGCTGCTGGTGAGAATATCAGTAGTTTCCGATTCGCGAAATAGATCGTTATTGGGAACGAAATGGGAAGCGGTAGGACGAGCAGGCGATCGCTTAAACAAGTACAAAGGATAAGCAAACAACAAGGCATCAAAGCGGATGAATTTCCCAAGCCAGTCCATAGACTTGTATTGGCTTTCGGTGACAGGATACCAACTTTCATCGGTGTCAATATTTCCTGTGTTTTGGTGGTGGGTGCGGTGACTGATGCGCCAGCCGTGATATGGAACAAGAATGGGGATATGGGTGAGATGTCCGACTAAGTTATTGAGCCATTTAATCCGTGAAAAAGACCCATGTCCGCAGTCATGACCAACTACAAAGAAAGCCCAAAACATGGTTCCTGTTGCAAACCAAAAAATTGGATAAAACCACCAAGCATCAAGGTAAGCGGCAGTGGCGTACAATCCCACAATAATCGCCGTATCGGCAAAAAAATAGGCGAGGGATCGCCATACGTTAGGAGCAAAACATTCGGTAGGAATAGCAGCTTTTACATCTTGAAAAGTAAACGGAAGCTCGGTTTGAGATGTTGAAGATGTATCGGTAAGTGGGTTGTCGAGATTGATCCGATGAATAGTCGTAGACGACACGTATTATTTCCCTGTTGTTAAGAAAAATTAAGTTAATACTTAAATATTAGCAGGGACTTAGCTTATTCTTCAAAACCAAAGGTATTGAGTAAAAATTTCCAGCGATCGCCTCTCGTATTAATGAAAGCTTGCATTTGAGCGATCGCACGCTGATCCCCAGATTGTTGTTTGAGTTGTTGTTCGGTAGGCAAGCGATGAATCTCATAAGTAAATGGCGTATGCCATGTGAGATCGCCCAAACGATGTAGTAACCCCAACGCAAGTGCTGCATCGGGATGTCTGGCAACTTCGGCGAAATTACCTTGTCGGGGGAGTTTTGGCAAAATAGCTAGAGATTGTTGTTGTAGTTTTTGTTGTTGCTGCAAGAAAAAATCTACTCTTTGGCGATCGCTATCATCAAGTAGCCCAGTCGGTTCACTGACTAACATCAAAGCCTCCGCAGGTTTGTCATCGCGTCCTGCTCGACCAATTTCTTGGATATATTCCGAGAGTGTCAAAGGCGGATGAAAATGCAATACCCAACGGGTGTCAGGTTTATTAATGCCGAGACCAAAAGCTGAAGTGCAGATCACAAAAGGATATTGATTCGTCAGCCATTGTTGCTCGATATGGCGACGCTCTTGCGGTGGCAAGCCTGCATGATAAGCGGCGGTTTTAAAAGAATTCTCTTGTAGCCAAGTAGCAAGCACCTCAGCATCATTACGGCTGCGGACATAGATTAAGCCAGATTGCCCTTTGCGATCGCGGATAAATTTGAGGGTGCGTGATTTACGTCCTGCGGGTGTCCATGCGATCGCCACTTTGAGACTCAGATGTGGGCGATAGGGACTAGTGCGAACAACTTGAGGATTTTCTAGCTGTAAACAAGCTTGCAATTCAGCCGTTGTATCGCGATCGGCAGTCGCAGTAAAGGCGGCTAGAGCAATGCGTGGATGATGATCAGGCTTTTGTGCCATCAAAGCTGATCTCACTGCTCCTAATCGGCGGTAACTGGGACGGAATGAGTCGCCCCATTGCACTAGGCAATGGGCTTCATCAAGCATTAAACCTGTGATTTTTAAGTTGCGATCGCTGAGCTTTTCCCAGACTGGCTGACTCAAGAGGGTCTCTGGAGAAACGTAAAGCAAGCGAGTGTTTGGTAAATTCCGTAAGACTTCGCGTCGTTCTATTTGCGATAAATTACTATGCAAACAAGCGGCGGGGAGATTCCGAGATTTACAATCTCGGACTTGATCTTCCATTAGCGCGAGTAAAGGAGAAACTACCAACGTTAAGCCTTCATTAAGGATTGCTGGTAACTGAAAGCAAATAGACTTCCCACCACCTGTAGCCATAATCGCTAGGCTATCTTGCCCTTGCAACAAGCTCGTAACTACCTCTCGCTGAGATGGACGTAAATCTTTGTATCCCCAAATTTTCTGAAATGTTTGCTGAACTGCTGACCATTCCTTACATGTTTTTGACATTTGTTATATTAATGAGTCATTAATATAACCATTTTAGGCATTTAAGTAACTGTGCAGAAAATGCAAACCCTTAAGGGTTTGTGGTTCGCTGAATTATGACGCTCCCAAACATAAATCAAAAAACTAGTGACAGTGTTTCGCCCTGTCACTAGTTTTTTGATTTATGCCTAGATCCATTTGGAGATGGCGATGTGATCAAGAAAAATATTTTTTATTAAAAGTCTTATTTTGATGAGATTTTTAATGAAAATCTAATGATTCAACTAAAATCTCGAAAAAATCACTTAAAAAGCTGCAAACTTACTAGTATTTATTTGGCAAACGCTAGATATAGTTTTATAACCGTAAGTTAGACGACTGTTTTCTCCTAATAAATTTATATAATTAAGATTAAATAGCAATCCTAATTCATCTGTGATATTAAATGATCTGTGAGAAAGTAACTCTTCGAGAGTAAGCTCTCTCAAACCATTTAGGATTGCTATATAGTTAAAGTAAATAATTCTCGAAAGCAAAAGAACTCTCTATACTAGAAATCAGGTGCCTACATCAGTTTTCGACCAAGGGAATCACGAACTTTTGTTAAAGCCATCGCTTAGTGCTACTTTTAACAAGGATCTAATAGTTTATATAATCGTAAAATCTTTCTAAAGCTCGTTTTAAAGGGACATTATTCAGGTGAGACCAGAAGAGTCATCCACTCTTGAGATCAAAGAGATGCTTCATCACGTACTTACGGTTGAAGATCCACAAGGTTTTCGTAATTTTCTCTTGAATAATATGACTTATTCTCTAGGACGCAGTTTGGGGAATTCGATAATTCTGCGTTCTAATCTTGTATCTCGACAACACGCAACTTTGTTAGCCGTAGCTTCAAAGAAATCTTCTTGTTTCTTCCGAATAATTGATGGCAGTGCAGAAGGTAAGCGTAGCACAAATGGAATTTTAATTAACGGCAAAAAGCGATTTTCGCATATATTGTCTCATGGTGATGAAATTCTCTTTAGCAAAGATACTAAGGCGGTCTATCAGGTGATCAGTGCGATTACCAATATACCCAAAATTAATAGCCCTCAAAATCAGATTTCTGAAAGCAGCTATCCTAAGTTCAATAATCAATCCTTTGATGAGACAAAGCCTTTTCGATTTTCTCCTTTACAGGCTATTCCCGAACAAGATTTATCTACGCATGTCCATAAAACTATCAATCAATTCATTGCGTCACCAGAGCTAAACCCCCAACCAATTATCGAGTTAAATCTCGTTGGTAAAATCTTATATCTTAATCCTGCGGCGTTATCTCAATTCCCTAATCTTGAAGAGCTGAGAATCAATCATCCTCTACTTCAAGAGCTATTGGTTCAATTGCTGCCATTAGTCAATCCTGTGCGCAAATTTTTTATGCGAGAGGTGTCAATCAGTGACAAGGTATTTGAAGAAATCATCCATTTCATGACTTGGAATGAAGTAATTCGGATACATATAGCTGATGTTACAAATCAAAAGCAAGCAGAAGCGATAATCTCCTATCAAATTCATCACGATGCATTGACAGGACTCCCAAATCGAAAATATTTACATGAGCATCTAGTTGAAGTAATCGAAAAATTAGAAGATAAAGAAAAGTTATTTGCCGTTTTATTTCTAGATATTGATCGATTTAAGTTAATTAATGATTCTCTAGGGCATAACGTTGGTGATCTATTACTAAAGGCTGTGAGCGATCGCTTAAAAAGTTTGCTCAAGCAGGGTGATGTGATGGTGCGTTGGGGTGCAGATGAGTTTGCGATCGTCGCTAAGGATATCAATTGTGCTGATGCCGTTGTCCAAATTGCTGAAGCTATGATTCAAGCTTTGACTTTACCTTTTAATTGTGATGGACATGAACTTCATATCACAACCTGTATTGGTGCAAGTATTTATCCATCTCATAATACTGAAGTCGATGCACTAATTCGGAATGCAGATATGGCAATGTATCGGGCTAAAGCAGAAGGGCAGAATAGCTTTCAGTTTTATATTCCGAATATGCAAGAGCAAAGTTTTCAACGATTATCCATGGAAAACAATCTGCGAAGAGCGCTAGAGAACAATGAACTGCTGACATACTACCAACCTCAAATCGATTTAATCACAGGTAAAATTGTTGGATTAGAAGTCTTGCTACGATGGAAACATGTCTCTTTAGGTTCAATTCCCCCAAGCCAATTTATTCCTTTAGCTGAGGAAACAGGACTAATCACGGCGATTGGGACTTGGGTTTTACGGCAAACCTGTTTACAGGCGATCGCATGGCTAAATATGGGATTGCCACCGATTCAGATTGGCGTGAATTTATCGATCAAACAACTTCAACAAAAAGATTTTCTATCTTGTTTACAACAAATTCTTGAAGAAACAAATCTTGATCCTCATTTCCTAGAGTT
The DNA here is from genome assembly GCF_006937785.1 of Pseudanabaena sp. UWO311. Taxonomy (GTDB): domain Bacteria; phylum Cyanobacteriota; class Cyanobacteriia; order Pseudanabaenales; family Pseudanabaenaceae; genus Pseudanabaena. The sequence continues at coordinate 44,845 of NZ_SJEE01000023.1, forward strand.
AGAAATTACTGAAGGAATTATGATGGACAATGTTGAGGAGAAGATTGTCTTGTTAAATGAATTCCGTCAGATGGGAATTCAGTTGTCAATTGATGATTTTGGCACTGGTTACTCAGCTCTGAGCTATCTGAAAAACTTGCCAATTGATACGCTGAAGATAGACCGTATTTTTATTGAATATATTGCTCACAATGCCCACGATCGCGCAATTGTGGCTTCGATTATTAGTTTGTCCCATAGTCTAGATCTGAATGTAATTGCTGAAGGTGTCGAGACCCAAGAGCAAGTTGATGTGTTGCGATCGCTAGGCTGCGATCAGATTCAAGGTTATTTTTATTACAAGGCACTACCCGCAGATGACATCGAAACTTTGTTAAGGGCTCAAGGAGTAACTAGACCAAATCATCTCTAACGATAAAAAAATTTAAAAGTGTTGCGAAGCAACACTTTTAAATTTTTTTATCGTTAGGATTGGCGATAGCCCTAGATAATGAGCCATAATCTAAGGTTTAGCTCTTGGTTTGGTGACGCATTATCAATTTGGACTAGTTCAAATTGATTATAGATAGGCTCTTGTAAAGTCACTTCTACCGTATGTAATAAGTCCTGATGGAAGATAGTCACTGTGATCGCATCGCCAGCCGCAAAATCTCGGAGGCGCTCATTAAAGTTTTCGGCAGTAACACGAATTCCTGCGATCGCGATTACCATGTCACCTGTACTGATGCCAGCTTTTTGAGCAGGTGAGCCAAACTCGACTTTCTCAACTTCAGGAATTCCATTTTTAGATTTGAGCGTCATCCCGATAAATGGAATATCTTGCCTTGAAGTCCGTAATTCGATTCCAAAGGGTTCCAGATAGTAATTATAGTCTAGTTCTTTATTGCCATAGAGATAATCATTCCAGAATGTTGATAGGTCAAAACCTGCCACAGTCTCGATTACTTCATGCAATTCCGCTTCACTAAAGCCAACCTCATCTTTACCAAAACGTTCCCACATAATCTGCATGACTCGATCAAGCGATCGCAGATTATTGGTCTTAACTCGAATTAGTAAATCCAGCAGCATCGATACCATTTCCCCCTTGAGATAGTAGGAAATCTGGTTGTTATGGGTATTTGGATCGGGGCGATAGAGCTTGATCCATGTATCAAAGCTAGATTCATAGAGAGATTGGACATTGCGCCCAAAGGTCGTTTGCAGACGAGTAATCGCCTTACTTACTAGTTTGAGATAATGCTTTGCATCATAGAGTCCAGCCCGAAGTGGAAAGATTTGGTCATAGTAACTAGTAGTTCCTTCACTAAACCAAAGCGAACTAGTGTAGTTTTCTTGGTCATAATCAAATTTTTCCAATGCCTTGGGGCGAATTCGTTTTACATTCCAAGTATGGAAAAATTCATGGGCAACCAGATTCATAAATTGGAGATAGCTCTCTTCTTTGCGAAACCCTAAACGGTTGTAGAGAAGGACTGTACTATTTTTATGCTCTAATCCTCCAAATCCGTTACTAGCATGGAGGATAAAGTCATAGCGATCGTAAGGCAACCCGCCAAACATTTCCGCTTCCACGGCGACGATCTCCGCCGTATCTTTGACAATGCGCTGCATATCCGCATTATGCTCGCCCCACACCACAAAGCTATGGGGTTTGTCCTGAACTGTAAATTCATAGCGATTATGAATTCCAATCTCAAAAGGACTATCAACTAAAGTGTCAAAGTCCTTGGCATAGAAAAGATTATCTTCTGTATTCGCAACTTTGGGCAAAGGCGTTGCAATTTGCCAATTCTCTTTGATTTCGCCAATCTCGACAGTATAAGGCTGCTGCTGATATTCAGGAACATACATAAATACTGCCGCACCTGTCAAAAAGGCGTGGGTGCGATCGATATGATTGGTACGCACAGTCAGTTCATTACAGAAAATCCTATAACGAATTTTAATAATCGAATTATTGCTTCCACATTTTATCTGCCAATGATTTTTACTGATTTTTTGCCATGACAGAGGTTGCCCCGTTTCATTTGCTGCCTCAAAGTCTTGCAGATGTTTGGCATATTCACGCACCAAATAGGAACCAGGTGTCCAGACTGGCATCTTCAGATCGATAAATTCATCTTGCCAATTAGCGATCGCTAGTTCGACCTCTAATAGATGACTTTCTGGCTCTGGGATCGATAGGCGGTAGTTAAATTGGCTACTAGTGAGATCTTTCATGGTTTTTAATTTATCGTTAGCATAGTCGGCGCGAAGCGCCGACTATATCAAATCATCAAGCTCTGCATAATCGGGCAAAGTCGTATCGATCGCCATACCATTTCTAAACACAGTGCGATCGCTTTGCGGACGAGATAGCAATTCATTATAGCTACGCGCCTTAAATAGAACTAAGTCGGCGATCTGTCCAATTCCAATTTTACCAACATCAGGTAAGCCCATCAGTTTTGCAGGTCGAGAAGTCACAGCCTCGATCCAGTTGTCATAGGGAGTATCTAAATGCGAAATCTTTGTCCCCATGCTGAAAACTTCTAATAAATCATGATCCCCAAACCCATAGAAAGGATCGCGGCAATTGTCGCTGGATAGTGCTACACAGACATCGGCTGCATCTAGCTCACGAACTAAGGTAACACCCCGCCAGCGAGGTGTTCGCTCCGCAACCCGATCTTGTAAATACAGATTGCACATTGGTAAACTAACGATGCCAATATTTGCTTCTTTAACAAGGGCGATCGTCGTATTGGCGATATCTTCATCTTGTACTGCCAAACTACAGCAATGACCGCAGACTACTTGCGAACTAAAATTATTTCGTAAACTGGCTTCGGCAATATAATGCAATGTGCGCGATTGCGGATCATTATTCTCATCTGCATGGAAATCAGCACTGAGATTGCGTTCGGCAGCTAAGATGAAAATCCGATCTAAGTATTGATCTAGTCCTGTGACCATATGGGCAATGCCGCCAATAATGCCACCTAAATCAGCGATCGCATCAGCAAATAGTTCTCCTTCGTGAGTTGAGAAATAAGGTAGCTGCACTAGTGACACAGCTTGAAGGGTGATTTTCTCCTTCCATTTTTCCCGCAGTTCTTTAAATACTTTAAATGTAGTCTCCACTTGATGCGGTGGGCAATCTAAATGAGTCCTTATTGCTTTTGTGCCGTGGGCATAGCTGCACTTCAGTCCAAATTCCATACGGCGATAGAGGTCGTCATAGTTCCAATTGCCTTGCTCTGTGCAATCGCGATAAATGCCTGTGAGTGCACCTTGAAATGTGCCATCTAAATTCGGATTGCGTTCCCAAATATGTCCTTTGTCAAGATGGGTATGTGAGTCAGCAAAGCAAGGAATCATGATCCCCTGTTTGCCATCGATGATTGGTAAACTTTCTGTAGGAATTTCTGCAATCCGAGAACTAGGCAAAATTTCACTTATTTGACCATTACGGATTTCGAGATGGCAAGGAAATAGGCGATCGCGCTGCAATGTCGGCGAGAGGTGAGCTTCTAGATTTTGCCCAATAATTTCACTATCGATAAAACAATTTGGTATCCGAACATTGACAATCCAATAATGCAAAGGTTCTAGCATAGGACTAATGTATATTTAGCTTAATATACCGCGATGTGCAACTATTTCTAGCTGTAAGTAATTCCTTACTAAACTGCGATCGCAATGATCGCTTAATAACTATTTGTCTTCTCGTCGGGACGCATTCTGAAAGGAATCGCCGATAACTTCTCGGAACTAAACAACGAAGCGAACCATTTTTGACTGCCTAATCTTTGCTCGAAACAGATAGCTTTAACGGGCGCATCGGTTCGGTATAACGGTCTATTTGAGCCGCCGCAAACAATTTTTGACTTTTATAGATCACTTTTGAAGGGGCGGCTCCAACGCAGTGTTAGACAGCTTTCACTGATAACTTTTTACTGAGTCATAGCGCTTCAACTCTCACGATACCTCCTTCAACTGCATCTATTCGCAATCCATACTTGTAGAGTAGCGACATTCCAATTAAAGGGTCAGTCTCTGATTCAGCAACATCAATTTCACGAAACTGTCCATCCCAGATAACTGTTACTGAATACAGATCAAAGAAAGTTTCGCTACCGTCACCCAAGGTCACGATGTCGGAAGCGTTCCACGGTAAATCAAGAGCAGTAATGATTGAGGATGGCAAAGTGAGGAACCCATTGAAACCTGTGTCAATGACAGCATCGATAACTTGCCTTTGCCCGTTCGCATTACCCACAACCAATGGAAGTGTTGCCTCACAGCGCCGATTCACAATTCCCTGCATCATTTGGGCTTCACCAAACTCCGCGAGCCAAAGTGATAAACAGCACGATGTCCAATGCGGATAACCCAAGGTTGAGCATCAGGATGTCGCTTGAACAATTGGTTAGTTGCTGGCAAAACATGATCTGCAACTTCAAAAGCTCCAGTTTCAATATCGATCGCTACTATTTTGCCTGTATTGCCAAATTCTACTTCCTGCCGAATGCTCGATTCATAGAGTTCTTGCCCACGTCGAGCTAATTCTTCTTTGCTGTAACGCCGTTGACGAACTGACATAGCTTTTGTGTTGTTAGTTTATAATGTCATTATAGCTTTGAGCAACAATGAAACCCTACATTTGGCAATAAAAAAGGTTCGTTACATACCATTAACGCACCCTGCAAGATCGGCGATCGCACTTCCATCGCCAAGAATAGCGCGTCCTCGTCTTTTCCATTTCAGATTTAACCGTTCAATCAGGTCTGGAGGCAATGAAAGCCAACCATTAAAACCAGTATCGACAATCGCATCTTGCGTATAAATCTTTCCTTCAGAGACACATATCGATAGCGAGATAATTGCCTCAAAATCTGTGTTAACAATTCCTGAGATCATACTGCTCTTTTTGTTCGTCCACCAAATCGGCGAACGTGGCGGGAACCGACTCGAACAATCCAGATTTGAGCATCTGGGTGACGGGCTTCGAGCCTATTGCAAGCAGCTATTTCACGAGCATCAACTTCAAAGTCTCCAGTTTCAATATCAATGGCAACTATTTTGCCCTGATTACCTGCTTCGACTTGTGGGCGTATTTGAGTCTGATAAATTAGATCGCCTCGTTGGGCAAATTCTTCTTTGCTATAGCGGGGTTGACGGACTGCCATGATTGCGAATTTTCCTAGATCATTGACTTGTCTAGCATTATAGCTGACCAGAAATCGCTATGAATAGATTGCCTCTCACATATCCAAACCAAACCGCGATCGCACCGATCGCCTATCAATTATTTGACTTTGTGATCGCAATTAATCTCTCGGAACTAAACATCGAAGTCGAAGATTTTTGCTTGCTCAATCTTGGCTAGAAGCCACTCACTTCAACGAACTTCGCGATTGTGCATAACGGTGAAGTTGTGCGGCGGTAAGTAGCCTTGAACACCCACTGAAAACCTCTATACCGTCCGCACCAACGCAGTGTTGGGCTGCTTAATTTACTCACTAAGATGCTGGATTTTCAGCACAATCGCAATAATTGAATGCAAATTGCCTAGCGTTCCGAGAGAGGTAACAACTATTTGACTCATGCTCCTACCTCTAGATTATTCATGAGGTTGCCATTCACGATAAAGTTTCTCCACATAGAGCATGATTTCCTCTTTGGGCAGACGAATCTTGGGCTTTTGCTGGGGATAGAGGCTTTCTAAAGTTGCTGAATCTTGTTCTACCACCATAGCTGTTGCTTTGAGCAAAGCATTTTTAGCCAGAACATTCAATCCTGGTAATTGGAACAACGGATTTTTCCATTCTCCATAGCAAAGAACGAATGTTTTGGTGCGTCGATCGGTTTCGGGATAGAGAATATAAAATTGAGGAATCTGACCGAAATCAACGTCTCCATCGAACATTGTGGTGGAGGGAAACGTATACTCCAAATTGCTGTTATAGGATTGAGGCATACTGATAAGCCCAGGATTTGCCAGAATTTCTTTGAGGGTATTCCGCTCCCGGATAAAAGTCTGCTCTACCTTGGCGAAGTAGCCATCTGATTCAAACCTGTGGACAGGATTATCTTTGATTTTAAAGCTTTTGCGATGACTTCCATTTTGATGGTTAAAGTCATAGTTGATTTTGATGCAGCTTAGAAAATCTGCATGAATACTTTTTTCGCCAGCAACACCCACAAAGGTTAACCCTGCGGTTCTTCTGGGAATCAGATCGGGAATGGGCAAGCGCGGTTCAAATCCCCCATAAGTCCAGATTAGATCGTCCTTAATATGCAACTCTAGAGGCTGTACGACTGCCTGTCCCTGCGCCAAACCATCTTTGCACAACCGACCTTCCCGATCGAATTCAAGAGCATGAAATGGGCAAGTAATCGTGTCATGAGACTCGCAAATCCATCCATTAGATAGAGGTGCTTGCATGTGAGGACAGGTGTTTTCTAATGCAAAAATATTCCTCTGGGTATTTTGCCAAAGAACATAATCCTGACAATTTAAGGTCACTTTATAAGGCTGATTTACGCCCAGCATTGAGCGATGGGCAACGAGCCAAGGCGCACCAGGAAGAATGGGGAGCATCTCAATTCTCTACTAAATCTTGATAGAGTGAAGTATATCAGAAGTAAGTTAATAGTTGTAACTAAACATGGGTCGTCCCACCAAAGAAAATTCGCTGTCGAGGCAAGATGTCGTTGCTGCGGCGATCGCCTGTATCGATCGAGAAGGAGCGTCGGCACTAAGCGTGAGTCGTGTGGCACGAGAACTTGGCATTAAGCCTCCTGCCATTTACAAGCATTTAGAGAGCGGATTAGCATTACAAAAGAGCGTAGTATGTAAGCTTTGGGGATATTACTTACAGGAATGTCAAGAGAAGATTATTGAAACTTCTATCCCCTCAGAATCGTTAAAACAGATGGGACATTTCGCCCGTCACTTTGCCCGCACCTATCCTGCTCGCGCTCAGATCATGATGCAAACTCGACTTCAGACCAGCGATCCAGAAGCCGCAGAGATTATCCAGCAATTTATCATGTTTCTGCGTCAGATGCTGGGTGCTTGCGACCTTGCGGACGATCGACTCATTGATGTGATGCGGATGATTAATGCCGCAATTTATGGGTTTATCACGATCGAACAAGCAGGACTAATGACGTTAGAGCGTTCTGCGGATCGGAGTTTTGAGGTCATGTTAGAGGCGTTGATGGTAGCGATCGCACATATCCAGCAGCATTGAACTCAGAATTTGCGGATTGTGATTTCACTAATAACTCCAGCCGCCCAACGAGTCCGTTCACCCGCCGCGAACTACCTCTCGGACTCAACCAACCATCTTTTAACGGTCGGCGTGCAACGGAATTGTTGGGCGGCTCAACTGGTTCTGAGATTTCCTGTATCCACCCATCCATAAGCCACCTCGATTAGCGGCTTTCCACCAATCGTAAGCTCCTTTTCATGAACAATCTTGCCTCCAAGGGCAGCATAAAATTGACACGCAGGATTATCGACCAACACCCACACCAACATGGAATTAATACCCAATCGACCTAGCCTTTCCGCGACGACCTGTAAGAGTCCGCGTCCAATGCCTTTTCCTTGATAGCTTTGTCGGATATAGATTGCCATCAACTCACCTCTATATATCGGATCACCTATGCGCTCTACCCCTCCATTCGCAAATCCGACAATCTCACCAGATTTATCCTCTGCAATATAAGTAAAATTGCCATCGTCCGGGGCACGGTTCAAAATCTGATACCAACCGTTTGCCCGCCGCTCATACGATAGATTTGCTAGATGTTCATCTGGCACGATGCCGCGATAGGTCGTTCTCCAAGTATCCACATGAACCCTGGAAATGGCGGGAACGTCGCTCTGAGTTGCTTCTCTTATCATCATCGGAATCTTGACCCACCCAACTGTCTAGGAATCGCAGACTGACAATTCGATCAAGTTGTTTCATTGCGCGATCGCCCAATCTAAACCATTCAGACTTCAAAATCCCAACCGATACCTTCAAAGTACTGCCTCATCGATAACTTAAGCCGCCCAACTATATATTATCTTGTAGATTACAGGATAACTACCTATACAAGATGAATATCACACAACTTGTTATATAAAGCAACCAATAGGTGTAATAACAAGATTTTTGCAGGGTAATATACCCTAATAGAGTTTTATCGATCAAAATGCAGCATAACATTCCTAAACCTGTGCTGAAAAATAATGCGCCTATCCCCACCACAACCGATCAAGTTGAGCCACCGCCTAGAAAGCTGCTCGATCGCGTTAGTGATGCAGTTCGGGTCAAGCATTACTCCTATCAAGCTGAAAAGTCTTATGTGCAATGGGTTAGGCGATTTATCCTGTTTCACAATATAGCGACATCCAAGTGAAATGGGTGGTATTGCATTTACAGGACTTAGAACGTGGACATGGCGAAGTTCATCTTCCATCGCTGAACTAGATATCACCAGATCCCCGACTTTTTACATATTGACAAGAATTCAGATTATCTTGAGGCAGTTAAATGAGCGACTAATGCGCGTAATCCTAAACGATAGCTCTCAGCACCAAAACCACTAATTTGCCCGATCGCAATTGGTGCAATAAATGAATGATGGCGAAACTCTTCGCGTTTATATACATTACTGAGATGTACTTCTACAGTAGGTATATTTACAGAGGCGATCGCATTATCCAAAAAATATTCAGCGATCACCTTAGATAAAGGAATATGCGATCGCTCTTAGAATAACTAAAATGTTATTAGTACCACCAGATAATATAAATATATGATCTTCATCAATCCCAAAATCGACTTTGCTTTCAAAAAGATTTTTGGCTCTGAAGATAGCAAAGATATCTTGATTAGCTTCCTAAATGCTCTAATTTATGAAGCACAGCCAGTTATTTATGACTTAGAAATTCTCAATCCCTACCTTGCGCCCAAAATTCGCGGTGTTAAAGATACTTATTTCGATATCAAAGCAAAAATTACTGATAGTGAAACAGGTGAACAGCGCACCGTCATCATTGAGATGCAAGTCCTGAATATAGAAGGATTTGAAAAAAGAATTTTATACAATGCGGCAAAATCCTATTCTGTCCAACTGCCTACTGGACAGGGCTATAACCTTCTCAATCCAGTCATTGCCTTAACAATTACTGATTTTGTGATGTTTGCGGATCTACCTAATGTCACCTCTCGTTTTGTCCTAAAAGAAAAAGATTTTCTAATTGACTATCCTATCTATGACATTGAATTAATCTTTGTAGAATTGCCAAAGTTCAAAAAGAATTTGCCAGAACTAAAAACCATTATCGATAAATGGCTATTTTTCTTAAACAACGCTCGTAAACTGCAAAATATTCCTGCAACGATGGATACTATACCTGAAATTAAAAAAGCTTTTTATATCGCCAATCAAGCAAACCTTACTCTTGATGAGTTAGAAGATCAAGAAAAGAGCGAGATTTTCATTCAAGATCAGCGTGGGGCAATTACAAAAGCGACTAAGGAAAGCTTAGAACAAGGAAGACAAGAAGGTCAACGGCAAAAAGCCTATGAGATTGCAAAAAAAATGTTAGGTAATTTTGATGAACAAGCGATCGCCGTTATGACAGGGCTAACTCTGGAAGATCTGCGATCTTTACAAGACTAACCAAAAAATTGCCACTTGATCTCAATTTCCCTGTTGAGTTCGGAGTAAATGATTAACTAATGCACGTAAGCCTAAACGATAGCTCTCAGCGCCAAAACCGCTAATTTGCCCGATCGCAATTGGTGCAATAAACGAATGATGACGAAATTCTTCGCGTTTATACACATTACTCAGATGTACTTCTACAGTAGGTATATTTACAGAAGCGATCGCATCTCTCAGCGCCACACTGGTATGCGTAAAAGCGGCGGGATTGATCAAAATTCCTTGCTGTACCTGAAAAGCAGCATGAATCGCATCAATCAATACACCCTCATGATTTGATTGTAAAAAGCTTAATTCTGCGCCTAACTCCATTGCATCTTGAGCTAGGCGATCGTTAATTTGCGCTAATGTAGTGCTGCCATAAACCTCTGGCTCTCGTAAGCCAAGCATATTGAGGTTTGGCCCATGCAAAACCAGAATTTTCATTCTTTAAACTATATTTTTCCTTTTTCCTTTTTCCTTGATTAACGGAATTGTCCAAGGGCTTCACTAAATTGCATGGTCTTAGTAATCACTTCGAGATTGGCATGAGGACGAGGAATCACTGTTGCCGATAGAAATAGAGCCTTGTCCTTAGAACTCAAGACTTCAATTTTTTTAGCAGCTTCGACACCAGCGGCAACAGCTTTTTGGACATCACCAACTGGTCCACGGATGATAATGGTTAGGCGTGCACCGCTTACTTTCTCATAGCCCACAAAAGTTACATTTGCAGCTTTGACCATTGTGTCAGCGACGGACAGTGCAGGAGGATGCCCCAGCACCTCAACCAAACCAACTGCGATTCCCATAAAATTTCCTTGAGCTTGTAAATTTAAGCTAATTAATCAAATAACGGTTTTTTATCAAACTCAATCATAAATCTCAATGGTATCGATTGATTGATACGCATCGTTTATTTGTGTCATAAACAAATACAAAGTGTTTTAAAGCGCTTTGCACTCAAACCCGAATCAAGAAATCCGTTAAAAGTTTTGCAAAGCAACACTTTTAACGGATTTCTTGGTTTTATGGCGGCACTTTGCGCCGCCATACTTGATTTAAGCAAGTTGAGCGCGGATGGCTTCAACGCGATCGCGGTTAACGCCGAGATCGGACTTACCTAAACGAGAAGCCGAGCGCACCTCAATGAGGCCCTTGTCCGCATTGAGATAAAACTCAACGTCATCGACATAACCCATTAGAGCGCTGGTAAACTCGGCATAGAGATAGTTGCCTTCAGCGGTAATGATTTTGGTGCGAGGCATACTAGAAATCACCGCTTTAAGATCTTCTAAGGCTTTGGCGGGATCGCCTGTATAGGTCAAAGGTGCGATTTTATGCTCAGCGTCATTGCTTTGACTAGAGACACAGTTAGGAGAATCGGGGCAATCGAGGAGCTTGCCATTGGTTACGCCGATATTAGCGGGGCGTGTGCCCGAAAAAGAAAAAAGTGCCATAGGTGTTGCGATCGCAGAATTTAGTGAATAGTTAAGGGAATGAGCAGAAGCGGCAGGAGCAAATCCGAAATAAGCAAGCGTAACAAAATATAAGCTCGCAGCGATCGCGACAAGTTTTGACATATTGATATAGCTAGTTTCTCTGAGTATTTATACGCAATTGATTATGGCATTTATATTCTCTTTCCATCTATCCATCAATGGAAGGGGCTTTCACTCCTTGTTTGATATCGCTTTTTTGATCGCAAGCTTAACCCGCAAAAAACAATCCACGGACTAAGTTAAAAAGTGTGCCAAACATAAGAGCAAGAGTTGCCAAAGAAGCGATCGCATTACCTGCGGCGCGTTTACTCGCTTCGACATAATATCCCCAAGCATAGGCAATGCGCCCCACAACCCAGGCTGAGCCTAAGATCGCGCCCACATTTGGGCTAACAAAAATACTGAACAGCCATAAGCAAGGCAAAAAGATCACGATTTGTTCAAGGGTGTTTTGATGAGCACGAAAGACTCTCTCAAAATTTTCGTCGCCAGTGATTTGTGGTGGCATGACTTTATACTTAACACGAGCTACAGCCACACCGATACCTAAGCCAAAGTAAACAAGCAATGCGCAGATAGTGACGATCGCAGGAAATACGAGTGTTTTGATGTCCATTTGGTAACTGGTAATTGGTGATTGGATAATTATGAATTACGAATTACGAATTACGAGTTGATAATTCGTAATTCGTAATTCGTCCCCCTTGTTACTAAGCATTATGATGATTGCTATATCTCGTTTTATGTTATGCCAAAGTTTCACACCTATATCGGAATTGCTGCGATCGCATTAGTTAGCTGTCAGCAGACTCCACCAAATAACGCCACAGCGCCAGCTAATAACCTTGCTACCGAAAAAGCAATTAGTTATTTGCGATCGCAGCTCAAGCTACCGCCAACTGTGGTGATCGTGGCGGAGTCGCAAAAGCCACAGCTAGCTAATATTCGCGACTTATGTCAAACGACGGCTCCGACGCAAGCAGGGTTTGAAATCGCACTGGTTGCTGAAGATATGCGCTATACCTTACAAACTAATCAAGATGCTAGCAAAATCGAGATTTGTCGATCTGAGGATGCCAAGCCTGAAACTACAGGTAAGTATACGGGTGCGGGCTATATGCTGCGCTATCCTGCGGACTGGAAAGCGATCGATCTCGGTTTAGAGCCTTCGGGCGCGAGTACGGTAATTTTTACACCTAGTCGTGAGATCCCAGTGGGCGAAGATAAAAATGATCTAGTTAAAAAGCTACAACAAAGTCGACAAGTTTATACGGTGGTGTTGCGACAACCAATTGATGGCAAGGCGATCGCCTCCGATGATTCTGAAAAGGCAAAAGATCTCGTAAAAATTCCTTTCGATCCCAAGGTTAAAGGCGCAAAGTCTGGCTCGAAAGAGGAATTTACAACTGCGATCGCTGATGGTGATGCTTCTAATAAATCCACAAGCTGGAAGGTCAAAGTATTAACCTTAGAAGCCGATAAATTTATCTATACAGTTCGCTATTACCAGCCTGATTCTCAAAATGCTGCCAATAGCCCAAATTCATCAGCATTCGATCAATTTGCTAATAGCTTCGCCCTCATTCCCTAAAACCCAAAAGAGGTGTGCCGCGCGAAGCGCGGCACACCTCTTTTGGGTCTCGCTACAAAAGCAATTTAGTTTATTGCGCTAATTCGGTGAGATCAACTAAATTGCATATTTTGACCAAATATCTGCGTAAGGAATATTCTTGGACTTCCATGGCTTGTGATGTCCACCACTCCAATGGATAATTGAAATTTTGGATAAGTCTTTTTTTAGGAGCCAACTAATTAACTTTGTATTGCCAAAACCACAGCAGTTCCATCGACGGTCTAACTGTACATAATCTTTAAACATCAAGTTAAGCAATGTCTCATCGTTTAGCTGTAATAGTTTGTAACCGCATTGCCGATCCCATTCTAGGCAAGCATCTAATTTCTGGTAGTCTTCCTTTTTCCAAAATGACAAATCAGTAAATAGAACTCCTCCATTAAAAGTTTTCTTGATTGTACGAAGCTCATGTAGAGCTTTAAAAGGATTGGAAAAATGAAAAATAGCAGGGAAGAAATGTGGAACCGCCGCAAAGTATTGATTCTCAGAAAAATTTATTGAATCATAGAGTAGAGCGATGTCATCGACTACCACAATATCAGTATCAAGATAGATAACCTTCTTCAGATCAGGCAAAACACTTCCTAAAAATAGCCGAGCAAATAACATGTAAAGTGCATTCGTTCTATCAATACTTGGTGGCTTATATTTTTGAACGATATAGTCTTGAACTTCTGGTGTAGGAATATATTCTTTAAATCTGAATTCAATGTCAGGATTGTGAAAATGTTTTGGTAATTCATTCTCAAAAATTTGGAGCTCATTTTTGGGGATAATTATGTTGAATCTTAGTCTTTCTGGCTGTGCAGTATTTTGAATGATCGAATTTATGGTCGCCAATAGACCAGGTAAATATCCTGCATTTACGGAAAAGACTAGATCAATCTTCATTGTTATATATGGGCAAAGATTTGGGTGAGAGTGTGAATGAGAGATTGATTTTTTAGAGCCAATCCAATTTTCAAGCTTTTTTGTTCATATTGAAATGACTCATTTATTTTTTGTCTGGTTTGCCTATTTTGTCAATTTCTTACCTGAATCTTTACAAAAACCAATACAACAAAAATTTAATGGCGATGGCGATAAAGTGCGAAACTAATCGTTGGTGAATTGCAAACATTTGAGCTACGAGTTTGGAAATAAAATCTTCAGGGAAATCTTCAAAGCGCTCTTCCTACTGGCAGATACGAGATTACGTCTACCCCCAGCGTTTTCTGATTGGCAAAGCATTTTTATGTACCTTAGTCTTTATCGGCACAATGCCCCTCCTTGCCGAGTTACTAGGACGGGTTGCCCAAGCACTTGGCAAGGGTGATGTCACCGCCATCTTGCAGATCGCTGCTTTCACCGTAGTCATGTTTGTGTTTCGGGGATTGGGGCAGTATGGGCAGGACTCGATGATGTCGCAAGCCGCCCTATATGCCGCCAGAGATTTGCGCGTGGATGTGTACTCACATTTGCAAACCCTTGATCTTGACTATTTCGCTGAGTCCCGCACGGGTGACTTGTCCTATCGATTGACAGAAGATATCGATCGCATTGGTGAGGTGATCGGCAAATTTTTTCATCAATTCATTCCATCAGTACTGCAATTGATTTTCGTACTGGCGTACATGATTTATCTGAATTGGATCTTGACGCTGACGACTCTAGCCGTTGCGCCTTTGATTGCCATATTAATCGCTTGGTTTGGCGATCGCATGTTGAAGCTCAGTCGCCGTAGCCAAGATCAAGTTTCTAATTTAGCCGCGTTACTATCCGAGATTTTTAGTGGTATTAGGTTGGTTCGCGCCTTTGCCACAGAATCCTATGAAATCGAGCGCTTTAAGCAAGAATCCGAACAAAATAGCCGCCGTAAATATGCCGCAGATCGCGTTAGAGCCATTCAATATCCTGTAATTGGCTTTTTGGAAGCCGCAGGGATTTGTTTTCTGTTTCTACTTGGGGGTTGGCTGATTTCTAATAAATGGTTGCTTCCTGAGCAGTTTGTTGCCTTTGGCGCAGGGGTTGCACTATTGATTGACCCGATCGCCAACACCACTGGTAGCTATAACGAAATCAAGCAAGCTGAAGCTTCAATCGATCGCATCTTTGAGATTTTTGAGATTAAACCTTTAGTGCTGGAAAAGCCTAATGCGATCGCGCTTCCTGAGGTCACAGGCAAAGTCGAATACATAAATGTTGGCTTCCACTATCAAGGCGATCGCCCAGTTCTCACCGATATTAATCTTGTCGCAAATAAAGGCGAATCGATTGCCCTTGTCGGCATGTCGGGAGCAGGAAAATCCACCTTGATGAATCTACTGATGCGTTTCCATGATGTTAAGTCTGGCAAAATTCTCATCGATGGCTATGACATTCGTGATGTCCAAATCAAAAGCCTCCGTCAACAACTAGCTCTCGTTCCCCAAGAGAACATTCTTTTCTCTGGAACCGTTGCTTCTAATATTGCCTTTGGTCAGAAAGATTACGATACTAAAGCAGTTGAAAATGCCGCACGAATTGCTAATGCCCATGATTTTATTATGGAACTTCCCCAAGGTTATGATACGTGGGTAGGTGAGCGTGGTGTTAATCTATCGGGTGGTCAGCGTCAACGCATTTCCATTGCTCGTGCTGTCCTGCATAATCCCAAAATCCTGATCCTTGATGAAGCAACTTCAGCACTTGACACCGAATCGGAAAGCCTTGTCCAAGAAGCTCTACAGCGCCTCATGCAAGGACGCACGACATTTATTATCGCGCACCGCTTAGCGACCATTAGAAATAGCGATCGCATTATCGTTTTGGAGCAAGGTCAAATTGTCGAATCGGGAACTCACGACGAACTACTCCAAAAAGCAGGTCGTTACTCTCAATTACATTCTCGTCAGTTTGATACTAATGGGTTTTAAAACGATACTATAAATAGCAATCAAGCTCTATTAAATTCTCTCAATGCCTGAAGTTCTGCAATCAGTCCTGCAATCAACCATTGATGGTATCGCTGTCGGCAGCATTATTGCGCTCGCCGCAGTCGGTTTAACGCTTACCTATGGCATCTTACGCCTTGCTAACTTTGCCCATGGCGATATTCTCACCTTAGGTGCATACCTTGCCTTTCTTGCCAATACCACGCTCAAGCTGAATATTGTGGTATCGATCGCCTTTGGTAGTCTTATCTCCATCGGCTTAGTCTTAATTTGCGAAAAAATACTCTGGCAACCGTTACGCGCCAAAAAAGCCACCTCAACGACGATGATGATCGTTTCGATTGGGTTAGCTTTGGTGATTCGTAATGCGATCGTGCTGGTTTGGGGTGCAAAACCACAGAAATATGATTTGCCAACTTTTCCTGCGATCAAGATTTTTGACTTAGCAATCACCCAAAACAAAATGGTGGTGATCGCTGCCGCGATCGCAGTAATTGCTGGGCTTTACTATTTATTACAAAATACCAAAATAGGCAAAGCAATGCGAGCAGTAGCTGACAATCCAGAACTCGCTAAAGTCGCGGGGATCAACGTCAATGCTGTAATCATCTCAACATGGGTAATTGCAGGAGGTATGACTGCCTTTGGGGGCAGTATGTATGGCTTAATTACCAATCTCCGTCCGAATATGGGTTGGTTCTTGATTTTGCCAATGTTTGCGGCAGTGATTTTGGGCGGAATTGGGAATCCCTATGGCGCGATCGCGGGAGCACTTATTGTGGGGATTTCCCAAGAAGTCGCCACTACATGTCCTGTTGCATTGGGCGAATTACAGAAATACTGCATTGGCACTGAATATAAACTGGGCGTGGGTTTGGTGATTATGGTTTTGGTATTGCTCTTTAAACCGCAAGGCTTATTTAAAGGCACGATATCGCCATAATACCAAAACACAAAATGGCGTAGCCATTTTGTGTTTTGGTATAAAAGGTTTGCTTAGGACATAAAAAGCCTCAAATAAAAGTGGCGGCACTTTGCGCCGCCACTTTTATTTGGGGCTTTGTGCTTTGGGATTATCCCGAAATAACTTGGTGCAATTTTTCAACTAGTTCTTGTTCTCGATATGGTTTACAAAGATATGCTTTTGCGCCCAAATCTAAAGCTAACTTCCGATCATTTTCGTTGTTCTTCTCGGTGAGTACAATGATTGGTAAATTTTGCAGATCATCATCAACAAGAACACTCGATAAGAGTTTGAATCCATCCATATGAGGCATCTCTAAATCGGTAATTACCACGTCAACTTTTGTCTTTATCTCTAAGCAGTTTTTGAGAAACGCGATCGCCTCTTTTCCATCTTGAACTTGCTCAGTCAAAAAACCAGACTTGGTAAGCATCATTGCTAGATAGCGCCGCACATTAGCCGAAGACTCCACAATTAATACTCTAGGCTGCTGGGGCTTCACAGGAGGTTTCACGAGCTCATTAGTAAATAGTCCCGAACTTTCCAAATTTTCGGGCTCAGGAGATCGAACCAAGTCACGGGCTGAGTTACTATCTGCTGATGCGCTGGAAAAAGATGGTGTATCACCTGCACTAAAAAAGTCTGATAGACTACTCAGGTTTTCAAAATTTGAATACATCTCTTGAGAGCCCGAAACATGAGCATCAGAGCGCAAACATTGGCTGACTAACTCAGCAGGATTAAGCAAAGCCACAGCCTGATTACTTCCCAAGACAACTGTGCCGAGAAAAATATGTGGAAGGGAAATATTGCCTTCAATTTGATGAAAGGTGGCTTCCTGATCATGCCAGCAACCATCTGTTTGCAGAGCAAACAGATCATTTTCGTAATGGATAACTAAAAGTGAAGGTATGGCTTGAGAGGGTTTTTGACTTTCAGGAGAATTTGTTGATTGTAGAGATTGGTTGCTTGATTGCAAACTGGATTGGCTCAAGCTATGGCGGCAATTTAGCTTTAGCAAGGAATTTAGGCGAATTACAGGCAGTATGCGATCGCGCCATAGTAAAGTTTCTTTCTCCTCAGAATCAAGAATAGGCGAGTTACTGTGAACCACTTCTAAGATCATTTTACTGGGAATGGCTAGGCACATTTGATTAACATCAATTAGTAGTACGCGAATTACAGAGTTCACATTCGGTAAAACCAGAGTAAATTGAGTGCCTTTTCCCTTTTGAGACTTCACCGAAATATTCCCACCAAGCTCTCGCAACTTCTTTTTTACATCACTTAATTTAGTCCCAGTTTCTGAATTATTAGGTGCGAGATTAAAGCTGGGTTCAAAAATTAAATTGATTAATTGCTCATCACTCATATCCATTGTTGAGAAACCTGACATACCTGCAATTGCTGCCGACTGCTCAACCTGATGGCGGATCTTTTCAATGTCAATTCCACAACCATCATCACTAACTTTGATGATCGTACTTTCATCGGTTTGAGTTGCTATAAATTCAATTTTCCCTTGCGGTGCTTTCCCCTGTAGTTGGCGATCATGGGGAGACTCAATTCCATGTTTAAAGGCATTCCTTAGTAAGATCTCAAGTGGCTTAGCGATTGTTTCAGAAATTAATCTCTCAACTTCTACTCCAGCACCTTGGACAACTAGCTCTACTTGCTTGCCGTACTGTGGAGACAAATCGCGCAATATACGTGGAAACCTTGTCACGAGACTAGAAATTGGGTGTTTAAGGAGTTGCTTCAGATTTCTTCTTAAATGATTAACATCCTGACTCATTGCATAGGTTTGCTGCTCAGTTAGTGAAAGCATATTCACAATCTGATCAACTGCATTTTGCAAACCCGTGATCGCAGTTTGGCTCTGTCTGCTATCTGCGTTATATTCTAGTGATTGCAAATGATTTTGAGCTTGGCTCGATAGCGTTTTAATTTCAGCTAAATAAATATCTAAACTTCCCTTACGTACTAATAATTCTTCTGACAAATCCCCCAACATTTCTAAATGATTTAAAGGAATGCGAATAGTCGCATCATTTCCCTTCGTGTCAAGCTGAATGTCACCTTGGCTGTTATTATGAGAACTCATATCTAAATCTATATCAGTTTTTGTGTCTGGAGATAAGGCTGCAAAATCTGCATAAGAAATTTCTGTATCTCCAAAATTCATAAGTGATAAGTCATGCCAAGAAGAACTGATATCTTCAGCATTATTCTGGTAAATTGGAGATTCTTCTATGGCTGTGTCAATGTCTGAAGTAGGGAAATCTTCTTTGAGCATCTCCGCTAGCATTGTGCTGCTGTCTATATCCGATGGACTTGTAGATGTCTTGGGGTGAAGATAATCCTCAGAATCTAGGCTAGCTGTACTGGAATCTGATGACTCAAAAAAATTGTTGGGAGTCATATCTTCAGAGATGTCATTATTAGGTAAGTCAAAATCTGATAAGTCAAAAGCAGGTACTAGTTCTTCATCGTTCGGTTGTACCCAAGACTCCATTGCTGTAAATTTAGTCCAAACATCTTCTGTCTCGGCAGTGTCTTCAATATCTAATTTCTTCTCATTCCACTTAACGCTTTTGATTTCAGTTTGATTATTATTTTCTAGTGATTGCTCATTGACTGTCGCAGAAAATATCTCTGCGAATAACTCTGGCATTGGCAATATTTCTCCATTGTTAGTTTTATCGGATTCCTGAAGGCTTTCAGTAAACTCGTCGAAATCACCTGTAAATGAATCTGTTAAGCTAGGAAATAAAGTCGTCAACTCGTCATGAGCATTATCTGCGATATCTTGAAATAGTTTGCTAGAATCCCAATCATCTTGCTCTTGATCTATTTGAATCATGAGAAACCCATCAGAATTGTCTAGTGATTCTATTGGTGCTATACAATCTTCCAGTTTGGACAACTCAAAATTCATATCAAAGAGATGGAGAGCCTCTGGGGTGTCTTCTAAATTAAATGGCTCATCTGCAATGTCATATAGATTTAGATTTTTTCTGGATATAGTCTCATCTGTTGCTAATTGTAGATGTTCGTTTATCTGAGCAAATAGATTGCTTTGAATTTCTATCCAGTCTTTAGATAAATCCATCTCTAAACAATATTCATTAATTACTTGATTGGACATATTGATGACCTCAATCAGCAATTCTTTGGCAACCCAATCAATCTCTGTACGACGATCGCACAATAAATTGATTGAAGCTTCAAGGTTATGAATTATTTCTGCGAAAGGTGAGTTGGGTATATAAAAATCAGCTTTAATTGCCGCATCCTGAACCAACTTAATCGTAGAAATTATGCCATCAAGTTGCTGGTGAAAACTTGGCAACCGCACATCTAACTCTAAAATTTTATTTTTTAACTCATGCATTAAAGCTAGAGCTTCCTTAGCAAAGATTTTCTTGGTTTGTGGAACTATTTCAATCATGGGAAAATCCATTACATATATATCTAGTAAACTTCTATCTTGAAATTAGCAAAGTGAAGTATTGCTGTTTTTTGCCAATTCAAACTGAATCTTAGCGAGTTTTGAAATGAGTCAAGGATTGCTGAAGTTCTCCAGAATAGCCTCTAGTAGCTTGAATTAATTTGGAGGCTTCCGAAGAAGATGCAAGCGTCCTCCTAGCCATATGCGAAATATCATTCATCAAGTTAGCAACTCCCTCGGATGTCTGGGCTTGTGAAGTTGTTGCCTCGGAGATTGTGATCATTAATCCATCAATTTGTTGTGAGATTTGAACGATTTGTTGCAGGCTATCTTTAGCAGCGATCGCTAAGGTGTTACTCTCCGATAGTTGAGTACTGCCAGACTCAACTGCTGACATCACTGCTTTAGTTTCATTTTGAATATTTCTGAGGAGGATTTCTACTTCTTTCGTCGCTGTAACTGAACGAGCGGCTAGTTCTCCTACCTCTTCTGCAATCAGTACAAATCCACTACTTGTATCGTTTGACCGTGATGCTTCAAGCGAGGCATTTATAGCTAGAAAGTTGGTCTTAATCGCAATTTCATTAATTGAAGAAATTGCCTTAGCAATTTTTTGAGAGACAACACCTAAATGCTTGACTCTCTTGGCGGTTGTGGCAACTATATTTTGTAATTCTCCGACCTTGGACATCACTGCGTCAATAGAGCGATCGCTATCGGATAGCTTTTCGGCTACTCGTTGCGATGATTGCAATACTTGCTGACTATTATTGACAATTCTTGTTGCTGACAACTTAGACATCTGCATTGTGTTGAGCGATCGCGTAACTATATCTACTTGTCGTTGAGAGACATTGGCAAGATTAGCGATCGCCTGTTCGTTTTGCCCCAGTGAGAAATTAACTTGGTTTGCCGAAGATTTAACTTGACCGACAATATTTTGTAAACCCCGAATCACATCATCAAAAAATATGGCGACACTGGGTAAACTTCCGTCAACTGATTGAGTGGAAACCGTAAGATCACCATCAGCTAAAGCTTGGACATCCTTAAGCATCTGCATCAAATGCTCCTGAAGATCTTCCTTCTGTTGGCGATAGCTCTCAACTTCGGCATGGCGCTGTACGATCTCTGATCGGACTTTTTTTCCTAGACGCAATACATTTTCATCAGACAAATCCGCATCTTTTGCTTCGCGTTTTTCTTCTCTAGCCAGTTTTGATAAGACGTTAAATAACTTTACTACTTGTAACTGTAAGTTTTGTTTTTCCTGCTCTTGCTTTTGCATCATTGTCTGAAATTGTTCAGACATTTTATTAATACTTAAGGAAATATCAGAGAGTTCATCATTTCCATCTGTACTCAAAGCCCCAAGACTGACAGTAGTAGTCCCTTGTCTAATATCTCGTAAAGCAGCGCGAATATCTTTAAGCCTTGAACTAAGTTTACGAGATAGAGCATAGGCGATTGTTGCTACTAGCAATGGCGTAGCTGCTATGCCAATCCCAATCACCAATAGTAGACTTTGATTGCCAGTAATCGCTTTAGTTTTATCTATTGTCGTTAATACATCCCAAGTCAACATGTCATAGGTCTGGATGTCAGGCACATTCGCATAGGCAACCAATTGTCCATTGCGATCAACCTTGACCATATCGCCTATGCCAGAAGATTTTGAAGTTCGCAAATCTTGGAGCACTGCAAAACTTGTTGACACATCCTCTCCAACTTTGACAATCTGTGAACTAGTAATATATTTGTTGGAGCTATCGATTACATAAAAATCTTTATTCCCATTGGCATCTTTACTGGCAATAGTTAAATCATTTTCTAATTTTTTTACAGGAATTTCAACCTGCAAAATCATGTTGACTTTTTGTGAAACAGAACTCTTGATAGATCTAGCTGCGTAGAGGTATACTCCATCTTTCTCAACAACAGGGTTGCCAAATAAGACGGCATCTGCCGAAAGGGCTTTGCTCAGGATATTAGGGTTGAGAGTTTGTAAGGTTTTCGATGTGCTTGACTGAGCGATTAGCTCACCGTTAGTAGAAAACAGCGCAATGCTATTGTAATTAGGGTAAGCCTGACTATAGAGATTTAACCGATTTGTCAACTGCTGCTTGTATTGACGCTGTTGAGCAATTGGCAATGAGTTGAGTGGATTAGCTGCTTTATCGTTTGGTGGTGGAGTTGGGAGCTTGAGTAATGTGTTCTGCCCTATCTCATTTGAGACTAATAATTTTTGCAACACATCCACATCATTAAGCTGCTGCTTTAAAAAGTTTCTAGTTACGTTAGCTAAAGCGATCGCCTCTGATTGCTGCGCTTGTTTGACCTTATTTAACAGCAAGCCATCCCCCACTTGGTATGCTGCGACACCCAAGGCGATCGCAGGAATAGTCGCTACCAAAGCACCCCATAAAGTAATCTTTTGGCTGACGCTAGAGAATTTAAACACATCCTCTAATGCGATCGCAGAAACATCATTGCCCGCAGAAACTTTACCGTGAGCTAAAACACCATTTCCCGTAGAACCTTTACCATCAGAACTGTTACGCTCTTGGTTGAGATCATGATCCTGAGAATCCATCCCCCATCCCAAAAACACAGATTCTACAGGTGGGAATTCGATTCTTTGTTTATTATTTTCGCTTGCTTCTTGAATATTGGCGATCGTATCGCTAAAAATTGATGTAGGAGCCTTGTCAGTTATATCTTCTAGGTCTCCAATCATTATCCCCGCATCTTCAACCATCAGAGTTTCATTATCTGCGAATGAAGTTTCTAATGAGAATAATGGTTCTTGCAAAGCAGTTATTTCTTCCTGCTCCTGTTCCTCTTGCTGGATCTTAAATTGCGCGGCGATCGCAGGTGGTGGTGGGACTATTCCATTACCATTAACTAAGGCATTTACAGCGACTTTTGGCTTAAGAGCTACATTAATGGAAGAAGGGTTAGCTAGGATAGCAAGGTCGCCTGTAGTTGAGTCGTCATGGTCAAGAATGTAGGAAATACTCTTATTGCTAGATCCACTATTTATCTTTGAGCCAATATTTTGCGTATCCTCTAGTTGCAATGCTCTATAGTTAGCAGCCTGAGCTTTATCTGCATCGCTTGATTCTTTTAACTTAGGGCTGAGCGATTCTACATCTTTCTGAAATTTTTTTTGAGGCTTATTTGTCTGAGAAATATTAGCTAGTTTATTTTGGATTTGAGCAAGCGAAGTACTCGCGAGATCAAGTAAATCTGGATCATCTGTAAGAGTCAATACTTGCTGGTATTGCGTCTTCGCATAATCAATTTTACCTGCCTTACGAAAGGTAGCACCTAACCAAATATGCAGCTTGGGATTGCGAGGATCTTCATGCAACAATTCCGAGAACTGTTTCATCGCCTCTTCATACCGACCCTCTGCATAGGACTGTAGAGCTGCCTGATACTGCGCTGTCATCATGTTCGCCCCTGAATGAAAATACGTCTTTGTTTCAAGAAGGATGCTTAAGCCTCGACAAGCTTCCTGATACATAATTAAACGCATTTATATATAAATCCTCTAGCGCCATTTTGCTTGTGTTTCCCAAAAAAAGTGTTATGATAGATAAGGATTTGTTGCACTCAGCTAAATAAAAATTGAAAAAACTGGTTTTATTGCTTGGATGTGATTGGCTCCTCAACCTAAAGTTGGATGAAAGACGCGAGTCTGACCCCACTCTTTCTTGGGATGATGCCTGTGAAGGACCTAGTATGTTCCGATCGACCTTCTAACTATCAGGGTTGTAACCACTGTTAACAACCTCGGTCGATCGCTTCTCATCTTGGAGAAGACTAAATATTTTCCGAAACTTAATAAGCTGTAGAAAGGACGCTTGGGGCGAGAATTTTTTACTGCATGCAGATTTTAAAATTGTCAATATCTATCTTTTGACTGATTAGGTAGTGACAACTTTACTTTAGCGTCGCAAAGAAAAAGTTATTGTTCTTGGATGTTTAGTTTCGCTTGTTTTATTACGGAATTCTGCTCAAATTTTTTTCGCATACATTTACAACACATAGCATCTAGGACAAAACAGAATCATGAAACGCGAACTACTTAAACAGACTGTTGAACACATTGACATCAAGGCTTTTGATGTAGTCGGACTGGTTGATGCAATGGCTAACACAGCTTTTCAAGGAAGAAATCTTGGTCGTGCTGCCCATATCTATGACGATATGATCAAAGACAAAGATTGCGCAATCATCTTGTGTTTAGCGGGTTCTTTATTTAGTGCGGGTCTTAAAGGAGTTGTTTACGACTTAATCGCCAACAACATGGTAGACATGATTGTCTCTACAGGCGCAAACATCGTTGATCAAGACTTCTTTGAAGCCCTCGGATTTCGTCACTATGTCGGCGACACCTTTGCTGATGACAGAGTACTTCGCGAAAATGCGATCGATCGTATTTATGACACCTACATTGACGAAGATGAATTGCGTGTTTGCGACATGACGATCGCCGAAATCGCCAATTCACTTCCTCCTCGTCCCTATTCTTCCCGTGAATTCATTTACGAAATGGGTGCATATCTTGACAAGAATGCTAAGAACCGTCACTCCGTTGTGTTGGCAGCTTATGAGCATCAAGTTCCCATCTTCGTTCCTGCTTTCAGCGACTGTTCCGCAGGTTTTGGCTTAGTTCATCATCAGTGGTTCTCTCCTGAAGAGCATGTCAGCATCGACTCTGTACGCGATTTCCGCGAGTTGACTCAATGTAAGTTGGCAAGCCCTCATACTGGTCTATTTATGATCGGTGGTGGTGTTCCTAAGAACTTTGCGCAAGATACTGTGGTTGCTGCTGAACTGCTTGGTTTTGAAGCCGCAATGCATAAGTATGCAGTTCAAATCACCGTAGCTGATGAACGCGATGGCGCTCTATCTGGTTCGACTTTGAAGGAAGCACATTCTTGGGGCAAGGTTGATATTGTCCAAGAGCAAATGGTTTACTCTGAAGCAACTGTGGCATTGCCTCTAATCGCTGGTTATGTCTACGGTAAAAAGAATTGGTGCGATCGCGCTCCTCGTCAATTGGCTCAAGTATTCAACAAGCCATCTATTGCGTTCAGTAGTATTCCTACACCTGTAGGCGTATAGATTAGTCCTGCTTTCATCAAAAATAAATGGGTGCGCGAAGCGCACCCATTTATTTTTTGATGAAAGATATATAATCGCAGACAATATTAGCTCTGGACTGTCATTTATGAGAGGAATATGATGACTATTAAAGTTTTACACCTCTCCGATATTCATCTTGGTAGTACCACTCATGGCAAAGTCAATCCTCAAACAGGATTGAATACTCGACTAGAAGACTTTGTAGCAGCATTGACGATCTGTATAGATCGCGCAATTAACGAGCCAGCCGATATCGTTCTATTTGGTGGTGATGCTTTTCCTGATGCTACGCCGCCGCCACTTGTGCAACAAGCCTTTGCCAAGCAATTTCGCCGCCTTGCTGATGCGGGGATTCCCACCGTGTTATTAGTGGGTAACCACGATCAACATTCACAGGGAGTTGGTGGTGCGAGTTTGGCGATTTATCGCAGTCTAGCTGTGCCGAACTTCACGGTGGGAGACACGATCGCCACACATAGAATTTCAACTAACGCAGGTGAGATTCAGATTATTACATTGCCTTGGATTACGCGATCGACTTTGTTGACTAAATCTGAGACAGAAGGCTTCTCGATGACTGAAGTAAGCCAGTTTTTGATCGATCGCTTGCAGGTAGTGATCGAAGGCGAAATCCGCCAACTCGATCCGCAGTTACCGACGATTATGCTCGCTCATGTGATGGTGGATACAGCTACCTATGGAGCAGAGAGATTTTTAGCGGCTGGCAAAGGTTTTACTATTCCTTTATCAATGCTAACTCGTGAAGCCTTTGATTATGTGGCGCTCGGTCATGTACATCGTCATCAGATTCTAGCCACGCAACCACTTGTGGTTTATCCAGGAAGCATTGAGCGTGTTGATTTTGGCGAAGAGAATGAAGCGAAAGGATATTGCTGGTTGGAAGTTGAGAAGGGGAATGTAAAGTTTGATTTTTGTCCAATTCCTACCCGTGCCTTTCGGACAATGGAAGTGGATGTGACCCAATCTGATGATCCCCAAGCGAAGTTACTTAAAGCGATCGCTAAAGGGAAAATCGATCAGGCGATCGCTAGACTAATCTATAAGGTCAGAGCTGAGCAGTTAGCGTTAATCGACGATCGCCTATTACATGAAGCAATGGCGATCGCTCATAACTATGCGTTGATCCCTGAAGTTGTCAGCCAAAATCCGCGTAGTAGGATGCCAGAACTCAGCACGGCTGAGGCGCTCGATCCAATGACTGCTCTCAAGACCTATCTCAGCACTCGCGAGGATTTAAAAGGGCTTGAGCCAGAAATGTTGACTGCGGCCCAGGAATTACTCAGCGAAATTGGATTGGATATGGATGCAGTTGATCTTGCCAATGATTCAGCTCAGCCCAAGCCCAGTCAATTGGTGATAAGTTTCAATTAGTTGAGTTTGAAGTGCTTCTCTAGAAACATGACGCAATGCGGCGGCACGATCATAAATTTGCCTGATACTAATATCAGTACGATCGTCTGTTTCCAAGAGAAATCTGTTATTTGGTATTGTAGTGATCGCTTGCAGAATAGGAGAGCGATCGCTTAAAATTGCGGCTCCAAAGGAGAAATAGAAATCATGCTTGAGCAGTCGTTGAAAGACTTCTTCTTTCTTATTGAAACCATGAATAATCCAAGGAACCGTAGATTTAGTATCTTTCTTAAGAGCAATTAATTCTGAAAAAGCTCTGACGCAATGAATTACAATCGGTTTCTGTAATGATTCCGCAAATTTTATATGTTTTTGAAAAATAGAAATTTGTGTTTCTAAAGGCAAATCAATATTCCGATCTAATCCACATTCACCGATCGCTACAACCTGCGATAATTTCGCTAAATCCACAAGATTTAACCATGCAGATTCCCATGTTTCTAATTGGATAAACCAAGGATGCAAACCAAGACTACAGATGTTCGGCAGTTCTTCTACTTGCAATTCTGGCGTAACATGGAGGGTTTGCAAATTGATTAGATCTGGGGATTTGCGATCGCAATGTGTATGAAAATCAATATACATATTCAGACCCACAAATTAGAGAGAGGCGCTTTGCGCCTCTCTCTAATTCTATTCGACAATTTTTGCCTCTAGTTCCTCAATCCGCTTCTCTAATTTGCGAACTGTACGCAGTAGATCGGGAAGTTGACGCTCAGCGATGACGATGCGCTTCCAATCTTTTTCAGGAACGACGGGATAGCCCATCATCGTGACACCTGCGGGAACATCGCTAGGAATACCCGACTTCGCACCAATGATTGCGCCATCACCGATGTGGATGTGATTAGCAGCACCACCCTGACCTGCCATGACTACATGATGACCAAGGGTGACACCGCCTGCTAAGCCCACCTGTGAAGCGAGAACCGAGTGTGCTCCAACTTCGACTCCATGACCGATCTGGACAAAGTTATCCAATTTTGCACCCTTATGAATAATCGTCACTCCAACAGCAGGACGGTCAACGGCACAAGAGCAGCCTAGTTCGACATTATCTTCAATGATCACATGTCCGATTTGAGGGACTTTGTACCATGTGCCATTAGGGGAAATCTCAAAGCCAAAGCCGTCGCCGCCTAAAACCGTGCTGGGATGGAACAGACAATTTGCGCCGATTTGAGTGCGATCGCTAATTACACAATTGGCATGAATGGTAGTATTTGCGCCAATCTCGACATCGTTGTAAATGGTGACATGGGGATAAATGGTGACATTATCGCCAATTTTGACGCGATCGCTAATGACCACATAGGGTGCGATCGCAACGTTATTCCCCAACTGTACATCTTCACCCAAAATCGCGGTGGGATGAATACCGACAGGCGGAGTGGGCGGTTGATAAAACTTTTCGAGAACCTTGGCAAATAGGATGCGGGGATGGGCGGTACGAATACAAGGCAGGGTTGACGGAGTTTTGAGATCGAGGATGACAGCGCTAGCTTGGGTATCCTTGAGATGGGCGACAAATTTCGATGAAGACACAAAGGTTATCTCTCCAGATTGCGCCTTATCGATCGCGGCGACACCCGTAATTATGGGATCAGCACCATCGGATTCAAATCGACAATCGGGCAGTGAGGCGACAAACTCGGCTGCGAGTTCGGAGAGTTTGAAAGAAATTGTTTGTGTCATAGATCTGATGTCATATCAAGAATACGCGATTACCATAATACTTAATTGTGCCAAAACACGCGGCTTAGCGATGAACCAAACTTGATAGCGATCGCCTAAAACATCCACACCTGATTGACTGACAAAAGACTAGGAAGCCCAGTCGAGAGTAGAAGCATAGAATGAAATACGGAATAATTTCTGAAGATATTTTCGACGAGAAGCGATAGCAGGGTCAGAGTCAAGATAAGAAGTAAAAGAGTAGGAAGGCAAGAAAGCCCAGTTTTTCGTGATCGCGGAGTGAATCCAGTTCCAGCCAATCT
>NZ_SJEE01000024.1 GCF_006937785.1 Pseudanabaena sp. UWO311
TTTTTTTAACAAAAAGACGGCGGCATACGATTTTCTCCTTATTCTGGGGGGCTCGGAGTTGTGAATAAGAGACTGGTTTTTCCTTAGGGATTGAAGTACAGAAATAAATGTGAAGTTGCTTCTATCCTTTGTTTTTGTTCCCCAACAGATCAAATAAATAAAGGAAAGAATAATACTAGGGCGTTTTTCTTTTGGCCGAAGAAAAAATGAAAACCGCCATAGCTATCTAATCACTAGGTATGCTTAAAATCTGCTTAAAATCCCTGCCGAAACTTTGAAACATAAGCTGGGGACGAGACTCGAACTCGTGACCTACTGATTACAAATCAGTTGCTCTACCAACTGAGCTACACCAGCAAATTTAATTCTTTGGTATGCTAGCAGAAATGAGATCGCTTTTGCAACATTTAGCTTAAATATCTAATCAATTCTAATTGTGAAACCAATTTTGGGGCATCGCTGGCGGTAGGCTTGCCCCAAAATTGGTTTTTACGTCTCAAAGAAACATGCATTTTCCCAGTGTAATGGATAGTGGTGCAAGGCTTTGACTCGCACCACTAATCATTCACTGGGAAGCGAGTAACTTCTCTGGCTATATCTAGAAATATCTCAAAAAAAGAGTCGGAAATAATTACAGACTTTAATTTTTTTTATTTGTCAAGTGGTTGACGCTGACTGAATATGCCTACAAAATGCTTAATAGAAAAGTTTTGCTCTGCTTAAAAATAATGTTTCGAGAATCTCGAAATCCTGAAAAATTCAGCATGAAAAACATCCAAAAATTACCGCAAACGTAGATTAATCACTAAGGACATGGCTAGGACAAGCGATCGCACCCAACAAGCAAATCACTACAAAACTCTACGAATTAGCTACAACGCCGCTCCTGCCGAGGTCAAAACCGCCTATCGTGGTCTAGTTAAAGAATTTCATCCCGACTGCAATCATCATCTTGATAATCACGATGATATTGCCTCCATCAACCTTGCTTACGAGGTTCTTAGTAACCCCCAATCTCGGGCCCATTACGATCGCAGTCTTGGTATTAAACATAATCCTAATGGAGCATCATCTCATCAGGGCTTCAAGCGATCGCCTTCTAGTCGGGAAATCCACCTCAATGAAGATCAGAAACTTGATCGCTGGTTTAAACAAGTTTACGAACCCATCTCTGAAATGCTCGAAGTAATCCTCGATAGTCTAGACGAGAAGATCGACGATCTTGCTGCCGATCCTTACGATGATGGATTAATGGAAGATTTTGAAGACTATATTGATGAATGTCGTGGTTCCTATGCCAAGGCGCAGATTTTCTTTCGTGCATTTCCCAATCCAACTTCTGCTGCTGGGATTGCTAGCTATCTTTATCACTGTCTCAATGCAATCAGTGATGGAATTGAAGAACTAAATTACTTCACACTAAATTTTGATGATCACCATTTGCACACTGGGCAAGAACTTTGGCGGAGAGCTGATGAGATGCGTTATTGCGCTCAAATGGCAATGGAAAATTTACAAACAGTATAGGCTTGTTAGTCGGATTGCATCTTCTATAGCAATGAAAGGTTTGCTTAGGACATAAAACCTCAAATAAAAGGGGCGGCGCTTCGCGCCGCCCCTTTTATTTGAGTAAGCAAAATTTTCATTGCGCAAAGCGCTTTATGGTGCAGTCATTACCGTCAAAACCTGTGGGGGGGTGGCATCCGCAGGATAAAGAAAATCAAATTGGACAACACGGCGATCGCTTGGGGGCATTGTCAAAGTCACTAAAGACTTGCCTCGTTCACCACGCCGCATCATTAAATGTACATAACGCGATTGGGCTAAGCCTCTGTCATCGCGAAATCTGACTCTAACTGAACCTCGAAAAAACACATCTTCAGGTAATGGCTCAAAAAACTGTAAGCCACCAACAGGTTTATCGTATTTGATGGGATTTTGGAATGAGAGCGTAACAGTTTTCGTTTCGTTAGTGGGATTATGCAGAGGTAATGTCAAGTTATACTGCACGCCATAATTACCATGAGCAGAATAGGCGGTGTCAGGATAGCGAACTTTCAGCGGGGCAGTTTGGACTTGACCTGTTCCCATTGTACCGTACTGCAAAAGGCTCAATCCGTAGGAATAGGATTCGCCAGATTTTGGAATAGCAAGATCATTACTATCCTTATCAGTTAAATTCCCAAACCATTGGGAACCAAGCTGCACTCCAGCCACCCGACTATATTCAAAGAATCCTTCCGTTCGATCTGGTGGTGTTGGTACAACATCACGTGGTTTGGCTAGTTCTCCAATCTTGAGAATGTTTTCCCATTCTTCGAGATTGGGAGCACGTTCGGTTCCATCAGCGTTAAGACGAGCATAGAGAGCTAGGGTTGCGACATAAATCTTGCCAGTACTTCGTAACCGCGATAACCCCGATCGCCCATTTAATGGCGGATCTAATTCTTTTACAGGAATTGGGATATTCATCAACATCCGACTCTGCTTTGGCGGAATCACAATTTGAGCAGGAAAAATATTCTGTCGGCGACCACGCAAAATATCGAGCATGGCGCGATCTCCTGGCCCGCGATAGGTTTCGCCATTATTATTGAGGCTGTAGTTGGGTGCATCGTAGAAGGGCGCATCAGGCTGACTGAGATAGCTGGCTCCCAACAAGGTGTCAATAGTTACAGGTTGATCAGTTGGGTTATAAGCGATCGCACCAATATACAAAGTCCTCAAATCAACTGGTGGTGGTGCTTTGGAAATATGGTGCGTGAATAAATCGAAGCGACCTTCAAAGGGGAAGTTTAAATGTGCCTTGGGATGAGCCATGCCTTCAGGTGGGAAAGCTGACAGCAAAATCCCTTCTGTTTGTACAATTTCAGGACTATTGCTATTAAACATTGGTACATCGTCAAGCTTGCCCATCAACGGGCGCATTTCTTGCCGTTCTAAAATGATTTGGCGTTGACTGGCAGATTGAGCAACTTTGCTAGTTAAATTAGGCTCATTTACCGAGTTAGTTATGGGCAAGACTGGTGTAATAGGAGTCAATAAAGACATTAGAAAAGCTGTCAACATAGTCTTTTGGCTTTCAAGGTTTGAGGCAAGTTTATATGATAAATGCGATTACAGCGTTTTGCGCCAAAAAGTAAGGTTGCCCACCATACTGATTTCAAATGCTTGCCATTACTTGACTCATTGATAGCGAAATGCTGGGGAAAATATTAGAGACTATGAGATCGCCTTCTCTATACTCCTTCTCAATATAACTTCCATTCACCAAACTTAAAACCGAAAAAGTTCCCAGCAAAAAATCCACAATCCAATATTCAGGAATACCAAACTGAGCATATTCCTCGCGCTTCTCGACAGTATCCACCGAGCGACAAGTTGGACTCACAATCTCAATGACTAGCAAACAAGGCTCATGTAAAATATCTGGCTGATTTCCTAAGTTTTTCTTCTGTGTAAGAGTCATCACCAAGACATCAGGACGGCGTGTTCTTTTACCATTAAATATTTCAGTACTATTGACACGAACACAGTATGGATGATGAGAGTTATTTATTTCTGATTGCAAAAAGAATGCAAAGAACATCATCAAATCATTATGAAATACTGTTGTTGGAGTCATTACGACTAATTCTCCATCGTTAAATTCATAACGCTTGTCAGTACCATCTTCATAGCTGAGATATTCCTCAAATGTTATTCTTTTCGCAGTAGTGACGGTCATAGATTTCCATCCTTGCTCTTGATTTTTGTGAGTATTAAAGTGATCGCCTTTCTAAATTCTAAATCATATCTAATTCCCGAAAATTTGTGTCGTCAAGATCTTTCCAGCCCTTATTAGTACCTGCTATCTCCCATCAAGCGATACAATCGTTTACAAAGTAGGTAACGAATCGCAAAGTAAAATTCATAGCAATTTATGGCAGTAATCATTGATGGCAAGGCTCTTGCTAAGAAAATGCAAAAGGCGATCGCGGAAGAGGTTTCGCAACTACAAACTCAATATGGTCGTCCCCCGGGGTTAGCCGTGCTGATGGTGGGCGACAATCCTGCAAGCGCCGCCTATGTGCGCAATAAAGAAACCGCCTGCCATAAGGCGGGGATCACCTCCTTTGGAAAACATTTTCCTGCTAGCGTCACTCAAACAGAATTAGAGCAAGTTATTGACGAGCTAAACGCTGATGATCGCGTAGATGGCATCTTGATCCAGTTACCTTTGCCAGAAAATTTAGATGCGATCGCCCTCTTAAATCGCCTTGATCCTGATAAAGATGCCGATGGTTTGCATCCAAATAACCTCGGCAAATTAGCAAGGGGTGAAGTTGGTTTGCGGAGTTGCACACCAGCAGGAGTGATGGAGCTATTAGCTGAATCAAAAATTGATATTGCTGGCAAAAACGCCGTTGTGATCGGGCGCAGCATCCTTGTCGGTAAGCCAGTAGCTCTAATGCTGCTCGAAGAAAATGCCACAGTCACGATCGCCCATTCACGCACGAAAAATCTCGCTGAAATTACCCGCAAAGCTGACATCTTAATTGCAGCGATCGGGAGACCAGAATTTGTGACTGCCGAAATGGTCAAGCCTAACGCTGTAGTAATCGATGTCGGTATTAACCGCATCACTGATTACGAAGGCAAATCTCGGCTCGTCGGTGATGTGGACTATGCAAGTGTTAGCGAAGTTGCCTCTCACATTACCCCTGTTCCTGGTGGTGTTGGTCCAATGACGGTGACGATGCTCTTGCATAATACGGTTTGGAGCTACAAGGAAAAAGTAAAAAGTAAAAAGTAAAAAGGCAAAATTTTGGGTAGCGATCGCAAGTCGTTGCATAATATACATTCTGGATACTGACTAAAGTTTTTGCCCTACTCTAGCAATTAGTTATTGTTGAAACCATTGAAGCCAGCCATGCCCCAAACATTGACCGAAACAATTGCATTTAATTTAGATAAGTATTTACGCGATCTCAAACCAGAGGTTGAGGCAGCCCTTGATGCTTCGATTGCAGTTACCTATCCCGAAAAAATTTATGAATCCATGCGCTACTCGCTGATGGCTGGTGGCAAAAGATTACGTCCGATATTATGTCTAGCTGCTTGTGAATTATTAGGTGGCGATCGCGCCTCAGCAATGCCCACTGCTTGTGCAATGGAGATGGTGCATACAATGTCATTGATCCATGATGATCTCCCAGCGATGGACAATGATGATTATCGGCGCGGAAAACTAACTAATCACAAGGTTTATGGCGATGATATTGCGATTTTGGCAGGAGATGCCCTTCT
Source organism: Pseudanabaena sp. UWO311 (assembly GCF_006937785.1). Taxonomy (GTDB): domain Bacteria; phylum Cyanobacteriota; class Cyanobacteriia; order Pseudanabaenales; family Pseudanabaenaceae; genus Pseudanabaena. The sequence continues at coordinate 5,290 of NZ_SJEE01000024.1, forward strand.
AGCCTACGCCTTTGAATTTATTGCTGACCAGACGAAGGGCGTACCTGCGGAGCGCATTTTGAAGGCGATCGCCCATCTTGGACATGCAGTTGCAGCGACAGGTTTGGTAGGGGGGCAAGTTGTCGATTTAGAATGTGAAGGTAAGCCAGATGTGACGGCTGAAACTCTCACATTTATTCATATCCACAAAACAGCTGCCTTGCTAGAGTCTTGCGTCATCTGTGGCGCTTTACTGGCTGGTGCAAATGATACCGACATTAAGCGTCTATCCACTTATGCTAATAACATAGGTTTAGCTTTTCAAATCATTGATGACATCCTAGACATCACAGCAACTTCTGAGCAACTTGGCAAAACCGCAGGCAAAGACCTTGCCGCCCAAAAAGTTACTTATCCAAGCTTGTGGGGTATCGAAACCTCGCAGCAAAAAGCTGAGGAATTGGTAGCACAAGCCAAAGCTCAACTTATCAGTTATGGTGATGCAGCTTTTCCACTAATGGCTCTTGCCGATTACATCACGGCTCGAAAAAACTAAGTTCTAACTCTCAATTTTAATTTCCACCCCTTTCTTGCCCCTAATTTTTGCAATTGATATGAACCTCCATCCTGTTGGCGAAATCCTCGATAATCAAGTTCTGCTAATTGCTCTATGTTCTAGTCTGACTGCCCAAATACTCAAATTATTTATCGAGTTAGCTCAGTTCCGACAACTCAGATTCAAAATCATGTTTGAAACAGGTGGAATGCCGAGCTCTCATTCAGCTTTAGTTTCGGCATTGGCTACAGGTATCGGTCGGACTCAAGGCTGGGATACCCCACAATTTGCGATCGCTACAGTCTTCGCTTTTATCGTTATGTACGATGCCGCTGGTATCCGCCGTGCTGCTGGTAAACAGGCAAAGGTTCTCAATCAAATCATGGTGGAAGTGTTTGAAGAAGAACATGATCCTCTCAAAGAGTTGTTAGGTCATACCCCCGTCCAAGTTGTGGCTGGATCGATCTTAGGTATTTTGCTGATGTGGTGGTTCCTATAGCCCGATCTAGATAAGAGGTAGCGCAAGGCTCCGCCTCTTAATCTTTTGGGACTGCGATCGCAAATATAGTAAAACCAAAAATAGAGTTGCGGCGCAAAGCGCCGCAACTCTATTTTTGGTTTTCAGAACTTAACTATATTTATTATTATTAAAAAGTATTTGTGCGACAATAAAATCAAGCTAATTTCTGTTTAACCTTGCAAGGAATCATAGAAAATACTAGGAGCTAACTAGATATGGGACATACTAATGACAGATCCACAAAAGCTTCATCCTTAGTAAATCCTACATCTCTAAATTTGCAACCTAGACCATTTGCTGCATTGGAGTCTGACGAGAAAGAAGAGGCGATTTCACGCAAATCAGGATATTCTGAAAATTTCCTTGAGAAAATAATCAATACGCCAAGGTCAGAATCAGCAACGCCAATCCAACGAAAATCTGGAAATCGATTGAAGGCGATCACTACTGAGAGAAATAATGCATCCTTACAAAATCAACCAATTCAAAGGCAAGAAGCGGTAGAAGAAGAGAAAAGTGAAGGCGAACAGGAAGATACAAAAGAGTTCACCATGAATCCTGAACCTCCACCAGTTCAGCGCAAGTTTGAGAATCGTTTGAGGGCAAAGAATGCGCAGAGAATGGCGATTCAAGCAAAACTTGCGATCGGTGAGCCAAATGACAAGTATGAACAGGAGGCTGATGCTACTGCGGCTAGGGTCGTGCAACAAATTAATTCGCCAACTACTTCACAAAGTCAGCCAGTACAGCGAAAGTTTGAGAATCGTTTGAGGGCAAAGAATGCTCAAAAGATGGCGCTCCAAGCAAAGCTGGCTATTGGGGAGCCAAATGACAAGTATGAACAGGAAGCTGATGCTACTGCGGCGAGGGTCGTTCAACAAATTAATTCGTCAATTCCTTCTCAAAGCCAGCCAATTCAGCGACAAGAGATGGAAGAAGATGAAGAATTGCAAATGAAGCCGTTCGTCCAAAGGAGTGAAAACATTGGAGGAGGTGAAGCATCAACGGATTTAGAATCGGCAATTCAAAGTGCGCGGGGTGGTGGTCAGTCACTAGATGCAAATCTGCAACAGTCGATGGGACAAGCAATGGGTGCAGACTTTAGCGGAGTAAAGGTACATACAGATTCGCAATCTGATCAATTAAACAAATCCATTCAAGCCAAAGCTTTTACGACAGGGCAGGATCTGTTCTTTAGGCAGGGAGCTTATGAGCCAAGTAGTCGAGGCGGGCAGGAATTGATTGCTCATGAGTTGACTCATGTCGTGCAGCAAAATGGAGGAGCGGTTCAGCGATCGCCAATAGCTTGTAATCAAAACCAAACTCAGTCATCTAAAAATATTCAACGCTATGTAGAAGCTGGTGAAATTGCGAAGACCCCTGAGAGTCCAGCTCAAAAAGAAGCATTATTATTGCCAGAAAAGACTCGCATTTCAGAAAGTCGAAATACTATCGTCATACTAAAAGATGATAACCCATCGGGTAGCGATGAAATGTATGCTGAGAGCAGCTTGATTTCAGGGGCGAATGACAAGCTTGCTTCTGCAGGAAACAGCGGTTCTGTTGTTAGCTTGACTGGTGGTGCAAAAAAGACGTTTTTTGGTGCAGAGCTATCAAAGGTTGAGCCAAAAAGTGAAGCCAGAAAAGGCTTCACGGATATGAACGAAGCGAACAATCCAGTCAACAGTGAGAAGTATGACGAAAGCACTCAGGATATGGTCAGTCCACTAGAAAAAATCAGTAACCAAGTAACTTCTAATCAGACTTTGTCTAGACCTAGTTCACCACAAGAAGTACAAGCAGTTTTAGTCTTTACAACAAATGAACTTAATTCAAAAATTAAGGAAACGGGCGAAGATGGAACAGTTGAATTATCCGAAAAAGAAGCCGACGAAATAAACAAGAAAATTGTAGCCCGCATCACTCAAATCAAGCAGATGCGCGGTCAAGGTGGTGATGCAAAACTTGTTCTTTATAAAGAATGCATCAAAGCTGCACATGCAATTATGGGTGTCCGTGAATTAGGGCAAGATAGTGCAGTTTATAATGAGGAAGATGAAAGTCAGCTAACAAAAGCCGAAGATCGCGGAGCTGGCGGACTCAAGTCGCTAACAAAAGCATTGCAGGAGCTTGTGCAAGATAAGTTTGGTGAAGAATATTTTGGATACCTAAGTAAGCCTGAGACTGAATTAGGAGAAGAAGAGAAAAAGAAGCTTATTGCAACGGAAAGAGAACTTGGATTCAATCGAGGCGCAAACCCAGAAATTGGAGAAGCTTATGCTACAGTCTCTAATGAGTGGGAAGACAACTTCCAAAAATTTGAAGATGCGGGTGGTACTTGGAATCAGCACTGGGCAGCGGTTGTCATGAAAGACGGTGGTGACAATGTTACTCTTGAGAACGCCGCTGATAATCCAGTTAATATGGACAGAGCTTGGTGGTTTCAAATGTATGGTACTGAAAAAGATGGTCAAACATTTCATGAACAGTCAATGGCTTCTAAATGGTTCGGCAATATGGCAACCACACTACAAATTCGTCCTGAGAAGGATATTGTTTTAGGAGGTGGCTCCAATTTAAAGACTTTCGATTCTAATGTTGAAAATGTTAAGGCGTTTAAAGATAAAACAATCAAGGAAATTGCAAAAGAAAAAGATAATTATTCTTACCTCGATTTCGACTTGCAAGATATTGCCATATATGAAGTTCTACAACGTGGATTAGCTTATGCTTTATATCACGTCAGGCATAACAAAAAAGGAAGAAAGACTCGTGTGAATGGTTGGATTGATGCTCTAGAAAAATTTATCAAGACAAAAGGCGTTGATTTACCTGACTCCAATAACGAGTTAACAGGTAAGCAGTTTAACGTAAAAATGGCTGTTCATATATTAGTGGAAATGAAAAAAGTTAATGTGTTTAGTTGAATCTTCATATGAGAGGATTGAACTTATCTTGGTTAAAATGATTCTTGAATAGTCAGTCTTATTACTAACAACTCATTTAGGATTGCCGATGTTACGTTATTACTTTTTAGCTGGCGCGATCGCATTTCCCCTATACCTAACAATTGCTCAAGCTATGATCGCAGATCCCATTGGGCAATTATTAGAAACTAGAGCTTGCGCAGAATGTGAACTCAGCAATGCCAATCTCGCTGAGGCGAAACTCAATGGCGCAAATCTGAGCTTAGCAAAAATGCGGGCTGCCGATTTGCGGAAGGCGAACTTGATTGGCGCAAATCTGATTGGGGCTTATTTAAAAGATGCAAATTTTCAGGATGCAAATTTGCGCTGGGCAAACTTTACAAATGCGGACTTAGAAAATGTAGACTTTCGAGGTGCGGACTTGAGAGGGGCAAAGTTTAACGCGGCTTTATTAAAAGATGTTAATTCGCAAAAAAGTATTTTTTGTCGCACGATCATGTCCGATGGCAAGCTAAATAATCGCGATTGTCGATTATCTGGCGATTAAATTTTTTGTGGTGCGGCTTTGCCGCGCCAACATTTACTAGCGTAATCTCATGATTTCATCGACCCAACGTAAACGTTCGGCATGGGTGAGGTTTAGAATATCTTCCCTTGACCAATGGAAGTAAAAAGCAATGAAGGCTACCTCTTCATACAACCTCTCCGAGGGGTAGCCTATGATTCCCCCGATGAAGTTACGTTTTGCGGTTGCAGTTGACTAAATAGATCTTGGAAATAGACAAAGTCTGGCAAAAATAACTGCTCTAGTTGTTGTGCAGTAACTTGCTGTAGATTTCCTAATTTGGCGATCGCCTGAGCCAGTAATAGAAATACGATATCTAGATTGCGATCGCGATTGGACAAGTCCTGCACGATCATTTCATCTTTGGCTGTCAATAGTCTCATTTTGCCCTGAGTGTGCAATTCCCCATTAGCATCGATTAATCCTTTGGGCAATTTAAAATCAAATTCTTCAGTCATCATAATCAATTAGCTTTTCTAATTTTTTCTTTTTTTCTTTTCAAGGTATGTAGAATGGGCATTGTCCACCCTACATACCTTGTCTTTATTTTTGGCTGGGTGGAACTTCTGAAGGTGTGAGTGTACCACCTGATCGCTGATTTATCCCCTTGTTAGGAGTAATTAGCGGCGAGTCAATTTCAGGTACTTGCAGTTCAGGAGGCAATGCGATCGGTGGAGTCTGTTCGGGTTTAGGTGCTGGTGGTGGCGCGATCGTTTGGACAATGAAAGAGCGCATGATGATTTGTCCATCGGGATTCGTCACTTTCAGGATATAGGTGACTTCTGCGGACTTTGGACTTAATGGCAGAGCTAATTGCCCAACTGCCGCGATATTCCCTGGGGCGGGAAGTAGTTCAATTTTGGCTGATGCCGAAGCCTCGACTTTCCAAGATAGCGTGAGCATAGTAGGAACGTCAGGATTAAGATTGAAAGAATATTGTGGTAACGCATCTTGTCCATTTACCTTTAGTTCCAGAATTTTGGCAGGAAAAGGTGCAATTTTGGTAACTTCAGTTTTTTTAGAGACAGGAGGTGCTTTGGGATCGACTGGGGGCTTTTTGGGCACGATCGCTAACTCAAAAATATAGCTACTTGCCGCCTTAGCCTCGGTAGGAACATTTTTGCAAATCATCTGATCGTTAGAAATCGTGCAGTAGGGGCGTAGCGATCGCGGTAAGCCTTCAGTAACTACGAAGCGTAACGGCGGACTCTTGACTTCACCTTCAGGCGATCTGCCTACAAGGGTTAATTCCTTAACTTGACTAGCATTGGCAATCGTCCAGTTCAATCTTACTTCGTTACCAAGATCGGGCTTAGGTTTAATTATTCTTGGCTTAATCCCGCCTTTAGCAATGCCGATTGACGTAAAAAATACCTGCTTTTCCAAAATGATTGAGATAGAGCTTGGCTCAGTAAAGTTAGTAACTGGAGCAACATTATCAGTACTAGAAATTGTCGTAGCAGAAAGATTAGTAGGGTTTGTCGCAGGGGCAGACGCATTTTCTGAGGGTTTAACTTGAGAAACTGGAGCAGTTACAACCGTTGGCAAAACTGGCTTGGACTCGGTATAAAGAGGCTTAGTCGATGCTAACTCCACAATCTCAGCTTGGGGAATCGGCTCCACTAAAATTTTTGAGGTTTTAGCTAATGGAATGGTTTTAATTTTAGGATTCTTCGATGATAGATTCATCTGAAAAATATACTGACTGGGCTTGCGGGCATCAGTAGGTACGTTTTGGCAAAACAAATCGCGATCGATTACACAGTAATCCTTCAGTTCGGGGGGAATTCCCTTGCTAAAGTTATAAACTACAGGTTGACTGATCGCCTTCTCATCGGTTGAGAGTCCCTCAATCCTCATTTCACTTAATAGCTCTGGATAGGTAACTCGCCAGCGTAGGCGAATCGCTTCATTTGCAGCTTCTTGATAGGTAGGTGATTCAGAAGAAAACTCGACTACTTGCGGTACATCAGGTGGTCTAAAGAAGAACCACCAAATCAAAAAGATAACTGTCCCAACTATCCCCAAGATACTAATAATCAGTAGAACAAACTGCCACCAAGGACGAGATGGCAATAATAAATTACCTGTGAAACGATCATTAGGTATTAGTGCGCCCTGTTTATCTTCAACTTCGATAATGAAGTTTAAATAGCGATCGCTTAAAAACCTTGGCTTACATTTTTTTGTCGGTTCAACTTCAATATTGACCTTAGTCGTTCCAAATGGAGCTATTTTCAGTTCTTCCATGGACAAGGTATATGTTAACAAACCATCTTGCTCAGCACTACTGGCTCTGAGGATCAACTCACGGGCAATATTGCCATTACTTTTAAACCGCATTTCATACAGGGACGGCTCACGGACAACCCTTGTCCGTAATGTCACCAGTTGAATATCAAGCTGATAGGTAGGAAGAATCTCAAAATAGGCAATATCTAATAACGATAGCTCTGGGTTATTCTCCGAATGGACGCGAATAGTCGGCGCATAAATCCCTGCCCACACATCCATGGGTGGCTTGAAAATTACCGTAACATGCCCTTGGGTATCAGGGTTCAGCGGCAAGCCTTCTGAGGCTTCGACAATGCCAGCTAGAGCCAAGCCTTCGGGATAGTAAATTGTAATCCATTTAGGATCTAGGTCGGGGACAGTTACCCGAAAGCGATCGACTCGATTAGAGCGATTAGAGACAGATACGAGGACTTGCCATATTTCACCCAATCGCATTGGATGGGGATTGTCAGATGAGGAACGTGGCAAGGTGACAAAGGTGGGGTCATTGACTCTAACCACCTCTTTAATTGCGGGAAGAACAACTACGCGACCTTTATATTGAATCGGTGTATGCTCTGGATAATGCTTAGGTGCATCAATAATTAAGGTGTAGTTGTAGTCATCAGGTGGCGTAGTTGGGGGTACTTGGATTAGGAATACAACTTCGCAACTTTGCCCCACACTCAAAGCCAGTCTTTCTGATGGCAGAGCACACCAAGGATAAATCGAGCTAGAGTCCTTGTCGATCGCTATACTGATCACCGCACTGCGATCGCCCTGATTGGTGACTGTGACGCATAATTCAAAATTCTCGCCCGTAGAGGTTGACACTGTCCCCGAAGGATTGAGAATGATTGATAATGGTCTCTGTGAAACTGATGTCGAAGAGATCGAGTCTAAACTTTCGGCACTTTGTTGGCGACGAAAATCAATCTCATAATAGGTAACTCCTTGCTCTTGTCGTGCTTCGATAAACCCTTGCCTAATTAAATCTGCAATCTCAGCACTGGTTTCTTCTAATTCAGCCTCAATATATACAGCGATTACTTCCAACGTAGACTGCTGTTGGCGCATAATCCAATTAATAATTTGCTGCTGCCGCGTGGATAGGGTCAAGATATCCACCATATCAATCCCTGCTTCTTGCTCGTTACTGCTGTTAGCGGCATTTGAGGCAAATATGGTTGGTTCGCTCCTCATATTTTGCAGGGTTTTCTATGAATAGGACAAAGGTTATACTTAAAGGATACAGCTCAATGGATTGCGAAAAGTCTCAGTAGTTATAAATTGTCAAAAATCCTAAGTTATTATCAAATTATATATCTGATAATAATTAGAAATAATACAGCAATTTACAATTCAATGAAGCCATAATTTGTCTTAAGATCTGATATCAAAAAACAGTGATAACCATGAAAGAAGATGAACTTAGTCAACGCCTGAATCTTGAAGTAGAGACAATGAGTGTTAACAAACTTACAGAAACTGGCAACCTTGCTATATCTATGGGCTTAATTGCTGGACATGGATTTCATGGGGGAAAATATGAGATCTTGAGAAATGGAGAAGTAATCCTACTCCCAGTTAATGAAGCAGAAACCTATCTGGAGCAATTAATCAAAACAGCAACCGAAGAAGCATGATTGTATCTTTAAGCTCTCTTGCAAATACTTTTAAAAATACTTTGAGCAGTAATGCTGATTGGCTAAAGCGCAGTCAAAGTGATCTATATGCAGCGATCGCTAGGATTCGCTTGGTTTTAGAACGAAAAATAGCAGCAAAAAAAGGTGAGACTGTAGAAGAGCCATGTGAATCTACGCTACAGAAACAGCAAATTGATAGCTATCTAACCAGACTATGCGAAAGCCTTAGTCTTTCTGAATTTGAAAGAGATATTCTGCTGTTATGTGTAGGTCTAGAATTAATCCCAAGCTGGGGAGATCTCTGTGCGGAAATTGCCAACGATCCCAAGCAAACCTATGTCACCTTTAGCCTAGCGATGTCAGTGCTAGATAATACCGACTGGTCGGCCTTCTCACCAGCCGCAAATTTGCGTCAGTGGCATTTAGTAGAGATTGGTACAGGGAATGCGCTTACTGCAAGTCCTCTGCGAATTGACGAACGGATTTTGCATTATTTAATGGGAGATGAGCATCTTGATGAACGCCTACTCAGACTTTTAGAACCTATAATTGCCAATTCCGTCCAGATTGATTCCCATCAACAAGTTGTCAACCAAGCGATCTCTACTTGGGTAAGTGCCAACAAAGATCATCATTTAGAAAATTTACCTGTTTTACAGTTATGCGGTGACGATGTTGCTAGCAAAATGGCGATCGCATCCGAAGTCTGTAACAATCTGCAATTAACGCTTTATAAAATACCTGCTAACCTTCTGCCCCATGATTTAATCAATCTCCAGCTAATTGCCCAGCTATGCGATCGCGAATACGCTTTGAATGATATCGCTCTATTGCTAGACTGCGATCGCGATGAAGCACCCAACCCACATCAAGATATGGTGATCGGCTATCTGATCGAGATCCTCGCATGTCCGCTGATCATTAGTAGCCAAACCCGCCGCCGCCAGCATCAGCGAACGATCCTCACCTTTGATGTGCGATCGCCTTCGGTCGATGAACAACAGATACTATGGGAAGAATCTCTCAGCGATCTCGACAGTGAGATTAAAGATTCCCTTAATGGCTCCATTCATGAACTAGTCTCTTATTTTAATCTCTCACCTACAAACATCTACAATGCCTCACTTAAAGCCAAAAGCATTCATCTCCAATCCTCAAATAGCACCTTCCATCAATCACTGTGGAATGCCTGTCGTGCTCAATCCCGTCCGCGCCTTGATGAACTTGCCCAAAGTGTAGAAACAACGGCAACTTGGGAAGATCTGATTTTGCCATCTAAAGAAAAATTTGTGCTGCATGATATTGCCGCTCATGTACGCCAACGCTTAACTGTTTATGAAAAATGGGGATTTGCAGGTAGAAGTCGGCGGGGATTAGGTATTAGTGCTCTGTTTGCGGGAACAAGTGGCACTGGTAAGACGATGGCTGCCGAAGTATTAGGCAATGAGTTACAGCTTGATGTCTATCGAGTTGACCTTAGTTCCGTAATTGATAAATATATTGGTGAAACGGAGAAAAATCTCAAACGTATTTTTGATGCTGCTGAAGGTGGAGGCGTAATTCTCCTCTTTGATGAAGCTGATGCCCTCTTTGGTAAGCGCACTGAAGTTAAGGACAGCCACGATCGCCATGCCAATGTGGGAGTTAGCTATTTGTTACAGAGAATGGAGGCTTATCGCGGACTAGCAGTACTTACTACCAATCTTAAAAATTCTCTCGATCAGGCATTTTTAAGAAGGTTACGTTTTGTGATTCAGTTTCCTTTCCCTGATGCGGAGCAACGCGCTGAAATCTGGCGGCGAGCTTTCCCAAAGCAAACTCCCACTCTTGAACTAGACTACCTAAAACTTGGTAAACTCAGTGTTGCGGGTGGTAATATTCGCAATATTGCTCTAAATTCAGCTTTTATTGCCGCAGATCACAACGAACCTGTGCAAATGAAACATATCTTGCAAGCTGCCAAAATTGAGTATATTAAACTCGAAAAACCAATGATGGATGCGGAGGTAAAAGGATGGGTATAGGTAAAACTGCGATCGCTATTTCAGCACTCATCACTATTGTTACAGCAACATCAGTCATAGCTGCGAATCAAAGCCATGTTGATCAATTAATCAAAACTAAAGAATGTTCGGAGTGCGATCTGCCCGATGCCCGACTCGCGGGAGCTGACTTGATCAATGCCAATATTCGAGATGCCGATCTTCGTAAAGCCGATATGCGTGGGGCAAAGCTAGATGGCGCGAAGTTTATGCGATCAAATATGTTGGGGGCAGATTTGCGCTTTGCCTTATTGTCAGGCGCTGATTTTTTGAAAGCAAATTTGCTGGAAGCAAAACTTGAAGGGGCTAATCTATTTCGGGCAAATTTAAAATACGCCAATCTCGAACGTGCAATTCTCAATCAAGCTTCTTTAAAAAATGCTGATTTACAGTTCGCAAAACTAATCGGGGCAAAAATCGATGGCGCTAATCTCGAAAGCGCCAATCTATCCTTAGCTGATCTCGAAAAAGCCGATCTTTCCAATTCGCGCCTCAAACGTGCAAATCTCCGCAGAGCTAATTTTAGCGAAGTGAATCTGACAAGAGCGAATCTAGAGGGAGCAAGCTTAGAGGGAACTACCTTTGCGGGAGCGAATTTATTTCATACCGATCTGCGATCGAGCAAAATTGATAGCGACACATTCTTTGATCCTAAGTGGTTTCTAGTCTGGAAGATTGTCAATCAGCGCGTAGAAGGACAAACTCTGGTAGCGGCGGATTTGTCGGGTGGGAATTTCGAGAAAGCCAATCTTGCTGGCGTAAATTTAGAAGATGCGAACTTCACAGAAGCCTATCTATTCATTACGAATTTACGGCGGAGTAATCTTGTTCGTGTCAAGTTTAATGCTGCGAATTTACGCTATGCCGACCTGACGAAAGCAAATCTCACGGAAGCTGATTTTGCTGGAGCGCAATTATCAGATGCGAATCTCGAAGGAGCAAATCTGCGTCTTGCCAATTTGCGAGAAAGCATCATTAATGAAGAGACAATTCTCGATCGCAAGTGGCGGACAGTCTGGGAAATCGTCAATCGAGGTGGGGAAGATCGCAATCTAACTAAATTCGATTTGTCAGGTGCAAATCTGCGCTTAGCTCGTTTACGGGGTGCGCGACTAGTTGACGCAGATCTCAGTCAGGCTGACTTGCGCGGTGCTGATTTTGTTGGTGCAAATTTGCAACGCGCCAATCTATCAGGCGCAAATCTCACGGGTGCAAATCTACGCGGTGCGGTTTTGAACGGTGCAAATTTTTGCGGTGCAACCTTGACCGATGGAACTATTGGCAAATGTAAATAAGCCCCATTAGGGAATTTCGGTGCTATAGAGGTTTTCAAATGAGAGTGGTACAAGCGTCACATTCATAAAACCAGCCGAAGAAGTCAGACATTGTGTCATTTAGCTGTGGTACAAGTACCTCAGTCACATAAAACAAAAAAGCTACCGCATTGTTACTGCCAAAAGCGGTAAGAGCTGGATATAATTTTGACCATTTGTGGGCGGATAAACCACCGCCAAAGCCATTCAGGAAGACTAATGCTGATGTTGAAGTGTCTTAATTCTATGGTTCTACTTGAGCCTTGTAATAGACCATTTTGCTAAGTTTGGTCAAGACCGAATGTTCTTTAAAACCACGAGGTATAAACATTGATTTATTACTCGTATTGTTTTGCGTGGATAGCTTTTGAAACCGATTAACCAGCAGCAGGGGCGGATGACCAACAGAAACCTAAGCGATTGAACTGGTCAACATCCACAAATAGGTGGCGAGCGCCAGAATACCCAGACCAATGAGAGTTTCTCTTTGGCTGGTCAGCCAATGTTGCGAGCCGTGCAAAAAATGGTTAAAAGCTTTGCGGCGTTCCTTAGCTAGTGCTGTCATCAACTCAGCCACTCTAGTATCTACTTCCTCGAGAGGGATTTCGCCCTGTTGATAAGCAGCTTCTAACCGATCTAGATTTTGCCAGTATTCTTTTGTTGATTCGAGAAGATTGGGGAACATATACTAATAATCTTGAATGTAATTGGCTACCAGAGATAACAGAAGAATGGGCTAACGCTGTCACAGAAAGTTTGGTGGCGGCGCTGAATGCTTTTTGACTACATCAGACCCAACTGAGACAGAATTCCCTTATCGGTAAGGAACTCGGTGGCAATGCCGATGATGAAGCCGAACATAGCTAGGCGACCGTTCCAAGTTTCTGCGAATTGGGTGAAGCCGAACTTAGTATTTTGGTTTTCCATGAGCTTAGTCCTTTGTGATTCCTGCACCCATTGGGGCTGAGTATTAAGTTTTATTAATTCTATTGTAAATAATTATTACATAGACTTGACTTAAAGGACAAAATTAATTTTCTGTCGAACGGATCTCTTCCATTGTGAGGAGTCGGTCAACCGAAGCTTTCCAACCCATCTAGGGTTGGCGGCTTACCAAAGAAGCAGGATTCACCAAAATCAGGCGATCGCAATATTAGACGGCAATTAATACCAAAGGACAAAATGGCTATGCCATTTTGTCCTTTTAAAACCCTTACTGTGTTTGATTTTTAATTCACAAAAGTGTTGTCACACTTTCGTGAATTGGTATAACATCGCTTCTTTGTCAATCTCCGAGTGCGGATACTTTGAATCAAATACCTGGCTTCAAGACAGAGAGATCTGTCCGATTTGCCACAACAGGGGCAATTCCCTAGGATTTATTATTTTCATTACAAAGAATCATTACAGTGATTTGACTTTTAAAGCACAATTGTAAACAAGCTCTCAGTAGATCGGGCTCAATTCAGTTCTACTTTGAGGACGGATAAACAGATGAAATACGAAATTAATCAGGGCAATGTTTTAATTGTGGGAGCAAGTCAGGGCATTGGTCTGGGTTTTGTCAGAAAGCTCCTCCAAGATGGTAGGAGCGCTAAGATTTATGCCACCTACCGCTGTCAGGTATCGGCAGATGAACTATTGACCTTAAAAAGCGAATATCCTGAGAAAATCTGCTGTTTGGAAGTAGATGTCACGGATGAAGGACAGATATCCCAAGCTGCTGCCTGCATCGGGGAAGAGGTGGGGAAATTGCATCTAGTTGTCAACTGCGCGGGCATCCTTCACGAAGGGAACATTCAACCTGAGAAAAGCCTTAAACACATCAATCCAGAGCATTTACTGCGCTACTTTCAGGTTAATAGTGTTAGTTCCCTCCTACTAGCCAAACACCTCTTACCCTTATTCCGTCACGGCGAAAAAAGCATTCTAGCGGCGATTTCTGCTAAGGTCGGAAGCATTGGCGATAATCAACTCGGTGGATGGTATGGCTATCGCGCCTCGAAAGCCGCGCTGAATATGTTCATGCGGAATGTAGCCATCGAGTACCGCCGCACTAGCCCTCGAACTATCGTGATCATGTTACACCCTGGTACGACTGACACGCGCCTATCCCAACCTTTTCAAAAGAACGTGTCGGCGGAAAAATTGTTCTCGGTAGAGCGGACTGTTACCCAATTACTAGAAGTGATCGGAAATCTTGACGAAGGCGATAGTGGGCAGTTTTTCTCTTGGGATGGAAGCCACTTACCTTGGTAAGCCAAAGTCTGACGCTAAAGATACGATCTTTTTTGGATGTCTTATGGTTATGTTGTTCCTAAACCCCGAAGAATTCCAAACTGTACCAGCTTTCACAAAGGGTAATATCTTCACAATAGACGAACCTTCACTCTCCCTTACTAGTGGAAGTTGGAACTCTACCGAAGTCAGATTAATGCTATCCGCTCTAGCTATCCCATATTTGCTAGATACCATTCTTAATTAATTCTCTAAATAAGTTTTCCTTGACCATCGATTGGCGCAAAACTTCTAGTAACAGTTCTTGCATAGTTGGTAAGTCTAGTTGATCGACCTGTTTTTTATAAACTCTCAAACTGAATTCTTGCTCAATGCTTAGACCGATGGAAATGTCCATAGTTAATAATTAGATTATGAGTGATTATGTTCAAAGCTGAGAAAACTTGCGAGTGCTAACATTCAGCTTTGAATCGTCGGATGAAACGATGATTGTGTAGTTCTCAAACAAGCAGTTGAGGGTGAATTAAATCGTATCCTGCTGCTTTGATCTTCTGATTACTGACTTGCAAACTTTTGCGTTGAAGACTCGATTTGGAGGCATCCCACTGTACTGGAGGCAGACCGTAAGCAGAACAGACCCGCCCTATCTGTTCTTTGACAGTGAGTTGGCTATCATCAACTAGATTGTAAATTCCCTCCAGACCATTTAACCGCGCAAATTCGATCGCACCGACGATATCATCACGGTGAATCCAATTAATAATGCGATCTCCTTTACCTGGCATCGTCATCCCAGCCATACCGCCAAACATATTAACTAGATCTCGCTCAGGCCCATAAATTCCACCTAGGCGCAGCACACAAACTTTTTGGTGATGATTAGCTGCTTGTAGAATGATTTGCTCCGCTTGATGTAGCACATGACCCTTCTGATCTAGCGGGTCGATGTGAGCAGTCTCATCTACCCATGCGCCTTGTCTGTCACCATAGACAGAACAACTACTCAAGTAGATAATTTGCTTGACATTCGGAGCTTGGTCTAGAGCAACAACCAAATTTTTGGTCGTGTTTATGTAGGTATCTGCATAGGTCGATTCAGACGCTTCTTGAGAACCCATAGGAGCAACGCTCACTAATAGAGTATTTTGACCTTCGAGTAGTGACTGTAATGACGTGAGATTATCCGCTTTCATCAAGACTACTTTGGAGACGATTTCCGAAATTGCAGCTACCCGTTCTCTACTGGTGGTCGTACCTGTTACATCATGACCACGATCTTGCCAATAGTCAGCGACTGCGCTGCCAACATAGCCACAGCCAAGGATAGCCACATTCTCGAACAGCGGACGATTCTGAGTCTGCTGACGAATTAGTTTGGCAAGGAGATCCATATCCAATGCCGAGCTAGTTTCACCAGAAGAATTATTTTTGTCAATGGAATCGTACATGTTTTTGGGTACTGATTAATATCGAAGGTATTTGGAATCTCGTATCAATGAGCAGACAGGAAATAGACCTTATCCATTAATGGATCTTATTGTTCTGCTAGGAATCGATTGTGGTTGTGAATCAATCTAAAGCTTATTGTTAACTTTTGTAACAGTCTGTAGACAGATTATCAATAATTACTTTTGTGGAGCAGTTCGGATAACTGTTGTTGGGTTGGCGTGAGGAGTGGAGCCGTGAGCATCCCTAAATTAAACGTTCAATCCGCAGTCTAGATTCAGAGCGAGTTTTGCCCAAACTCGCTCTGAATCGATTACAAGGCGTGAGTAAGAACAATCTCGATCGCTGAGGCAATCACCGCACCCAACAAACCAAAAGTGAGGTAATTTCCAGTTTTAGTATTTGAACCTAAGAGTCGATCTTTGTTGCTAGCGGAAAAGAACAGAGACCATGCTTGAGTTGCATCGATCTTCTGAAAGCGATTAAATTCGGCATTAAAAATTGGAGCTGTATTTTGACTTTGCATATAAGTACAAGAATTTTGAACTACTGTAATAAATCTTAATATAACACTAGTCCAATTTTAATGGTGGTACGGTCAGAATGAGATCGGGATACCGACATTTGCTTATTCGGCAGGGACTTTTTTTGCCACGAGGACTAGCCATGATTGGTTTGCGATCGCAATTCCAGTTGGACGGTAATAATGCTTCAGTATTTGAAATTTTGCTTCTAAAAGTTTTGGCACGAGGGTTTCATATTCCCATCCACATACATAGCGATAACCCGTTAGTCTTTCGGAAAAGCCTTCGTGATTTCCCCGCACCATCGACATCACTAAGGCTCCGCGATCGCATAAAGCATCATGTAAAGCATGAAGCACCCGCAGCATATCGGCTCTGGGTACATGGATTAATGAAGCATTGGCAAAGATGCCGTCAAAGTGATTTGCGGGTAAATCAAGGCTTAAAAAACTCTGCTCCCATACTGGACAACCAGCCGCCTGTTTTGCCATTTCCACAAATGTCGGAGTAGCATCCAGTCCCGTTACTTCGTGTCCCATCGCCTGAAATGCAACTAGATCCCGCCCAGGACCACAACCCAGATCCAAAATCTTACCTGTCTCTCTAGGCATAGCTGCGATCAGAGCTTCACGATTTTGTGATACATCATGATTCCATGTGCCGACACGATAAGACTCTGCGGTCAGTTGATATTCTGCGATCGTGATCTGTTCGTGTTTTTCCATGCTAAAAATAAAAGTCTTATAGTGAAGGTGTTGAACAGATTTTAGCGGAGGAATCAACAAATGCTTAATGCTCAGCATTTCAACTTTGATATCTCAATTCTGCTGTTAGCGATCTGTTTTAAAGCCCAAAAAAGGATGAGGCGGCGCTTCGCGCCGCCTCATCCTTTTTGGACTTTAAACAAAAAACCCAGCCAAATCATAGAGCCGACGGAGAATTGCCATAATTTTTTTGTCGTAGTTAACGTCCTCAGCCCAACGACCTGCGAGTTGCCCTACCAAAGGCGCAGTACCCCGTTTCACTAAACTAAATCTCGGGTCAACTAGTGGCTGTACTAAAGGCTTCGTAGTGGCGTATGCCTTGAGATGTTGGATCTGGGCTCTGACACCAATGCGCCGATCGCTAAAGCTATCCCCCCTCGCCCCATTACCGATCGCGCCAATACCACCAAAATTATTCTGTTCGGGTTGAACATCACCATCAAATTGCAGAAATCCCGTTTCTAAGCACATCTGACAAAAAGCGATGTCATAGTTAACGCCCTCGATAGTTGCTTCTTCCCGATAGATCGCAGGTAAGTCTCCATAAAGATTTAAAGGTGCTTTATTTAGTCGTAAAAGCCTTAAAAGCTGGACTTCTGAAGTAGTTCCATCGCCCATAATGCGATCAATTCTTCCAGCAAGAACACGAGAACACAGCTTTTCTCGGCTAGATGCCTGAGCAAAACTAGCAAAATCTTGAGCTTGAGCAGCATTTTTACCGAGGCGATCCAATGAGAATAGCGCGATCGCCCCAGCCCCGAATTGAAGGAACTGCTTTCTTCTCATAACTGTTTTGCTCTGTCTGACTAATAATTAACTCTGTTGTAATAAACGTTAAGTAAGTTTTGCTGTTTTTGACAAGGGGGATTTGACGGATATTGGGTGCGAGGGTCACTGCAACTGCGAGGGTCTTGGGAGTATGCAGATGCACTATCCGTGAATGGGAACAGCAAAACGGAAGCAGAAAGAACAGAAAACAATAATTTCATGATATTTACCTTTTTTACAAATGATTTAAACCAGTTGTTTTCGGACTACAGATATTTATAAACAATAAAAATATCTTTTAACTGATTTCATGCTTTTTTAAGCTATTTAGCTGAATTAAATCGGCATCAATATTTCAAAAACTTAACAAGCTCGTTGCTTGAGAAAGTCTGGGATTGCAAGCTGCTCTGAACGACCGAATTGAGAAGTGCTAGTGTAGCGAAGGCTTGTTGATACAGCGGAAATTATCTCTGGGTCTTGTGTTGAAGCTATTGCTAAATCAAGAAACAAGCTTTCAATCATTTGCATTGATTCAATTACCCGATGTTTGATCTTGATCTGATCGGTTGCTGACCAGAAAGCTCGAGATTCTTCGGTGGAGCAGTCTGTCATCAGGATCTCAATCTCATCTAGTAGATTGCGTAGATGATTACTATCGCCTTCTTGTTGAGGCTCGAAATCATTTTTTACCAACCGAGGTTGAAACTGATGTACATAGATCGGTGGTGTGGGGAAAGCATCACTTTGCATATATCCTCCCTTATCGCTGTGTTACTAAGTGAGGATAAACATAATGCTGGCGACGATCGTCTGAGCGTTCAGGTAATTGCGTCGATAGGTGTAAATGTGGATAGGGTAGATCTGCTAATACTTCTAAAATGCGGCAAAAGTCTCGCTGTTGCTTTCTGCCATTTAGAAAGTGCGGAACTTCTGAAGAATTAGTGTTTTTCTGTAAGTATTGGCGAAGATTGGCGATCGCATTCCAAAAGCTACACATCTCCTCATGGGTGCAAGCTAATAAAAATGACTCTATCTCAAACAGTAGCTGCGAAAAGCGTTCTGCAATGCTAGGCCTAACACCAAACTGAGATGTTTGGTGAGGATGGCTCGATATTAAATTAAGGTGACGTTGGGGCAAATGATGGGGTGCGCTCATGTTTCAATGCCTCTACTTGTGAGGTTATATGAGGAAAAGTCGTTTTTTGTCGGAAAACAAGATTTTCCTATTGCTATATGTACTTACCAGTGATACAAGAGTTAAATATTTCTTTATGTGAGGGTAAGTGAGTTTGACGAGTGTCGCAAAGGTTTTGAAGGTGAATAAATCAACTAGACAACCTTTGTTCGCAATTAGCATACAATCCAAATCTCAATTTGCACACCAGAAAAAATAGTATTTTTTGTCAGTAAATACATGAATAAAATCAAAAATGCTGATTAAAATACTATTGAAATTTTTACATTTATATAAAGCAAAAATAGTTCGCTATTTATTTGCTGATTTATGAATTGTAATTACATTAATTTAAAAACTTTTCTCATTTAGAAAATTCTTGATCAAGTCGCTAGTATTTTGCAGAAAGTCAAAACAAGATAATTAAATATTTTGTTTGCAAAAACAATAATTTATGGTTGGATTAGTTGCACTTGCTACTTGCCTGACATCTGCTAAGCCTTATCTATGTAGATATATCAGAAAAGACAAGAAAAAATTGATACATATCAAAACCAATGTCGGACTAAATCAGGATCTGACAAAAAATCAGAAAAATCTATTGCAAATACAAAAATATATGTTATTTATCTAGCGTGAAAAAACAAGAATATGTTTATTAATTCATCTGTAATTGCTGTAATTAGTCATCACAAATAGGTGATTAATTTAATTACTAGATAACGTCAGGCAATAAGACAATTTCAAGCAAGTGATCACTTATCCAGAGCATTTGTTTGAGTTCTGAAATTTGAATTCTAAAATTCAGTCCTGCTTTCGCCATTACTAATCCGATATCGAGACATTCACTGAGACATTAATTGAGAGGAGTTACGAGCATGACCACGATGACTATTGAAGACGCGATCGCAATTGTTGATTCAGCCTTACAAAACAAGCGCTTAAGTAATATTCAGGAGCAAGTATTTCGCCAAACATGGGATGGCAAGACTTATTCTGAGATTGCTGAGTCTTGCGGCTATGACTCCTCTTATATTCGTGATGTTGGTTATCGTCTGTGGAAAATCTTGTCGGAAGCTTTTGAGGAGAGGGTTACCAAGCATAATCTACAAGTCGTAGTGCGGACTCAATCCAAAAATTTTCAGGTACAAGAAACTCAACTAGATTTAAACCAGACGATTGCTCACAACCCTCTGAGCCTCGTTAATCCTCATAATGCTGAGCCGATCGCTATCGATGTTAATGCTAAGCGCTGTGATTGGGGCAATGCGATCGATACATCAATTTTTTATGGTCGTACCCAAGAACTTGCTACGGGCAAAAATTGGATAACTAGCGATCGCTGCCGTCTTTTAGGAGTATTCGGCATGGGCGGGATCGGGAAAACTGCCTTTGCCACTAAGCTAGCGGAACAAGTGCAATCTGAATTTACGCTGATCGCTTGGAAATCCCTACGTAATGCGCCAACTGTAGAAACGATGCTTGCAGAATTGGTCTGCTTTTTGACAAATCAAGCGATCTCTACTTTGCCTCAAGATCTAAACAGTCTCTTGGGACTATTCATTCCTGTACTGAAGCAATCACGCTGCTTGATTGTGTTGGACAATGTCGAGTCAATCCTTCGCAGTGGCGAAATTACCGGGCAGTACAGCGAAGGCTATGAAGGCTATGGCGAGTTATTTCGTCAAGTTGGGGAAGTGCGTCATCAAAGTTGCTTGATTCTGACCAGCCGCGAAAAACCCCATGATGTGTTGCCTCCCGACAGCAGCGATCGCATGGTGCGTTCTCTGCAATTGACTGGCTTAAAAGAAGAAGCGCGACAAATGTTTCAACCAGATTTGGCGAGCGCTTCAGCAACTCGGAAATTGATCGACTTCTATTGTGGCAATCCCCTCGCATTGACAGTCGTGTCGCGTTCAATCAACAGCATGTTCGATGGTGACATTCAAGAATTTCTCGACCAAGAGGCGAATGTGTTCGGGGATATTCGTTATCTGCTTGATCAACAGTATGGTCGCCTTTCCGAACGTGAGCAACAGGTGATGTATTGGCTAGCAATCGAGCGTGAACCGATTACTACTGACAATCTGCGTCAAGATATTGTGCCAATGATTTCTAAATCACAAATTTTGGAATCAGTGATTTCTTTGCGCTGGCGATCGCTGATCGAGAAGAATGCCAACAGCTTCACGCAGCAGCCTGTGGTTATGGAATATATGACCGATCGCTTAGTTGATATGGCATACAATGCGGCGATTGAGCGTAGTCCCGAATTTTTGATGAGTTATGCTCTCGTCCAACCTCGCGCCGAAGACTACATTCGCGAAACCCAGATTCGTCATATTTTGCAGCCACTTACCAATCGCCTCTTGGCTTACTACGGCACTGTCGATACTTTGCAGCGCGAATTGCATAGCTTGCTGGAGACTTTACGCGATCGGCAAACAGCAATTGGCTATGCTCAAGGCAATATCATGAATCTCCTGAAAGCATCTCAGACTGACCTCACTAAAAGCTTTTGCCGATTCCCAGAACGGGTAACTGAACATTCTGATCTACAAATTTTAGAGAGACTACTCGAAAGCGATCGCGCTGGTGGGCTTGCCACATGGGATCATCGGATTCCTTGGGCTAATAATCCTCTCGCTGAGCAAACTTCCGAGACAAAAACCCAAATCCGCAGTAAAAATCTTTACTATCAATGGACAGAAGGCTCCCTCGAACAGTTGCAACAGGAACTGAAGCAACAACCTAAATTCCGTAAGAAGTATCATGCTTGGCTGAACGAGACTGAATTTGCAGCGATAGATGCTGATTTTGAAGCTGTAAAAATCACCGATACGCTCAATCAACCCGTTGATGCAAGATTGGTCTTTATCAACGAGGTGAAGATTGTCGAGCCGCCTGCTAATCTACCAACTCCAAGCGATCGCCGCGCCCAAGCCAGAAAGAGAAAGCAAGATTTACGAGCCAATCGTTCTAAAAAGCTTGGTTAAATAAATAGAAAAGCTTCCCAAAGGGAAGCTTTTCTATTTATTTAACTTCTGCTAGTAAATTTGCGAGGCGGGGATACTTTGACATCAAGCCAAAGGTTTCTGGGGAGACGATGTCATAGGTGAAATGGCGTTGCGCTATGCAAAAGCGATCCCATGCGGCGACTTCGATACGGAATAATTTGATCACTGTATCAATTAGGAATGGATTTAAACTCAATTGCCAACCAACTTTTAAATTCAAGTATTCACTGAATTGGGCGATTAAATCATTAGCAGTTAATTTCTGCATTCCTAAAACTAGACGTGCGGGAGACGAAGGAACTGAAGGCGCAGTCAGGAGATGAGTAACCACTTGAGCAATATCGATCGCATGAACAAAATGGAAACTACCATCAGCCTTTAAGAACCTCGCATAAGGGACATATTTAAGAATATCCTTCAGTCCCTTAGAAAGATGGGAATAGGGTTTGTCTGGAGCACCACCAAAAACTAGAGTTGGGAAAACGGTAATCAAGCGATCGCGAATTATCGAATTTTCTACAGCTTCAAGACAGGCATGTTTCGAGGCAATATATGGTGTGCCAATTTGCCCTGCCTCAGGAATAATCTGATTATGGGAATCCAGAATACTGGCTGTGGAGAAATAGATAGCACGTTCGCACACCTGCGGGTCGAGCATCGAAAATAGCTCAATGGTTTTATCACGGTTAACCACAAAAGCTTCTTCTCCCCCCCAAGCAGCAGCGGTACTGACAACAAATTCCATCGTGCGAAGTAAGTCTTTGTGATTACCGATATTCTGCATCGAATCTTCGATGACATGGACGTTAGGGCGATCGCTAATATCAATTTGCAATTTGTTGCGATCGCGCACCAGCAGATATAGCTCGTAATCAGTTTTGGCTAAGAGCATCTCGATCAAATAATGACCAACACAACCACTAGCACCTGTTATAAAGACTTTTTTCGGCATTCTCTTAATAGTTCTTGGATTTTAATGAATCAGGTAAAAAAAGCACTGCTTTTATTACCTGATGTTACGTGGAATTTGTTAATGTCACAATTTATTCGCGTCGTGATTTACCACAGTACGCTCGTAGGGGCTTAGCATTTGCGCCACAATTTTAACCTATCACAAAAAAATCGATCCGCAAATGCTAAGCCCTCTAAGCTTTTACAGACAATTTGTCACTGCGTTGTGAAGTTTTGGGCAAAGCATTCCCAAATGAAGAAAATAGGTTTCCCCAACAGGCTGCTAAATACATTTTTTATTTATGATAATGAGGTAACATCCATTTTTACAATTAGGTCATGTCAGATTCGTCAATTAAAATAGCTGTTGTTGGGGATGTTCATGATTTGTGGCAGCCTGTTGAAGATCGCTTAGCTCTTCTGTCTTTGGGAGTTGATTTAGTTCTATTTGTTGGGGACTTTGGTAATGAGTCAGTAGAAGTTGTCAGAGTGATCGCCAATCTTGATATCCCGAAAGCGGTTATTTTAGGAAATCATGACGCTTGGTACAGTACCTCAGACAGTAACAAAAACTCTAAAAAAAACGAATGTCCTTACGATCGCACTAAGGAAGATCGTGTGCAGCAGCAATTAGATATTTTAGGCGAAATGCATGTCGGATACAGTTGGTTAGACTTTCCTGAATTAAAGCTCTCAGTAGTTGGAGCACGTCCTTTTAGTTTGGGAAGCTCTATATGGAAAAAAGAAGCTTTTTATCGCGATCGCTATAACATTAAAAATTTTATGGAATCAACTCAACGCATTACTGAATCTGTTGCCAACGCGGCTTACGAAAACATAATATTTTTAGGTCACAATGGTCCCTATGGATTAGGTAGTGAGGAGCATTCTATTTGTGGCAAAGATTGGAAAATTGGTGGCGGTGACTATGGTGATCCCGATTTTGCAGAAGCACTTTCTCAATCTTATCAAATGCGAAAAACAGTTCCCTTGGCTACCTTTGGACATATGCATCATAGTTTACGCCTCAATTCCCACCGAACTCGTGATGCGATCGCAACTAACGACATGGGGACGATTTTCCTTAATGCTGCTTGTGCTCCGAGAATTGTCAAAAATAATGAAGGAGAATACCGTAACTTCTCTATTGTCAGTTTAGAATCTGGACTAATATCCCAAATATCTCTTTTATGGTTAAATTCCTACTGTCAGATAGTCAGTGAGAAGATTCTTTTCAAGCACAAAATATCGTAGCGTTTTTTAAATGATCACCTACACATTTGAAAACAAAAAAATAATCCTAGTAAAAGTTTTAAGTTTTCATCTTGCCTATAGCAATGAAAGAAATGGCTAGGATAAGTCAATCTCCAAATAGAAGTGACGCAAAGCGCCCACTCTATTTGGGTTTTATGTCTCAAGCAAAACTTTCATTGCTACATAGCAAAATGAAAACAGCTATACCTTCGGTCATAATTAAATGATAAATTGATGATCTCGCAGTATTTGGAGAATGTTATTTTGCGTCAGTTTGCTGTCCTTGGTATGCCCGTTCATATCCATGAAAACTATACAGAATGGCTTGTCCAAAAATTACAAGCTAATCAAGGTGCTCATGTTGTGACTCTGAATGCAGAAATGACAATGCAGGCACGCAAAAATTCTGCCTTGGCTAAAGTCATTCAACAAGCCGAGTTAGTTGTCCCAGATGGAGCTGGGATTGTGCTGTACCTGCGATCGCAAGGTGAAAAAATTAATCGTTGTCCAGGAATTGAACTATCCGAGCAAGTTGTGGAGATTGCAGCCAAGAAACAATGGCGGATCTTTTTGCTTGGTGGTGCTCCTAATGTTGTCGATAATGTTGTCGATATTTGGCAACAAAAATGGGCTGATATTGCGATCGCGGGAACCCATCATGGTTATTTTGATGAAGTACTGGAGCAGCAAGTCTGTGAGCAGTTACATAGCTCTCAACCAGAGCTGATTCTTGTTGGTTTAGGTGTACCGCGCCAAGAGCTATGGATTCAGAAATATCGCCATCTTAGTCCCAATGCCGTGTGGATTGGCGTAGGTGGTAGTTTTGATATCTGGGCGGGCACAAAAACTCGCGCTCCTGAGTGGTTTAGCAACAATAATCTAGAGTGGCTATATCGTCTCTATCAAGAGCCTTGGCGGTGGAAGCGAATGCTCTCACTTCCACATTTTGTCTGGTGTGTCACCAAAGATTCTTTATTCAAAGCCAAGAAAATTTAGTTTAGCAGCCCTGCACTCAAGTGCGGGCTAAGAGCTAAAGTCCACTGAAGTGGACTACGGAATGCTTTTAATTAACCCGTTTCAACGGGTTTGAGCTTTTAGCCCGCACTTGAGTGCAGGGCTTGAGTGCAGGGCTACTACTTAAAGAGACAATGCAACATCACCATACTTCGATTAAAACTGCGGATATTTTTAAGGCGATCTCCTTTTACGAAGCCTTAGGCTTTGAGGTGACTGAGCGCTTTACCGCAGGAATTACACTGGCTTGTTGGATGCATGGAGCTGGGACTAATCTGGAACTAATACAAGTTCCTGAGCCAAAGAAGGCTCCTGATGCTTTTGGTGATGAGCATTATGTGGGTTACTATCACCTATCGTTTCATGTGGAAAATTTGGAAGCTTTTTTGCAAGAACTTGTGAATAAATTAGGGAAGATCAAATTATTATTGCCGCCAAGAGAGCAAACTATAGGCGATCGCACATATCAAGTTGCTTTTATTGCTGATCCTGATGGATTACCAATAGAGCTAATGGCAAGGCTTTAGACCAGTGCATCTTTAAGCAACTGTCTAATGCTAGCAAATCCCCGTTTGAGACGTTCAGGCTGATCGTAAAGTCGGGCAATTAATAGCACCCCTTCTAGCATGGTCAGAATTTGTTCTGCTAGTAAATCTGGATCAATGTGATCGCTTAATTGCTCTTTCCCATCTCGTAACATTTGAGCAAATAAGGCTTGCCATTCATCGAAAACCTGTTGGAGATGAGTACGAAAGGTTTCGTTATACTCGGCTAAATCAACAATTAAGTTTCCCAATAAACATCCTGCACAGTTAATTTCCGCAAGATGTTTTGCTTCAATTTTATCAATTGTCAATATGAGCCGTTGAATTGGATCATCAGTAACTTGAGAAGCAGACAGAAAGGCATTTTCTCTGATTTTGTGCCACTGGAAATCAATCAGCGCATGGGCGAATTCATCTTTTGATTGGAAGTAGTTATAGAAACTGCCAGACGAAGCTTGAGTAGCAGTAAACAACTCCTTTAAGCCAGTCGATTGCAAACCCTGACGATGCACAAGATCGATCGCTGAGGTGAGAATATCTTCGCGTGTACGTTTGAGATTTGCCATAAACTAACTGATTTTCATATTAGGCATAGCGTTGAAACTTGTGAGGGGTTGCGGTTTTCGTTTTGCCTAGGCAAAATGAAAACCGCTATATTTGTTGAGAGGAGGTTATGTTACCACTTTTTATAGGCTAGGAACTTGCCGTTCATCGTGACTTTGACGCGATCGCCTTTGGGATCTTCCACTTTGTCAATATCGAGGGTGAAATCGATCGCACTCATGATGCCATCACCAAACTTCTCATGGATGATTTCCTTCATAGGATAGCCATAGACCTGCATGATTTCATAGAAGCGATAAATCAATGGATCGGTGGGTACAACTGGCCCCAACCCTTTACTAGGGTAGGAACTTAGAGCCGTGATTATATCTTCCCCTAGTCCTAGTGCTTCAGCGATTTTCGTAGCTTGTTCCACACTAGCGCTATTTTGGCCATAAAAAAGCGAAGCAATCCACACTTCATCTTGACCTAATAGTTTTTCGAGGTCAACAAAAGTTAAGCCTTTGGCTTTTTTAGCGGCTAATAGAGTTCGAGTAAAAGATGGAAATTCAACAGTCATAATGTTTTTGATGTTTCTAAGTATTTTGTATTGGGAATGTAAAAAATTTTGCATAGCAAATTTTTTTACATTTTCCTATATTCTTGCAGCTTCAACAGCACGAGTTTCGCGCATAAGATGCTCTTCCATTTCCGCTTTGAGATCATGATATCCCGATTGTTGACCGAGATTTTCACGCGATCGTGGACGGGGGAAAGGCACATTTAGGATTTCATCAATCCCTGCGGCAGGTCCTCGCTTCATCATCACGATTTTATCAGAGAGCAGCAAGGCTTCCTCGATACTATGGGTAATCATCACCACAGTTTTACGTTTCTGTTCCCAAATACGAGCTACTTCATCCTGTAGGAATCCACGAGTGAGGGCATCAAGTGCGCCAAAGGGTTCATCCATCAATAGAATTTGAGGATCGATCGCAAGGGCGCGAGCAATGCCTACCCTCTGTTTCATCCCACCAGATAGCTCATGGGGATGCTTTTTCTCAGCTCCTTTTAAGCCAACTAATTCGATATATTCATAAACACGACTTTTGCGATTGGCGAGAGACATTGTAGGATAAACCGTTTCGATCGCAAAATGTAAGTTCTCGGCAACTGTCAACCAAGGCATCAGAGCATAGTTTTGAAAAACTACACCGCGATCAGGACCTGGGGCGTAAACTTCTTCCCCATTGATTAAAATCGCACCACTGGAGGGACTAGTTAAACCTGCAATAAGATTGAGAAGTGTGGATTTACCACATCCAGAGGGACCAATAATCGAGACAAAGGTATTGGGCGCAATGTCAAAATTAATATTTGCTAAAGCTACATAATCTTTAGAAGTACGGCGAGTGAGCTTATTGATCAAGCCACTTCTGCCTCGATAGACCATTGAAACATCGCAGATGGAAATCTGTGCTTGCTGAGTTGCCATATTTGCAGATGCTTTTTCCATAGAAGACACGATCATACTTCTCTCCCAAATGAAACCCAATGTTGAAGCAATCCAAATAGGCGATCGATGACTAAACCGATCGCGCCGATTAAAAGAATCGCTGTAATAATGCTAGTAATACTCAAGTTATTCCATTCATTCCAAACGAAGTAACCCACGCCCGTACCACCAATCAGAATTTCCGCAGCCACGATTACCAGCCACGCAATCCCTGCACTAATTCGCATTCCTGACACAATACTCGGAGCCGCCGCAGGTAAAATCACCTTCGTAATTGTGCGCCAAGGTGAAGCGCCAAGGGTACGGGTCACATCGATATAGGTTGGATCAACATTACTTACGCCGAATTTGGTATTAATCAGAGTCGGCCAAAGACTGGTAATTGCGATTACAAAAATAGCAGTACTTTCTGAATCCTTGATTAGTCCCAAACCAATGGGCAGCCACGCTAGAGGTGATACAGGCTTGAGGATTTGGATAAATGGATCGACAGCCTTGGAAACCACGGGAAATAGTCCAATCAGAACTCCTGAAGGGATCGCGATCGCCGCACCCACGGTAAAGCCAATCGCAACCCGACGTAAACTGGTAATCAAGTGCCAACCAATCCCACGATCATTTGTTCCCTTTACATAAAATGGGTTGGAAACCCAGCCCCAAAAGTCGGTTAAAGTTTGTGAAGCAGAGGGCATCAGGGGAGAAAACCAACCTTTAACTGCACCTACTTCCCAAAAAATCAATATCGAGCTAAGAATCAATAGGAATAGAACAAATGCTTGTAGATCTTGATTAGGCAATATGCTTTGAATTACTGCCATAATTGGGTTTGATCGTGGTCGAGACTTGGGCATTGAAGGAGAATAGTCCATAGTTTTCTATCATTTGGATTAATTTAATTGAGGCTTGGAGACCAAGCCCCTACAACATGTATGGCTACCGTGAACACCCAAGTCGGACTTACCCCCTTTAATTCCCCCTTGCAAAGGGGGAAGACCAGAAATCTTTTTCCCTCCCCTTTGCAAGGGGAAGGTTAGGGTGGGGTAATCCCCTGAGGTGTTTACAAGGTAGACATGTATGTAGAGATTTGGTATCCAAATCCTCTTTTCAAGATGATGCAGAATCTAGACCTTGAACTGCTTAATCTGTTCTTCGATATAGGCTTCAGGCTTAGCAGGATCGAAGGAGTCGTACTTCAATTTCTCAGTTCTTTCAGTTTCCGTTGGAGGAGTTTGACCTAATTCCTTCGCTAACTCACGGGCAAGATCGGTCTGATAAATATCTTGGGCGATAGTTTTATAGTCAGCCTTATCTTTTGGCATTAATTCCCAACGCACAAACTGAGAAGAAATCCATTTTGCGAAACTCTTCCAAGGATAGGGATCAAAACCAACGCGATCTGGAATATCGAAGGTATTGCCCTGACCATCCTCAAACTTACCAGTTAACACTGCTTTTAAGACTGGTTCAGGTTGATTGAGATAGTTTTTACCTGCGATCGCCTTAGCAATTTCTTCACGATGTTTAGGATCATTGGCATAGCCAGCACCATCAATAATCGCTTTGTTAATTGCGCGGTAAGTATTCGGATTGGTATCAATCCATTTCTGACTAGCTGCAAAAGCACAACATGGATGTCCAGCCCAAATATCTTTGGTGAGCAAATGGATAAAGCCAATCTTATTAAAGACAGAACGTTGGACGACGTTATCAGGTAGCAAGAATGCATCAAGCTGTCCCGCTGTCATTTTGGCGATCGCATCAGGAGGTGGAATCACTTGAATCTGCACATCCTTATCTGGATTTAGTCCACCCGCCGCTAAGTAATAGCGCAACAACAAGTTGTGCATGGAGAAGGCAAAGGGAACACCAATACTAAATCCTTTAAAGTCTTTGGCTTCTTTGACCTTGCCCAAGTGCTGTTTGGCAACTGAGATCGCTTGACCATTAATATTCTCAATACTGGCAAGCTTTATAGGAAATGCGGTAGAACCTAGCCCCAAAGACATGGATATCGGCATAGGTGAAAGCATGTGATAGGCATCTAACTCACCTGCGATCGCAGAGTCGCGAATCGCAGCCCAGCTAGGCATTTTCACCAATTCCACCTTCAGTCCGTACTTCGTATAAAATCCTAACGGTTCCGACATGATAATCGGGGTGGCACAAGTAATCGGTAAGAAACCAACTTTTAAATTGGTTTTCTCCACTCCCGCAGGTGGCTTGTTGGGGGTATTGGTAGTTGCCTTAGAGGGAGTCTCAGGAGGAGGAGCAGAAGGACATCCTGTGAGCGTTACCACGGCGGCGGCAGCGGCTACTTTAATTAGAAATTCGCGCCGACGGAAGGTGCTAGATTGCAATGTATCGGTAAAGAATTCCTGTGCTTGGGGACCAAAGGCAGCATTAAAGGCTTCCTCAACACCGCCAGCCATCTTGATCAGGTCATAGCAAATCCGCTTTTGACTTTCAGAAGCATGGGATAATGAACCCTGTTCCAAAAGTTGCCACAGGTCTGCTTTCATGGCGTTGGTTTCCCATGACTGCGCCATCAATTGAGCGCGATCAGAGTAGTGACCCATCCGCATCAGGTCATTCACCAATTCCACAGGATCTGTCGGCATTCCTTCCATAACGCTCTGATGCTGATCAGCATTATGATCTGCGCCACAGGGACAAGCATTCCATAAATTATTGTTTGTTTGAGCGACAGAGTAATCAGAAATTTGAGCAGAGATTGAGTTATTTCCTATCGCTGAAGCGACCATCTGTTCTATCAGGTGAGATGTCATGATTGGTTATTGTTTGTATTTTAGAGAATAATTCTTAATCTAATGAATGCAGTTCAATTAGCCATAAATAGCTAAAGATAAATTTAATTATTAGCACTGTAGCAACTTGTTTGTAATTAAATCGGTATAGACATATACGAAAAGTATTGCATTATTAATATGGAGATAATTTGTAGATCATTTTTATGCTGAATATAAATCGATTTTCTAGCATCAAAAAACTAATAAAATACATGAATTATATATAAATCCCAAATAAATTACTATAACCTAAGACTTAAAAAAACAAGGGGCTTAAGCCCCTTGCATCTAATATCAAAAATATTTTCTGCTTTATATAATCGGCAATTATTATTGTGTTGATATAAGTAGATTGTTAGAATTAAAAGTAGGATGTGTTAGCGATAGCATAACGCATCTTCTATAGTCCTTAAATCTAGTTTATACCGACTAGTTTATAATTTCTTCTCATCAGGAAATAACAAAATTTTATTTTAAAAATAGAACTTTGTTAGGAGCTTAGATTATGATTTAGCCTTTTAAATTTTAGCTATACTAATCTTATAAAAACTAGCTATTTCTAACTAAGACATACTTGCTAATACTTTGCGTAAATGTTTGAGCGCAGGTGTCACCATAGCAACGAAATATGATTCGCGTAAACGGCGATCATACACGCTACCATGTACATAACCGATCGCACCTGCATGGAGCATTAAAGATTGCGAAGCTCTAAGTGATAACTCTGAAGCAGTTGCTCTCGATTCAATTACTTCCCGCAAAATTTCCTTGCTGACAATTTCCCGACCATGCCCGATCGCTTCAGCTAAACGATAGGATTTCAAGCGCAAAGTTTCGAGTTCACATTCCATTTCATCGGGACGATCATCGAGGTATTGATTGACATGTTGTTTAGTTCTATCAATCCTTAGCATTAAATCAATACAATTTTGAGTCAAGCCTAAGCCCATCCCCACCTGCATTAGGATAAATCCTGCTTTGATATATTCCACATAGCGATCGCATGGAGCCGCTAACACCCAATCATGACTGATAAAAGCATTACGAAACAAACATCTAAATGTATTCGTCCCTTCAAGAGCAATAAAATGCACATCTTGCCTTAGTTCTAGTCCTTGCATTCCACCCTGTGCGATCGCCATCAGATAGTTATCAGTTCCTTCTATTTGAGCAGATATCCCAAATAAATGCTGATCGCCTATATTAGAAACCCAAGGCAATGTGCCATTGAGAATATAACCACCTTCGCAAGGCGTAGCAATGATTTTGATCTTCTCAATGCCTGCAAAGTGTTTCATCGGATTCGATAAACCCGTTCCCGACAAAAGCTTTCCCGTTGCAACTTGCGGTAAGATTTGTTCTCTTAGAAAAGGATTATCAGTATTTTGTAAATACCAAGAGCAAGCATTGTGACACCAAGTCATAAACCCTGTGCTCAGACAAGTTTCCGAAACTATTTCGATCGCCTTTAATGCAGGTAATACGCCACGCCCCGTACCACCATATTCTGTACTAACACCTTGACCATATGCACCCAGACTACCAATATAGCGCAAAAATTCTTCTGGATAAATACCTTTTAAATCAATGTTAGTAACATCAGGTGCTAATTTTTGAGCGATCGCCTCTTTTAAACTCTGCATTAAAGCTGCATCAGTGAGCAGTTTGTCTTGAGGTTTCTTGATTATGATTTCACTAACCTGCATTGCTTCTTCCCTTATCTTAAACTTTTAATATTTTTTGATTAAGCCCAAATATGCCGCGCTTAGCGCGGCATATATTTCATTTTATGCTAGAGAAACTTCCATATCCACAGGATTACGGAAAGTATTCGCAACTGGCGACCAGTAATTTGCATGTTCTAGAAGTTCAGCAAGTTCTTCCTTAGTCGCATCGGACTCGATATCCACTTTCACACGCACAGCACTAATGCCTAAACGCTTCTTAGATAGATCTCCAATACCCCAAACACCTGTGATATTAATATCGCCTTCGAGATATAACTCTAATTTGGAAAGCGTAATTCCACGCATGATTGCGTTAGCATGAATGCCCACGGACAGACAAGAGCCTAGACAAGCCAGCAAAGCTTCGGATGGGTTAGGAGCAGTATCTTGTCCAAGTAGAGTTGGGGGTTCATCAATGACATGCTCAGGTAGATCGCGCACATAGGTTAGGTTGCGAAATTGCCCTTCACAGACTGTCTTTACTTTCAATGTGCCGATGACATTGGGGTTAGCTTGTGCTTTCGCAGCCAAGGCTACCAATCCATCTTTGCTAACAGGACGCAAGGGAGTAGTTACGGAGGCAGTCACAGTTGTAGTCATGGTTTCAAATACTTGACGTTTATGCTTACTTAAATAAATAGAACGATCTATACAATTAAATACTATACAACCTCTCGCAATTTCCGTATCACATATTACATATGTGATACGGAAAGTTTTGCTCCCAATAAGATAAGTGGCGGCGCGAAGCGCCGCCACTTATCTTATTGGGTTTTGATTTGCTTTATAGTACCAAATCAAAAAAGGAAATGAGGTGCTTTGCACCTCATCTCCTTTTTTGATTTGTCGATGGAGATCGATATAATATTCAAAAATATATTGAATTAATCCATGTCGATCGCATTTAGTAAATATCACGGCTTAGGTAACGATTTTATCCTGATCGATAACCGTCACATTACCGAACCAATTCTCACCTCTGAGCAGGCTGTCAAATGGTGCGATCGCAATTTTGGTGTTGGTGCAGATGGTGTCATTTTCTTGCTGACTGAGGCAAATGGTGAACATCGGATGCTGATTTTTAACTCCGATGGCTCTGAGCCAGAGATGTGCGGCAATGGAATTCGTTGCTTAGCTAAATTTATGCAGGACTTGAATATCCCAACTATTGATCGAAAGTATCAGATTCAGACTGGTGCTGGTTTGATCGTGCCACAGATGGATGTGGATGGACAGGTCACTGTGGATATGGGCAAACCATTTTTGACTGCCGCCGAGATCCCGACGACTCTGGGCGAAAGCGATCGCAAGGTTGTCAATCTGCCGCTTGAAGTTGGTGGCAAGACTTGGAATGTGACGACTGTGAGCATGGGCAACCCTCACTGCATGACTTTTGTGGATGATGTTGATACGATTCCTTTAGCTGAGATTGGAGTTCTCTTTGAACATCATCCCGTATTCCCAAAACGGACAAATACGGAATTTGTGGAAGTCGTTAATCGCAGCTATGTGAAAATGCGCGTATGGGAACGTGGCGCAGGAGCAACTCTGGCTTGTGGTACAGGCGCTTGTGCGACAGTGGTTGCTGGTGTGTTAAATGATCTTTGCGATCGCATTTGTACTGTTAATCTGCCTGGAGGCGATCTCAAAATCAACTGGTCAGCCGAAAGCGATCGCATTTTGATGACTGGCCCTGCAACTCTTGTGTTTACAGGCTCCGCGAAGAACGAATTGTAAATAAGTTGTGGCTATTGCGACGCTTTGCGTCACAATAGCGCTAAAAATAAACGAACCATAAGAAATTTTTTAAAAGTGTCGCAAAGCAACACTTTTAAAAAATTTCTTGGTTTTGGTTTGAGCGCAAAACGCTGTATATACAAAAAATAGAGGTTTTTAAAATGAGCGAAACTATATTCAGTAAAATTATTAAGCGAGAAATTCCTGCAAGTATTCTTTATGAAGATGATCTGTCACTTGCGTTCCGCGATGTCAATCCTCAAGCTCCTGTCCATTTTCTAGTCATTCCCAAAAAGCCAATTGTCAAGCTTTCAGAAGCAACAACTGAGGATCAATCATTGCTTGGGCATTTGTTATTGGTAGCAAGTAAAGTCGCCGCACAAGAAGGCTTAACCGCTTTTCGGTTAGTTACCAATAATGGCGCGGAGGCAGGGCAAAGCGTGTTCCATTTACATATTCATGTTTTAGGCGATCGCTCCTTTGCTTGGCCCCCAGGTTAAGAATTGCGAAAAGAGGTGACGTAAAGCGCCACCTCTTTTCTTATGGTTTGTAATTTTTGCCGATCGCAATTTCATAGGTCTTCAAGTACAAGCCAAATCGACGAATCTGGACATTACTAATCGGGGTGAACCGATCAAAATGCGCGATCGCATCATCAGTCAGGGGATACCATTGATCGGAAATCACAATTGCATTTTTACCATTCTGTTTCGCTGCATTCTCTAGGTTCCAAATCGTAAATTGACTAACCCGTTTAGAAATTGCCGTCACATTGGGATTTTGCATCTCATAGGCAAGCTCCGCCGCCGAGCGATAGTCAGAAGTGATTAACAGAGGGATTTCTGGTAAAGTATTGCTGATTTTTATCACTTCCGCAGCAACCTCTTGCCAGCCATAAATCATCCGCCCATCTTGATCTCCATCTTTCCCAAATACGGCACTGATCGGGAACATGCAGGAGTTCCAGACAAATAGAGATGTAAATATTAACCCAAATACTCCCATTCCATAAAAAACTTTCAAATTCTCTCCTCCTCTCCCTCTGGGAGATGAGGCTAGAGGGTGAAGAAAATCGGCTAAAGCTAAAGGCAACAAGGGAAATAGAAGTAAATATGCATGAATATTCCAATAATAGAGGGCTGTAGAAACCAATGAAATCGCCATCAGTATCCCTGAGGGAATTACAAATGTCCAAACTGTAATTCTTTTATATAACAATACAGATTGCCTGACAGAAAGAATGCCCGTAGAATTCTCTCTGTCAGCATTGCGAAAACCTTGCCACACCAACCATGCTACAAACGGCGAAAGCATTAATAGCGAAATTCCAATAAAGCCCAGTGGTTCTAACAATCGCATAACTAACGTGCCACTATCGATACTGCGATTTGCATAGAAACGGAATGACAAAAAATTATTGCTGTAGTTCCAATAAAATACTGGTAGAAAAGCGATCGCACCAATACCCACACATAGCCATATACGTATGTCTAGAAATAATCTTCTTAACTGAGAATGTGTCGCGATCGCAGTCAATAAACCCAAGGTCATAAACAGCGAATTATATTTAGTAATGTGCGCTAGTGAAAGAGCGATCGCACTGCCATATAGCCGCCAATTTGTCCCCTTTCCATTTGCTAAATATTCATCCAGAAAGCGAATGCATAAATACGCTCCAACAAGGCTAAGGGAAATTGCTAAATGATCGTGCCATGCTAAGGAAAGCATAACGCTATATAGAGGTGAACAAAGGACAGCAAAAATCATCCACCAGATATAGCGCCTTGCAAGATCTCCATAAAGATATCTGAGAATACGGTAATAGGTATAGAAAAAGAGCCCATTAGAAAAAAGATTTAGCGATCGCAACGTGAACAGAGACTTACCAAACCATGCAGTTATCCATCCCTGTAGCCATGATTGCAACGGCGGATGGTCGTAATAGGAGAAGTCTAAATGTTGTCCCCACAACCAATAGTAAGCTTCATCAGGATTTGGCGGTGCAAATAGCCAAAAGATGCATCGCAAAAGGATCAACAACAGTAAAAATATGGATAGATAAGAACTCATGAGTCTTTAAATTACAGCGCTCTGTGCTGAAATAAGGTGATTTCTCATTTAAAATTTACCCCACCCTAACCCTCCCCTTGCAAAGGGGAGGGAACAAGATTTCTCGTCTTCCTCCTTTTCAAAGGGGAATTAAAGGGGGTAATTCCAACTTTTATCAAGTGGGAGATTCTTTACGAGAAATGTTCTAAGCCCCAAGATTTTGATTGAGAATGCTGCAAGGCAGCATTCTCAATCAAAATCTTGGGTTTGGTTTATTTGATAAATTTTGCGTCAAGGGGAGGACGATCTCGCTTAGCTTGATTAGAACTTTTAGATTTCAGGTTACGACGATTAGCATAGGGGACGGTATCAGGATCATCATCTTCGTACTCTTCCTCCTCCTCATCTTCATACTCTTCATCTTCCTCGACAAATTCTTCCTTTGTCTGAGAACTTTCAGCTTTGACCTGTTCTTTAGTATCTTTGCCAACTCCAGATGCAATCACAGCCCGACGAATCAATAGATTTTGTCGCCAAGAAGCGATCGCATTGATCACAAACGCCAGAATTCCACCGCCCACAAAAGCCACCAACATGGCAACACTTAAGGGAATCTCGACTGTCTTTTGACCTAAAAAGAAAATCTGCACCGCAGGTTGCAAATTTTGAACAAAAACAGCCGCTAGTAATGTAATTGCAATCCCTAAGCCCAAAATCTGCACGATCATGATCGTACTAGATGATTTCCTGTTAGCAGCATTTGCAGTCTGTGAAAAACGCGATCGATTCATAGTTCTAGATCTCCTTCGGCAATATTAGAGGGCATTCTACCCTGCCAACGCTGGATTAAATCTGCATCAATATCCAGTTGATCCAGCGCTCTAGCGATTACAAAGTCTACCAAATCTTCAATTGTTTGAGGGTTATGATACCAAGCAGGAATCGCTGGCACTATTCTTGCTCCTGCCTCAGCTAGAGTAGTGAGATTTCGCAAATGGATCAAGCTTAATGGTGTTTCACGAGGAACGATTACCAATCGCCGACCTTCCTTAAGGTGCACATCAGCCGCTCTTTCTAACAAGTCTGAACTTAAGCCATGCGCAATTTTTGCTACTGTTGCCATACTACAAGGAATTACCAGCATCCCTAATGTCCGAAATGAACCACTAGCGATCGTTGCGCCCACATCCGCCCATTGATGACAAATTAACTTACCACCGCTAGTCTCACTACGATCCCGCCAGAATTGTTCTTGCGATCGCAAGTTACTTGGCATCACAATATCATTCTCAGATTGCCAGACCATCATCGCTGCCTTAGAAGCAACCAGATCGACGTTGTAATGATTATTTAATAAAAACCTGAGCGATCGCACTGCATAAATCATGCCTGATGCCCCAGAGACCCCTAATACAATCGCTTTTTTATTTTGCATTCAATATTTAAATTCAGCATTTAATTCAGCACAGTAAGCTTCTAAGTTCAAAAGATGAGAGGCGGCGCAAAGCACC
Organism: Pseudanabaena sp. UWO311; assembly: GCF_006937785.1. Classification (GTDB taxonomy): domain Bacteria; phylum Cyanobacteriota; class Cyanobacteriia; order Pseudanabaenales; family Pseudanabaenaceae; genus Pseudanabaena. The sequence goes on from NZ_SJEE01000024.1 coordinate 42,697, forward strand.
GCCTCTCATCTTTTCGTTTTAAGAATGGCTAAAGCTATAGCTCAATCATAACTCTGTTTGTTAAGCTTAAGGCTATAGCAATCCTATTTGATTGTGGAGATATGAGCAATTTATGAATTGCTTATGTCTATCTACAAAGGCTTCAGTCCAGCAGCTCTGTAACTTGGAAGGTAACTATGTTTGTAGGCAAAACATTAAGGAATCGCTACAAGATCCTCAAGGTTCTTGGCAGTGGGGGATTTGGCGACACTTACTTGGCTCAAGACACAGACCTACCAGGACATCCCAACTGTGTGGTCAAGCAACTTAAGCCTAAGGATACTAGCCCAAATGTTTTGCCGATCGCCAAAAGCCTATTTGAACGCGAAGCAGAGTATCTTTACAAATTGGGAAATGCTCATCCCCAGATCCCTAAGCTATTTGCTCACTTTGAAGAAAACAATGAATTCTTTTTAGTACAAGAATTTGTGGAAGGGCAAAGCCTTGCTGCTGAGATTCCGATTGGGCAGCGTTTATCGGAAAGTGCCACGATTACATTATTGCTGGAAATTTTAGAAGTTCTATCCTTTGTCCATCAAAATAATGTCATCCATCGCGACATTAAACTTGCTAACCTCATGCGTCGTCAGCAAGATGGCAAAATCGTCCTCATTGACTTTGGTGCAGTTAAAGATGTCACTGCTCTTGGAACGGACACACAGGGAAATACTAGTGTCACGGTAAGCATTGGCTCTCCAGGATATATGCCCAGCGAGCAAGCAAGGGGAAAACCACGACTCAGCAGTGATGTTTATGCCGTAGGTATGATTGGGATTCAAGCGCTTACAGGAATTGCTCCTGATAGCTTACAAGAAGATGCCAATACAGGCGAAATCTTATGGCGCGATCGCGTGCAGGTTAGCGATGCTTTTGCAGAAGTATTGCAAAACATGGTGTTTTATCATTTTAGTCAGCGCTATAAATCTGCGATCGAAGCTTTACACGCCATGCAGCCTCTTGGGGCAACCAATATTAATAATATTGCACCAACTGAAGCAATCTCTTACCCATTAACCGCAGCGGATTCATCACCAACGATAATTACTAATACAAACAAAGTTACTGCTCCTATATCTGAGCCTACTACACCTCAACTCCCTATCCCAACAACACCGCAATCTCCTGCTACAACTCCACATGTCACAGTCTCTGCACCTAATCCAGCCTTCTCGAAATTTCAGCCATTTCTATGGATCGCCTTAACTGCTGTGATATCAGTTTCGGCAGCGATCGCCACAGCTATGCTCATACCAAAACTAACTAACCAGACTGGTAATAATGCTCAAATTACTCCAACAAGTTCTCCATCAGTTTCTCCAACTAATTCCCCAAGTCCAGAAATAACAGAGCCTATAGCAACAGAAACTGCAACTCCAAAGCCACCCCCTGCGACTCCAACTACCGATCCTACTATGCCAAGTTTTGGTGCGATCGCTCGTTCCCCATCGACTCAATCAAAAGGATACTCTTGGAATTATCCTTCCCGAAAAGCAGCCGAGAATAGGGCTTTAATGGAATGTGAAAGCTCTTCTAGTTCAGGAGATTGTCAAGTGTTAATTTGGGCGCAAAATGCTTGTATATCTTTGGCGGAGAGTTCTAATGGAGCGGCTGGCTCAGGCTGGTCAGAAGATATAACTGTTGCCGAAAATACTGCGAAACAAGTCTGCAAGAAATATAAAGGTGTTAATTGTACGATCACAAATACAATCTGTTTACCTGTCCGCTAAACCCAAAAAGAGCATTGAAGCGTTCTGCACCTCAATGCTCTTTTTGGGTTGATGGCAGATTTCGCTATAATCGCAATTAATTTTTTATGAATTGGCGATCGGCGTAATTTGGGATGTTGAGAAGGAGATCGCACCCTGATCAACTACATTCGTAACATCAATTAGTTCTGACTCAAAACTAACTTGAGCACGGTTAGTTTTGCCGCCAATATAGAGGCGATCGCCAACTTGCAAAGCCCATACCTGTGAGTGACTGACGTAGCTCATGATCACCCCTAACATCAACAATCCAAATCCTGCATAAACAATGGGAATCCCCGGGTCAGCTTTAATTTGCAAACCTGTACTACCGATCGCTTCTTTTAAGGTAAAAGTTACGCCATTAACTTCCGCACTGCCATTTGTACGAACCATAGTAAGCAGATTGCCCTTCTCGTCATAGATTAGGAAAGTACCTTGTAAATCGGGAGTAATGAGCGTAATCCCAGCACTGAGATCTGGCTTGGTAGGAATCCATGTTCCCCATACTTGACGACCACCATTTTGAGATTCTAACTTCCTAACGGGTAATTGTAGGATTGGGCTATTGTTAAATGTAAATTTGACCGCATGAATATCCCAATTTGCTTGATAGAAGGTAACACCCTTGTATTTGAGCGGTTTATTTACATGGATAGTTTGGCGATCGACTTCTTTGCCGTCATTATCAATAACTGACAAATCGGAATAGAACTGATCAATACTTCCCTTCGGTGTGTAATCAATCCAAAAGCGATTGACTCGTACCGACCAATCTTTAGGAACTTGATTTGCTGACCAAGCACCTGCTTCGGTAATATTCTTAACTTGAAATGTCTCACCACTGGGAACCATTTCTTGCGCGGTGAAACCCGTTAGTGCCCCCCAAATTGAACCGATTAAAACTAGCAACATACTGGCATGGACAATAATTGGTCCAACTCTACCAACCAGCCCTTTACGCGCATAAAGGCGATCATCAGCTTGATAAACCTTGTAGTTTTTGCCTTGTAGCGATCGCGCTAAATTATTGAGATCGCCGCCAATAATTTCCGTGGCGAGAGGGAGTTTTGCAAAGCTTTGGGGCTTGGTATAGTAAAACCAGCGCTTGGAGGCTTTGAGAATTGGCAATTGCCGATTGAAGGTGCAAGCAGTAAGGCTTGTGCCAAATAAGATTAACAGTGAAAGAAACCACCAGCTTCCATAGACATGTTCTAATCCGATCGCCAAAATCACCTTATACGATAAAAATCCAAATAGGGCAGGATGTTCGGGATAGTTTTCATGATAAAAGTCAATAGTTTGTCCCTGCTCGATCACTGTGCCGAGGATGCTAAATAGGGCTATGCATAATAAAAGGGCGATCGCGACTTTGAGATTGGCAAGGAGCGCCACCACTTGATGCCGCCAAATTTGGTTTGCTTGGAATCGGATTTTTTGAAACACGTCACGTCTATGATTGCTACTTCTAGCTTTGATCTTATCTTAGGTTGCCAGAAAGTAGATCTGACCTTGAGCTACAGTTGGACGGCTAAATTTAGGGTAAAGTTAAGCCAATCTTGCAGATATTCTTAGGGAAATGGGCATATGTCACAGGGTAAAGAAACTACAGTTTTAGTACTGTCGATGCTAGTCACAGCAGGGATTGCTGGCGGAGGCTACTGGTTTTTTTCACAACAAAAATCAACAGTAGTACCAGCTACACCAGCTACCACGGCAACACCAGATTCATCAGCACAACCAACCCCGCCCGTACTAACGTCAACAAACTTAAACCTTGATACATCTCTGCCCAATCCTAGTATTTTGGGAATAGATGGCAGTACGGCAATGGTTGCCCTGATTAAAGCCCTGCGTAATGACTTTAGCCAAGTTAACCCAAACATACCGAGCTCCTATGGAGTTCCTGATGGTAATCCAACTGGTTCAAATCAGGGATTGAAAAATCTTATTGATGGTAGTATCGCGATCGCAGCGACTTCTCGTCCGCTCAAAGCTGCTGAAGCCCAAGCAGGTATACAATTAGTGCCGATCGCTAAAGATGCGATCGCCTTAGTAGTTGGCATTAATAATCCCTTTAAAGGTAATTTAACTAAGGAGCAAGTACGCGATATCTATCTGGGTAAAATTACTAACTGGTCACAGGTTGGCGGGGCAAATCAACCAATTAGAGTGATCAATCGCGCCACCACAAGCGGAACTAGAGAAGCTTTTCAAGATATTGTTTTACTCGGTCAAGGATTCGCGCCAGATAGTCCTAACTTCATTACATGGAAACAAGACGAAACAACAGCAATTTTGCGCGATATAGGCGATAACGGGATCAGTTATGCCACGGTTTCACAGGTAGAGAAGCAAGAAATTGTGAGAATTATTGCGATCGATGGAGTTCTGCCTACGGACGTTAGTGCGGTCAAAGCTGGCAAATATCCAATTAGTCGCAGTCTATTTTTAGGTGTGAAAAAGATCACCAGTCCTGTCTCTAAGCAGTTTATTGAGTTTGCGCTCTCACCTCAAGGGCAGCAAATTGTCCAAAGGCTAGGATTTGTTTCAGTACAGTAGCCCTAAAAGTAAGAGAACTCGCTTCGCGCGTTCTCTTCAGGGGGTTAAACTGAACTTGAGTTGTCTGTTTCAACTAGTTTAGTAGGATTTTTTTTCTGAGTCCCTTCTTCCTCAATATCTAAACTACCTGACAGAAAATCATCGATTTCGGCTCTAGCTGTGCTAATCGAATCTTCTACTGGCAAATCAAATGCAGAGAAGTCAAACTCACTTTCTAATTCACCATTACTATCCTCATCCTCCAAAGAATTATCATTAAAGCTTGGCAAGTGAGGTAATGTTTGCAAGTCAGGTAAATCCATTGACAAACTATCAAACTCTTCATCAGCTTCATCCATGAGACTGTCTAGCAGATTATCAGCAAAACCATAGATGTCGCCATCTGATATGGCATTAACTTCATCTTCAGATGGATAGCCAATAGATATATCATCATCTGAATCAGCAAATTTCACACTACTAGGATTCCTGTCTTCAGCGACCTCATGAAGCCAATTATCTGAGAAATCCAACGAAAGATCGGGCATAGATTCAGTAAATTCAGCGTCTAAGCCCAAGTTGGCAATTTCAGAAACACTCAAGTCTAGAGAGTCAGCTGAGGATTCTAGATTGAAATCGTTTGCTTCATCTGCGATCGCCTCAAACATCACTGACTCTTCTAAATCTAAAGCATTGTCTGTGAAGTTTTTCACATTCATGATTTCACTAAACTCGATCGATTCGTCTTCAGATTCTAAACCTCCAGTCAGATCTGCAAAGGTTGAGGTATTATCATCAATGTCAAAGCTGGCTTCAGAATTACTGATGAATTCTTGATAGCTTAATCCTGTACCTTGTTCTAGATTGTCACTAAATACTGAGGATAAATCTGCATCTGTTTCATTCAGCAGATCTTCATCAAAAGCTACAGGAGATTCTTCCTCGAATGAACTTATTGAAACACCAAAATTATCAGCGCCGCCAGCGTCATCAGTGACATCAGATATGCCAAAGTCAAAGGCTTCATCTATTAATGCTTCGTCGGCTTCTTCCATCTGTGACAAGTCTGGCAGAACAAAAGCTGAACTAAGACTATCAGCGACAGAAGAAGGCTGAACAGCAACTAAATCTTCCTCAATGCCAGCAATTTCCCCTAAATCTGGTGCGATTGAGTCGGTTTGCCAGATTGCATCAGAGGCATAGTCTGGTGGAGCTTCACTGTCATCAAGTCCTGTGTTACTCACTAAATCCTCAACATCTCCTTCCAAAGAATTTGAGAAGGCGTTAAAGTTGGGAGTGTCATCAGATATGTCAAAGTTAAATTCTTCATCCATCAATGCATCACCAGTTTCTTCCATGTTCGACAAGTCTGGAAGGACAAAAGTTGTACTAAGATTATCGGTTGCGAAAGAAGAAGCTTCATCCAAATCTTCCTGAATGTTAGGGATTTCGCCAAAAACTAATGCAATCTCGTCTGTATCCCAGATTGCTTTGGAGGAATGGTTTTCTGGATTTTCACTTTCATCAATCAATGAAGGAAAAGCTGACTCTGATTCATTGTCTGCCAGTGCAGCTGATACACTTATGTCCTCTACTTCAGGTTGCGATGTAGTAAATGCTGTATCAAATGCATCATTCCCTAAATCCATTTGGTCAGTTAACAGATCCTCCTCTATCTCAAAAGAGAAATCTTCAGACAGTTCATCAGAAATCTCCTCAGAAAGATCTTCTAACTGCTGATCGGAATCAAACATTGATGATACTTGTATACCTGTTTCTGGGCTATAAGCCTCATCTTCCTGAAGATTTATAGAAATATCAAATGGTTCGGCGACTTGCTCGTCGGTTGAGCTTGTACTTACGTCAAAGTCCGCAGAAAAGTCTGAATCGTCTGAGGCTGATTCTTCGGTCTGCCAGATTGAGTCTAACTCATCAGTTTGTGCCACTAGGCTATCAGCTATATTTTGCTCAAACCCGTATTGATCGTCTCCTAAATCTACTTCAGCAACTTCTTCAGCTATATTAAACAATGAAGATAAACCTTCTGATTGCTCATCATTTAAGTCTAGTGAATAGATCTCTTGAGCTATCGACTCTGAAACAACTGACTCTTCGTATTGAATATTTACAGAAGTATCAAATGGATTCGCAATAAATTCTTCACTTTCATTGATCGGACTATCATCAAATAGGCTATCAGATGAACTTCCTGAGAAATTATCCAATTCAACTAAATTAGATGATCCCATCGATAAGCTTTCATTAATTTCAAAAGTAAATTCTGTTGAAGACTGCTCAGATATGTCTATTGAGGGTGATGGAATCTCCAATTCAGGTGCATAATCATTTACTTGCTCATCAAAAGCTTCAACAATTTCTTCAAACCCTTCATTACCTTGGGTTGGAATCGCATCAAAGAAATGATCAGATTCGACTGAATCTGCATAGCTTGTTAATGGGTCGTCTTCGATTTCAAAATTAAACTCTTCAGGAAATTCATCATCTGATGATTCGGCAAGATAAATATCAGGGATTTGAGTGGGTAACTCAGATAGTTCAACTTGATTTTCAAAATTATTTGTAGAAATATCTACTGGTTGTTCTAAATTAAATGAGTTGTTAAAATCTTGTTCAGATAGTTCGTAATTCAATTCATCATCTGTATACTCTGGGTGCAGCTCAGTAATATCTTCAGGAACAGCAAATGGTTGATCTAGGGAATCATTGAGAGCTTCAAAATTATTTGTAGAAATATCTACTGGTTGTTCTAAATTAAATGAGTTGTTAAAATCTTGCTCAGATAGTTCGTAATCCAATTCATCATCTGTATACTCTGGACGCAGCTCAGTAATATCTTCAGGAACAGCAAATGGGTGATCTAGGGAATCATTAAGAGCTTCATTCAAGTCTCCATCAAATAGGGGCTCATCAAAAGGGATGTTAAAAGAATCACGAAAAGCTTCATTGGCAGAACTTTCGATAGGTTCTTCTAAGGATTCATTAACTGCTTCGTTAGATGTGAATTGATCGTAATCTACAAACTGGTTAAATTCAGAAATCCCAGAAATATTTTCAGGATTATTGATAGAGACACTTATTTCTGATTCAGTTAACTCAAATACATTGTCACTATTTGCGATCGCAGCATCACTAACATCCGAAGATGCTTGAAATACTGTTTGATCATCCATAGCAAATGGATCAAAATCTACTCCGCCCTGATTAACTTCAGGAGATTGCATTGAATTATCATGATCAAAGAATGAATTGGAATCGTCTAGGGTAGATTCTATATTCATTTTGGGGATGATGAAGTCAACATCATCCATATCTGGAATTGAAAAATCAACAAAGGTCGGTAAGTTCAGGTTTGCATCTTCGGCAAGTGGTGTCACAGTGCCAAAAGCTGTATCTTCCAAAAATGAAGAGGTAGCAGATACAATTAGCGGATCACTAGAAGCTTCAACGATCGAAAATTCATTCACTCCCTCCATCTGATTCTTTATAGTTGGTTCAGTATCGTCAAGGGGCGAAGATTCGTCAAACGAAATATCGTCATAGACTTCTTGTTTAAGATCGGCAAGCAGAGATTCTTCTATTAGAGAGATATCCGTGAGGTTAGAATATGTTGCTGCATCTGGATTTTGATTGTCAGCAATATCTCCTGCTATGAAATTTTCTGGAATAGAGTCAAAGCTTTGTTCTTGAGGTGATTTAACCGCATTATCATCGATCAGATCACTGCTAACGCCATCGTCAAGAAGATTTTCAAGATATATATTATCGGTAGCTGTGTTATCTTCCTCAGCTTCATATCCATTTGGTAAAGCTGGCGCTGATTGAGTAAAGCTGACGGCTGTTACTGACGCTGCTACAGCAATCGCAGGTACAACTAGACCTAAATTATTAGCCCCAGTATTGCTCACCTCAGCTGCTGAATCGACCAATCTGTCGATAGATGTATCAGGAGCTAGCTGATCAGATGTGTCAGGCAAATGGAAGAACTGAATGCCTTGTAATAGTTGCTGAGCTTGATTTCCCATCGATTCAGCTTGTTGACGAGCAGATCGAGTTAGGTCGGCAGTGCGATCGGCTAACTGAGCAATTTCACTCATATAGCTCGCTGTAGAGCCAGCAGCTTCTGCAATTTCGGTACTAGATTCAGTAATAGTTTGTCCAATTTGGACAACTTCTTCAGTAGCTATTTGAATGCTATTGAACGCAGATTGAGATGACTCTACACCTGACGTAAAACCAGCAACAAGTCCACTTAAATTCTGAACTTCAGCATCGATCGCTGTTACTACGGTTTGGATTTGAGATGTACGCTGTTGCAAAACGGTTAAACCATCATTGGTTTGAGTTGCTAAATCATTTACCTGCCCAGCGATTGACTCAAATTCACGAGCTACACCAGCAAATTGCTTAGGATCTTTTTGTTCAGCAGCACGAGCGGCGACAAGGGTGGCATTGAGTGCCAGAACTTGAGTCAAAGAAGCAATTTGACCTTGATCTTGTACAAATTGTTCGGCTAAACCAACGAATTCGCCCAATGTTTTCATGCGCTGGACGATTTGGGCTGAACCCGTTTGTAAGACGCTAATACTATCAGTCAGAGCTATAATCGCCGTTTGTCCAGAAGCAACTGTATCGCGTACTTCTTGAAGTGATTGGTTCGCAACGTTTACCTGAGCTGAAGATCTCTCCGCGATAGCGGCAACTTGTTCAGTTAGAGCTTGTCCTTGAGCAATTGACTGAGCTTGTTCAGCGGTATTTAACACGACAGTGTTGGCTAATTCTTCAAGATCGGCAGCACCTTGAGCCACCTGTTTAGCTGTACCTAAAACACTAGAAATAATCTCTACGAGTTTTTCGCGGAGACGGTTGAGGGTGTCGGCGACCAGCCCTGTAGCGCGATCATTTACTTGAGCCTCAATCGTGAGATCACCCTCTTCCATAGATGAGACAACATCTAATAAGTTGCCAACTTCAGCCTCCATCAACTCTGTTTCCGCAAAATTTTGCTGGAGCTGTGCTGCTGCCGATATATCATCATCGGATGATGATAATGGTTGGCTCAATCCACTACGCAAGCGAATTTCATTATTTTTTACTTGTTGGAAGGTATTTTTAAGCGAGATTCCAAGATGATCAATTTCATCTTTACCTGCTGTGATATTTACACCTGAATTTCCTTGCTGACTCAAGTAGCGATCGCATTCTTCGGTAAGGGGTTTAAGTCGCTTTTTGAGCGAGTTCACGAATAATAAAATGGCGATCGCCAAAATCGCACTGATACTAACAGCCGCAACACCGACTGGAAGCATTAGCTTGTTGGTGATTTCTGATTCGGGCAACTGTGCTACAAAGAGCAAATCGCTACCTTGGATTTTGCGGTATGCCCAGAGATAGCCTCCAGTTTGGACAATTCCTGATGGTTTGGCTTTAGCTTGTTGAGTAAGACTCGTGAGGACTGCTGCGATCTCAGGATTTTTGGTCTGCGTCGCCTGAAACTGGGAGGAGGCAGTAATTACTTGACCACTACTGCTAGCCACCAAAAAACCAAATTTGCTTTCATAAGGAGGCTCTTGATAGGAAGCGGTATCTACTAATGACAAAAGCTCACTAGCGATCGCATCAGCATTGACAATCCCGACAACTTTCTGTCCATCGCTGATGGGAGCACTGTAGGTGATAATCGTCTTGCCCAGAGCGGTATACGGCTGCGACCAAGCGGCTTGCCCCTTAAGGGTATCTTGATAAAAAGGGGCTTTTTGAATATCAGGGCGATCTCCAGACAAAAATTTATCATTTGGGGCTGCCAGCTTTTGACCAGCCGTTTCAGTCTTTAAGCCTGACTGTTCTCTCCACACATAGGGGACAAGAGGCTTAGCTGGAGTAAATAGTAAGTTGCCATTTGATGCAATCCCCATACCTACGATGGATTCCTTATTTTGTAATCCATCGACAATCAGACGTTGATATGGTTCAGAGCCTTTTGGCTTTGACGGTTGCTGAGATAGGACCTTTGCCCCACCTGCAACTTCATCAACTGTTGACTTAATATCTGAGAGCCTAGCATCGATTTGACGAACCTGCGCTTCAGCCGATTTATCAACTTCTCGTCGAGCGCTACTTAGTAATTCTTGATAAAACCAATATCCTAGACCACCTAAGCCTATTAGCGATGTGCCGATCGCAATCAGCAGCAATCCCAGTCCCATTGAGCCTCTTGACTTATTAGGTTTGGGGGCGTTTGGCGATTTAGGCGATCTCTTTGAAGATGCCTGATTGCTCTTGCCTGAAGAAGTCGCTGGGGTTCTCTTAGATGTGCTTGCCATATGCATTCGCTATAGGGAAAGGATCGTAGCATTTTTGTGAAATTCATCCTACACTATACTCGCCCTAATCATGTAGCCAAATAGTATGAAGTTTCAAACTACGGTACATATCAGTGCAAGTACTACTTAGAAATCTGCCAGCGTTGAGGCTGCCAAATATGACTAGGAATACTTGATAGGATAATTTCAATGGGAGTATACTCGGTCTCCTTGATATTCGCTACTGTTTGACTTATTTTTTTTGCATGTTTAGCATTGGTGATCGATGGAAACGTTAGCTGATCTACATCTGAAGATTGCTGGCGCTGATGTTGATGCTCATCAATAGTAAGGCTACCGATTACCCGATCTACAATGACCCCAACCCCACCCAGATTTTTACTGCCCAAATTGTCGGCAAGTTTACTAAGTCTAACCACCGTCAAAGATTCCGTGATTAAAGTGCGTTGTTCCCCCATTAGCAATCGTAATAACAGCAAAGGCATCACATTTGCTTGATGATGCATTACCCCAATGATTGCAGTTTCATAAAAGGGTAAAGCAACGATTGCATTGCGATCGATAATAATAATTTCTGAAACTAACGTATCGGGAAAAGTAACTGTGCGATCGCCAACTTTTGCCACAATATATCGGTTACTCGGTGCGAATAGCTGATCAAATAATGGCTCAGCTGCATTGACTTGGCTCATCTCAGAAATGCTCATTTCACTCGTTGGGGCAACTTATTCAAAACTTCAGACAACGCCTCTCGACTAACTGGTTTGGGCAAATAGTCATTCGCTTTAGCACGTTTTAGTCCATAGTCAATTTCGAGTTTGGTACTTTTGGTTGAGCATAAAATCACGTACTGATCGGCAAGTTGATGTTGCGATCGCAGTTCTCGCAAAAACTTATAACCATCTTGATCTGGCAATACAATGTCTAAGAAAATAGCTGTGTAGGAATTGTTGATAATTTTATCTAAAGCGCCAATAGTCGATTCGCAGAAATCTACTGTATGACCAAAATCTGTTAAGAAAGAACTTAACAAATGCCTCTGAATCGCAGAATCATCAATTATTAAAAAATGCTCGCTCATAATTCTTGCCTTGAATTGTATACAGTTAAATAAATGCGGTTACTTACGATTAATTTAGGATGAATGTGAATCTGACAATTACTTTTATCTGTCCTTAACTTACCTTTTCTAATATCTTGAGGATACGTAAAAAATTGTCAGAACTTGTACAAATTAATGGATTCAAACCACAATATTCTTGGTTACTTTATTGCTCACAAAAAAGCATCATAGTACTGATATAACTAGTTCCTAGACTAGGGTGTCTGTTGACAAAGGCGCAAGCTCCCTTAATAAATTACGCAATTCTTCGCGAAATTTTGGAGTATCAGAAGATGATCTTGGTTTGGCTAGAAAACGACAATTTGCCCATCTTGCCCTAAAGTTATTAGTCATACTGTTCTCAGCAGTAACTAACACCAAAGATAACGAAGCTAATTCCCGTTGACGACGAATTTGTTTGATCAAATCAAAGCCATTTAGACTTGGCATATTGATATCAATAAAAACAATAGTCGGCTTGTATTCTAAGATTCTGTCAGTAGCTGCTTCAGCATCATCAGTAAAATCAACTTGATACCCCCAACTAATTAACAGCCTTTGCATTTGTTGCAATAAAACAGGTGAGTCGTCAACGATAAAAACCCTAGGTTCATCTTTGACATTTTTTGGTGCAGATACATTTTGCCGAACGCCAATATCACTGTCAGACTTCCGCTCTTCCAATGGCACAATTGACACAATGTTTTTTTGTGCTAACTTGTCTAGCAATAAGGCTGTGCGATAAATCGGCTGTTTAAAAGTATCGGCGATCGCACAGATTCGATCTTGACCCGTGGTCACCTTAGCAAAAAGCGGGAAATTATCGTTGCCCACTCTTGCCAGTAAATTAGCCGCATCAACAAGTTGCACTAATTGGTAAGGATGTTTTACACAATCAAATTTTTGCCATTGCCTTACTTCATTGGCGATACTATTTTCGATTACTGATAACTGCCAAACAGGTAGATTAATTTGCAGCTCTTCGGCGGGCTTCCATACAAAAGAGAATCCATCCTCTAAATGTAAAGACAACAAATTTTCTAAGATAACTTCTTTTAAAACTTCCTTAGTAATTTCGGGATGTTTTTTGTAAACATTACTCACAAAAGGATAACAGTAAGGTCGATTATTTTGACGCTGCTCCCATTCAGGAATACGCGAAAAATTAATGCCTTTGCTGTTGTATTTGCGAACCAATGTGGGTATTACTTGCCCTTCTTCTTCTGCTAATACTAGTCCTCCACCCGTAAGTAATAATTTCCACCGATGATATTTTGTCTCTACGCGGATCACTCCCGTAGAACGACTCATGACGCGCATAGCAGCTAACAGGATATGTAATGTGGCATTCCTCACTACTTGTCCGTCCGTCAAGTTGTTAGACACAAGGTCTGAGTTAGGCAAGGAACCTGTCATAGCAATCATGTTTTTTGACTGGGAGGCACTTGGATGGGGAAAATACTATAAGTATTACAAAAAAACGGATCACTTCATTATAGATCGTAGCAACTACGGACAAATTCGATTGGTTTCCTCAGATACATTATCCCAAATTGTATTCGGGTTATTGCCATACTTCGTCTAAGCAATTCTACTTAGTTTTATCTTAACATTCAGTGAAGTAGGGTGTATTAGCGTCAGCGTAACGCACCCAATAAACCCAGTGCTTCGCGATCGCTAACACACCCTAAGAAAGCAATAGTGACGATCGCTATAATTGCGATTGAGAGACAAAATCTTGCAAAATAGTCCGAACTTGCTCACGAAATTCTTGGATATCATCAGATTTGAGCGGCTTGCTTAAAAATCGACAATTTGCCCATTTTGCACGAAAGTTGTTGGTAATAGTATTCTCAGATGTCACTAGAACTAGAGGGATGCTTGCCAATGATGGCTGACGGCGAATTTGTTTAATTAGGTCAAACCCATTTAAATTAGGCATATTGATATCCATAAATACAATATCCGGTTTTTCTGACAGCATTTGCCTAGTGGCGTTAGCAGAGTCATTGACTAGGCTTAGCTGATAGCCCCAGCTTGTTATTAAATTGCCAAATTGCTTGAGTAACAATGGGGAGTCATCAACAATCATCACCTTAGGTTGAGATCGCTTTTCCTGTGTTTGATCAAGATCTAAATCTTCATTAGCTTCCGATGAGTTTAATGCTAATGGCAAGATAGCAATAGTGCGATTTTCTGCAAGTTTATCGAGCTTGAGAGCGGTGCGAGTAATGTGTTGTTGAAACCAATCGGCAATTTCACTAATTCGATATTTGCCGTTTGTAACTTGAGTAAACAAAGGGAATTGAGCGATTTCACATTCAGAGTCTAGTAGTTGTACCATTTGGTAGGGATGATGCACATAAGTAAAAGTGCGCCATTGCTTAGTTACTTTGATGATCGCTTTTTCGAGGTCACTGATTTGCCAGATTGGCAAAATAATCGGACTATCTAAAGCTAAAGGTTTCCATAGCATGGAAACCTTTTTTTCCAAAGAAATTGCTAAGAGGTTTTCTAATAATATTTCCTTGAAAATCATTAGATAGTTTTCACGAGCGTGGGCATAAAGTTTACCTAAAAGTTCACAAGTCTCAATGATATTGAGAGACTTGCTAGTATTACTAAGCAAAATATCCTGTGAAGGCTGAACTTTTTGGGTTTGGAGTTTACGTCTTAGCGTCGCCAAAAAACTACCTTCATCTTCGATAAAGGCGATTCTCCCACGATGCATAAAGATATTCCAGCTAAAATGATGAGACTCAATATTGACTGTACCTGTATGGTTCTTGAGTAATTTCAGCATTGCCATAAGACTGGCATAAGTCAAGTCAGGGATTATTTCATCAACTGGAATAATATTGATGGATTTGGTAATTATTTGACTGACGCTTTTTTCTTTTGGGAGATTGAAAGCGTCGAGCTCTTGTGAAGTCTGCGTCATTGCCAAGTTAAGGTAAGTAAGACTTGATTTATTTCAAATGTATTTCGGATGATTAGCGATCGCAGATTAAAAGTTTTATGCCTGCACGGACACCCTGGAAACAGCGAAGCAATGCAGATCTTCGCTCAATACTTTCATGCTCAAGGTATTAGGGCGATCGCGCCTGACTTGCGTGGTTATGGAAATTGTAAGGCAACTGTGAGCTTCACAATGTTAGATCACATACAAGATCTCTGGGATCTTTTGGAAAGCGATCTCCAATCTGAGCAGCAAGACTTATTAAATGAGCATCTAGAAACGGAATATCTGATTTTAGGATGGTCTCTAGGTGGAATTTTAGCGATGGAGTTGGCGTTGCGAGCTGCCGAGCAGCAGAATTTATCTCAAAACAACTTCACTCCTATTCCAAAAAAAACTGCTCCGAAAATAGCAGGCTTGATTTTAGTTGCCACTGCTGCAAAACCGAGTAGCAGTTTACCAAAAGTTGCTTGGTGGGAATATGTAAATTTAGTAATTGCCGTTGCTTGGCATTGGATTGCGCCAAAGCAGCGCGGGCCTATTGAGTGGTTTGGAAAGCGATCGCTGATTAAATATTTAATTCAGCAGCATACTCAAGGAGCCTATGATCAGATTTCTCATACTGGTGCAAAAGCCTATTTACAAACTTCGCGCTATGCTCAACAAGCATTAACGCAAGCACTGAGGCTGGGATATGATCGCACTGGTGATTTAGCTAAAATCCAAATCCCTTGCCTTGTGATTGCCGCAGAGCAAGATCGCCATATCACAGCAGCATCAACCTTAGAAACTGCAAAATTATTGCCTAATTGTGAATTCATCTCTTACCCAAATACCGCCCATTTATTGCCTTGGGAAATAGGTGATCGCTTATTAGTGGATATTGATTCATGGTGCGATCGGCATTTATCATAAGGAAAGTGGTACTTCGTGCCGCTTTCCTTATGATAATTAGAATGCAGTTAAATATAAAGATGCCAAAGATGATCCGCCTGCTGCGCAGGCGGATCATCTTTGGGATATGGATTTTAACTGCGACAAGTTACTTGATTTAAATCTATCGGCTTCCGAAAGCATTTCCAAATTATGTTTCCCCAAAAATTTCTGACGCGAATGGCGCAAACCCATCAGCTTTCGGCTGATCAGGAAAGTGTTTTCCTAATACGATTTGGGGAAAATCGTGAAGATCGTGAAGTTGCTAGTGTTTTAGGCATTTCTGAAGAGGCCTATCGTAAGCGGATGGGAGAAATTTATCGGAAGTTTGATATCGGAGGGAAAGGACCTGGTAAAAATAATCGCCTCTTACATATTTTGCAAAATTTTTTAGATGCAGAAACCAGTTCGCCAATTAGTTCGCCAAATGAGCAAAACTTACTTTTTGTCAACCAATCTGCATCTAGTCAAGGTGTAGTATCGGCTATCAATATTGAGGAACTAGTACAGCAACTACGCTATCGCAGTCGCCAGATCATCCAAGAGCGCTGTGCCACTATGAGAGTGTTGGACATGTCCCATCCGATTGATCTGGAAAATATTTATACAGGTACAGATGTTTTAGAAAAAATTACCAGCCGCCGTCGTTTAGGAATTGCTGATTTGCTAGCTACTTATCATGGACGCGATCGCATTGAGATGGGACTCCTCAATGAAGATCGTATTTCCAGTATGGAGGCTCTAAATCGCTACAGCAAACTGATGCTGCTCGGTAAACCAGGCGCAGGCAAAACAACGCTATTAAAATATACGGCTCTAAAATGTTCGCAAGGTGAAATTTTTAATGATTTAGTCCCGATTTTTGTAACGTTGCGTCAGTATGCTGGCGCTGAATCTCAGCCGAGGTTATTAGATTATATCTCTCAAGACTTATACGCTTATAACATTAGTGATGAGGCAAATGTTAAACAGCTTTTACAACAAGGTCGAGCGATTCTATTCTTAGATGGGCTCGATGAAGTTCGCGAAAATGATTTGTATCGAGTTCTCGAAGACTTACGGAGTTTTTCAGAGCAGTTCTATACCAATCGTTTTGTGATTACCAGTCGATTGGGATCGCAGGAATATGTATTTGAGAAGTTCACAGAAGTCGAGGTTGCGAACTTCCAACCATTGCAGATTTCGCAATTTGCCCAGCGTTGGTTTCTTAATAACTCTCGACATATTGACCTGTTTTTGCGAAAAGTAGAAGACAATCGCCCTATTCAAGAATTGGCTACTAATCCTTTACTGCTGACTCTATTATGTTTAGTATTCGATGAATTTGGCGATTTCCCAACTAACCGTTCAGAACTCTATCGTGAAGGATTGGATGTACTGCTTAAAAAATGGGATGCCAAACGCAATATTGAACGGCATCAAATTTATAAAAATTTGTCGATGCAACGTAAAGAAGATTTGTTGTCACAAGTTGCCTGTACGACATTTTATCAAGGAGATTACTTCTTTCGGCAAGTCGATCTAGAAAGCTATATTACTGAATATATTCGTAATTTACCAAAAGCAAATACCGATGAGGAGGCTTTACAACTCGATAGTGCAGCAATTATCAAGGCGATCGAATCACAGCATGGGTTGTTTGTAGAACGTGCTAAAGGAATTTATTCTTTTTCGCATTTAACTTTTCATGAATATTTAGCAGCGCGTGAGCTTGTTTATAATGGCAACCAAGATACATTGACATTACTAGCGAGTAAAATTACTGATCAACGTTGGCATGATATTTTGCGCCTTGCTGTCGGTATGATGCGCTCGGCTGACGAGTTGTTAGTATTAATGAAGGATCACTGCGATCGCTTGTTAGCTAACGATCAGCAATTACAAAGTTTGTTGCAATGGGTTAACAAAAAAGCAGAATCTGTTCAAGTGACTGATCGCATTCAATCGGTACGTGCTTTCTATCTAACTCTTGGACGTGCGATCGCCCAAAGCGCTCCTCACAACTTAGCTAATGTTTTAGCACGGACTCTCGTACTTGATCTTGATCTTTGTCAAAATCGTAATCTCAATGTTGATCTCGCTTTTGATCTGGCAAGAGCCCTAGAAACTAAAGATGGGGAAGATCTGGGACTTGATTTAGAACTAGATCTTAGTCTTGCTTTGGAATATGCCCAAGAAGCCGTCGATTCGCAATTGGCAGATGCTTTAACAGAACTAATTGAAGCTTGCCCTGAAGATGCTGATAGCGAGATCAAATGGGAGGATTGGGCTAATAACCTGCGTCAACAAACGATCAACAATCGTAATATTGGTCAAATTTGGAATCTCACTCCCCATCAACTTGAGCATTTACGTCAATACTGTAATGCTAATCGTCTTTTAGTCGAATGCCTTGAAAGTGATTGCTATGTGCGTCAACCTGTCAGACAAGCGATCGAGCAAAGTTTGCTGTTGCCCACAACACAATTAATTAGCCTGTAAAATCTGTGCTGCTGTCAACTTTAAATCGGCAAATATTATGGAAGCGATCGCCTGTTCACCCTCATATACCTTCTCTTCGTAAAAACCATCCACCCATTCCAATACTGTTACCCGCCCCAATACAGGATCAACGATCCAATATTCGGCAATCCCTCGTACCGCATATTCTGATCGCTTATAGCGATAATCACGACTACTTTGATTTGGACTAACTACCTCGACTACTAGTAAAGGCGAAGGCATCTCTGGCATGACGGTGGAGCGCTTCGCTCCCTCCATGGCGATCGCTAATTCCTCAGAAAATACTACCAAATCAGGAACACGCAACCGAGAGCCAGTGGTGACAATTTCTGTCTTCATCGATAACCGATAGGCAGGAACCCCCTGCTGTGCAAAGCATATAAGAATAAACATTGCAATCCGTCGATTGATTTCACTTTCAGCCGTCATTAATATTAATTCTCCATCTTCAAACTCGTACATAGCATCAGTGCCATCATCATAGTTAAAGAACTCCTCAAGAGTCATGACTGAAGATGTCGCTTTCTCTAATGTGATTGTCATAATCGGCTTACCTGCTAGTAACAAAATCAATTAGCTTGTCCTATTGTGCCAAAAAAAGGTAGTCCATGTGTGAGGACAGCAGTTATACCAAAACACAAGATGGCTACGCCATTTTGTGTTTTTAAAACCCTTACTGGGTTTGGTCATACCAATTCACAAAAGTGTGGCGACACTTCTGTGAATTGGTATGACCAAGAAAACGAGCCACAAGAAAAAAATGAAAGCGTTGCTTTGCAGCGCTTTCATTTTTTTCTTGGTTTGGGTTTGAGCGCAAAGCACTGTAAAAAGAGAGATGTCGCGATGCGACATCTCTCTTTTTATAGTGCGGCTAGCAACGCTTCTCCCATAGCAATGCAGCCTAATCTTTCACAACCATCCGCCATGATGTCGCCTGTACGTTTGCCCGAATCGAGAACCTTATTCACGGCCATCTCGATCGCATTAGCAGCCTCTCCTTCATTAAAGGCATAGCGCAACATCATCGCCGCACTTAAAACTTGAGCCAAAGGATTCGACAAATCTTTACCAGCAATATCAGGAGCAGAACCATGTACAGGCTCAAACACCCCAGGTTTTCCCGCTTCACCGAGACTAGCCGATGGCAACATGCCAATGCTACCTGTCAACATCGCCGCTGCATCAGAGAGAATATCGCCAAATAGATTGCTGGTGAGAATAACATCAAACTGTTTGGGATTACGAATGATCTGCATGGCGGCATTATCTACATACATGTGAGATAGCTTCACGTCAGGATATTCACTGGAAATACTAGTCACGCGATCGCGCCATAGTTGCGATACTTCCAAGACATTAGATTTATCAACGGAACAGACAGAACCGCGACGTTTTTGAGCAGCCTCAAAACCAACCCTAGCAATGCGATCGATTTCTGGCTCGGTATAAACCATTGTATTAAAGCCACGACGCACACCGTTTTCATCGGTGACAATTCCTTTGGGTTTACCAAAATAAATGCCGCCTGTGAGTTCGCGTACTACTAAAATATCTACGCCTTCCACAACTTCACGCTTCAAGGTCGATGCATCAATTAATTGGGGCAAAATCTGCGCAGGTCGTAAATTGGCAAATAAGCCCATGCCACCGCGCAAGCCCAGTAAAGCTTGCTCTGGACGCAAATTAGATGGCATGGTGTCCCACTTTTCGCCACCGACAGCCGCTAGTAGTACAGCATCACTGTTTTTGCAAAGCTGCAAGGTTTCATCAGGCAAAGGATGCCCTGTCGCATCGATCGCAGCACCGCCAACGAGAGCTGTCTCGAAAGCAAAGGTAATACCAAATTTTGGTGCGATCGCCTGAAGCACTGCTACCGCCACCTTCATAATTTCGGGACCAATCCCGTCCCCAGGGAGAAGGGTGATTTTATAGTTTTTAGACATTACAAAAAATACTTAAAGACAGGTTTTCTAACATAACATTACGTGAGTTCGATAAGTCGTTTTCGGATCGCACGGGCAACAAGCGGAGCTTTTTTCTCTAGTCCATCAAGACTGATCTCTCCATCAGCATAGGTTCGATACCATTCTCTGCGCTGTCGTACAATCACCTCATTATTTAATTTTTGCTGAGTTTGTTTGACTTTTTCGATTTCAGAACTTGGTATTTTCTCAATCTGAGGCACTAAGCTAAATGTCAATAGTTCTACTTCAAACCATTCGTCTCCAACCTCAAATGGATCTAAAATTTGATCATCTGCCCTCTTAGAGCTGTTGATCCAAGCCGAGGCAAAACGATAATTAGCCCAGTCGTAGGCTTTTGTACGATCTTGATGGCAACTAATGTAATGGTCTACTGTGCCAATTGGCTCAAACATTGCCGAATACCCGCAAAGGTTTTGAAATCCATCAGCAAGATGTTTCCGAAAAGGCGACCATAAATCTCTTGGTCGTTTCTTGTCAGGATTTTTTGCTAGCCAGTCTTCACCTTTTTGTCTGACTTCTCGATCAAAATCTGGAGGCTCTGGTACACAATCAAAATGAATCATTTCTGCCTTGCCTCGTTTTTGACAGTCCAGCCAATCCAGAAAGGATCGTGACCAGGAATGACCCGTTCGAGTTCTGCTTGAATTTGTTCAAGTGTTTGTAAATTATCAGGGTATACATAGTCAGGACTTCTAGTAGCCCATGCTTGAGCCGCACCAATTGCTGCCTCTCCTTCAAGCGATCGCGCTTGTTTGAGGTCAAAAATTTCTGAAGTCAGCCATCCCACCACATCACCTTGCTTTACCCAAGGAATTTCATTGAGAGTTACCTCACTCCCAAGTAACTCAAAAAGAAATAATTTGTCTAGCTCCTCCTCAAAATATGGTTCAGCAGATGCTAAAACCATTGGTGAATGTGTTGTTGTTACTATCTGTACATCAATTTCTGGATTCAATTGTTTGCAAACTTCAAGAATAGCAGGAAGAATAGTTCTTTGCCATTTGGGGTGTAAATGAGCCTCTAATTCATCAATCAAAAAAACAAATTTTTTGATTGGTTCAGTTCTTTTAAGTTTTGCAATTTGAATATGTGAGTCCCAAGCCCAGACGAGCATATATGCCAAATTTAGAATTCTTTGAATACCTGAAGAGGCATGGGTAACTGGAACATTGCCATAAGGTACGACAAGTGTAGGAATTGGACGACTATCTTCTACTGAAAGTCTTACAGATTCTCCAACTTGCATTGGTTCGTCAGGATGTGACAAATGTTGAATCACATTTTGGAGAATTTGATAGGGTGTTTCTGTTTGTTTTAGTTGCCAATAGTCAAGATCATGAACTAGTCCCATACAAGGTACGGAGCCATTGTTGAGTATTAATCCGTTCAAAACTTGTTGTGATGTAAAGTTGTAAACCTCCTTAGGGGTGAATTTTCTTAATGGATCAAATATTGAAAATCCTCCATCAATACGGCTGTAGATAACGATCTCATCTTCCTGTAGCCGCTGAAACTCTTGCCATTTTTGTTTGTTAAACAGAAAAACACTCTCAGATTCTTCTCCGTTACTGGCTTGAAAGTGGATGTATGGGGAATCATCTTGGTCAATGTTTGGTAGTGCGGGCAACCCAACCCAATTATCTGTTAAGGCAAACCAGATCACATCAATCAGAAAACTCTTGCCTAAGCCATTGTCACCCGTAAGAATGTTAAGGCGATCGCCAAACTCAATTTCAAGATTTCTTACAGAACCAATACCTCTTAAGTTCAATTTAGTTAACATTCTTTATCCCTTTTGTTTCGCCTCAAGTTGATAAATTTATACTCACTTAGATTCCATTATATAGCCTGTCATATGTCGTGCTTACGATTTTTTAAGAAAGGCGATCGCCTCAATATGGGAGGTTTGTGGGAAGAAATCTATGGGTTGAATGCGGGTGATTTGGTAGCGATCGCCTTCGCATAGCAGCTTCAGATCTCTTGCCTGTGTGGCAGGATTGCAACTGACATAGACAAGGCGATCGGGAGCAAATTCGCGTAGATAGGCAATTACTTCAGGTTCACAACCTTTGCGTGGTGGATCGAGGATGACGATGTCAGGTTGCAGATTGAGTGTACTGATTAATTCTTCGACTTTGCCAGTATGAAAAACTACATTGTCAATCCCATTGAGTTCGGCGTTGAGCTTGCCTTGAGCTGTTGCTTGGGGCTGGATTTCGATCGCGATCGCCTGTTTGACTTGCTCCGCTAACGGTAATGCGATCGTGCCAATTCCTGCATAGGCATCTAAGAGAATTTCTGTTCCTTTTAGATCAAGTTCTGCTTCAATGATTTTTAGCATTTTTTCTGCTTGCTCAGTATAGACCTGAAAGAAGGTATCACCTCGCAAACGGAAAGTTAAACCCGCAAATTTCTCTAAGAGATAATCCTTCCCTACGATGCAACGGCTCTCTCGTCCCATAATTGCATTGGTTCTATCAGGATTACAATTGAGAATTACACCCATAACTTTGGGATAGCGATCTAACCAAGTTTGCGCAAATACACTCAAGTTCGGAACATCCCAATCTCTCGTTACTAGAGTAATCAAGACTTCACCCGTATTCCTACCAATACGCAACCCTAGATGACGTAATAGCCCAGTGTGTGTTTTCTCATCATAGATTTCCCAACATTGGTTATGAATATCGTGCTTAATTTCTTCCAACATCGGATCGAGACGTATGTCTTGAGCTGGGCATTGATTGAGATTGACAATTTTATGAGTTCCCTTTTGATAATATCCTGCCTTGAGATTGCCATCACGCCCCGTAGCCAAAGGATAGGTAACTTTGTTGCGATAGTGTAAACTTTCCTTCGCGCCCACAATCGGTGAAATGAGTGCTTCTAACATCTCAGCATCAAAACCACCGATGCGTTGTAAAGCTTGTAAGACAATATTTTGCTTAGTTCGCAACTGTGCGGGATAGCCCACCGTTTGCCATTGACAACCGCCACATTTATCGGCAACGATGCATTTTGGGTAGACGCGATCGCTTGATGGTGAAAGAATTTTCTCAATACTGGCGTGTGCAAAGTTCTTTTTTACAAATTCTAGTTTTGCAGTAATGCGATCGCCAGGAACACTATTGGGAACAAAGATGGCGATATTTTCATAACGTCCCACCCCATCGCCACTATCAGCTAGATCGTCGATGTTGAGCGTGATTTTTTGTCCCTGTAGTAGCATGGCTTCCTAAATTAATCTGTGGCTGAAGATATTTGATTATAGCTTGTCGCAAAGCCTGAAAATTAAAGGTTGTGCTATGCGCAATCTTTAATTTTCGGGCTTTGTTTTTGAAAAGCGGCAATTTGGTATTATTTAATTCGTTATGTTAAGACAAAAAATCAGCCAGAAAATTAACTTTTATCTTGATGACCTTGCTACACCAGTTGGCAAACTAATCAATATCGCGATCGCCATTCTTGTGCTTGCCTCTGCGATCAGTTTTGTCGCCCAAACCTACGAAATATCCGAGATCACCCGTCACCGACTCAATTTGCTGGATGACATTATCCTTGGTGTATTTGTCTTTGAGTATTTTCTGCGGCTAATTTGTGCTGAAGAGAAGCTCAAACATCTATTTAGTCTCTACGCAGTTATCGATTTAGTTGCGATTTTGCCGTTCTTTTTAGGCGCAATTGATGTGACATTTATTCGGCTATTGCGTTGGTTTCGGATTTTGCGCTTGATTCGTTTGGTGGAGTCGAGATCGCTATTTGCCCATAAGACCGAAGATATTGCCATTTTATTTAGGATACTCTTCACATTATTCGCGATCGTATTTGTTTTCTCAGGTTTGATCTATCAAATCGAACATCCTAACAATCCAAAGTTTCATAACTTTCTTGATGCTTTCTATTTCTCGATTTTTACGATGACTACTGTAGGCTATAGCGATGTCATGCCTAAATCTGACGCGGGTAAACTGACGACTGTGATCATGGTTTTTACTGGTATTGCGCTGATCCCAGTGCAGCTAGGAGAGTTATTTAAGAGATTGGTGCAAACTGCTAACCAAAGCGATCGCGATAATGACATGATGAAGGATAGTGTCTGTTCAGGCTGTGGCTTGTCTTTACATGATGCTGATGCAGAATTCTGTAAGGTATGCGGCACTAGGCTATGAGCTTTTATTTTTTGAATAGAACTTCAGTTATATGACCTTTAAAAAAATCAATTCCTAAAGCGGACTTAAGAAGATAGAGAATTAAGATTGTAACTGCACTAATAAGTAGACTCATGGCAATAATCAATAATATCGCGGCTACGACGTTAGCAAATTTTGCAAAGCCTTTAACTTCATGTCTTCTATCTTGTTTTCGCCGATCTTTGCCGATCATTAGCACAACAAAGTAGCGTGTAAATATAAGATCAATCACAAATCTGAGATCGATCAACTTTGGTGAAGATTTAGGTATTGCTGTATGGATAACTGATTTTAGTTGCTCTTTCTCCGTCTCATCTAATTTCTCCAAAACCTGAAGAGGAATTTGATGCATATAGTAATCTGCATCTCTTGAGTTGTAGCTTCTAGGAGATTGGCTCACGTCTTTTCCTTGTATTTATTTTGGACTAATCCATTGATATAAATGCCAACCAAATGTCATGGCTCCCCATGTAAGTATGGTTAATCCATAGATAGATTGACGCTTGCTTAGTCCTATTCTATATGTTTTTGCCTGAGCAAATGCCAATAGAAAAATCATACTAGTAGCTAGTATCCAACATGATAGTAACAATAAAGCGACAGTTTGAGCACTTATTTCTACTAAGATAAATGGCTTTGCCCATATTAATGCAGCACCCCAAATCCACAGAGAAATCCAAGCGATCGCTAAACTAATTGATGGTGATCCTGTTTGGGCTAATCTTAAGGTAACTAAGTAGTTGCCGATCAAAATAAAATGATTTACATTGTATGCAGCAAGTATATACCCCCCAGCTATATATCCCATTAGCAAAACTACAAGATAAGCAATTGCACCGAAAGGAATTGAGAGTAGTTTCATTATTTCAATAAATAAAGGGGGATTAAGAATAGGAGTTGTTGTTAATTAATTAAGCGACACTAAAAGCTTCGTTATTATTTCAACCTCTATAATGACTCTTAGTAAGATGAATATAGATCATACTCTGTTAAGAGAGTGTGATCTATATTCATCTTTTTGGATATTGTAGAAAATAGGCTGGGTTTCATTCTTTAGCTCAATTTACGAGATCGCCGATCGCTTCAGTCAAAAATCAATAATTAGAATGGAGATCGCATTGCATACAAGTTTTATTGTCATTGGGTTTCATTCTTTTACCTAACTTACGCAAACAGGCGATCGCAATATTTCTATTTTCACCGCTGCTGGGTCATTGCCATGACCATTTCTACTGTCAGGTCGGAGATATTGAAAAGGGTTGGGAGTTTGTCGGTTCCAGAATAGATTAGTGGCAGTTCTGATTGTTCCCAAACCCAGATTTGCTTTCGCTGAATATCAATTAACCAAGCGAGTTGAGTCCCGTTGATTAAGCAGTGTAGGATTTTGTTTTGTAGCTCTAATGTATTTTGGTCGGGGGAGCGAATTTCAATCATCCAGTCTGGCGCTCCTTTAAGTGGACCATCGACTTCTGTAAGCCGATCGCTTTTAACTACGGTAATGTCTGGGACGGGGGATAGTGGTGGCACGATGCAACGCAGTTCTTGGATGGCTTCGTATGTTTGGGTTTGGCTGTTGATCGTGTTAACTAGGTTGCGCTGAAGGCGGGAATGAAACAGTGTTGGCATCGTCTTTTGTTGGGCTTGCCCGTGGATAAATTCCCAAGCAGGTGAGGTTTCAATGTTGGGCTGCTGGAGAAAAGTGTCTAGGGGGCTAGCGATCGCAATAGTTTCCATAGTTGCCTGAGATACACCTGCGGAAGTGCAATGTATGTTTAGTTTTATTGTAGTTTAAGAACTTTGTTCGTGGCAAATATTGAGAGGTCTCAGGCAGTTTTGAGGGCGATCGCATCAGCCAAAAATCAATAACTAGAACTGCGATCGCCTATTGCCAATTTTAAAAATGCGAATTTATAGACAGTATTTTGGGTGGAGTGAATGACATATTTTAAGACTGGCAGAGACATATTAAAAATCTCGTAACTACCGATTATTAGGATGTGTTACGTAGATTTCTAGCATATTCAAAAGAGAAGCTTTAAGCAATTCAAATTAGAAGGTAAGAACATCATCATCATCTTCATTGATTTGGGAAATAGCTTGACTAGGTGTAGATTCTCCCGATAGAACCAATTGGATACCAGGTAGATAGTCATCCATAGCAACCAAACTAGCATTCACTAAAGGATCGATTAATCCAAAAGTGATTTGGGCGTAGGTAACATCAATACTGGTTTTATATCGAATCTCACCATCATCAAAGTCCATTTCAAAGTTACCAATATTCAATCCAAAATTAGCTCTAGTTATGTATTCCGCAATACTTATGCGTTTGTTTTCAGAAACTTTTTCTGACAAAGTGGAAAGAAAGATGAATTGATTTGCTTCTTCATTCACTCTAGCATAACAAAACCATCTTCCATGTTCGCCTTCGTAGTCTATACGAAGGACTGGCAGTTCTTCGTGTTGTTCAATTGGCCAACCTTTATCTACAAAGTAACCCAGAACGGTGTCAAACAGTTCACTCACTTAAACTATCTCCTAAAATATAATTTGTCTGTTAAATGAAAGTTACTATAACAATAGCCCTTAAGATACAGTGTAGTTGACCATAATGAACTTGCGTGGCGACTCAGATTTAATAGAGCCAACTTTTATTGTTTTTAGCAAATCAGAGAGCCCAAAGAATAGTTTTGTCAAACTTTTCTGAACACTACCAATACAAAAGGAAGTTACTGAATTGCAAAATCAAAAAAAACAACGTTTTATCTGATTTCCTTAAACTAAATAAGCCGAACCACCCTAAGAATCGGCAAAATTTTATACCTCTCTTAGTTTAACCCATATGTGAGTATCTTTATCGTTGTTGGGATTGCAATGTGTGGCAGAAACTACTTCCAGCCTTGAGCCAGGTGGGAAGAGAACTTCTTCTTCATTGACTTTGTCTGAAACAAACTGGATGTCACGTCCCGACTTTACTTCGTCGATCTCATAAACAACACTGAACCCTGCATCTCCATAATTTGTTTTTGAAAACTGAGAGTTAAGCGATTTTGCTGCACTCATCGGATAGTTTGCAAATTCCAATTTTCCAGGTTTATAGTTTTTAGCCACATATTTTTTCCTTTCAGTTTCGCTCTTCGTCATAATCGGGTCACTTGTTGTCACTAAACGGTAGACTTTACCAGAATATACTGGAAGCTTGGCAAGCCCAGAAGAAATCCCCTGCATCATTGGCCCCGTATACTTCAACGTTCCAAGTGGAGATCCCCACTTAACATTAGTGAGATCTCCTTCTTTGAAATCATCAGTCTTAAAGCTACTAGCAGAATTGACAATTGGCTTGTACAGGGCGGTTGTGTATTGGAAAATAGCACCTAACTCTTTATCATGTAGCCCTTTCAGTCCAGTCAAAGCTTCCTTAGCCTCTGGCGGCAAAACCTCTCTTTCGATAAAACTGCTATCGGTATAGGATGTAACAGCGAGTGAGAACCCTTCGCCTTTCTCCACTTCTTTGAATTCTTCAATAGAGTTATGATCGTTATTAAATATCTGGCTATAAATAGCATTGCGAATGCGATCTTTTTCCGTACTATTGGCTTTAGTTAAGAAGGAATTGGCAATAATCCCAAGATTATCAGTTAGTTTACCTTTCGCAGCTTTAGATTCCCAGTAGTCTTTGTCACTGATTTTGGTTCCCCCTTTCGGTGTGGGGGCTTGCAGGTCATCTAGTTGAGATGTTGTCAGCTTTTTCGCTCCTGATTCCTCATGACCAGCCATCATACGTGCAGCATTAGCTTTATATTGCTGATCTTCTGTCAAGACTTTGTTGCCATGATAAGTCTGAATCAAAACAGATTTAATCACTTCGCGTTTTACTACATCAATATTCATTTTGCTTACAGCTTTGTTAATTTCAATGAGGTTTAGCTGACCAGTAGTTCGATTTATCTGAGCCTCCTTCACAACTTTGCGAACTGCCTCGATCTCACTAATATTTGAGGTAGTGAGTTGCTCTAAAATCACACGAGGTACACCAGCTTCAGCCAGATTATTCAGTTTGTTATTCGTCTCTGCTGCCAAACCTTTGCCGCTATGATGAGTCTTGAGCAAGGCAATGAGCATGCCTTCAGCTTTATCAGCACCCAATTCATTGCCTAAATAAACAAATGAATTATGGAGTCTGATGCGTCGAATAGATTGATGTTTCATCCCCATGCGATCTCCTGAATCGATGGTTTGTTGTGCCACAACTTCGCTTAACCGAGATAACTCTGCTGTAGCCCGCTCATCAAGTCCCGTCAATAGCGTGTTAGATAAACCTTGGGCGAGTAGGGCTTTATTGAAAGCTACTTTGTCTTTAGTGGCTTCGGTTAGCCCTCCAGCAAGAATGTCTTTATAAATAGTAGACAGGAAATAACTTGGGAATTTATTTTCGGGAAGTGTATCGGAAAAATCACTAAGTTTCATCGGCGACAGGTTGCTAGCTGACTCATACTCTTTACCAGGATCGTCTTTGTCGATTTCAAATGCCATACCATAGCTCTCTGCCGATTTATAAATTTCATAGAAACTATGGTCGCGATTTGCCAGCATCCAGCCTGCTAAAGCTAATCGCATACCTTTCATATTTGCTTCATCACTAAGCCCTAAGTTTTGTATAGCATGTAGCATCAGATCGGTAGATCCAGAAATACCCGCTTCCATGCGTGCTTTCACACTTGATGCGGCTTTTGCACTGTCTGAGCCAAGGATAATATTGAAAGATTCACCACCTTGTCCCCAACTAATTTTGGCATTTTTGTCTTTTTTGAATCTACTAAGTTCGTTTTTGTCTGGTGCGACTTTTCCTTGTCGTTTATGTAGCATTTCAAGTTCGGCTTGAGTTAGATCGGGAACATCTTCAACTTTAAGAGTGCGTTGTTCCTCTAAAGACAATCCTCCGCCACCAATAAATTGACGTTCTCGATTGGCTTTAGCCGTTTCTTTTTTCCATCCAAGTAAATCGCTCATGCGATCATGACCAAATACATCACGCTTAGATCTGCTACCTGTAGTCTCTTTTTCACTCTCAGCAGTATTGGCAAAATCTCCAATCTGTTTGGTAGTCATCCAATCTTTTAAACCAGAATCCTTAGCAAATCCAGTTTTTACAACTTCTTTTTCTATTCCACCTTTAACAAAACTCTTGACTTTCCCTGATTTGTCTTTCTCACTAATAACATTTTGCGTTGATGTCTTAATTTTCCAATCTCTAGGGGTCTTGTTTTTGGCTTCACGGTCTAGCTCGATTGCAGCAAGTTTCAACCATTTCGCGAGATTGTTATTGCGAACGGCATTGTAAACTAACTTGAGCTTAGTTCTCATTGGTTGAGATTTATCGTCAAACACCTCCTTGATATTTTTGGCAGTCATTTCAAATGCGCCATAGTATGTATCTCCCCCTTTCCAAGCAAACTCGCGCTCATAGGTTTTTGCTTGATCTCGACCCGTTGCTTTTGCCCAAGCATCTACAATTTGTTTTACCCGCGCCAATAGCCCATCAACAACAGCATTTACTTTGTCATTCTGCATGATTTTAGGAGCCATCTTAAATTCGAACTCCTCTGTTTTGGAGGCATATTTTTCTTCGCTTTGTTGATCGACTCTTGCCTTTGACATCGGGCTTAGCGCAGAATAAGTCCGTTGAATAGTCATATTCGAGTTGTTTTTAGTCAAGCTCATGGGAGTGACTGATTTTTGTAACGACGGTCTGCTCGCACTTCGATTTCCTTTCTGTCCAACGACATTTACTCCGACTTCCTTTTTTGCGCAATCTGGCTGATCGGGTTTAGTTTTTTTTTGGATTTTTCCTTTTTGAGATTTTATCGAGTTTCTATTAATTTTTGCGCCCCCTGCCCCTTGCTGCACCACATGGGTTAACTCATGAGCAATTAGTTCTTGTCCACCTCTACTACTTGGCTCATACGCCCCCTGCCTAAAGAATACATCTTGACCTGTTGTAAAAGCTTTTGCTTGAATAGATTTATTTAATTGGTCAGACTGTGAATCTGTGTGCACTTTCACAGCGCTAAAGTCAGCCCCCATTGCCTCACCCATTTTAGTTTGGAGATTAGGATCTAGAGACTGTCCACCACCCCGCGCACTTTGGATTGAGGACTCTAGATCAGTTGAGACTTCTTCGCCTCCAAGGTTTTCTCGTCTTTGTACTAAAGACTTCATCTGCAATTCATCCTCTTCTTCCATTGATGCTTCTCGTTGGATTGAAGAGATTGGCTTCATCTGCAATTCATCCTCTTCTTCCATTGATGCTTCTCGTTGGATTGAAGAGATTGGCTTCATCTGCAATTCATCCTCTTCTTCCATTGATGCTTCTCGTTGGATTGAAGAGATTGGCTTCATCTGCAATTCATCCTCTTC
>NZ_SJEE01000061.1 GCF_006937785.1 Pseudanabaena sp. UWO311
ATCCAATGATACCGCCACAACAAACGGTGACACCAGCCTTACGTACGTTTTCCAAAGTTTCTAATCTGTCTTCATAGGTCCGCGTAGTAATGATTTCACCATAATGTTCTTTACTTGTATCTAAATTGTGGTTGTATGCATACAATCCGGCTTCTGCCAACTTCTGAGCCTGTTCTTCCGTCAGCATACCCAGTGTACAACATACTTCCATCCCCATTTCATTTACCCCTTTCACCATATCCAATACCCGGTCAAAATCACGGTTATCTCTTACTTCTCGCCAAGCAGCACCCATACAAAAACGTGTAGAACCTGCTTCTTTTGCTTTTTGGGCATATGCCAATACCTCATCTTTTTTCATGAGTGCTTGAACATCTATACCGGTATTGTAACGAGCGGCTTGTGGACAATAAGCGCAGTCTTCACTGCAGCCACCTGTTTTAATACTCAATAGCGTACATACCTGTACCTCAGCTGTATCATTATACTTTCTATGTAATTCCGCTGCACGGAATACCAGTTCGAGTAATGGCATGTTGTAGATATCGTAAATCTCTTCTTTGGTCCAGTTATGACGGATGTCGATAGACATAAAAATCGGTTTAGGGTACAAATATATAGAACAGAAAAATAAGGAATAAGAAATAAGGAACAAGAAACAAGAAGCAAGAAGGAACAAAAAACAAGGAAGCATTCACTTCTTCATTTCTTATTTCTTATTCATCATTCCTCTGTTTTCTTATGTTGAATATAATTCCTCCACTTTTCAATGACTTTCTGCATATCATCCGGTAGTGGGGCTTCAAAATGCATGGGTTGTTTGGTTACGGGGTGAATAAATCCAAGTGTCTGCGCGTGCAATGCACAGCGTGGACAAATATCAAAACAGTTGTCTACAAATTGCTTGTATTTGGTGTAGATGGTACCCTTTAAAATTTTATCACCTCCATATTCCCAGTCATTAAAGAGGGTATGTCCGATATGCTTCATATGCACACGAATTTGATGCGTGCGTCCGGTTTCTAAAACACATTCTACTAATGACACATAATTGAATCGCTCCAGTACTTTAT
>NZ_SJEE01000025.1 GCF_006937785.1 Pseudanabaena sp. UWO311
TCCTGTCAAACTTTGTAGAATCCGAGGTTTATTTTTTAGTTTGGCGTATGACAGCATTTTCTAACTTGCAATTTTCTGAAATGCACCTATTTTAGCAACTTCTTTTGTTTATTTCCGATAAAGTCTAATGTAGAATCTGGCTTAAATGGATTTTGTGACTTTATATTGACAGCCTCTAGTGAAATCTATGAAGTCTCCTGTCCAGTGATCACCCTTGTCGAAGCGAAAAATGAAAATATTAAAGGTGGCTTAGGTCAATGTATCGCGGAAATGGTTGCGGCTCAAAGATTTAATGCCCAGCATGATCAAAAGTTTCCTATTTATGGTGTAGTGACAACAGGAATGATATGGAAATTTTTACGTCTTGAAGAGAAGACAATTTGGATTGATCAAGAAGATTATTTTATTAAAGAAATTGGTAAATTACTTGGTATTCTATCTAGTCCATTTTCAACATTTTTTGCCTAGGGATTCGTCACCAGCCCCAAGTACCTACCTCGCCTTTAAATGGCCCCACAATATCAGAAGTAATCCAGCCGCCGTAAAAGTCACCAGCTTGCGGCGTGATTAGCTCATCATTGACATAGCAAGCATCCATAAGACTGCCATAGAAACTAATTGAGTTTTGGATATCCACGAAATTAGGAGTAGGGACAGAATATCGCCAGCCCGCATTTTGGATGTATTTATCAGCGATCGCAATATCATAATATTGGCTTATTCCCTTCCATTCACACATTGTCCGCCGTGAAGTTTCAACCAAATACTCCATTTTGATGTCTTCTATAGGAATGTAATAACAAGGCGGATGACTTGTTTCTAGAACTCGCTTAGCGCGATCGGTTTCTGCCAAAACAATATCATTGCAAATGATGCGAATATGTTTGGTTGTATTCTCTAAGATTGCAGGACGGGGATAGTCCCAGACAGACTCTTGACCTGCTTGTGGTTCAATTCGATTTGGATGCATGGGAATTAATTATCTCTTAAATATATTCTAATCATTCGTAGGGGCAATTCATGAATTGCCCCTACGAATGGGCTATTCTAAAGCCTGCATGTTGATAGAAGTTGGGACGGAACCAATTGCGATAATATTTGCAAGCTTCTGTACCACTTGTAATCCAAGAACCGCCTGCCATCATATTGTGTTTAGTATCAAAATATGAAGCGGAATAGCTCTCATATAGATAATGGGGTTGATATCCTGTGAGCGGCGTTAAATGATCGCTCAGCCATTCCCAAACATTGCCTCGCAGGTCGTATAGCCCTGACGGACTTTGGGCTTCTAAAGAACCAACGGGGCTGGGAGAAGCAAATTTTAAATTGAGATTGAAGCCTGAATTTGTTTCCTCTATGGACTGCCGTAAATTTGATGCTCCGTAAGTTGCCAGATGCCATTCTGCCTCACTCATCAGACGAGCATCATTTCCTTTCCAGTGGCAATAGGCGATCGCTTCATAGTGATTGACCTCGACAGGAAAATCAAAGGGCATCGCGATTTCATCAAACATGGCGCGATATTTATAGCTGTCACCTTGCTGAATCCAGAATTTAGGGTGCTTGATCTTATGCTCAACTTTCCAAGCCCATGACTGTTCGTGCCAATATTGTTGATTTTCGTAGCCGTCATCTTTGACAAAATCTAAAAATTCGGCATTTGTAATCAGATATTTACTCGCTTGAAAAGTCTCTACATTGACAAGGCGATCGCCATATTCAATATCCCAACCATAGATATTTGAATCTTGAGGTTTGCCTAGTCGTACTTCACCACCCTTGATCTCAATCATTTCATTTGCAGAGGTATAGCCATTGGCAGGAGCATATTGCCAATGTTCGGGACGTTGGAGTTTATCAACTGGTAATTGGCGAATTAACATCGAGGAGGTTTCGATATGAATATATTGATGCTCGATCGCCATCATTAACCCCCAAAGCGGATGTTCTTGGTTAATCGGCAATGAGATCGCCATATTATGAATAAATTCGCTAATCCTGTCATAGACTTGCTGGCGATATTCCCAAACTGCGGTAACTTCCGCTCGTCGAAGACTGGCAAAAATTCCAGATATATCATCGGGCTTTTCAGGATCGACTCCGATTTCAAAAAGAATCTCAAAATCTGGATTGATTCGCGCAGTAATTAACCCGACTCTGACTAATTTGTTGATATAAAAGACTGCCGAATGACCTAGATAAAAAATCAATAAATTGCGGAGGCGATCAGGATTCGTATAAAAAGTTTCAGGACTAACTAAACTTTTCATCAAGCTATCTTCGATTTGCCAAGCTCGCTGAAAATAAGCAAGGATCTCTTGGCGATCGCAACGGTGCAGATTTGGTGGTTGCATAGATGGGAATTTTATTACGTTTAGTCTATAAAACTATAGGCACAATTTATGAATTGTCCCTGAGTTTTTGAGTAAATATCCTTAAACTTGACACAAAACTAGTCCAAACAATTTTTGGGGATCTGTCCAGATTTTGACGGTTTCTAAACCCTGCGATCGCAGTTGGGCTTGAACTGCTTCTAGGTCAAACTTGCGCGAGATTTCAGTGAGGATACTTTCACCAGCTTGAAACTGGATTTTGAGATCGAGAATATCTAAAGAAACTTCGTGGGGCGATCGCGCATGTAAATACATTTCAATTTGATGATCGACCTCGTTGTAAATTGCTTGATGTGTAAATAAATCAAGATCGAAATTACCTTGAAATCGCCAGTTCAAATGGGCAAGCATATTCAAATTAAAAGCAGCCGTTACTTCTTGGCTATCGTTATAGGCAGCTTCTAAAATATCTTTAGGCTTTTGCAAATCAATACCTAACAAAAAATAATCACCCTGAGTTAACGCATGGGCAACCTTGCCTAAAAAATCATCGGATTCTGCTGCGGTGAAGTTACCAATCGAGCTACCTAAAAAGAAAATCATCCGCGATCGCCCATGATTTTTGCCTAGATAAAGTAACGCTTCTTCGTATGTACCTAACAAGCCTTCAAGACAGAGATCGGGATATTTTTCTTGCAAATGTAAGACTGTAGTTTTAAGGATGCCACCACTCACATCGATTGGAATATAACTGAAAGCATCGGGCACGGCTTCAGTTAATGAGTTAGCAGCTTTTTGATAAGCACTTAATAAATAATGCGTCTTTGTAGAACTGCCACTACCTAATTCCACTAATTCACAAGAACCAGTGATGGCGGCTATTTCATCAGCAAATTGATTTAAGATCCATGCTTCGGTACGAGTAGGATAGTATTCGGGTAAATCACAAATCTGCTCAAATAATTCGGAGCCAATATCATCATAAAAGTACTTTGGTGGAAGACTCTTAGGGCTTTGTGTTAATCCTTGAACTACATCATCACCATCTTTGCTAATTGATTGGGTTATAGCTGAATTATGTTGATGGAGGATTTTTAAATGCTTAACTGTCATGCTCGGATTCTCACCTATTTATGTTTATACGATAGATAGCTGTTTTTGGATGAATATCAATAATCCAACGAACCAATAATATTTAGTGGCGGCACATTGCGCCGCCACTAAATATTATTGGTTCGTTGGATTGAGTCTTACCATGACCCATGTTACATAAGTGCCGATAGGACTCCAGAGTAAATATGGCATTAATAGCCATCCTGCTAAGCTAGAAATTTGCCAAACTTGGGTAGTTAAAACTAACCCTAAGATAAAACCGATCGCCCCTGAGAACACCCCAGCCCTAACATTGCGTAAACGGGTCATGACTGGAGTGTAGGACAAAATAGCGAATTCAACGATCGCGTAACTTGCCATGATTAACCATGTGCTGAATGTGGAGGGTTGAGCTTCCCATAGTGCGGCGGCAGAGGTAATACCGCAAATAAAGATAAAGATCCAGATAAAGGGGATGGCTTTTTCAAAGGTTAGCCATCGAGGGCGACGCAATCGCATAAACCATTTGTAGTCGCTAGGAAAAAGCTTGTTAAATGCAAAGCCTCCTCCAAATGCGGCAGTTCCGATTACTAGCCAAGTAGTTATCATGCTTATCTCCGATCTTCGATCTCGCAACCATCGGCACAACGCCCTTGGCTATTATTTAGATTATTTTCGCGTTCGTTTTGGTATTGTTGCCGTTTTGCCACGATAGTTTTAAGATTGCCTCGACCAGTCAGCAAAAGTCGATAGTCTGCCCAAACTCCATAAAGAATATCGGCTAAGCTCCCAAAAATGGGAATTTTGGTAATCGCATAGATCCAACCGATACCAAGAATGTCGTAGGTTCGGCGAAATACTTCGACATTTTGGACAATCTCACCATTAGGTAATACGGCGTGAATCCGACCCATTGCTGTCTCAAAATCTATCCCAGCATTATCGGCAGGGTCGTAATCATCAGCGGCAATATCTACAAAATTAATTAAACCGCGATCGCCATCTTTGCTTTTTAGAAAGTTTACTTCACGCACACATAGAGGACATGCGCCATCATAGAGAAGCTTAATTTTCCAAGTTTGAGCTTTGGTTTCTTTGACGTTTGTCTGCGGAGATAGCATTGGGTTAGTTTTTTGGGTTTAGCCCTATTTTATCGCGATCGCTAATGATCCCAATAAAACCCAAAAATGTTGCAGCGGGCTACGCCCGCCGCAACATTTTTGGGTTTTATTGGTTTGGGTTTGAGCGCAAAGCGCTTTAATCAAACTTTGACTAGAGGCTTTGCATCAGCACGAATAGGAATAGAAATATACATTCCTTCTCTAGCCATTACTGCGCCAGAAAACTTCTCTTGAGCCAGCCGACCAACCTCATCCAAGTAATCATCACTATGCAAAGGATCATGATGAAAAATCACTAAAGTCTTAACATTTGCCGCCTCGGCAACTTTGATCGCTTCTTGCCATGTCGAATGCCCCCAACCAGCTTTTGGACTGATACTTGACCAATATTCTTCATCAGAATAAGTAGCATCCATAATCAACACATCTGCGTTGCGAGCTAGATATACAAGATTTTCATCAACGCGATCGCCAAAATGTTCAGTATCAGTAGCGTAAACTGCTACGCGATCGCCACAACTAACTCTATAGCCTGTAGCCTCCCCTGGATGATTGAGCATTCCTGCCTCAACTGTCACACCGTTACCAATCTCGATGACGCTGGGAACTTCAATATCAAAAAACTCCAAACATGATGCCATCACTCGTAATGGTACTGGGAAGTTAGGATGATGCATCTGCTCCTCCAGTCGATCCTGCATGGTTTGTCCCGTCGGGGCAATTTTTCCGTAGATTTTAAATACATTTCCTTTGATAAAAGCGGGCGTAAAGAAGGGAAACCCTTGAACATGATCCCAATGACTATGAGTAAAGAAAATACTCGCATCGACAGGCATCTGCTTTAAAAGATGCTGACCTAAAACCCGAATCCCCGTTCCCCCATCAAAAATAATGCGTTCACCTTGGCAGCGCATTTCTACACAAGGAGTATTGCCTCCATAGCGTACTGTGGTTGGACCAGGTGTAGCTATGCTGCCACGTACACCCCAAAAATGTATAGAGAACTCACTGTCAGAAATGGACATTAGCTAACTCATTGTCAGAGAATTTTAAACCATTGGGGCAAGGCTGAAAATTTAGAAAATTTTAGAAAATTTCTACTTTTAAATTGTTAATCTCAACACTAAACGCGAATAATAAACGATACTACAAACTTTGCTAGTCTTGGTGAGTTGATTATGCTCATCATTAATTATGACGATTATCTAGTATGAGTAGTATCTAGTACTAATAACTAGAACTTTGAATCTAAATATCTCTGATTTTAGCAGCTACATCTAGAGAGCAAGGTAAGTAGGAAACGATTAAAATATCAGAACGCTGTATCAGAATAATTACCCAATCAATCAAATTAGATTAGGGTATATGCTAACCCTATGTATTGCTTTGTGGCTATCAGCTTTTAGTACTAGCTATTGACTAATAGACCCCGTAAGACCAATTCTGACAAGTGGATGGACGTAACCAACTTTGTAAGTTTGTGCCCGCAGGGGGGCAAACTTACAAAGTTGTGGATGATTTTTTTATAAATTTTGGATACAAGTTTGTGACAGTGCCTCAATCAACAGCAACACCTATCTCTCAATCTAGTTTGCAATCTAGTTCCTTAGCCCTAGCGATCGCAGGTATGAAGTGCGCGGGTTGTGTGGCAACAGTGGAAAAACGTTTGCTTACCTGTGTAGGGGTAAAGGCTGCAAGTGTGAATTTGCTAACCGAAAAAGCAACCGTAATTTATAATGCTGAAAATACCGCACAAGAACTAGCTCCGCAATTGATTGAGGCGATCGCCAAAGCAGGTTTTTCGGCAGAGTTTATTAGTAAAGACGATCGCAAGAATACTCGCAATTCCTTATCCCCAAATTCCGCCAAAAATTCTTGGTTCGGGCTTAGTCAAGAAATTGCTATCCCTGCATTATTGGTGATTTTAGCAATCGTCGGACATCTGGGCTTGATTGGTGTTGCTGATTTGCCCCTAATTGGCAATATGTATGCCCATTGGGTAGTCTCGACTGTAGCGCTAGGCTGGATTGGGCGACCGATCTGGTGGGACGGATTGAAATCGCTATGGTATCGCGCTCCAAACATGAACTCATTGGTGGGATTGGGAACAGTTTCCGCATATTTAGCTAGCTCGATCGCCTTATTTGTTCCGCAGTTAAATTGGCAATGCTTTTTTGAAGAGCCTGTAATGCTGTTGGGATTTGTATTGCTAGGACAAGCTTTGTTAGAACGAGCCAAGGGCAAAGCCTCCAATGCAATTCGAGCTTTGATGGAGCTACAACCCGCTAGCGCTAGATTGTTAGTCAGTAGTACTGATGGCGATCTGCAAGTGCCAATGCCTGTGGAAGAGCTGCAAGTAGGCGATCGCATTGTAGTTTGGGCTGGGGAAAAAATTCCTGTTGATGGTGAAATTATCGCTGGTAGTTCTAGCGTTGATGAGTCCATGCTGACTGGTGAATCAGTGCCTGTAACTAAGCAATTAGGAGCGCGGGTTACAGGAGCAACCCTAAATCTGACAGGAGCAATCACAGTTCAAGTTTTGCAAACTGGCTCCGAAACGACCTTAGCGCGGATTGTGTCACTAGTGGAGTCAGCTCAGGCAAGTAAAGCGCCGATTCAGTATTTAGCCGATCGCGTGGCGGGATATTTTGCTTATTCAGTAATGGCGATCGCTGCTTTGACATTTTTGATTTGGTACGGACTGATCCATGCCGAGATTGTGTTTAGTTTGCGATTAGCGATCGCGGTTTTAGTGGTGGCTTGTCCTTGTGCTTTAGGGTTAGCAACACCGACCGCAATCATGGTTGGCACAGGAATTGGCGCAGAAAAAGGCATCTTAATCAAAGGCGGAGCTAGTCTTGAAAAGATCGATCAACTCTCTGCTGTAGTTTTTGATAAGACTGGCACTTTGACAACGGGCAAGCCTGAAGTTACAGATGTTGTAACCAATGATCTAATCGTTTTTGGACGACAGCTCATTGAGCAAACAACTTTTAAAAGTTTGGTTGAAGAACGTGAAGTCCCGAAATCTGCACTACGGATTTTGCAATTAGCTGCCAGTGCGGAAGTAGGTGCAAATCATATTCTCGGTGCAGCTACGATCGCTAAAGCTGAAGAATTAAGTATCGAGCTATTACCCACCCAATCTTCACAGATTGTGGCTGGCTGTGGTGTCAAAGCGATGCTGACGACAGGCGAAACAATTTTGGTGGGCAATGGGGCTTGGCTGCAAGAGCAACAAGTCGAAATTTCCAGCGAGATGTTAGAGCGATCGCATAATTTAGCAGAATTTGGCAAAACTCCAATTTTTATCGCTGTGGATTCCCAACTAGTTGGAATCATCGCCATGCGTGATCGCCTCAAGCCTGAAGCACATGAAGTCGTCAGGCAAATTGAAGCGATGGGCTTACAAGTCTGGATGCTCACAGGCGATCGCCAAGAAACCGCCAATGCGATCGCTAATCAGTTGGGCATTCCCTCAGAAAGGGCGATCGCGGAAGTCAAACCCGATGGCAAAGCAGATGCTGTGATGAAATTACTTGCTGAAGGTCAGCGTGTAGCCATGATTGGCGATGGTGTTAATGATGCACCAGCTTTGGCTAGCGCCACCGTAGGCATTGCGCTCAGTTCAGGTACTGATGTTGCCATGGAAACTGCTGATATTGTGCTAATGCGTCATGATATTAGCGATATCGTCCCCGCAATCCAACTCAGTCGTGCCACTTTCAGTAAAATTCGCCAAAATCTATTTTGGGCATTTGCTTACAACACTCTCGCGATCCCCATTGCCGCAGGGATTCTCTACCCTAGTTTTGGCATCTCTCTCAATCCGACGATCGCAGGTTTAGCGATGGCATTTAGTTCTGTAAGTGTAGTTTTGAGTTCGCTATCATTGCGATCTAGAAGAAAATAGGTTATGCAGCGCTTCGAGCTGCTTATAGCGGTTTTCAGTTGAGTGGGACACAAAAAATGTAGGGGCAATTCATGAATTGCCCCTACATTTTTTAAGTTTTTTTGTTCAGTTAAGGAAAACACGGTGGATTGGATTAATTTAATTATTGCGGGACTATTGGAAGTTGTTTGGGCAAGCAGCTTGAAATATACCGAAGGTTTTACAAAGCCTTTACCAAGTCTGCTCACTATCTCAACGATTACAGCTAGTTTCATCCTACTAGCCCAAGCCTTAAAAACCCTTCCTATTGGCACAGGTTATGCGATTTGGACAGGGATCGGTGTAGTGGGAACTGCAATTATTGGCTCAGTATTTCTGGGTGAATCGAGAGATTTACCGAGATTTATCTGCATCGGTCTAATTGTCATCGGTATTGTCGGATTGCGATTGACAAGCTCAAAATGATAGGATGATCGCTGCTTTGCACTACCCTTTCGCCTGAACTACAAGAATGGATTCTAAGTCTCTGAATGACAAATCTTTGAATGCTAAGTCGTTGCTGTTAAGTATTCTCAGCTTATTGTCTATTTTATTTATCCTCTTTACTTTGCAAGCAAGCTGGAATAATCCCCAAGAGCAGACAAAATTAGACTTGCTCCAAACCGATTTGATTTTGCAAGCTACTCAAGTTCAAGAAAAAGCTCAAGTCAGTCCCAAAGATGACATATTCCAAATCTTAATCGGTGAAAGCAAACCCCAAGAACTCTATGCACAGGCACTCAATAGTTATCAAGAAGTACTCAAAGCCAGCAAATCTAGTCTCACCAGCCTAGAGCAAGTCTCCTTATCTCCTGAGGCTAGAGACTATGAACCACAGGCACTCTCTAAACAAAAGCAGAAGAAGTTAACTAGCGTTAGTGAAATCAGTATTCGCACAGGACTGCTCCAAATTCAGGCTGGCGATACTCAAGGTGCGATCGCCACATGGGAAAGTGTTGCAGAATTAGAAAATCAATCCATGACTAGTTATGGATTAACTGCACAGATCCTCAAAGGATTGTGGTCAAATCCAATCATGTTATTCCCTAATGCTGAAACTCAGATTCTGCGAACCCTTGATGGTTGGTATCGCAAGATTGCTCTCACCAAACTCTATGAATCACAACAAAGAAGCGAGAAAATTCCTGAGCTTGAACAAAAAGCTCAAATAGAAGTCAATATAGCAATTAATCGTTTAGTTATTATTAATTCTATCCCATTAATCGGCGGCAGTGTAGGGGTTTTAGTTTGGATCGTCTTACTTGTGCAATGGATTTTCTTTCGCGCATCTTCTCCTTTTTACAAAAAAACTCAAGGTGATATAAACCAAAATTCCAATCAAGTCAATTTACAAGTTCCTTGGGGTATAGGAACTGTTTGGGAAGTCATGGTGCTTTGGTTTACGGCATTTTGTTTGATGACCCAATTCGTTTTGCCATTAATCTTTGAGTTTTTAGGCATCCAAACAAGAGCTAGTGAAGATTACACAATCCAAGCAGTATTAGTTTTGATTCCCTACACGCTCTCAGTTTTTCCTATGTTGCCAATTTTGCAAGCTAGTCTTGCCGCCTATCAGCCTTTACCCGAAGGATGGTTTCGCATCAAAATTACACCACCACAATGGTTATTGTGGGGAGTTGGTGGATATTTTGCCTCCGTTCCCTTAGTTTTAGTGATTTCTGTACTTAGCCAAAAATTTCTCCAAGGTCAAGGAGGAGGCAATCCTCTATTACCAATTTTGACTGATAGCCAAAATAATTTACCTAAATTTCTACTCTGGACAACTCTGGCGATCGCAGCGCCATTTTTCGAGGAATATCTATTTCGTGGTTTTCTACTACCTTCATTAGCTAAGTTTTTACCAGTTTGGGGTTCGATCGCTCTAAGTGGATTTTTCTTCGCCCTAGCCCATTTAAATCTTGCCGATATTATTCCCCTCACCACTTTGGGAATAGTCATGGGTTTTGTCTATTGGCGCTCAAAAAATCTCCTCTCTTCCATGCTTCTGCACTGTCTTTGGAATAGCGGTAGTTTCTTTGCGCTAATTGCCCTCGGAGGTAAATAGCTACTCCCTTCCCAGTCAAGAAATAGCGGTGCGGGGCTTCGCCCCGCACCGCTATTTCTTGGGTTTGTATATCTGTTTCTTTGGTGGGAAGGGAGTAGAAGGTTCGCAAAGCGAACCTTCTAGCTAATATGAAGCACAATCCAAGGATGTTCCACAAATGCGGAAATATTGCCTTTAAATGGTGCACTTTGCGATCGATTCTGAGCAGTCAATAAATTCAGAAATCGCTCAATATCTTCAAAATTCACCTGATGTATCAAATAGTTTGATAAAAACTGCCTAACGATCCTTCTCTGTAATGCTAGCGGTTGCGCTTGCAAAAGCTGGCGATGCAAGCGCGGCAATTGCTCATCCCAAACCACCGAAATATTATCTTCAAAAAAACAACTCGCTTGTTTTTCTAAGTAGATTACATCGTCATGCAAAAGCGCTGAAGTCTGCGCGATCGCAATTTCTAGCTGTGGATTAAAATGCTCCTGTAAATAAGGAATTGTTTCCAAACGTAAGCGATTACGACGATAGTCTAGATTTCGATTAGTGCTATCTTCCCAAATAGGAATTTGATTCTCTCGACAAAACGCTGCGGTTTCATGACGACTGACATTTAACAAAGGACGCACCAATTTAATCTCTGGCTTAATTTCTGGCGTAAGCGATCGCCTCCAAGTTAGAGAAGCCAAGCCGTCGGCTCCACTTCCACGCATCAAGTTATGGAGCAATGTCTCAACTCGATCGCTGCGAGTATGTCCTGTCACAACACAAGCACATTTATGAATATTCGCCATCTCCACCAACATCTCATAGCGCCATTTTCGAGCATCAGCTTCACTAGCTAAAACACTCTCAGCCGTTCTCAAACAAAAAGTAATTCCCCATTCCTTCGCAAT
This sequence comes from Pseudanabaena sp. UWO311, assembly GCF_006937785.1. GTDB lineage: Bacteria > Cyanobacteriota > Cyanobacteriia > Pseudanabaenales > Pseudanabaenaceae > Pseudanabaena. The sequence goes on from NZ_SJEE01000025.1 coordinate 11,430, forward strand.
ATTTTCAACATGCGCAGCATTAGCACTTGAGTCACTCCGCCACCGATGATCGCAATGGGCGATTGTTAAATTCCAGTTAAGCTTTGCACTTTGCATCTGTAAAAGCTTTGCTAAACATAGGGAATCCTGTCCTCCAGAAACTGCTACCAAAAGACTTGCATCTCTTGGTAATATTTCAGGCTGCGATCGTAAAACTGCATTTAAATTAGCCCGTAATAGTTTTGTAAAACGATTGTGAGATTTCAAGGGTTATTGTTTGCTAAAACTTAGATGAAAAATGATTATTCATGGCATAATAATGTATAATTTTAGTTCTTCAGCATTAAAAGAAATCGTGCGAAGATCTTAAAAGAGTATTGCATTTTTGTGTTGTTTGAAAGAAAGGCGATTCGCTTTTCCCCTGTTCCGAATTTATTGAGCCTAAATTGCACGATTTCTGCTAGTACAGCGAAGTTAGCTTGAGGGTGAGGAATATACAAAATGCAAAAGAGAAGCTCTATGATGAATAAATTATTGCTGGTGTCCACAGGGGCAGTCTTGGGATTTATGGTGATTGCACCAGTCAATACCCTATCTGCACAGACAAAAGTTACTGAGAACGCTAAGGTAACTAACTCACAAGTTACTAATGACAAAGTAAGCAATACCACAACTTCTAAGAATGGTGTAAAAAATTCTACAACAGCTAAGAAAACATCTAAAACGGGAGTAGCTAAAGCGCCAATTCCACAAAACAAGCTACCCTACACTGCTAAGGATTTAAAACAACCTCGGACAGATGTTGTGGCAATGCCAATATCATTCAAGCGTAGTTCTTCTATCTCAATTTCTACAAAGCCTGATGAAGAGCTTGTAGAAATCGCTCAATCTAGCACAGAAATTGCTCAGACAGGTAATGCAACTTCTAGCTCTCCAGACATTATCCGTCAACAGCTACTGATTCGCCCAATTACACCGCAAACTCAGAGTGTTTTTAAACAAATCTACACGCCATCATTGAATGCGGGCACTCCTGTCGCTTTTGGTCTTCAAACAGGTGATGCTTTTATTAGTGTTGTCGGCGCAACTGCTGGGAGACTGAGAGATACTGTTGATGGCAGCATATCAGTTGGTGCTGGTTTGGGAGATGCTAGCCAGTATCTTGCGGTTGAAGGTGTTTTCAATATCAACAGTATTCGGAACTTCGGTTCTAATGGCTCTTTCGATCTCAAAGTTCATCGTCTCATCTATCAAGATGATTCTAGGCAAGCTGCGATCGCAGTGGGCTGGACAAACTTTGCGAACTATGGCTCAAACGCAGGAGGTACTCCTTCCTCAGTTTATGGTGCTGCAACCATTTCACAATTGACCAATCCAAACAATGCTGAGAATCCTCAACCAATAGTCGCGACTATTGGCGTTGGTGGTGGTACATATCGTAAATCTACTAGCAGTGATGGGGTTGGCGTTTTTGCTAATGTTGGCTACCAATTTGACCCACAGTGGGGCGTGAGTACAGCATGGTCTGGACAAGGACTAAACTTTGGTTTGGGCTTTTTACCAGATGTTACTTTTCCCTTAAACCTTACGCTGACCTATTCCGATGTCACGAACAATAGTAATGCGGGCACTCAGGTTATCTTTGGTGTTAGCTATGGGTTTAATTACTCTGGACGTAGATAATTCTTCAGTATAGTGTGGTCAGCCTGCTACGCGGGCTGACCACACTATGGTTTTAGTTTATAAGTTGCGATCGCTCTGAAATAACCTAGCTGCCAAATTTCTATGAAAAAAATATTTTTGTCAATTCTCGCTTCTACTATCTCTTTTGTAGGCATAGCCCCTGTTTTTGCAGGCTCATTCACGATTCAAACAGGATGTCAGACTTCCAGTATCGCAATTTTGCGGAATACACCGCCTGTTCGTCAAAGCAATTTGCTGAGCATCAATATCAGCCAAGCGATCGCAGCTTTGTTGGGTGCAGCTGGAGGCAACGCTAACATTAGCAACTTAGTTGTCCTGTTGAGTAATGGTAACGGTAATAGTGCCAGTGTTACCTCAGCCCAAATTGCCTTGAACAGTCTATTTGCGGGTTTAGGAATTAATGTTGCTGCTGGTTCGTCTGCCGCTAATTTGATTGATGCGTTAACTGGACTGGTTCCTGGTAATTTTAATGCTGGTTCGGGACAACTTCAGACAGTTGATCTGAATAAGCTATCTCAAGCAATTCTTGCCTTTAATCAGATCGTTAATGAGCTTGCGGATATTGCTAAAGGTTCGGATCCCGAAGCCGCCAGAGCTCAGGCTATCCTGTCTGCCCTAGCTGCGGATTCAACCTTCACTACACTTTCAACAACTTTGGCGGCAATATCAAAAGATCTGCCATAAGCAAATAACCCCAAAAGATGAATGGCGGCACTTCGTGCCGCCATTCATCTTTTGGGCTTTGATGTTCTAGACCAAACGCAAAAACTTTTTCTTGCCTATTTGTAAGACTTTACCTGATAGCTCATCCACACTTGCAAAAGTGCGATCGCCTAATTTTTCACCATCAAGTTTGACTGCGCCATTTTTGATTTGGCTCTGAGCTTCGCTGTTGCTCTTACAAAGTCCTGAGGCCTTCACTAGATAATGCAAGGGGACGGGAAAATTAATTTGGGCAAGATCAAATTCGGGAATATCGCCTAGATCTGCAGTATTGCCAGCGAGGACAATTTGTTCAGCATCACGTTGTGCTTGTAGAGCAGACTCAGGACTATGGTATTGACCAACGATCGCAAGTGCTAGTTGTTTTTGCTTCTCGCGAGGATTTTCTGGGAGTGTCTCTAGGTCAATATCAGTGAGCAACTCAAAGTATTTATCAACAAGAGCATCAGGCACTTTTTCCAATTTGGAATACATACTCAATGGCTCGTCGGTGAGTCCGACATAGTTACCAAGAGATTTAGACATTTTCTGCACACCATCTAAGCCAACTAGTAAGGGGAGCAATAGTCCAAACTGCGCTGGCTTGCCTTGACGATTTTTGTCTTTGAGTTGTAGGTCGCGCCCTACCAAAATATTAAATTTTTGATCCGTGCCACCTAGCTCCACATCGGAGTCGATCGCTACCGAGTCATAGCCTTGTAATAAAGGATAGAGAAATTCATGCAAATAAATCGGGTTGCCTTTTTCATAGCGATCGCTAAAGCCTTCTTTCGCAAGCATCTGACCAACGGTCATACTAGCTTGCAAATTAATAATTTGCTGTAAATCAAGTTTGTTTAGCCATTCGCCATTTCGACGTAACTCAAAGCGATCGCTAGAAAAGTCAAGAATTTTCTTGGCTTGCTCTAAATAAGTTTCGGCATTGTAAGCAACTTCTTCAGGAGTTAGTCTTGGGCGGGCTTCAGAGCGCCCTGTCGGATCGCCAATTTGAGCCGTGAAGTCACCGATAATTAAGACAGCTTTATGTCCTGCATCTTGGAATTGACGTAGTTTTCGCAGTGCAACAGTATGTCCAAGGTGCAGGTCAGGACGAGTAGGATCGATGCCTAGTTTAATGCGAAGGGGGCGATCGCTCTTTTGAATGCGATCGCTCAAGTTGTCAGTTTCGCTATCTGGAAATATTTCGACAACCCCGCGTTCTAGTAGGGTCGATAGATTTGCTTGGGTTGGGATTTGGGACATTCTAAAAAGTTACTTAAATTTTTATTAATGATAAGGCGAAATCACGAGGTCTTAATCATACTACGCTAAAGGTTTGAGGCTTTTAGAGGTTCTCGCTCATTAATCGATAAACCTGTGATTTGAGAAATTGTGCGAACATCCAATAGATTCAACATTTTTCTAGCTATTTCAATTGAGCTTTGAAGATCTTTTTGAAGGCAAAGTCGATTTTGGGATTGATGAAAATCATATTGGTAATTAGTTGTTGATGTTAGTGTAACCGTCGGGACATTGCACCGCTTTGCCATCAAATTTGGGTAATCCAGCCTCCTTTGTAGTTGGCTCGTTTGATTCACAAAGAATAGCTAATGTTGTAAGGTCGTTACTTGAAGATCCAGTCACATAAGAAACTCCTAGATAACTCTTTAGCCCTTCTTTTTTTGCAAGAGCAGTTTGTACAGCAATTTCTGGATAATTTTTGATATTTGCAGTTTTAATCGAACCAATAGGCTGAGTTTTGTATCGATAATTGTCAGATTCTGCGACGATACCTACTGCAAGCTCGTCAATATTCTTTGCCCATCTGTCCTTTTCAAGATAATGGGCTTGCTGACTCCTATTCATAGCTCCAGTATAGGTTTTGGCTTCTGATTGTCTTGCTTTTTTTGCTTGATTGGTAAAATAGACAAAGGGATTAGGTAGCACTTGTGCATCCTTAGGTAAAACTGCTACATCAGATACTTTGGTGATTGTGCCAAGTTCGATCGCCTCTTTCTCGTTTGTTGGACTGAGTGCCGTGATTTTACCTTCAGAAGAAATGATAATTGTGACTGATGAAGTTCCTGTGGGTGTGCCATTGGCTTCTACTTTCCAAGTGCCAGCACTTTGTATCTGTGCAGATTTATTGAAGCTTAGGATGCCGAAGGCAATTGCACTAATTATGAGTGTCGCACCAGATCCAAATGCAAAATACAACCAATTTTTAGGACTACTTTGAGGTTGATTAGACATGGGTTTACGACACTTAGCGAATTGATTTGTACGAGTATAACTACTTTGTACGAAACCTCAGGATTTATTAAGGCAAAGTTTATGTTTTTCGTGCTTAACTGATGTTACGTGGAACTCAGATGAAGAATCTCTTGCTACTAGTCAAGCAGGGCAACCACGGGGAGCATTGCCCCTACCTAAATAATTTAGATTTTGTAGGGGCTGTGCCCCCGTGCCAGCCCCAGACTCTCGCCATTGGTAGGAATTCCTTCCACGTAACATCAGTGTTTAAGTAAAGCGAAAAATGGTGTTAGGGAATTGAGAATAGAAAGCTTCCGAATTAGAGATTTTGGCTGACCAGTCATTTCGCTCCTGATTATGAGCACAGTTTTACCTTTCAATTGTTTTTGGCGTTTGAAATGACTGAACCAGAGGAATGGGAAAAAAAGAAACTGCATTTATCTCAATTTCGCCTCATAATAACTCTCCTGTTTCTTGCAGGGAATGCAAGCGATGATAAATTCCGCCTTGAGATAAAAGCTGTTGATGTGAGCCAATCTCCACAACTTGACCTTTATCTAAAACCACAATTTTATCGGCCTCGCGCACAGTACTAAGCCGATGAGCAATCACAATCGTAGTACGAGTTCCTTGGATACGACGCATGGCAAGTTGAATCGATCGCTCCGATTCGTAATCAAGGCTAGAAGTCGCCTCATCAAATACAAGAATGTCAGGATTGACTAACAACGCCCGCGCAATCCCCAATCGCTGACGCTGACCGCCAGAGAGCCTTACACCTCTCTCACCAACAATGGTGTTATAGCCATGCGGTAATAGATGCAAAAACTCATCAACGCTAGCGATCGCACAGGCTTCCTTAACTTCAGCAAAGGTCGCGTTTGGTCTGCCGTAAACGAGATTGTCCATCAGGGTTCCATTAAATATATCGACCTCTTGATGTACGATCGCTAGGCGTTTGCGATAACCTGTGATATCGAGTTCTGTAATATTTGTTCCATCAATCAAAATCCCGCCGCCCGATGGCTCAAAGTAACGAAATAGCATCTTCACTAATGTCGATTTACCTGAACCCGATCGCCCAACTAGCGCTACGGTTTCGTAGGGTTCGATTGTGAACTGGATCTTTTCTAGAACAGGGCGATCGTGATCGTAGCCGAAGGTGAGATTGCGAAACTCCACTTTTCCATCAAAGCGATATTGGGGATATTTAGTGTTTGGATGGAGTGCGATCGCGGCATCTTGACCATTTGCTTGTTTCATGAACTCATGAAAGCGCATCATCGAAGAATAGCGACGGGCAAACACTTCGGCGAGTAAACAAATTGGCTTGATTTCAGAATAAGCCATACTTGCCAAAGTGGAAATCGTAATAAAATGCCCAATCGACATCGTTCCATCGAAGGTAGCAAATAGCGCCGCCCCAAACACGACAAATTGACAGGATTCTAAAACAGTGTCACGCACCATGCCCAGCTTTACATAGCCAATGTGAATTCCCCAGAGTGATACTTTTGCTTCCCGTTCGAGGCGATCGCTTTGGCGTTTATATTCCTTGGCTTCGTTCGCAAAAGCCTTGACTGTTTTGATATTGGTAATAATTTCTGAAGTGCGACTTTCTGTGTTTTCTTGATAGACATCAAGAGTTTCTTCAATCTTGGTAAGATCCTTGAGCTTGTGTAAACTCCCCAATAGCACCACTATAAATGACACTAAAAAGAAAGCCGAAATCCACCATGCGATCGCACAGATAATCACAAAAATGCCGAGGATTCGCACTGTTTTAGGAATCAATTGCCCTGCGATTTCGGGATATGACCACATGTGATTGGCTAAGCCTCGCGCCACCCGTCCTGCAATCCGCCCCGCGTTATGCTCATCATAAAATTCGATGGGCAAGGTCAAGATTTTGGCGATCGCCTTTTGGGTTTGGTCACGACGAGTTTTGAGAGCTATTTCCCAATGAAAGTTATTTGCAAACCAGACCTGTATAGGTGCACGGATGACTGTGACTACAAAAATCAACCCCGATAGAGTGATTAATGAAGTTGTCTGAGTCAGAGGTTGACCAAACAGACCCAATGCTCCTACAACCAAGTTATTAATTTCGCGATCAAGCGATCGCCCTGATAGTACATTTAGGATCTGTCCGACCGTATAGGGAACAGTCAGATCGATAATTTCAAATGCGCTTGAACCTGCAATGCTCCAGATCGCCTTTGTCCGATAGCGTTTAAAGTAACGTACTACATCCCACAAATTTGCTGTCATGCTCGTCAAAATCCAATAAGTATTTCCGCAAAGCCTCATTCATAATCGTTTGATAACCATTGCCAGCAGAGTTACAATGTTCTCGAATGATTCAAGTACATCATCATCAATATAAATCTTTATGCGGGTCTTGCCTGTCTGAGGAATCACAGCCCCACGCTTAGCTTGGCTAATCATGTTCCGTCTTCATAGGAAATACACTCTACAAAAATCAACAGACAGGCGATCGCCTAGCCTCACATAATTTCTTCAGCCAAAAGCTTACCCTTGACACGTTCATATTCATCTTCAAGAAACCACTCTTGGGCTGCTTGATAGTTTGAATGAGAAACTACGAGTTTGTAATCTGATGCAGGATTAAAAACATTACATCTACCATCATGATCACCGACAAGCATCAGGACTTTAGGTGGGAAAGGGATGGGATCAACCCAAAGTTCGATAAATTTCCAAGTCTTAGCCTGTTTTTCGAGGGCTGGTACGAGGGATTGCATGATACTCACCTGTAGCTTTTAGGACTTTGATCTCACCGTAGTAAAGAGACGTTTGGCTAGAATCTACTCTAATTATGTAACCAATTGGCTCGGCAAAATACAACCCATACCTTTCATAGTCATCATCTTCATTATTGATACCAGTTCGTTCTCCATCTAAGATGATAGCCTGTATAACTTTTTCTAAGGTTTCGCGATCGCTAAAAATATGCGCTCTACCTTCCCTTCTTAGCAATCGTTGAACTTGGGGCGTATTTGGCAAATGTTTATCAATCAAACTTGATCTAGGGTTGGGAGTAATACGTCGTTTGATTCCTGCCATGAATATTCAGTAACTAAAGTGCGTTACTGTCAACGTAATTTATATCTCAGTAAAAGTCTCAAGTTTTATACGGATTTACTACAATTGTTAAGTAATAGTTTTTTGTTTAAGCATAGATTTTTATCTATGCAATTGCCAAGATAAATTATGGTGAAAATCATAGACTTGCTACTTTTTAACACATATTCTCGCCTCAACATGACGATATACTGATAACCATCAAGGTATATCTACTTAAATAACATAACCAATAGAGTCAATTGCTGAAGCAATAGCCCAAGCCGTGACTTAAAATAACAAACGTTTAGGATGTGCTGCATATCCTAGATAACTAGCAAAAACTAGCACTACTTAACCAGAGCAACAGTTTACAGAGTAAAGAGGCGATCGCAAATCATGGTGATGATTGAAACCAAAGCCGAACGCATGGTCATAAATATGGGACCTCACCACCCATCCATGCACGGCGTTCTCAGACTTATCGTCACGCTAGACGGCGAAAACGTAGTTGATTGTGAGCCTGTTTTAGGCTACTTACATCGCTCCATGGAGAAAATCGCCGAAAATCGCACGATTATCCAATATTTACCCTACGTGACCCGATGGGATTACCTCGCGACCATGTTCACCGAGGCGATCACCGTCAATGCACCCGAAAAACTAGCTAATGTGCCAGTGCCGCGTCGCGCCAGCTACATCCGCATGATCATGCTAGAACTTAGCCGCATCGCCTCTCACCTACTGTGGCTCGGCACATTCGTCGCAGACATCGGTGCACAAACACCGTTTTTCTACGTCTTCCGCGAACGGGAAATGATCTATGACCTGTTCGAGGCAGCAACAGGGATGCGGATGATGCATAACTATTTTCGGATCGGGGGAGTTGCCGCAGACCTACCCTATGGCTGGATCGAGAAATGCGAAGACTTTTGCAATTACTTCGTACCCGTTATCGACGAATACGAAAAATTAATTACCAATAATCCCATCTTCCGTAAAAGAATTGAAGGACTTGGCACGATTACACGCGATGAAGCCATCAACTGGGGCTTATCGGGACCAATGTTACGTGGTTCAGGTGTAAAGCTGGATTTACGCAAAGTTGATCATTATGAGCTCTACGATGAACTCGATTGGGATGTGCAGTGGGACAATGGCGGCGACTGCCTCGCCCGTTATCTCGTGCGTGTACGTGAAATGCGTGAATCATCGAAAATGATCCTGCAATGTCTCAAACAAATTCCTGGTGGATCTTACGAAAATCTCGAAGCACAGCGAGTTCTTGCAGGACCCAAGAGTGAATGGAACTCAATGGACTATCAGTTCATTAGCAAAAAACCATCACCCACCTTCAAGGTTGCATCGGGCGAGCATTATGTCCGAGTTGAAGCCCCAAAGGGTGAACTAGGTGTATACATCATCGGTGAAGATAGCGTCTTCCCTTGGCGATTCAAGATTCGTCCACCAGGATTTATTAATTTGCAAATCTTGCCGGACTTAGTGCGCGGCATGAAGCTCGCCGACATCATGGCAATTTTAGGAAGTGTGGACATTATTATGGGTGAGGTCGATCGCTAATGTACGGTGGAATTGATTTACAAAGATCTTTAATTGAAATCCTGACAGGGCTGGGCTTACCCGCCGATGTCGCCAAAGTGATTTGGATGTTATTGCCCATGGCAGTAATGGTTTTAGGTGTAACCGTGGGCGCATTGGTATGCACATGGCTAGAACGAAAAATTTCTGCTGCTGCTCAACAACGGATTGGACCTGAATATGCGGGACCTTTTGGACTGTTGATCCCGATCGCTGACGTAGCCAAGCTAGTTATTAAGCAAGGCACGATCCCAGCTAAAGCCGATCCTTTACTCTACACAATCGGACCAGCGCTGGTATTTACATCTGTCTTCTTGTGTTATTTAGTCATTCCTTTTGGGCAAAACCTGATCATCTCTGACATCGGTACGGGCGTATTCTTTATTATTGCCATTTCCAGTGTTGCCCCAATTGGTCTGCTGATGGCGGGTTACTCTTCCAACAATAAATACTCTTTATTGGGTGGATTACGAGCCGCCGCTCAGTCGATTAGCTATGAAATTCCGCTTGCATTAGCTGTACTTGCTGTTGCCCTGATGACCAATGGACTTAGTACGATTGACATCGTTAATCAGCAAGCTGAGTATGGCATTCTCTCATGGAATATTTGGCGGCAACCAATCGGCTTCGTGATCTTTATCATTGCGGCTCTTGCAGAATGTGAGCGGCTGCCCTTTGACTTGCCTGAAGCTGAAGAAGAACTAGTAGCTGGTTATCAGACTGAATATTCAGGAATCAGATTTGCTTTCTTCTACGGTGGTTCCTATGCCAACCTTTTGCTTGCAGGATTGCTCGCCTCGATTCTCTACCTCGGTGGATGGGAATTGCCTTTCCCGATTGACAGAATTAGTGGAGCTTTAGGTATTGAGGCAAATACAGCTTGGTGGCAGGTTTTAGCTGCATTTATTGGGCTAACTTCAACCCTAGTCAAAACATATGCTTTCATCTTTTTTGCGATCCTCCTGCGTTGGACTGTTCCTCGCGTTCGCATCGATCAACTCCTCGACCTCGGATGGAAATTCCTACTACCAATTGGACTTGCAAATCTGCTGATTACCGCAGCTTTGAAGTTGGCTTTTCCTTTTGCATTTGGCGGCTAGAGACTGTTTGAGAAAGTATGCAAATCGTACTTTCTCAAAGATAAACCTAAATCATCAATTACCATCATGCTGAAATTCCTCAATAAAGTTGGTGAATACACCAAAGACGCTATCCAAGCTGCCAAGTATATCGGGCAAGGCATGTCGGTAACATTTGACCATATGCGTCGTCGTCCGATTACTGTGCAATACCCCTACGAAAAGTTAATTCCTTCTGAGCGTTTTCGTGGACGCATTCACTTTGAGTTTGATAAGTGTATTTCTTGCGAAGTATGTGTGCGTGTATGTCCGATTAACTTGCCTGTAGTTGATTGGACATTCAACACAGAAATGAAGAAAAAGGAACTCAAGAGTTACAGCATTGACTTCGGAGTATGTATTTTTTGTGGTAACTGTGTGGAATACTGCCCCACTAATGCCTTGTCAATGACCGAAGAATACGATCTGTCTACGTTTGATCGCCATGAATTAAACTTTGATAGCGTCGCCCTCGGACGGATGCCTACCAAAGTTACTGAAGATCCTTTTGTTACGCCGATCCGTGAGCTTGCCTACTTGCCGAAGGGTGTCATCGAAGGGCATGAAGTCCCTCACACTGCTAGACGTGCTGGCTTGCGCCCTGAAGAAATTGCTGAAGCCACCTCTGACAGCAAGGAATAGCGTAAAGGAATAGCTAAATTTATAAAGATTCTCTATATACCTATAAATTTGGCTTCAAGTAAGACTATTAAAGGAGATTTTTAATGAGTAATATTGGTTTAGGTGACGGTTCACAAACTGTATCCCTAGTTGTATTAACGGCAATGCTCATAGCGTCGGCAATGGGTGTTGTTCTATTACAGAACATAGTTTATGCCGCATTTTTACTGGGTGCTTGTTTTATCAGTGTGGCGGGACTTTACCTGTTACTCAATGCTGATTTTGTTGCAGCAGCTCAGGTTTTAATCTATGTCGGCGCAGTCAATATTTTGATTCTGTTTGCGATCATGTTGGTGAATAAGCGCCAAGACTATCAAGATGTCAAATATGGGGCTTTACGCAGTGTAGTTACTGGCGTTGTTTGCTTAGGCTTGTTTGCATTGTTAGGAGTCACTGTAACTTCAACGAATTGGGCTGTTAGTCCTACGATCGCTAAGCTACCTTCGACGATGGTAGTAATTGGTCAGCATTTCTTTAGTGATTATCTGCTGCCTTTTGAACTTGCTTCTGTCTTACTTTTAGTTGCCCTAATTGGTGCGATCGTACTTGCCCGTCGTGAGCTAGTGCCTGATACAGTGACAGTTGGTCAAGTTGATGAGGATTCACTTGAGTTATTAGAAAAGCCCAAAGAGCAACTTGTTGCCTCTAAATAAATTTTGATTTCTGCCTTTGGCAGAAATCAAAATTTATTAGTAATTGAAATAAATAGTAAACAGATATGTCTTTAGAACCTTTTTTGATTATTGCCGCCGCACTCTTTTGTATTGGTATCTATGGATTAATTACCAGTCGGAATGCTGTACGTGTATTAATGTCAGTTGAATTGATGTTAAATGCTGTCAACCTTAATCTGATGGCATTTTCAAATTATCTTGACTCAGCAAGTATTCGCGGTCAAGTATTTACCATCTTTGTAATTTCGATCGCTGCGGCCGAAGCCGCTGTAGGTCTGGCGATCGTGCTGTCGATCTATCGCAGTCGCGACACTGTTGATATGGAGCAATTTAACTTGCTGCGCTGGTAAAAATTATATGTTTACCAATCCTTGAAATGGCTACGACATTTTAAGGATTGGTAAACATTTTTTGTGTAATCCTAAAAATAATGCAAAACTTGTTACAGCTAATTTGGTTAAAGCTCTCACAGCCGCGTAGTTTAAGATTCCTAGTCGTGGGGATACTTGGAGCAACAACAAATATTTTGCTTCTTGAAGCTTTAGTTGATTGCTTACATTGGGAGACAGCCTTTTTGCGATCGCTTGCAAATGTTATTGCCACTGAAATTTGCTTAGTTGCAACTTTTTTTGCTTATCGCCAGATTGTTTGGCAAATAGAAGAATTTGATTGGCGATTTGTATTGCAAACCGAATTACCAACTTACCACCTATCTATTGCTTCGGTAATCGCAATTCGTTCTTTATTATTATTTCCATTTATGGATTGGCTGGGGATTGATCTTATTATGAACACTGTTATAGGCATTGGGATCGGCGCAATTTTAACCTATACATTGAGTGAAAAATTTATATTTACGGAAAGAGAGCCCCTTTCTTGAAAATACTACCCAAAAAAGACTGACAAAAGCTATATCAAAAAATTGATTGCAGTACATAGCTTAACGCGGCACTAGACAAGGGAACTGAGATGTTATCTGTGCCCCCTGGGGAATAGGCTTCGAGTAAAGCCGCGATCGCAGCGACAGGCATTGCTATTCCAATGTCACGGGTATGAATACCGTGAGTAAGCCCGAAAATACCGATCATCACCATCAAACTGGTGACAAACATAGCAACCGATCCTTCAACGCTACGCTTATTACCAAGATGAACAAAGGTATGTTTACCAAAGCGTTTGCCGATTAGCGCTGCCATGCCATCTCCCCAAGACATGACCATTACGCCGATAACGGCATATTGCGGATGGCTATCCCATAAAAGCACTACTAAAATCGTGATACTAAGCGCGTAGTAAAACACGCCGTAGGTCTTGCGTCCCACATCGTGGATCATTGGCAAAATATTTGTATAGTGAGAGGCTAAGGCGATCGCACTAAATGTCACACCTGCTGTTACACATAGCCATGTCGGGATATGTAACCACCATGCGATCAGCAAGACATTACCAGTGCCAATATGTACAACTTTGCGAACTAGTTCTGGATCTTGCTTGAGGCGACGCAAGATATCTGAAGCTAGAAATACAAGACCTAGCCAGATAGCTACAGCACTAATCTGGATTGTTAGGGCGGTACTCGGAGAGATGTCGCTAGTTATGGGCATATGACAAGCTATCTATGTAGTCGGATGAACAAGTTTATAAGCTATTACCAATGATGATAGATGGTAACCACATGTTTTATAACAATTCACGCAAGTGCGGCGACACTTTTGGCAATTAAAAATCAAACTCAGCTAGGGGTTTAAAAATATAAGACTGCTAAGCGATTTGATGTTGTGTTAAGTAGCTAGTGTAATTAAACATAAATCCCAAAAAACTGTGATGCATGCTTCGCGTGCGCCACAGTTTTTGACCTAGCTAGTTATAACAAATTCGCAAAAGTGTGCCGACACTTCTGTGAATTAAAGAACAAACATGATAAGGGTTTTAAAAACACAAAATGGCGTAGCCATTTTGTGTTTTGGTATTAATTACAGCGATTTGCGATCAAACTCTAACTAAATAATAAATTATCTAAAAGCCTTGCAGAGATGAGATTTTAAATAATTTATTAGTTGGAGATCATAATATTTTTGTTGAAAGCACTGGTAGAATACAGAATTTTTAACTGATATTACGTAGTTTCGGCTTTAGGAAAAAGCGTTATAGGATTAAGATAAATAGCTCTTTTTTTGCTTTTAGTATTGATGTAAATAATCTTAGATAGATCAAATCGCAACCATCATCTAGCCGTGGGCAAAGCGAGCAAACATGAATCAGCCAAAGGAGCAAAAACTCCATTTTATCCGCTTTGATCGAGGTATTAGTCAGTATAATCATGACTACTTCGCGGCGCTTGGTTTACCAATCATTAGCGATCCTACTTATATACGCAATGTATATTTGCGGATTGCCCGTATCTTGCATCCCGATATATATGGCTTTTCGGCAGAAGAAAAAGAAATTGCCACGCAATATTTAGCAAAGCTGGTCAACCCTGCCTATAACGGTTTGATGCGAGATCAGGATCGCTCAGCCTATCAAGGAATATTTAAGCTCCTTGCCAAACGCTTAATGCAGAGATCTCGTAATATCCAAATTTATTCAGAAATTGCCTGTGAATTGGTGATGAATCCTAATGACGAGGTTTATGAGCGCTTGGTTACGGAAATCGCCAAAATGCAATATGAATCTCTCACCCAAATTCTGGAGCATACGGCGGATATCAGTGAGCTAAATCTGGTTTACATCCTTTATAAAGAGGGTTATCGACATGGGGCAGTCAATATGCCACCAGTACTTGCACCAATGTTGACCCGCAAAAGCACAAAACTCTCTGTAACAGTTCCACTTCCTCCACCATCCAAACCCAGTTACAACTACAATCTTCAGTATGCAACCGATCAACAAGCTAGTAATCTGCATTCTAACTCTGATGAAACAGTAATTCAGGCTAGCAAGGGCAATGATATGCAGATGATTAACAATCGGATGAAAATCTGCGAAATCTACATATCACAGAGCAATTGGAAGGCAGCGCTCCAAGATTTACGAGAGATATTGACAATTGATAAGGATAATAGTCTATGTCTTGCTCTATTAGGTGTGGTTTACAAAAATATCAATCAACCACAAATGGCAAAAGCCAGCTTCAAGCGATCGCTTCAGATTAATCCTCAAGAAGCCATAGCTCTAACTCATCTTCTGGAAGTAGACAGTCTCACTCCTAATCAAAGCAGTAATAAGAGTAGTAAAAGCGATCGCAAACCAAATCTTCCAACTATCAAAAAGACTATTGCTCAACCACAAAAGAGCAGCTGGCTATCGCATTTACTAAAATGGGCTTTTGCCAAAAAATCCTAAATAAACAAAATGGAAGGTAGTCCTTCGCGCCTCTAAGCGATCGCTTTCTCTCGCTCTATAATCAAACAATGACAACGTCGGAGAAAAATTGCAATGGTAACGACGATAGAAAAGCCTAAAACCATATCTCTAGAAGAATTTCTCGCCCTTCCCGAAACCAAACCCGCCAGCGAATATGCCCGAGGAATCATCACTCAAAAAGTTATGCCCAAAGGAAAACACAGCCGTCTTCAAAGTCGTTTCTCTAGAGAAGTCGCTCTAATCGCCGAATCTCCCCATATAGCCCTTGCGCTCACCGAACTACGCTGTACCTTTGCAGGGCGATCCATCGTTGCCGATATTGCCGTTATCCGTTGGCAAAATCTCCCCCGCGACAATGACGGTGAAATTAGCAATCAATTTAACCATCCTCCTGACTGGATTATTGAAATCCTTTCTCCTGATCAATCCTCTGCTTTAGTAATCGAAAAAATTCTGTTTTGCCTCAAGGAAGGTAGCGAAATCGGTTGGCTGCTCGATCCTGCGACCAAATCGATCATCATCTTCCAAAATGGCTCAACGCAGATTCACTTTGCCACCACCGAAACTCATCTCCCCTTACCCGTTCTGACAGGCTTAGAAACATGGCAGATTACCGCCAGCGATATCTTTGCTTGGCTAAAAGTTTAAAATTAATAGAGTTGTGGCGCGAAGCGCCACAACTCTATTAAATGCGTTTGATCGGCAGTGATTCACGGTACGATAACAGACGAAGACTGAGAGAACTGTATGGTGCATCAACTGCCGACTGGCGCAAAAGACTTACTTCCCCTAGACGTTGCTCAAAAGCGTTGGATCGAGAGCCGTATTCAACAAGTTTTTCAATCATGGGGTTATCAACGCATCATTACCCCTACCGTCGAACATCTGCGATCGCTTACTGCAGGCGGAGCCGTTAACCCAGAATCTGTGATCCAGCTGCATAGCAACAGCATCGAAATTTTAGGACTACGCCCCGAATTTACCGCCTCGATCGCCCGTGCCTATGCTGCCCGATTGGGAGAAAATGTAGCAACCTGTCCACAGCGACTCTATTACAACGCCAATGTATTTCGCCGTAGAGCCAATAACACCTCAGAGGAATCCTTTCAAGCTGGCGTAGAACTATTGGGTGCATCAGGCTTGCTGGCCGATGGTGAAATCTTGATGCTTCTAGCTGAAAGCCTCGATCGCGTAGAGCTGCAAGATTGGCAGATTATTCTCGGTGATGCCAGACTGACGGGTGCATTACTAGACCTACTGCCAGAGCAATATCGAGCCAAAGTGCGGCAATGTCTTGCTAGCCTCGATCGCATTGCCCTGACGGAGATGGACTTACCCGCCGATGTCAAAGGCTATGCGCTCGAACTGATTGATCTGCGCGGCAAGCCCAAAGATGTGCTGAGTCGCTTAGCTAATAGTGCATGGACATCAGGACTGACTGGCGAAATTAATTACCTCAAATCCTTAATCGATCTCTGGGACAGTACAGGAATAACTTCAGGCGATCGCTTGATTCTCGATCTCAGCTTGATGCAAACCTTCGACTATTACACAGGCATCGTGTTTGAGGTTGCCTGTAATAATTATGTTGTCGCTCAAGGCGGACGCTACGATCACCTGCTTAGTGTCTACCACCCTCAAAATGTCAGCTACCCTAGTATTGGCTTTTGCCTCAACCTTGAAGATTTACAGCAAGCTTTACAATCACGCTTGCCACAAACTCTTGGCACTTCTAACTGCCTAGTGGTCTCCAAGGCTGCCGATGCAATGCAAGCCGCTTTTGCCCATGCTGCTTTGTTACGTCAAGATCCAGATGTTGAAGCAATCGAGCTAGAGCTAGAATTTCGAGGTGAGGATGCTGTCCGCGAACATGCGCGATCGCGTGGTATTCCCAAAATTGTATGGGTCAGTAGTGACGGTGCGATCAGCTCAGAAACAATAATCTAAAAAAAGATGGAGCGTAAAGCACTCCATCTTTTTTTGCTACAAAAATTTCTATTAAATCTGGAGAACTTAGGGTAATCTATTCAACCAATCACTAATTTTGGTTAGATTGAGATTTGATAAATATTACTAACTCATTTAGCTACTGAAAAATCCCAAATATATTGTTTAAAAATGTTGCAAAGCAAATTTCAACAAATATACTGGTTTTCTCTAAAACGCGAAGCGTGGTATGTAAATTTATAAAATCGCTAGCCTATTTTGTAAGTGATTTGATAGTGATAGGTATGATCGAATGAGATTTCCAGAGACCGCAAAATCAACTACAAGTTTAGCTTTCAGCCTAGGAATAATAGGGGCAATTGCGGCGATGGGCTGGTACTACGTCATTGTGCCCTATAGGAAGAGTCCACAAAGACCTGTTTTTTCTAATGATCTCAAAGCTGCGCCTGTGCCAAAATTGCCGATCGCTGAGATAAAAGTGCAACCAATTCCCCAGCCCACGGTCAAAGCTAAGCCAAAACCCACTGACGCAAAGTATCAAGGTAAAGTCAATGCCAGCATTGGTCTAGTGTTTCGCGCCGATCCAAATCAGGCTGCTCGCAATGTTGGTGGTGCAGACTTTAATACCAAAGTTGCTGTAATTAAAGAAACTCCCGATCGCGAATGGGTCTTTGTTAGAAATGAAAACACTAAAGAAGAAGGCTGGGTAAGGACTGGCAACATTACCAAAGAGTGAGCAAAAATTAAAAATATAGTCGATCTCGTTGCTTCTGATAAACTCTTAAAGATTGCTCTAAGTAAGACCGACACTCCTTAAGAGTTCATAAGTAATGCCGCATCAGCACAAACACCCCTACCCTCATCAGCATCACGGACACTCCCATGATGGACAGCATCATCCAGACTATAATCGCGCATTCATTGTCGGATTATCGCTAAATGGAGGATTCGTAATTGCTGAATTTGTCTTTGGTCTATTGGCGCACTCAGTATCACTGATTGCTGATGCAGGACATAATCTGAGTGATGTTTTAGGGTTAATCATTTCATGGGTAGCTATTTTTTTATCTCGCCGTCAACCCTCCAGCCGCTATACCTATGGGTGGCGCAAGTCATCAATTTTAGCCACTTTCCTAAATGCGATCTTTTTGTTGGTTGTAACGGGTGGCATTATCTGGGAAGCCATTCAGCGATTACTGCAACCCGATAGTATGGTTGAAGGCGGAGTGATTATTATTGTTGCAGCGATCGGCATTGCGATTAATACGGGGACTGCCTTGATGTTTTTATCGGGTCGTAAGGGTGATATGAATATCCGTGCTGTTTTTCTGCACATGGCAGCAGATGCATTGGTCTCTTTAGGCGTGGTTTTATCTGGGATTGCGATTGTTTTTACCAAATGGTTTTGGCTTGACCCTGCATTCAGTCTGGTGATTAGCGCTTTAATTATTTTTAGTACTTGGGATTTGTTGAAGGATTCATTTAATTTGGCGATCGATGGTGTTCCCAACGATATTGATGAGCTTGCTGTACGTACTTATTTAGCTGAATGTCAAGGTGTAATTCAAGTTCATGATTTACATATTTGGAATATGAGTACCGTGGACACTGCGTTAACGGCTCATTTAGTTATGCCTGCGGGACATCCTCACGATGAATTTTTAGCTAAAATTAGTCAAGATTTGAAAAATATTTTTGATATCGACCATACAACTTTGCAAATTGAAAGCGGCGATCCCAATCACCCTTGTGGTTTAGCAACTACCTGCGAAAAGGAAAGTTAAATGTCAGAAATCGTATTGGATGATGGGCATTGCTTTTTTAGCCTTGATTGTGAATAGTTATTTAAGTTCTTGAATTCCTGATGTAATTTCTGGTTTTGGGATAGCAATTCTCTTGATTTGGGAAGGAATTACTATTATTCGAGATGCCTGAATAGCTTCATAAAACAATATATAGATGATGCTTTGTACTACCTAATATTGTTAACCAATACTTTGTCACTGCATAATAGATATCTAATAGAGATAACGCTGCTAGCTAATTGCGTTATCTAAATTTGGACAGAGCAATTAATTGGGTTAGCAATGCATTTTATTGATCGAGTTACGATACATGTGAAATCTGGAGATGGCGGCGATGGGCTAGTTGCATTTCGCCGCGAAAAATACGTGCCTGCGGGTGGGCCTGCGGGTGGCAATGGCGGTAATGGTGGTTCTGTTATTTTGCAAGCAACAACTGATCTCCAAACCCTGCTGGATTTTCGCTTTGAGAATATTTTTAAAGCTGAGAATGGTGAGCGTGGCGGGCCCAGCAATATGACGGGCAAAAAAGGTAGCGATCGCGTAATTAAAGTCCCGATCGGTACGGTGGTGATGAATGAAGAAACAGGCGAAGTTTTGGGTGATCTGACTGAGGTTGACCAAACTTTGTTTGTGGCGAAAGGCGGTAAAGGCGGCTTAGGCAACAAATATTTCTTGAGCAATCAAAATCGTGCCCCTGACTATGCCTTACCAGGATTACCAGGCGAAGAACTTAATCTGTATTTAGAACTAAAGCTAATTGCTGAAGTCGGGATTATTGGTTTACCCAATGCTGGCAAATCAACATTGATCTCTGTCGTATCTGCCGCTCGTCCAAAGATTGCCGATTATCCTTTTACTACGCTCGTTCCAAATTTAGGTGTAGTTTCTAAACCGTCAGGCGATGGCATTGTTTTTGCAGATATTCCTGGATTAATCGAAGGCGCATCCGAAGGCATTGGTTTAGGGCATGACTTTTTGCGTCATGTGGAACGGACTAAGCTCTTAATTCATCTAATCGATGTCACTCAAGATGATCCCCTAGCGGCGTATCACACTATTCAAGAAGAGTTGGTCGCCTATGGGCATGGCTTGGCTGATAAGCCTCAAATTCTAGCTTTGAATAAGATTGATGCGATGTTGCCTGAGGATGTCGAAGAAATTGCCGCCCAGTTTGATATTCCGATTCTCTCTATTTCTGCTGCTTCCAAGAAAGGACTAGATAAGCTCTTGCAATCAGTCTGGAAAACATTAGAAAAGTTTGATCGGCAAAATCCCTAAAAAAAAGCAGTGCTTAGCACTGCTTTTTTATTTGAACATAAAGAAATTGCCAAAGGCAGCGATCGTGGTTATTTTTCTATTTGGCATTTCAGTTTCATAAAGACTTAAAACTACAAAATTTTGCTGCTTAGTAGAATTTTCTACCAATGTCTTGATCACACCTTTGCCTTGAGAAATCAAAAATTTGCATGATTGCTGAGCGGCTACTGGAAGATCGGCAGTACAAATTGAGGTTTTGCCTGTTTCAGAAAATTGTTCAGTTGCATACTCGATGTAACGTTCTTTACTAGGATTGCTGACAGCCATTACGCCAATGACCACAACAGCACCGATTAGGATTGCTTGTAATTTCATAATTGAAATAAACAAGGTGCTTAAGTACCTTGTTCCTTAAATTTCTAGGTCTCTTTACTTTACTGACTAATTGCCACAAAAATTAGGCTGGGCATTGCAAATCCTACTTTTTGATAGTTGCGATCGCATCTTGGCTAATTTGACAAATTTCATTATGACAATGACCATTACTTGCCACAATCGTTCCCCACTGACGCAATTCCAAATTGTTGTATGACAGTAAAGAAAGATCAGAGTGAGTAAGCTGACCACCTGCCTCAGTCAAGATGATTTCAGGAGCGCAATAGTCCCAATCCTTGGGCGCAGATTTTCCTGATACCGAGATATAGACATCAGCATTGCCCGATGCGATCGCTGCAAACTTACCGCCAATACTACCAACCGCAATTTCGGCAGCCTTGGGCAATTGATGGAGAATACTTTCGAGTTGATAATTGCGATGACTACGACTAGCCACTACCACCATTTGATCGAGTTCAACTTTGTTAGAGACTTGAATGCGTTGCTGCAAGCCATCTCTAGTCTCAATATATGCACCTTTGCCTAACATCCCCTGAAAAAGCCGATCTTGAGCAGGTGTGGCAACTAGCCCTAGTACAGGACGTTGGCGATAGGTCAAGCCAATGTGAACCGCAAACTCATTAGTCCGCCGAATAAAGTCACTCGTGCCATCCATCGGATCGATGATCCAGACCCATTCATGTCCAAGGCGATCGATATTGTCTTCAGTTTCTTCACTGAGATAGGCAAAGTCTTCAGTTCCAAATACTTGCTTTAACTGGCTCAAGATAAAATCATTAGCGGCTAAATCTGCGGAAGTAACATTGCCTTCTTCGCCACCCTTAAACCTGATTTCTAAGTCTTGAGGCTCTTGATAGTACTTCATCAGAATATCTCCCGCACCCCAAGCGATCGGGCGAGCAAGCGACATAATTTCGTTTAAATTCAGCATCTTGAATTTTGGTGAAGCTAATGATTTGTACTATACCCTAACCAAAAGCCAAAAAGAAGCAAGTAGACTACGCCCACCTGCTTCTTTATTGTAGCGATCACTGACAAAATAAAAACCCAATAGGAGAATGGCGGCGCTTCGCGCCGCCATTCTCCTATTGGGTTTTATGTACTAATACACTTGGCGACAGCTATAGTTAGCCACAACCACAACCAGATTTTTTACAGCCTGTAGAGCCTTCAGGATGTCCATCGGCACAAGCTCTGCTGCAATAAGGCTTATCATTTGCCATGATTGCTGTGTCTAGGGAGACCATACAACTACATTTTGGGCAAGCACATTTGGTTTCTGTGAGAGTTGTCATATATTTAATCCTAATACAATTGAGATTAGTATATATGAATATACGTTCATATGTCAAACACTATGTGGAAAAGCGATCGCTTTTTTGTAAAATGTAACAATGCTAAATTCCTCTTCGGTTTCTCTTGACAACTTGCCGACTTGCGATCTCCATGAGATCGAGCCAACCACGTTACAAGATTTGATTCATGCGATTTTGCCAACTGAGAAAGCGCAGAATATGGCGGAATTTTTCGGAATGTTGAGCGATCCAAATCGTCTGCGGATTCTTTCAGTTTTATCAAAGCAGGAACTATGCGTTCACGATCTTGCAGCAGTAGTGGGCATGAGTGAATCGGCGGTATCCCATCAATTACGAGTTTTACGCACCATGCGTCTAGTTAGTTATCGCAAAAGCCAGCGCAAAGTCTATTACCAACTCCTCGATCACCATGTTTTAGAGCTTTATCGCTCTGTCTCTGAGCATTTGGATGAATAACTTTTTGTCAGGTTGTGAAGTCGCCATGCTAACCTTGTAGCAAATTTTTCATCCTGCCAAATTCTGCAAACAGACAATGGAAACAACATCCTTAGATGCAAATCCAATAACAGATGTAAATCCAGATGCAAGTCTAGATTCACATCTAGATGTGAATCCAGATGCAGAGCCTAGTCAACCCTCAAGTTTGACGAATAATCAAATTAATGGGACTATTAACAATCTTCCTATCACTAATCTAAATCTGGATCGAGAGTCATCAAACAGCATTTTGCCAGAAGAATTGGCAGGAATAAAACTTTCACATACCAAACAAAAAGGGGACTGCCTATATCTCTATAGTCAAGATCGAGAAGTAAGCTGTGCAAAGCAGATATTGGAGGCGATCGCCCCAAGCACACAGGATTTAGAAAGTTCAGTTTTATATGCCGAAGGTATCCACCGTCTTAAGTTGCATGGCAATGCATGGGCGTTAGGTCTTGATTTACCGATCGCTCCATCAGCGCTCGTCGCTGCTGAAATTATTGCGGCTTTACTCACCAGCTTTCGTCAAGATCCGCAACTAGCACCCAAACTTGCTCAAACTAAGCTGAAGTTACTCTTACAAAATAATTGCCTCAACTTGTTGTGTGAGACTCGCGCCGAGATTTTGCAAGCAGAGATGGTACTGCCCATGCTAAATACTCTGCGAACAGTGAGTGCATCGGAATATTTCCAATCGGTAACGGTATCGAGCCGCGTCATTGGCGAGAAAAAGCCGAGTTGGTCTTTTGAAATTGATTTGTTAGCGATCGGCATCCCGAACCCCAATGAAGAAGAGTTATTTGCCGCCGAAAATGTAGAAGATCACAGCATTGCATTTATCAGCGAAGATGAAGAGCCTAATGCTTGGCAGAAATTAGGTAGATATACTGGGGCGAAACTACTTGCGATTGGTCAGACGATTTTGAGTCTGGAATGGCTAGGGCAAACATCACCTAAAATGCTCTCTTTACCTGCTTGTATAGCAAGCTTAGCGATCGGGGTTGGGACAACGATCGCCATTGATCGCACTCTCAGTAATTACGATCAGCCCGATCAGTCAACCAAATTTGTAATCGCTGATTCTAAGATCAATTTGCCAGCAAACCAGCCAGATAATGCTCACGAAAAGAGCCTTACCAATAAATCTGCCCTTAATTTTAATATCGCTTTATTCAATGAAAAATTAGCTCTTCTTGATTGGCAGATCACAAATAAACAGCGATCGCCAGAAATTCTAATTGTTGGCAGTTCCAGAGCCTTACGCGGGCTTGAGCCCAAAACATTAGAAAAAGCATTGACTAACAAAGGATATAAAGACATCAGTGTCTTTAATCTTGGGATTGATGGTGCAACCGCTAAGGTTGTGAATCTGCAAATCACCCAAATTCTGACCCAGCCACAACTGCCGCGCATGATTATTTGGGCAGATGGTTTGAGAGCTTTTAATAGTAGCCGCAGTGACCTGACCTATGACGAAATCACTGCCTCCGTCGGCTACAAACAATTGCAGGAAGCACTCAAAAATAAAGGTGTTAGTCCAAATCCTATAACTAATCCAACAGAGATATCTAATAAATCCCCAAATCCGATCGCCCAATCCTTTGATCTGCTGTTTGCCACTTCTTCTAAGCGTCAAGAAATTCGGACTGCGCTAGTCAAGAAATTTGATCGCAATACACATATGCTTAGCAACAGCGAATCCCTGCTCGCTGCGACAATGCCCAGTACAGTCACTGCCCTTGATCCCAAAGGTTTTGTTGCTTTTGATGTCACCTTCGATCCTAATACCTATTTTCAAAAATTTCCTCAAGTTCCAGGCGACTACGATCTTGACTATCGAAACTTTGAAACTAATGGCTCCCAGTTCGAGGCTTTTGCAAATGTAGTTGACTTTTGCCGCCGCAATAATATTGAGCTTTTAGTCATGAATATGCCTTTACATGCGACATATCTTGATCAAGTTCGTAGCCGCTATGAAGCTACGTTCAATAGCAGAATGCAAGAGCTTTCTTTACGTGAAGGATTTACTTATCTCGACCTGTCTCAAGCGATTTTAAATCAAGCCGATCTTTTTTCTGACCCTAGCCACTTAAATAAAAAAGGTGCGATCGCTATTTCTCAACTCCTTGTCCAAAACCCCAAAATTCGTTGGCAAGTCCTCAAAAAATAAATCAGAGGTAAGTTGCGTCGCAACATACCTCTGGTTCTCACTCAAATTTTTAGCTTGATTTTGTAAAACTATGAAACACTTGTGCTATTTTTGCCCAATATAGTTATGCAAACAGCTATGATCGCCTTACATTGCTTTGCGATCGCTATTTAAAAATATTACTTTGCGATCTCAAAGGTCTAATCTCACTTGGGTAATGAACTCTTAGGAACTCTTGGGCTATGAATACATCAGATCAAGCGCCAACTACCGCCTCAGGCTTAAAAAATAGGACCAAAGCTCTTGCCAAACGGGGAGGTCGCACTCCCTTCGAGAGCAAACTGATTCAAGCAGGACACGCAACTTCAGACCAGTTCGATCGCGCTGTCAAGGATAGCCAAGAACAAAATGTTCCATTTATTAGTGTCCTAGAGCAAATTCTGGGGCAGCAGCTCGCTCCCGACATTACCCGCTATTACAAACGTCAACAGCTTTTTGAACTGCGTGTTCTTTACGGTATCGAACCAATCGATCCTGATGTCGAAATTGACAAATTTGATATTGCCTCACTAAGCACCTTACTCGACTCTAACATTATCCCAATTTCCAGTTGTCGAGACTGCGAGATGCTACCTCTAGTTAAGACAGAGAACAGCATCACGCTCGCCTTGGTTTCACCTGACAGCTACAAAGTCCAAAATGAGATCGCTCGACTACTCAAAAATTTGACGGTTGTCAGGAGAGTTATTTCACGCGAAGATTTTCATCGCACCTTTGACAACATTGTCCAATTCCAAGTCAACAAAAGCGCCAAAGCTGAAGGCGCTATTAGTGATGAAGATCTCCAAGTTAAAGATGATGTCTTCGGTGAAGATATTGCTGATACGGATCAAGGCGATGAGCTCATGGTTGGGGGTGAAAACTCAGCACCAATCATCAGCCTCGTCGATAAAATCCTTGTTAAAGCTCTTAAGGAAGGATGCTCAGACATTCACATCGAACCACAGGAAAAAGACCTCTGCATCCGTCTGCGGAAGGATGGCGTACTCCGCGAATACTTCTTTCTCAGCGAGAATAAGCGCTTACCCAAAAATATTATTAACGCGGTAATTTCACGCTTCAAGATTATTTCTAATCTGAACATCGCTGAAAAGCGCGTTCCTCAAGATGGCAAACTGAAACGCAACTTCCAAGGTCGGCGTGTAGACTTTCGGGTAAATACTTGTCCCACTCAAAACGGTGAAAAAGTATGTCTGCGAATCCTCGATAACTCCAATACTCAACTTGGACTTAACAAGTTGATCAGTGATCCTGAAAGCTTAGAACTGATGCAAAGCTTTGCCAAACGTCCCTATGGACTAATTCTTGTTACAGGACCTACTGGATCAGGCAAAACCACCACTCTATATTCGACCCTTGCCGAATGTAATGACCCTGGAATCAACATCAGTACAGCGGAAGATCCTGTCGAATATAATTTGCCTGGGTTGACCCAATGCCAAGTGCTACGGGAAAAGGGCATGACCTTTGCCAGTATTTTGCGCGCTTTTCTGCGTCAAGATCCTGATGTAATTCTTGTAGGAGAAACGAGAGATGCTGAAACTGCAAAAACTGCGATCGAGGCGGCACTAACAGGTCACTTAGTTCTCACTACTTTACATACCAACGACGCACCCAGTAGTATTGCCCGTCTCGAAGAAATGGGCGTAGAGCCATTTATGGCAAGTACAGCCATCATTGGTGTACTTGCCCAACGTCTCCTTCGCCGAATTTGTGACAACTGCCGCATCCCCTATAACCCCAGCCAAGAAGAACTCGATCGCTTCGGTCTACCCAGCAGCGACCTCGAAAAGACCTTCTACCGAGCTAATGTCGTCAACCGTGAAGCCATGCTTCCAGGGCAACGTGTCTGTCCAAAATGTAGCGGTTCTGGCTATAAAGGGCGTGCAGGTGTGTACGAGATCATGAAAATGACTGAACGCTTGCAAAGTGCAATCAACAAAGGAGCAACCACCGAGGTTATCAAGGAGATAGCTGTCCAAGAAGGGATGAAAACCCTAATGGCATATGCTTTTGACTTGGTAAGAGAAGGCGCTACTTCTCTAGATGAGGTACTCAGAGTCGTATATACAGACAAAGGCAGAGAAGCCGAAGAACGCGCTCGACGCGGTAAAGGACTGGAATGTGACAACTGTGATGCTATGCTCACACCCGAAACAATTGAATGTCCTTACTGCACCACGCCTAGAACTTTCTAAATTAGTATTTGAGACTTGCTCCTCGCGCAAGTCTCAAATACTGGGTTATAAATTTGTGCGAAGCGCAGTTTTTATTAGCTACATAGGGAATCATGAATTTACTAGGATTAGATCAGGAGAATAGCCCGCTATGGTAATGGACTACATCATTGAAGACTTGATGGAAGAGGTTGTAGAACGTAAAGGCTCTGACCTTCACATCTCCGCAGGGCTACCCCCTTATATTCGTATCAATGGTCACCTCACCCGCACCGATCGCGATCCGCTTACCCCTGAAGAATGTCAGCGCTTGATTTTTGCGATGCTTAACAACAATCAGCGTAAAGCTCTAGAACAAAACTGGGAGCTAGACTGCTCCTATGGCGTTAAGGGACTAGCCAGATTTCGGGTTAATGTTTACAAAGATCGAGGAACCTATGCTGCTTGTCTACGAGCGCTTTCTTCCAAAATTCCTGACATGGATGATCTAAACTTACCGCCAATTGTGCGCGAACTTAGTGAAAAGCCGCGTGGACTAGTGCTAGTTACTGGCCCAACGGGTTCAGGTAAGACCACTACCTTAGCGGCAATGATTCAAACGATTAACAAAACCCGTGCTGAACATATTCTCACTGTTGAAGATCCGATTGAATTTGTCTATGAATCTGTAAAGAGTGTGATTCACCAACGTCAAGTTGGTGAAGATACCAAAACCTTTGCTAATGCTCTCAAAGCGGCTCTTCGCGAAGATCCAGACGTAATTCTTGTAGGTGAGATGCGCGATTTAGAAACGATTCAGCTCGCTGTATCTGCTGCTGAAACAGGACACCTAGTATTTGGAACGTTGCATACCAGTTCTGCTTCTCAGACCGTTGATCGCATGGTGGATGTATTCCCGCCAGAGCAGCAGGGGCAAATTCGCGTACAACTCTCTAACTCTCTAGTTGCGGTATTAAGCCAAACCCTTGTGCAAAGACATAATCCTCAACCTGGGCAATTTGGACGGGTAATGGCTCAGGAAATTATGGTGGTTACACCTGCGATTTCCAACCTGATTCGTGAAGGTAAAACCGCACAGATGTACGGCTTTATCCAAACAGGTGGTAAAGAATCGATGCAAACCCTTGAATCGGTTTTAGCGAAGCTATATATGGATGGTGATATTACCTTTGAAGCGGCAATGTCTAAGACTTCCCGACCTGAGGAGTTGTTACGCGTTGTTGGTCCCAACCCAGCCCCAGTGATGAAGCGAAAAGCAACTGGAGATTTGCGATCTCAAGACATGATTAAGTCGCGCTCAATCAGTGGCTAGCAAGATAGTTCTCAACCCATAATTCTTACTAAATGAGGTGCAATAATGGCAAAGTTTAAAGGGAATCTCAAAGACCCGAAAGGCAAAGCTGTGCAGCAGACAATGGTTGCTGTATCACTAAAAGAAGCCCGTGAGACATGGAAGCAGAAAGGCTTTTATGTTCAAGACATCAAAGAAGTGAAAGGCGGTTTTGATTTTGCCGGCTTCACGATGAAAAAGGTTTCGGTTAAGGATTTAGCTTTGTTCTCAAGACAATTAGCAACCTTGGTTAATGCGGGTGTATCGATGGTGCGTGGCTTGGGGGTAATGTGCGATCAGTGTTCTAATCCTAGACTCAAAATTGCCCTCACTGAAGTTTTGGATGATGTACAGCAAGGTACTAACTTTTCTGATGCTTTGCGTAAGCATCCAAAGGTATTTGACAAGCTTTATTGCGCGATGGTGCAAGCGGGTGAGACAGGTGGTGTACTAGATGATGTTTTAGCTCGTCTAGCGACATTACTCGAAGATTCGGCTCGTTTGACTAACCAGATCAAATCTGCGATGACTTATCCGATTGTGGTTTCTTCGATCGCGGTTTTAATCTTCTTAGCGATGTGTATTTTCATCATTCCTGTGTTTGATGGCGTTTTTAAAAGCTTAGGTGGTGAACTACCTGCATTTACACAAATATTAGTTAATATCAGTAACTTTCTAAAGAGTCCCTCAGTACTGATCATCCCAGTTATTATTGTGGTCTCTGGTTTTGTATATAACCGAGTTTATTCAACTCCTGCTGGCAAACTCTACCTTGATGGCGTTTTCTTGAAGTTGCCTTTGTTTGGAGATCTTGTAGTCAAGACTGCGGTGGCTCGATTTGCTCGGACTTTTGGTTCGCTATCGCGTGCTGGTGTACCAATTTTGGCTTCGCTTGAAATTACGGCTGAGACCGCAGGTAATCTGGTGATTTCTAATGCGATCGATTCGGCGCGAAATGCTGTCAGAGAAGGTGGTCAAATTGCTCCTGCTATGGAAAAAACGGAAGTATTCCCTGTGATGGCTTTGCAAATGGTCAGTATTGGTGAAGAAACTGGTGAAATTGATAAGATGCTTATGAAAGTCGCCGACTTTTATGAAAACGAAGTTGAAGAAGCGGTAAAAGCGCTGACAAGTTTGATGGAACCATTAATGATCGTTGTATTGGGCGGCATGGTTGGTTCGATTATCGTCGGGATGTACTTACCGATCTTCTCAATTATGGACAAGATCAAATAATATAGCCATTGCTATTCATAAAACCCCAAAACATAAGAGTCAACGCAAAGCGCCAACTCTTATGTTTTGTTAATGAGTATAAAAAAGCCCTGCTTACGCAGGGCTTTTTTATAGGAGTGAGATCGCATCTTCCCAATGACTTCCTGTTCGTAACCAATGGATTGGTAAATCGCCATTACCCGAACCGCGAAACCATGTACGCTGGCGTTTAGCAAATTGACAGGTATGAGTTATCGTGAGTAGTTTGGCAGTTTCTAGATCGGTTTTATTAGCTAAATAATCGGACATTTCGCCATAGCCCAAAGTTCTTAAAAGCGGCAAATCTGCGCCATAGCGTGTTTGTAAATCGCGAATCTCATCAAGCCAGCCATTTTCAAGCATTTGCTCGGTGCGATCGCTAACTAACTTGCGATAAACATCCAGATCCTCACAATCTAGACCAATTTGCACAATGGGATAATCAGGCGGCTGCTCGCCTTGCTGAGCCGAAAGTGGTTGCCCTGTGGCATAAAAAACCTCTAGCGATCGCAAAGTTCTGATCTGATCATTAGCATGAATTTTGGTAGCTCCCACAGGATCAACCTGTTGCAAAATTTGATAGCAATAAGCTTGTCCTAATTCCTCAAATTGCGATCGCAGTTCTGGCTGTGGCGCTACTCTAGGAATCTTTAGCCCTGCTGTAATTGCCTTAATATACAAGCCTGAACCGCCGACCAAGATCGGCGTAACTCCCTCAGCATGAAACTTAGCGATTAAAGTTTGCACCTGATCTTGATAATCCGCTAATGTCAAAGTTTGATTAGGCTCAATAATATCAATCAAGTAATGAGGGACAGCCTGACGTTCTTCTAGAGTCGGTTTCGCCGTACCGATGTCAAAATGGCGATAAACTTGGCGCGAATCGGCACTCAAAATTGGTGAATTTAAATGTTTGGCAAGGGCGATCGCTAGACTCGTCTTGCCCGTCGCCGTTGCTCCCAAAATTACAATTAAACCAACAGGTTTTTTGATTGATTCCATCAATGGTTAAGAATAGTGACGACAAGCCCAACAGAACAGATATGAAATTAATTGCAGCGATAATAGATGTATAGCATTCCTCGTATGAGAGGAGGGCAAAATGAAAACTAAATTAGTTGCAATTTTAGCCGTGATCGGAATTGGATGGGCAAGCCCTTTAGAAGCATACGATCCTGTCCAAGTTAAACAACTGATCAGTACTAAACAATGTGCAGGCTGCGATTTAACTAACGCAAATCTTGCAGGGATCGATTTGAGCCAATCTCACTTAATCGGTGCTGCCTTAATGGGTGCAAACTTAAGCGGTACAAACCTCACCAACGCTAACTTGGAAGGCGCAGATCTTACTGGGGCAAAACTGGAAAAAGCCAATCTCACTAAGGCTTTTTTGACTGATGCAATTCTTAATGACACCAATTTAAAGAGTGCAAACTTTACTAACGCTGTGTTAATCCATGCGAATTTACGCAGGGCAGATATTAACAATACCATCTTCAAAAATGCCAACTTGAAAGGTGCTGACTTTACTGGCACAAATTACAGTCTAGCCACCACTGATGAATGATTTCCAGTAATTAAAAGATGGCGCTTCGCGCCGCCTTTTAATTACTTAATTGGCGGCGAAAGTCTCTAGGACTGAGGCGTAATGGGTTTTGGGTGTCCCAAATTCCTAGCTCTTGTAGTCTTGCTTTTGATTGAGCGCGGCTAATTCTTGCGTCATACTTTACATTGGGTGAATAGGAATCAGCGATCGCAAGTCCCTCTGACACTAAATATTGATTAACTAATAAATTATCTTTCCAAATATAAGCAAGCCAGCGATCAGAGTTATCTTTTTGCTTGACATCAAACTCTAAAATCACTTTCTGCTCTTTAATGAGATCCGACAAACTCTGGCGAGCTCGATCGCCCCAAGGAGACTGCTCTTTGAGTGGTGCACTAATACCTAGCAACCGCACTCTTTGCACAGTCATATTTGGATTGCTCACAACTGAAGCTTCGACTGTTTGTCCACTAATAACCCGATTAATAATCCAGAGTTCGCCATTTACTTTGTCCTTGGGTTGCGTAAAAGCGATCACCATATTTGCGATCGACAAAAAGGCAATTAATAGCACAACCAAAATAAATGAACGTGATGGGGACTTAGCGATCGCGTTTTCTTTTCCTGTTTTAGATTTCATAGGCGTGCTGCATAATTCAAAGGTTAAAGGGCGCTTCTTCGCGCCCTTTAACCTATTTAGTCATGATCAATGGGAATACCAAACTGAAACCAGTGACGCTTGCGTTTAGCAAAAAAGTTACCGAATTGCAACCGATAGACCTCATCCTCATCTTGGGTTTCCAGATCTAAGTCTGACTGGGCATAGCCTGAGCAAATCAGCGCATAACCCTCATCCTGTAAAGTTTTGGATAAACCAATTACCTCATGTTGATCGATTTTCCCCGACTTGACTCGCATCGCACAAGCAGTACAAGCACCATTCAAACAGGAAAAAGGCAGGTTAATACCTTGATCTTCTAAAGAGTCCAGAATATAGCGATCGCCCTGGATATCAGCTTCATACAGCTTATCGTTTTGACGATCGTGAATACGAATGTGATAGGACATAGGTTTTACACACGAGTAGGAATCATGCCCGTTAGTCGAGCATAATCAAATAAACCGCCCGCATCAATAACAGGTCGCACATCTCCAAGGGATTTTAAAGCAAATGTTTCGCCAGTTGTATCATTAATAATGAGATTGTTATCAAAATCAATGGTGGCTTCTTCACCAGTTTTGAAATGATCAACTAAACAATCAACCGATTCCCAAGGATATAACTCACCCGTTGCTGTGCAGTTACGGAAGAAAATTCTGGCGTAGGACTGAGCAACCACAGCCTCTAACCCCGCTGCTCCAAGTGCGATCGGTGCATGTTCTCTGGAAGAGCCACAACCAAAATTTTCACCCGCGATAATAATCGAATAAATCGTTTTGCTTTCGCCTTCAGGAATAAAGCGAGCATAGCGATCGGGAAGTCCGATCATGGCGTAGCTGCCAAGCTTCTCGTACTCATCAGGTTTTGATG
Organism: Pseudanabaena sp. UWO311; assembly: GCF_006937785.1. GTDB lineage: Bacteria > Cyanobacteriota > Cyanobacteriia > Pseudanabaenales > Pseudanabaenaceae > Pseudanabaena. Next base: position 43,838 of record NZ_SJEE01000025.1, read on the forward strand.
GTACAAGCGTTAGATATTCCGCAGGAATAATTTGGTCCGTGTCAATATTGTCATCTAAGACAAATACTTTGCCTTTAATTGTCGTACTCATAATCTTTATTCCTAAACAATTCAGTCCACACAATCTAAAAAATACTTGGCACTTTTTTATATGTTTTAGATTTACTGTAGGGTGCGTTAGCCCTAGCATAGCGCACGCTCTAGCTTTGACAATGCGTTTTGCTGCGCTAACGCACCCTACACAACTAATCAAAATAAAACAGGGTTACAACTTTGCGTTGTTCTTCAGCATCTTGACAAGTCTGTAATAAAGTCTCACTACCATGAAACGCAAAGCAAATCAGTTGCTGACACTTGGAAATGATTTCTTGATTGCATCGGCTACTTGCTTCAGCCAAAGATAGAGTGTCATTCTCGCCATGCTCAATTAAATGGATTACATTTTCTAGCTGTTCACGAGATTCATAGGGCTGTCTATCAAGACTTTGAGGCAAAATTACAGTCAACAAATTTGGATCGGCTCGCAAAGCACCCCGAATCGCAGCAAAATTTGTACCTGTTGCTCCAGAGGTAATAATACTGTTGCCAGATAGTGCCAAAGCATAGCTGAGCAGTTCAATCAGCAGTTGATGGGTTAATGGCACATGGCGGGAACCTAAAAACGCAATTCGCTTTGAGCCTTGCTGTTGTATCGTTGCAAGCTCTTGCAAAAAGTCGTCTAGCTTGGGTAGATTAATTGACTGAGTCAAACAAATCCCTCTCGTTTACTACTTACTGAACGAATACATACACAATATCACTTAACCCTAGAGAAGCAAACTATAGAGTTAATCAAGATTCGATTGTCCTGAAATATATATATAAATTAATATTATTTTCACTCTATAGGACTGATTAATGAGCAAAAATGAAATCACAATTTACCATAAGTTTCAAAGCATTTAACTACAGCGCCTTGCACTCAAAACCAAATCAATAAATCTTTTGAAAGTGTTGCTTTGTAAAACTTTCAAAAGATTTATTGATAGTTTGTCTGCTCAAAAATCGCCGTAACGTAGACTCTCATGTTCAAACCACTACAGCATTGCCGACTGGAATTGTGATAATTACCTCTAAGAAATTATGGTGGGTTACTTGACGATTGACAATCTTAAAATTGAGGAAGGAAATTTTGGAGAGCTTTTAGCGATCTATCGCTTATTGCCAAGTTTTAAGCGAGAACTAGCGATCGATCGCTTGATCGCTATCATCATCCTTGATCCAGAAGAAATTAACCTAGCTTTGCAACAATTTCAGCAGCGCTACAAGCTCGTTTCGCAAGAAGCTATCCAAAATTATTGTCAAGCTTATAGTCTTACTGACGAGCAACTAAAGGCGATCGCTCTGCGTGAGTTTAAAATCGAAAAATTTAAGCAGCAGACTTGGGGAAACCGTCTCGAATCAACTTTTCTAAATCGTAGAACTAGCTTAGATCGGGTTATTTATTCGCTGATTCGCCACAAAAACCCTGAACTTTTGCAAGAACTGTTCTTTCGGATTCAAGATGGTGAACAACCTTTTGCTGAGGTTGCTTCTCAATATTCTCAGGGTGTAGAAGCTCAAACGGGTGGAATGATTGGTCCAGTTTTGCTTAATAAACTTCCACCTGCGATCGCTGAAAAATTACGACATAGCCTTCCCCTGCAAGTTCATCCACCTTTTCCTTTAGAAGAATGGTTTGTAATTTTACGACTAGAAAAATTTGTGCCCGCTCAGTTTGACGATCAAACAACTCAGACGCTTCTTAATCAACTATTTGAGGAGCTTATACAAGAACAACTTTCGCAAAAGAAATCCTGATTATGCCTAGACATCCTAATTTTTTCTCTTTGAAAATTATTTTTTAGAATCTTTTTTGCTCCTTAAGCTCATTTAAGTTAACGCCCATGTTTACCAACACCAATGCTATTCAAGAGCTCATTGAGCGCATTCCCTTATTAAAAACCCTTGATTACTCAATTGTAAAAGAACTGAGCGATCGGCTTAAACCATTGCGTTATCGGATGGGGCAGATAATCTTGCGCCGTGAAACTATGCCATCACAAGTCTTATTTCTATGGGAAGGGCAAGCAAGATTACTCGCCCAAGCACCGAAAACAACATCGCCAACGACCTTAGAAACTCTCAAAACTGGCGCGGTAATCGGATGGGCGAGTTTGATTCGTGATTTGCCCTGCGAAACGGCGATCGCATCGATGGAAAGTACCTTTTTATCGCTAGACGAAGCTGATTTTTGGCAATTTTGCGATCGCGATCTTGGTTTTAAGAAAGCTTTTACTGACCAAATCGCCTCCTCAGAAGTGTTTGATCTATTTGCGATCGAGATGGATCGCCGTGCGCAGTTTCCTAAAGATTTTACGCAGCGAGCTCGCAATGCATGGCAAGATGCGCAAGTATTGACTTTAACTGCGGGTAAAAACTCGATTGCACCGCTTGATCCTGATTTTGTGTGGCTTGTTAGTGGTGGTCAAAATACGGCAATACCATCTGGAACAAGAGTTGAGCCAAATCGTACTGTCTTTGAGATTCCAGAGTCTAGCTATTTGCGTTTAATTGGCTTGCGCGATGATTTCGCTGTGGCTACTGAAGTTGTGACAGAATTGCCAGATCATCCCACTGCTTTTGATATTCCTTATGCTCCTGATTTGCCTACAGCTAGCGATCGCAGCGATCTCAAAACCCAAGACTATCCTTATGTCTATGGACGCGGGCCCCTTGATGCGTCAGTGGCTTGTTTTGAGATGCTAGCGAAATATTGGAGTATGCCGTTTAATCGCCATGTGATCAAACGGGCGATCGCTAATCAATACGATCGCTCCCAAAGTATCTCTTTGCAGCTATGCGGTATGATTGCCGAACTCATGGGACTAAATGGGCAGTTGGTAACGATTCCTGCGAGTGCGATTAGTCAAGTTCCTACGCCAGCTTTATTACCTTGGCAAGATACCTTTGCAGTGCTTTACAAAACTAGCGATCGCGAACAGATATTAGGTATTCCTGAACAGGGAATTGTAATAAAGAAAACTGCTCAATTTGCCGATCTTTGGGGCGAATCGGGACAAATTTTAATCATTCAACCGACTAAGGATACCCCCCAACAAAAATTTGGACTATCTTGGTTTTTACCATCTCTCAAGCGCTACCGAAATCCTTTAATCACGGTTTTAGTTGCCTCTTTCTTTGTGCAGCTATTAGGGCTAGCAAATCCTCTGATTACCCAAGTAATCATTGATAAAGTAATTATGCAAAATTCCCTACCTTCCTTAAATATTTTGGGAATTCTGCTCTTAACGATCGCCTTTTTTGAAGCTTTAATTACTGCACTGCGAACCTACTTATTTGTAAATACAACTAATCGCATTGATTTAACCCTCGGATCAGAAACCATTGATCATCTCGTCAGGTTGCCCTTGCGATATTTTGAAAAGCGATCAGTAGGAGAACTATCTAGTCGGATCGGCGAACTCGAAAATATTCGCCAATTTTTAACAGGAACGGCGCTTACCGTTGTCCTTGATGCGGTATTTTCTGTCGTTTATATCGTTGTGATGATTTGTTATAGCTGGCTGTTGACTCTTGTGGCACTGGCAACCGTCCCCCTGTTTGCGCTGCTGACCTTTATTGTTGCGCCGATCGTCAGGGGGCAGCTTCGCAATAAAGCCGAGCGCAATGCCGAAACTCAGTCCTATTTAGTGGAAGTTGTTTCAGGTATCCAGACTGTTAAGGCTCAAAGTATCGAATTGCAGTCACGATGGGAATGGCAACGCCGCTATGCTCGCTATGTTTCCGATGGATTTAAGACTGTCGTAACTTCCACGACTGCGGGTTCCATGAGTCAGTTTTTAAATCAGTTTTCTAATCTGTTACTGCTATGGGTTGGGGCTTTTTTGGTACTGGATGGCAAACTGTCGTTAGGACAGCTAATTGCGTTTCGGATCATTGCGGGATATACGACTTCACCACTTCTGCGTCTAATTCAACTCTGGCAAAATTTTCAAGAAACAGCGCTCTCTTTGGAACGACTCAGCGATATTATTAATCATCCTCAAGAACAAGAAGAAGCAGGACGGCGCAATATTCCCATGCCTGCTATTAAAGGGGCAGTGCGCTATGAGAATGTCAATTTTCGTTTTAATCCCAATGGACCTTTGCAGCTAAACAACGTTAATCTAGATGTTCCTAATGGTCAATTTGTCGGCGTTGTCGGTACTAGTGGTGCAGGCAAAAGTACTCTGACAAAGTTAATGTCGCGTCTGTATGAACCTGAGGCAGGTCGAATTTTTATCGATGAGTATGATATCGGTAAAGTAGAACTCTATTCTTTGCGAAGGCAAATAGGAGTGGTTTTGCAAGATACGTTGCTATTTGACGGTACGGTGCAGCAAAATATTGCGTTAACAAATCCTGATGCTACCCCTGATGAGATTGTGGCAGCGGCTCGAACTGCTTGTGCTCATGATTTCATTATGCAATTGCCTCAAGGTTATGAGTCGCGAGTGGGAGAACGTGGGGCTTCTCTTTCTGGAGGACAAAGACAGAGGATTGCGATCGCGCGGACTATTCTCCAAAAACCTCAATTACTGATTCTTGATGAAGCAACTAGTGCTCTCGACTACAATACTGAGCGGCAGGTCTGTCTAAATCTGGCTGATGAGTTTCGCGGACGCACGGTTTTCTTTATTACGCATCGCCTTGCTACGATTCATAGTGCTGATTTGATTTTGCTGATGGATAGTGGAAGGGTCGCTGAACAAGGAACTCACGCAGAATTAATGGCTTTACAAGATCGCTATTTCTGCCTATATCGCCAGCAGGAAGCGGCAGGTGATTCCTAAACAAATTTATTACTTTGCGTTTGAGGACATTAAGACTAACTACAAAATAAAGGTGAAAAGATCATGACAAATAATAACGGTAATCAACCAACTCCAAAATTAGCAAAGATCGCGACCGAAGATTTAGTCTCTAATGATGGTCTGGATAAACCTGCTACGGCGATCGCTAAAAAAAGTAATTTCGATCAGCCCTTAGCCTTAAGTCAATCACCGAAATGGATTCCTGCGATTCTATGGACATTAGTCGGCTCAGTGACAGTGGCAATTATTTGGGCTTCGGTAGCGAGAATCGAAGAATCAATCCCTGCTCAGGGCAAACTTGAACCACAGGGAGCAGTTAAGGAAGTACGTATTCCTGCTAATGGTCTACTTAAGGAGGTATTAATCAAAGATGGACAGAAAGTCAAGGAAGGCGAAGTATTATTGCGGATTGATGCAACTGTAGCGAAGTCTCAGCTTGAATCCTTGCAAAAACTCCGCAAAAATCTCCAGCAGGAAAGCCAGTTTTATCGAGAAGTTCTCAATGGCAAAGCCGCAGAAATTGATGGAGCAAAAGTGAGTGTTGTCCCTGTGGAATTTTTTGCCCTAGCTCGAAATCGCGAAGCATTAATGACGGAAATGCAACTATATCGAATGCAAGTCAATGGTGGTGGCGCAAATCTGACAGGTGATCAACAGGATCGGCTGATTGCGTCAAGGGCAGAACTAGGCTCGCGATCGCAAGCGGCTGAGGCGAATATTAATCAGTCACTTGAACAATTAAATCAAACACGAATTAATCGCGCCAGCAAAGCAAACGCCTTGGCGATTGATGCCAAAATTCTGAATGATCTAGAAATTGCCGTTAAAGAAGGAGCAATCTCTCGTGTTCAATACCTCAAACAACAACAACAGGTAATCGCTACGGAGTCAGAAATTCGGCAGTTAGCACGGGAGGAAATGAGGATTCAGGCTGCGATCGCGGAGGGACAAGCCCGACTGAATAATACCTTTGACATTACCCGCAAAGAGTTGACTAGCCAAATTGCCGATAATACAAAACGCATTGCTGAAATCGATAGTCAATTTACTAAAGCCTTGGTGGACAATACCAAGAGACTTGCAGAAGTAGAAGGTCAAATTAAACAAGCAGAAGTATTACTAAAAAACCAAGAACTCCTTGCCCCTGCCTCAGGTACAGTATTTGAACTAAAAGCAGGGCTTGGCTATGTGGCGAACCCCAATGCTGGAGAAGTTGTGTTGAAAATTGTACCTGACGATCTGCTCGTAGTGAAGGTTTATATTAGTAACCAAGACATCGGGTTTGTCAAAGAAGGAATGGCTGTAGATGTCAGAATTGACTCTTTCCCTTTCACTGAGTTTGGTGATGTAAAGGGTAAATTAATCTCGATAGGTTCTGATGCTCTACCACCTGACCAAACCAATCCGACCTATCGATTTCCTGCAAAGGTACTGCTTGAGAAACAATTCCTAGAGACTAATGGACGCAAAATTAATTTGCAGTCGGGAATGTCACTAACGGCAAATATCAAAATTCGCGATCGCACAGTTATGAGTTTATTCACAGACTTCTTTGTCACAAATACTGAAAAGCTGAAATTTGTCCGTTAAATGAAGGTTGTATAACTTTTGAATAACTTTTCTCTGTTTACATGCTGAATTCTTTAGGATAACCTTGTTTTAGTTACATCGGTGAAGGTAAGCGATCGCATAGCAAAAACGGAATTACCGTTATGCAGTTATGCTCTGGGGGGAGAGAGCTAATCTGGATGTTGTTAGCTAAGAAGTACGGGGCTAAACAATTACAGCAGCAGGGAAAATATTATGTCTGACAGCCAGAATGCAGGCTCAACCTTTGGTTTTGGCAATTATGGGGGCAACACTTCTATCTTTGGAGCTAATCAACTTCCAGATGTTTTAAGCCTTGTTCAGTCCAAATTCCAACAAGCTGCCGCTAGTCCTGATCTGTTTGCCCAAGTTTTTGGAGACAAGGCGAATACGGCGGAAATACAGGCAATGCGATCGCAATGGTCTGTAGGAGACTTTAGCCAATTACCATCTGTACAAATACTTGCGGCTGCTAACTTTAATAATGCAGTAGGTGCATACGCAAGTTCTAGCCAGACCGTCTATCTTTCGGATACATTGTTGCAGGATAGTGCTGCACCACTCGATTCATTTTTAGGTGCCGCAGGAATTCTGGTTGAAGAAACTTTTCATTGGTTAGATAGTCTCGTTGGATCTGACACTCAAGGGGATGAAGGAGAACTTGCAAGGCTATTGGTATTTGGCGAATCTGTAAGTAATACTGAGCTGACTCGTATCAAGCAAGAAGATGATCTCGGCTTTATTACTCTTAATGGACAGTCAATATCTGTGGAACAAGCTGGAACAAATGTAACCGTTGAAACATTTGGTAACACCAAACTACTAAAAGATGAATCGGAATTACTATCTGCACAGGTAGGCAGTAACACTGCTGTTGCCATCAAGTACAACGGCTCACAAATTTACACAAGTATTTTTACTTCTGCTGGATGGGAAGCAGTAGCAGTTGAAACTGTTGGCGGACAAAATCAAGTTCTATGGAAAAATGCTGTTGCGAATTCGGTAGTAGTGTGGAATTTAGATAGTAGTTGGAATTTTCAATCCTCTGGCAGTATCTTGGCTTTGAATTCTGGGGGCACTCTGACTCAAGAGTCTAACTTTGGAGTAGACCTCAATGGTGATAGCTTTACGGGATCTGTGAGCCTTGAGTGGCAAGGTAGTACAAAACTGGTCAAAGGTGCATCTAACTTGTTATTTGCACAGGTTGGCAATAATACACCAGTTGCCATCAACTACAATGGATCGCAACTTTACACAGGTATTTTTGCGTCTGCTGGATGGGAAACAGTAGCAGTTGAAACTATTGGTGGACAAAATCAAGTTCTATGGAAAAATGCTGCTGCGAATAATGCCGTAGTATGGAATTTGGATAGTAATTGGAATTTTCAATCCTCTGGTAGTTTAATAGCTTTGAATTCTTCTGGTGCTCTGATTCTAGAAACCAATTTTGGAGTAGATCTTAATAGTAATGGCTATAAAGGGGCTGTAAGCATCGCCGTTGAATCGCTAGGAAATACAAAACTGCTCAAAGATGGATCTAACTTTTTGTCTGCACAGGTCGGAAGCAATACACCTGTTTCAATCAAGTACAACGGACAACAAATTTATACAACTATTTTTGCATCTGCTGGCTGGGAAACAGTAGCCGTTGAAACTGTGAGTGGACAAAATCAAGTTCTATGGAAAAACGCTGCTGCGAACAATGCCGTGGTATGGAATTTGGATAGTAATTGGAATTTTCAATACTCTGGCAGCATTCTAGCCTTGAACTCTGCTGGCGCTCTAACTCAAGAGACCACATTTGGTGTAGATATAAATGGCGATAGCTATGTGGGGTTTGCCTTTAGCGGTGCATATTTGGAATTGTTTGGTAATACAAAACTGGTCAGAGATGCATCTAACTTGTTATACGCACAAGTTGGCAATAATGCTTCTATTTCAATCAAGTACAACGGACAACAGATTTACACAACTATTTTTGCTTCCGCTGGCTGGGAAACAGTAGCAGTTGATACTGTGAATGGACAAAATCAAGTTCTATGGAAAAACATTGCTACAAATAATGCTGTAGTGTGGAATTTGGATAGTAATTGGAATTTTCAATCCTCTGGTAGTTTATTAGCCTTAAATTCTGTTGACGCGCTTACTCAAGAGGCTAAATTTGGTGTAGATATCAATGGTGATCGCTTCGTCGGTTCTGGCACTCCTACTAATTCGTCCACATCTGTTGAAGCGCTTGGTAATACAAAACTGGTCAAAGATACATATAGCTTGTTGTATGCACAGGTTGGCAATAATACTCCTGTTGCCATCAAGTACAACGGATCGCAAATTTACACAAGTATTTTTACTTCTGCTGGATGGGAAGCAGTAGCAGTTGAAACTGTTGGCGGACAAAACCAAGTTCTATGGAAAAATGTTGTTGCGAATTCGGTAGTAGTGTGGAATTTAGATAGTAGTTGGAATTTTCAATCCTCTGGCAGTATCTTGGCTTTGAATTCTGGGGGCACTCTGACTCAAGAGTCTAACTTTGGAGTAGACCTCAATGGTGATAGCTTTACGGGATCTGTGAGCCTTGAGTGGCAAGGTAGTACAAAACTGGTCAAAGGTGCATCTAACTTGTTATTTGCACAGGTTGGCAATAATACACCAGTTGCCATCAACTACAATGGATCGCAACTTTACACAGGTATTTTTGCGTCTGCTGGATGGGAAACAGTAGCAGTTGAAACTATTGGTGGACAAAATCAAGTTCTATGGAAAAATGCTGCTGCGAATAATGCCGTAGTATGGAATTTGGATAGTAATTGGAATTTTCAATCCTCTGGTAGTTTAATAGCTTTGAATTCTTCTGGTGCTCTGATTCTAGAAACCAATTTTGGAGTAGACCTCAATCGTGATGGTTTTGTTGGATCTGTTCCAGATTTAGTAATCACAGGACAAACAGCAACAAGTACAGTCACAGTTGGGGGGGTGGTAAACATAGGTGCGTACACGCAGAACAATGGGAATGGAAGTGCAAGCAGCAACTATGTGCGGTATTGGCTCTCGAATGACACAATTTTGGATGGCAATGACACATTCATTAATTATCAATATGTTGGTGCATTGAATGCAGGAGCTTCACAATACAACAGCTTGAATTTTACCTATAACAGTAGTTGGGGAACAGGAACGAAATATATTCTGTTCCAAGCTGATGGTTATGGATATGTCACTGAAAGCAATGAGTCAAACAATATTGCCTACTCAACCATTGTTGTTATACCGCCTAGTCCAGATTTAGTAATCACAGGACAAACAGCCACGAGTTCAGTTACAGTTGGCGGCAATGTGAGTGTTGGTGCATACACGCAAAATAACGGTGCTGGTGCAGCAGTCAGCAACTATGTGCGTTACTGGCTCTCAAACGACACGATTTTGGATGGCAATGACACATCCATTAGCTATCAGTCTGTTAATGCATTAAGTGCAGGATCTTCGCAATACAACAGTTTGAATTTCACCTACAACAGCAGTTGGGGAACTGGAACGAAATATATTCTGTTCCAAGCTGATGGTTATGGAAATGTAACTGAAAGCAATGAGTCAAACAACGTAGCTTATGCCACTATTTTTGTTTCACCACCTAGTCCAGACTTAGTAATCATGGGACAAACAGCGACTAGTTCTGTTACAGTTGGCGGCAATGTGAGTGTTGGTGCATACACGCAAAACAACGGTGCTGGTGCAGCAGTCAGCAACTATGTGCGCTACTGGCTCTCAAACGACACGATTTTGGATGGCAATGACACATCCATTAGCTATCAGTCTGTTAATGCATTAAGTGCAGGATCTTCGCAATACAACAGTTTGAATTTCACCTACAACAGTAGTTGGGGAACAGGAACGAAATATATTCTGTTCCAAGCTGATGGTTATGGATATGTCACTGAAAGCAATGAGTCAAACAACGTAGCTTATGCCACTATTTTTGTTAATCCTGTGGCGACAGATCCTGGTAATACTTTAGGAACAGCATCTCTTCAGGCTTCAGCTATTTTCTCTCGCAATGAGCAGGTTAGCAGCAGTGATACAAATGATTTCTATAAGTTTAGTGTGAATACTTCTGGTATCTTTACAGCTAGTCTAGCTGGTCTAACAGGAGATGCTGATGTTCGTCTTATCCGTGACACTAATAGTAATGGACAAATCGATCAAGGTGAAATTCTTGCTTGGCAATGGGAACGAGGAACGGGAAATGAATCAATTCGTGACTTCCTCAACTCCGGAGACTATTTCCTGCAAGTAATGAATTACAACAGTCAGACCGCAAACTACAGTCTTTCAACTAACTTTACTACTGCTGCAACTGATAATCGCCTATTTTCTGTTGATATTACTTGGGGACAGGGCGCGGATATATTGAGTAGTGCTATGCGAACTGCTGTCCAAGAAGCTGCTGATTTTTGGGAAAATGTTATTACCTACAGTAGTTTTAATGGTAATCACAATATCAATATTACCGTTGGCGGAACTAATCAAGCATGGAGTAATGGTGGTGGAGTTCTTGCATCAGCAGTAGCAACTAACGGTAGTTATGATGCTATTGGACGTTGGATGCCAACATTAGGCAGTTCAAATGTTAACAATAATTCAGAAGCCGTAGCTTCTTTATCTTCAAACATTGACTATTTCCGTCGTGTGATGATTCATGAATTTGGTCATGTGTTGGGACTTGTTGGGGTACAAAGTCTGCAAGGTGATTTCGTTAACACTTCAACTGCACTTTATAAGGCTAACAGCTATGCAGGTTGGGCTTACGGTGAGTTATTAGGAACTTATCAGCAAACAGCAATTCCTTTAACTACTGGTGTTGGAGCGGGTTCTGATTACTATCACTGGCGTGAAGAAATATTTGGTAATGAAATAATGACTCATGAAGCTGATTATGGTGGAATGCCCATTAGCCAGATGACTATTGCTGCTTTACGAGACTTAGGATGGAATGTTAACTACGGCGCAGCAGAAGCTTATTCTGTTTAAGCTACGCTATATTAATTCACAAAGTTAAAAAGCGATCGCCTTTCGAGTTTAAAACGCAAAGGGCGATCTTTTTTGATAAAAAGTAATCGATTAATCGATGTTTGGTTTGGGATTAGGGAGGTGATCGTTGGTTTGTGGAATGAGAGGGCGATCGCTTTGAATGTCAAGAGTGTCTGACAAAATAGGTGATCGCTGTTTGATTTGAGATGAGTTGCGATCGTTGGTTTGTGGTATAAGGGGCGATCGCTTTAAACATTTAGTGGGTCTGAGGAAATAGGCGATCGTTGTTTGGTTTGAGGTGAGTTGCGATTGCTGGTTTGTGGAATGAAGGGGCGATCGCTTTAAGCATTTAGTGTGTTTGACAAAATAGGCGATCGCTATTTGATTTGAGGTGAGGTGCGATCGTTGATTTGTAAGGTGATGGGGCGATTGCTTTCAACATTTAGCGTGACAGAGAAAATAGGCGATCGTTGATTGATTTGAGATGAGTTGCGATCGCTTGTTTGTGGGATGAAGGGGCGATCGCTTTGAACATTTAGGGTGTTTGAGAAAATAGACTTAATCGGAAATAAGTGAAAGCCTTACTACATAAGGTTTTCAGAAACACCCAAGAAATCAATAAAATGCTTACTGCATAAGAGTTTGATGGCATTTTGGCTGTTTTATTTCCGATTAAGTCTAATAGGCGATCGTTGTTTGGGTTGAGATGAGTTGCGATCTTTAGTTTTTGAAATGAGAGGGCGATCGCTTTGAGCATTTAGCGTGTTTGGGGAAATAGGCGATCGTTGATTGATTTGAGATGAGTTGCGATCGTTAGTTTGTGGAATGAGGGGGCGATCGCTGGTTGATGGGGTGAAGTGGCGATCGTTGGTTTGTGAAATGAGAGGGCGATCGCTTTAAGCATTTAGTGTGTCTGAGAAAATAGGCGATCGCTGTTTGATTTGAGATGAGTTGCGATCGTTGGTTTATGGAATGAGTGTGCGATCGCTGGTTGATGTGGTGAAGTGGCGATCGCTTTTATAAAACAATCAAACATGGCAAAATAAAAACGATTGTTACAGTTATAGCTAGACATGCTAATTCCTTACGCCAACAACGCCATTGTTGATATTCGTAAATTACGGGATTACTGTCTTAATCTAGAACATGATGACGGTAAACATAAAGCCAGACTGTTTTCCTCAATCCTTGGCATGAAAGCAGAAAATGCTGAAGAATTAAGGCTGATTCTCCTAGAGATTATCAAAACTCATGAAGCTAAATTAGGCAAATCTGATAGATTTGGGCAACGATACACTGTAGATTTTGAGATTACGTGGCAAAATAGAAATGCAACCCTGCGGAGTGGATGGATTATTGAACATAGTTCAAATATTCCAAAACTAACGACCTGCTACCCTCTGTAGTCAGTGGAGATGATAAATATGTTAACAAGTTCAGTAAAACTTCTAGATGTCGTAGCTCTAACTATCGATCTTCCCCAAGATAATTTATGGCGCGGACAGGTAGGTACAGTTGTTGAGATACTTGCCAATGGTCAAGCCTTTGAAGTCGAATTTAGCGATCGCAATGGTCGTACATACGAATCTCTAGGATTAACTCCAGAAGAATTTATGATCCTTCGTTTCGAGCCAGCATTACCTAATCCAAAACCTCAATTAGTTACAGCATGATCTGAGTTTAAATGTTTTTTCATAGCCGAGGCGATCGCAGTTTGATCTGATATGAGTTGCGATCGTTGGCTTGTGGAATGAGGGGGCGATCGCTTTAAGCATTTAGTATGTCTGACGGAAATAGGCGATCACTATTTGATTTGAGGTGAGGTGCGATCGTAGGTTTATGGAATGAGAGGGCGATCGCTTTGAACATTTAGAGTGTCTAAGAAAATAGGTGATCGTTGTTTGATTTGAGGGGAGTTGCGATCGTAGGTTTATGGAATGAGAGGGCGAGCGCTTTAATGCGTCTGAGAAAATAGGCGATCGTTATTTGAGATGAGATCGCTGGTTTTTGGAATGAGGGGGCGATCATTTTGAACATTTAGTTTGTCTGGCGAAAATAGGCGATCGTTGTTTGGGTTGAGGTGAGTTGCGATCGCGGGTTTGTGGAATGAGATGGAGATCGCAGATTTTTAGAGAATGCGATCGCTGTTTGATGATGTGAGTGGTGATCGCAAAAAATAAAACACCCTGTCCGTCAATGGACAGGGTGTTTTATTTAAATTCTAAGCTAACGCTTCATCAGACCTAGGGACTCCTATTGCTCATCTGAAAACCTTCTAACTAAAGTTAAAAGTTGTAGGAATGGAACCAGTTAAGATGTTGTCATTGATATTGTTAGATGCAAATCCAGTGACTCCATTCAAGGTTAGCAGGAGCGAACCATTGCCAAAATTACCGTTGCCAGTAACACCATCACCTAAACGGAACTGAGTGTTGCTCCCAACAGTACGTACGTCAATGGCAGCGATGTTATTGAACTGGAGCAGATCGCCTCCAACTCCACGGAGGAATTGATTCACCACGTCGCTATCATCACCGAGGTTATAGACGACTCTATCAGTGGCTCCATCATTGAGACCGAGGAACAATGTGTCATTGCCAAATCCACCAACAAGTACATCTGCGCCTAAACCGCCAGTTAGAGAATCGTTACCGAATCCGCCACTGAGAGTATTGTTGCCATCATTCCCATTAATAACGTTATTGACGCTATTCCCAGTACCATTGATGTTTGCACTACCAGTTAGAGTCAAGTTCTCAAGGTTTGCGCCTAAAGTCCATGAAACGCTTGACTGCACCAAATCTGTACCTTGATTCAATTCTTCAGTAATTGAGTCACTCAAGTTATCGATGATGTAAGTGTCATTGCCTAGACCACCAATGAGCGTATCTGCCCCAATTCCACCATCAAGGATGTTGTTCCGACTGTTTCCAGTGATGATGTTATTAAGATCGTTACCAGTTCCATTAATCGTATTACCGCCTGTCAGCGTGAGGTTTTCCACATTGGCTTCCAAGGTACGGGTGACGCTTGAGAGAATAGTGTCAGTTCCCTCATTGGCTAGTTCGTTGACCACATCACTAACATTGTCCACAATGTAGGTGTCGTTGCCAGCACCACCAGTTAGAGTATCTGCATTACTACCACCATTGAGAATGTTGTTACCACTATTGCCAATAATCGCATTTTGCAGTCCATTACCAGTGCCGTTGATATCGCTGTTGCCAGTGAGAGTTAGATTCTCAAGAGTGCTACCAGCAAGAGTCCAGTCGATACTCGAAAGAACGGTATCAGTTCCAGATGAATCAGAGATAGTGTCATTGATGTTGTCAACAATGTAAGTATCATTGCCCGCTCCACCAATTAAGCTGTCTGCTCCTAAACCACCATCTAGGATATCGTTACCAAATTCACCACGAAGAGTGTTATTGCCGCTGTTACCAGTGATGATGTCGTTCCCGAATCCGCCTGTGACGTTCTCGATATTTGCGATCGCTGTAAAGCCAGATGCCACACCAGTGTTTAGGTTAACCGTCAAATCGGCTGTAGTCGATCCATAATTAAGGGTGTCAATACCACCCAGCAGATCGACGGTTATCGATTCAACGTTGGTTACCGTACCACCTGCAATAATCGAAACAGGCGTACCATTGAAAACTACACTCAGAGTTTCAGAATTATCTGTACCGAGAATATTCAGGCTGTCGTTACCAGCACCACCATCAACGATATCTTTGCCATCACCAATGGTATAGCGGAAGATATCATCGCCATCAAGACCATTCAGAATATCGTTGTTGCCAAGTCCAGCAATGATGTCTTGACCGTTAGTGCCTGTGAAAGTATTGACACTTGAAGTACCGACATAGAAGTCACCAGTGACAATGGTTGGCGCTGAGGTAAGAGTTTCCACTGTACCTTGGTCATCGGTATAGCTCACTACCACACGCAATTGGCGATTAACCTGAGCTTGAGTAGGGGTGAAGGTGCTGCCGATCGCACCAGCGATGTTGGTGAATGTCACACCACCGCCAATATCTGATTGTTGCCACTGATAGTTAAAGACAGCGTTAGTCAAACCATCAACGTCAGTAAACAAGTTGCTAGCAACAAGGGTTTGGGTCTCTGTTGGTGTAGTGTCTGAAATCGATACTGCGCCAACTGGTGCATCGTTGACCGCAGCGATCGCAATGGTTTGGGTTGCAGCAATTGAGCCACCCTTTCCATCGACAACGTTGTAGCTCAAGCTAACCGTGCCATTGAAGTTAGCATTGGGGGTGAAGCTGTAGGTGCGATCGCGATTGTCGATTAAAGTGCCATTGGAAGCAGTTAGTCCAGATACCGCAAGTACATCGTTATTCGCATCGGTAAATCCAGCTAGCAAGTCTGCCGCTAAGATCTTGTAGGTGGTGTCTTCTGTTCCAGCAGCAAGGATCGCAGGAGTACCTGTTAGAACTGGAGCGTTATTGACATCATCATTGAGAATTGTCAAAACAGCTTTGGGTTGATTGATACCAATCAAAGTGCCAGGACTAGGATTCTTGAGACTCAAGTTGATGGTTTCATTGCTTTCAGGATTGGTATCTCCCACAATTGGAATCTGCACATCCTTGAAAGTTTCACCAGCAGCGAAGGTTACTGTAATCGGTTTATTGTTGTAGTCCAACAACGAAGCCTTGTAAGTATCTGGGTTAAAGAACGCCAGAAGCTGACCGCCTTCTACTAATTCGCCAGGAATAGGATAGTGAGCTTGAACATCAAGCAGGAACCAACCAGCACCCAGCATGTCTTGAGCGTCAATAATGCCCGATGATTCTTCATCTTGAGTCAAGAAATTAGCTGAGCCAGAAACAAATCGATTTGGATCATGCTGAGCCAGTTGTTTGAGGGTATCTGTAGCGATGTCGTACTGCCAGATTTTGCCAAGAGGAGCTTGGTTACCAATATCTTCTTGGAGCAGGATATGCCCGTAGCGATCGATGGTGAAGTTGTCAAACATCTTTTGACCTTCAGTACCGTCAAGCACCATTTCCACGGTTCCACCTGACTCAGGATTGGTGGGGTCGTCAAAACGCAGTCTCCAGAGACGGCTAGGCCCAGTAAAGCTGTTTGTGGTAGCAAAATAGAAGTCTCTTGGATTCGAGGGATCCCAAGCACCATCTTCAGGTCTGAGGAAGTTGGTCACACCAGCAGCATTACTAGCGGTTTCCAGTGCTACACCTGTAGTATTTTGGACGCTTCCTAAATCTGATAGCGCGAACCTTGTCCCAGAAGCCAAGGCGGTAGCATTGGTTTCCGATGTTAGTCCATCTACCTTAATGCCAAACAACTTGCCGTTATTGAGTCCAGCCTTATCAATCTCAGTACCACTGTTAGTTTTATTCCCAACATAGAAGTAAACCTGACCACCAGTACTGTCATCCATCCCTGCAACTACAGTTTTGTCACTAGCGGTGATGCTGGCTACAGCATTTTCCCAACTGAATTTGCCAAGGTATGGCAATTGATACGTAGTACCTGCATTTAAGCCTGTAGCAATATGACCAAAAGCGCGACTCTCAGGGCCAGACTCCTCACCATTTAAGAAGATCCGCTCTTGAGTACCGAGTCCAGTGGCACTGTTGTAGAAAGCAGAAACAGGTGCTAAATCCGCAGAACAGAAGCGAGAGAAAGCAGTTGTGCCTTGGACAAATTTGGAACCATCCCAAGTATTGACATTTTGGATTAGGTCGTCGCCACTCACAACGGAAAGATCGGACTTGTTAATTACCCACTTGGAGACAAATGCACCTTTAGAGCCATGATCGCGGTTTACGCCAAGAGTACCTGCAATCTCATGATTCATCAAAACGGTGAATGTACCGTCGCCATTGTCATAGGAACCAAGCCCGTCAGGAATACCAGCCATCTTATAGCCGCCGATGCTATCACCTACGGTCAAGATCGATGTGAAGCTGACACCTGCTGCCGTGGGGACTAAATACGGAGTTGCCGAACTGCTAGTACCCTTGATTTGAGGAAATACAGGAGGAACAACGCTTCCAGTTGCCGTACCATCGGTCAATTGCAGTTCTACCGTACTCGTACCCGATACATCGCCTGTTCTGGTAATGCGAACGGTTGCAGTTGTGGAACCATTACCTTCGGTAACGGAATAGTTAGCACCACTGAAATTGATCGCTGAAACAGGCAAGGTTTTGCTCAACTCAAGAATGCCAAGTTTCTCAGGGGTTGTCGTTCCTGCAACGTTAAAGTCGTTGTCATTAATCAGAGCCAATTGGTTGGGCCCAATTAGTGCCAGACCTTCGAGCTTTTCTACGCCTGTGTAACCATATTGAGCGGCATTAGCAATCAGGCTCTTCGAGACAACATTAATGCCAGCGCTGGCGAGTTCGGCAGGAGTAAGCTGCTCGATCGCAGTTTTGCCTGCTGGGAAGGTAAAGCTAGCATTGTAGATATTGGTTGCTGCACCCAAATCAATTTGATAAATCAATTTATTGGAAGCAGAAGTCGCAAGGTCATCGCGTTCTACAACTGCAAATTTGCCATTGCCAAGGGAGACAGCATCACCGAGTTTGTCAGTTTTGGCGTTGCCACTTGCAGAAATATTATCTAGGAGATAAATATATTCGCCGATTACAGCTTTAGAAGCCGTATCAAATTCCAAAATCCGCAAATTGCGTGAGCTTCTAGAAGTCGTATCACCAGCATTATCTGGGTTGTCGATCGCACTCTGAATAAAGGCATAGAGTTTATTGCCTTCTAGGGCGATCGCTTCAAAGCCTCGGTTATTACGGCGTTGAGCGTAGACTGCGGGTAATGCTTCTGTACCGAAGGTTCCAGGAGGTGCATCAGGATTTGGTGCAGTCGCCGTGCCATTGGGAATAAAGCGATCGAGGAGTTTCCCATTCACATCAAAGTGATAAATAGCAGGACGGTATTCGTCCACCATCCAGTAATCACCATTGGCGGCAACGGCAATTCCCTCTAAATCAGCACCCAAAGGATCGTTCGGTAGAACATTGCCATTGAGATCAACCGCAATTTCATCAGTGTAAGCAGTTCCATTAGCTCCTGCTTGCAGGTTAGGCAATCCTGTTAATGGAGTTGTACCATCGGGACGGAATAAACCAGTACGATTTGTAATCGTGATTTGTCCAGTAGTGCGATTAAGCTCAAAGCTGACGATTTCGGGTTGGAAGTTAGGCAGATAAAACGGTCTATTTGCACCTGTTGGATCGCCATTTGGTCCGCGATCGGTGTTAGTGACAAACTTGAGATTGCCATTGTCGGCAACTCCTTGGAAATACAAACCAGAGAAGCCACCTAACGAGAGCTGTTGCCCATTAGAAGTTGTACCAATGTTTGGGAGATTCGTGAAATTGTAGTTTGCTACATTTGTGAATACCTCGTCTTGTCTCACGGTCAGGTTTTGGATGCGCTGATCGAGTGAGGCAGCGGTATCGGCGACGGAATAAGCAGTTTGCGGCGTGCCGTGAAATGTGCGTAGGAAATCCTCAAAAGCTTTCTGTTCACCGAGGGTATTAGTAGGAACATTCGCTACAGCAGTAAAATCTAGAGCCTCGCTAATCGGTGCTGAAAGCGTGCCATCGCTTAGTAAATAGCGGAAGTTATCGGCATTTGCCTTAATTGGATAGCCATCACCACCATTTGCAGTGAAGTTAAGCACCACAGCGCTAATCGTTGCAGGTGCGCTCGATAGGATTACCCCATTGTCCACGACCTTCGCGACAAGACTACCATTGAGGTCGTAGATCGCCACATCCTGTACTTTTGAGCCTACGGGTTTGGTGGGATTGTAGGAAAAGCGGATACCGCCAAGCTGTGCATAGCCGCCATTGCCAGGGGCAAGTCCAGCAGCGTAGTTCAGGATGTTTAGCAACCCCTGTGCAGTCGTATCGAACACCATGAGCTTATTGTCAAAGCGGAGCGCATTCTCAACATCAAGCTGCGAGATTGCGCCAGCAGGCTTCACAGTAGAGGCTGCTGGTGGTTCCTTTCCTCCATCTTCGCCGATCGCACCGATTGAAGCACGTAAACCACCACCATTCTTTAATGAGAATAGGATGGCATTATTTCCCAGTGCTTCTTTTGCTTTAAATAGATTGGCATCGGCGGTGATGTCACCGAGGTTGACTTCCTGCGCTCGACCGAAAGCGCGATCGCCTTCTAAATAAACTTTGGTGTAGCCAAAGATATTGCTGTCCTTGGAGATGATTACATTGTTAATTGCCTCGGTAATCGCATCAACCTTAGAGCCAATCGTGCTACTAGCAATAATCTGCTCGGCGGTTTGGGTCGTGCCATAGGCTGCTTGCAGGTTCGCCTCAGTCGAAGCATAGGCCCCATTAATTAATGGATTGAGATTGGGAAGAATAATCTCGCCATTTGCATCAAAATCAACTACCAATCTACCCAGATAAGTGTATTCAGTGTCAGTGGTGACGATCAGTGTAGGCTTGCCGTCGGAGCCGGCTGTAACGATTGGGTAAGCATCTGGGATGAAGTCGGCACTGTGTCCGTTAAATCCAACCGCCGTATCATTTGCATCGCCCAAGCGCTCGTGACCACCGCCAGCGATCATCACGTCGATGCCTGAGACCAATGGAGCCAGAGCTTTGTTGCGTTCGATCGTGTCTAGCTGATCCACCATCACGATCTTGTTAATCCCCAATGCTCTTAGAGCATTTACTGAAGCTTGGATGTAGGCTGCGACTTCCTGCAAATCATCGGTGGAAGGAATACCGTCGTCCTTTGGCACAGTGCCGTTGGGCGAAGTCTTACTCAGGAGGTCGAAGGTAGTAGCGCCAACAATACCGATCTTCTCGCCACCTTGGGTTACTACGGCATAAGGTGCAATTTTGCCCTTGATTGCCGAGGCTTCCTGACCAGCAAATGCATTCGTTGCTGGTCCACCTAACGATGCATCGGCAAGACCGCGTAAAGAGCTGTCAGCACTAAAGTTTAAATTGGAAGTAATGAGAGGGAACTGTGCTCCAGCCCAAGCCCCTGAAGGTGCGATCGCACCTTGTAGGACTGGCGAGCCGAGGTCAAACTCATGATTTCCCAGTGCCGAAACATCGGTTCCAAAGGCGTTCATGATCGCAATGTCAGGACGACCGAGTGCAGTGCTTCCGATGCCAGGAACTGCATTCAGAGAAGGGTCGGAGCCGCCAACCAACCAAGGCCCTGGAATATAACTATCGCCTTCCCCAATTACTAAAGTATTGCTGTATTGGTCATCGAACTTGTCGATCAGCGCACCCATGATCGGCGCAGTTTCGACACCGAGTAAGCCGCTCTCGCCATAGTAGTGAAGCAGTTGTAATGTATAGGCAGCTTGATTAGGAGATGGGAGATTGAAACGAGCAACACTCGGATCGTGGTCGCTAACTTGATTGGCAAACTCAGAGTTAATATGAACGACATCAAAACCATCGAGTTTGCTATTGAGATTGTTACTCACCAAAATCTGATCCAGTACCTGTGCATTGCCCTGAAAATTATAGGTATAACGTTCGTTAGCTGGCAGAGTTTCGACTAGCGTGTTCAATCCACCATTTTCCAAAATGGTAAGAGGATTAGAGAACTCAAAATCATTCAAGTCTCCTGCGACCACGATATTTGCATTCGGGTTGGTTGCCAACAGCCCTTGCACAAAATCTTTGACGATGATGGCTTGCTGGTTGCGTTGCACTTCGCTACTTAGCGTCGGTGGTTGATTAGGACCAAATAGAGGTTGATCGCCGCCTTTAGAGTTGAAGTGGTTCCCAATGACGGTCACTTCCTGCTGGTTGAAAACAAATTTGCCAACGAGAGGTTTACGGCTGCTAGCGAAAGCATCACCATCAGCAAGATTGCTATCGGTCAAGCGTTGTAATGAACCTTCAACAAAACTCACGCGATTGGGATTAAATAGGAATGCTACGCGGATGTTGCCACCAGGCTCGCCACCATCTTGATTGTTGACTGGATTAATTTGGCGATATTCATAAGTAGGTCCGCCAGCGGCTGCGATCGCATTAATCAGCGTTTGCAGCGTTACATTCGCATCAACCGTCCCATCGTTAGTCGCGCCATTGTTGTCCTGAATCTCTTCCAGATTAATGATGTCAGGGGACTTCATATTGGTGACAATTGCACTGGCGATCGCATTAAATGTCGTGTCGCTCGGATCGAGGTTTTCCACATTGAAGGTTGCCACCGTCAATTGTGTAGCACTACTCGTAAGGTTGGTGACCTCTTTTTGTAAAGTCGATGGTTGCACCACGGTTGGCGCAGTCGAAACCAACACTTCGTAGTTATTGAAGTCGTAGCTGACCACACCTGTAATCGAGCTAAGTTGAGCGCCGACATTTACATCGGGCAGTAATACCGAGGAATTGTTGAGATCGTCGATTTGAATCCGTTCTGGATTGAAGTCATTAGCTGTAATCAAGCTGCCGCCTCGGCTAGTGCGGCTAGTAGCATTAGCGCCATTGTCTGCCAATACCCAAATTTCTTCAGACGATCCAAAGTTGGCGGTGGGTGAAGTTGCCACAGGATTGTTCACTTGCACCCGCATTCCTTCTAAACTTTCGTAGAAGTCAATCCCATCTTGAGCAGGATCGAAGACAGTACCAGGATTCTCCACATTGCTGATAGGCACTCCATTAATATTATTAATAATAGCTGCATCATTACTAATGATCTGGTTGGGAATTGCCCGTCCGCCATTGCCGAGAATAGTTGCTGTGGGTAAAGCATTGCCACTTGAGAGCTTCGTAATTACGGGGCTGACAATTTGGGTGATCGTCAGGTTGTTAGCTGAACCGCCTGGACGAAACTCAGATACGGTTCCATTAACCAGTAAGGAATCGCCTACGAGTACGGTTGGAGCAGAAGATGTAAATACAAAAATCCCTTCAGAAGTAGCATCATTGGCATCAGGATTTGGATCTTGTAAGTAGAAGCCATTTGAGGCGATCGCGGTGACGATACCTTCAACACCAGTCACTGCTTGTCCTGCATAGGTGGAAATATGTCCCGCACCTTGAATGTCGTGAATACGCACACTGGGTACAACTACAACATCGTTGTCGGTGATAGTGACATTTAAAGAAGTAGTGCTACCCAAAGCAATTCCTGAAGATGGATTGCTGATACTTAATGTGGCAGTTTCTGTACCTTCAGATAAAACATCATCCACAACTGTAAAGGTGACAGATCCTGTGGTAGCACCATTCGCGATCGTGATGACATTATTACTAAGCGTATAGTCACCTGTAGTAATACCAAGTCCACTCACAGCAACGTTAACATTTTGATCTCCAGTAACTGCATTAGAAGCGGTAGCGGTGATAGTGATTACAGTTTGACCTGATTCAGAACCACTGTTAGTGCTTACTGATAAGCTGACTGTAGGTAGAGCTGTGGCGATCGTAAAGTTTGTAGTATTCGGGACTACTAGAGCGCCATCGCCACCAACATCTATAGTCCAATTAGCAGGATTAAAAACTAAAGATTTATAATCGGCAATGCTAGCTTGTCCAGTTCTGGAGCCACTATATCCAGCGAAGTCAGTACTACTTGTCAACTTTAAAGCATTAGTTCCAGCCGTCAGTCCAACCGTTGTAAGTGAATTATTGTTTGCCTCGGATGATACTGCCGTTAAAATTGTGGTCGGAGACGTAGCGCTAGTGCCAAGAAAAGCATAAATAGTTTCAGCAGTTGCCGATAGTCCAAGATTTGAACTATTAACTACAGTGAAAGTCCCAACCGATGATGTTCGTGAAGCACTGTCAATTGCACTAAAACGAACCACAGTACCAGCAGTGATGGTATTAGCACCAGTTGACCATTGAAAAGAAGATTCACCAGAGCCAATAGATGTAGGACTAGTAGCCGTGCCATCGGAAAAATAAATAGTTGTATTTGGAGCTATGTCTACAAACGTGACAATTGACCATCCATCTTCATCAGCATTAAAAGATACAAATGCAATATCGCCAGAATTTAGTGCCATTTTTTGTTGCCTTGATAGATTTGGGAGAATAGGAGGGAATGATTTTTAAATAAAGGCATGCAGAGAAATTGCATCTTAAGAAAATGCAAAGCACGACAAAATAATAATCACTTGATATGAACTTTTAAAATTGCAGTCGCAATTATCAAGTAATTCTTTTTAACTAGTTTTAATACTTACGAGAAGATGCTTAAATTCTCGCAGTTAATAGATTTTCAGGATCAAGTCCAGACTATAGAAATGTTCTATTGATCTCCAATAGAGTACTTGCCCAATAGCAATATCAAGCAATAATGGGGAGTATCTCACCAGAGATAAAATTAAGATTTTGTAAGCACCTAGAACCTAACTATTTACTGACACTTAAAACATATATATATTCTTAAACTCTAATTTTTTTCCTTAATTAGCCTACAGGAAAGTTCTATAAGCTTGGGTTAAGAGAACAACACAATTTTGGTTAAGAAAAGGATAAATATGATCACGAAATTAATAACAGACTATTTAAGCGATCGCTACTTGATTTGAAATTTAAAGAGATTATTTTTAAGGCTAACCATACTTTCTTGAACAGCAAAGACAAAAATGACGAAAACGTCATTTTTGTCTTTGCTGTTCAAATTGTTTATATATTTCGCGAACTGCTAAGTTAGCTCGCTTAGATACGCGCAACAACCAACGCATAGCTGTCGCCAAGTTTACTAGGACATAAAACCCAAGAATTGGTTGGTGGCGCGCCGCGCCGCCAACCAATTCTTGGGTTTTGATTTGTCCTAAGACAAGTGACAGTAGCTATAAAAAGAATTAATTTAAAACTTCATCAGCAATTTTCATTACAAAAAGCTGGTTTTGGGCTTTCTTCACCAGCGGCAATGAGAAACCAAAAAATAGCTCCGTAATTTAGGATTGCTAAAACTTCATAACTCGGCAAAATTTTTTGACAAATTGCCATATACTAGATAGGCTGTCAAGTTTTCAACAGTAATAAGGAAGGAGCTATGTCCCGTTATAGAGGTCCGCGCCTCAGAATCGTCAGAAGACTCGGAGAGCTTCCCGGTCTAAGTCGCAAACAACCTAAGCACGCATATCCACCTGGAATGCATGGTCAAGACCGCAAAAAGCGCTCTGAATATGCTGTGCGTCTAGAAGAAAAGCAAAAGTTACGCTTTAACTATGGTCTAACTGAGACTCAAATGCTTCGCTATGTGCGCAGAGCAAGACGAGTTAAGGGTTCTACAGGTTTAGTATTACTACAACTGCTAGAAATGCGTCTGGATAATACTGTTTTCCGTATGGGATTTGCACCGACGATCCCTGCTGCGCGTCAACTGGTAAACCATGGACATATCACTATTAATGGTAAGAGTGTCACCATTCCTAGTTACGGCTGCCGCCCAGGTGAAGTAATTAGCGTTAAAGATAACGAAAAATCTCGTAAAATTGTCGAGCGTAATCTCGAATTCCCTGGTCTTTCTAACATTCCTAGCCATTTAGAATTTGATAAGGCGAAGATGACTGGTAAGGTCAATGGCGTTGTCGAACGCGAATGGGTAGCACTGCAAGTGAACGAACTGCTGGTTATTGAGTACTACTCACGCCAAGCTTAAGGTTGAAGCACTCAGCTACGGGCTTTGTTGATCTTTAGATAAATTGCTTGTAGCTGAAAGCCTTCCAACTGGGTAAACTGCCAATTGGGTAAACTCTATTAGGTTCAACTTCACTGCGAATTATGCAGTTAAATATTTCTGCTCCTGTAAACCTCGATTTACACGTTCCTAAGGACTTTGTTAGGGGTTGTCCCCGCAGTGTCCGTATGGATATTGATCATCTGCTTCTAGCGATCGAGGCGCTGGACTTAGAAGCAGTTGAAGTAATGCTGGTCTTGATCGAGCAGTTAGGTTTAGAAAAGACGATTCCTAGTCGTGTTGCTTTTTGGCGACTACGTAATACGAATCCGCTGCGACGCAACTATCAACGAGCGAGTCTAAGCTGGGATGAGCTCAGAGCCTTAGTAAAGATTGTTTGCACGATCGCTAAGCAGTTAGATACGGGTTTGCGCTTACTGCTGAGTACCCATCAACAGATGATTGAGGGCAAGATCGAGGCATTAGGTTTACAGCAAAATCAAGTTTTTTTAGAAAATTATATTGATCGCTTCACATCTTTATATATCGGTCGGATGCGATCGCCTTCCCCCCTGAGTAAAGAAGCTATTCGCGAGTTAGCATTACAGTTGCTGACCCGAATGTTGCTATGTAGTGGCGTAGCTGGTGAGTTTCGCTTGTGGAATAGTTTGTTTGATGGAGCGATCGCGTAATGATTCAACGCAGCTATAGTTTGCCAAGTTGTACTTTGCTGATCGACGGGATCATCACAGGCGGCGATGTGATGTCAATTTTGACCAGTTTTAGTTGTCGCTTTAGCCATCACATCGAGCCAGTTGTGGGTGGACTGGATCTACTAAATGCTTTAGTCAAAGTTGTTGGAGCTTATGCTCAAGCTTTAAAAAGTAATACTTTGGTGGCAATTCCTGAAAAGCAGGTGCGTTTGGAACCAGAGGGCAATCATCTACATTTGCTTTCAGTATTGCTAAATGAGGCTGATGCTCATAATCCTAAACAGTTACAAATCAAACTGAATACAATTCAGCTTTTTGATCTGATGGAAAGCCTAGATCGTCTATGTTGCGATCCGACAACTTTGCCTGATCTGAAGTTAGTGACGCAGATTTCTGACTACCGATCTCAGTCTCAGTTAAATAGTCAGGCAGTTCCCGCGATCGCTGGTGTATTCAGTTTAGCGATCGCTGCCACAGTTCTGTATTTGATCCCAACGCCAAAGCCCCATTCAAAGCCTGTTCAGCCTGTTCCTGTTCAGACTAAACCATTGCCAAAGGTCTCAACTCCCCCAACATCGTCACCAACGACCGAGAGTTCAGCGAGTCCTGAAAGCTCACCAAATCCTGAAAGTTCGCCTAATCCTGAAAGCTCGCCTAATCCCACCGCTAGCCCCAAATAAAAAAGAGATGTGCTTTGCACATCTCTTTTTTATTTGGGTTTCGTAACTTCAGATACACAGCTAAACATAGATCTGCGGCTCAATTGATGTAGAGAGTTTTATCTGGGCGGGAAAAAACTCTTCTCGATCTTTGTGGGTTAGGCTTGATGACTGAGGTACTCGATCCGACCAAACTTTTATTCGATTTGCATCGGGGAACAGAAATTGCCGAAACTTTTTCTGGATGTCTAGATCCAGAGGCGATCGCGCATCGAGTGACCGATGGCATTGTAGAGCGGTTTGATTGTGCTTTTGCTAGGGTATGGCTACTAGAGCCAGATCGGACATACCTTAAGCTAGTGGCTTCCTCAGGTATGTATACGCGCATTGATGGCAGGTTTGCAAGAGTGCCGATGGGCGCATATAAGGTGGGGAAAATCGCCCAAAACCGTGTTTCTTTTTTAAGTAACCATTTAGCTGATGAGCCTTGGGTTGGCGATCGCAATTGGGCTATTAATAACAATATTCATGGGTTTGCGGGCTATCCCCTAGAAATCAAGGGCAGAGTTGTGGGAGTTTTAGCTGCCTTTAGCCATCAAGAAATGCCCCCTGAGTTTTTAGAATTTTTACGAATGCTCTGCACGATAGCGGCGATCACAATTGATAGTGCTTTTAAGCATCAGCAAGAAAAACTAGCCTGGCAGAGTCTTACCCAGAATCCAGCCCTCACTCAAGGTTCGTTATCTGATCGCCTAGCCCATATTTTGAATTTCAATCGCTTAACTCTAGTAGGTACTGAAAAAGTTCTAACTATGACGATTGACTATGTATTCCTGAGGGCAGCAGAAATCCTTAATCAAATTGGTGGTGCTTATTGCCGCTTGATTTATTCTGATAGCTCGATATCGCTAGAAGCAATTATCGCCAAGACTAGCGTTAGAATTGCTGATCCGCAAAACTGGCTACGATCGCTTTTTGGGGAATTGTTTTTGATTGTTTCTAGCTTGAGTGGTGAGATCAATATCCATGCAACTGAGTTGCAAATAGCCATCGCAATTCCCTTTATTAAGGATGCAATGCCCTTGTCTGAACGTGAATTGGAGATGATGCAGCTATTAACTCAAGGATTGCGCGATCGGGATATCGCACAGCAATTAGTGATCAGTGAAAGTACTGTCAAGTTTCACATCAATAATATTTTGGCTAAGCTCAGGGCTAGAACTCGCTTTCAGGCGCTGCATATAGCTATGGTCAATGGGTGGATTTTTTGAGCTCACAAACTATAGCAATTTCTGAATCCTCCATATACGGAAACCAGTAAAAGCGAGAACGGGTATCCCTACAGACAGATCATGAGTATAAATGGTTTACAAAACTCAACAAAGCAAAGTATTGTTTAATTCATGGCGAGAGCCAAATACATAAAGCACATAAAACACACGCAATCATAATTCAATGACCACAGCAGTACAAAGACGCGAAAGCGCATCAATCTGGGATCAGTTTTGCAACTGGATCACCAGCACCGACAACCGCCTATATGTAGGTTGGTTCGGCGTAATCATGATCCCTTGCTTACTTGCAGCAACCACATGCTTCGTAATCGCCTTCGTAGGCGCACCACCCGTTGACATCGACGGCATCCGCGAGCCAGTAGCAGGCTCCTTGCTATTCGGCAATAACATGATTTCTGGCGCAGTCGTACCATCTTCAAATGCGATTGGCTTGCACTTTTACCCCATTTGGGAAGCAGACAGCCTCGACGAATGGCTATACAACGGTGGTCCTTACCAACTAGTAGTATTCCACTTCCTCATTGGCATCTTCTGCTACATGGGACGTGAATGGGAACTTTCCTATCGCCTCGGTATGCGTCCTTGGATCGCAGTAGCATACTCTGCACCAGTAGCAGCAGCAACCGCAGTATTCTTGATCTACCCAATCGGACAAGGATCATTCTCTGACGGTATGCCTTTGGGAATCTCTG
>NZ_SJEE01000026.1 GCF_006937785.1 Pseudanabaena sp. UWO311
GGTTAGGGTGGGGTAAATTTTAAATAAAAAATCACATAAGAGTTACGGCTACAGTAAATAAACCTCAAGTTCGGGTCTGATTGTATAATTCCTATGATCCTCAGTGTTCGTATTGCACTTTTTTTGGCGTTTTCAACTTTTCTTATAGTAATCATAGATAAAGATTGATGATTACCCCTATTTTCATTTAGAGATATCTTTGCAATAATCATAGAAATTTAATTACGATCTTTTGTAAATAGATAGACTTAATATGATAAATAACTGGCTGGACACGATCTGGCTGATTCCCTGCTATTCCCTGATAGGAGCAATGCTATCGATCATCTGGTTTCCCAGCATCACGCGCAAAACGGGACCCAGACCAGCAGGCTACATCAATATTTTCATGACTTTCTGCTCATTAGTTCATGCGATCGTCGCTTTGACTGTAGCTTGGGGACAGCCAGCACATTTATTATCTTTTCCTTGGCTTACGGTCGGAGGACTAGACTTTACAATCGACCTACAGATTTCAGAAATCACTATTGGCGCAATCATCTTGGTCACTGGGATTAACCTGCTTGCCGAGATTTATGCGGTCGGTTACATGGAAATGGATTGGGGCTGGGGTCGCTTTTATGCGCTACTGGCACTTTTTGAAGCAGGGATGTGTTCCTTGGTTCTATGTGATTCCCTATTTTTCAGCTATGTCATTCTCGAAATTTTGACCCTTGGAACTTATCTCCTTGTCGGTATTTGGTACAACCAATCACTGGTAGTAACTGGGGCGAGAGATGCTTTTTTGACTAAGCGAGTAGGAGATTTATTCTTACTAGTAGGCGTAGTTGGTTTACTGCCCTTAGCTGGCTCTTGGAATTTTACGGAGCTAGCCGAATGGGCTCAGACTACAGATGTTAACCCAACGACGATAACCTTAGTCACCCTAGCCCTGATGGTTGGTCCGATGGGAAAATGCGCCCAATTCCCCTTACATCTTTGGCTAGATGAGGCGATGGAGGGGCCTTTACCAAGTACTGTGCTGCGGAATTCAGTAGTTGTCGCTACAGGTGCTTGGGTATTGATCAAACTTCAGCCTTTGTTTGCATTGTCACCTTTTACTCAACAAGCAATTATTGCCGTTGGTTCAGCAACTGCATTAGGTGCAACGCTAATTGCGATTGGGCAGATTGACGTGAAACGCTCTCTGTCATATCTAACCAGTGCCTTTATGGGACTAATCTTTATCTCCGTTGGTACTGGCAATACCCATAGTGCCTATATTTTGATTTTGTCCCATGCTTTAGCGATCTCGCTCTTGCTAATGTCAGTAGGCAGCATTATTTCCAACAACATTAGTCAAGATCTAACTTTGATGGGTGGGCTATGGAATCGCCGCCCGATTTCAGGAATCTGCTTTTTAGTGGGTGCGATCGGATTGATTGGATTGCCTCCATTGGGTGGATTCTGGGCTATGGTTGATTTGCTTAACTCTCTCTGGCAAGACAACCCTGCTTTAGCAGAATTGCTGCTATTAATTAATGGCTTGATTGCCTTCAGTCTTATGCGCGTATTTGGTCTGATTTGGGGAGGTAAACCCAAGCAGATGACGGAACGGTCCGTAGAGCCCCTATGGTTGATTGTCATACCAATGACCATAATGGCAGGTGTAGTATTGCATGTTCCTCAAATGCTAATCGCTTGGGGCGTTATTCCTAACTGGACGCAGATGCTTAGTCCTGATGCCCTGCTTCTAATCGGCTCAAGTGTTGCAGGGCTGGCTACAGGTGCATATCTCTATCTCAATCAGCAAGTTCCTAAGCCTGTAACTTTACCTTGGTTAGGCTTACAGAATTTCTTTGCCAATGATTTCTACACCCCAAAACTCTACAAGGTCACAATTGTGGGACTAGTAGATGGTGTATCGAAAGGGATGTACTGGTTCGATCGCTTTTTTGTCGATGGAGTAGGCAATTTCTTTGGATTAGCGACTCTGTTTAGTGGTCAAAATCTCCGCTACAGCACCTTTGGTCAGTTACAGCTCTATACACTGACGATTATGGTCGGCATTGGCGTTCTACTTTTATTACTGTTCAATTGGACTCTCTAAGCAAAGCCATTTAAGAATTTATTTAGATCCCCCCCAGCCCCCCTTAAAAAGGGGGGAGAATCAATTCTTCCCCCTTTTTAAGGGGGATTGAGGGAGATCTCTTAGACCTTTTAACCTTAGAAAGTAATTCTTAAATGGTTTCTAAATCTGAATCTCTACTTTAGGAATAACACTATGCTCAGCGCTCTAATTTGGTTGCCTGTGATCGGGGCATTAGCGATCGCCTTTCTCCCGCAAAGTCAAGTTAAAAAAGGATCGGCAATTGTTGCAACGGCGATCTTAATTCTTGATTTCATCCTTTTGCGACAATTCGATATCAAGATTTCGGGTTTCCAATTAACAGAAAATTTGCCTTGGCTAGAAAATCTTGGCTTAAACTACAGCCTTGGCGTTGATGGGCTATCTTTACCACTAGTGGTTCTAAATGGGTTGCTCACTTGGTTGATCGTTTGTTTTTGCGATCGGCAGATCAAAGAACGCAATACACTCTTTCATGTATTAATGCTCTTGATTCATGCTGGTGTAAGTGGCGCAATTCTCTCCACCAATACGCTGCTATTTGTGCTGTTTTATGAAATAGAGTTAATTCCTCTCTATTTAGTCATCGCAGTTTGGGGTGGCGGACAACGTAGTTACGCGGCGATGAAGTTCTTGATCTTCACTGCTATTTCAGGGATTCTCGTTTTAGTCGGATTCCTAGCTTTAGGATGGCTATCGGCAAATCCTACGCCAGTTTTTGACTATGCGACATTACAAACTCTTTCGTTACCGATTGAGATTCAAGTCACTCTCCTAGTGGTATTGCTACTAGGCTTTACGATTAAAGCTCCTTTCGTACCATTCCACACATGGCTACCCGATGCCTATGTAGAATCGACAACCCCAACGGTAATGATGCTCGGAGGCATTGTTGCTAAATTAGGAACCTACGGTTTGTTTCGCTTTTGTGTCGGTTTATTCCCCGATGCTTGGGCTTTACTATCACCTTGGATTGCAGTTTGGGCAGGCTTAGGAATTCTCTATGGCGCAATGGTTGCGATCGCGCAAAAGGACATCAAACGCATGGTTGCCTATAGCTCCATCGGTCACATGAGCTACATTCTCCTTGCTGCTGCTGCTGCCACACCTCTAAGCATGGTCGGCGGGATCATTCAAATGGTAAGTCATGGCTTAGTTCTATCACTGCTGTTCTATTTAGTCGGCGTGATTGAAGAAAAAGTTGGTACAAGAGATCTCGATGTTCTGAATGGCTTACTTAATCCCATACGCGGTTTGCCTTCTACCAGTGCATTGCTAATCTTAGGTGGTATGGCAAGCGCGGGTATTCCTGGGCTGATTGGATTCATCTCAGAGTTTCTGATTTTCCAAGGTAGTTTTAGCAAGTTCCCTATCCCCACGATCTTATCGATGATCGGTACAGGGCTTACAGCTGTTTATTTCGTAATTCTGCTCAATCGTACTTGCTTTGGTAAATTGGATAATCACACCGCTTACTACCCTAAAGTTTCAGGTATTGAGCAGTTGCCAGCACTGATTTTGACTGCATTAATTGTGATTTTAGGAGTGCAACCATCTTGGTTAGTGCGTTGGAGTGAAGTAAGTGCCGTTCAGATCATCGCTCGTGTTCCTGACACAGCGATTGTAGCTAGTACAAGTCTCATCAATGAAGACAGCAACTCTTTAACTGATCGCAATTAGTGCGATTTATGAAGATGTCGATTTATTAGCAGCAAGTTCAGAAGCAATTTTAGAATCAACCATTTAGATATATAAAAGGTAATCAACGATGACAGCTACTTTAACGGAACCCACAACCAAGCTACCGCCTTCCACCCATCCCTACGCAGAAGTCATTCATCGCCTCGAAGCAGGTGGCTCAATGCTGCCAGATACGCCCGAAAATCTCATGCAGATTATCGGACTTTACAAAGCATATGCTGTACCGATGGACTTCTATTGGCGGGATTTACTATACATAGCTGAACAAGTATTTTTAGAGCCAATTCCTGCCTTTAAATATTTTCTTCCCCAAGAATATTTAGATTTGCCTAATCACTATGCTGGCGATACTGCTGATTTGCGGTTTTGGCGAGGCGAAGCGACGGCTCATCCAGAATTATTAGAATTCATGGATAAGGGAGAACTCAAAGCCAAAATTCCCAAGATTTTTCATCATCTCTATCACGATCGCATCAATATGGAGTTTGCGGAAGAATGTATGCGCGCAATGCTCTGGCATCGAGGCATGGGCGGCGAGTTAGAGCCTTACATGGATTCTGAAGAATATAAGCAGAATGCCGATCGCGCCATTCGGGCTTTCTTTAAAAATAATCCAGTGATGTTGGGATTATACAAACTTTTTCCTGATATGTTCATGGAGCAATGTCGCCAATCAACCATGACTTCGGTGCTTGGGCTATTTTGGGAAATCATGGCTCCCGTGTTCTTTGAGATGTCGGATATTTACGATGAAGGTGGCTTTAAGGGCGTGCCTGATGCGATGGATTTCTTGGTAAATGGCATCTTTGCGATCGCGGGTCGTCCCATTTATCACCGCGTGAAGATTGGCGATGAATGGATTGATATTGTCCCCAAATCCAAGGGATTTACTTGGCTCTATGAGGCAGCCTTCCCCTATGTCGAGGCAGTGTTTTACCGCACTTCCCCATTCCGTGGTACGAAGTCTTACAATGCTCAAGCTCACGAAGTGCCTAACGATCAGAATGATTTTCACTTTGGAATTTTGTACGCGGATAAGTTCCCTGTGGGCTCCGCAGGTATTCCGCCCACATTGCTGCATCAAGACATGTACCACTTCTTGCCGCAATATCTGATTGACTATTACAAACAACATTGTCGCGGTGAAGATGACATGCTAATTCAGTTAGCTGTCAGTTTTCAGCGATCGATGTACAACGTGACTTCGGCAGTAATTCAGGCGGGAAGAGCGGCGTTGCTTTATCCCTTAGATGATCCTAATCCTAAACATCTTTTGGCAAATCGTCATTATTTTGAAGGACAACTGAATCGATTCTGTAATCCTAAATATGGCATGGATAAAGCTGCCAGAATAGGGATGGTTCAGGATCAAAATTATCGGTAGAACTTACACAAAACAAGCCAAGAACTCAAGTTCTTGGCTAAAAGCTCAAGTCCACTGAAGTGGACTACAAAATACTGTCAAGCAACCCGTTGCAAAAGGTTTAAGCTTTTAGCCCACACTTGAGTGCAGGGCAGTGTAAGTCATAAGTTGTTAAAAAGTAATTAATAAAAGGAATTAAATATGGCCACAATTGTTGATATTGCTGTTAGTAACGAAGCATTCACCACACTCGTCACCGCTGTATCGGCTGCGAGCTTAGTGGAAGCATTACAAAGCCCAGGTCCTTTTACCGTATTTGCACCTACTAATGATGCTTTTGCCAAATTACCTGATGGAACAATCACCACATTAGTTCAGAATATTCCTCAACTAGCAAGGATTCTGACATTCCATGTTGTTTCAGGAAAATACAAAAAAGAAGATTTAATCGGTGTCAAATCGTTGATTTCTTTAGAAGGCACACAAATTGATATTGATGTCTCCGAAGAAAGCTTCGAGGCAAATAATGCCACGGTGATAGCTGCTGATATTGAAGCTGAGAATGGCGTGATTCATGTAATCGATAACGTCATGCTGATGCGTCCTCATTGGTTTTATCCAATTATGGAATCTGGCAAAGTCGGTGTTGTGTAATCACAAAAAAGCGTTAAAGATCCTGCCGTGCAGGATCTTTAACGCTTTTTTATATTGAACTTTTTTCTTTCTTTATCAAAAAAATATTTATGTTTGGACAGCTATCTGAACGGCGAATGCATTTGATTCGCTGGATTTTAACGATCGCATGGTTACTGATCATCGCGTCATTATTTTACGATCCTTGGACTCCTCAATTTACAGTCTCCAATCATCCTTGGAGTCCATTAAGGTTAACTGATAGTTGTATCTCGGTACAAGGTAACTGCTTAGTAGAACAGCCCTATGCCCTAGGTACAACTATATTCTGGGGTGCGGTTGTCCCTGCGGCGATTTTCATTTTGTTGGTGTTTGGGCATGAGTTATGGCGGCGGATTTGTCCGCTCTCATTTTTATCACAAATCCCTCGCGCCTTGGGTTGGCAGCGTCAATTTAAACGCGAAAATGCCAAAACTGGCAAGGTTCGCTATGAGTTAGCCAAAGTAAAGCCCGACTCTTGGCTAGGAAAAAACTATCCCTATGTGCAGTTTGGCTGGCTATTCGCAGGGCTATGCGGTCGGATTTTATTTTTTAATGCCGATCGCTTGGTGCTGGCTCTATGGATATTGACGACGATTGCTGCTGCGATCGCAGTTGGTTATCTTTATGGCGGTAAGTCTTGGTGCAATTACTTCTGTCCGATGGCTCCCGTACAGCGCGTTTACAGTGAACCAGGGGGACTATTTAGCAGCAGTGCTCACACTAGCGATCAGTTGATTACGCAATCGATGTGTCGAACTGTAATGCCCGATGGCAAAGAGCAAAGTGCCTGTGTGGCTTGTCAAAATCCTTGCTTGGATATCGACTCTGAGCGGGTGTATTGGGATGGCTTGAGCAAACCTGAAGAATCATTTCTGAGATATGGCTATGTCGGTTTAGTGACTGGCTATTTTGTCTATTACTATCTCTATGCAGGTAATTGGGACTATTATTTCTCTGGTGCATGGGCAAGGCAAACTGACCAATTGGCAACCTTGTTTAGTGCAGGGTTCTATCTATTTGGACAGGCGGTTAATATTCCTAAATTAATTGCTGTACCTTTAACGCTGGGCATTTTTACCGCAGTTGGTTATTTCTTAGGTCGCTGGATTGAAAAGAGGATCAGGATTTACAGCGGCGATCGCCATCTCAAGCTATCTAGGGAAGTCATTCGTCATCGTATTTTTACTATTTGTACATTTACAATTTTCAACTTCTTCTTTATTTTTGGCGGTCGTCCGTTAGTCGCTTTGATGCCACTTTGGGGCCAATACATCTATGATTTGGGATTAGTTCTGCTCAGTACGCTTTGGGTGTATAAAACTTGGCAGCGTAGCCCCGACCTCTATTCACGGGAGAATTTAGCCAGTCGCTTCCGTAAGCAATTAGAGAAGTTGCAACTTAATGTTTCCCAGTTTTTAGAAGGGCGATCGCTCAGCGATTTGAATACCCATGAAGTTTATATCTTGGCAAAGGTTTTGCCTAGCTTCACTAGAGAAAAGCGCCACACTGCCTATAAAGGAGTGGTGCGTGAAGCCTTGGAAGAAGGATATGTCGATTCTTCCAGCAGTTTAGAGGTCTTGCAACAATTACGTCAGGAACTTGGCATTACTGATGATGAACACCGTGAAGTACTAGAAGAACTAGGCATTGAAGATCCACAGTTGCTAAACCCTGATCATAAACGTAGTTTAGAAAATCAAATTCGCTTGACGGGCTATCGCAAATCAATGGAGCGATTGATGCTATTGCAAAAGCAACAGTTTGATAACTCTTCCGATACTTTACTTGAGCAGAACTCAGCTCAAGTACGAGCCTTACGCCGCCAATATGCGATTAATCCGCAGGAAGAAGCTTGGATTTTGGATGGCATTTCTCCAGAATCGGGAAACCTGCGTAGAGCCGAGTTTTTAGTCGCCCAGTTACCATCTTTGATTTTCTGTTATCGAGCTTTACATCAGCCGATCATTCAAGAACATCAGACTGTACTGAGACTTTTGTGGGATAGCATTACTCACAAAAAGGAATTAATTGTGCGGACTATTTTAGGAACTCTGGAGACTTTCCCAAATGATGCCGATGCGATCGCAGTTGCTCAACAGTTAGGACAATTAGCACCATCAGTTTTGGTGGAAGCCTTAGAATCTGAGAGCTGGAGCGATCGCTTATCTCCAGAAATCCTGCAATGTTTACATCCATCGCAGGGACAAGCAACTGTCTGTCAGCTCGATTATTCTATTGAGGAGATTTTGCGATCGCTAGAGCCTTTACTGGATGATCAAAATCCTTTGATGCAAGCTGCTTGTTTGTATATCACCGCCCAACTGAATCTTGAGCAAAGTAAGGCGATCGCTCGTAATTACAGTCTGCAAACTTCGATCTTAGTGCAGGAGACCGCCAAGATCGTACTCTCACTGTCTGATAGTTCCCCACCGCTCACAGCATTTCCGATGTTAGAGAAAGTAGCGCATCTCTTTAATAGCGATTTCTTCCATCGGATGCATGGTGAAACGTTGGTAGGGCTTGCCGATCGCGCTGAGGTGAGAGCATTTACGACGAATGAGGTGATTACGGAAGCAGGTGATACTTGTCGTGAGTTGTTGCTGGTAATCACTGGCTCAGCGAAGATTAATTTCTATTCTCAGGGTGAGGTAGTGCGTGTTGAGCATCTGAAGTCTGGACAAACCCTAGATGAGCTAGAGGTTTTAGCCCATAGTGATTCTCAAAATACAATCATTGCAGATAGTGAAATCACGCGAATTTTGGCGGTTCCTGTTGATGCCTTTGATGCTTTTCTCGATCGCGATCGCGATTTTGCCCGTCGTGTTCTCGAACTAGAAAGCCGTCAATTGCAAAAATTTATGCGATCGTTCCAGACTACAAGATAAAGCAGAAATGTTTTATGGCGCGCCTTTACCGCGCCATAAAACATTTCTGCTTTAAGGCAATTAAGTTTAGCGATCGCTCAATTCCTAGAGATGAAGTTTGTTGATATAAAATAGAAATATTGGCAAATCTGTGATCGAAGTATGGATGCAATTACGACTATTTTTGTGGCAGCGATCAAAATTATTGTTGATTCTGGAGTATTGAGTAGAGTTAGTGATGGAGCAACGACTAAGATTGGTGAAAATATTACTGATGGGGTTGGTAATATTTCACAGAGATTATGGGCAATGCTAAAGCGGAAATCTCCTAACACTGATACGGTAAAGAAACTTGGTAAAGGGCAAGAGATTGATTACCAGCAGGCAGTGATTGATGTCGAGGCGATCGCGGATGATCCTGATGTGGTGAAATTATTGGATGAGGTGCGATCGCTTTTGGAAAGTAATCAAGAGCTAGCAGCTAGGGTTGAAGAGTTGGCGGCACAGGCTATAATTGCGCCTAAAATTGTACAAGTGATGGCTAGTGATATTGAGGGCGTAAACCTTCGAGCAAAATCAATGAAGCAAACAGCGCCATCTGGCAGTAGCTCAGTTGAGCAGACGATGCTAAAGAATGTCAAAGTAACGGATGATATCGATTTGGGTGATTTAACTCAGGAGGCTTAGGCGATGGAAGAGTTGTTAGAACTAAAGGGATTTTTGCTCAGTGGCAATATCTCTGATGCTTTGCTGTTGGTGGAGGAGATGACAGAAATGAGCAAAGATGACAAATTAAATAAAATTTCCAGTTTTGCCAAGATTCTCCTATTGCATTTAATCAAGCGCCAAGCGGAAGGACGAACAACGAGATCGTGGGATGCTTCTATTGAAAATGCTGTTTATGAAATTCAGAAAACAAATCGTCGCCGTAAAGCAGGAGGGAGCTATCTGACTAAGGAAGAATTGCGGGAAGCAATCAGCGATGCTTATCGGGTGGCGATATCAGGTGCGGCGGCTGAGGCTTTTGGTGGTTGTTATACAGTCATACAACTAGCGGCGATGGTCGATTGCGAGGCTATTATTAATCAGGCGATCGCTTTAATTTTGGGTGAGGCAACATGACGACAGATCCGAAAAATCAACAGTCGGCTTTACAAGGTAATGATGTGGCGCGCGACCTCACAATTGGTAACTTCGCACAGACAATCAACTACAACCAAATTATTCAAGAGGCAAAACTGACGGGGGGCAGCCTGATCAATTTGCCGCAGACTAATGTGACTTTTTTTGCGGGACGGGATGATGACCTGAAAAAAGTACATGAACTTTTACAGAAAAATCAGAGGGTGGCGGCAGTAGCTTTTGTGAAAGGGATGGGGGGTGTGGGGAAGTCAGAACTTGCCCTTCAATATTCGCTACGGCATTTTTTGACGGACTATAGCGGTGGAATCTGTTGGTTACGGGCAAATGAGGGGACTTTGCCGACCCAATTACAGGATTTTGTACAGATACAGCTTGGGGAAATGATGCCCGATGGGTTAGATAGTGGCGAAAAGTTGGCGGGACATTGCTGGCGGCGGCTTTCGGATCGCTTGGAGGGGCAGATGTTGGTGGTGTTAGATGATGTGAAAAGTTCTGACGACGTGAATCCATTTTTGCCACCTCAGAATGGAAAGTTTTGGGTGTTGGCGACGACGCGGTTGGTATTGGGGAAATGGGATCAGCAATACACGTTAGATGTGTTGGTGTTGGCGGCGGCGGTGGATTTACTAAAGTCGTTTTTACCTGAAGCCGATCCGCGTCGGGGGAATGATGCGGAAATCGAGAGGCTTTGTGAGTGGTTGGGGCGGTTGCCTTTAGCGATCGAGTTGGTGGGGCGGTATTTGGCTTTGCCGAATCAGTTAGATACTGGTATTTCTGAGATCTTGCAACGCTTGCAAGGAGAATGTATGGTGCAGCTTTCGCAAATTACTGATGAAGAAAGGAAGTTATTACCCAAAAATCTAAATGTGGCGGCTTCATTTTTCTTGAGTTGGCAAGAGTTGTCACCCTTGGCTCAACGTTTGGCTTGTATGCTGGGTTTGTTTGCCTTAGCGCCGATTCCTTGGGAACTAGCTGAAAATGCAGCACTCTTCAAGTTAGAAAATATACAAAGCAGCCGCCTGACTAAATTTATCAATGGTTTAGAAAATATACAAAGCAGCCGCCTGACTAAATTTATCAATAAAACCTTGAAAAAAAATAATCCAAAAATAACAAAAGAAGACTTAAAAAAGGCTCGTGGTGAATTATTGAATATAAATTTATTGCAAGTAATCTTTCTAGAGGATGTCCATTTTTATCATTTACATCAATTACTACGAGAGTATTTTAAATTTCAATACCAAAAACATTCTGAATGGTCAAATATCAAGGATAAATTGATTTGCAGTTTAATTAAGTTTTGCAATAATTTATCTAATAATGAAAACTCATCAAACATTGCTACCAGTTATTTGAAACCACATTTAGGAATTCTTAAAGACAGAGAGAAAATATTTGATATCTGTAAATCTGATAATGAATTTATAGAAGATGTATTACGTGGATTTGGTAGCCTTAGAGATTACTATGAGAAGATAGGCTCATATTCTATTGCAGAGGATTGGGGAATTGAAAGCTTAGAGATCAGAAAAAAGTTTTATAGTGAGCAGCATTCTGATATTGCTCAAGATTGTAGCAAGCTTGCACATATCTACAATATGAATCAAAAATATAATGACGCAGTTGATTATTTTAAGCAAGCTATTCAAAAATACAAAAAGGCAGGTGAAATGCGTGAAGAGATAAAGAATGTGATCAAGGCTACAAGACTTAACTTTAAGTTAGACATATATTATGAGTTTGATTTGGAAAAGCACGAAAAAGAAAGTGAGAATTTATCTAATGATAAGCATGATTATGATCTGCGTTATGAAATCAAAGAATTAAGACAAGAAGAAGACAAACAAGCAAAACAAAAAGAAGAAAAGAGATTAAACTCTGTAAAAGAAGAAATTAAGATAGCTGTTGTTGGTTATCGTAATACTGGCAAAACAAGTTTTATCCGAACATTAGTTAGAGACAAAGTTGGAATTGTAGAAGATAAAGCAGGAAGTACTATAGAGCCAGAAGAACACGAATGCTTGACTAATATAAAGCTAGTCGATTGTCCAGGGTTTATCAGTATTGATCAATACCAATCTTACAGAAGAGAAAAAGAGGAGAAATTACTCTCTAAAAGAGAAATATTAAGCAAAAACAAATGGACAGAAGAAACAATTGATCTATGCGAAAAAGCAATTAACAAAATAAAAATATCTGACATAGTTATTTATGTTGTCAGTTTAGAAAATCTTCACGATGAGGTAACACAAAGAGAGATCGAGGAAATTAAAAATACAAACAAAAAAAATTATAGCTATTATTAATCAGTCTAATTCTATATCTTCTGACAAGAAAAATAGAATACCCAAGTGGAAGCAATTCTTTAAAGATCAAGATGTCAAATATTATCTCGATTTTGATTGTTTTTGGGATAAACCATCAAAAATAGATTCACTATATTCATTTGTTTCAGAGAGCTTATCTGGAGATTTTAAAAAGAATCAGTCTTTTGCTTCTGCGCTGGAAATTTATGAAGACAAAAAATTAAAAAAATTAAAAAAAATTTGTACCGAATTTTCTAGTTGTTTAATTGATTGTAGAAAAATTAAGTTTCAAGTGGCAAATACTGAACAAGAAAGAGAGAACGCTCAAGAAGACTGCTCTAAAATGGCTTTGTCAATAATAAGAAAGTTTATCGAAGAAACACAAAAAGAATTTGAAATTGCAGTTAACATTAAACACTCAGACATTCAAGAAGTAATCTCAGCGAATGATTTTAACATCACGCATATTTCTAATGAAGCCGCATCTAAGACTGCAATATTTTCAGGACTTGGCGCTGTAATTGGCAGTGCAGTTCCATTGGTAGGAACAGCAATAGGAGCAGTAACAGGGTCATTGATAGGAGCAGGGATAGGTTATTTAACAACAAAAGACACAAAAATAGAGGTTAATTTGAGTTCAGCTAACTTAAACTGTATTTCTAGTTTTTGCTTGGCTTATTTATCCGCTTGTTTATTTTGTGGTTATGCAAAGTATGGTTATAAAATTGAAGATGAATACAGGAGACAACTAGATTGGCATAAAATAAAGACTTTGCTTAAAAACACAACTAAATATTGCAGTGAAAAAAATAATTTGATTGAATTAAGTGAAGAAGAAATGGTTACATGGTGTAATGACTTTCTTGTAAAACTTTAAAATAATCAAAATAAAATATTTTATTTTCAATCAAACTTTAGTAGCAAGCAAAAAACTTACTCATCGCAAGGGAAGTAAAACGAAGCCGAACCTCTCTTTATGCGATCGCTCTCTATCAGGGAACGCCAACTAGGAACAGACCATCCCAATGTCGCCGCCAGTCTATTCAACTTAGCCGCCCTCTATCAAAATAAAAATACCCAACGTCATCCCGAAGCCCTGCAATCCATCCAACGCACCATCCAAATTTACGAACGAAAACTTGGCACTGAGCATCCCAATACTCAAGCAGCACTCAGTTGGCTTCAGGCGATCCGTGAGGCATCTCTATGATTGCAACTGACGCACCTGCTCAACTTTTAAGCCAGTAACCTGAGCAACTTGCTCAATATCCATACCAGACTTCAGCAAATTTAGAGCGATTTCTTGGCGACCCTTTAGCAAGCCTTTTCTTAGTCCTCTTTGCAAACCCTTTAATTCGCCTTCTCGCAAAGCATCTTTATATACTCTGGTATTTTTTATATCACTGAGTGTAAACATCGCTTCAATCTCCTCGCGGCTTAAGTTTTTAAATTTGGACACAAGCACAGCTTCGACTAATTCCATAATATCAGGATTTAAGTTTTGCTGCTTCAAACCCTGCACAATTTTCGGCGCATCACTTTCTGGGCTTGTAATTAACTGAACTATAGCGATCGCCACTGACTCAGACTCACCCAACTCATCGAGATAAATTGGTATTAAACGTTGATTATCAATCAACTCTTGCTGAAAACTTGATAATTTGGTGGGAGCAACTTGGCGATCGGCAAATATTGCAACTGCCTTCCAATCATTTTCTGGCTCATATTGACTGAGATACAATAAAATCTCGCTGAGAAATTCCCAATAGAAATTAGCTTTTTTCTGAAACTGTACCTCTACAAAGTAAATCGGCTTGTCTATCCTATCAGGAGCAAAGATGCCATCAAATCGAAAAGCCTTCTCTTTCACTTCCACTGAAATAAACTCATATCCCTCTTCAAACGGTTGATTGAGAAGTTCAAACAGCAGCGTATTAAAAGTTTGAAAGAGTTTATAAAAAATCGTGTCAGTTCGCATGAGAAAACAATAAAATAGAAGTTATCATTAGCTGAGCGAAAGCATACTCAGCAAATTCTAGAAATCTTTCAGCCGAATCTCGATTTCCCATCGCTAAAATATAATTTGCCTGTCGCCTGATATCTTGGGTTGCGCGATCGCGAACAATTATCGGAAAAGCTATACCTGCTACAGCTCTGTTCCAAGTACCGACAACCGCAGATCTTGCCAATAAGCTGAAGTTACCAGTTCAGGCTCTGAGTTCAACCCCTCTTGTAACAAACTCACTAGTTTTGTCTGAGCCTCCTTCCTCTGACGATCTTGGTTCAGCAAAGACAGAAAATAATCCGCCACAGTATTATAAGTTCCAGACTGAATCTGTCCTTGAACATAGGACTCAAGTTCCTTTGGTATTGGAAAACTTACATTCATAAACCTTTTCAAGATGAATTAAAGTACTATCAACGATTTTAGCATTAGTCAAGAACTAGGATCAGACCATCCGACGACTCAAAATGCGATCATTTGGCTTCAGAGGATCAAGGAAAAGGGTAAAAGGAAAAAATGTGGATTTTTTGAGTTGTGTTGGTTGATGTTATCTTAGGACATAGGATTAGGCTAAAAATATATGTATCAAGTCACACTAAATTACGCCAAAGCAAACCTTGATGAACTATGCGATCGGGCAGGTCAAGAACCAGAAGGAGTAGCGATC
The DNA here is from genome assembly GCF_006937785.1 of Pseudanabaena sp. UWO311. Lineage (GTDB taxonomy): Bacteria > Cyanobacteriota > Cyanobacteriia > Pseudanabaenales > Pseudanabaenaceae > Pseudanabaena. The sequence continues at coordinate 14,832 of NZ_SJEE01000026.1, forward strand.
GTTCGTGAAAATCGTAGTTATATTCTGATTACTCAAGAAGAATGGGAATCTCTAATTGAAACTGCGGAATTAATGCAACTACCAAACCTGCTCAACCAAGTTGCATCGGCACGCCAAGAATATCAAGCAGGAGAAGCACTCTCTATGGAGCAAGTCTTTGGATGAAAATCTACAGAGTCCTCTTTTCTAAACAAGCTCAAAAAGATATCAGCGAACTCACATCTAAACAAAAAGCGAAACTCCAAGAAATTTTACGAACCCAAAGTCTTTGAAGTCGAATTTAGCGACCTCAATGGAAGAGCCTATGCCATAGAAACCCTAACAGAAAGACAGTTAATGGTTTTATATCATCACCCCATCCAAGAAAGACAATTAGTTTCTGCCTAATGCGATCAAGGAAAAAGGAAAAGGAAAAAAGGTGGATTTGTTTTTTTGTTGGTTGATATTGTCTCAAAACATAGGATTAAGCTAAAAATAATACGCATCAGATCGCGGTAGATTATGTCAAAGCAAACATTGATGAACTATGCGATTAAACTTGCCGAGAACTTCAAGGAATAGCGATCGCTAAAACAAATTACATAGTTTAAAATTAAGAAAAAGGACACAGCTATGAATACATCAGTCAAAACGGTCAAAGTTTACGACGAAATCGTAGATTTTATTGCTGCTGGCACTACACCCCAAAGCTTAATTGACTTTCGCCTTTCCGAAACCGCACAAGATCGATTAGAGGATTTAATTCACAGCGCCAAAAACAATGAGCTTACCAAAGAAGATAAGCGAGAATTAGATAATTTCTTGACCCTAGAACATATCTTGACTTTAGCTAAAGCCAAAGCTTATAAATACATTAATCCTGAGCCTAAATAAAATGACGCGCACCTATATTAGCGTTCAGTTAAGGCGTTTAGTCATTGAACGTGCTGACAGCATCTGTGAATATTGTTTAATTTCTTCAGCAGATAGATCTTCTGGTTGCCAAGTTGACCATATCATCAGTGTTAAGCATGGCGGAGATACTACACCAGACAATCTTTGTTATGCTTGCACATTCTGTAATCTACAAAAAGGAACAGATTTAGGATCGATTAATTGGCGAAATGGCGAACTCGTCAGATTCTTTAATCCTCGCAGAGATTTTTGGGGAGAACACTTTCAACTGGATGGAGCCATGATTCAGTCAGTTACAGATATTGGCGAAGTAACAGCACGTATCCTTGATTTCAATAATGAAGAAAGAGTCTTAGAAAGACAGTTATTAATAAAAGTTGATAGATATCCTTTAGACGTAGCAAAAAAGAGAATCTGCAAGTTGTAATATTGAAATTCATTCGTGGCTACTATCTTTTCCATAACTTAACCACACTTTAGCAACAGAAAAAACCTAGCAAAACTTTATTGGTGCAGATTTAAGCACAAAGCCCTCTCATACCAATTCACGAAAGTGTGGCTACACTTTCGTGAATTAAAAACCAAACCCTGTAAGGGTTTTAAAAACACAAAATGGATACGCCATTTTGTGTTTTGGGATCACATCTGCATAGCTATCTGACCGCGAGATATACATCCTCAATAGCATCTCAAATCAGGAAGCAGCAAATTATGTTTAACCTCACTTCAGTGCAGATCTCTCGCTTACCTCTATTTGGTATATGTGTAGCCATTGCGATCGCATCCATGCCCACAAAAGTATCAGCCCAATCAATAGATTGTCCCAACTATTGGGTAAATCCAAAAACAGGTCAGACGGAATGTTTTGTTATATACAAGGGTTCTCTGATCAGAAATTCACAACAATTACTGAACGCATCTAATACAGTCTTGGTATATGGTAGAGAATCCTGTGGATGGACTCAACAAATGCTAGAGGAACTCAATCAATTGGGTATTCCCTATCAATATCGGGATGTCGATAATGATGCAATGTCAGACGAGATGTGGACTGCGTTGAGGTTCGCTGGACAGGATACTTCTTCTTCAGTCAGCTTACCAGTTATTTCCGTCAATAAGCAGGTCATGATCCGTCCCGATGTAACGGAAGTAATTTCAGCAAGAAAATAAAATCTAGAAATGGGAAGCGGCGCAATGCGCCGCTTCCCATTTCTGGGTTTAAGCTGTAGTCATACCTTCGGGAATTAGTATAACTAGGCAGCCAGATCGCAGTTAATCATCCATGGAGTGCCAAAGCGATCGACAAGCATCCCAAAACGAGCAGCCCAGAAGGTTTCTTGGATTGGCATTTGCACTGTTCCATTTTCTGCCAAAGCATTAAAAACCCGCTCTGCTTCATCGGGATCGTTTAATACGAGCGATACAGAGAAACCCTGCGGTTTTTCAAAGTAATTAGGCGGAGCATCGGAGCCCATCAGTACCGTATCACCCACGGTTAGGGAGGCATGCATGATTTTATCAAGCTTTTCAGGTGGCGTTTGCTCCGCCATAGGCGAATCTCCGAAGGTCATCATCGCATCGATTTTGCCATCTAGGCAATGTTCGTAGAACTTAAACGCAGCTTCGCATTCATCGTTGAAAGAGAGATATGGACTTAATTTCATGATGGACTCCTTTGTTTTATTTGTTGATTTTTCAGTGGAGTTGAGATCCCAAGCAAGATTTCGGTTTAGCTAACCAAGTTTTAATCATCGCTCAACAATCTAGTCGAACTGGAGTTTGTGCGATCGACAGCTAGAATAAACTGTTTCTATGAATTTGTATGTATCGATCGCACATGGATTTCTCAAAATACACACTTTAGGAATTCTTGATCTTCTCAGCCTCAGCACGGATGCATTCTTCCTGTTCCCGAAGTTCAGGTGTAAATTCATCGCCAAAATCTGCCGCCTCAAAAAGCGGACGAACCTCAATCTCTGATTCTGATGGCATGGGATTGGGACACCGTTTGACCCATGCGATCGCCTCTTCCATTGACTGTACTTGCCAGAGCCAGTAGCCAGCCACTAGCTCCTTTGTCTCTGTAAATGGCCCATCGATGACGCTACGATTTGCTCCTGAAAATCTTATCCTCACTCCCTTTGAGCTAGGATGCAGACCCTCACCAGCCAGCATAATCCCTGCTTTGACCAATTCTTCGTTGAATTTACCCATGTCAGTAAGCAGTTGTTCGCTGGGCATCACGCCAGCTTCTGAGTCTTTGGTCGCTTTGACCATAACCATGACTTTCATCTTTCAATCTCCTGTTTACTATTGCTATGTAGAGTTAAGAGAGTCTCAACCTTTGCTTTATTCCAAATCAAGAAATGGCATAGCCATTTCTTGATTTGGAAAACCTTACTGGGTTTAGTTTTTAATTCACAAAAGTGTTGTCACACTTTCGTGAATTGGTATTACTATCTAGTCGAACAGACTGGCAGGAGATCGACAAGTTGAGCAAATTTTTCTAGAAAAGTTTTTTATAAGCTGATGGGCAATGTTGAGTGCGTATACCTCTAACAACTATTCTGATGGCAGACCTGACAGCTCTACAATCGGGCGAATTTCAACAGTGCCTTTATATGCTGTGGGAATGCGTTCGGCGATCGCGATCGCTTCGTCGAGATTGGTCGCATCGATCAAAAAGTAGCCGCCAAGTTGTTCCCGCGTTTCGGCAAAGGGACCATCGGTCACTAGTCGTTTTCCGTCACGAATCCTCACACTAGTTGCTTTGACAACAGATTGCAGAGGTGAAGCGCCCAAGTATTGACCGTTCGCATTCAGATCTTGGGTGAGATGCACTGACTCCGTGTAGCATTGCTCTCTCTCATTTTCTGTCCATGCGTTTTCGTCACTGTAAATGAGCAACATATATTTCATGATTGATCCTCTAGAGCTATGATTATTGCACGGTAATCATAGCTCAATCTATAGCATGAGCTACATATATTTCAGGATTGATCGCGAAATATTTGTTGCGAGCTAATGATTACGCCGATAATGCGCTGTCATGAACTGCTGCCAGTTGCCATCATCACCAAGAATCTGCGATCGCATGATCCGATGGTCATCACTAACAAACTCAATGATGTCCTGATACTTCGCGATCGCACTCTGGCTAAAGTTTAGTCCTTCTGTATCAAGTGTGAGAATCTTTTCCGACTCATCAAGAGCGCCATTGTAAATCCAGAGATGCGTCATCATTGAGCCGATAAAGTTTCCCACATACCGATTGATTCTTGGGTCATAGCCCAACGTCATAATGGTCGTACCACGATTACCATCGGGCATTTCACTCTCACCTTCTGCCACGACCCAAAGTCCGCCAAGCGATCGGACGATTTCAGTTCCTTGATTCTTCGATGGTGGTTGGTCAGGTCCCATCATACATTCGACTTCCGAAATCCATTCGCCAACGAATTTATCGAGCCATTGATGTTCTTTTTGAGGTTCAGCGTCCATATTTTGCTCCTAAATAGTTAATCAAGATTAGTTAATCAAGTTTTTCAAGCCTTCACTTACAGCTTTCTTGCGGCAACCATTGCGTTAATCTGCTCATCAGCGCCTCGAATCTCAAAGGCTCCGTTGCGAACTCCAGGGTGTTGGGACATTAACTGGATTGCATGGTTCAGATCTCTAGCTTCAAGAAAGAGGATACCGCCCAGATGTTCCTTCGTTTCGGCATAGGGACCATCGGTAATCGTAACCTTACCGTTCTGATACCTTAGCGTTGCGGCATTGCGGATACTTTGGAGAGCTTCGCCACCAACAAAGTGTCCGCCTCGACGTAGCTCGTCGTCATAGGCAAAACATTCCTCCATCAGCGCTGTGCGATCGCTTTCGGTCATCCAATCCCATTGCGCCTCATCCATATATCCAAGGCATATAAATTTCATCATTACCTCCAGAGTGTTATCTCAAATTAGTTGCCTTCATCTAGTAGTCGTTCAGTAAAGCTGTAAATCGACAACACGGCAAAATATTTTTACAAAATATCTAGAGGCTTTGCTCCGCAACGCCTCTAGATATTTTGTTAGCTTAGTTCTTGGAGACGTTTTTCGAGAAACCGCCGCTCTGGTTCTTGCTTCACGAGTGCAAGGGCACGTTGGTAGGATTCTCTTGCCTGTGAATTTCTGCCCAAGCGCCGACAGAGATCGGCTTTTGCGGCATGGGCTAGGTGGTAATCAGCTAAATCACCATTTGATAAGATGCTATCGATCCGTTGCAATCCCGCTAGAAAGCCATCCCGCATCGCTACTGCCACGGCTCTATTTAGATCGACCACTGGTGATGGCTCTGCTCGCATGAGTAAGTCATACAAGGCGACAATCTGTGCCCAGTCCGTTGCCTCAGCACTTGTTGCTTCAGAATGTACTGCCGCGATCGCAGCCTGAATTGTGTATGAGCCGAACTGTGAAGATGATAGCGCTTGCCGCACAAGTGCCCTGCCTTCCGCAATATATGCTTGGTTCCAGAGCGATCGATCCTGATCTTCTAGAAGGATTAGATCGCCTGTGAGAGATGTACGAGCAGTACGTCGCGATTCTTGCATGAGCATCAGTGCTAACAATCCGATCGCTTCGGCATCTGGTAATAGTTCTACTACTAGTCGCCCCAAGCGAATTGCTTCTTCAGAGAGGTCGGTTCTTGTTAGAGATTCACCTGATGAAGCCGCATATCCTTCATTAAATACTAAATAAATCGTTTGCAGCATCGTATCTATGCGATCTGGCAACTCTGCGATCTCTGGCACTTGATAGGGAATTCTTGCATCACGGATCTTTGCTTTAGCTCGGACAATTCGCTGAGCCAATGTAGGGGGCGTGATCAGAAAAGCGCTAGCAATTTCTTCAGTGGTTAGTCCGCAGACTTCTCTTAGTGTCAAGGCTACTTGTGCTTCTCGTGATAGAGATGGATGGCAGCAGGTGAAGATCAGGCGCAGGCGATCGTCTTCAACATCCTCATCCGCATCTTCTTTGCCAGAGGTATCACATGTGTCGAAATTTTGAGCGAGTTCTGCTAAGGATGCATCAAAACGTGTGCGGCGACGAATGGTATCAATCGCTTTGAATCTCCCCACCGAGACAAGCCACGCTTTAGGATTGGCGGGTATGCCATCGCGGAGCCATTGCTTTATAGCCACGGTAAAGGCTTCATGCATTGCCTCTTCTGCAAGGTCAAAATCTCCGATCAAGCGAATCAGGGTGGCGAAAATACTACGCGATTCTTTACGGTAGATATCATTAACGCGATCGCGGATCTGGCTGGCAATGTTCTCATTCATGGAGCGTGATTGTAATTGCTGCTGATGCTAAAAGTGCTGATATAGTCCGAATATGGTTCCACATTGTCCAATTGGTAAGATAGTTAGCCCATAGACTCGCACCGTTAGCACTATCTGGATCGGCGATCGCTAGCGCATCATTTAGAGGCACATTGCAGAGGATTGTCACACCCAATGTACCAACAAGATAGAACAGACTCCCGATGAGCAGGTAAACTGCATGGGGTTGATACCAATTTAACAGCGAAGATCCAGCCAGAAAGACACAAGCCGCAGCCGTTCCTAAAAATATACCTATAAATAACGGATTGATCGCCTTAATATTTATCGATTGCATAGCGGTAATGCCTTGCTTTGGTTGGAGTCGGGCAAGAGCATTCATTACAAAAGTTGAGAAAGCGAAGAAGACTCCAGCCATCAGCCCACAGCCCAATGCGGAGAAAAGCTTCAAGGCGAAATCATGTTGTTGAATGAATTGCAGCATTGTCCTACGTTCCAATCAGTTAAGAGATTTTATCCCAATCCTGAAAATGGCGTTGCCATTTTCAGGATTGGGACAACTATAGCCAATCAAGTCAGAATGTAAACCCAAAAGTAGAGTTGCGGCGCAACTCTACTTTTGGGTTTTTATCAAACTATAGCCATATAAGTAGACACGCTTAATTAGTTGCACACCCAAACCCGTAAGGTTGCGTCCCTGCGGGGCGCAACCTTACGGGTTTGGGTAATTGCACTTGAAAAGCTCTACTCCTCTCAACTTGGCTTTGCACTGTTTATACTAGGTGTTGAATGCAAATACTCTCTAATTTCAGAGCCATATGGATACGATTCGACAGCCTCGACCCAAGATCGGTGCATTTGATAAATTGCAAAAAGCTTCAGAATTTACGATCGCGGGGGTTGAAGATTCGATTCCATTGCGGGTACTGGTGCAAATATTTGTGTTTATCAGTATTGGGGCAATGGACTCGGTGGCGAGTTCGGGAAATAGTGCTTGGGCAATCCCTCTAAGCGCGATCGCAGGAGTCTGGGCATGGTATGCAAGACGCAAACGCAATGTAGTCGTGAAATTATTCATTGCGATCGCCATGATTGCTATGTTAGTCGTATTTCTCGGAGATCTGGTGCGGAATACCGATGAAACGCGGCTATTACTGGCGAGATTGTTAATCCAGTTGCAGGTTTTGCATAGTTTTGACTTACCACGCCGCAAAGACTTGGGCTATTCGATTGTGATCGGATTGATCTTGATGGCTTTGGCGGCAACTTTAAGCCAAACAATGGTGTTTGCACTGTGGCTCATCGCCTTTTTATTAGTTGGTATTCCAATTTTATTGCTCGATCACCGCTCTCGTTTGGGTGTGCAAACTAACGGGTTTCAACCAGAAAAAATGGGGATTTCCCTTTTACCTTTATCGGGGCTACTAGCGATCGTATTGGTATTAGGTCTGACGATTTTTGCTTTTCTGCCCCGCTTACCAGGTTTTCAGCTACGCAACTTTCCTGTCAGCGTCAATCTCTCCGTGAAGCGAGAGATGTCCAAAGGAGATATTTTAACGAGACAGCAGCAGCAACAGCAGCAACAGGCTAGCCCAAATGGCACTAGCCCAAATGGCACTGGAGGAAATAGTGGTAATAACGAGCAAGAAACTTTGCCGCCATTGTTTGCCCCTGAGATTGACACGGTTTCTGGGACTAAAAAGGATAATCAACGCAAACCTGAATTGGTGATGCGGGTGCGATCGCAAGCAGAGTTATTTTGGCGAGTGATGGCTTATGACGAATTTACGGGAAAAGGCTGGCGTATTTCGCGCAATGATCCTAGCCAGATCCGCACAGTTAGACGCAATCCCCTCAATTATGAGTTTTTTGTTGCCATGCCACCCTATGCATCGACTGGCTCCACAAAAAAATTAATACAGCCGATCGAGAGTCGAGAAGTAGTCCAAACCTATACGATTACATCACCCAATTTCCCTAACCTTGTACCTGCTGCATCTACACCGAAACAGATCTTCTTCCCTAGTGAAGAGTTAGACATAGATCCCGAAGGGATGATTCGTGGCCCTGGCCCTTTGCCAGAAGATCTTACCTATACTGTGATTTCCAGCGTGGTTGCCCGCAATTCTAAGCAATTGCGGCTATTGCCTAATGAATATCCGAAATCAGTTCGGGACTATTATTTGCAAGTTCCGCCTAATTTATCGTCTGAAGTTCGCAGTTCGGCTCTCGAAATGATTGCCAGTGCCAAAGATCCTAATGGCAAGTTGATCGCTTTAGATAATGCCTATGATGTCGTGGTTCAAATCGCCCAAAGCATCAAGCAAAACTACGCGATTAAACCGCTAAAGTTTGATGAGTCTAAGGGTGATCTCGTATCACAGTTTATTGAGCAAGGTGGGGGTGAGGAGAGTCATTTTGTCTCAACAATGGCGGTAATGCTGAGATCGCTGGGCATTCCTACTCGTTATGTAGTTGGTTTTGCCCCAGGAAAATTTAACCCATTTACAGGGCTGTACGAGGTTCAGAACATTGATACACAGTCAATGGTGGAAGTTTTCTTCCCAGCCTATGGTTGGGTTGCCTTTGATCCTGTGCCAAATCGTCCTCTGTTTCCCCCGTCGATTGAGGAAAATCGGACATTTGGGGTCATGCAGACCTTTTGGAATTGGATCGCTCAATTTTTGCCAAGTCCAGTCAATAACTTTTTTGCATCGCTATTTGACAGTATTGGTAAGTTTGTAGGCGGTTTGGTGAATTGGCTGATTGAAATGGGATGGATTGGTATTGCTTTTGGCTTAGCGATCGCCTTTGGTATTTGCCTTGGTGGTTGGGCATTGTGGCAATTTGCAATCTGGTGGTGGCAATTGCAACGTTTACAAAAAATGCCGATACCGCAGCGTACCTATCAGCAAATGTTGCAATGGCTATCTGAGCAAGGTAAGCCTAAATCTTCTTACCAAACCCCTCAAGAATATGTCGCGAGTCTTAGCGATCGCGTCTCTGAGAAACAAGCCTCTGCGATCGCCCAAATTACGCAGATCTACCAAGACTGGCGCTATGGCGATCGGGCGATCGGCTATAACCTTGCCACAGAGTTAAAAATGCTGCTCAAGCAATTAAAGACCAGAAGATAGAGTTGTGGCGCAAAGCGCCGCAACCCTATCTTTTGATTATGAAGATTTGTGATTTTATTACAAATTCTTGGCGGATTCACCGCTTTTGGTAGACTAGATGGCGAATATATTAAATTTTTTATTTTAATTATGAGTGTAGTTAGTCAAGTTTTAGAAAGAGCAGACGAAGAACTCCGCTATCCCAGCATTTCTGAGCTGCAAAGTGTGCAAAACTTCCTTGCCACTGGTGCTCAAAGGGTGAGAATTGCCACAACCTTGGCAGAAAGCGAAGATAAAATCGTCAAAAAAGCCACTGAAGAACTATTTAGAATTCATCCTGATTACATCTCCCCAGGTGGTAATGCCTATGGTCAAAAGCAACGCAGCCAATGTCTAAGAGATTTTACATGGTACATCCGTCTGACGACTTACGGTGTATTGGCAGGCGACAAAGACCCTATCGAAAAAATCGGTATCATTGGTGTCCGTGAAATGTACAGCTCTCTCGGTGTGCCTTTAGTCGGTATGGCTGATGCAGTTCGCTGCCTCAAGAATGCATCTTTAGCATTACTCAGCAAAGATGATGCTGCGACCACTGAGCCTTACTTTGATTACATCATTCAAGCCATGTCTTAGAAAATGAAGGGAGGGCGCTATGCGAGCCTTCTCTCAGAGCAAAACTATAAAAGCCCCGCAAGACGGGGCTTTTATAGTTTTGAGCCAATGCCTTTCTGGTTTACCTTTCAAAAATGCCATGAAAAGCTAGTCATCCAGATAGCTATTAATCTTCGTAAATTTAAGTACAGCAATAAAAAAGTACAAAGTTATTAGACTGTCATACCAACCATGAAAAAAAGAGATTTGTTACTAACTGGAGTATCGCTCATTGGGGGGGCTTGGCTATACCAATTTTGGCAGAAATCCACCGATTCTTTACCCACAGACTCAGCGATCGCAGTAGACTCAACTAAAGCAACTAAGAGATATGAAATCATGAAAACCGAAGAAGAATGGAAACAAACTCTTACTCCAGAACAGTTTCGTGTTTTACGAAAACATGGCACTGAGCGCTCCTTTAGCAGTCCTCTCGATAAGGAATATAGCAAAGGAGCCTATAACTGTGCTGGTTGCGACTTACCACTATTTACCTCTGACACCAAGTTCAACAGCCGCACTGGTTGGCCGAGCTTTTTTGCACCAATTGAAGGTGCGATCGCAACTACAACTGATAATTCTCTGTTTATGAAGCGAGTTGAAGTCCATTGCAGCCGATGTGGTGGACATTTAGGACATGTCTTTGATGATGGACCAAAGCCAACAGGACAGCGCTATTGCATGAATGGAGTTTCTCTCAAATTCGTTCCTGCTTAGCCTGAGCGAAACTAAAACCAAAAACGTAGTGCAAAGCACTACGTTTTTGGTTTTAGTTTCCATTTAAGAATTGCTTTCTATGGTTTCTAAAATTGGTAACCGATGCTGAAATAGAGAGAAGACTCTTGCAGATTAGAACCGCGATCGCTAAGGTTAACAAATGGAAGTGTATAATCAAGCCGTAGGTTTAGCCGTTTAACTGGCTCGTATAGAATGCCCAATCCACCACCAGCTAAAAAGTTTTGACTAGGAAGCAAATTGAGGTTTCTAGAATTATTCCAAACTGTACCGAGATCGACAAAAGGAGCTAACTGGAGAACTGTACGACCATCCTCATTTCGCGCCACCACAAATCGACTCTCCAATGACAAGCGAATCCCATTGTCACCCGATCGCGCATTTTGACGGAAGCCACGTAACGATTGACCACCACCAATCACAAACTGCTGTGATGGTAAAAGCGGATCAGCCGAGAGTTGAGTATCTAAAGAACCGATCAAAATCGTATCAGTTCCCAGAACCTGAACTCGTTGAATTTGTCCCAACCAGCTTAAGAAAGCAGCACTGGGACTGGTAACATAAGTTGCACCAAATAGCCCTGTACCGAGACTAAACTGCGATCGCAAAGACCAAACTCCTTCAGTATCACGACTAGTATAGTCTTGCCCAAACTTAAATATACTAGTACGGCTAGTTCCATCGGATTCTGGCCCAATTCCAAATGGCACAGCTAGATCGTTAAATAGGAAAGTCTGACCTCTTTGATATTCATAACCTAGAGACAGTGCAAATTCTTCACGGAGAGAGCGAATTAAGGGTTGGCGATAAGTTGCAGCATAAACTTCACTATTGCCGCGAATATTGAAAGCATCAAATGGTGACTGGGTAATGCGATAGTTACTAGGTGCAAACCGTAGCGAGACAGTTCCATTCATCGGATTGACGGGAACACTAAAACCAAAATCATATTGGTTAGAGCCGCCTGTTGTGGTTCTGGAATAATTGGCTGTAAATACATCTCCCAATCCAAAGAGATTGCGATAATTTAGCCCTACTCCCATGCGTTCAGACCCAACCGCAGGAGCAGAGAAGTTATCGAAACTGACAGAACCTGCAAATTGATTTGCTTCCACTACTGTAATTGTGAGAATACTCAAGCCAGCTTTGCTACCAGCTTTGAGATTAGCATCAAAACTTTTAAAATTGGGATCGGCACGTAAGAGTCGCAGTTGATCTTCGAGTTTATTGGTGTTGAGGGCAGTACCAATTCCTAGCTCAGTTCGCGATCGCACGTAGTCTGGATTAAGGGCATTAACGCCGATAATTTCGATTTTTTCGACTTTTCCTTCTAAAACTTGAATCTTGGCAATGCCATCAACGACGCTTTGAGGTGTGTATAGGGCTTGAGAGGTGACGTAGCCATTCTTGATGTAGAGTTGAGTAATGGCATTGGCAGCATCTGTTAGTTGTTCTTCGGTAACTGATTTACCTTCGAGTGGTTTGATGATGGGTTCGAGTTTAGTCGCATCGAAAACTGTGCTGCCAATAACTTCAATTTTTTTAATGGGAATTGCTTGAGAAATTTCAGTTTGAGAAGTTTGAGAAGGAGAAGTTAAAGGAGAAGAAGCTATTTCTTTTGAAGGGATAGAACTAATTGATGGGGAAGATGTTAATGCTGTAGAAACTGGATTAGCACTAACCGATAACCTGCCATCTGTCGCTACCAATGCAAGGGTAGAAAGTCCTAATAATACTGAATGGATTCTTTCTATCTTGAACTTTAATTTCGTTGTTTTTACTTGCATGGTTACTATCTTCACATTGATTCCTCACCGACAGCCAAAAAGTTAGTATATTTCAGTCTCAATTACGCGATGTGCAACTAAAAGTCTGAAAGCCCTGATTTCTCATACTGCACTGATAAGCAGTTTACACTTCAGGTAGCTCAAACAACCTAAGAGAAATGGCTCAAAATATAGTTATCGCGTCTTAATTTGGATATTTTTGAAAAATCATAGTATAAAATTATCTTATTAAATCCCAGTCAAATTTTGGTGTGTGGTTGAAGATTATGATGAAGCCAACCTGGGGAAAGTATTGGGCAATCACTGCCGCAATTATCGCAATGTCTCCAGCATTGCTGACAGCGCCCGTCACAGCACAACCAATCACTGCTGCGCAAGATGGAATGAACACCGTCGTATTGCCAAATGGACAGCAGTTTGACATTACAGGCGGCACTCAAGCAGGAGCCAATCTCTTCCATAGCTTTCAGCAATTTGGCTTAAGTCAAGGACAAATTGCCAACTTCCTGAGTCAACCAAACATTCAAAATATTCTCGGTCGCGTCGTTGGCGGTGATCCTTCCGTTATCAATGGCTTAATCCAACTCACAGGCGGAAATTCTAATCTCTACATCATGAATCCCGCAGGTGTGATTTTGGGAACCAATGCGAGCTTAAACGTTCCTGCTTCTTTTACTGCTACGACTGCCAATGGAATCCAAGTTGGGAATAGTTGGTTTGGGATGAATACGATCGCCAGCGATCTCAAGAATCTGACAGGAACTCCTAATGCTTTTGCTTTCACTAGTCCTTCTACTACCGTCCAAAATCAAACATCAGGAGTAATTGTCAATCAAGGCAATCTCAACGTTTCGGAAGGAAAAAGCATTACTCTCGTTGGTGGGATTGTGATCAATACAGGGACTATTGCATCTCCTAATGGCAATATCAATATTGTGGCAGCACCCAATGGCAAATATGTGCGGATCACGACTGAAGGTGGTGTGCTGAGTTTTGACTTGCCGATCGCAACTCAGCAGGAGTTGGGCAGTAAGACCCCGATCGCAGGGATTGATTTGCCGAAGTTGCTGGCTGGTTCGGGGATTGTTGCACCGACAAAGGCAGGGGAGGCGATCGCAACAGGTAATCTCACGGCCGCTAATATCAATGTCCTTGCTAATCGCTATGACACGACTCAAGCTTCTCTGAATGCTGCGAATATCCAACAAGGTTGGAATTTTGTGTTTATTGACAGCACGGTTAAGGATTATCAAACATTACTAAATGGCACTAATGGCGGTAGTAGTGTGACGGTGATTAATCCAGACCAATATGGGATTGCTCAGGTCACGGCAACTTTGGCTACGGTGACTGGTGCGAATAGTTTGCATATTGTGTCTGAGGGTGATGTTGGTAATTTCTGGCTGGGTAAAGATTTTGTCAGTACTGAGAATATTGCTAGATATGCCAACGATCTTCAAGCATGGAAAACTTCTTTATCACCTGCGGCGAATATTTTGCTCTATGCCTGTAATTTGGCTAGTGGAGAGAATGGGGCGGCGCTTGTGCAAGCAGTGAAACACTATACGGGGCGTGAGGTAGCGGCTTCGACTGACTTGACGGGTAGCAGTAAGCTTGGTGGTAACTGGAATCTGGAATATCAGACTGGGAAACTGAATACGGGTGTGGCGTTTAGTAACGATGCTCAGAATAGTTATAACGGTCGTCTGGCTACCTTTACGGCTACAAATATTAATGATGCTGGCGCAGGGTCTTTGAGACAAGCGATTTTTGATGCTAATGTTTCACTAGGTGCTGATGACATTCGGTTTGACCCGAATGTGTTTAATGGTGCTCAAGCAGCGATTACTTTAGCAACAACCTTGAATATTAATACCTTTACTGGAGGTCTAACCATCAGTGGTGCATTTGGAGCCAGCAATGTAACGGTGAGTGGCAATAATGCGGTGCGCGTGTTTAATATCACGGGTATTGGCAATACCACGTTTGATAGTTTAAGGATTGTTAATGGAACAGTAGCAGGCAATGGTGGAGGGATAAATAACAGTGGCGGCGGAGCTGTGACGCTCACCAATAGCACTGTGTCGGGTAATACTGCTTCTAACTTTGGTGGTGGAATTTTTAGCAATGGATCAGTGACGCTCACCAATAGCACTGTGTCGGGTAATACGGCTGTGGTTTTCGGCGGTGGGATTTTCGGCAATGGATCAGTGACGCTCACCAATAGCACTGTGTCGGGTAATACGGCTGTGGTTTCAGGTGGTGGGATTTATAGCGATGGATCAGTGACGCTTACCAATAGCACTGTGTCGGGTAATACGGCTATTAATGATGCTGGTGGTGGGATTTTTGGCGTAGATGTGACGCTCACCAATAGCACTGTGTCAGGTAATACGGGGGACGGTGGTGGTGCGATTGTAGGCTTTGGAGCTGTGACCCTAACCAACAGTACAGTGTCGGGTAATACAGCAACTTTTGATGGTGGTGGGATTTTTGGCTTGAATGGAGGCACAATTACCAACAGTACTATTACAAACAATACTGCCGATGCAGATAACAATGGTTCAGGCAATGGTGGCGGTATTTTCCGCGAGATCAACGGCACATTTACAATTATAAATTCGATTATTGCAGGTAATTTTGACCAAGGATTGCAGGCTCCTGACTTGGGTAGTAATGTTGCAGGAGTAGGTTTTACTAATGGCGGCAATAACTTAATCGGAGCAAACGATGGCTTTGCCGCCACATTTGCACCTAGCGCCCTCATCGGCACGATCGCAGCACCAGTCAATCCCCAACTTGCGCCCCTTGCCAACAATGGCGGCCCAACTCTAACCCATGCCCTTTTACCCAACAGCCCAGCCCTAAATGCAGGGAATAACGCCAACGCCCCAGTAGGTAACGATCAACGCGGCTTACCCCGTATCTCTGGTATCGCGGTTGATATTGGTGCGTTTGAGGCTCAAGTTCCCTTAGTTGTAGCA
The DNA here is from genome assembly GCF_006937785.1 of Pseudanabaena sp. UWO311. Taxonomy (GTDB): domain Bacteria; phylum Cyanobacteriota; class Cyanobacteriia; order Pseudanabaenales; family Pseudanabaenaceae; genus Pseudanabaena. The sequence goes on from NZ_SJEE01000026.1 coordinate 30,325, forward strand.
ACCCCAACTCCATCTCCAATTCCATCACCATCACCGATTTCAACTCCTAATATCGACCCATCTGTAGTGAGTCGGCAAAGCCCAGCGCAAAATATTTCCTTACCAACTGATGTGACTCCCATACTATCAACTGCGACTGACCAGACATTCTCTATCGAAAAATCTGCCTTAGCCACATCTCAACATCAGCAAGCCGATAAATTCCTCCAAACTGGTAACATAACAGAAGCAATAGTCAGTCTTGAATCTAGCTACATTTCAGAGCTAGAGGCTTATACTGGCATACCTTTAGCATCCACAACGGGTTTAACTGGCACAACTTCAACTACTCCAACTGGCACAACTTCAACTACTCCAACTGGCACAACTTCAACTACTCCAACTGGCACAACTACTACTACTCCAACTGGCACAACTACTACTACTCCAACTGGCACAACTTCAACTATTTCAACTGGCACAACTTCAACTACTTCAACTGGCACAACTTCAACTACTCCAACTGGCACAACTACTAATACTTCAACTGACATAACTTCAACTACTCTAACTGGCGCAACTACTAAAGCCAAAGAGATTATTGCAAATATTATAAACGAACTAAAAAGAACCTCAAAAATCACGAATAGCCCTACTGCGGTAGTTTATCCCGTGATTTTTGATGACCGTATTGAGATTTTGGTTATATCTCCAAGTGGAAAGATAGTCCAAAAAACCAACGCAGATATCTCTAAACAGGTTCTATTAAAAGTAATTTCAGACTTTCGAGCCAACCTGCGGGATGCCAGTTCACAAGATTATCTGGGTGAAGCTCAAAAGCTAAATGATTGGATTGTCAAGCCAATTGAAACAACGCTGCAATCAGAAAAAATAGGTACTATTGTTTTTGTGATGGATGGAGACTTACGAGTAATTCCAACAGCGACTCTCCATGATGGCGAAAAGTTTCTGGTTGAGAAATATGCGATCGCCAATGTACCCAGCTTTAGCTTAGCGAGATTAGAAGAACGAGATCGTAAAAACAGTCGTGTACTGGCGATGGGCTTAACCCAATCTGTGCAAGGGCTTTCAGCATTACCTGCGGTAAATACGGAGATTAACAATATTGTCAGCAAAGATAATGCTCAATCATTATTAACAGGTAGTTCTTTTATTAACGAAGACTTTACCCTGATGAATATGCAAGCACAGAGAAAACAACAAGATTACGGCATCATTCATCTAGCTACACACGCTCAGTTTTTGAGCAATAAAGCTGACGGAGCATTCATTCAATTTTTTGACGATCGCCTTAATATCAGACAAATTCCTAAACTCAATTTTGATAAACCTCAAGTCGAAATGTTGACATTGAGCGCTTGTGAGACCGCAGTGGGCAAAAATCTTGGTCTTGGAGGACTATCTGTAACTTCAGGTGTTCGTAGTGTTTTAGCTTCTCTCTGGCCAGTCAGTGATGCTGGCACTGTTCCTTTAATATTGAGCTTTTACAGTCGCTTTTCCGATGCCCCAAGTAAAGCGGTTGCCTTACAAAAAGCCCAGTTATCAATTATAAGAGGCGAAGTTAAAATCGAAAACAACAAAATCATTGGTATTCCTGGCTTACCAATAATTTCTCTACCTTCAGATAGCCCAAAAGATGTAAACCACCCATATTTTTGGTCTTCTTTTGTACTCATTGGCAGTTGGTTATAACATACCTTTAAATCAACAATTCCTATTTATTCCCATAAGGATTCTAACCTGCATTATTCATGAGAACTCAAAAGAGAATAAATTGCATCCAATCAATCAAAAAAATAGAACAAAATCCCAATAGGGGCAGGTTTAGAAACAAGTCAATGGTTTACCAATAGATTTGTCTCTAAACCTGCCCCTACGCATTATAGGTATATTCCATTTACGGACTTATTGAACTTGCGATCGCATACTTCTCAATTCCGCAAATTCTGTCAAGATTAGCCCAGTCGCCCGACTAATAGCATCATCATCCAGCACATCCAGCAATTTCCCAGCCATTTCTAGCATAGCCTCCGTTTTACCTTGCTCCAAGCCCTGCTTGAGAGCCTTGACGATCGCATTATGTTGATCTTGGATAAAGAACTCCTGATGTTGTAACTCGTCTAATTCTTCAGGCGAAAGATTTCCTTCTCTGGCAAACTCAAAGGCTTGCTTAATTTCTGGCACAAGATTCATACTCTCTGGCACAACATCTAAATCAATCGCATGTTTGAGAAAATATAGCCACTTGTCTGCCAAGGTTTCTAGCACCATCAGTGCTTTATCAAATTTTGGCAACTCGACAAATACCAGTTCCAGATCGTAGATAGGATAGTCAATCAAAAAATCTTTCTCTTTTAAAATAAACCGAGAAGTCAATTGATTTATTTCGGGAAACATCACAAAATCAGTAATTGTCAGCGCTATCACAGGATTAAGTTGCGAGTATGATTGTCCGATGCCGAGTTGAATGGAATAAGCTTTGGCAGCATTGTAGAGAATCCGCTTCTCAAATCCTTCAATATTTAACACCTGCATTTCAATAATTACGCTTGTGCCATTATCCAGCTTAGCTTTGACATCGAGATAGGTATCCTTAACACCTCGGATGCGTGGAGCTAAATAAGGATTAAGGATTTCTAATTGCGAGATTCTGCTCTGACCATCGTAAAGCATCGCATTCAAAAAACTGATCAAGACATCATGGCTTTGTTCGGAGCCAAAGATTTTCTTGAAGGCAAAATCAGTTTTTGGACTAATAAATTTCATATGCTTCAGTTAGATCTTATCTCAATTAATCCTAACACTCTCCATCGTCGCGAGATCGCCTTACACTCAAGTGCGTTGTTCAGAGCTAAAATCTGTTAAAACAGGTTAATTTTGTTGCATGGACAATCTCAACTCCCAATGGCAACATCAATATCGGGGCAGTACCTGATGGTAAATATGTACGGATTACGCCTGAAGGTATTCCTCTTAGCCTCGATCTGCCGATCGCAACTCAACAAGAATTGGGCATTACCAAACCGATCGTAGGAATTGATTTGCCGAAACTACTTGCTGGTTTGGAGATTATCGCACCGACTCGGGCAGGAACTGCGATCGCATCGGACAATCTCACGAATGGCGATAGCATTGTGTCTGAAGGTACTGGTTTTAACCCCACATCATCTTCACTGACCAATGCAGCTTTACCAGCAACCAAGAAAGTTGTGAATATATTTGGCTATTTCCTAGTCGAGAGGATTTAGAAGGACTCACACCAAGATTAGATAATCAAGATTTAGATAATCAAGATCTAGAAGTTAGCTTCATAAAAGTTCTCTGTCTTGACCCATCTCTCGCCACTGCTCAGACAACTTCCATTCCTACTTACAAAAAATAAACCCTGAGTTTTAGTTGCGCTGTTCTATTCCATTTTGAATATTCGTTACATTTGAAGGTGGACGAGTCCAATTAAAGTCACTAATCCTTATTAAAAATTCTCCTAACCCTTGATTAGGATTGTATCTAATCAATACAGAATAGGTACGCCTTGCGTATTCTAAGGAATATACAGAATCAAATAAATTGCCAGTATCCAAGCTCCAACTCTGCTGAATGCCAAGTCTCAATGGCCCATAGATTTGTTGAACTATTCCTGCGGTCAGCGATCGCGTATCAGCAACGCGGTCAAATAAGAATGGCGATTTACCGCTAGCAAATGCTTGAGTATAGCTAAGGGTTAAGCCAGTATAGTCAAGGAAGTCTTTAGCAAAATGACCAACCTCCGCAGCTAAACCAACAGTTCCATAAAGAACAGCTTGATTAGCTCCATTAGAGTAGAAAGAATTTACGCCTTGCGCGGTCAAAAAAGCATCTAGTCTTGGCACAATTGGTTTGGGAGAGAAGCGCAATCCCGTTTCTTTTTCGGCTGCTAATGGTTCACCTCGTAGCAGGGGAAAAGCTCGACTGAGAACAGCAGCACCTTGCACACGAATTAATGAACCGATTGTACTGGGTTGGATGTCATCTCGTACCGCCCCAACGAGCTGAGCAGAAGCTTGATAACTAAAAGAAATTTGAGAATCTCCAAGAACATAGTTGGGAGATAACAAAGTTGTTCCCAAAATGTTGTTTACATCCTGAAAGCCTAGCGAACCATTGAATACCCGATCGCGAAAAGCATACTGTGAGAGCAAAGTATGGTTACCAAACACTGGCATCTGATAGCTAGCATTAAAACGCAATAAGGAATCAATCTTAGAAAAATCTAAACCTGAGAAACTCGCTCTTGCCGATAAGCTTGAGCCATCATCAAAGGCTCCATTTAAGGTAGCAACAACCCCAATAATATCAACACCTGAAAATCCACTCTGACTAGAAAAAGCACGTTGTAGAAGCAATTGGGGGGACAATTGAAAATTCAAGTTGGATTGAGTGATCACATCAAAGCTTTGTTGATAAAAAACACCATCTCGATCGCGGCGGTCAAAACCAACTAAGGCAGGAGCAAAGCGTTGAAAACGATCAAGTGTAATACTATTGACTGGCAATGGCAGAGAAAATCCCTGATCAAAAACAATGCGTGGAGATTCCAGATCTAGTCGATTTTGAGTTGGTGAAATCGGAGTTAAGGTAGCTTTACTGGTAGTAAGTTCCAGTTCAGGAGGACTAAAAGGATCGTTCGTAACCCTCAAATTTTCGGCTGTCCAAGTATCTCCATCAATTATTAAACGCTCGGCAATAAATCCAATACGGCGCACTTGTCCTTCAGAAGAGTTTCCAGAACCAATAGGAGCTATGGTGATCGAGTTAGTAGCCAGTTCTGATGGCGATCGCGACACTTCAGAACTTTGAAGAGTGCCAAGGTCAACAGCACCTGATGCGTTGAGGAGATCGCCCTTAACAGTCCCGTAATTATAGGTAAGCTTTGTTCCACGTATCTTCTGGTCACCGCGTGTAAAAAACACATTACCTTCGGCAACAACTTCCTGCGTTTTGGTATTTAATTGAACGCGATCGGCTTTGAGTTCCGATTTTTTATAATTAATTACCACATTGCCTTCAGCGACAAACACCTGAGTATTAATGTCATATTCTTGGCGATCGCTAACCACGTTTAGCTTTTCCCCTACACGCGGCGGTAAGGGTGGGCGTGGCTTATCTTTAGGCTTTGGCTTCGGTAAACTATTTGGCTTGATGGGGCCAGCTTGAGAGATCAGAGTTGTTCTGACTTGCTGAGCGATCGCATCGGGATCAGGCAAGCTCTCTAAAAAAAGCTGTAGCTGAGATTGCACCTCTATTGGCAATTCAGTAGGCAATCTAGAAATACGACCATTAAACGCTGACGAAGACGACAACGTTTGGCTAGAGCTAGCCTGTCTCACCTCAGCATAGGTGCTAGGTGGCAGTTGAGTTGAAGGCAGTGGTAAGAAATCCATACTTCAACTAAGTTTACAGGATTTTTCTCTGAGATATAGCGATAAACTACTGAATAAAGTAAAAACCACGCTGCGCGTGGTTTTTACTTTATAACAATGCTCGCCTAATTGCGGATTTGCACAGGCATCAGCAAATAAGTCATTTTGGTTGCCCCAATTGGTACAAGCACAGCAGGGCTAGTTGGATTGTTCATCTGAATTTGGATTTCATTGCTCGGTAGAGCTTTTAAGCCATCTAATAAATATTTGACGTTAAAGGCTATTTCCACATCTTCACCTGAAATCTGGGCAGGCAGAGATTCACGTCCTGCGGCGACATCAGGAGCTTCAACAGAGAGCGAAATTTCCTGCCCAGTAGAGTCAATTGTAATTTTGACAATGTTATTTTTTTGGTCTGCCAATACAGCAATGCGTTCTAGAGCGGATAAAAATAATTTGCGCTCGACTGTAACTTGACGTTCAAAGCGGCTGGGAATCAATTGGCGATAGTTGGGGTAGGTGCCATCTAACAAACGGGAAATTAAGATTTGATTAGCACTTTGAAAAATCATATTGGCACGATCAAACTTAACTGCGATCGCACCCTCTGTTTGTTGGTTGAGCATCCGTTCTAGTTCACGCAAGGCTCTAGCAGGAATCGTCACCTCCAGATTAGTAGTCACGGTATCCCCCGTCACAGGAGGCTCATCTGCATCCAAAAATCCAGTTTGCACAACGGATAAGCGATGTCCATCGGTAGCCGCAAACTCTAAGCGATCGGCAGTAGCAGTCAGATGCACACCCGTGAGAATACGCTTGGTCTCATCAGCCGAAGTGGCAAACAGGGTTGAGGACAAACCACTCAGCATTGACTCAACAGGCAAATAGGTAGTTTCGCCATCTTCGCCAATTTGAGGTAACTCAGGAAACTCTTCCACAGGTAAACCATGCATTTGATAACGTCCTGAACCACAGACAATCGAGACCATCGTGTTGTCTGTGTCCACAGTGATCGTGATGTCTTCATCAGGAAGACGCGACACAATGTCGTTAAGTAACTTTGCTGGCAGAGTAATCGATCCCGCCTCTACGACTTGAGCAGGAAATGAGACCTGAATACCTAGATTGAGATCAAAGGCAGTCATACCAAGACTTTGATTGGAGCCGTCAGCATCTAATCGAATGTTTGCCAAAATTGGATGGGTGGGGCGAGATGCGACCGCACGACCGACAAGGGCAAGGTTAGCAGCGAGTTGGTTTTGGGGACAGACTAGTCGCATAGTTTGATAGAAGATTTTCTAAGCTTGAGGGTGAGAGGAAAGAAACAGCGTTAAATTTTGAATGAATTTAGATTCTAAAAAGTGCGGTTAAGGCTCGAAGGGAAAATTCTAGAAGATTTCAAAATTTGAGTATTTTTTAAGGTTTGAAGATTTTTAAAAGAAACAAAAAATGTATTTAAGATTACTTTGCTAATATTTTTTGAAAACGCAGTTTAAATGAAATTTTTTAAAACAAACTTTTTCTGAAAAGCTTTTTAATTTTGATTTTTTTGATTTGTGGAAGCCAATCATACCATCGTTGGAATTTTTTACAATATCAAAATCCAAATTTATTTTTTCATTCATTTTTCGTTTGAACTAATTATTACTCTTTAAAGAATAATAAATCTTTAATAGTAGTAGTAGGGGCTGTGGAAAATGTGGAAAACTCAAAGAGAACTATATAAAATAAGCTTTTTAGCATTTTTTACCTGTGGATAAACCTGTGGATAAACTGGCTAGTTTTCCACAAGGTATAAATACCTATCAAAAGTTTTCCACATTTATGCAAAAGTTTTCCCCAGATATCTCCATCTTTTCCACAGAAAGATAGTAGTTATCCACAGGTTTTCCACAGGTAAAAAATAAACATCTAGATTTATCAACAGATCTATATCAAAAATGTTCACGGAAAACTCTTTTGAAATTTATTGTCAAAATCTTAATAATACTTAAATAACCAGAACTTATTAAGAGTTGTAATCCTTTTGATAATTTTAGAATTTGGGAAATTAGGACTTGATTTAGTGATTTTGAACGGCATGTTTGAACTGGAAATTCTAAAATATTGCTGAAAATGGTGTGCGGTCGCTGAGGGCGATCGCTAAATTTTCTCTACGATTCCTTGCAGATTGATATAGTGATGAAAAGTGAAATTGATTGATTTGAGTTTTAAAATATAGGTTTAAAAAATTGTGATGGAAATATTGCTCAAAAATTTATTTTGCCGCCTATGTTTTGGGGTGATCGCCTTACTAATTAGCTTTAATTTATTGACTGGTAATGCATTGGCTTTGCAAGTGTCAGATATTCCTGACTTATCCGAAATTAAGACCCTGACTGACCAAACTTGGGTGATTGATGATTCTGAGGTATTAAGTGCTTCGACCAAAAGTGCGATCATCAGCAAAGCTGAAAAATTAGCAGAATTAACGGGGATCGAAGTTCATGTCGTGGCAATTCGCCGCATTGATTTAGGTCAACCTGCATCAGAATTTACGGCAGAATTATTTGATAAATGGTTCCCTTCTGGATCTGAGAAGGCTAATCAAGTACTGCTATTTATGGCGACAGAAGACCACCGTACTGCTATTCAGACTGGCGAAAAGGTAAAAGAAGTCCTGCCTGATAGCATTGCCAATAGTATTGCCGATGAGACGATGCTCTATCCTGCGCGTAAGGCAAACTATAATCAATCTGTAAATGAGGGACTTGCTCGTCTAGAGGCTGTTTTGAAAGGTAATCCAGACCCAGGTGCGCCCCTATTAGCAGTAGAAGAGACTGAGACGAGTAACTATGCTACTAGAGAGGAAACTGAGGCAAGTTCATCAAATGTGGTGGTAATTATTCTACTGGTTTTGGCGACGTTGTTACCTATGGCGACTTATTACTGGTTACAAAGTCAACCATAACTCAAAAAGAAAGAGGCGGCGCATCGCGCCGCCTCTTTCTTTTTGAGTTATGGTTCATCAAAATCGGTGTCTTGTGCTAGGTTGGGTGGAGTTACAGAGCGAGTGACTCTTACTTTATGGCTTTCGCGTTGGGTTTGAGCTTCGATCGCGATCGCTTCAAAAGCAACATCAATACTACTGAGCGGAATCGAGATGTTTGTGCGGGCTTCAATAAACGCGGCATTGGGAACAGTACTAAAATCTAAGAGCCAACGTGGTCCATCTACAATCATCCGCGTTTGCAAATCTTTAATCCAGAATTTCACAAAGAATTTAGGAGCAAGTGCTGGGAGACGAACGGTTACTAACATTGGTGTTCCTGAAATTAGCTCACCAGTAGGAATAAGAATTTCAGGTATGGGAATTGGTTCTTGTTCAGAAAAAGACTGGGTTGAAGATTCTTGAAGATTGCGAATAGTTTGGGCTGTCTCAGCCAAATTAGAAGCAGCAGAATTTTGGCTTGAGACAGTGCTAACTGGGAAAGTGTTTGGATCTATAGGATCTTCCCAAACATACTCATTTAAAATCAAATCAGGTTCAGAAGTTAATAATCGATCCAGCTCAACATCAAGTTCGAGATCTAGTTCGGCGAGGCTGGTGGCTTCGGTGATCGTTCTTGGTGGTTGTTCAGGGTTGTTTAGATCTATGGATGCACTAGTTAAAGTACTCGATAAATCATTTTCTAGTAATGGATCGCTGGGTGGGAAGGTTTCGAGTAATAGTTCTTCGGTACGTTGGTTGGCTTTTTGGGATGCGATCGCATCAGCAGATAGAGTTTGTAGTTTATTGAGAAACCGATTTCCGCTGGGTTTTGATTGATTGGTGACTGATGCATTTTCTTGCCACGGCTGCTCTAGTAGCTCTTCATAGTTGTGAGGGAGTTCTTCTTCAAAACTATAAAGTAGTTCTGGTTCTTCTTCAGAGTTTGATGAAATTTGGCGATCGCTATCGGCTAAATCATCAATATTTCTCAGATCAAAGTGCGTCTCAGTTTCTTGAGAAATATCTGTCTCTACCTGTGGAAAACTTTGAGGATAATCATCAGTTATTTCAGGATTAGGGGGAGTATAAATCTGATTACTGCTCCTATTTTGTTGAGATGGTAAAGGTGGTAATGACAAAGAATTTGCAGGTGTTTGTTGCTTTAATGCTTCTCCCTGATTAGCTTTAGATCTGTTAGAAGGTATGGGTGGAAGACTAAGCGAATTGGCTGGTTTTGGCTTTGGTGATAGACTTCTAGACTTATTTTCCGTTGGTGTTGATACCTGTGGAAAACTCTGTGGAAATTGTTGGTAACTAGACTGATCTCTGGTTGTTTCCGTCGTTTGAGAATTGAGAGTTGTTTCTTGAGAAGAATGTTTTTTAGCTTCTTTAATGAGTTCGGGCAGAACTCTCGCAGCAGGATAGGAAACTGCGATCGCCTGTTGCGTCACATACAAATCTCTATCTAGTTGAAAGTCTTGATGGGGATGAATTTGGACTTCACCGATGAGAACTTGAATTTCTGAAGGTGGCGGCACAATGATCTGATACGCAAAGGTGATTGCGCCAGTTGCTGGATTGCGATCGCCAGAATTCGTGATCTCGAAGCGCTGATTTACGACAATATCAAGGGTCTGTGGATCTTTGAGGCTGACTTCGATTTCTCCTTGAGTATAGACTTCTCCTGTGAGATGGAAGCTATTGTTTTCATTAAGAATATATTGAGGCTGTTTTAAACGTAATAAAATACGAGGCTGAAATGGTTCATCTGTTTCTTCAGTTAAATCATTTGGGCTATATGCTTCTACCAGCTCCAAGACATTAGGGTGATCGCTTAGAGATTCTGTTTCTAGTTCTATATTTTTAGAATTACCATCAATCTCTTCGTCTCCATCATCCTCATCATCAAAGAGTGCAAACTCTTCAAACATAGATTCGACGAGTTCCGTTGATCTTTGCTCAGCAATATCGAGAATTGGTGAGCTATAACTTAGAGGGGTTGGCTCAGTTTGAATGATTCCCAATGCATTAGTATGTGACTCATTGGCAAGTTCGGCAGGAGTTTCTACTTCTTCTGCAACTTCGTTATATTGCCATTCGGAGCCAGCTTCTGCTGAAATTTGAATTACATCAAACTTGACAGTCTTTTTCCATGCAGGGATTAAATTGGTGCTTTCTGATCCTGTGCCAGATTCTTGGTTCGGTTCTGTAGCTATGCAGTCAATCTGCCATATCCCTGGTACAAAGTTGGTGTATGGCATGACGATCAGCAACCCATCATGGCTGATGCGTTTAGCAATTTTTTGTTGTAAAGGCTGATGCCGCACATCTGCGAGAGGGCGATAGGCGATCGCGATCGCAACTAGCGCATTTGCTGAAGCAGAGCGTGCAGCAAGTCGGTACTGCCCCTCCAAAATCTCTACAGTTGGAGATTCTAGGGGCAACCAGGACTTGTCACCTTTGCGTTGTAGCAAAAACTCCCAGTTTTCCATATTCGGCGATCGCGGGTTAAGGCGGTAAAGTGTGCTTAGTTATCGCAAATACTAACCCATCTAGGCTTGTATAGCAATTAAAACCAAAGATGTTCAGCGAAGCAGTATATCTTTGGTTTTCCCACAGTTTTCGATCAGACGAACCAATAAATTTTTAAAAGTGTTGCTTTGCAACACTTTTAAAAATTTATTGGTTCGGGTTGTAAGGTTGAATCCTGCAAGGGCGCAACCTTACAATTTTTTTGTGAACTTAGATATTTAGATAGAAAGACCGAGCTTAATTCCTAGAAAGGCATGAGCTACCAAAAGCATAACAATTGCACTACCTAGATAGGCATGAGCATTGCGAAGTAATGGCTTATTTCCCCCAAAACCAGTGAGTGAAATTGCGCCGTTGATCGCTAATAAAGTTAGTACTACTGAGCCTGTAATAAAATGGGGACTTTCTAGCAGTGGCTTGCCTTGCATGACAAGTGATAGCAGTCCACCTGTGTAGCCCGTAGCCAAGAATACGGTCATGAGCGGGGCAACTTTGCGGTGATCAGCTTTGTTCTTGTTCGCAACTTCTGGATCTGTGGTCGTACGGCTGCGCCACCCTGAAATTGCCACAAACGATCCCATCGCCACAATGACGATCCCCATAAAAAATGGATGCCCCCAATGGGTAACTGGTTCGGGCACATTGAGGGATTTAAATTGATCGGAAATTGGTTGGAGTGACTCAACGAGTTTAGTAGCAAATTCAGTCATAGATTTGGAGTAACTTAGAAGGAAAATTTGTTGAAAATCGCAAAACTCTTTACAATTTTTAACAATTGTAGCGTTTTTTACCCAAAAGATGAGAAATGTTGCTTTGAAACGCTTCTCATCTTTTGGGTTTCGGTCAGCAATTCTCATTATGAAAATTGTTTTTTTTGAAAGCCTGTCTAAGTCGGGCTTTCAAAAAACCAATTTTGGTGTTTCCAGTGCCGCAGGCACTGGAAACACCAAAATTGGTTTCATATTAAGAATTGCTGGGTTTCTTTGATAGCTTCGACTGTAGTAGGATGTCTGTGTAAATGACGGTATCGTGATCACGGTAAAACGAAACAAGTGATTCAGGTCGAACAGTCGATCAGAAAGTTGGAAGATGTATATTCCCTAAATGAGCGATCGCTAGAAATATTGGCTAGAACGATCAATCGATCTCAGGGATCATTTTTGTTGATTATTGTTAATTGCAATTATCGCCGTCTTAGACAAGAACTGTTGATAGCGTTAAGAGCAAAAACAGTCTCTACATATCGTGAGCTTTGGTGGCGAGAACCCCATGAGACTCTCTATGATAAATTACAAAATGCATGGAAAAATTTTGGGTGTGATGGTCAGCCTGAGCATATTTCTGCCCTAATGTGTTTGGGCTTAGAACAAACTAGATCTGAACATTTAGAAGATTTGTTTTTAGAAGCTAACCTATTTCGCGATCGCTTGAAGCAACAGATTAACTGTCCATTGGTATTGTGGCTGAATGATCGTGAATTGCAACAGTTATGGATTAATGCTCCTGAACTAGCAAATTTGGCTGCACCGCCGATCAACTTTGGATTGAATCCTGAACAACTAGATGCAGAAGTTCATCAACAAGTAGATCGATTGTTTGAGATTGCCAGAGATCCTCAAATTCCCTTATTTTGGCAAGATACTAAAATCGATGCTGATCGTGAATCATTCTCCTATAGTGAACTAGAGCTAGCAAGACGCGATCTGAGACTTGCTCAGTACAAAACTAAGCAAGAGATTTCTCTTGAATTGGAAGCAAAATTAGACCTTGCCCTTGGACGGTTATTGTGGCGATCTGAGGAAGCAATTGCTAGTGATGTGTATGCCGAATCTCAGGGTGAAGTACATAGTGTTTCTCAAATCTATTATCAATGCAGCCTTGCCTATTGGCAAAAAGCCGATCGCTCAATCGAGAGTGGGATTGTTTTATTTTATTTAGGTAATTTGTGGTGGCATAATTCCTTTGTGAATGGGCGACAGGCTCAAGATTCTTGGCACAAGGCAAAACAATTTTTTCAAGAAGCGATCGCTGCTCTTAAACAAGAAAATCAGTTGGATTTAATTGCCAAATATAGTCGATCTTATAGTGGTGTTCTTGAACAACTTAAGCAATGGCAAGAACTAGAAATCTGGATCGGGTCATTGATGCCATTGCATGAGCAGATGCCTCTTGAACTTGCTCAAGATTATGGATACTTAGCCAAAATATCTGTAGAAAGGGGATTATGGCAGCAAGTTAAAGATTATGCATCTAAAGCACTAGCTACTTTAGATCAAGTTCCTAGTTTTAAAGAAGAAAGCCTTAACCATAATTGGTTGCGGATGCGCCATATTCAGAGAGGTCAATATCAACTCTTAATCACCCAGAGTTATCTTCAGCTTAAAGAACTGGAACTTGCTGCAAATGTAATTGAATCAACTATTGCTAGCTTTAATCTGAATTATGAACCGAAGCTCTATATTCGGTTTCTTGATACTTTTCATGATATTGCTTTTGCCCAAGGACGTTATCTTGAGGCATTCCAAGCGAGGCAAAGACAGCGATCGCTAGAGCAGCAATATGGACTGAGAGCCTTTGTCGGAGCTGGTACTCTGCAACCAAAACAATTTTCTCCTAATTCTAGTATTGCGGAGTTAGATTCGATTAGGTTTGATGTTAATGCGGGGGAAATCGCGGCTTCTGGGCGTACTCAAGATGTAGAACGTTTAGTAGAAAGGATAACCTCAATTGAGCATCAACTAACCGTAATCCACGGTGAATCTGGCGTTGGTAAAAGTTCACTAGTCAACGCTGGACTAATTCCTGCATTATTGCAGCGATCTTTGGCAGGTCAAGAATTAATGCCAATCAAAATTTATGTTTATACAAACTGGATCAATGCTATCTTTCTTGCCATTCACAAAAATCTCATTCCTGACACCAATGTTTTCCAGAAAGCAGATCTACTATCGAATGAATGGAAAGATCGTCGTAAGAATGGCGATCGCGATGTCGTACATCTATTACACAAACTGAGACAACTAGCAGCTAATGGTACTCAGGTTGTTTTAATTTTTGACCAATTTGAAGAGTTCTTTTCTACTTGTACTCAATCGCATGAAAGACAAGTTTTTATTGACTTTTGGCAAAATTGTCTAAAAATTCCTTTGCTGAAAATAGTGATTTCACTCCGTGAAGACTATCTCTATTTGCTTCTAGAACTAGAATCAGCCTATCCAGAAGTTGATATCTTAAGCCGCAATTTTCGCTATGCCTTAGGTAATCTTTCTCCCTCTGATGCTAAATCACTAATCGAAAATCTTACCGAACATGCCAATTTTACTCTTGAGCCGATTCTTGTGGATGAGTTGGTGCGCGATCTCGCAGGCGATCGCGGATCAGTACGCCCAATTGAACTGCAACTAGTTGGCTCTCAACTCCAAGATCGCAATATCACCACCCTCTCGGCTTATCAGGCTGCGGGATCTAAGCAGAGTCTTGTTGAGCAATCAGTCGAAGAAGTAATTCAATCTTGTGGTAATGCGTCCTTTATTGCTCAACAGGTATTGATTTTGCTGACTGATGAGCAAGGTAAACGCCCATTGCGTACTTACAATGAATTGCGAGCGGGGCTATTGTCTTATTCAAGTAATACTGAAGAGCTCGATCTAGTTTTAGAGATTTTAATTGGTTCAGGCTTAATCTTCCAATTGTCTGAAGTGCCGAGTAATCGATATCAACTTGTCCATGACTACCTAGTTTCATTTATTCGGGCTAACCAAGAAACTGGCTTGCTAAATGAGTTACGCAAAGTCCAATTTTCGGCTCAACGTAGCCAAGCCAATCTTAGCCGCCTTACTAAGGGTGCTCTAGTGGGGACAGTTGTGGGCTTATTTGTGATGGCAGGTTTGGCATTTCAGGCAAATCGTCAGCGTCAACTTGCAGAGTTTGGTGAAATCGAAGCTTTGATTTCTTCCGCAAACTCTAGCTTTTTGCTCAACCGTCAATTGGAATCACTAGCGACAATTATCCAATCTGCGAAAAAGTTAAAGTATACGGATGATGGAACTGACAAAACTAGAATTACTCAGTCAACCTTTGAAAACCTGCAAACCATTATCTATAATATCCGTGAGCGCTATCGATTTTTTTCCAAAAAAAGAGATGCTCCATTTTATGCTGCGAAATTTAGCCCCGACGGTAATATTCTCGCCCTTGGTAGTTTTGATGGCAGCGTAGATCTATATCAACGTAATGGTAAATTGATCACGCAGTTAGTTGGTTTGCAGGCAAGGGATATTCGAGGTTTAAGTTTTAGTCCTGATGGCAAAAAAATTGCATCCACAGGGCAAGGCAAAAGTGTGCGGATTTGGGATAGTGAGTCTGGTAAGTTGATTAGCAAGTTCTATGCTCACCAAGATGACATATTGAGGGTAAACTTTCATCCTGATGGTAAAAGATTACTGACTGGCAGTAAGGATGGCACAGTAAAACTTTGGGATAGCGATCGCGGCATTGAGCTGCTGACATTAAACCCTAAAAATGTTGGCAATAAATCTTCTGAGAAAGAAGCAGGCTCTATTCAAGATACAAGTTTTAGCCCCGATGGCAACTTGATTGTGACGGCTAAAAACACCACGATTGCACTCTGGGATTTGCAAGGTAATTTACTCACAAGTGCGATCGCCCACGATCAAGAACTTTTTACCGTGAAGTTTCATCCCGATGGTCAGCAACTGTTAACTTCGGGTAGAGATGAAACCGTGAAGCTCTGGCAAATTAAAGATCAGAATCGTCAAATTCAATTTGTGCGGGCCTTGAAAGGAACGTCAACTGATATCTTGAGCTTAAATTTCAGTGCTGATGGCGATCGGATTGCGCTTGGTGCTCAAGATAGTTCGATCCAAATCCTTAATTCTGATGGAACATTAGAAATGAAGTTAGGTGGACATACCGATGGTATTTTTGACGTTAACTTTAGTCCTGATGGTCAATATCTTCTATCTGCTAGTAAAGATCGCACAGTGCGCCTCTGGGATCTTAAGGCCACATTACTCAATAATCTCTATGGGCATACAAGTAGTATTTGGTCAGTTGCATTTAGTCCTGACGGAAAAATGTTTGCATCTGGCAGCGTTGATAAGACAGTACGTCTTTGGAATGCTGATGGGACTTACAGACAGGAACTCAAAGGGCATGAAGACACAGTCTATGGTGTGAGTTTTAATAATGATGGAACGAAGCTAGTCACGGCAAGTGATGATAAAACTGTAAAGATTTGGAATAGTGCCACAGGCAAGCTATTACATTCACTAAATATTCATGGAGCGAAGTTGATCTATGCCACATTTAGCCCAGATCAAAAGATTTTAGCGACACTGGGATGGGATAAAAAAATTAAACTATGGAAATGGAATGATGATGATAATCCGCAATTATTGCATGTACTGGAAGGACATACGGGAACTGTTTGGTCGATCGCCTTTAGTCCCGATAATCAGTCACTAGCCTCGACGAGTAACGATCAAACGGTGAAAATTTGGGATGTGAACAATGGTCAGAATATCTATACGATGGAGGCGCATCGCAATGGAGGGCTTGCCGTTGCCTATAGCCCCGATGGCAAACAAATTGGATCGGCTGGTAAAGATGGCAAATTAAAACTATGGAACGCTCAAACAGGCGTTCTAGAACAGGTGATTACGGTTACGGCTGATTCTTGGATCTATGGGATGACTTTTAGTCCTGATGGTAAGGCGATCGCGGCGGCAAATGCCGATAAGACTATCAAAATTATGGATAGAGCCAGTGGCAAGCTACTCAAAACCCTATCTGGTCACACAGCGGAAGTTTATGCTCTAACATACAGCCCTGATAGTAAAAATATTGTTTCTGCGAGTCGAGACAATACCCTGAAATTATGGAATGCGGAGATATTAAATTTTAACGAATTAGTGCAGAGGGGTTGTAACTTACTTGATAACTATCTTGAATCCACACCCACATTGCCTCTAGAGCAAAAACAAATCTGTAAGCAATAAAAAAACTAATTTGACTAATTTGGTGTTTGTAGTGCCTTTGGCGCTGCAATTTTGTTGAAAGTACTCCGCAGGTGTACTTTCAACAAAACCAATTTTTATAATGAGATATGATCGAAAGCCATAGATCATAGGAAAAAGTAATGCAAGACCAAGAAACTAGCTGGCAGTCCTTAGTCCTAGTTGCCATATTAGGAATTCTCGCGGTTATCAGTTTTAACTCATTTATAATTATCAATCCTGGCGAAGCAGGCGTGTTGAGCATATTGGGAAAAGCCAAGGATGGTGTATTGCTGGAAGGAGTGCATTTTAAGCCGCCTGTAATTTCTCAAGTCGATGTTTATGATTTGACTGTGCAGAAGTTTGAAGTCCCAGCCCAAAGCTCGACCAAGGATTTGCAACAGCTTACGGCAAGTTTTGCGATTAACTTTCGCCTTGATCCGATTGAAGTCGTGACTATTCGTCGTACTCAAGGTACTTTGCAAAATATTGTTTCTAAAATTATTGCACCGCAAACTCAAGAATCTTTTAAAGTCGCCGCAGCAAGGCGTACTGTCGAAGAGGCGATCACTAAGCGTGATGAGCTAAAGCTAGATTTTGATGAAGCTTTAAGTCAGCGCTTAAGTAAGTACGGCATTATTGTTTTAGATACCAGTGTCGTTGATTTAAATTTCTCGACTGAGTTTTCTAAGGCGGTAGAAGAAAAGCAAATTGCCGAGCAACGCGCTCAGCGAGCTGTGTATATTGCGAGAGAAGCCGAACAAGAAGCTGAAGCTACCATCAACCGCGCCAAGGGACAGGCTGAAGCGCAGCGACTGTTGCGTGAAACACTGACATCCGAGTTGTTACAAAAACAAGCGATCGAAAAATGGGATGGCAAGTTTCCCCAAGTACTGGGTGGAAATGGTGCAGTTCCATTTCTTAATCTAGATATTACAAAATCTCAAAAGTAATCAAAAAAGGGGGCGCTTCGCGCCCCCTTTTTTGATTACTTTTGAGCGTCAAGCGCTGTAATTACAGCCCCTTCGCGTAACTCTGAATTTCGCTGATATCAAATACTGAGCCAAACTTTAGTCCCTCTTTGGCATAAAGCTCAGCCCCACCCTGTTGGCGATCGACTAGTGTTAATACGTGGGTTACTGTATAACCTGCATCACGTAACTTTTCGACTGCAAATAACGCTGACTGCCCCGTGGTGACTACATCCTCTAGTACTACTACATTTGTATTTGGCGCAAGCTCTGGCCCCTCAATCCATGCTGCTGTCCCATGCCCTTTCGGTTGCTTCCGAATAATCAACGCAGGAATTGGCTTGTTTTCATAGGCTGAGACGACGCTTACCGCGCTAACAATTGGATCAGCACCCAATGTCAGTCCTGCTACTGCACCTGTTCCTATTGGCAACATCTCCAATAACACCTGTCCAGTCCACAAACCACCGAATGGATGTAGTGTGACTAACTTTCCATTGATGTAATAGGTGCTTTTTTGTCCAGACGATAGGGTAAAGTCGCCGCTCTTGTAAGCAAGACGACAAAAGAGATCCAGTAACTTTTTGCGATTTGGATGTTCCACAATTTTGATTCTGTTTTTGAGCTTAATAAATACTTTTGTAGTGTATAGCGATCGCTTAACATATAAAAATACAAAACCTAAAAAGAGTTGTTGGCACGAAGCGTCTCCAACTCTTTTTGAGTTTTGTATTTCACGCCCAATTTTCTAAAACCAGTCAATTTATGACTGGATCTGCTACATTAGTCAGCGTCCAACTGTGAGGATGCATATTTATATGAGTACTAAGTTCTCGTGGCTTGCCTCATCATTAGTTGCAGCTTCGACGCTGCTGGCTAGTGGTGCTGCTTTAGCTGACCCCACATTTACGGATCAAGAGCAATTTCCTCGAAACTTTCCTGCTACCTATCCTCAGGCACAGAACAAAGTTTTGGATATGACTTCTGATCCTAATCTGCCTAACGCTTATATTCAAGCACCCTTTAGGGATCAATGGATTGAGCGTCAAGCAAACGCTTTTAGAGCGATGAATCGAGAAATGATGGATTTGCAAACTCTTAGCGATGCGACTATTCGCACTCGTGATTTGCCAAGTCCTTATTGCTCATCTTTGCTGAGTGAAGGTTTTAATGCTTGTGCTGCTCCTGAAGAACCTGCTGCTGCGGTTCCTACGCCTAGATTTGAGCCAACAGTACCATCGCGTCCTGTTCCTGCTTTGTGGTAATTGGTTTAGTTACCCTAATTAAGTTTTTTGTGTTGAGTCTAAAATAAAATCCCCAACAATAAAGGCAGCGCCTCTAGCGCTGCCTTTATTGTTGGGGATTTTGGCACTTTTTGCTCAAAGCCAAAAAGAGTAATGGCGGCGCTTTGCGCCGCCATTACTCTTTTTGGCTTTATTTCCAAAGAGCTATAAGTTACTCGCCTTGAGACAAATGCTCATTGAGTGGACGGATGCTCACAATTGTGCCACCGAGACGGGCGATACTTCGCATTTTTTCATTCATGCGATTATAAGGAACTTGCATAAAAACATTATCGCTAGGGCGGATAACATAATTACTATTGTCGGGTTGTTGGTAGCGATTAAGCCCCGCTACTTCATAGACAAAGTAGCGATTATCTGAGGCGGAAGGGGAAGGTATCATAAAAACAAATTTTCAATATAGATTGTTGAAATTGATTAATATATGTACCTTTTAGATACACATACTATTGAAGTTTTCATTTTGCAGTAGACAAAATGAAAACTCAAAACCCTAATAGGATTACTTTTTGTTTAAACAGTCGTTACACTGGCAACTTTGCCACCCATTTTATTGATGCGTTGCAAAGTGCTATTCAACTGCTCATAGGACACGATGTACTCACGGTTACTGCGGCGTACTTTAGGGTATCGAGGCAGAGAAACTGCGGCAACTTCGATGCGGTAAAGACGATCGCCTGAACCTGTAGAAGAGCGACCAAATGCACGAGTAGCCATTGCACCCTTTGCAGAACGATATGCCCAGCCATCGTTGCTACCAGAAGCTCCAACGATCGCAGAAGCACTGTTTTGAGCAAGTTCAGCCGCTAATCTGGAATTATTGCCTTCAATTTGAGAGCGATCGCTGTTGGCATAGCCACGATAGAGGCGGAACATTCTGGTAAATCCAGTAGTTTGATCGCCAACTTTGTTCTCGAAACCGCGATAATAAGGTACGGTCGAATCGCCAAAATTGGCTTCATACTCGGCTGAATCAATATAAGAATCGATATCAGCGTCATAGCCTTCGTTTTGATAGCGATCAAGATGCTCGACGACTTCAGCTTCATTATAAGGAGCTCGTCCCAATAGATGCTTGAAGTTCAACTCAATCACACGGGTATGAAAGTTAGGATAGAGAAACTTGTTTTTGTACAATTCCGACTTTGCTACTGCACGCACAAAATCACGAACGGTGATTTGACCATTATTTAACAGGGACTCAAGGGCGGTTAAACGCTCTGATGCCATGATGTAGTCATTGCCCAACACATGGCGATAGACAGCATTAATAACAATCTTGGCATTTTCTGGAGTCCAGTTAGGACGGAGTTCTGTTGGACTGCTATCGCTATAAGCAGAAATTCCCAAACGGGAAGCAGCATTGGTAATCACTATATTTTATTCTCCTTTAATATTTAAGCAAATAGAAATCTAACCGAATTTGTTAAAATTACTGCTAAGCAGTAATTTTAACAAATTCGGTTAATGCATTAAGCTAAAGAAATCTGCGTAATGCGGCTGTCCCGTTTATTCAACCTTTGTAGAGTTGGTGAAAGTTGGTCATAGGAAACCACGTACTCACTAACACTACGGCGAATTTGGGTAGTCCGTCCGTTATCAGCTTGGATAGCGCGTACACGATACATCTGTCCGCGATCATCACCAGTAGTACCAGTCAGCGCTTGACCATAGTGAGGCGTACGAATTGGATTGGCTGTATTCTGTGCAAGCCCCTCATTTAGCCAAGTTGATTTGTTTTTGGATTGAGTGCGATCGCTATTGGCATAGCCACGATAAATCTGGAACATGCGAGTAAACCCTACGGTTCTCTGTCCAGTTTGGTATGCAAACCCTCGGAAATAGGGAACAATCGACTCGCCAAAATTATCTTGATATTCAGCTGAATCAATATATGAATTGATTTCTGCTTCATATCCATGTTCAATGTAGCGATCGAGATGCTCTGTGATCTCTGCTTCATCATTGGGAGCACGTCCCAAAAGATGTTTGAAGTTCAACTCAATAAAACGAGTATTTGGAACAGTGGAAAAGAACTTTGTCCGATAAAGGTCTGACTGCGCTAGAGCCCGAACAAAATCGCGTACCGAGATATTGCCACTAGCAAGCAATGACTCAGCACCAACTAGTCGTTCTGATGCCATCAAATGATCGTTACCAAAAACCTGCCGATTAGCCGCAGTAATTACGGCGATGACATCAGCTCCAGTCCAGTTAGGTCTCAACTCTACAGGAGAAGTATTCACAAAAGGCTCGAACCCTAAACGGGTTGCCGCCGAAGAACTTGTCATATTTAAGCTCCCAAATTTTTTTAACAATTTTTTTTAAATGCTTTTATTCAATAGGATATTTGGTGAAGTTCTACAAATATCCTATTGAATAAAGAAAACGGTAAGCACTCCCCGCAGGGCGTACTTACCGTTTTCGGGGTTTTCATATGCTTTAACATTTTAGGATAATGATCGGCGGCGATTCGCTTTGCCGATCATTATCTCTAGAAGAAAACCGATTAGCTTAGGGCATTGATTGCATAGTCGATGTAGGAATTAGCTTCCAAAGCTGCATCTCCACTCAAGCCATGATTAGCCTTGATTGATTTCAAAGCTTCAACATACCAGCTAGGAGAAAGATCGAAAGCACGGTTGATTTCGGTCAAACCACTTACTAGATAGTCATCCATAGGACCAGTGCTACCAGCAATCAAGCAGTAGGTGATCATGCGGACATAGTAGCCGATGTCACGAACGCACTTTGCTTTACCGCGAGGGGTGGAAGCGAAGTTGTTGCCAGACTGTTGGGTGGTGTAGGGATATTTTTGGTAAACAGCATTTGCTGCACCTTCGGCCAAGCTGGAAGCTTTAGCGCTCAATCCTTTAGCAGCATCAAGGCTAGCAGCCGCTGTGCGTAAACGACCAAAGGCAGCTTGCATTTCAGGAACGCCAAGATAGCGACCTTGGGAATCGGCTGTAGAGACGGCTTCTGTTAAAGGAGTTTTCATACTTAATGTACCTCTAGGATTTTAAAAGGAAAAGGGAAAAGGGAAAAGGGAAAAGGGAAAAATTAATTTAAGAAATTAATCGATTAGCCTACGGCGGCGGCGGCTTTGTCGAAGTAGCTAGCGAGTTCAGACATCAAAGCGCTACAATCGCCACGGGTTACGCCGTTAGGATCGTTAGCAAGTGCGATCGCTGCTGATTTCATTTTTTCGATGCCAACTGCAACCGATCCACCAGGTACGCCCAATGCGCTGTAGGTTTCACGCAAGCCATTGAGGCAACGATCTTCCAAAACGCTTGCATCGCCAGAGAATACTGCGTAGGTTACATAGCGAAGAATGATGTCCATGTCGCGCATACATGCAGCGATACGACGATGGGTGTATGCATTTCCACCAGGAGCGATCAATTGAGGCTGTTCGTCAAACAAAGCACGAGCTGCGTCGGTAACAATGGATGAAGAGCTAGCGGTGATGCGGTTAACCACATCCAAACGCTTTGTGCCATCAGAAACTAATTGTTTCAATGCATCAATTTGAGAATCAGATACAAAAGCGCCACGTGTGTCGGCTTGGGCAACTACTTTAGTAAAAGCATCTAGCATTCTAAAGAATCTCCTTGTTTAATATATAAGTTTTGTTATGACTCCCAACCCTTCTATTACTTTGTGATATCGAACTGCAATTAATATCTGCAATTAATATCTTCAAAATATATAGATTCCTAAGTTTTAATTGATTAAACGATAACCAATCTATCCAATTTACTTAAGAGAGCGAAAACTTAACTGTTTGCCAGTTGAAGTTGTTCAAATGGCTTTGGGATTGAATTGATTAAAACAACTAATTTGTGCAGATTTTGTGCAAATCAAGAAGTGATGTTTAAGGCGTTAATTTAAAATTTGGAGAAGTTATGCAAGCCTTTATCAGCAAATCACTCTAGGGATTTCTACCTAATCGGCAATTGTAAAGTATTCGTTTTATTTGATCTTATTTCTTAATATAAAGATTGATAACAAACTAATATTTTTAGCCATTCTCATTTATTAGAATTGTCCGTAATGCCAATTTGCGAGGTGTGACTTCGCTTTCGGAAATTAAAAATCAAACCAATAGATCGGTAATTGTTAAGAACATTGCGACATAATCTGCTTAACAATTATTTATTATTGGGTGGTAATTCGTCATCTACCAGTAATTCTCATTATGAAAACTTTGTCTTGATCTGGTGGCAACTATTGAGAATGGCAGCACTAAAAATCTTTAAAAAGCAGATTCTTAGTGCTGGGCGATGGTTTCGTGAGTATCCGTTCAGCAGAGTCATCCTTGACCAAGAAGCAAAGTATAGATAAAGAAACAGAGAAACTTTCAATGTTTAGATCTACCAGTTCCTCTGTCTATGATTTAACTTAAAGCCTTATATATAGCAACGTAAGAGATAGATAGGACAATTCAAAACCCAAAAGATGGCAGAGCGAAGCTCTGCCATCTTTTGGGTTTTATGTCCTAAGCAAAGCTTACATTGCTATATCTATGGCTTGATCTTAATGATATCGATTGTACCGTCCGCTTCATTGGCAGTTAAAACCAAATTCCGACTAGGAATCACTACTAATCCTTCTGGATTTTTGCCAGTCGGCACAACCCCTAAAAGAACCGGCATACGAATAGACGAAATGTCATAAGCAACCAAGAAGTTGCCACGCTCCGAGGTTAGAAAAGCAACCTGTTTGCCGTCTACAACTGAAACTACTGCCCCTTCCAATTCAATACCTCTCTTTGAAGAGCGTTTGAGAGGATAAAAACTATTTTTAATAGCGATCGCTTCTACAGAGTTGCCGCTTTCATAAACGACTGCACCTTGTAGATCAAAAATAGTCCAGCCGCGTCCACCAGAATAGACTTTATCCCCAAAAGTTTTGCGCTCCGTATCTCCCTCATTGGCAGTAACCAAAAAAAGACCATCAGCGGTAAAAGCAATCCCATCGGGTTCGCGCCGACCAGTGAATTTCTCTGTCAAGCTAGCTTTGTCATCGTCGCTCAGGTCTGCAAGTTGAGTAACTGTGCGAGCTGAAAAAATCCGAGTTACGCTGGCTGATTTAATATCAATCAAGGCGATCGCATTATTTTCTTGTAAGGTTACAGCAGCCATTTTGCCATCGGGAGAAATTGCCACGTATTCTGGCTGAGGATCGCTAGGGAAATTCACCCCAGAAATCCCCTTGAGGTTGATGGCGATGTTTTGAATGGATGACTTGGATAAGTTATTGTAATCGAGGGTAACGATCGCAACTGTTCCCGGTCTTTTACCTGGCAACTTATCGGTATTTTCTTCATCTTCAATCGCAACTACTAATTTCTTCCCATCAGGGGTAATGGCAATGCTATCAGGACCAATACCAGGGAGGGTAAGACTAGCTACTTGCTTGCGATCGCTCATGTTAAAGAATAGGAGTTGACCTGGTTTTTCTTTGACAAAAATAGACACGATCGCATACTTCGCATCGGGGGTAATTACTACAGAAGTTGGTTCACCCACATTGGCAACACTAACCACACCAAGCATCTTCGGCTTGCTAGGGTCTTGAATATTGACAAATCCTATATCATTCTCTTTGGAGTTGACATAGACAATTCTATTACCATCGCGACTAGCTGCAACAATTTCTGGGGCAG
Organism: Pseudanabaena sp. UWO311; assembly: GCF_006937785.1. Classification (GTDB taxonomy): domain Bacteria; phylum Cyanobacteriota; class Cyanobacteriia; order Pseudanabaenales; family Pseudanabaenaceae; genus Pseudanabaena. The sequence goes on from NZ_SJEE01000026.1 coordinate 55,190, forward strand.
AGCCAGGGGGTTTGAATCGCACTATAGATGAAAGCTTAGCTTCAGGTTGAGCGATCGCTGCGGTAGCGGTAGTAAAGGCTACTAGAGCCATAGCAGGCAGTATGTATGCAGAACGCAATCCGTACATGGAGTTGAGTAAATTATTGCTAATGGTAGACTGCTAAATACTACAAGACAAATCTTAAGCAAAGATTAAGCTTGTTTCAGATTCTTAGTTTCTGGCGCTGAAAATGATTCATTTCACTACGTTTCAGCGATTCAATCGTATTTAGGAATTACACAGCGATCACGGATCTTGTAGGGTGCGTTAATGAAATTTAACGCACCCGTTTTTTCTTTAGTCAAACTATTTTTGGCTAATCTCAAATACTGATTCGGATCTGTAAATGCACACATGACTATAGCGTCTCAGCTAGACCGTTATACCAACATTCAGATATCTCTGATTTGAAGAATGAAGGCACTGATTGCGCCTAGTGAGGTGCAGAAAGTCCAATTAAGCAAAGATTGCAGGATTCTTTTGTCGAAGCGGACTAAGAGTTCTTTTAGCAATAGGACTTTTAAGACTTGCTGCAAAAATATTGACTGCTATGCTCTAGATTTAGGCGGCGAAATCAAACAACATTGTCGTCATGTAACGCTCAGTCCATTCTGTGCCAAAAGACTTCTCTAGAACCCGCCGAGTTTTATCGTTCTGTTGTTGCTTCTCGCAGTAATAGCGCTGACCCGCCAAAATCTGATCGATTTCCACAGAAGTCGTTAACGGCTCCGTTGCCACCGCTAGCTGACAGTGCAAAGTCAAATATTCGCGCACACGTTGCAGGAAGTTCGCCTCTTCTTTCTCTCCCATTGGACGCACAAACAAACAGAAATCGGAAAAAATATCGCCCCACTGTGGTAGCTCACGAGTCTGCTCAAAATGCATCTCAGGTAAACTTGACAAAGCGTTGTGGTAGCTACGAGGTAATGCGCGTTCAGGATGGACAGGAGATAGATCTGCGATCGCGGCGCTAATACTGCCACGTCCTCCGACTAAATCGGCTCCGAATATGGGAATGCCATATTCAGGATTAGGAAACATCACACAGTGCAAAATATCTAAGCCACTGCCAACTCTGGCTAGCTCTAAATGCAACTTCCGGAATTGAGGTGTGCTGTAGCAGTGATTTTCAATTACTAGGCGCTCACCTTCTAATGCACCCTCAACATAGCCAAGATCTTCTGGAACTTGATAATCCGATAAATCTAAGTTTTCCCGCCATACAGATTCGATACAATTAGCTAAATCGTGAATGAGGGGATACTGTTGCTCTCGCAGCGACGCTTGTGTGGCTTGAGTCATGCGATTTTATCTCAATATATGTGAATTTAAAAAAAGTATTTATTGTCTGACCATGACTGATTTTTTGTGCAAAATATGTGCAATTACAGTGCTTTGCGCTCAAACCCAAACCAAGAAAGTTTTTAAAAGTGTTGCGAAGCAACACTTTTAAAAACTTTCTTTTGGTTCATTTGATCGAAAATTGCTGTAAAAGCCCAATATTGGAAAGACTGGCGAAGTCCGCTTTGCCAATATTGGGCTTTTACAGCAATAAATGGTTTGCTTTGCGAACTATTTATCTATTTTGGTAAGCTTTAACTCGTTGTAGTCGATTATGAATGCGACTTGCTAGATCGATGCCCACGATTGGTTTGCATAGATAGTCATCTGCGCCAACACTAAAAGCGAGATTTTGAGTATTAACATCTGTCATCACACTCAGAAATAAAATTGGTAACCGCTGCCAGTCGAGATTGCTCCTTAGAGATTGACAGAGCTCAAATCCATTGATTTCAGGCATATTAACATCCAACACCAAGACATCAGGCAATACTGATTGCAACACCGTCCAAAAGTCCTGTGGATCTGCCAAAGTCGTTACTTTAAATCCCCAAGGCTTCAGTAGCTTAGGTAGCGATCGCAAACAATCGACATCATCATCAACAATCATCACCTTAGTTCCAATTTGAGAATGATCTAGCTCAAATCTTGAAGATGATATATCTGCGATCGCGGCGATGGGGGCGCTTTGAATTCGATGCGTATTTTGAATTGACTCTTCTAAAGAAGTTACCAATGTTTCTAAAATTTCTAACTGTTGTTTTTTTAGTAAAGGTTGGCTAGTAAGCAAATTTTCTAATTGACGCGCTAATTGCATTGCCATCGTTAAGCCAAGGGTTCCCAAAGTTCCCGCTAATTTGTGAGCTACCTGTTGAGCCTGTGCTTGTAATTGTGGATCTAGTTTGCCAGATTTTAATTTCCTGACAGCTTCAAATAATACTTCTAATTGTTCAAGACTTTTCGGCTTGGTGTCTATCCAAATTTGGTTTAAGAATTCTAAATACTGCTTCTGTTGATTATCTTGAGACTTTGCTTGTGATAATTTAGGTAAATTGCGGCTAGCAGACTCAATTTGGCTTGGCATCACGACATCGTCTACCTTATCTGGCGCTTTGAGGTAATAGCCTCGTCCATGGACAGTCGCAATAAAATCTGATGGAGCACCTGCCTCTACTAACTTATGGCGTAATCGTCGAATATGTGATCGCACTGTTGCTTCGGAGGGAAATTCATCGGACGACCATAGGCGATCGAGGATCTCGTCAGCACTGAGTAAATGCTGGCTGTCGCGTAATAACAGTTCTAACAACTCATATTCTTTATTTGTGAGAGTTAGGGAATGATCGTTGTAGGAAACTTCGCAGGTACTGGGATTTAGCAGTAAACCTCCCCAAACTAGTAGAGGAAAAGAACTGGCATTACTGCGTCGCAATAAAGCTCGAATCCTTGCAATTAATTCAGCTATATCAAAAGGTTTAACCACATAGTCATCAGCCCCCGCATCTAATCCGCTGACTTTGGCGGTGCTGGCGTTTTGTGAGGTGAGTAATAGAATGGGTGTGGTATATCCTTCGGCACGAAAGCGTTGACATAGAGTTATTCCGTCTAGCTTGGGCAAAACGATATCTAACATAATTAGGTCATACTCAAAGGTCGAGCCATAAGTCCAACCCATTTCCCCATCTTTGACCACGTCTACAATATAGTGATTGTCGGTCAGATTTTTAGTTAGGACAGCAATTAATACGTCATCATCTTCTACGAGTAATATTTTCATAGCTTTTACCAATCCAGCATTTTCATAATCTGATCGGGGAGATCGAGGGAATTAAAAGGTTTTGTAATTACCCCACTAACCCCTAAATCATTAAACTGTCTTCTCTCTGAGGTTTGGGCTTTGGCGGTTAAGAAAATCACAGGAATCTGAGCTGTTTGTGGATCGGCTTGAAGTGCTTTAAATGTGGCTATACCATCCATATCTGGCATCATCACATCTAGCAAAATAGCATCAGGGCTTTCATTGCAAGCAGTTTTAATCCCTTGTGGTCCCGAACTTGCAATTAACACCTCCCAATCAGCGACCATCTGAATACCAAACTGCACAACAGTTTGAATGCTTTCTTCATCATCAACAATCAAAATCCGTTTAGTCGGCATGGCTCTCGCTAGCTATAAACAGTAGTTTTCATTATGAATCGATTTGTGCTTTTTGTATCATTGTGTATTGTCTCAAGACCTAAATGACTACTTGTACATTGCGATCGCCAAAATCAACAAGTCATCAAAACAATTTGGTAACTTGTTGTAACTACAAATTGTTGTTACAATTAACTTGATGTTGATGTAAACCAGCAATGGAGTTTGAATGGGATAAGCAAAGCGTCTTGCGAATCTTCGTAAACATGGAATTGATTTTCTAGATGTTTCTATCGTGAAGGAGATACATTAACAGTTGAGGATAATCGCTATGATTATGGCGAGCAGCGTTTTGTCACATTTGGTTTATTACAAAGTTTAGTTGTTGCTATTGTCCATAGCGATCGCAATGATTCTATCCGTATTATTTCTGCAAGAAAGGCAACTAGATATGAACAAAAAATCTATTTCGAGGAAGTCTTTGACTGATTGGCAAAGGCTTGAGACGATGAATGATGAAGATATAGATCTGTCAGATTGTCCAGAAGTTACACCTGAGATGTTTGCTAAGGCAATTGTGAAACGTGGTGGGTTGCCTGTTGCGAAAAATAAAGCACAGATTACGCTTCGGATTGACAGTGATGTTTTAGATTGGTTTAAGTCTCAAGGGCGTGGTTATCAAACTCAGATTAATTCTTTGTTACGGGCTTATATGGAAGCTAGAAAATAGATCGCCTTTCTCAAAGCTAAAAACAAATTGCGATCGCTAAAATCCTCAAGTCAATCAAAACAGCGATCGCATGTTCTACATTTCGTCCCAGATATCCAATAAATACTTCAGGCTAGATAAATGATTAGTTGATCTGCACCGTTCTATGAGAGCTTCTAAATATTCTTTTTCCGCAATGATTGTTGGATTACTCTGGATATAACCCAAACCAAATCCTCTCAAATACTCGTTTAAATAGGCTTTGTGAAACTTTGCTTTTGTCCGATAGGAATGACTGGGTGGATGATCAGTCATCATCTCTGGATCGTCAACTAAAACATTATAATGATCTTTAAAAGCTAAGAATTTTCTAGAGCGATTCTCAGTACTACTTTTAAGTGGAATTTCTGCGTTACCTAAAAACCAAGTCTCCATGCAACAATTTTGAATGATGATATGAAACTTAGTTGTTTGGCTTTGTTCAATGCCAACTTTAACTTTTAGTGTTTCAAGTTTATCGTTAACTTCATCATAGCGATCTTGATAAGTTTCCTCTTCTGAATCAAGACAGATAAAGAAATAATCTATATTACCGAATTTTTTTATGTCTGCTAAACATGATTCTATTCGACTAAATATGCTCGGATAGCCACCACCTATGATGATTCGACAGGAGCTATTCGTGTTATCTTCTGGTCTAGCGACAAACTTGAGATTGGGTAATAAATGCAATAACCAAGCCCTGTATATTTGGTATTCTGTGGTTGCCCCTTCAACTAAGAACAAAAGATTCATGCAACTCCACCTTCATATACAAGAAAGTTAATTAGTTGAGTAAACTTATCTAAGCTAGATGCTGTATCAAGGGCAGGAATATCTATTGCTTTTCTAGCTCTTATCATTCCGTTAGTTCTACTTACTAATTGCCAAGTTTCCCAAGGGATATTATTAATGATATAGGGATGATGACTGGTAAGAATAAATTGTAGATTTGGCGATTTGTCTAGAATAAAATCTGTTAGCTGTGGCATACAGTTAATACCCAAGCTATTTTCAAACTCATCAATAACAACTACTGATTCTTCAGGTGAAGCTAAAATATCTATTAAACAAGTTAATACACGATACATACCAGACGATATTTCTACCTGAGAAATCCAGTTTGCTGAACCTCTCTCTAAAATTTCTATTAGGAGAGCATATCTATTATCCGACTTCAGTTCAGCATTGACTCTAACATCTTCTACATTGGGAAATATCCCAGTGTAAATATCTTTTATCTCGTCAAAAGTTTTAGGAAAAATTTTTTCTAGATAGTAAGCCGTAAGCACTGTAGGAGCATCGGCTGCCATGTCTTTGAACTTTTCTAGGTGAATAAAATAATTAGAGTCTTCTATCTCAGAATCTAACAATACATGCATATTGCTAGGATCAACTCCAATTGACGGAATTAGCTCTTGTGGGATTACTTTAACAATAAATCTTTTGAATGCCTCAGTTACAGGCGCTATAGATTCTTCTTCTGCTAAAAGACTAATCGCACTTTCAGTTTTTTTGAACTTTTGCAAATTTTCTCCGTTTAATTTCGACTTTGTTTTGCTCCGATGTAAAATCTCTATTTCTGTGTTATCTTCAAATTTAATGAGCTTTTCTTCTGAAATTTCGACTCGTATCTGTTCACTTGAGAACGAGTCTTGAATAGAATTTGTTGTTATTTCCCATCTATAATCTTGCCCTAAATGAGAAAAATCAATAGCCCACGCTAGATTTTCTAACGGGAGGACTTTACCCTGTGCAACATTAAAAATCAGAACAAGTGCTTTCAGAATGGTTGTCTTTCCAGCACCAGAGCTACCAACTAACAAGTTTAAATTATCAAATCTAACTTTTTCTATCTGCCAGTTTTGCGTGTTGTTTCTAAAAGTAAAACTTTTAATGTTCATGATTGCTCAAAACTAGGAATAATATTGTGACTATCTTGATACAAATGTTTATAACCAAACATAAATGAGTGATTATCATAAGATACAGTCATGTCCAACACAATAGCTGATATGGACTCCAAAAATTCTGACTCGATATTTTTAACTGACTTGACTGACTTGACTAATGGTTTCCCAGCGATTACTCCTGTATTTGGGGCAACCTTAGCCGAAGCTTGTGCAGTTTGCTTAAGCGATCGCGGACATCCTCAGGGCATAAACCTTGCAGTTGAAGGCGACTTTCAGGCAACATTTAAGCTGTATTGGCAACCCGTAACACCACAGATGATTCGATGTTGGAATGATTTAGAATATACAACAGAGCAAGCAGCTTACGGTATTGCTTTTATGATTATTACCAGACTTACAGATTTTACTGTTATTGAGCGATCTCGCAAAGGCACAGGATTTGACTATTGGCTAGGTACTGAAACCGATGATGAGCTGCTCCCATTTCAGAATAAAGTTCGATTAGAGATATCAGGTATTCGAGCAGGATATCAAAAACGAATAAACTTTAGATTAAAGCAGAAGCTAGAACAGACCAAATCTTCTGATGGTATATTGCCTGCTTATGTTGTAGTAGTTGAATTTAGCAAACCGATAGCAATGACAGCAAAAAAATGACGCAAGTTAATGTATTACATAAAGAAGCAATGGACTTAGCAGAATTAGCCCAAGTGGCTAAGCTCAGAGGTGAAATAGAGCAATCTAATCATTTGCTTAGACAAGCCTTTGCTCAAGAGTCAAGCGCCGCCGCCCTAATTGCTAATCATTGGGAATCTGAGCCAACCCGTTCAGTTTTACATTGTAGTGCTGCCTCTTTAGCGATCGAATGTGGAGAGTTTGAGATAGCCAATCGACTAATTGCAACGGCTCTATCAGGCAATCCTCCAGCAGAAATTGCCGAAGAATTACAAGATTTATTCATTCAAATTAATCTTCGCCAATATTTAGAACGTCGAGGTGTAGCTCTAGATGAAGAGAAATTAGCTAGTTTAGTTAGATAGAGCAGCCTAGATTAAAGATGAAATTGCATCGTTGATTGTAATCATCAAAGTCATCGGCGCAATAGGCGAAACCGTAAAACCACACTTCTCATAAAATTGCTTTGCCTCATCAGAAATTGCTTCCACTAAAATCGCTCTAATTCCCGCAATTTCAGAAGCTTGCAATGTACGAAGTATCGCATCCCTGAGCAAGGCTTTGCCAATTCTCTTACCCTGCCAATTTTGAGCAACTGCTAAACGCCCAATAATCATCACAGGAATGGGATCGGGCATATTTCGCTTGACTTTACCTGTGGAAAGGGTCTGCGCGATCGCACCATTTGCTAAACAGTAATAAGCCACAACCACATTCTCAACAGTAACTACATAGGTTCGAGAAGCACCTTGTATTTCATTCTTGAAAGCTCGATGCTTTAACCAATTATTGAGTTGAATATTTCCACAATCAAATTGATCGACTTGATGAGAAGGATTGATTTTTTCGGGTGGGTTAATTCCTTGATTAGTCATTAATCCCAAGGAGCCTTTGTCGTTAATAGTTGGCGCAGATTGTCATTAGGCATGATAGGAGCATCTAAGCGATCCATAAACTGCTGAAATTGCTCTGCATTAACATCAAAAAAGCAGCGATCGAGTAAAACATCTTGTGCTTTTTGGTGGGCAGATTCCAGCATGAATTCTGAGCGACTTTTACCTTGTAATGTTGCCGCCCGATCAATTAAATCTCTCTGATTTTGGCTAATCCGAATATTAATAGACAAGTCACGAGTTTGATTGAGAACTTGTTCTTTGATTTTTGTTATCTGAGATTGAGGTGATTTAGGCATAATTAAAAATTTGTTATATACCCTTATTAACATTATATTAACGCTTTTGTATATACAATGTCAATACAAGAACCACTATTCAGGGTTTGTGCTGTATATAGCGGTTAAAAGTCTTTAAAAAAACAAAAAGCCGCGCATTGCGCGGCTTTTTGGTAATGAATTGAGAAAGTTATACGTTAACTTCAGCAGGCTTGACTTGAGATAGCAAACCAGTTAGGAAATCACCCTCGATTACTTCTGTTTCTAAGAGCTTCTCAGAGATAGACTCTAGCAAATCACGATTCGCATTGAGAATCGCTAGCGCCTTCGCATGGGCATTCTCGACGATGGTTTTGATTTCCTTGTCGATCGCTTCCGAAGTTGCAGGGCTGACATTGCGTGCCATCTCCATACCGCCGAGGAATTGATTTTGTTGCTTTTGGTAGGCAAGTGGCCCCAAAACTTCGCTCATACCGTAGCTAGTTACCATCTTATCTGCCAGATCCGTAGCCCGTTGAAGGTCATTCGATGCACCTGTAGTAATGCTACCGAAGATGATTTCTTCTGCCGATCGCCCACCGAGAAGAGTTGCAATTTGGGCTTCGATTTCTTCTTTGCTTAACAAGAAGCGATCTTCTGTTGGGAGTTGCAAGGTGTATCCGAGAGCCGCCATACCGCGAGGCACGATCGAGATTTTCTCAACTTTGCCGCTACTGGAGTTAAGCGCTCCTACTAGAGCATGACCAACTTCGTGATAGGCAACAATCCGCTTCTCGTTCTCATTGAGAACACGACTCTTCTTCTCTAGACCAGCAACTACACGCTCAACTGCTTCTGCAAAGTCTTCAAGCAAGACCGTTTCACGTCCAGCACGGGCTGCAAGTAGAGCTGCCTCATTAACGAGGTTAGCAAGGTCAGCACCCGCAAATCCAGAAGTACGTGTTGCGATCGTTTCTAGGTCAACACTCTTGTCGAGGGTGACTTTAGCCGCGTGGATTTTGAGAATTGCTAAGCGTCCGCTCTTGTCAGGGCGATCGACTAAGACTTGGCGATCGAAACGACCTGGACGTAATAGTGCTTGGTCAAGGGTTTCAGGACGGTTGGTTGCCGCGAGAACAATGACAGTAGTTCCATCAACACCAAAGCCATCCATTTCCGTGAGCAACTGATTGAGAGTTTGTTCGCGCTCATCGTTACCGCCGTACATACCACCGCTAGAACGAGCCTTACCGATCGCATCAAGTTCATCGATAAAGATAATACAAGGAGATTGTTTTTTTGCTTGTTCAAACAAGTCACGAACTCGTGAAGAACCAACACCGACAAAGAGTTCCACAAATTCAGAACCAGAGATACTGAAGAAAGGAACGCCTGCTTCCCCCGCAACTGCCTTGGCAAGCAGAGTTTTACCTGTTCCGGGAGGACCAACTAGCAATACGCCTTTAGGAATCTTTGCGCCGATTTTGGTGTACTTCTCTGGAGTTTTGAGGAACTGGACAATTTCTTGAAGTTCTAGTTTCGCTTCATCAACGCCTGCAACATCGGTAAACATGGTTTTGGTTGCTTCGCCTTCGACATAGACCTTTGCCTTGCTCTTGCCAATCTGTAAGCCACCAGGTGCGCCGCCGCCACCATTACGACTAAAGAGTTGGAAAATACCCACAAAGATCAACGGGGGAATTACCCAGCTAAGTAATGTGCCGAACCAGCCCGACTTTTGCACAGGTGCAGCGGCAAATTCTACGCCACTCTTTTCGAGGCGTTCAGGGAGATTTAAGTCAAAAATTGGGGTGGTGGAAATCACATCACCAGGAAGTTCAGGGCTAACACCCTTTAGCTGATAAGTGATTTGGTCTTGTCCAATATATACACGTGCTACATGCCCTTCTTCGATTTCATGCACGAACAGACTATAAGGAACACGGGCTACGGGAGGCGCGAATAAGTTTGGTAAAAATATATTGATAATGAGCAATCCTGCACCGATCAGCAATAGGATATTGCCAATCAGACGAGCACGCGATCGCTTGGGGTCTTCTTTTTTTACAGCCATTTTTTTATACTTTAAGATTTGTTGCTAAAGTCATTATAGAAATGATGGTTTACAGGCGCTAGACCGAAAACGTAGGGATAGCCGCCTGTATCGCTAGGAAGATAAGCACCAAAAAGCAGCGACTTGTGCGACTTTTTAGTTATCTACAATTTGATATGAAATAATTATGTATGGCAAAAGATTTATATCACGATCACGTTAAACACGCCCTTGAGAAAGATGGGTGGGAAATAACTCATGATCCCTATGAATTGCGTGTAGGTGGAGTTGAAATGTATAGAGCTGTGCAACGCAGTCAACTTAAGCTTTTGGTTTATGACTTAGAGAAGGAGATTATTGAACAATGGATAAAGTAAATGTCTATAGGCAATATATTCAACAACTAATGCAAGCAAGAGCAAATCGTTCTATGCAATCTTCAAAGGAAGTCGAGGCTCAGACTATTTTTGATGTGGAGCGCGATCATTATCAGTTAGTTTATGTAGGCTGGAAACGCAATGATATAAGAGATTATGGATGTTTATTACATCTAGATATTAAGGATCAAAAGATTTGGATTCAATATGATGGGACTGAGGGTGGTATTGCCTATGAGCTATTGAAGCTAGGGGTACCTAGGGAAGATATTGTATTAGGATTTCAACCTCTTAGAGTGCGTGCTGATACCGAGTTTGCTGTAGGTTAAAAAGAATTGCGGCGCAAAGCGCCGCAATTCTTTTTAACCTACAGCTATGATTTTTCAAGCAAGCGAGTCAAGTTGAGAACTCTATATTTCATGCAACTTGATAATTGAAATTGAAAGTTGCCCATTGTTGTACATCTAACATCCATGCATCACCTATATTAGCGGCATTGCCAAACTCTGAAGGCTTGCCAGCCCGATCGAGATCATCCAAAAGAGATTGTGCGACTTGTAACGGATTAGGAATGGAAATTAATCCATTCAGAGATGAGGCTTGGCGTTGCGAAGCTTCTAAAATTTTGGCAACCTGTAAAAGTGGCGATCGGCTAATCACAATATAAACATCGACCATACCTTTAGGAGCAGAAACCGCCCAATTCATTGGCGCTTTGGGATAGGGAATTGTTAAAGTTTCCGATGGTGGAATGATGCCGTCGTTGGCGTAGGGAGTGGCGATAAAGTTGGGTGTGAGAATCTTGCTGCGCGGATCGAGACAGAAAATTCGCATATATAGCGGCTGATTGCTAAAGTTTTCGATCTGACATTCAAGGCGATCGCCAATATTAATCGGTTTAGTTCGCGCGATATTACTGAAAGCATTTGCAGGTATTAGAGCAGATCGAGCCGCAGATTTGCTAGCCACAGTGACGGCTCTTTCATCGACACCGATCATGGCTTTGAGCGTGACTCGCACATCAAGATGGGTTGCGGCTTGATTTTCCGTAGTGCGGATCAGTTTGGCTGCAAAGAAACTTTCAAGAAAGGGTTGCAAACGCTTAATCGCCACACCTACCGACTCGCCCACAGAACCAAAGGAGCCGAGAATCGGTGTATGCCCAATTGTAAATAGACCATAGCTTGCCGACTGCACTCCAAATAGACAATCAGCGCATTGTTCATTGGCATTTACGCCAAACATATTTGGCATAGTTGAGAAGGCACTGGTGGCATCAACACGTTCAATTTTGCTTAAGCCAACATCAAGGGCGATCGCTAATTTGACATTGCGCGAAATTGCTCGCATTACTTCCTGAAGTAATTGCCCTTTTTCTAATTTTGGATTGATGCTGTAATCATTTAAAACTTCAATTTTGCCGTTAAATCCATTGCGCGATTTGAGCTGAACTGTAGTTTGTGGTTTAGATGGAATTGATTTGAGAACAGAGTCTGTTTCTGATTCATTACCTATCGGAGCACTTGCTGCTCCCACCACATTCAAAATCGCACCAGCCGCATAGTTACTCAAAACGGCGATCGGTAAGCCTGCCAAATAGACATCGGCTATATGGCGATCGCTACTGCTGTTAATAATCACACCATCGGAACCAAAGTTAGGAATTGGTAACATTTCCGCAAAGGTGCTTGAAGCGATCGCCTTTTGTTTCGCCTCTTCAACTTCCCACATATTTGCAACTTGTTTCTCGATGGTGAGATTGTCATTGTGCAAAGCACGGCGATCGAGGGTAGTGGCAAGATCACTCATCACCACATTGATTTTCGTAGCAGGAACGATCTGCCATAGTTGCTGCACTAGGGCATAGGTAAATGCACCACTACTAAAACCCGACCATTGTGCATCAGCACAGAGCATATCGCCAGAGGCTGCGCGTAAAGTTGTACCGATTAGTTTCTGATCAATGGGTTGCTCGTTCGGCTCTGCTACAGTTGGTGGTTGCCAGTTTTTCAGTCCAACTCGCGATCTCAAACGAAAGTTGCCAATTGCCGAAACATTCGGATAGTAAAAGCCTGCATCGATGATATTCAAAATCCGATCCGTAGCGATCGCTTGCAGCCACCCCTGCCATTCCTGTTCCGTAATATCTCGCAGATTTTCCAAATTTTGCGGCAAGCCACTATCTACTGGCACAAGTGTATTGTAATTTCCGAGACGCGATCCATGTCCGCTAAAGTGAACAATCACCAAATCATTAGGTAAAGTCTGAGCAACTAAATGGGTCGCGATCGCATCAGTAATGTTGCTGCGGGTAGCATCAAGATCGGTCAGCGTCACAATATCTTGGGGCGCAAAGCCAAAGCGATGAATTAGTAACTCCTTTTGTAGCTCCACATCATTGATACAACCATGCAGAGGTAGCCATCCATTCGCTTCCTCTTTAGCATCATATTGATTAATCCCTATCAGTAGCGCTCGTTTACGTGGCGTTGATGCAGTCGTTTGACGCACATATTGCTCGGCAGCAAATGCCACGCGATCGCGAGTGAGAAATTGCCATCCGATTAGACTGGTCAGTCCTGCTTGTAAGAATTGTCTCCGCGCAATTCCCATATTTCTGCCGTGATTCCCTTTGTTTTTTGCGATCGCTCCTTTTAATTAAAGCCGATGCAAGGCAACTCTTTTCAGTTATTTTGCCCAATTTGCAACTAGATTTTTCAATAAGTAGAATTACTCAAACAACAAAAATAAGATGAGACGAAAAGCATCTCATCTTATTTTTGTTAAAGGTTTTCTGGATTAACACCCATTTCACGAAGCTTAGCGGCAAATTTTGCGATCGTATCTAGAGCCTGTTCTTTAGCAAATCTCTCAGTCTCAGCGCGATCGCGTTCTAGTTGAGCTTGTTCTGCTTGTTCGAGATAAGTTAAAAACTTTGTGCCATCAGGCTGAAAAATCTTGAGAGTTTCATCGGTAAGTTCAAAACGAATTCCTAAGCGAGGGCTTGTCCAATTTTGGATGTCGTCAATTGGTTCGAGATGACGATCTGCATGATTTCTCAGCCAGCCGACCAAATCATTGGCAAGATGATCGTAGACATAGTATTCCTCAACACCATAGGTTTGGTAGAACTCAAATTTCCGTGCCATCTCCGAAATTCGATTTCCCCTCGACAAGACCTCAAATACTACTTGAGGTGCAATTCCTTCTTCGAGGTGTTGAATATAGGAACCTCTTGCTCCCTTGGGTCTCCCAAACACGACCATCACATCAGGAGCGCGGCGAATTTCTGACTGCCCCTCCACAGGATACCAAAGCAAACCTCCCGCAATGAATACATCATTGTTGTCTTTAAAAAGAGCCTCTAATCCGCCCTCAATCGTGACGATCCATTGATAATGCTCGGTACTTTCTGCCATCGGTTGCCCGTCACTACTAGGATAGATGATTTCTAATTTGGAGATTGTGTTGGTCATAGTTTTTGATCGGTATTTGGGGTTGATAAATTCGCGATCGCCAAGTAGCTAAATCTAATTATATAATCTCTTTATCCAATAATCAAAGGTTGGCGCGAAGCGCCAACCTTTGATTAATTAACGTATCGATATCTTGAGCCAAACCTTTCCCAAATCACTATATATACATATTCCCTTTTGCAAGCGGCGCTGTTTTTATTGTGACTTCGCAATTACTACTGGCGGCGAGAATCTGAAGCAGCAATACGTGGATGTGCTATGTCAAGAAATTGCGCTCACTGTCAAAGAGATTCCTCCCATGGCAGCTTTACAAACGATTTTTTTTGGGGGTGGTACGCCATCTTTGCTATCGGTAAAACAGCTTGAAAAAATTTTAGAAGCGATCGCAAAATATTTTGCGATCGCTTCTAATGTTGACATATCTCTGGAAGCGAATGCAGGAACAGTTAGTCTGGAGAGTTTACAGGGTTATCGCAGTTTGGGCGTAAATCGCATTAGCTTAGGTGCACAGGCTTTTCAGCAAGAGCTACTAGATGCCTGTGGTCGCGGTCATAGCGTCGCTGAGATCTATGAAGCCGTGGATGCAATTAAGAATGCTGGCTTTGAGAACTTCAGTTTAGATTTAATCTCAGGGCTACCCCATCAATCGATGGCAGATTGGCAAGATTCGCTTCAGAAGGCGATCGCATTAGAGCCGAAACACCTATCTATTTACGATCTCACTATCGAAGAAGGAACCGCTTTTGGGAAGCGCTATCAAGCTGGTGACAATCCATTGCCAACGGAATCCCATACAGTTGAGATGTATATATTTGCCCATGATTTACTCCCATCTGTGGGTTACGAACATTATGAAATCTCGAATTATGCTCAATCTGGTTATCAATCAAAACATAATTTGAACTATTGGCACAATCAGCCTTTTTATGGCGTAGGTATGGGGGCAACTAGTTATATCAATCGCCAAAGAATCGATCGCCCTCAAAAGATGCGCCAATATCTCGATGCGATCGCGCTCTGGCAAAGTACAGGAATTGGCTTTACGGCTCCGATGATTGAGCCTATGGAGGAGTTGATGGATTCACTCATGCAGGGCTTGCGATTGGCGGAAGGTTTGAGTTTGAATGCTTTGCAAGAAACTTATGGGAAAGAGCTATGCGATCGCGCCTTGCAGATTCTCGATCACTATCGTGAGCAGGATTGGGTTAGGTTTGTGGAACATGCCGAGGATGTTCGCATTATGTTAGTTTCTCCCGATGGTTGGTTGTTTTCTGATATCGTCATCGCTGATTTGTACGAGAATTTGTAGAGTTAAGGTTTGATATGCGATCGCTATTGACATATAAAAACAAATTATTGGTGATAATCTGCCCACAAAGTGGCAAAACGTTCAGATGTCCATCCAACTAAGTCTGACACCTGTCCATCTCCAATTTCTACAACTCGTTTACAACCATCTCGACGCTCTACAACATCTACTGAAAAGAAATTACTGTTAATCCGTTTAGCACACTCCTCAACAATTTCTGGGATTTCTTCATTTTCTAGTGGAGCAAATGGTTTACTATACAACACAAAATAACGCCGCTCTGTATCAGAAATAAAGTCTTCAACTTTGCGTACACAAAGACCTCCCTCAATGAAGCCTCTAAATTTTTGCATTTCAGCTACAACTGTTCCAATCGCAGAAGGTTCATTAATTATCGATCCAATTGATGTTTTAAGAGACTTAACGTAATCCTTGATGAAGAAACTGCTCCACCCCATTTCACTTAACTCATCCTCTAAATTATCATCAATGGAAAAGAAGAGCGTCTCTGGAGTTAAATCACGAATTAATGGATACCAATTAGGTAAGTAATGTGTCGCTAAATATTCATCACGAGAAATTAGAACTTCTGCACCAGCATCCATTACAGCATTAACTAGTAGTGAATAATCGTCAGGAGTGATCATCCAGCCCCGATAAATTAGTTTTGATCCTGAATCTGGCTGAGGGAAAATTTTGGAATAGCCTGAAGACAAAGCTTCTAAAGAGATAACTGAGGTCTCAAATCCTATGTTTCGCAAGCAATCAACTTGCTCCGAATATTCTTCATCAACTTTCTTGGTGTTAAAATAATCACTAGGAAAAAGAAATCTCATAAGATTACGCCTATTTTATTTTTCAAAATGCTGTACTTAAAATCCTACTCTAAGTCAAGTGCGATCGCCTCAACGAGCTATCTGCTCAAGGATTTACTAAAGGCGATCGCAGTTTGATTTGGGGGAATAGGCGATAGATATTAGACTTGTCGGGAAACAAAAGCAAGGTATAGAGGCAACTTCACATTTATTTCTGCACTTCAATCCCTAATTAAACAAACACACGTTCATCGAAATAAATTGAAGCATAACAGAGATTCAATTGC
>NZ_SJEE01000027.1 GCF_006937785.1 Pseudanabaena sp. UWO311
TCAGCAACAGCCGTCAATTGCACTTCTTCTTGGCACTATGGCCAGTAGTCGGCATTTGGTTCACCGCATTGGGCGTAAGCACCATGGCATTCAACTTGAATGGTTTCAACTTCAACCAATCAATCTCTGATAGCCAAGGTCGCGTAGTACCGTCTTGGGCCGACGTAATCAACCGCGCAAACTTGGGTATGGAAGTAATGCACGAGCGCAACGCTCACAACTTCCCACTCGATTTGGCTGCTGTTGATGTAGCTCCTGTAGCAATGGCTGCTCCTGCTATAAACGGTTAATTCCTATCGATGATTTAGTCTCTGACTAATAATTAAAAAACTCTCCACAAGGAGAGTTTTTTATTGCTTGTAGATTATATTGCCTGATCTGCACACATCTCGAAAGCCCTGTACTCAAGAGCGGGCTAAGAGCTCAAACCCTTTGGAAAGGCTAAAAGCTCTTTAGTTATCTTTATGACTGAAGAGCTTTTAGCCAAAAATTTGAGTTCTTTTGAGGATTTGTACGTATGCGTTAGTCTTTATAATCAGGGAAAGATCTTTAAATCAACGTCAAATCAGATCTACGATAAAAAAGGAACGCCGATCCTAAATGGGACTGGCGTTCCTTTTTTATCATGGGTATTACTAAAACTTTGAGAATCTATAGCAGAAGATCAGCGTTTAAAGTTAATGCTAGGTCAGTATTAGGATTGACAGAAGCAAGAGTCACACTATTACGTCCTAAAAATAGACCGATTAATGCGCCAACACCTGCGCCACCAAGTACTTCCTCAGTTGCGATCGCGCGATCGCCTGTTACTGCTGAGATTGCAGCAGCAGCAGCAGCACCAAGTGCAGCATTTTGCAGAAGTCCACCAACACTTACGCCCTTATCAACTTTCTCAGTTGTAGTTACAACTTTAGAAGTTGCATTGATCGTTTTTCTCTGACCATTGGCAAATACAAGTTCGCTTGCAAAAAACTGAGCGCCACCTGACACAGTTCTCAATTCACCAACAACTTGAGTACCAGCAGGTATCAGAATTGTGCCTTGAGAGTTAGCAATATTTTGGGACACATTGAGCACTAGAGGCACTTTTTCATCAGGTCCAAGCAAAATCTTATCTTTGGCATACTGCACAGCAATTGTATTACCTGCGGGAATCCTGACTTGGTTTTGCACTGGAGGAGTCGTAGTAGTCTGCCCTACTATGTAAGGAGACGCGATCGCATTGGCTTGTCCTGAGCGTACCAAAGATTGATAGATAAACGCGGCAACTTCTGCTCTAGTTGCGGTTTGATTAGGGTTTAGGAACTGGACATTGGGATAATTAACTACTAATCTATTTTCAGTAGCTGCAGCCACGCTATTTCTAGCATAGTTAGGAATACCAGAAGCATCTGCATAGGTCTGTAGAATTGTTTCAGGCGCTTGACTAGCAGAATAATTTAAGCCATTAGCAAGAGACACTAAAACCTGTACACGAGGAATATTTTGGGTCGGTTCAAAAACGTTGCCTGGATAGCCAGACATAAAACCTGTTGTGTATGAAGTTTGAATAGCAGAAGCTGCCCAATAACTTGAAGCAACATCAACAAATGTTACACCACCCCGAATTGGTGATTTTTTTACCGCTTTGTTAAGCATCGCCGCAAATTGTGCTCTAGTTACTGGATCATTTGGACGAAATCCCCCATCAGGAAAGCCTTTAATAATGTCTCTAGACGCTAACTCTTGAATAAAAGTCTGCGCCCAATAACCTGTAGGCACATCATTAAACGTGGTCTGAGCAAATGCAGAGGTTGCGCTGAATAAAGGAATTGCAGAGCTACCAATAAAGCTAACAGCAACAAGTAATGCAGTGCTAGAACGTCTAGTTTGATTTGTCATTTTGAGTTTTTCTCCTATACATATTTATGTATATTCTTGAATGACCGTATATCTAAACTAAATGTTCCTAAGATTTTGTGAGAAGCGACTGTATCATATTCAATAATTTTGCATAACTCGCGTTAAAAAAAACAATAAGTCAGACAAATCAAACATTAAAGTTCGTTAAATCAAGGTTTAATTCATTAAGTTAATTAAATAAATCAAGCAAATCAAACATTTAATTTATTTTGTAAATCCTCAAAAAACATTTAGTCTTACAAATAAATTTTGATGTCTCAACAAAGTAAATAACTGTATCACCAAATAAGTCAACAACATATTTGATGTTGTTGACTTATTCGTTTTCTTGGCTACTACAAGAATTGCTGATGCGGCGCGGAGCGCCGTATCACTAATTCTTGTATAGGAAGGGAGTAAGCAATATAGAGATTGCTATATGATGGATATAAATAGCTTGAATGCCTGACAGTAAGCCTTGACTAAGTTTCAATTTGACTCTATCCCTGATGCTCTTAATGACCTCAAATCTGGTCGTCTCATCGTCGTTGTCGATGATGAAAACCGCGAAAATGAAGGTGATCTGATTGGGGCAGCCCAATTTGCCACCCCTGAAATGGTGAATTTTATGGCGGTGAAAGCGCGAGGTTTGATTTGTCTGGCGATGACAGGCGATCGCCTTGATCGCTTAGATCTACCACTAATGGTTGATCGAAATACTGATAGTCAGCAAACCGCCTTCACTGTCAGCATTGATGCAGTAGAAGGTACATCAACAGGAATTTCGGCGGAGGATCGATCTCGCACAATTCAATCGGCGATTAATCCAAATACGCGCCCCAATGATCTGCGTCGTCCTGGACACATTTTTCCGCTCAGAGCAAAAGATGGCGGAGTACTTAAAAGAGCTGGCCATACTGAGGCAGCGGTGGATTTGGCACAAATGTCGGGGCTATATCCCGCAGGTGTTATTTGTGAGATCCAAAATGATGACGGCTCAATGGCTCGACTGCCTGAACTGATTGAATATGCAAAGTTGCATAACTTGAAATTAATCAGCATTGCCGATCTAATTAGTTATCGGCTAGCTCATGATCGTTTTGTGCAAAGAGAAGCGATCGCGAATTTACCATCTTTATTTGGCGACTTTAAAGTTTATGCCTATCGTAATACCCTCGACAATACTGAGCATCTGGCGATCGTCAAAGGTGATCTAAAAGACTTTTCTGAGAATGAAGTCTTAGTGAGAGTACATTCAGAATGTCTTACAGGTGACGCTCTCGGATCGCTGCGTTGTGATTGTCGTGGACAGTTACAAAGCGCTCTAAAAATGATCGAGTTTGCAAATTGGGGCGTAGTTGTTTACTTACGACAGGAAGGGCGCGGTATCGGTCTGATAAATAAAATTAAAGCCTATTGTTTACAAGATGGTGGATTAGATACTGTTGAAGCCAACGAAAAGCTAGGCTTTGGGGCTGATTTGCGTACCTATGGAGTTGGGGCGCAAATTTTGCATGATCTAGGTATTAAGAAAATGCGCCTGATTACTAACAACCCTCGGAAGCTCGCGGGACTTAAAGGTTTTGATATTGAAGTTGTTGGACGCTTGCCTTTATTAATAGAGACTAATGAGCATAACTTGCGTTATCTCGAAACCAAGGCTGAAAAATTAGGGCATTTGCTCTTGAAAACTAAACTAATTACCCTTGGGATTCGCTGGACAGAAGATAAACAGCCTGAATGGTTTGATCAATTACGGGAAGTAGCTTCAGCTAACGATCTATTACTGCAAGAAGAAACCTCAATAGCTTTTGCGAGTTTGTTTGCTAATGCTGATACGCAGGCTCCAAACTTACTCCCCCAAGAGTTTTCCAGTAAGCTCTCGATTGTCCATTTAGGGTTTGACCGCTCTAATGAAATTTCTGATGATTGGTATGAAAAGCCAAATCATCCCTATCGTCAGGCGATCGTCCGTGTGTTCAAACATTTAAAACAGTGGGAGCAGGTTACGACCTTTCGGTTTTGCGTAGCGATTAATGATTCCGATATACCCAATAGTTTCGTGGAAACAATTAACTTGGGTTTAGCATGGCACACGCCTTGGCTCGAAGATCGGATGTATGAGTGGTTTAACTTTTTCCTCCGCGACGGCGACGATCTTGCCATTCTAGATAAGTAAGATAACCAACGCCACTCGTAGCGATCGCCATTAGCACAATGGCAGCCCAGAAAAAAGTATTGAGAAGAATGGCTTCCGACATAAAACTTGATTGATTTTTTGCTGATTGATCATAATTTACAGTACTTTGCGTATGTGTTTGGCAAACATCTGCAAAGCAAAAATCAATCTTGTTCTCAAATTTCAGCAGTCTTTTATGACTATAGCAATTAGATTAAAATAAAGGCGGGATAGCTACAGGGTAAGTGTAAAAACCTGCAAGATCGGTCTTAAACGCGCATTCTATCGTTGGTGTTTTCGTCAAAAAAACAAAAAATTTATTTTTGGAATGTACTCCCTGTATGGCTTTAAAGGTCATCTTACAGGTTTTTACACGTATCCTGTATTTACCCCTTATATACTGCTGTTTTTCTTTATATTACGAGTAGCTAACGAGAATAGGAATTTTAAATATGGCTTTTGAGCAAATCGAAGCATTTTTAAAGAAAATGCAGTCTGAACCTGAACTTAAAAACGAGGTGCTCGCAGCATCAACCTCAGATGATGTTGCGCGAATAGCACTAAAGCTTGGTTTTGAATTTTCAGGTGATGAATTATTGAGAATGTCAGGTAAGAAAGTTGGCAGGATTACTGTTAGAAAAACTGATATGCCTGGAGAGTACAACTAAATGCTTTTTGAATATCTGATTGGACAAGTATTGGAAGAATAAACACCCAAAAAAATATTGGACGGAAGACGAGTGGAGTCCCTCGCATGAGATGCCAATTGTCAACATCGACGATTTGTAAAAATGCTCTGTTTTATAAATTTGGGACAGCTACAGGGTAGGGATAGCTACAGGGTACGTGTACAAGCCTGCAATATTGGTCTTAAAATGCGCATTCTATCGTTTGATTTTTTGTCTAAAAAACAAAAAATCATATTTTTAGAATGTACTCCCTGTATATCTTTAACTGTCATTTTGCAGGTTTTTACACGTATCCTGTATCTACCCCAAGGCGGCGCGAAGCGCCGCCTTGATCTTTGTGGGTTTTATGGCAATTTAGGATATTGTCGAAAATTGGGTTTGCGCTTTTCCAAAAAAGCCTGCTTACCCTCTTGAGCTTCCTGCGTCATGTAAAACAACAAAGTTGCATTACCCGCTAATTCTTGAATACCCGCCTGCCCATCACAGTCAGCATTAAAAGCAGACTTGAGACAACGAATCGCCAAGGGACTTTTATCTAAAATTTCCTGAGCCCATTGGATACCTTCTGCTTCCAACTGCTCAACTGGCACAACTTTATTTACTAAGCCCATATCAAGAGCCTCTTGAGCATCATATTGACGACATAAATACCAAATTTCCCTTGCCTTTTTCTGCCCAACTAATCGCGCCAAATAGGAAGCTCCAAAGCCACCATCAAAACTACCCACCATTGGCCCAGTCTGCCCAAAGATTGCATTATCGGCAGCAATAGTTAGGTCACAAACAACATGCAACACATGACCACCACCGATCGCATAACCAGCAACTAAGGCAATCACAGGCTGAGGCATAGTGCGAATTAAACGTTGCAAATCGAGTACATTTAAGCGCGGTACGCCAGACTCAGAGATATAACCGCCATCACCGCGCACTTTCTGATCGCCCCCTGAACAAAAAGCGTATTTACCATCGGTTGCAGGTCCTGCACCAGTTAGCAAAACCACCCCAATCTCGACATCTTCACGCGCATCAGCAAAGGCAGCAATCATTTCTGTAATCGTTTTAGGTCGAAAAGCATTACGAACTTGAGGACGATTAATTGTAATTTTTGCCATTCCATCGGCTTTGTGATAGAGAATGTCTTCAAATTCGGCGGCAATTTGCCAATCGGTCATGGTTTTGAAATAGGAAAGTACAGGCACTCATTTTATCATTGGCTAAAGCTGACGCATCATTCTTATGCCAAATACAATCAAGATTAAGTTGTGGGATTTTCTGCGCCAGCGGCGCAGAAAATCCCACAACTTAATCTTATGAATAGTGAGAATTATTGATTTTGTGAGTACTATTTTTTACTTCCTTACTCATTTTTAAGACTGTAATTTGCATGATCTACTTCAAAGAAAAGATGTTCCCAGTGAATAACTTAGTGATGCGTGGCAAAGCCGCGTATCACTAAGTTATTCACTGGGGAGATTGTAGCTATCTCAAACATGAAGTAGTCGGGAAACAAATTACCTTGTTTTATCGTCTAGAATATATTGTTAATTTTTCATTAGCAATCGTACATATGCTTTAAAAAGTATTAGACTGTGCATATTATGTAAAGTAGAGCTAGGATTCTGAATTCAGGAGAAAAGCAAAATGATTATTGTTTGGAATAGCTTTTTCTTAGGAGTTATTTCTGCTTTTGCCTGCTCTAGCTTAGCTTTGTGGGTAATAGTTACGCTTTCATTGGGGAAAGCCCCTTTCCAGTTTAAATAATTGTTGGCTATCGAAATGTCTATAAAGCTAAAGAAGAAGCATCGCAATAATCGCGATGCTTCTTCTTTGTGGATAGTCCTAAAAAATATGGATTTAAGGATAGGCGGCGCGAAGCGCCGCCTATCCTTAAATCCATATCGAAAATGTGACTACATTTTCGATAATTGGTATTAGTGATGCCGATTGCTATAATTGAGTTCGCAAACACTTCAAAAAATTTTAAGTAAGGGCAAATAATGGCGACTCCTCATAGGACAAAACAGGTAAATCTTCGTTTTCCTCTGCCTTTATTGAGCCAAATCAAAACAAAAGCTGATGCTAAACAACAGGCGATCGCTGATTGGATTTTAACAGTGATCAGTCGTGAGTTTGAGCCTGAGCCAATACCAGAGAAACCTCCAGAGATAGCTCCGTTCATTTTGCATCCTGAGCTTTTGACCTATGTAGAGAATTGTCTAGCTCCGTTATATGCTCAAATTAGTGAGATGAAAATGCAACTGGGGGAGTCCAAAGCCTGATTGATAATGGGAAATCTAATCAGGCAGATGTCTCCATCCCCAAGGTCGCTGATGACCATCGTCAAGATACTAATAGTCCTAGTGGCTTTAGTTCAACACCAAACATGAAGCCATTGTTTAATTCGTTAGCAGGATTTGCGTTAGAAGTTGGCGATCTCTTAATAATTAATTGCGAAGAAGTCATCTTTAAAGGATGGGTTGATCAATCTCAGACAGCGATCGAGGTTAAGTCGATCGCTGATGAACAATCAGTTAGACAAATTCGTGCTAGGGAGATTAAAAGTCTATCGCGATCGCAAGATACCGTCGTAGATTCTGCCGCTTCGCAGGATTTTGTCAGTAAATCTCGCGATGTTGAAGATAGTCCAAAGCCAGCATCATCTGAATTTGATGATCGGATCAATGATCCTGTTAATGACAGTCAAAAATCTTCAGATCATGACGATCATGCGGAAACGATCTCAGAGCCTGAAGAAATCCTTGAAACGCCCAAAGAGTCTGAATACAATGCTTGGGAAGTATGGACATATCTGGAGCGACAGCGGCTAAAAACGCTCAAATTGATCAACACATTTCAAGCAGAATGGGAAGCAAATCGATTTGTACGAGAAGCTGAACGTAGCACTCCTGCAAATCTACGAGTTCATTACGAGATTCGCCCAGTTTGGCTAGATGAAGCCGAAGTTATGGCTGCTTATCAAAATGAGCAAAATTCTCATAAATCTAAGGATAATCAAACTAAGGGTGAGCAAGAAGATTATGCTGATGCGATCGATGTAGAGGTAATAATTTAGCCCTGCTTATACGGTAAAATTCCTAAAGAAATATTATCTAAATTATTTATTAAAAGAGAAAATCATGGGAGAAATGGTTAACGCAATGGTCTTATCGATGGTATTAATTCCTGTCGGTATTGCCTTCGGTTACTTCTTACTTAAGCTGCAAGGCGAAGAACAAGAAGAAGCTTAATCTATAAAGATAAAGACGATTTATACTGAATTCGGTGCAATAAAAACTAAAACCCCAAAAGGTAAACTGCCCGCGTAGCGGGCAGTTTACCTTTTGGGGTTTTAAAAGTAGTAGGGTGTGTTACGTAACGCAATCTCTGTTTTTGACAGTTGCGTTACCGTTAAGAGTAGCGCACCTTACTTTAAATAGTATCTGGCACAACTTTGACTATCCAATAGTCTGCCAATACAAACATGTTTTTCATATAACAAAGCAGGAGATTCTTAGCATAGCGTCACCTGCTTTGTTCTTTTCAGTTCGGTAAACCACACTATAGCCATTGCAACCATTTCGGTTAAATTAGCACTCAGTCACCTAGAGTGCTAAACAACTCTAGACAAAGCCAAAAAATGCTAGTCAACTGAGTGAATACAAATGGCAACAACGACATTAAACGTAACTACCGTAAAGCCTTTAGCCGATCGCGTATTTATTAAAGTAAGCGCTAAAGAAGAAAAAACCGCTGGTGGAATTTTCTTGCCTGAGACCGCAAAGGAAAAGCCCCAAGTTGGCGAAATCGCCGCAGTAGGTCCTGGCAAACTCGATGACAAAGGCGAGCGCCAAGCCCTCGAAGTCAAAGTTGGAGACAAAGTTTTGTACTCCAAATATGCTGGAACTGATATCAAACTAGGCACAGACGAATATGTGCTGCTAACAGAAAAAGATATTTTAGCGATCGTTGCATAATCACTGGTAATTGGTAATCGGTAATTGGTAATTGGTAATCGGCAACTGAGATCGAAACCCAATCACCAATCACCAATCACCAAATCTTCTGTTAACCTACTACTCAATTAAAAAAATCATGTCTAAAAGAATAATTTATAACGAAGATGCTCGTCGCGCCCTTGAGCGTGGTATGGACATCTTGGCTGAAGCCGTTGCCGTAACCCTTGGACCTAAGGGACGTAACGTAGTTCTTGAAAAGAAATTTGGTTCTCCTCAAATCGTTAATGATGGGGTAACCATCGCTAAAGAAATCGAACTAGAAGATAATGTTGAAAATACTGGCGTAGCTTTGATCCGCCAAGCAGCTTCTAAAACTAATGACGCTGCTGGGGATGGAACCACTACCGCAACGGTTTTGGCTCATGCAATGGTTAAAGAAGGTTTGCGTAACGTTGCTGCTGGGGCTAATTCGATCGCTCTTAAACGCGGTATCGACAAAGCAACGGCTTTCTTGGTTGGCAAGATCAAGGATCATGCTAAGCCTATTGAAGATTCTAAAGCGATCGCTCAAGTTGGAACCATCTCGGCTGGTAACGACGAAGAAGTAGGTGCAATGATCGCCCAAGCAATGGACAAAGTCGGTAAAGAAGGTGTGATTTCCCTCGAAGAAGGTAAATCCATGTTCACCGAATTGGAAATTACTGAAGGTATGCGCTTTGAAAAGGGATATATCTCTCCATACTTCGTAACTGATACAGAGCGCATGGAAGCTTCTTTTGAAGAACCAGTTCTGTTGATTACTGATAAGAAGATTGCCCTAGTCCAAGAACTCGTACCAGTTTTAGAGCAAGTCGCTCGCTCTGGTCGTCCTTTGATCATCATTGCTGAAGATATCGAAAAAGAAGCTTTGGCAACTCTTGTTGTAAACCGTCTACGTGGCGTTCTTAACGTTGCTGCAATCAAGTCTCCTGGTTTTGGCGATCGCCGTAAAGCGATGCTCGAAGATTTGGCAACTCTTACTGGCGCTCAAGTAATCACCGAAGATGCTGGTCTTCGTCTTGATGCAGTTAAGCTAGATCAGCTCGGCAAGGCACGTCGTGTCATTATCACCAAGGACAGTACCACTATTGTTGCTGATGGTAACGAAGAAGCTGTAAAGACTCGCGTTGAGCAAATTCGTCGTCAAATCGAAGAAACTGAATCTTCCTACGACAAAGAAAAGCTTCAAGAGCGCTTGGCTAAGCTCTCTGGCGGCGTAGCTGTCATCAAGGTTGGTGCAGCAACTGAAACCGAAATGAAGGATCGCAAACTTCGCCTCGAAGATGCCATCAACGCAACCAAGGCTGCTGTTGAAGAAGGTATCGTTCCCGGTGGTGGTACAACCTATGTGCACCTTGCTCCAGAATTATTCACTTGGGCAAATGCGAACCTGACTGGTGAAGAACTCACTGGCGCAATCATTGTTTCTAAATCATTGTCAGCTCCTGTTAAGCGTATTGCTCAAAATGCTGGCTTCAACGGTGCTGTAATCGCTGAGAATGTCCGTGAAAAAGACTTCAACATTGGCTTCAATGCAATGACTGGCGAATTTGAAGATATGTTTGTCGCTGGTATCGTTGATCCTGCTAAGGTTACTCGTTCTGCGTTGCAAAATGCGGCTTCGATCGCTGGCATGATCCTCACCACCGAATGTATTGTTGTTGATAAGCCTGAAGGTGCTAATGCTGGTGGCGGTGGAGCCATGGCTGCTGGCGGCGACTTCGATTACTAATCATTAAAAAAGGTTTGTAGAGCGAATCTTTTTTAAAACAAGAAAGGGAGTGCAATGCGCTCCCTTTCTTGTTTTAATTGTTACGTGGAACTCAGATGATGAATCTCTTACCGCTAGCGTGGCAGGGCAACTACGGGGGAACCAATTTAAATTCTGTAGGTGCTGTGCCCCCGTGCAAGCCATAGATTTTTGCTGTCTCAGGAATTCCTTCTACGTAACATCAGTTGTTATTACGCAGATATGTGAGGTGTAGGGATGCTCTGGAAATCGATAGACAATGATCAGTTGCGCTTAGAGTGGAATTGGCTGCAAAGCGTTGCTATTTTTATGGTGATTAGCAATGTTTTTATGCCACTTTTTATGTTTGCACTGGCTTTGAGAGTTCTAATTTTTCATGGATGGAGAGCGATCGCCACACCAGTTAATCGTGCTTATTTTTGGCTATCTCTATGGATGATCTTCACTACTATCATTGCTTTCAACCCAGCCACAGCTGCTGCTGGATTAGCTAATTTCTTGCCATATTTTCTCTTGGCTGCCACTACTAGTTACATCATCCGTACCCCTACTCAATTTATTCATTTTCTCTGGCTACTAGTGCTGAGTTCCATAATGGTAAGTGGATTTGGGCTATTACAGGCAGTTCTTGATCGACCCGATTGGATTTTTCCGAAAGTGATTTTTGATAGCTATCCGATCCCGATGGGATTTAGTCCCGATCGCCGCATTCAGTCATTTTTCGGTCATTTCAATGAAACAGCTGCTTACTTCTTAATGATATTACCGATTGCTTTTCATTTTGCCCTTGGCAAAGTCAAAAGTATTTCTAAATCCCAACAGGTGATCGCTGCTATTGCTTTAGCATTAGGAACTTGTGTGCTGATCCTGACTAGTTCACGGAATGCTTGGGGAATTGCCGTAGTCGGCGCTGTTGTCCTAACTCTCTACTACCGTCAATGGAAACTTGTTTTAGGCTTTGGAATTGTTTTGACAATCATTGCTTGGGGGGTGTTTGGACAAAAATTTGGCTTGGGTGGTGAAGCAGTGCGATCGCTATTACCAGAAGGATTTGTCAATCGTTTAGTTAGTAGTATCGATCCCCAATTAGGTGACTATGCTTCCACGGCTGGTCGTCTCAATGCTTGGCAGTTTGCACTTTCTCTAATATCTCAACATCCGCTCCAAGGTTGGGGGTTACGCAATTTCCCTCTGGTGGCTCAGTCCATTGGCTATGACTTGAGAGGATTACCACATGAGCATAATTTATTTTTAGCGATCTCTATTGGTTCGGGAATTCCTGCGCTGTTGGGATTTGTTGGTATCATCGGTTGGACAATCTGGATATCTCTCAAATCCGCGATCGCTAAAGATACGGAAGGCATGATAGTCGTAGTCGTGATCAGCGTTATGCTTTTTTTGATGTCAGGTTGGTTAGACTTAGTACTCTATGAACCACGTCTAAGTATGTTGTTATGGTTTTTGCTAGGCGGCATGTATGGCTTAAAACCCAAATAAATAAAAGCGGCGCGAAGCGCCGCTTTTATTTATTTTTTAGTAGGATAGGCAATGCCAACCTAAACCCCGAACAAGAGAAAGGCGGTGCTTCATGTCGCCTTTTTTATTTAGCCTAGCGCAGGGATAACTCTGGGTAGTTCAAGGCGTTGTTGCTGAGCCGCAGGACGACGGGTACGACCTGAGAGACGGAAACTGAGGCTTTGCAGCTCGATGTGCAATTGTCGGTTTTCTTTTTGCAGGGCTTCGATCTTTTGTTTGATCGGGACAATCCGCTCGGCAAACTTAGCACGGTAAATATTTGGCAACTCCTGCACGACTTGCTCTAGCATCCGATTGCGATCGCCCATTTCTTGGATCGTGTGACGCAATTCTAAGGCTTCACGATCACGATCTTGGATTAGGGCTTGAGATAAAATTAATTGATTTTCAACCATAGCAAGCTTTTCTGCCAAACAGCGCATCTCTTCTGAATGATGCTCATGTACCTCTGCATTTGGCAAAAAGGCTGTATTTCCCTTTACCAAACGAAAAAGCTCTTCAGAAAGCTGCTGTACTAACAGATCCTTTTGTTCTAGATCAACCTTAAGTAAATTAATTTCCTTCTGAAGGTTGGCTGTCATGTCTTCTGAGGCATTTGTGAGGGCATTTACTGTGGCATTCATAGGTGCAATTCATTTAGGGAATTTAGGCTAAGATATATATCACAAAAGTTCTCGATTGGCAATTTATATTTATTGACGGCAGCAATTCTCCCTTTAAAAATTGTTTTTTTGAAAGTCTGACGTAGGCAGACTTTCAAAAAAACAATTCTGTGTTTTCCAGTGCCGCAGGCACTGGAAAACACAGAATT
This sequence comes from Pseudanabaena sp. UWO311, assembly GCF_006937785.1. Taxonomy (GTDB): domain Bacteria; phylum Cyanobacteriota; class Cyanobacteriia; order Pseudanabaenales; family Pseudanabaenaceae; genus Pseudanabaena. The sequence continues at coordinate 12,845 of NZ_SJEE01000027.1, forward strand.
GGTCTCATAATGAAAATGGCTGTGTAGCCGAATCAACGATTCTCATTATGACAATCGGCTTTGATGCAAGTTCACCAGCGGCGAACTTGCATCAAAGCCGATTTTGTTGTTTTTTAGCATCGTAGGTGCTAAAAAACAACAAAATCGGTCGCATAAATATAGAGTTGCTAGAAGCAAACATTATTTATCCACTAAAATGATATTTTTGTGCGATAATTTTGATCTAAATGCATAAAGAGCTTTTCTTGTGAGCTTGATATATGAACATATGGCAATTTAAAGATGAAATTTTGAGCTTAGTGCAAAAATATAAACCCCATGTCGATTTTTTTGCGATTCGGTTAGAGCGATCTCAAGGGGCGGATATTTTTTTACGCAGCGGTAAAGTTGAAACTTTGAGTACAGGTATTTCGATTGGTGGACAGGTGAGAGCCTGTCATCGGGGCGGATGGGGATTTGCGAGTTTTAATGATCTACATAGTTTGGAAGCCAAACTCAAGGAAGCGATCGCATCGGCAAAATGGGTTGGTAGTGAAGAAACGGTACTTGCAGCTGTCGAGCCTGTACAAGCAAAGGTATCTCTGATTAAAGAAAATCCGCATCAAATTGAACTCATTGACAAAAAGAATTTGTGCGCCCATTACACCGATATTTTGCACTCGGTTTCTGATCGCGTAGTTAGTACGTCTGTTCGCTATGGAGACTGCACGCAGCAGGTAGTTTTTGCTACATCCGAAGGTACGATGATTGAGCAAGAATGGGCTGACTGGGAATTACGATGCTCCGCGATCGCAAGGGATGGAGAAACAATACAAACTGGTCGCGAAACTTTCGGTTCAAGAAGTACTTATACAGATTTGCTCAATTTGGATCAACAAGTAATTGGTGCGGCTCAACGCGCTCTTAGTTCGCTAGATTTACCCACTGTGCAAGGGAATACCTACACAGTAGTCATTGATCCGATTTTGGCAGGATTGTTTGTACATGAAGCATTTGGACATCTATCTGAAGCAGATATGCTCTACGAAAATCCCGACATGTTAGAAACCATGAGCATTGGCAGAAGATTTGGCTCCACGGATTTACAAATTTTTGACGGAGCTGCTAATCCTGACCATCGCGGTAGCTATCTCTATGACGATGAAGGTGTACCTGCGACGACGACACAATTAATCGAAGATGGCGTATTGGTTGGAAGATTACATTCGCGGGAGACAGCAGGTAAATTGGGTGAAAAAGTAACTGGTAATGCGCGATGTTTGGATTATCATTATCCACCAATCGTAAGAATGACGAATACTTGGATTGGGAGAGGTCAAACATCTGTTGCCGATTTGTTTAATGATATTCCGCTTGGTGTTTATGCCAAAAACTGGCAAGGTGGTATGACTAATGGAGAAATGTTTACCTTTACCGCAGGTGAGGCTTGGATGATTCGCAATGGTAAAATCGCTGAGCCTGTCAAGGATGTGACGCTCTCAGGAAATGCTTTTGAGACATTGCAAGATATTGAGGCGATCGGCAATGACTTTGTATGGGACGAGTCAGGTGGCTGCGGTAAAGGAGGACAAAGTGGATTAGCGGTGGGTTGTGGTTCGCCAAGCTTAAGAATTAAGAATGCGATCGTAGGAGGTGATGCTCATGGCTAAAGTCAAGACAGAACTCAAGGAAGTTAACCTTCAATTAGTACAAACGATCGCTGATCAACAATTAACTGAAGATCGCTTGAATTTGCAGCTCAATCGCTTAAGGCTGATGTACGAATTTGTATCAGCATTGAATGCTGCGCAATCAGTTAATGAAATTTATCAAATTGCGTTAAATGGAATCTGTACGGCTCTACGAACTTCGCGTTCTGCCGTGATTACAACTCTTGCTAATCATTGTGTGCAATATCAGGAATCTGTAGGAATTAGTCAAGATTACAGGCAATCTATTGAAGCATTCTTTGAAGATTCATCTCATCAAGTTGAACTCAAATTTAGACCTTTTCCTTACTGTGCGATATTTCCTAGCGATCGCATCTTACAAAATATATGCCTAGCTGAAAGTATCGGAGCCTTAGCCGTATTTCCCTTAGAATACGAACGTCGTCATTTGGGAGATATTGTCGCGTATTTCGATGCGCCAAGGCAATTTACAGAAGAAGAAGTCCAGCTAACACAGACAATTGTTACTTATGTTGCGATCGCGCTAACCAGAAAGCAAGCTGAACTAGCACTCAAAAGCAGTCAACAATTTATTCAACGAATTGCAGATACAACTCCAAATATTCTCTATATTTACGATCTTGAAGAACATCGTAATATATATTGTAATCAAGCTATTACTCACCTTTTGGGATACCCCCCCTCAGAGATTCAGGCTATGGGTAACTTACTACTCAATGAGGTTATTCATCCTGATGATTTAGAAAGAGTAAAAGAACATTACGAACTTATTCAGAATAGAAGACTGGAAGAAAATCCTGAAGATTTATTTCTCTTTGAATATCGAATGCGAGATATTCATGGCAAGTGGAAATGGTTCTATAGTCAAGAAACTGTTTTTTTTCGTAATGCAGATGGTACTGTTAAACAAACAATTGGTGCGGCATCTGATATCACGAAGTTAAAAGAAGTTGAATCAAGTTTGCAATCTTCACTTGCGGACAAAGAGGTTCTATTAAGAGAGGTACATCATCGGGTTAAAAACAATCTTAGTGTAGTTGATAGCTTGCTATCAATGCAAGCTCGTTATATAAATGATGCAGAAGCTTTGAGAGCAATTTCCGATAGTCAACGACGGATTCATACAATGTCGTTAATTCATGAGCAATTATATCAATCTCATGATGTGGATAAGGTTGATTTTTGTGAATATCTACAGCGTCTAGTTGGGAATCTCTATAGCTCCACAAGTTTTAATACTAGCCAAGTTGAATTAAAATTAGATGTTAAGCCAACTCAATTGAATATTGATACGGCAATTTCCATGGGATTAATTGTGAATGAACTATTAACAAATGCTTTTAAGTATGCATTCCCAAATAATAATGTAGGCTTAATTGAAGTGATTTTATATAAATCGATAGATGATGACAACTTACATTTAATCATTCGTGATAATGGAGTTGGGATTCCTGAAAATATTGACTTTAAAGCAACTGCTTCTCTTGGTTTAAGACTGGTACGTATTATGACTCAACAATTGCGAGCTAGCTTAGATTTATCTTGTTCATCTGGCACAAGTTTTCATTTTACTTTGAACCCAAATCTCTGCAAAACCTAAAACATGTCAACGTAAACATAATTTCCGCGCCAAAGTTTAATAGGATCAATAATATAGCTATCCTCAGCAGATTATGAGAGTGTGCCCCAGATGGTCATAAATAGCTAGGCACAATTAAATATAAGCCCCACAATCTGCACCGCCCACGCAGCGGGCGGTGCAGATTGTGGGTTCTGGCTTTTTAATTGTGCCGAGGTACTTACTCTTGCAATCTGCTATATCTCAAATTACAGAATCAGAAATAACGACGTATGTTATCAGCCTACCGTGACCATGTTGCCGAACGCGCCCAGCAAGGGATACCCCCTCTGCCCTTGAATGCCCAGCAAGCTTCGGCACTTTGTGATTTATTACAAAAGCCTCCAGCAGGTGAAGAGGAGTTTTTACTATCGTTACTGCGCGATCGCATTCCCCCAGGAGTCGATCAGGCTGCATATGTCAAAGCAGGATGGCTAACAGCGATCGCTAAGGGTGAATTGACATCACCATTGGTGACACCGTCAAGAGCCGTGGAATTGCTTGGCACGATGGTCGGTGGCTATAACGTGCATACTCTAATCGATTTACTAGAAAATGATGATTTAGGCGATCTTGCTGCAACTGCTCTCAAGAAAACGCTCCTAGTATTTGATGCCTTCAATCAAGTTTTGGAATTATCTAAAACTAACGCTAGAGCCAGAGGCGTAATCGAGTCATGGGCAGCAGCCGAATGGTTCACCAGTCGCCCCATATTACCTGAGACTCTCACTGTAACCGTTTTTAAAGTAACAGGTGAAATCAATACCGACGACTTTTCACCAGCTTCTCAAGCATTCTCACGTCCTGACATTCCCCTCCATGCGCTCTGTATGTTGGAATCAATGATGCCCACTGGTCTAAAAACCATTGCTGAACTTAAGAAAAAAGGACATCCTGTCGCTTTTGTCGGTGATGTTGTGGGAACTGGTTCTTCGCGTAAATCAGCGATTAACTCGGTGCTGTGGCATATTGGCAACGATATTCCCTTCATACCTAACAAGCGATCGGGCGGCGTAATTCTCGGTAGCACGATTGCGCCGATTTTCTTTAATACTGCCGAAGATGCGGGTGCTTTGCCGATTCAATGCGATGTCTCTAAACTAGAAACAGGCGATGTAATTACGATTCACACTCGCGAAGGCAAAATCACTAACGCGGCTGGTGAAACTCTCTCTACTTTCAGCCTCACCCCCGACACGATCGCAGATGAAGTTCGCGCTGGTGGTCGCATACCTCTGTTGATCGGTCGCAGTCTTACCGCCAAAACTCGTCAAGCGATCGGTTTACCCGCCAGCGATATTTTCATCCTTCCCTCCACACCTACTGACACAGGCAAAGGTTACACCCTCGCTCAAAAAATGGTGGGCAAAGCTTGCGGTGTGGCTGGTGTGCGCCCCTATACTTCCTGCGAACCATTGATGACGACCGTTGGTTCTCAAGATACAACTGGCCCAATGACCCGTGACGAGTTGCAGGAACTCGCCTGTTTAGGATTTAGCGCTGACTTAGTGCTTCAGAGCTTTTGCCATACGGCGGCTTATCCTAAACCCACCGACATTAAAACCCATAAAGAACTTCCTGATTTCTTTGCAACCCGTGCAGGTGTTGCCCTGCGTCCCAATGATGGCATTATCCATTCTTGGTTAAATAGAATGCTCCTACCCGATACCGTCGGCACTGGTGGCGATTCCCATACTCGTTTTCCCTTGGGTATTTCCTTCCCCGCAGGTTCAGGACTAGTCGCCTTCGCCGCCGCCTTGGGAATCATGCCTCTCGATATGCCTGAATCCGTATTAGTGCACTTCACAGGTAAGTTGCAACCTGGGGTTACCCTGCGCGATGTCGTGAATGCGATTCCCTACATTGCCATTCAAAAAGGGTTGCTGACCGTTGAGAAGAAGAACAAAAAAAATGTCTTCGCTGGTCGAATCATGGAAATCGAAGGTTTACCCGATCTCAAGGTCGAACAAGCCTTTGAACTCACCGATGCCACCGCTGAACGTTCATGCTCTGGCAGCACGATCAAGCTCAGTACGGAGACAGTTGCCGAATATTTGCGATCAAATGTCGCCTTAATGAAGAACATGATTGCTCGTGGCTATAGCGACGCTAAGACTTTATTGCGTCGTATCGCCAAAATGGAAGAATGGTTAGCTAATCCTGTTCTGATGGAAGCCGATCCCGATGCTGAATATGCCGAAATCATCGAAATCGATCTCAATGAAATCAAGGAGCCAATTGTGGCTGCACCCAACGATCCTGACAATGTGAAGTTACTCTCAGAAGTAGCAGGCGATCGCGTGGATGAAGTGTTTATCGGTTCCTGCATGACCAACATTGGTCACTATCGCGCCGCCGCTAAGGTTCTCGAAAAGGAAGCCGCCGTGAAAGCACGTCTCTGGATAGCACCACCGACACGCATGGATGAGTTCCAACTCAAGGAAGAAGGGATTTATAGTACTTTCGGTGTAGCTGGAGCAAGAACAGAAGTCCCTGGCTGCTCTCTCTGCATGGGCAATCAAGCTCGTGTTGCTGATGGCGCGACGGTCTTCTCCACGTCTACCCGTAACTTCAATAACCGCATGGGCAAAGACGCTCAAGTCTATCTCGGTTCGGCTGAGCTAGCGGCGGTCTGCGCCTTGCTAGGTAAGATTCCGACAGTGGAAGAATATCAAGCGATCGTCACTAAGAAGATCGATCCTTTTTCCAGTGAACTCTATCGCTATCTCAACTTCGATCAGATCTCTAATTTTGAAGATCAAGGTCGGGTGATTGCGCTAGAGGATATGCCTCGCATTGAGGACATTTTGGGGATGCCTGTAGCAAAGCGTTAAAATTATGTAGGGTTTGCAGTTTACCTATAGGCAAACTGCAAACCCTACACGAATTTTTGAAAGGAACATTCTATGGATTTCAGTGCAGCCTTACCGATTTTTGCGATTACCTTGCGCGAAGGAGTCGAAGCCGCCCTTGTGGTGGGTATCGTGATGGCATATCTCAAAAAAGCCGATCGCAGTTCGCTTAACCCTTGGGTGTTTGGCGGCATTGGTACAGGAGTATTAGCTAGCTTTGTAGTGGGGATATTACTGAATTGGTTTTTAAAGCAGGTCGAAAGTACTGACCCAGACCAAGCCGCTTTTTATGGGCAATTGTGGCAAGGGCTTTTGGGAATTACCGCAATCGCCATGTTGAGTTGGATGTTGGTATGGATGACCGAAAATGCTAAAGCGCTGAAGGGTGAAATCGAGGGGCGAATTGGCAAGGCGATCGCAAATGAAAAGAATGCAGGATGGGCGGTTTTTACGCTGATTTTGATCGCAGTTTTGCGCGAAGGTTTTGAGGTGGTGATTTTTATCTCTGCTAAGCTGCAAGGTGGACTTGCGCCAATTTTGGGCGCTATCGCAGGTTTAGTTGGGGCAGTAGCGATCGGGGTTGCACTGTTTCAATTCGGAATTCGCATCAATCTCAAAGTATTCTTTCAAACAATGGGTGTATTTCTATTACTAATCGTTGCAGGGCTAGTCATCAGTGCGATCGGACATCTTGACAAAGCCGTAGCAGCCTATGCCGAACTCTCGCAGACTACACTTTGTTTCCCAACTGATACAACAACTGAATTAACTTCTTGTCTTCTAGGTGGTTTAGTTTGGGATGTACATGAGATTCTTCCTGACAAAGAATTCCCTGGAATCTTGCTTAAAGCTTTGTTTGGCTTTCGCGATCGCCTATTTCTTGGACAAGCGATCGCTTACTTTACGTTTCTAACCTCTGCGGGATTGCTATATTTCCAAAGCCTTTCGGACAAGCCTATTAAAAGTGTGGCGAAGAATTGACGGTAACGTAAAATCAGTAAACTATCCGAAGCATTGCCCTCTAAATCAGCACATTTAATTTCTATGCATGACAACTTAAAGCAAATTCTGGAAACAGTAGCGAAAGGAGAACTTAGTCCAGAGAGAGCTTTAGAAGAATTGAAATATCTCCACTATGAATCGGTTGGAGATTTCGCCAAAATCGATCACCATCGCACTTTACGAACAGGTTTTCCTGAAGTGATTTTTGGCCTGGGTAAGACTCCTGAGCAAATCGTCCAAATCATGCGGGTGATGGAGTCCAAAAATCCCTTGGTAATGGCAACTAAGATCTCATCTTCTGTTTATGAACTGATTCAGCCATCTTTGCGAGGTTTACGATATTACCCGATCGCCCAAATTTGCTGCCTCGGTGAGTCAATCATGAAAAAGCAAGGCACAATGACAATCCTTACCGCAGGAACTGCCGATCTGCCGATCGCAGAGGAAGCGGCTGTCACAGGCGAGCTATGTGGATTTACAGTTAAGCGACTTTGGGATGTGGGTGTGGCAGGAATTCATCGTTTGCTCAGTCATCGTGATGCGATCACTGATGCTGATGTGATTATCGTGGTCGCTGGCATGGAGGGGGCGTTGGCAAGTGTGGTTGCTGGTTTGGCTGATTGCCCGATTGTAGCTGTGCCGACGAGTATTGGTTATGGGGCTAGTTTTAATGGGCTAGCGCCTTTGCTGACGATGCTTAATTCCTGTGCTACGGGTGTAGGTGTGGTAAATATCGATAACGGCTTCGGAGCGGCGATGTTAGCAGGGAAAATTTTACGCTTAGCAAGCGATCGGCAAGATTATTAAAAATGTAGTAAAACAAAGCTAGGACTTTTATAACTTGTATTATGTATTCAGCTTCGGTAACTCATTAGAGATTTATTGCGATCGGCAAATCATAAAATTCCAGAATATAAACCAAAACAATATCTCAAAATAGTTTTTTAGAAAAACACTTATGCAGATTCATCGATTAGCTCTTAAAAACTTTAAATGCTTTAAAGAAGTAGATATTTCTTTCTCAAAAATAACTTTGCTTACAGGTGAAAATAGTAGTGGGAAGAGTTCTCTAATATATGGGATTTTAGCGCCCCTTCAAAGTGTTAATTTAAATGGAAACTCGTTCCCATTATATTTATCACTTAATGGCAACTATGTGAATATGGGAGGATTTGAGGAGGTTCTATTTAATCATGATTTCAAAAACAATATAGAAATCGATTTAAATTTTTCTTTTGGGAAAAATATATATGATTTCACAACCTTATGGAGCTTTGATACAATACGAAAATCTCCGAGATTGAAATACCTAAAGAATGGAGCTGAAATTGAGGTCAAGCAAAAAGAAGATTTGTCTTATGTTGTGAATATTAGAGATAATAATCAACAATTAATGACCCTAAATATAAATGATTTTTACTTTGAAGTAATTAATGACTCTGATATAGAAGTTTATAATTATTTTATGGATAGTACTAGTGCTATGTATGGTGATTTAATTAATGATTTCAATTTTATAAGTTCTTTCAGATTTCAACCTGAAAGAACTTATTACCAATCTCTATCAAGTGGTGTTATTAATAAGTTTGGTGATGGCTATATTGATCAAATTTTAGATTGGAATGATAATCAATCAGAAGAACTATATAAGTTGACCGCTACTCTTAAGGATTTGAAAATGCTCCATGACGTAAAGCTTCACAGACTCTCTGGAGGTAGGTTTGAGCTAAAAGTTAAAGTTAAGAGTAGAAGTAAATGGGAATCATTAGCTGATGTTGGATTTGGGATCAGTCAGTTTTTGCCGATTATTGTTGCTGATTTACAATTGTCAGATGATTCAACATTAATTATGTCTCAGCCAGAAATACATTTACATCCTTCTGTACAAGCTAACTTAGGTGACTATTTAGTTAAGCAAGTCAAAGAGAGAAATAAAAACTATATTGTTGAAACTCATAGTGAGTATTTGCTTAATAGAATGAGATTACTTATTGTTAAAGGAGAAATTCAGCCTGAAGATGTAGCCGTGTATTATTTTGAAAATTCTATTAAAGATGGCAGCATCGCTCATCGTATTGAATTTACTAAAGATGGACAAATCTTAAATGCTCCCAAAGGATTTTTTGAGACATATATGATTGACACAATGGACATTGCTCTTAATGCTTGATAGGTTTAAATTTTAAGAATATCTAATGACTAGAAAAGATATATTTATCGATAACAATATAGCTAAAAACTTCTCTAATCCTATCGATCCTGAGTACAAAAAGTTAATTAAATGGCTAATAGAGTCTAACTCTAATCCCAAAAAACATGATGATAATGCTCACTTAGTTATTTCCCAAAAATTGATAGCTGAATATTACAGAACGATGGGACATGCTGCATCAGGTAATAATATTGCCGTGATTATTAATCTCTTAACCCAGCAAGGTCGATTAAATCGAATTAGTAACGAGCAGATAAAAGAATTTAAGCAAGAGCATTTCACAAAAAAAGTAGAAAGAAAGTTAGTTTCTAATAAAGAAGATCGAGAGCATATTCCCGTAGTTTTATTGTCCGATCGCAAATATGCCCTGACTTTAGACGAAAAATTTACTGCGGACTTAGTGAAATTTCCTAGCTTTACGGTAACCGTTGGCAAAAAGCCCTCAGATATTCCCTACGATACCTAGATTTATAGGTTAGTGCGGCACGAAGTGCCGCACTAACCTATAAGGCAAATCGTCAGATCGTGTAGTTTGTGACTTAAACCTATGACAGTTGCGTTAAACTAAAAAGCTTAGTCTCTTAATATGTAGTTGCTTTACGATGGAGTCAATTTTTTCTACTCAAGGCATCATGGTTATGCTCCTCGGTGCATACGCTGTTGCCATGTGGATGTTTCTCACCAGCGCACCAAAAGTACATACGATCATGGTTTCTAACCTCGATCAAGCGCGATATTTTTATGAAGGCGAAATGAAACTGCCGATCGCAGATGTGCCGCTACATTATTACTATGGCTATGAATATGGCATGGGTGCACCTGCCGATCCCATTTATATTCCTGCCGAAGCTAGACGCTCTCAGTCAAAATATTCAGCAGACATGGATGGCGCTTGGTATCAGCTCAAGAAAAACGTCCAATTGCACATTGTCCCTGGAGCCAATGTCACCGACGCAAACCGAGGACGACATATTTGCTTTAATCGCGATTGTGTAGAGCAGCTCTTGTTGCAGATTCAAGTCAAAGGCATTAAACACAAAGTCCGTAGCGAAAAGCCGCTCAACTTTTTGGTCAAAGACCCCGATGGTCAAGTGATTGAAATCGCTGAAGTTCTTAGCTAAGTACCCTACGCACAATTAAATATAAAAGCCAAGAATCTGTAATTCCCGCTTAACGGGCATTACAGATTTTCGGTTTGGAGCCATTTGGAATTTCATCCATCATTACAAAGCTTATTTACCTCCGCTCTCATTCTTTCCTTTTTAGGACTACCACCACTTGACCAACTATTTTCAAGAACTAGCTAAATTTAGGCAGCAGCTAAACTTACCTGTAGCTGGCATTGAAAGCGATCGCGCTACAGTGGCAAAACCAGAAATAGGAGTCTAGATAAACGATGCTACTTCCTGCTGACACCGCGATCGCCGAAGAAAAGCTCACCAAATATCTGTTGGTGCTTCTGCCCAAAGATGACAAATCACAATTTCTTCAGAAAGCAGGATATACCCTAGACAATTGGCAACAGTTAGAAGCTGATTTGCGATCTCAAATTTTGCCCCAGCCTGCACAATTTTTAGAAAAAACGACCTATGGGGACAAATATAAAATTGAAGCAAAACTTAAAGGTATAAATGGCATAGAGCTTGAAGTTACTACTATAGGACTTACGCAGTAGCCCTGCACTCAAGTGCGGGCTAAAAGCTCAAACCCGTTGAAACGGGTTAATTAACAGTATTCTGTAGTCCACTTCAGTGGACTTGAGCTTTTAGCCAAGAACTTGATTTCTTGGTTAATTTGCGTAAGTCCTATACTATTTGGATGATTAAAAATCAACAAGCAAAATTTGTTACATTAGTTCCTAGACGTTCTAGCGATCGGGAGTAATTCTTATGAAACCTAAATATCCTTTATTCTCCGAAGTCGTTTTATTACATGACATACCAGCCCATAATTTGAAACGTGGCTCAGTTGCGACCATCGTAGAACAATATGCTGTAACTGAGCAACAGCAATATGGTTAGAGCCTTGAAGGATTTAATGTCCCAAATGTGACAATTGAAGTCTATGAATCTCAAGTTACTTCTTTAGAGCAATGGCAAAAAGAAATGGAGATATTAGAAAAGCTTCATCGATTAAGTGTTGTAAAACTGGTTCATTTAGATGCTTATATTGAAAAATTATTAAATGAAGAACCTATCGATTTGCTAAAAGTGTCTTAGATAACGTTTAGAATGTGCGCTAATGTCCAAAATAAGTATCTGAATAGTGGACAGCAACGAACGAGTATTTGAAGATATGGCAACAAAGCAAGCAGCAATTTTGGTCTTGGCAGATGGTACTTGTTACCGTGGCTATGCGTTCGGCGCATCAGGAACCACGATCGGCGAAGTAGTATTTAATACGGGTATGACTGGCTACCAAGAGGTAATGACCGATCCCAGCTACCGAGGTCAAATTGTAACTTTTACCTGCCCCGAACTTGGCAATACAGGCGTAACCCCCGAAGATGATGAATCCGATCGCCCACAGGTGCGTGGTGTAATTGCGCGTAACATTACGGCTGTCCCCAGTAATTGGCGATCGCGTCAGTCTCTGCCCGATTACCTCAAGGCACATAATGTTGTCGGTATTGCAGGGATTGACACTCGCGCCCTTACCCGCAAGTTGCGATCGCTTGGAGCCATGAATGGCGGCATTTCCACGGAAATCCTTGATCCTGAAGTCTTATTATCGCAAGTAAAAGCAGCTCCCTCTATGCAAGGTCAAAACCTTGCTCAAGCCGCCTCAACTGATCGCATTTATGAATGGGCAGACAAAACCTTACCTGCATGGGAATTTATCGAACCATTGCAGTTAACAGGTGAAGCGATGACTGTTGTAGCGATCGACTTCGGAGTCAAGCGCAATATTCTCCGCCGCTTTGCTAGCTATGGTTGCCGCGTGATCGTCGTTCCCGCAGATACCCCCGCCGAAAAGATTCTCTCCTATAATCCTGATGGAATTTTCCTGTCAAACGGACCTGGCGATCCTGCTGCCGTTACTCAAGGCATCGAAACTGCTAAGGCTTTGCTCGGTGCTGACAAGCCAATGTTTGGTATTTGCTTAGGTCATCAGATTTTGGGCTTATCAATGGGTGGCGACACCTTCAAGCTCAAGTTTGGACATCGTGGCTTAAATCAACCTGCTCAAAACCAAGCTGAAAACTCTGATCGCCGCGTCGAGATCACTAGCCAAAATCATGGTTTTGCTCTCACAGGTGAGTCTTTTGATGCATCTCCCGCAATGTTGACCCACATCAACCTCAACGATCGCACGGTCGCAGGACTAGAGCATAAAACTTTGCCAATCTTCTCGGTGCAATATCACCCAGAGGCTAGCCCTGGTCCTCACGATGCCGATTATCTGTTCGAGCGTTTTGTGAATTCCATGCGCGAGCATAAAAACAACTTCAAAAAAGTTGCTGTTTGAATCTTTTTAGTCAATAATAATTGTAATGTTTCCCGCTTTGCTAGGGAAATTATCATTGTTAACTGACATTATGCGGAATTTTTTCAAGTTCCTCATCCATATTACTTTTTGGGAGAGGGGCTAGGGGGTGAAGGTTTCACTTAACGTCAGTTATTAACTGATGTTAAGTGGAAGGAATTCCTACGATCCTCAAGGTTGGGGGCTGGCACGGGGGCACAGCCCCTACAGTTTCTAAAATTTTACAGGTAGGGGCAATGCCCCCGTGCTTGCCCTGTCACGCTAGCAGTAGGAGATTCATCATCTGCGTTCCACGTAACGTCAGTTATTAAATCTTTTTCAGTATCTAGAATTCACAACTTTATATTAGATAGGAAAGAATAAATTATGATGGCTTCATTATTAAAATTGCGTGGATTGCTGCTAATTACTCTAATGGGCAGCTTCCTTTATGCTTGCGAAGCTAAAGTAAGTGTGTCGGGCGGGACTGAGGTTAAGACGACCACAGAAACTCCAGCCGCAGTAACCAGTACCAAAGGTCCTACGGAAGAAGCTGCAAAACATTACAACAGTGGTGTTGAAAAAGCTAAAGCTGGAGATATTGAGGGGGCGATCACTGAGTATAAAGAAGCCATCCGCATTAGTCCTGACTTTGCTGAAGCCTACAACAATAGTGGAGCCGAGAAAGCAAAACTCAAGGACTATAAGGGAGCGATCGTAGACCTCAACGAAGCCATCCGCCTTACCCCTGAAAATGGCGACCCTTACTATACTCGTGGACTTGCAAAAGCACAGTCAGATGATTTGCAAGGAGCGAAGGCTGACCTTGAAAAAGCTGGCGAACTATTCAAGAAGAGTGGTATGGCGGAAAAAGCTAGTGCTGCAACCGCCGTAATTGAGAAAATCGAGAAACTTCCTAAGTAATAACTTTCCATTTCATTTACTTTCGTTGATTTATATTGCTCCTTTCCCAGTGAAGGATTAGCGTTGCGGCGCGAAGCGCCGCAACGCTAATCCTTGTTTTTTGATGTCTATTTCTTTGGTCGGAAGGGAGTAGGAGACTTTTTGAAAGTATTAGACAGCAACATTTTCAAAAAGTCTCTTGTTGTTCGTTTTATCTAAAATTGCTATAAGTATAAGTTCTTTGCGGTCTGCTTGAGATGTCTTCACCTACTTAACCCAGATGAGCGAGAAAATTTAACACCTAAAATGCGATGATGTTTATGCTGATCAATCTTTGCCTCATTTGATTTTGTATTACAACTATGCCGACCCCCGTACCCACACTTCCAACTGATTCTGAAGGACTTTTGAGACTCTTGCGCCATAAAGAAGGCACTTGGGTGCAGTGGGGGATTGCTTGCCAAATGCTACAAAAAATGGGCGAGAATTCCCTCGCAATTTTTGAAAATACGGGTTTTGAGCCAGTTCAACAAAATCAGATTGTCGTTGCTTCACAGGTTTATGCCAGCCTACAAGCAGGTAATGCTGCTGATATTGTGCTTGCCCATTTTGAGCAAAAGGGAAGTGACATTCTCAATGAGTTGCGTGTACTCAATCAGTCTGAAAGAGTAGCGATGGCGACCTTTGCCCTTGAGAAGAATCTTGATGTTTTGGAAGCCAAAGATGTCGTCAAGGCAATTAAAGAAGCTTCTTCAGTGGCAAATTTACCAGAAGGATTTACTCGCCACCCTGGGGATGCAGTTGTATTACAAGTCCTGAAAGCTGCTCAAGGAAAAATCGATCCGCAAGAACGCACAAGGTTGATTGCGCGGGGCTTGCGTTTTGCTCATAGTGAAAAGGCAAGATCGGCGATCGAACGGCTGCTCACTGACATGGCTAACCCTTCCAAAAAGAAAGCTCCCAAGTTGCCTAACTTTCGTTACGATTCCGAAGATAGTATCCCTCGCATTTTGCCTGTCGTCGGGACTTTGCCAATGTCAATTGATCAGTTCAAAGCAGTTCTATTTGCTGATGAATTGGCTCCTTTTGGGATTGTACATTCCTCTAGTGAGTCCACATGGGCAACTCTGCCAGGATGGTTTGTGGTTCATGAAGCGGAAGATGGAGTGATCGTTTCATGTAATACAGATACTTTGCAAGCATCGATCGCTCAAGAAGAGGTTGTTAGTACGATTCGCAATCGCGTTGAAGATGTTTTAGTACTAGTCGATCGCGCCCAACGTGATTGGGATGAAAACGGCTATTTTGCGATCGCTGATGAAGAAGGCAACCTCAAGTTTGCATGGTTTGAGTCTTCACCAGAGGTGAAGCTATTTGGCAAAATCACCCTGACTCTTCGTCCTAAACGCTTCTTCGACGAAGCCGCATCTCAAGATCGTTGGCAGTTTGAAGAATAATATCAATCTTTAGTTTGAGTGTGACCAAAAAAATGTAGGGGCAATTCATGAATTGCCCCTACATTTTTTACATTTCTTGATACATAGAACAAATCAAACTCCAAAACAAAAGTGGCAGCGCTTCGCGCCGCCACTTTTGTTTTGGAGTTTGAGACTAGTGAATGTCATAGCCAAACAAATTAGGATCGGCTCCATCCAGCTTCAAGTCAGCCAAACCATATTCAGCCCAACGGCGCGTCACCATAGCCGACACATCAGGATCGCTCTCTAATGGATC
Source organism: Pseudanabaena sp. UWO311 (assembly GCF_006937785.1). Taxonomy (GTDB): domain Bacteria; phylum Cyanobacteriota; class Cyanobacteriia; order Pseudanabaenales; family Pseudanabaenaceae; genus Pseudanabaena. The sequence goes on from NZ_SJEE01000027.1 coordinate 28,301, forward strand.
TCCCCAATCGCGATCGGTTTCGGGATAAATTTTGGTAGTCGCATCAATGCCCATACGTCCGCCCAGCCCTTCCTTCTCACAAGCAAAATCAAGGGAATCAAAGGGATTATCGGGCAAGATAAATACATCGCGGGTAGGGTCAACCTTGGAACTGAGAGCCCAAACTACTAAACGCGGATCGCGAATATTAATCGTATGGTCAACGACGATCACAAATTTGGTATAGGTAAACTGAGGCAAAGCACTCCAAAATGCTAGGGCAGCTCGTCTAGCTTGTCCAGGGTAAGCCTTTTTGATCGAAATAATCGCGGCTTTATAGGACAGCGCTTCCATTGGTAAGAAGAAATCGGTGATTTCGGAAACCTGTTGGCGAAGGATCGGCGTATAGATACGATTTAAGGCGATCGCAATCATCGCTTCTTCCTTGGGAGGCAAGCCACTAAAGGTAGTCAGATAAATCGGATCTTTGCGGTGAGTCATGCAATGGAATCTGATCAATGGAGCTTGATCATTAATACCGCCGTAATAGCCCATATGGTCGCCAAACGGCCCATCAGTTCCTACTTCATGAGGCGTAATCGTGCCTTCTAAAACATATTCCGCACAAGCGGGAACTTCTAAGTTAAGGGTTTTACACTTAGTAAGTTGTACGCCTTCATTGCCATAGAGTCCCGCAAAAATCCATTCTGATAGATCTATAGGAATTGGAGTTGCTGCTGCCATGATCAGAACTGGATCAACACCGATCGCGATCGCAATTTCCAGTTTCTTTCCTGCCTCAGTTGCTTTGCGTAAATGTCTTGCACCACCACGTACTGACAGCCACTGCACCGTCATCGTATTTTTAGACTGCTGCTGTAAGCGATATACACCCACATTAGGAATGCCATTCTCCACATCTCTAGTGATTACTAGGGCAAGAGTCACCGCCCGACCACCATCTTTAGGATAGGGCTTGAGAATGGGAATCTGATCGAGATCGACATCATCGCCTTGCAAGACAACTTCTTGGCAAGGCGCATTTCCAAATAGAACTTTTTGAGGACGAGACTTAACTACATCAAAGAGAATTTTGCCGAATTCGATCGCTTGAGAGATTTTTTTAGGTGGTTTTGGGCTTTGCAGCTTGCCTAATTTCATGCCAAGTACTTCTAATTCCGATTGCTCCTTCATGCCCATAGCCCAGCAGACGCGCTCCACTGTGCCTAATAGATTTACTGCAACTGGAGTTTTGTAACCCTTGACATTCTCGAATAGCAGTGCTGGCCCCGCCGACTGTAAAAGACGATTGCTAATCTCTGCAATTTCTAATTCAGGATCGACAAGGGCTTGAACGCGATGAAGTTGTTTGCGTTCTTCGAGCAGATTGAGAAACGATCGCAGGTCACGGGTCATAGGAATTTGGTGGTGCTTTGGCAATTAGTCAGTAGCTTATTGTAACTAAATGTTACGCCTCCAAATCCAAAAAAAGAGGAAAGGCAGCGCGAAGCGCCGCCTTTCCTCTTATAGCCCTATAGTTTTGGCGTATTCACAGTCAGCATTTGCCCCTTCAGCATCACCAAGTTTTGCCTTGGCTAAGCCCCGATTAAAATAGGCTGGTGCAGCATCAGGCGCAAGTTCGATCACCTTGTTATAATCCTCGATCGCACCAGCATAGTCTTCGATCTCAGAGCGATCGTAGGCGCGATTGTAGTATGCCTCAGCATAGTTGGGATCGATCGCGATCGCGGCGGTATAGTCGGCGATCGCACCCGCAAAATCTTCATTCTCGGCACGTTCCATACCACGATCATTGTAGGCTTCTGCGGAGTCAAGTTTGTCCGTCATTGCTTTAAAAAATAATTACTGCCTGTGCTTTTCTTCTAAGATACAAGGTGTAAGGTCGCTTAGACCTAATATTTTTGCGCTGTCCATAACCAGTTAATTCTCCCCGTATGAATTCCAAGCTCAAACTACCATTTCTCCATGTCTACAATAAATTTTTGCAGTTAATTAGCCCATTACAGGCATGGCGTGATGGTAGCCGATTATTAGGTGCGAAATTTTTGGGCGGTTTGTTAGTGATTCTCATCGCCACGTTGCCTTTTCTAGAAAATGCTCAAACTGGGGTAATTGGGGCGGCAGTAGCGCTCGCATGGTTGATGATGTGGCTTAGCGATCGGCGTGATGTCGAGGATCAATCAGTACCAATTTGGACACCGATTCATATACCTTTGATTAGCTATTGGGCGATCGCACTTATTGCCACATTAATTTCACCTGTGCGCGTAGCTGCGCTTGATGGCATGGTCAAGTTGACCATTTATATGCTTGCCTTCGTATCAATGAGTCGAATGATGCGCTTAGGTTGGCGTTCTATTTTGATTGCGACTTATTTAGTCACTGCTTTGATCTCAAGTGCCTACGGGGTGCAGCAATGGTATCTTGGTGCACCCGAATTAGCGACATGGACAGATCCCACTTCAGAAGTTGCGGGTATTACCCGCGTCTATAGTTTTCTGGGTAATCCCAACTTATTTGCAGGCTTCTTGATACCAGCATTGCCGATGGGGATAATTGCTACGATTTACTGGCGTGATTGGGGCATGAAAGCTTTGGGTGCGATCGCCGCAGTTACGGGTGCGTTCTGCATTACGCAGACTCAAAGTCGGGGTGGTCTGATGGGACTGGCAGCCGAAGGTTTTATCCTAGTTTTGCTGTTAGTTTATTGGTGGGGCAAGCGTTTGCCGACTTGGACTTTGCCAGTTACTTTCGGCGGAACCGCAGGTGTGATCGCTTTAGGGACAATTCTTGTACCGACATTGCGTAAGCGGGTTGGCAGTATTTTTGGAACCGAAGATAGCAGTAACGCCTTTCGGGTCAACGTCTGGCAGGCAGTATTTAATATGATTAAATCCAAACCAATTTTAGGGATTGGACCTGGGAATAAAGCTTTTAACCTAGTTTATCCGCTCTATCAGAGATCGGGCTACAGCGCTCTGGGGACTTATTCAGTGCCTTTAGAGATTACCGTTGAGACAGGAATTATCGGCGTAATTTGCTATGGTTGGCTAATTTTCACGTTCTTTCGCCAAGCATGGATTGCGCTGAATCGCTTGAGAAGCGATCGCGATGCCAATGGCTTATGGATTATCGCCGCGATCGCGACCATCGTGGGCATGATGACACATGGCTTAGTCGATACAGTTTGGTATCGACCTCAAGTTCAATTACTCTGGTGGCTAGCGATCGCAATCGTTAGCAGTTTCTATATAGCTCCAACCAAAAATGCAGAATAAAAAAGTGTTATTTAGAGAATGCTGAAGAAATTTTTTACCATTACTAAGTTCTTCTTGCCGAGAGGTACTGTACTTATACCAAATCAAGAAAAGGCGTAGCCACTTCTTGATTTCAAAAACCTTACTGGGTTTTAATATCAATTCACGAAAGTGTGACAACATTTTTTTGAATTGATATTAAAACTTGATCGACGTATTTACGTCTTTTTTGTCTTCACAAAGTCAGTGTTTCAGAGCCTAGAATTTTACCAGTGCATTCTTCAACCATGCGAACTCAGCCTGTTATCACCATGAAATAAGCTCAGGAAATTTACGGGCTAGTTCGGTAATCGCAGGACAGATGGCAGCATTCTCAGTACGATTTTCTAAGGTGTTCCAACTGAATGGCGCGGACTGAGCTGCCGATAGCCATAGTAGTTTTTTGGCGCGGGTCATGCCGACATAGAGCAGACGAAACTCCTCAGCTTGTTTGAGGTAACTGCATTGCTTCCAAGCTTCCTCAGCATTAGGCAGGCGATCGCTATGGACAATCGCTCTAATCTGTGCCCGCGTTACTTCAGGCAAGCCAAAATCTCCTAAGAACTTTACAGACTCAGGAATATAAGCTTCCCCTGGACAAATGCGTTTATGCAGAAAAGGCATGAATACCACATCCCAATCTAGCCCTTTAGATTTATGCAAACTGATCAGCGTCACCTGACCACCAGTCATATAGCGCCCTTCCAGATTCTCATCTTCGACCGCTTCAAAGTTTTCTGACTCGACAATTTCTCGTAATGACTCGATTACAGTTTGCATCGAATAACTGCCCACAAGTTGCTGATTGAGTCGATCGCCTAATTTATCTGCCGTTGCTAATAGCCCTGCCTCATCGTCATAGAGGGTAAACGCAACAAATGGAATTAAGTTATATAACGGAAGTTCGATTTTAGCGCGAAGTAAGCCGATACATTTTGCTTGAGTTTCCTGTGCGAGTTGCGATAGCACAGGATCTAACAAGGTCGGATAGAGAAACTTCTCAGGATTACTGGCGAGGGCATTAAGATCTTGCAAGGATGAAATTTTTTGGCGATCTTTGAGAACTTCCAGTGCTGATTTGAGATTGTCAGGCGAATGAGGACGCTCCATAAATTGCAAAATCGCCAACATATCCATCGGCACACGCGATCGCCGATCGCTTTGTTCGACATCGTAGATTTTAATTTCATGCTCTTTGGTTAGCCATGCTAAAGACTCAGCAACGAAGCGACCTTGATTATGCTGACGTACTAAAATCGCCATACTGAGTTTAGGATCTTGTTCATGTAATTGCTTAATGCGATCGCCGATCATCGTAATCTCATGCTCGATATCATCGACAGTATTTGGCAGATAGATTTCTACACCCTTGCCTATTGGTTCAGGATTCGCATTTTTTTGCGGATCATCCGCATCGACAGGAATAATTCTTTGCATCCGAAAGGGCTTCTCAATCTTGGCATATTCCGAATGATTGACCCAGTGCAACATATAGTTTGCGACTTGCATCAGGTTTCTAGTGCTGCGTCCTGCTTGGTCAAGAGTCGAGAGTTGAGAATTGATATGGCAGCGATCGCAAAATTCATTAAAAAAGCGCGGATCAGCAGGGGTAAATGTGGAGTTAATCGCTTGGTTAGGATCACCAACCCGCATCAGGTTTTTGCCCTCAAGAGGATTCTGAGCCAGAATCTCCAACAATTCTGTCTGCAATGGCGAAGAATCCTGCGCTTCATCTTCAAATACAGCAAAAATCCGCTCTTGCCAATATTTACGAACGCCTTCATGTTTCAATACGCGCAACGCCCCCAAAATCATATCGTCATAATCAATCGCTCCTTCTTGCCGTAACAATCGCTCATAGGTTTCATAAAGTCCCGCTGCGATCGCCAAAATATCGCCGCCATCGGGTGCTTCGGCTTCCCGTAACTGCATCGCGCTTAATCCAGAGCTTTTAGCGGTAGCGATCGCTTCTCTCGCTAAGCTCGGTAATACATCAGTCCGCAACACGGTCTGTCGCCGTAACCGCTCAGTATCTTCGCCGTCAAAATTTTTACCTTCTAGCAATAGGTCATAGAGCTTGGGATTTTCTTTTACCCAAATATTTGTAGCATTCCGAATTAATTTCTGTTTGAGAGATTCGGAAATAATCTTAGTTTCGCCTAAGCCAAATCCTGATAGCTCTCGATGGGTACTGGCAATGTTATAAGCCAAGCTATGCAATGTGCTAACTGTAAAAGAACTTTGCGGCAAGCGCAGGTTTTTGAGATGATCTGATACTTTTTTGCGAATGTTACTTACTGCCGATCGCGTAAAGGTGACGATGACCAATTGCTTTTGGCGATGCAGATTGAAATTGGCGATCGCGATCGCGGCGGCTACTGCCATACCTGTTGATTTGCCAGCCCCTGGCACTGCGGACACTGCCAATTCGCCACCACTCCAGTCTGCCATTGGTTGCTGTCCTTTACGGAGGATTTGGCGTAATTCATGGAGAGCTTCAGTGGTGACCATAGCAACTTTGGCAGATGTACATCACGCATTTTATAGCAAGCTGGGAAAGGCTATAGTGTTTTTTAAGCAATCAAGCTGTGTTAAAACATGATAGAAACTGCTCGTGAATTTCTTACGCAAATCAATAATTTACCGTCTCTTGAAAACAAGTTAAAAACTAGCGATCACGCTCTATTTGTTCTGCACGATCAGCTAAATCTTGATGTATTTCCTAAGGAATTACTTGACCAAAAGCCATTATTAGTCTTTGTCGAATCCTTAAAATATGCGACAGTAATCCCACACCATAAGCAAAAATTGGTTTATATCCTTAGTGCTCAGCGCCACTTTGCGATCGCCTGTCATAACCAAGGCTTTACTGTATTGAATTTATTTACGCAAGGTTTTCATGCGGATGCGATCGCAGAGTTTTTGGAAAAATATCCCCAGATTAATCTTACTTACATGCAGCCATCAGAATGGGATACGCGAGCGCAAATGACGGCTTTAGCAGATAAATTTGGCGATCGCGTTACCTTAATTCCCAATAACTTTTTCATTGCAGATGCGGATAAGTTCAAATCTAAAATCAAAAAAGGTTATCGCCTAGAAAATTTCTATCGAGAACTTCGTAAGCAAACTGGCTACTTGATGGCAGATGGGAAACCCTTGGGAGGTATATGGAATTATGACAAAGAGAATCGTAAATCTCTACCCAAAAATGTCTCTATTCCTAAGATTCCTGTAATAGAGCCAGATGTGATTACGCAAGAAGTAATCGAGTTAGTCAAAAACTACTTACCCGATAACTTTGGAAGACTAGACCAGTTTGGCTATGCGGTAACTCGCGATTGCGCCCTAGAGTTAGCTCAAGCATTCATCACAACTCGCCTCGCAAATTTTGGAGCCTATGAAGATGCAATCAAAGTTGGTGAGCCATTTTTATTCCATTCTGTATTATCGCCCTATCTTAATAATGGTTTGTTGTTGCCACAGGAAATCTGTGAAATGGCGATCGCAGCTTTTGAACAGAAATTAGCGCCTCTAAATTCCGTTGAGGGCTTTGTTCGGCAGATTTTAGGATGGCGTGAATATATTCATGTCTATTACGAAGCCCAGATGCCCCAAGCTAGAGAAAGCAACTATTTTGAATTTACTAACGATTTACCGCAACTTTATTGGAATGCAAATACAGATTTACTCTGTCTTAAAGATGCTGTTACCCATGTCTTAAATCATGGCTATTCGCATCATATTCAAAGACTGATGGTTCTGAGCAACTTTAGCAATCTCACAAACACAGATCCGCGTCAGCTAAATCATTGGTTTTGGCTTGCCTATATCGATGCTTACGAATGGGTTGAACTTCCTAATGTCATAGGCATGTCTACCTTTGCAGATGGTGGCATACTTGCATCAAAACCTTATATCTCAGGCGGTAGTTACATCAATAAAATGAGTAACTGCTGCTCACAATGCAAATATGATGTGAAGCAAAAGACAGGCAGCTGCGCTTGTCCATTTAATTATTTATATTGGAATTTCGTTGATCAGCATCGTGATAGCTTTGCTGAGAATGGAAGAGTGTCGCTAATGACTAATGTTTATGAAAAGAAAACTGAAGATGAAAAGCTGGCGATTAAAGAATCTTCAATTCATTTTATTGTAAATTTGGATCGTGGCTAATGAGAGTGAATCCCCAATTAGCCTGAACTAAGTTGGGGAGTTGAAAATATATCGATCGCGTCCCTGTTGTTTAGCCATATACAAAGCCTCATCAGCAGTGGAGATGAGCATCTTAGGAGAGCAATCTGATGAGGGGATGACGGAGCTAATCCCTAAACTGATCGAAACAATGTCACGTACCTCTGAACGCTCGTGAGGAATAGCTTTATCCCGTAGTGACTTTTGAATGCGCTCGGCGATCAAGATCGCCCCCTTATGATCGGTATTAGGCAAAATGATCACAAACTCTTCACCTCCGTAACGCGCCACGAGATCAGCAGACCGACTACTCCCCTCCTTGGCAGCTTGAGCAACTTGAATTAGACAAGCATCTCCCGCCTGATGTCCATAGCAATCGTTATAACGTTTGAAATAATCCACATCAAATAAAATTAGCGAGAGGGGCAATTGTTCACGTTTGAGACGATGCCATTCTTGATCTAACTGTTGATCGAAGTAACGACGATTAGCCACTTGCGTGAGTCCATCTAAGGTCGCTAGACGATATAGCTCTTCATTGGCAGATTGCAGTTCAGCAGTCCGTTCTGCAACCTTTTGTTCTAGAGTGCAGGTGTATTTCATCTTCTCGGCATAGAGTTGAGCGTTGGTAATTGCGATCGCAGCCTGACCACTGATTAATTGTAAGAACTCAATATGGTTACTCTTGAAGGCGGCGATCGTCACTTGATTCTCCATGTAAACCACGCCCACTAAATTCCCTTGATTGATGAGGGGATAGCAGAGAATAGACATGGGATGCACCGATTGGATATAAGGATCTTGAGTGAAGTCTCCGATATGGGTTGCATAGTCAAGGACAACACTTTCTTGACTGCGGGTCACATAATACAAAACCGACTCTGGTAAGACCTGATTAATCGCTTGATTTGGGGAAATGTTTGCTTGCTCGCCACTAATATAAATGGCGATCGCTAAGTTCTCAGATCGTTCTACAGGCGAATCTATGGGCAATAGCAAGCAACCCGTTTGCGCTCCTGCATTTTTTAGGAGAATTCGCATTAAGGTTTGAACGAGGTCTTCGAGGACAATTTCACTAGCGATCGCTCGCGATGCTTTCATCACCGTAGCTAAATCGAGATCGGCTCCAGAATTTCTACCGTCCAGTGTATTCAAAGTATTCAAGGTAGTATGCAGGAAGCTTGAGGAGGAACTACTCACGGGCATATGTAATAACTGTGGATATTGGCTATCAAGCAGTTTGACTTTAGCGATCGCCCCCCAACGTAAATAGGCATGACGCGCTTCCATCATGTAGGTTCGTGCAATCGTTAACTTGTTCCAGTTCCGATAGAAATTAGCGGCAAGCTCGTTAGCTAAAGCTTCCTCTTGCAGGTATTGATTTTGTTTTGCTCCTGCGATAGCCAGATCGTAAAGTTCCATCGCCTGTTCTTTCTGCTCTAGTACGCGACAGATTTCTGCCTCGACTAGTTGCCATTTGTGCAAGTGATTCATCGGAGCATGATCTGCCCAAAACTTTAACTGAGATTGATTATCTTGAATGCGTTGATATTGACTTTTTAAACCAACTTCAGAATTGCCGATCGTCGCTAACAAAATCAAAGAGTCATAAAAGTAGAAGTTAGCTTTGCAAATAATCCCCACAATCGAGGTAACGTAGGATCTGGCTTGAGTAATATCGTTGTTTGCATCAATTAACTCTTCCATTAAAAACCTTAAGAAAGCACGATGTAAATAGAAGAGAAATAATCGTAGCCAACTGTTTGCAGCTAGAGATTCGGCAATTAATTTTTCTGTTTGGGTAATTTGAGCAAAATGCTCTTCTACCTTATTGGGATTGTCTAGCAAAGCAGCTATGGCAGCCTTAATGATTTCGCAATAGTTTGCATTAGTAATCTGCTTAAGATAGTGTAACTGTTGTCCATAGGTATTAACTGTCGTTTCTATCTCTCTAAAAGCGAGTCCACTCCAGAAAGCATTAACACAATATCCATAGCCACAATAGCCTGTATGTTCAAATTTTCCTGTTTCTAATCCAGTTTGATAACCTTCCTGAAGGATGGGCAAGGTTTCGTGAAGATGGAACTGGCGATGGTGCAGAAATAATCCAATCGGAACCAAGGTTTCCGCACGAATATCTTTGGATTCGGGTTTAGACGCGAGATGATAGGCAAGGCGGCTAAACTTTATTGCCGAATCAATGTCTTGTAAGTTGATAATCAGAAAAACTCCATAGGCAGCATAGCTAAAAGCAGACCTAGGACTATTGCCATATTGGATCGATAAACGTACCTGAAAGGTCATCACCAAGGGATAGATTGGTGCGCTCAGAATATGGCAAGCAGGAATTGTCATAGCCGCAATCTGGGTCATGGCAAGAGCTTCAGGGTCTCGCATCGCAGGCAAGTCACCCAAATCAGCAATTACGCGATCGCCGATTAAATTTTTGATCTGTTGAATTGCCTGTAGTCCTAATTCGGACGTAATCACTTCAGGAAATTGCACTCCCAGTTTTTGGAGAATTACTTGAGAAATGGCGATCGCCTCAGTAAATTGATTCTGAAAAGATAAAGATTGAATTTTGATAAAGTAAGCGGGTACTTGATCAAGGATGCTTTTAGCATGGTGAACGATCGTATTCAAGTACAAATCCATGCGCTCAAATTTCCTACATAGGGATGCAGTTTCGGCGGCAAGCTCATGTAACTGTAAAGTCATTGCATAATGCTCTTGCCAAGATGAACTATCCAGCAAGCCTAGTCCAACTTCGGCATATTCATAGGCGGCTTGATAAGCAGTTGCTAACTTGGCTTTGCGACTTGCCAAGAGATTGAGTTGGGCTAAGCGATCGCGTTCAGGTTGATTAGTGATTAAAGCAATACCATAATTGAGATGTTTAACTAGCGTAAAAATCTGTTCGGATTGGGTTGCCTCTGACCAATGTTGCAGCAATAACTGACCAATGCGATAGTGGGTGGGGTTACACTCCTGTTCAGGGATGAGGGCATAGGCGGCTTGCTGAATGCGATCGTGTCCGAATTGATAATCTTGAATCAGGATATTGTCATCAAAGGGCGATCGCGCGATCGCAAATCCCTGTTTGATGGCAAGTTTGAGATCCTCGAAGATATCCTGTGCAGGACGATTTTGGACTAGTGAGAGGGTGCTGAGATCAAACTCTGTACCTAAATAAGCAGCTATTGATAGGACTTCCTGCACAGATTTGGGGAGTTTCTGCAATTGCCCAACCATCAGTTCCACCACATTATCGGTGAAACCCATTTGCTCAATTTTGTCTAATTCCCAAACCCATTCCCCAAAGCTATAATTAAAACTCAGTAAGTTCTCATTGTAGAGAGTTTTGAGAAACTGATTAATAAAAAAAGGATTGCCCTCAGTTTTGCGGATGACTAATTCGGCTAAACCTTTGATATTGAGAGTCGGTTGATGCAATGTCTCGGCAATCAATTGCTCGATTTGCTCAATTGCCAATGGTGCTAGCGTAATCCGTTCTACATTAACTCCTTTATCCTGTAATTGATTAATTATTAAAGTCAGGGGATGACCTGCTGACACTTCATGATCACGATAGGCGGCGATGACCAATAAATTTTGAATTTGGCGATCGCCTAACAGCTTTTCCAACAATTCTAGAGTCGCAAGATCCGCCCACTGCATATCATCGAGAAACAGCACTAAAGGATGTTCGGGGCTACAAAACACTTGGATAAATTGTTGAAATACTAAATGAAATCGGTTTTTAGTTTCAGCCGCGCCTAACATCGGCACGGGCGGCTGAGCACCGATGATCAATTCCAGATCAGGAATGATATCTGTGATCACTTTGCCATTGCTACCTAAAGCGACTACTAAGCGATCGCGACATTGTTGCAGTACTGCCTCCGATTCACCTAGTAATTGTTTGACTAGCTCCGCGAATGCATGAACTAATGCTGAGTAGGGAATATTACGTTGAAACTGATCGAACTTGCCCGTAATAAAATAGCCGCGCTTCGCGGTAATCGGTTGATATAGCGATCGCACGACTGCTGATTTACCAAGCCCAGAATAACCTGTGACTAATACTAATTCAGTCTTGTGACTCTCCCTCTTTACTTCTAATGCTGGAGTCGCAACCCGTTCAAATGATGATAGGAGTTGGCTGATTTCCCGATCGCGCCCATAGAGTTTTTGAGGAATTTGAAATTGATCGGGGATATCAAATCTTCCTAGAGTAAATTTTGCGATCGCACCTGTTTTCTCCCATTGCACACAACACTCCTCTAAATCCGCCTTTAATCCCCATGCACTTTGATAACGGTCTTCGGCATTTTTTGCCATGAGTTTGTTGACTATCTCCACTGCCATTGATGGAATCTGTCCTTTCTTTATCTCTAATAAAGAATCTGGCTGTTTGGCAATATGGCAATATATCAACTCCATCGCATCAGAACTTTGGAAAGGTAATCTTCCTGACAATAATTCATAGAAAGTTACTCCTAATGAATAAAGATCAGTCCGATAGTCTAGCGATCGGTTCATCCGCCCAGTTTGTTCAGGTGAAAGGTAGGGTAATGTCCCCTCTAAAGTGTTTGGAGATTGCAGTACGGGATTTTCTCGACTGAGTTGGGTAGAGATGCCAAGATCAATCAGTTTGAGTACCTTTGTTTTTGGATTAAAAGCGATATTGGCAGGATTAATATCTTTATGGATAATTGACTGGCTATGGAGTTGACCTAGGGCATTTGCTAGCTTGAAAGCTAGCATAAAAAATAGATCTAGTGGTAATCCCTGAGAATGTTGTTTTAATAATTGAGAAAGAGAAATACCGCCAAAATCTTCTAAAACAATTACGAGGGTTCTTTGCCATTCTTCTAATCTAAAGGCTTTGATTACTTTGGGTAGTTGTAGATGATATGTAAGATGATATTCTTGGCGATAACGGCGAATTTGTTCTGGGGTTGGATATTCTGTTTTTAAAACTTTGAGGATTACTAATTGACCATCTTCTATATGTCGAGCATTATATACTTGTGAGCTTTCACCATCATAGATTTGCTTTAATTCTTCGTATTTAGAAAAAATGCTCATTGGCTTGCTTAATAAATAGATAAATAGTTTAAATATATAGCAATTCTATCGTATTTATAAGATTAAATATGTTGAGAGAGTATTCACTAATATTTAGTTATTGTGCAGCTATTACTGAAACTTCTGGGGCGTTCTTGCTTTCAAGTTTAGTAGACTAACCTGATTGAAAACTCTCATTAGTATGTCTGCGTAACTTGCCAGTAGCAATTGCTTGATAAAGATCAGCATAAGCTTGAAATTCAAAAATGTATAAACAAATGATTCCCGACTTTTTCGGCGCGATCGCAGATAGCTTTTACCAGCCATACAAAAAGTTGGGAATCTGGGCATTTACAAGTTAGTTACTTTTGTTCAAATAAAAAGCGGCAAAAGAATCAATTACGGGCTTCAGCCTTTGACGAATGGGTGATTAACCTTGATAGCGGTTCCGCAACTCGCAGAAAACTTACTCAATTTATCAAACGCATGGTCGAGTTATCCCAAAAGATTGACTTAAAAATTCGTCTAGTTTACTATCCCTTTTATCCATCAAAAATAATCCTATTAAACGCTGCTGGGCTGCTCTATCGCTTTCATTGCTATAGAAAATTATTGGCATGGTACGATTCTAGATTAAGTTAATGTTGCTGTAAGGTGAGCTAGTAAAATGTTTGGCAACATTCTGATACTTTACCCAAATGGAATATAACCATTGTTCCTAATTGATTGGCATCTTATTTCCTCGCAAGTCCATTTCTGACGACAGTCTATTACTAACGATTTACCACAACTTTATTGGAATGCAAATACAGATGTGCTCTGTCTTAAAGATGCTGTTACCCATGTCTTAAATCATGGCTATTCGCATCATATTCAAAGACTGATGGTTCTGAGCAACTTTAGCAATCTCACAAACACAGATCCGCGTCAGCTAAATCATTGGTTTTGGCTTGCCTATATCGATGCTTACGAATGGGTTGAACTTCCTAATGTCATAGGCATGTCTACCTTTGCAGATGGTGGCATACTTGCATCAAAACCTTATATCTCAGGTGGTAGTTACATCAATAAAATGAGTAACTGCTGCTCACAATGCAAATATGATGTGAAGCAAAAGACAGGCAGCTGCGCTTGTCCATTTAATTATTTATATTGGAATTTCGTTGATCAGCATCGTGATAGCTTTGCTGAGAATGGAAGAGTGTCGCTAATGACTAATGTTTATGAAAAGAAAAGTGAAGACTAAAAGCAGGCTATTCGGGAATCATCAATTCATTTCACAAAGAATCTAAAACGTAGGTATTATGAATAAGCCTTAATGTTTGTAGTGACGGAAGCGCAGCAAACCTCAAAATTGCTAGTCTATTTCTCAAAAATTAAGACTATGCTCATACTGAGCATAGTCAGATAAAATCATCCAGTTTCAGGGAGTTTAACTGAGAGAGAAGAAATGAAGTAACTTATGTATAACTTGATTTGTAACTTATGTATAACTTAATTTGTAACATATGTATAACTTAACTTGTGTTCTTTCAGTTTATAGTCGTATAATATTATAAATTTAAAGCTTAAAATTCACACAATTCATACAATAGAGGCAAGAGTAAATATTAGAATAGTTTTTGATAAAGTAATCTGTAATTAGACTTGTTGGATAATAACAATTAAAATTACTGAAATCGTTGCCCAGATAGATTCTTAAAGATTTTAAGTCTATAGTGCTAAAACTCTGCCCAAACTGGTTTTCAAGGCTTTTAGAGCTTATTGCTCAACAAGTCTATTGATTACCTGTCATATAAAATTACTGCAGGGATTAATTAGTTTGTTTCTAATCATCCTAAAAACTACCAGACAATCAGCTCTCTAATTATTAAAGTTATGACTTCCTCTAAGACCTTAGAATTAGATACATCCTCATCCTCTGAATCTCATGTTGAAAAAGACACATCACTGCCAAGTGATGCAACATTTTTATCTGAAAAGCCACTAGTCTCATTGATTGTTCCAGCTTACAATGAGTCATCTATTATTGAAGCAAATCTGGCAATTCTTTGTGAGTATATGCAGTCCCTAGAGGCTAATTACCAATGGGAGATGATTATCATTAACGATGGAAGCAGAGATGACACTCACGCAAAGGCGTTAGAATTTGCTAAGAGTAGAGACAACATTTTGGTACTACATCATCGCATTAACTTTGGGCTTGGTCAGTCTTTAAAATATGGTTTCAAGAATTGTCAAGGAGATTACATTGTTGTTGTTGATTTAGACTTGAGTTACTCAGTCGATCATATTGGTGACATGTTAGATCGGATTGTCAAAACTCAAGCTCGAATAGTCGTAGCTTCACCATATATGCGTGGTGGTTCTATTTCTAATGTGCCTTGGTTACGAAAAACTCTGAGCATCTGGGCTAATCGATTTCTATCTTTTACTGACAAGCGTAGTCTGGCAACCTTAACTGGGATGGTCAGAGTTTATGATGCTAGATTTTTGAAAAAAATCAATCTTAGATCGAAAGGAATGGACATCAATCCAGAAATCATTCATAAAGCAAGACTTTTGGGTGCGAGGGTTGAAGAAATTCCCGCTCATCTTTGTTGGTTACCCCAGAAAGCGAATGAGGTCAAAAGAATCTCTAGTATGAAGATTGGTTGGCAGATAGTTGATGTTTTGCTATCTGGATTTTTATTTAGACCTGTAATATTCTTTCTCATTCCCAGTCTCATATTGTTTTTACTTTCAATCTATGCCAACTTTTATGCATTTTTAAGATCTTGGTCTAATTACAAAGATCTAGCATCGTATCAGCAATTTCCAGATTTTACCGAAGCTATTGCAATGGCATACAATCAATCACCTCACACCTTTTTTATTGGTGGTGTGACACTGATTTTAGCTATTCAAATGTTTAGCTTAGGTACTTTATCTATGCAGAGCAAAAAATATTTTGAAGAAATATTTTTTCTTGCCTCTTCTATCTATGAAAAAAAGCAAAATGATAGTAGTACTGAGAACTAGTCTAATATCAAAGACATGGCTAATTGACATGCCTTTATATTGGTAGCTGTAATTTTTGATAGCTCTGAAAACCTCGTAGTAACTAAGTCTTGCCATTCTTGATATTTTGGCTGATTGCTGAAATAGGGCAGAATATCTCTGAACTTGGAATTACGTCTTAAGCTATTAAGATCACACAAATCAAGGGTTTACTTTTCATCTATGTAAGTTTTACTTGTTTTGTAACATCAACACCTTATTTGTTTTCGAGAAATAACTTTTTTAAGGAGCATCATTTAAAATGACTGAATCTGCATCAACTCTCAACAAGATGATTCAATTACCCTCTGACCAAGATGCGTCTGGACGTACTCTCGGCGCAGAAGAAATCAAGCTACTGTCTGAAGCTATTCATAGCGGTACACTCACTAGCACAAAAGGAAATTTTGTTAAAACGCTTGAAGAAAAGTTTGCCGCTTTAATTGGTGTTAAATACGCTTATGCATGTTCTTCGGGGTCAGGTGCAATTCATACCGCGATATGTGCTGTTGATCCTGAGCCTGGTGATGAAATTATCACCACTTCAATTACTGATATGGGAGCTTTGACTCCTATTCTCTACCAAGGCGCTATTCCTGTATTCGCTGATGTCGATCCCAAAACTTGGAATGTCACGGCTGAGTCGATTGAGGCTTGCCTAAGCGATCGCACTAAGGCGATCATTGTCACACATCTATTCGGCAATCCTTGCAACATGACAGAGATTGTCGAACTAGCAGAATCACGCGGCATTCCTATTATCGAAGACTGCGCTCAGTCATTTCTCGCTGAGCATAATGGGACAAAAGTTGGGGCGATCGGTTCAATTGGATGCTTTAGTCTGCAACAAGGTAAGCACATTACCACTGGAGAAGGCGGGATTGTCACCACTAATGACGAAGCTTTTGCACGGCGTATGTTTCTATTCGTAAACAAGGCTTGGGGCTATGGAGATCCCCAACCCGATCATTATTTCCTCGCTCTCAATGGTCGGATGTGTGAGTTGCAAGGAGCCGTAGCAGTTGCCCAGCTTGCAAAGTTAGAAGGAATTGTTAAGAGTCGTCAAGTTGCTGCTGACAAGTTGACAGCTAAGTTGCAAGGACTAGATGGAATTGCAACTCCTCTGATTGATCCCAGAAACACCCATGTTTATTGGAAGTATTGCCTGAGCGTCGATAGCGCAAAAATTGCGGATGGAGCTGTCGGTTTAGCGAAAAGTTTGAAACCGAAAGGAATTTTCTCAGCACCACGCTATATCCAAAAGCCAGCTTTCATGTGCGAGATTTTCCAAAAACAGCGCACATTTGGCAATTCTCGCTTCCCATTTACTTTAGCTAGACCTGAAGCAGTGGATTATGATGCCGCAAAATTTGCTGGGACTTATGCTGGACTAGAAGCTGTGTTGGTTTTACCTTGGAATGAGCGTTACACCGATGAGCATATCGATTATATTGCTGATGCAATTCACGAATCTGTTAAACAACTGAGCATTTAATGTTGTGTATTAGGGATTAGATATCTCGTTAAATTCAAATAATTTTTGAAAAGCTCTATCTAATTTAGAAAGCTTTTCAAAAATTATTCTTGCTTTACAAACTAAATAATTTAAAGTTAAACAGAAATAATCATGTCAACTGCAAAATTGAGATTTGGTCTAATTGGTGCTGGCGCGATCGCGCAATCTTACGTCCAAGCGTTTGAGAGTAGTGATATTGCCCAACTTGTAGGTATTGCCGATGTGGATCTTCCCAGAGCACAGTCTTTAGCAGAGCGTTTAGGATGTCAGAGTTTCTCCTCCTACGAAGAATTGCTAAATGGCTTTGAGATTGAAGCCGCAATCATTTGTACTCCTCCAATTACCCATTTGGAAGTTAGTCGATACCTACTAGAGCGCAAAATTCATGTTCTTTGTGAAAAACCACTGAGCGTCAACTCAGCCAGTGCCAAGCTAATGCTTGAAGCTGCAAAACAGGCTGGTGTGATTTTGACAATGGCTTCTAAGTTCCGCTATGTAGAAGATGTGATTCATGCTAAGCAGATTGTTTCGTCAGGCATTCTAGGCGAAATTGTCCTGTTTGAGAATGCTTTCACAGGTCGCGTTGATATGAGCAAGCGGTGGAACTCTCAACCACAAATCAGCGGTGGTGGCGTTCTAATTGACAACGGTACGCATTCTGTTGATATTATGCGGTATTTTCTTGGCACTCTGGCTGAGATTCAAGTTGTTGAGGGCAAACGCATTCAAGGCTTGGAGGTTGAGGACACCGTGCAGATTTTTGTGAAGAGTGCAAGTGGTGTACGTGGAAATATTGACCTCTCTTGGAGTATCAATAAAGAGCTAGATAGCTATATCCGTATATATGGCTCTCAAGGCACAATTTCTGTCGGTTGGAAGGAATCTAAATATCGCCAAGCTTCCAGTCCTGATTGGATTGTATTTGGTAAAGGCTATAACAAAGTCCAAGCATTTCGCAGCCAGATTGAGAATTTCACCAAGGCAATTAGAGGTGAAGAATCACTGATTATTACTGCTGAAGATGGACTAGCCTCCGTAGAAGCTATTGAATCAGCCTACGCTGCCATGATGCAAACTAGTTGGACTCCGATCTCTCGCAAAATGTACGGTTTGCAAAGCAACGAAGCTGCTTCTGTAGTTGTGGGGTAAATATATGACGGTTCGTATCCATCCTTCGGCGATCGTCGAGGATAACGTTAGCATAGGTGAAGGCAGTTCCATTTGGGACAGCGTTCACATTCGCCACTCAACCCAAATTGGCGAAGAATGTATCGTCGGTGAAAAGACCTACATTGCCTATGGTGTCAAAATTGGCGATCGCGTCAAGATTAATGCCTTTGTATATATTTGCAATGCTGTCACCATCGAAGATGGCGTGATGATTAGTGCAGGTACTATTTTCACAAATGATCGCTTCCCCAGAGCAACCACCAGCGATCTAAAGAAACTCCGACCTTCCGATCCTGATGAGCATACGCTCCCAACTCTTGTCCAAGCAGGTGCAACAATTGGCGCAGGCTGTACAATTGGCAATGATCTCACGATCGGACGCTTTGCTATGATTGGCATGGGTTCTTTGGTCACTAAGTCTGTACCTGATTTCCATTTAGTGATCGGGCATCCCGCTAAGTCAGTCGGTTGTGTCTGTCGTTGCGGTCAGCTACTAAGGCGTTTTCCTGTTGAGGGAAATGTAGATGAGTCAGAAATAGCCTGCTCGGCATGTGGTTTGAAGTATGAGATCAAAGAATGTAAGGTTATAGAACTGGCTCATCCTTGCTAAGTTAAGCTGAATTTAAATATTTGGGTGATATGGTAGCTCTCATCCGAATATCCTGTTATATCTTGAATTAAATAAAATAGCAAATTGACGACCTATGGCATCCAAATCCAAGCATTGGGGCATTGTAGGTGGCGGCATTTTAGGAATGACCCTCGCTCTACGTTTAGCCCAACAAGGTAAGCAAGTTACTTTAATTGAAAGTTCCGATCGCTTAGGTGGTTTGGCAGATGCTTGGCAACTAGGCGACATCATCTGGGATCGCCATTATCACGTTACCTTGCTGTCAGATAAACATTTGCGATCGCTGCTTACTGAACTAGGTCTAGAGCGAGATATGCAATGGGTTGAGACTAAAACAGGTTTCTATAACGACGGTAAACTTTATTCGATCTCTAATGCGATCGAGTTCTTACGATTTTTCCCTCTCAATCTCATTGATAAACTGCGCTTTGCTTTCACAATCATCTATGGTTCCAAAATTAAAGACTGGAAAAAGCTGGAAAAGATATCTGTTAGCGATTGGCTTACAAAATGGTCGGGCAAACATACCTTTGAGAAAATTTGGTTGCCACTACTGCGATCGAAATTAGGAGAAAACTACAAGAAAGCATCAGCTTCATTTATTTGGGCAATTATTGCCAGACTATATGCTGCTAGGCGCACTGGCTTAAAAAAAGAACTATTTGGCTACCTTCCTGGTGGATATAGCCGTATGCTTGTTCGCTTTGCTGAAGTCCTAGCCGAGTCTAATGTTTCGATTAAATTAAACCATAAAATCAAGAATGTCGAATCGTTAAAAACCTTTGATGGAAATATTATCAATATTGCGTTTGAGGATGGTTCCTATGAAGAATTTGATCGGGTTGTTCTGACAGTACCCGCCCCAGTTGCGGTAAAGGTATGCTCAGGGCTTACTGATGACGAAATTCGGCGGCTGAAAGATATTGAGTATCAGGGTATTATCTGCGCTTCGGTACTTCTTAAAAAGCCAATCTCTAAATTTTATGTCACGAATATTACAGATACTTGGGTTCCCTTTACTGGTGTAATTGAGATGACGGCTCTAGTCGATCGCGCACAGTTTGGTGGTAATGCATTAGTATATTTACCAAAATACGTTGTTCCTGACGATCCTGCGTTTGAATTAAGCGATCGCGAACTTGAGGAAAAGTTTATTCAAGCCCTAGTCCATATGTATCCTCGGTTTGAGCGTAGTGATGTGTTATGTTTTCAAGTTTCTAGAGTAAGACATGTGCTAGCGATCGCCACCTTAAATTATTCAGAACGCTTACCATCTATTAGAACCTCTATATCAGGTGTTTATATAGTTAATTCCGCTCACATTCTTAATGGAACATTAAATGTCAATGAAACGATTCAGCTTGCAGAACAATCACTGACAAAAATAGATATAAATTAGATACGTCAACTCAAAAACATTTATGTTTTTAAATATAAAATTCCCGAAAACATTTATGTTAGGAAATAATTGGTGTTTTTATGCTTGGAAAGAGATAAATCAAAATGAAAAGGATACTGATTTTGATTGTGGCAATTTTGATGACCTCTTTATGGTCATCATCAGGTACTTTTGATAGTTCAGATACAATTAATCGTTATAGAGTTGCACGTCAACTAGTTACAGAAGGGCAAATAATTGTTAGTTCGTATGGCGATGCAGAAAGCTTCCCCATGTTCAAAGATAAAGATACTCCATATTCCAGTCCTTATATCGCAGTTTGGGGACCTGGACAATCATTGTTTTTTCTGCCATTTGTTGCTGTCTCGCATCTAGCTGTTAAAGATATTCCAACAGATCCCAGACAAAAAGAAAGATTCTTAATATTTCTAGTTTCAGTTTCAGTTTTTTTTGTGAGTCTTGCTCTTAATTTCTGGCTGTGTATGAAATTAGCTTTGATCTTAAATATGCAGCCGTTAATAGCTTATATGTTAGCGGTAGTTGCAAATTTTGGGACTATTTATTGGTCGATGCTTAAGGAGGGTCAAGAGGAAGTACAGTTATCCATTTTTGTGATCGCTGCGCTCTGTTCTTTTTTAAACTGGAAAAAATTTGGTGATAATAAGTACATATGTTTTTCTGCTATTTCTGTAGCTAGTGCTTTACTGTTTAGATTAACTGCTTTACCATTCCTTTTAGGGATTTTAGGACTATACGGAGCTGAAATTTTTTATGGGTCCAAATCTCAGCTATCTCAAGCGAAAAGTTTGCGTTCAGTTTTTCTTGCCTTTGGGGTATCTATATTTTGCGTTCTTATCACGATTGGTTCGTATAACATATTTAAGACTGGCAATATTCTAAGATCTGGGAATCCCTTGTCAGAGTTTAGTGGTGATTGGCTGATTGGAATTTTTGAACCGATTCTTGGCTTGAGTAGGGGAGTAGTATGGACTAATCTCTGGATTCTTCCCTGTTTAGCGATTACCATCTATGCTTGGAAATACCTAACACGTAATTTAAAACAATCATTGTTGTTCACTCTGTTCCTATTTACTTCATCAATCTTGATTTATTGTAAATATAACGATTGGGCTGGTGGTTCATCATACGGCTCTCGTTTCCAAGTACACCTTTTACCACTAATTGCTGTAACTCTTGGAGCGGCGACAGTATTATTTTTTAGAGAACATTTTCCAACGATGCTGAGAGTAACAAAATATAGGTTAGCAACTCTAATTGCTTCAGTCCTATTATTACTACAAATCCCCGCTATTTCACTGCATATGAACTTGGAAATATTTCAATCTTATAGGTTAGCTAATGGAGTTTCTAAAACGCCAAGAATCGAAAATGTTAACCATGTCCAGATGCGCTACGCAAATTTTTTCTCAAAACTAATTAATGACAAAGTAGTTAATATATCTGACATCGATTTGTCTCACTTAGCAGGCAATGATTGGGAACGTGCAACTAGATGGAATTATTTGCCGTGGCTATCTGAAGGACGACTAAGCCTAACTGCTGTGTTATGGCTGCGTGGATTATGGGTCATTATAGTTATCGCAAGTATTTGGAGTTGGCTATGGGTGTTTAATAAATTACCAATTTAATCTAGTTTATAGTTTTGCTTTTCTAATTTCATCTTTCATGTGTTCACATAATTTGCACGATAATATAAACAATAAATTTACGCTATCTATAAATCTATGAAGTCTCAGAATCCGTTGAATAAAAAAAATAATCAACCTGTTGCCAGTTTATCCCTTGATCTTGATAATCAGTGGTCTTACATGAAAACCCATGGAGATGCTGGCTGGGAGTCTTTTCCTTCATATTTAGATATTGTAATTCCGAGAGTATTGGAATTTTTGGCAGATCGAAACATAAAAATTACTTTTTTTATTGTTGGGCAAGATGCTGCACTAGAAAAAAATCATGCTGCTCTTAAATCGATTACCGATGCAGGGCATGAAATTGGTAATCATTCCTTTAAGCATGAACCTTGGCTGCATCTTTATTCAGAAGATGAAGTGGATCAAGAACTTGCGATCGCAGAAGATTATATTGAAAAAGCAACAGGTAGTCGTCCGATCGGGTTTCGTGGACCTGGATTTAGTCTTTCTTCTACGGTGTTGCGAGTGTTAGCTCGGCGTGGTTATGAATATGATGCATCGACATTTCCGACATTTTTAGGACCTCTTGCGCGTGCTTACTACTTTATGACTAGTAAACTTAGTAAAGAGGAAATGGAAAAGCGTAAGGGACTATTTGGAAAATTTCGAGAAGGATTTCGTCCACTTAAGCCTTATCAATGGCGATTGATGGGTAATTTAATCGAGATTCCCGTGACGACAATGCCTATTTTCAAGATTCCAATTCATGTTAGCTACTTACTTTACCTTGGAGTCTTTTCGCAGACTTTGGCTTTGCTCTATTTTCGATTTGCGATCGCCCTCTGTCGTTTGATGCGCGTTCAGCCATCGCTTTTACTGCATCCATTAGATTTTATGGGTGGTGAGGATGTCCCTGAGCTAGCTTTTTTCCCTGCGATGAATCAACCTAGTTATAAGAAGGTAGCTATGGTTGGCAAGGTTTTACAAATCCTTGCAAAGCATTATGCGATCGTGCCTATGTCTCATCATGCTGAGGCTATTAAACAACGCCAAGCAAAGTTAGCCTTAGTTACACCACATTTTTATAACACTAATACTCCTATTAAGGAGATTTGATATGCTGAATTTGGATAGCAACAATGCTTCTGCGAAACCTATAAATTGCCCCATTTGTAGAACAACTGGTACATATTTATTCTCAAAGTATGACTGCTCAATTCTTTACTGCCAAAAATGTAGTCATCAATTTGCTGACATTATCCCTAATAATCACCATACTCAAACTGTTTATGGTGATCATTACTTTAATAGTGGTGGAGATGGCTATCCCGATTATTTAGGTGAAGCTAAATTGATCCTTGATCATGGAAAAAGATATGCTCAACTTCTCAAGCGCTATATGGACACTGGCACGATATTAGATGTTGGCGCAGCAGCAGGTTTTATATTGCAAGGATTTACTCAAAGTGGTTGGCAAGGCAAAGGTATTGAACCAAATGCCGAGATGGTTAATCATGATTGCAAATCGCTAGGTTTGTCCGTCGAAGTTGGTTCCTTAGAAACTATTAGCACCAGCGATCGCTACGATTTGATTAGTATGATCCAAGTTATGCCACACTTTTTTGACCTGCGCCAAGCATTGAGTAATGCCGCAAACATAACTAAACCTAATGGTTACTGGCTCATAGAAACTTGGAATCGGGACAGTCTAACGGCTAAGATTTGTGGACAGCATTGGCATGAATACAGTCCACCGAGTGTCTTACATTGGTTTTCTCCTAATGATTTAGAACAATTAGCTACTCAATTTGGCTTTTACAAAGTTATATGTGGTAGACCGTCTAAATGGATCAATGGCGCACATATCAAATCTCTACTACGCTACAAACTTGAGCGATCGCGACTTGGTAGACTAGTTATCAATATTTTGAGCATTATTCCTGACAATCTTGCCATTCCATATCCTGCTGAGGATCTCTTTTGGATTTTATTCCAGAAAGCAGAAGCAGCTTAACAATAAAATTACGATAAGTTATGCAAGGCTTAACCTACCGTGATTTACGATACCTTTCATCTTTAGCCCATTAAACCCAGCCAGTATGTTTGATAGAAATTTACTTTTACTTTTAGCGATATCTCTAGTAACTACTGGGGGGCATATTTTATTCAAGAAAGGTGCTGTCTTAATCAATGGAGAGAATTATCTCACTTGGATAAATCCCGCATTGATTATGGGTTTGTTCTTTTATGCGATCGGCACTTTGCTATGGGTATTTGCTTTAAGGTTTATTCCCCTTTCTAAGGCTTATCCATTCACCTTTTTGACTTATATTTTGGTGACGCTTTTCTCCGCTTTATTCCTTGGCGATCGAATTACCAATTGGTATATTGTAGGTATGGGACTAATTTTTTCTGGCTTAGTCTTGACATCTCTAGAACTATAGCTATATTTTCGTAATCATCAACGAATTTTTGAGTTTGGTTATTTACTGTCACAGGAGGGCAAGAGTTTCTTATGCTGTTGAATTAACTACTGTCCCACATAAGCTCATAGTGTCTTGTTTTATGTCAATACGAAGAAAAAAATCTACTTTGCTGTTCACTTCATCTCTGAAATGCATTCTAGGAAATGATAACTATATGGAGCAGATCGCAGATGTTTTGGAAAGATACTTAATTTAGAGCGAGAGGGTATCCATGATAATTTTTTTGAGTTAGGTGGGCATTCTCTATTAGCAACTCAAATAATTGCAAGACAGTGGAAAGTATTACAGTTGAAATATCGCTGCGTACTTTCTTTGAAACCCCTACTATAGGAGATTTAGGAGAGAGGATTGTGACATTAAACTGGGTGCAACAAAGCTCACAAGTTGCCCAAGATAATCTGTCAGATCTTTACGAGGAGGAAGAGCTATGAAAACACTGGACGCATTATTGTTTGAATTGAGTCAAAAAGATATACATCTTTGGTTAGAAGGCGATCGCTTACGCTATCGGGCTGCTAAAGACGCAATTACGCCTGAACTGTTAACTGAGATTAAAAATCGCAAAGCCGAAATCGTTAAGTTTCTACGTCAAGCTACGGGAACTAACAATTCCCAACTCCCTCCAATTGTCAAGATTGATCGCAGCGGAGCTTTGCCTCTATCTTTTGGACAGCAGCGTCTTTGGTATTTACACCAGTTTGAACCTGAAAGCTCTTCTAACAACGTCCCTGTTGTGGTTAGGTTTAATGGAGTTCTCAATATTCCAATACTGGAGAAAAGTCTGCAAGCAGTGGCTCGTCGCCATGAGGTGCTGAGAACTCGATTTCCATCAGTTGACGATCAGCCTACGCAAGTAATTGAACCTGATGTCGATCTCACCTTGCCAGTACTCGATTTGCGAAATCTTCAACCTGAACAGGGTGATGCAGAAGCACTAAGACTAGCAACTGAAGAAGCTCGCTGTCCATTTAATCTAGCGAAAGGACCGATATTGAGGGTGCTGCTCATCCAGTTGAGTGATGATGAATATCTTCTGGTTTGGAATATGCACTGTATTATTTGTGATGGTGCTTCTTCCGATGTGTTCTATCAGGATCTCACTACAATTTATACTGCTTTTATTGATGGCAAGCCTTCTCCTTTAAAAGAGCTATCAATTCAATATGTTGATTTTGCTCATTGGCAACGCCAGTGGCTTAAAGGCGAAGTTTTAGAATCACAGATTAATTATTGGAAGCAGAAATTAGAAGGATCTTTATCGGTCATTCCGTTGCCAACCGATCATACTCGTCCCCCGATAGTTCAGACCTATCGAGGCGATCGCAGAGCGAGAATGTTGCCAAAATCTTTAAATGAGAGCCTCAGTAACTTGAGTCAGAAGCTGGGTGGAACCCTATTCATGACTCTAATTGCAGCTTTTGAAACTCTGCTACATCGGTATTCACAAAAAAACGATATTCTGATCAGCTTTGCTTGTGCAGGTCGAGGAGAGGTGGAAACTGAGGGCGTAGTCGGTTTTTTCTCCAACACTTTAATGCAACGCATTAATTTTGATGGCAATCCCACCTTTAGGGAACTCTTTGATCGAGTTCGTGAAGCTTCTCTAGAAGCTAATACGTATCAGGATTTACCTTTTGAGAAACTAGTAGAAGAGTTACCTCCTGAACTGAGCAATAGCCGATCGCCTTTATTTCAAGTGAAATTTGCGCTCAATCCACCTTGGTCAAATGGACGAGGTATGGCATCAGTCAAGCTTCCCGATTTGACTATTACATCTCTATTTGGTTACATCTATCACGGCAAGACAAAGTACGACTTGATTTTAGTCATGCGCGAGCAGGACGAAGGACTCGGCATGGTGTTTGATTATAATGCTGATTTATTTGAATCTAGTACAATTGCGCGAATGTTAGTTCATCTTGAGAATATTCTTGAGGGGATAGCTGCTAATCCTGACCAGAGAATCTCTGATCTTCCACTCTTATCAATTCCAGAACGAGAAAAAATCCTGTATAAGTGGAATGAAAATCAAATCCCAATCCCAGATGCTTGTATGCATCAATTGTTTGAATCTCAGGTGGAACAATCTCCAGATGCGATCGCAATCATCGGCGAAGATGCGCAGTTAACTTATCAAGAGCTGAATAATCGCGCTAATCAAATGGCTCACTATCTCCAAGCTAAGGGAGTTGGGACAGAGACCCTAGTCGCTATCTGTATAGAGAAATCGACACAATTGCTAGTTAGTCTACTTGGTATACTTAAATCTGGTGGAACCTATATTCCTCTAGATCCTAGCTATCCGCATGAACGTCGCATAGACAAGTTAAAGAATGCACAAGTTGCCCTGATTTTGACTCATTCAAGCATGGCTGATTCTTTTTCGGAGTGCAGCGCTAAAGTGGTGTCTCTCGACCTAGAATTGGATGCGATCACCCAGCATCGATACGATGCTCCATTAACCTTTTTAACCGCTGAGAATTTAGCATATGTGATTTACACGTCAGGCTCGACAGGACAACCTAAAGGTGTGATGATTTCCCATCGCAGCATGGTCAACCACAGCATGGCTATTTGTAAAATATTTGAGCTGTCTAGACAAGATCGAGTTTTACATTTCTCTAATATAAGCTTCGATGCGGCAGTTGAAGAAATATTCCCCACTTGGTTGAGTGGTGGAACGCTTGTTTTGCCTACCAAAAAACTTTACACATCAATTACTTATTTTCTCGAAGAGATCGCCCAGCAATCCATTACAATCATTAATTTGCCAACGGCTTTTTGGCATGAGATGGTTCATGGTATTTCTATCCTAAATAAGCCTCTTCCTACGGAACTTCGACTGGTAATTGTAGGAGGAGAAAAGGTCTCGAAATCAACTTATCAAAAATGGCGATCGCTGGTTGGTGATTTTCCACGTTGGCTGAATACCTATGGACCAACTGAGACAACCGTATCTGCAACAGTCTACGAGCCATCTGGGAGCCTCCATCCTGATGCTGAAGTTCCCATCGGTCGTGCGATCGCTAATCTTCAGACCTATATTCTAGATCACAATTTACAGCCATCTCCTATTGGGGCTACTGGTGAATTGTATATTGGTGGAGTTGGTCTCAGTCGAGGTTATTTAAATCGTCCAGATATTACAGCAAAACGATTTATTGCTAACCCTTTCTCAAAGAATTCAAAAGATCGGCTTTACAAGACTGGTGATGTCGCTCGTTATTTGCCTGATGGCAATATAGAATTTATTGGCCGATCCGACTTCCAAATTAAAATCCGAGGCTTTCGGGTTGAGCCAATCGAAATTGAAACCCGATTAGAACAATATCCTGCTATTAAACAAGCTATTGTCCTATGTCATGAAGCTCCGAATGGAGAAAAATTTCTTGTTGCTTACCTAAGTGCAGAAAAGGAACAGGCGATTGATATTGAATCCCTAGGGAAGTTTTTACGTCAAAAACTGCCATCTTATATGCTGCCTTCTCGTTTTATCGTCTTAGATACATTACCGTTAACCCCAAATGGAAAGGTAGATCGTCGTGCTTTACTCGAACTAGATGCAGCACAAGAGCAAAACGATGAAGCGATCACTCCTCGTGATGAACTAGAGCAACAACTAGCAAATATATGGCAAAAGCTTTTTGGTGTTAACGATATAAGTGTTACAGCTAACTTTTTTGAACTAGGTGGGAATTCTCTTCTAACTGTACGTTTAGTTACAGAAATAGAACGGGTTTTTAACTACCATTTCCCGCTGTCGTCATTTTTTGAGACAGGAACGATCGCAGGGATTGCAAAATGGATGCGTGAAAAGCCATCTGAGACAATCTCTCTTGATGAAATTCCTTCTGGTCTTGATTTAGAAGACTATCGAGCTTTTCTAGCTTTGTGTGCGGGTCGTATAGGCAAGCATATCGGAAAACGAGGCTTAATCGTGGAAGTTCCACCAGCTGAGATGAAATCATCTAAACCTTTTATTTGGATTGGCTACATTGATTTCAGCAAGAATTTAGGACTACATCAACCTGTATATACCATACCTGGCGGTAGTTGGACACCTTTACGCTCTACCGAAAACTATATTGAGGCGATCGCATCCGTCATAGTTGATGAATTATTGTCAATCCCGCAAGATGAACCTTATTTGATTGGGGGTAATTGCTACGAAGGGATAGTTGCGATGGAAGTAGCTCACCAACTACAGAAAAAAGGGAAAGAAGTTGCTTTCTTAGCAGTAGTGGATAAGCCAGGCCCATCTCAAATTTACGATAAATTGCGTCAAGTCGATCTCAAATTTTGTCAGCTGAAGTTTCATCTTTTACAACTCTTACCATTATCCCTAATTAACAAAGCTAAATATATACTTGAGAAGCTTTTTTCGCCTAAAGCTAAGCAAGAAATTCGTAAAATTGAGAGCGAGCGAGACTTTAATCAATTTGCGGATGAGGAATTTCCATCAAAGTCGAAGAAACCACTAAATGAATATGATCGAATATTACCACAAGCTTGGGATTCAATTGAAGAAGTATTGAAAAGCCATTGCTCTAAAGGTTATTCGGGTAGAGTTATACTAACTACGCCTACGAGGTCTGGACTGAGATCGGGTATGACCGAAATAAACTGGACTGATTTTTCATGGCTATTTCCCTATTATGGATGGGGAAATAGCCTAACAGGAAGGGTCGAACTCTATAAGATTGATTGTGCACATGCTGATGTTGGAATGAAGAAGAATGCTGAGCAGATCGGTAGATTAATTTGGCAAGCGTCTGAGGAGTTTCGCTAAAACAAAATCACTGGAGAGCTTAAACGCTCTCCCAACAAACTTATTTCTCCAGAGAGACATTTGCTATTTATTGATTGCATAGAGACTGAATCGGAACACTGCAAACCATCGACTCATATTATACTCTCCTATTGCCTGTCGATATTCGACACCAACTGAAGCGCTAAGTTTATCTAACCTTGCTCGATCTATGGATAACGGCGATCGCATCCCAGTCTTCTGAGTTATAGCGCCTTAGATGTATCATGGTAATCTCGATTATTATGATTTTGCAATAGGTGGTTCTAGGCTGGTGTCTCATCACAATTTTACTAAGGCGTTTTGCAAATGAGTACTCACTCATTTGCAAAACGCCTTAGCTACCATCATCACTTAAAATGTTTTAATACAACGATCGCAAATAATCATGATTCCAGAATCGGGCGAAAGCTTTAAGTCAGGCTTTGTAGCATTAGTAGGACGACCAAATGTCGGTAAGTCCACTTTGCTTAATGCCCTCATTGGTCAAAAAATTGCGATAACTTCGCCCGTTGCCCAAACTACCCGCAATCGTTTACGGGGAATCTTGACATTACCTGAAGCGCAAATCGTTCTTGTGGATACCCCTGGAATTCACAAACCACACCATTTGCTTGGACAAACGATTGTCAAAAATGCGATCGGGGCAATCTCTTCCGTTGATATGACTGTTTTGCTGGTTGATGGTAGCGATCGCATGGGAACTGGAGATCGCTTTGTTGCTGAGACTATCCTACAGAGCAAAGTTCCTACGATTTTAGGAATCAATAAGATTGATATCCTTAGCGATGATTCTGGAGATACCTTTAGTGGTTATGAGAGTTTTGCCTCAGAGCATGGTTGGCAAGTGGCTAAATTTTCATCAATCACGGGTGAAGGATTAGAGGCTTTGCAAGCAATGATGTGCGATCGCCTGCCTCTTGGTCCCTATTACTATCCACCAGACCTAGTCACCGATCAGCCCGAGCGCTTCATTATGGGCGAGCTAATTCGCGAACAAATTCTTTTGCTTACTCGCGAAGAAATTCCGCATTCTGTTGCGATTAGTATCGATCAGGTAGACGAGCAGCCTAAAATCACAAGGGTAATGGCGACAATCCATGTAGAACGAGATTCGCAAAAGGGAATTTTGATCGGTAAGAAGGGGCAAATGCTGAAAGAGATTGGCACGCAGGCAAGACTACAAATGCAGAAGATGATTATGGGTTCAGTGCATTTGGAAATGTTTGTCAAAGTCCAACCCAAATGGCGCTCATCTCGCTTCCAATTATCAGATCTCGGCTATCGCGTAGAATAGAGAACTGAGATAAGCAAATATAAACTGAAAGTGCGATACAATTAGAAATTGTTTAAACACTTCCGCAAACATAAAATATTTGAATTAGGATTGTAAGCTCTGAATAACTTTACTTTTAAATTAGAGTGTCAGTGCGGTATAACTGATGCCAGAGTTGGTCAGTTCCATACACCGCATGGAGTTGTACATACACCTCGTTTTATGCCCGTTGGTACATTGGCGAATGTAAAAACGGTTACACCTGCGCAACTTAAAGACTGCAAAGCCGAAATGGTCTTAGCAAATACCTATCACCTCCATCTCCAACCAGGTGAAGATATTGTTGCGGAAGCAGGCGGCTTACATAAATTTATGAATTGGGATGGTCCAATCCTGACTGATTCAGGTGGATTTCAGGTGTTTAGTCTGAGTGAAATCCGTTCCATTAGTGAAGATGGAGTTCAGTTCCGATCGCCCCGTGATGGCAATATGATCAATCTTACGCCAGAGAAATCGATTCAAATTCAGAATCAACTGGGTGCGGATGTGATCATGGCTTTTGATGAATGCGCTCCCTATCCTGCCACCTATGAGGCGATTAAACTCGCAGGACAACGCACCACTCGATGGCTGGAGCGATGCATCAAGGCTCACGATCGCAAAAATGATCAAGCTTTATTTGGCATCGTTCAAGGCGGAGTCTATTTAGATTTACGTCAACAGTCAGCAAGAGAACTAATTGAATTTGATTTACCAGGTTATGCGATCGGTGGTGTAAGTGTTGGTGAACCACCAGAATTAATCGAAAAAATTGTTAAAGCCACAACCCCACTGCTGCCAGCCGATAAACCTCGATACCTTATGGGCGTTGGTACGTATAAGGAAATGGCTCAAGCAGTTGCTGCTGGGATTGACCTGTTTGATTGTGTCATTCCCACCCGATTTGCACGGCATAGTGTCGCTTTAGTCAAAGGCGAACGCTGGAATCTCAAAAACCAAAAGTTTAAGCGCGATTTTACACCTATCGATAGCGATTGTGATTGCTATGCTTGTCAGAATTTCTCACGGGCTTATATTAGCCATCTAGTGCGATCGCAAGAAATTTTGGGCTATACATTATTATCAATTCACAATATTACTGAATTGATCCGATTCACTCAGCAAATGCGTCAAGCGATCATTAACAATCAATTTGTTGAAAAATTTGGGCATTATCTCACTGAGTATTCATCTTTTGCAGAGGAGCGACATTTATGATCCGCTTATCTCTTTATATTTTTCTTTGGATTGGAGCAATGGCGATCGCTATTTTTGCAACCCAAAATACTTTCTTGGTTAATTTGCGTTTTTTTACCTTTGAGTCAATTAAGTTACCGCTAGGACTGGTTTTAATTTTCTGTGCTGGCTGTGGAGCTACCTGTATTACTATTTGGCAAGCTTCTGTAAGTTTTGAATTGCCAACAGTGCCGAAATTTTCTGTTTTTTATAATAAAAACAATCCCTCCAAACGCCAAACAGTAGCTCAAACTGCAACCACAACAAATGATATTTCTAGGGCATCTAGGACAACAAAGAAAGTTAAAGATGACTTTGATGATGATTGGGATGAAGACTGGGGATAGATTGTATTTATGAATACATTTGTGGTTGACTGATTTTGTTAGCTTCCAATATATGCATCTTAACAAATGTAGCTAAACTTAATTAGGTAGCTAACACTTAACTAAATTGTCTAGCTATGGATGTCGAACATATTTTCTTTTATGGTGTGAAGGAATGAAAAAAGTCAGTAATCTCTCAGTTCTATTAGGCTTGAGCTTGCTAGCTACAGCTACAGGCGCAAACGCTGAGACGCAAAATCAAGTTCGAGTTCAGTCTCAATCTACATCTGTTCCAGTAATGCAGTCATCACTGCCTGTAACAGAAGTAAAGATGAACGAATCAGAAACGATTCGTGCTATTAACACAGAGTTAAATCGCCCTAAGGAAGTAGCTCAAAACGTCACTTCTGTATCTCAATTGAGTGATGTTAAACCCACAGATTGGGCTTTCACTGCTTTACAATCTTTAGTCGAGCGCTACGGCTGTATTGCTGGTTACCCTGACCGTACATTTCGCGGTAAACAAGCAACTAGCCGCTATGAATTTGCTGCTGGTTTGAACGCTTGTTTAGACAAGATCAACGAAATCATTTCCGCAGGACTAGCCGATAAGGTCAGTAAAGAAGACCTCGCTACCTTGCAAAAGCTTCAAGAAGAGTTTGCAGCAGAACTAGCGACTCTACGTGGTCGTGTTGATGCATTAGAC
This sequence comes from Pseudanabaena sp. UWO311, assembly GCF_006937785.1. Classification (GTDB taxonomy): domain Bacteria; phylum Cyanobacteriota; class Cyanobacteriia; order Pseudanabaenales; family Pseudanabaenaceae; genus Pseudanabaena. Next base: position 61,144 of record NZ_SJEE01000027.1, read on the forward strand.
GCAAAAGTTGAGAAGCTAGAAGCTCAACAGTTCTCTACTACCACCAAGCTTAGTGGTTTAGCCTTCTTTAACGTCACTGGTGGTTCAGGAAGTAATGTCCTAAAAGACTCTCTAACCCCTGACCCTCTAAACCCAGGAAGAAGCATTCCTACTACAGGAAATGCTCCCAACGTATCCATGAGTGGATTGGTATGGTTGACTCTAAATACCTCTTTCACAGGTAAGGATCGTTTAACAACTCAACTCGCTGTTGGTAATGGCAATTCAGCTTACTCTACTGCCTATGGATCTACTAATTTCTTCAATACCACAGCTACTACATTTACTAATCAAACGGCTGGAGCGGATGCAAACGTTTTCGTTTTGCGCGAGTTATCCTACCAGTTCCCTGTATTTGATAAAGCAACTTTAATCGTTGGGCCTCGCGTCAACTTCTACAAGTACTTTGATGGGAACAGATTCATCTACCCTTGGAACACCACTTTTAACTCCATCAACAGCACATTGTTGAGTGATGCTAAGCGCGGTGCGGGTGCAGTATTCATGACTCCTTTGGGAGATATGTTTGACTTCAAAGTCGGTTATTTGGCTGAAAGCAATGAATTTTTCAGAAATAATTCAGCAGCTTCCCCAACCCAAGGTCTAACTGGTGGTACAAATAATATAACTGCCGAAATTGGGTTCAAACCAAGTGATGCTTTCAAACTTCGACTGATCTACAGTCATGGCAATATTACTAGAAATCCAGATGGTACTATTGGTGGTTCTCCATCAATGCAAGCTACTGCGATCACAGGATTCAACAACGGACAGTCTGATATTTTCGCAGCTAACTTTGATTGGTTGGTAACTAAAGGATTTGGTCTGTTTGGTCGTTATGGTTATGGAACCACTAACCTGAACAGAGCTACTGGAGGCTCAGCAAGTATCAATCAGTATACTTTCCAAATTGGAGCTGCGTTCCCTGACTTGTTCAAAGAAGGTGCTCAGGCGATGGTTTCCTTTGCTGTACCTTACAAGTTTGGCGATAGCAGCAATGTCCTTGTTTCTGGTAGAGGAAATGATGGTACACAGTACGATCTTGAATTCTCTTATATCTATCCTCTAACCAAGAATATTACTTTGGTTCCCTCTGCTTACTTCATTTTCAATCCTAACAACTTCTCCACTAATCCAACCGTGTTTATTGGTAACTTGCAGGCAGTGTTTAGCTTCTAATTACGAAGTGTAAGCCTCCAAATACGAAAGGGTGTGCTATGCGCACCCTTTTGTATTTGGAAGAGAAATCTAAGTGATGCAAGTAGTTAGTAATACATTTGTTGAAGATAATATTTGCTAGCTTCTAATGCAGTGTAGATTTCTTGTATTAGTTTTTTTACTCTCAGTACATTCAATCTTTTCAAGGTGTGAAGGCATGAGTCCAATTTATATTCCACGTCGCAAGTTTATCCGAGGCGTGATCGCAACAGCAGCTTTTGGTGCAACGTCTCAACTCTGGGTCGGTTGTACAGAGCAGAAACCAACGAGTACAGCAACCACTGGTGCTCCAAGTGCGCCAGGATCGCCTGCTGCTACCATGCTGAATATTGGGTTTATCTATGTTGGACCAAAAGATGATTTTGGTTATAGTCAAGCTCATTTTGAGGGCGAAACTGCGATCGCAAAACTACCTGATGTTAAAACATTCAGTGAAGCTAGCGTTGCAGAAACTGCCGTAGTCCAAGAAACCATGCTTGGTATGATCAACCAAAATGGTGTTACAGCACTTTTCCCTACATCTTTTGGTTACTTCGATCCTCACATTCTCAAATTAGCGCCAGCTAATCCCAAAGTGCAATTCTTCCATTGCGGTGGCTTGTACACTGAAGGCAAAACCCCCAAGAATGTCGGTAGTTACTATGGTTACATCGATGAAGCTCAGTATGTTGCAGGTGTAGTTGCAGGGCTATCAACTAAGTCTGGCAAGTTAGGATTTGTAGCCGCAAAACCAATTCCGCAGGTAGTTCGCAATATTAACAGCTACACCCTTGGTGCTCGTAGCGTTAATCCTAAAGCTACAGTTCAGGTTATCTTCACAGGCGATTGGTCAGTTCCAGTCAAAGAAGCTGAAGCCGCTAACAGCATGATTGATCAAGGTGTAGATGTCTTAACCTGTCATGTAGACAGTCCAAAAGTTGTCATGGAAACCGCAGAAAAACGGAAAGTATTCTGTACTGGATATCATACTAACCAGTCGTCACTTGCTCCGAATGGATATCTAACTGGAGCAGAATGGGATTGGAAGAATGTCTATACCAAGTACGTGGAACTGCTTAAAGCAGGTAAGACTCTTAGTGATGGAGGCATTCCTCATATTTTGCGCGGTGGTCTCAAGGAAGGATTCTGTAAGGTCTCGCCTTTTGGAAGTGCTGTTAGTGCGGCAACTAAGAAAGAAGCTGAAAAGGTGATGGCTAAGTTTATGGATGGTAGCATGATTATCTATGCTGGTGAAATGAAGGATAACACTGGCAAAGTTGTAATTGCCAAAGGCAAGGAGTTCAAGCAGACTGAACCTGATCTAGAAAAGATGGATTGGTTTGTTGAAGGTGTAATCGGAAACGTTAAAGGCTAAATTCAATAAAAAAATTTAAAACTTGCAAAGCAAGTTTTAAATTTTTTTATTTGTATATCATTCATTTGAGAATCAACTATATGAATATACGCGATCGCTGGCGTTCAACATCTGAGAATATTCTGCTTCCCATCGGAGCTTTACTTGCTTCACTAATTGTTTTTGGGATTTTTTGTGCTGTTCAGGGGAAAAATCCGATCGCAATTTATGGAACAATTTATTCATCTGCGTTTGGTAGTAGCTTCTCTTGGCAAGGAACTTTAATCCGAGCTGCTCCATTAATGCTGACATCTCTCTGCACGGCTCTGCCAGCAATGTTAGGTTTGACAATTATTGGTAATGAAGGAGCTTTAATAGTTGGAGGATTGGGCGCGATCGCTATTGGTCTATCCATCGCTTCTTTACCCCCTTTGATCGTCCAGATTGGGATGGCGATGGGAGGAATTATCGCAGGGGGGCTATGGATTATGTTTGTCGGTGCGATTAAGTACTATCGCGGTGTTAATGAAACTATTAGTAGTTTGTTAATGAATTACATTGCGATCGCCGTGCTTAATACCCTAGTCGAAGGTCCAATGCGCGATCCTTCTACCTTGAATAAACCCTCTAGTTTTCCACTTTCAGCGATTAATATGCTGCAAAGTATTCCCAATACTAGAGTGCATTACGGATTGATTTATGGCTTAGTTGCCTGTGCGATCGCCTATTTCCTGATTCATCGCACCACTTTTGGGTTTGCAGTACGCACCGTCGGCGGGAATATTCGAGCTGCTAAAATTGCAGGCTTACCAGTTGGAAAGCTTACATTAATTGTTAGTTTCTTAGGTGGCTCCTGTGCGGGCTTAGCGGGGATGGTGGAAGTTGCTGCTATTCACGGAAGTGCAAATGCTTCATTAATTTCTGGCTATGGCTACAGCGGCATTTTAGTTGCTTTTATTGCTAGACAAAATCCTTTAGTTGCTGTACTTGTAGCTGTGCTGATGGGTGGCATTTTGGCGAGTGGAAGCGCTCTTCAGAGATCCTTTGGATTACCAGATGCTACGGTTTTGTTATTTCAAGGCATCGTATTCCTAGCTATTCTCTTTAGCGAATCTCTTTATGGTCGTTTGGACTTCTTTAAAGATAGAGAGCCTGAAGTTAAGATTGACGGATCTGCGACTGTTGCTTAGTTAATTCACTCGATCTTTGTAGCAATACTAACTAATAAATTTTCTAAGAATTACCAATTACCATGGCAGATACATCTACAGCATTAGGTTGGATGAGTGTTCCCCTAGCGATCATAGCAGGTACACTCAGAGGGAGCGCACCATTTCTATTTGTCAGTTTAGGTGAATGCCTTACCGAAAAAGCTGGCAAGATTAATCTCGGTCTAGAAGGAACTTTGCTCACTGGGGCAATGACAGCCTATGCGGTTTCTTTCTTGACTAAATCACCTTGGTTGGGTGTCTTAGCTGCTGGTTTAGCAGGTGCTGGGCTGGGGTTAATTCATGCATGGTTATCACAACGTCCTAAGGTAAGTGATGTTGCTGTAGGTATTGCGATGATTATTTTTGGTAGTGGAATTGCTTTCTTCTTTGGCAAAGCCTTTATTCAACCCAAAGCAATTCCACTACCTTTATTTGAGTGGGGCAATTGGAGCAGTTTCCCACAAGTTCAAGCCGCTCTGAAAGTTAGCCCATTGTTGCTGATTGGCATTGTAATCGCACCGCTAATGCAATGGTTTTTTAGTTCGACTCGTTGGGGCTTATATGTTCGTGCTGTGGGCGACAGCCCTAGTGCTGCTAGAGCAATGGGGATTTCGGTGGTCGGAGTGCGTACCTGTGCGATCGTTGCAGGTAGTTTTCTTGCTGGGATCGGTGGTGCAAGTTTATCGCTGTATTACCCTGGGTTATGGGCTGAGAATATCTCTAGCGGTCAAGGTTTAATGGCTGTTGCCCTAGTAATCTTTGCGAGATGGCAGCCAATCCATTGTCTATGGGCAGCTTTGCTTTTTGGTGGTGCACAGGCGATCGGGCCAGCTTTACAGGCAGTTGGATTTGATTCTTACTATTACCTGTTCAATGCTGCACCCTACATCATGACTTTAATCATCACGATCGCAACCTGTTCACCACGAAGGACATTAACTGGTTCCCCAGGAGCCTTAGGTACTAACGAATAAGTAAAACTTTAAAAGCCCTGCTTTGCAAGGCTTTTAAAGTTTTATACCAATTCTCTAAAGAGCGAATACTTTTTGAATTCTCATTATGAAACCAATTTTGGGGTTTGCTGCGCCTTTGGTGTAGCAAACCCCAAAATTGTTTTTGTTGAAAGTCTGCCTTCGGCAGACTTTCAACAAAAACAATTTTTATAATGAGAATTGCTGCTACGAGTATTTAGGCTGGCTATACTACAATAGATTTTCTGTGGCTGATATCTAAAAGCTTTGTGGATTATGGGAAATCAACGACCGATCGCTGTCGATTTGTTTGCGGGTGCGGGCGGCATGACGCTTGGATTTGAGCAGGCAGGATTTGATATATTAGCTTCTGTAGAGATCGATCCGATTCATTGTGCCACCCATGAATATAATTTTCCAATGTGGTCAGCGATCTGCGCCAATGTTACAGAGATATCGGGTGATGATATTCGTCAAAAATCAAACATAGGCGATCGCGAAATTGATGTAGTTTTTGGGGGGCCACCATGCCAAGGCTTTTCGTTGATGGGGAAACGGGCTTTTGATGATCCAAGGAATGAGTTGATATCTCATTTTATGCGCTTAGTTATCGAACTACATCCAAAATATTTTGTGATGGAAAATGTGAAGGGATTAACCATTGGCGATCAACAACAGTTTATTGGCGAGGTGATCGAGAGCTTTGAGCAGAAAGGCTATAAAATCCTTAAGCCCTATCAAGTACTCAATGCTTCTCATTTTGGAGTTCCCCAAAACCGTGAACGTCTCTTTCTAATTGGTTGTCGCCAAGACTTAAATTTCCCCCATTACCCTACACCAATTTCCAAACCAGCTAAAAGCAAATGCATACCTAAAGAGCTTGCCAATTTACCTGATAGCCCAACCGTAAGAGACGCGATCGCAGATTTACCAGATATTTCCCAATATCCTGAGCTGATCAAGAGTGACTGGTGTGTGGCGGATTTCCCTGAGCCAAAAAGCAATTACAGTGAATATTTACGAGGTCTGCGATCGGATTCTGCCGATTTATCCTATCCGCGTGATTGCGATCGCAGTTTGCTCACCTCCAGCATCCGCACTGTCCATAGCCAAGCTTGCATGGAGAGATTTAACAAAACTGCGAATGGAGAGCTTGAGAAGATCAGCCATTTCCTGAAGCTAGATCCCGATGGAATTTGTAATACTTTGAGGGCGGGCACTCCTAGTAATCGCGGTGCATTTACGGCTCCTCGCCCGATTCATCCTTTTATGCCACGATGTATTACTGTGCGTGAAGCGGCTAGATTGCATTCCTATCCCGATTGGTTTCGATTTCACAGTACCAAGTGGCATGGATTTAGACAAATTGGCAACTCAGTTCCGCCTTTATTGGCACGAGCTGTTGCTCTAAAGATAATGCAGATATTGGAAGTGCAAGTATTAAAGCCAGAGGAAGTTATTCAACTAAATGAGGATGGAGGGTTGTATCTGAAAATGGTAAAAGCTGCCAAGAGATACGGAGTAAGCTCTCATCTAAAACTTTAGACATATCGCCCGCTACAAGGGCAATGTGTCTAAAGTTTTACAGCAATTTCCTACTCCCTGATCCAGCGTGTAGTTCCATCTTTTTGATCGATTAGGGTAATCCCCAACGTCTTCAGTTCAACCCGAATGCGATCGGCTTCTTGATACTTCTTTGTTTTCTTTGCCTCAATCCTTTGTTGAATTAGCGATTCTATTTCTACATCACTAATGATCTCTTGCTTGACTTGGCGATCGCTAATATCTGCAACAAAACCCAAAATACTAGTCATGTAGATAAGGGCTTGCCAATCTTGAAATAGAACCTCAGAACTTGCAGCAGTTTTACCTGCATGGGATAGCGAGTTGCGCTCAGAGCGTAATTTCTTGGCTAGTTCAAACACATGGGACATCGCCACGGAAGTATTAAAATCATCATCCATCGCTTCTTCAAAACAGGCGATCGCTTCACCCACATCTTTTCTAGCAGGAATCTCTATATTTTCCCAACCTAACTTTGCTCCAAAATCCTCCGCAAACAGCATTCCATCGCGAATTGTTTCCCAGCCTTTCGTGGCAGCATTAATTGCTTCTTCCGTAAAGTCAATCGGTTGGCGATATTGTGCTTGCAGAATGAATAAACGGATTGCCATTGGCTCGAAATGAGAAACCAGATCCCGAATAGTTGTGAAATTATTCAGCGATTTCGACATTTTCTCACCGTCAATATTCACAAAGCCATTGTGCATCCAGTATTTAGCTAACGGCTTCGCATAAGCAGCTTCTGACTGCGCGATTTCGTTCTCATGGTGCGGAAATTGTAAATCTATGCCACCTGCATGAATATCAATGGTTTCACCTAAACGCGATCGCACCATTGCCGAGCATTCAATATGCCAACCAGGTCTTCCATTCCCCCAAGGCGATGACCAAAAAGGTTCATTGGGTTTTGCGGATTTCCATAAAGCAAAGTCAAAGGGATAGCGCTTCTGTTCTTCCTGCTCATCAACTCGACCACTTGCCCCCGCTTGCATATCTTCGAGCTTACGCCCTGAGAGCTTCCCATAGCTAGGAAATTTCTGCACTGCGTAATAGACATCGCCACCTGAGGCATAGGCATAATCGCGATCAATCAACTGCTGAATTAGCTCAATAATTTCGGGAATTGTCTCTGTAGCGCGAGGATAATCATCGGCTTGGGCAATATTCAGCTTTGCCATGTCTTCATCGTAGGCGGCGATATACTGCTCTGCGATCGCCTGCATTGTAGTATTGTTTTCCTGAGCTTTTTTTAAGATCTTGTCATCAATGTCCGTAATATTCTGAACATACTTAACCTGATATTTTGTCGCCAAATAGCGCCGAATCATGTCCCAAACCACATAGGCTCTGGCATGACCTAAATGGCAGTAATTATAGACAGTTACACCACAAACATACATTTTCACAATCCCTGCTTCGAGGGGAATAAAGTCTTCTTTGTGTCTGGTGAGTGTGTTGTAAATGCGAAGGGTCATGGATTTGAGTGTGTTTGAGTATCTAAGAAGCCGCGAGGTAATTATACAGCAAAGGCATAGCGTAAGGGCAATTCATGAATTGCCCTTACGCTATGCCTTTGCTATTGAGGATCTGTCTATTGATATGAATATTATTATGTCTAGACCATGAACAAAATATGAGGTTTAATAGAGATCCTGATTATTCGCTAGGGGACGCGATCGCTTAAAAACATACAAGGCAAAGCAAACTAAACAAAAAAGCATTGAAGAAACTCTATGGGATTCGGTAAATAAGTTACGGGGCTCGGTGGAGTCTTCGGAATTTAATCAGAAGGAATGGAGAGGGGCTAATGAGTTAATTGATGATCCGCGATCGCCTGACTAATCGCCACCTCCTGTTCCTTAACCGCAGTCTCGCGCAGAGTCGCCAGAAAGTCGCGGAACTTCTGGAATGGAAATCAATAATAGATAATTCAGCAGCTAGTCTATTGTAATGTTGGATTGATGTTGAGAGCTTATTGACATGATAAACTAGAATTATTTTAATGGATATTATCAGTTTGCAATGACAAATATAGTAAAAAATGAAGTAGATTTTGCAGAAGAATCATTTTATGATCATTCTTTACTTCACACAGAGTATATGCGACGTTATCGCAAAGAATACTATATTTATAGAGAAACGGGATTTGCTCTTAATTCCTATCGAAATTATCTCAGCATTCTCAATTATCTCAATGAGATTAATCAATATGACAAATCTCATGCTGCAAAATTTGTAAAGCGAATAAAAACCCAACAGAAAATGTGGAAAGATTGCGAAGCTGTCATATCAGAGGTAATTGTATATCACAGTTATCTTCGACTAATCTATGAAGGTTTAATCCGTTCTATCTTACTTGAACCTGATGAATGCGATGTCATAGTTGAGCGTTTTGATGGCTCAAAGTACTATCTTGAAGTTTTTTGTATCATGCCTGATTTCAAAGAAGATGAAGAAGGTGTTATTGAAATCACAACTCATACTCAAGAAGCAATGGCATCAGTGCGCCAAAAACTTTTGACAAAAATTAATAAACAAAAACAATTTTCAAAAGCCAGAGAAAACTTTGCTGTTATAGAACTTAACGATCCGAAGATTGCCCGTGATTGCACAGTTCTATCATCTTTATCTGATGGTTATAAAATAAATTTCGATTTGCAAACTAAGAAAGTGATTAATGAGGGATATGATTGGAAGAAATCAATATTTGAATTACCTGAAACAAAATTCTTGAAAGGAATAATTTGGTTTCATTTAGGCGCATATCAATATAGGGAAATATTGTTTAATCCATATTTTAGAAATGTGTGATATTTATGCAATAGTTGATTGGCTATTGAAAAAATTAACTAGATAAATTTTGCACGTCTAACTTTAATTCTGGAAAATTATCAAATTCACAAGTCCAATTTCCATTATTAGCGGAATAAGTTGCTAATGCTTGATCTTGTTCATCACAGAAATGAACTTCAATACCATTGGATTGAGAACCCCAAATAGAATTAGATAAAAATTCTAATCTAGAACTCTGTGCCAAAATATCTTGTGCAAAATATGTCCGATACCAATGAGGTGAAGGCTTACTTCCATACTTATAGCCATCAGCGCTCAGTTGGTCTTTAATAGCAATGGTTCCCTTTTGATTCGTTTGATTAGCAATCTTAATAGTAATGTACCTAATCTCATCGATAGGAGATGGATACAGTAACCAGTTAAAAGTGGGAATTGTGATTTTCTTAGTTAATTCTTCTACAAAGGGAGGTATAGTACCACCATCAACAACTATGAATAAATGCTCTTTAGCACGAGTTAAAGCAACATAAAAGAGTCGTCTCTCGTCATCTACAACTTTGTCGATACTATCCCCAAAAATACGGCTAAATAATAAATCGGGATGTATAAGAGGATAACTCTCTGTGTCCAGTAAAATTATCACTTGCCCTTCTTTACCTTTAAACTGATGAGCAGTTGAAATAGTGACTAATTGCTTATGAGTGTTAGCAATTTTAAGCTTTTTAATAATATTTGATAAAAAACTTTCAATATCTCTTCCCTTAAAGTTGTTTTTACGGGTAAGTAATACCACTTCTTTTCCATCTTTAATTAATTTACTTAGGAATGAAAAACAAATAACTTGTGCAAATTAGGATAATCTCAGATAAAGAAAGAAAAGGAATAATTTTGGGTTATTACAGCGAAGAACTTGAGACGGAGATGTTGAAATTTTACGGTTCACTGC
>NZ_SJEE01000060.1:2500-5363 GCF_006937785.1 Pseudanabaena sp. UWO311
CAACAGGCACACGGTCAGACGTTAAATCGTCCTCCCATTGCTTGTAAGCTCACGGTTTCATGTTCTATTTCACTCCCCTTCCGGGGTTCTTTTCACCTTTCCCTCGCGGTACTGGTTCACTATCGGTCACAAGTGAGTATTTAGCCTTACGAGGTGGTCCTCGCGAATTCACACGGAATTTCTCGTGTACCGTGCTACTCAGGATACAGCTTGCCAACTTTGATTTTTAATTACGAGGCTTTCACTCTCTTTGGCGTGTCATTCCAAACACTTCATCTAATCTCTGTTGTACAGTGTTGCTGTCCTATAACCCCAGTCGGTCATGCCAACTGGTTTGGGCTGGTTCCCGTTCGCTCGCCGCTACTTAGGAAATCATTATTTATTTTCTCTTCCTTCAGCTACTAAGATGTTTCAATTCGCTGAGTTTGCTCTTTCCCGTCTATTTTATTCAACGGGCAGTATTTAGGGTTGCCCCATTCGGAAACCTGCGGATCAGGGCTTGCTTCCAGCTCCCCGCAGCTTATCGTAGGTAACCACGTCCTTCATCGCCTTCTTGTGCCTAGGTATTCACCGTGAGCCCTTTGTAGCTTGACCTCTGTGTTTCCACTTTGGATCTACTTGCTTCTTATTACTATTACTATGCAGTTTTCAAGGTTCTTTCTAAATTCTCGCTTTCGCTAGAATTTAGCAGTCTCTCTAGTTTTTGGCTCTTTGCCTGACTAGATGAGTTGCTAAACTCTCGCTTTCGTTGATCTTTCGTAGTTTGGTGGAGATAAGGAGATTCGAACTCCTGACTTCCTGCGTGCAAAGCAGGCGCTCTACCAACTGAGCTATATCCCCAGAGTTCTCCTTAGCTTTGATGCTAATGATTTCTCAAGTGGGCCATACTGGACACGAACCAGTGACCTCACGGTTATCAGCCGTGCGCTCTAACCAACTGAGCTAATGGCCCTTTTGTGTTGTCTAAATCAGAACCTGACTTAGTTTGAAAGCTTTCCAATATTCCTCGAACGACCTTGGGATGACTTACTCTTGACTTAATTCTGTATTGTTTCAGTCTAAGAGTAAATAGGTCTCCCTATAAGGAGGTGATCCAGCCGCACCTTCCGGTACGGCTACCTTGTTACGACTTCACCCCAGTCACCAGCCCTGCCTTAGGCGCCTCCCTCCCTTGCGGGTTGAGATAACGACTTCGGGCGTGACCAGCTTCCATGGTGTGACGGGCGGTGTGTACAAGGCCCGGGAACGTATTCACCGCAGTATGCTGACCTGCGATTACTAGCGATTCCGCCTTCATGCAGGCGAGTTGCAGCCTGCAATCTGAACTAAGACCGGGTTTATGAGATTAGCTTGCATTCGCATGCTCGCAACTCTTTGTCCCGGCCATTGTAGTACGTGTGTAGCCCAAGGCGTAAGGGGCATGATGACTTGACGTCATCCCCACCTTCCTCCGGTTTGTCACCGGCAGTCTCTCTAGAGTGCCCAACTTAATGATGGCAACTAAAAACGAGGGTTGCGCTCGTTGCGGGACTTAACCCAACATCTCACGACACGAGCTGACGACAGCCATGCACCACCTGTGTTCGTGCTCCCGAAGGCACTCCTCCCTTTCAAGAGGATTCACGACATGTCAAGCCTTGGTAAGGTTCTTCGCGTTGCATCGAATTAAACCACATACTCCACCGCTTGTGCGGGCCCCCGTCAATTCCTTTGAGTTTCAATCTTGCGACCGTACTCCCCAGGCGGGGTACTTAACGCGTTAGCTACGGCACTGATCGGGTCGATACGACCAACACCTAGTACCCATCGTTTACGGCTAGGACTACTGGGGTATCTAATCCCATTCGCTCCCCTAGCTTTCGTACTTCAGCGTCAGTTGAGATCCAGCAGGACGCTTTCGCCACTGGTGTTCTTCCAGATATCTACGCATTTCACCGCTACACCTGGAATTCCTCCTGCCCCTATCTCTCTCTAGTCTCACAGTTTCCATTGCCGATCCAAGGTTGAGCCTCGGGCTTTGACAACAGACTTATGAAACAGCCTACGTACGCTTTACGCCCAATAATTCCGGATAACGCTTGCATCCTCCGTCTTACCGCGGCTGCTGGCACGGAGTTAGCCGATGCTTATTCGTTAGGTACCGTCATTATCTTCCCTAACAAAAGAGGTTTACAACCCACAGGCCTTCGTCCCTCACGCGGTATTGCTCCGTCAGGCTTTCGCCCATTGCGGAAAATTCCCCACTGCTGCCTCCCGTAGGAGTCTGGGCCGTGTCTCAGTCCCAGTGTGACTGGTCATCCTCTCAGACCAGTTATCGATCGTCGCCATGGTAAGCCGTTACCCCACCATCTAGCTAATCGAACGCAAGCTCATCTATAGGCATTAAAACTTTCACCTCTCGGCACATCCGGTATTAGCAGTCATTTCTAACTGTTGTCCCGAACCTATAGGTAGATTCTTACGCGTTACTCACCCGTCCGCCACTAAGTCCGAAGACTTCGTTCGACTTGCATGTGTTAAGCATACCGCCAGCGTTCATCCTGAGCCAGGATCAAACTCTCCATGGTGTCTTTATACTTTCAGAATTGCTTCCTACTTTTCTAAAGCTTTTTTCCTCTCGGATGGGTTTGACTTTTTTAAGCTTTTCGCTTATCCTGTCGGATAGCTAGTTATCTTTCAATAATCTAGTCTCTTTTATCTTTTTGACGAGGTTTATTGGTTTCTTAAAGCTTTCAAACTATTTGGTTGTCTAGGTTCTTGGCACTCCCTCTCAGGTCGGGTTCGCTTCGCTTTCGCTCGTCTCTCCCTTCAGCGCTTTACTAAGTTATCAAGCTTGCCTTGCTTTGTCAAGCGTTTTTTGAAA
>NZ_SJEE01000028.1 GCF_006937785.1 Pseudanabaena sp. UWO311
CTCTCAAGTGACGCACATCTGACCAGTCACTGTATTGACTCCCAAATTTTATTAGTTCATTTTATAGATACGTGAGGCGTTTTGGGTCATTTGTCCTATGCTCCTTTTTCTTCAAAAAACAGCATACGCCTCTTTTTTACTTAAATTCAATCTCTGTATACTTTCTCGCTACTTCTCTTACCTCTTTTGTCAGTCAATCAGGTTATTGGGTGGTAGTCGTTTTTATGAGCGTGACTGGAACATTAATTACCGATTGTTTAATAGATATATTCGGAATTAGTTTGGTGACAACAACAATCGCCTTTAGTGTCATCCTACTGCTAATTTTTTGGTTCTGGTATTTCACCGAAAAGACCCTAGCGATGCATTCGATTAACACGACGAAAAGAGAGCTTTTTTATTGGGCAGCAATTTTATTTACGTTTGCCTTGGGTACTGCAACAGGAGATCTTCTTGCTGAGACATTGAAACTGGGTTATACCCAAGCTGCAATTATATTTGGCACGGCGATCGCGATTATTACCATCGCTTATAAATATTTACGCATGAATGGAATCTTAGCATTTTGACTAGCCTATATCTTGACTCGTCCACTCGGAGCATCTATAGGTGATTTACTGTCTCAACCTGCTGCAAATGGTGGCTTTGGTTTAGGTACGGTCGTGACTAGCATTCTTTTTCTGGTTGTAATTGTGACTTTTGTGACTTTGTTAACTCTTAAGCAAAAGCGGCAGAGAAACGGTAAAGCAACTACCAATTCCTAGTTCGCTGGTGACAGAAATTTCACCGCCATGCTGATTAGCGATCGCCAGTGCGATCGTTAATCCCAAACCAAAGCTACCCGCATGATAAGTACGAGAGTTTTCCGATCGCCAAAAGCGCTCAAAAACCTTATCAACCTGATCTGGCGCAAGGCCAATTCCATTATCGCGTACTGAAGTTAATACTCGCTGTCCAGTTATTTGACAATCTAGTTCAATCCTACCGTCCGCTAATGTGTACTGAATAGCGTTTGCAATCAAATTAGCAAATAATCTTCTCAACTGGGCGCGATCGCCAAAAGTATCAATTGGCTTATCTGCTAAAAACTGCAATTTAATTGATTTTGTCTCGGCTTGAGGTCTATAAAACTCGATAAGTTCGGTTAGTAACTCGTTTAAATTCACATCATGATAATGTTCTTTAAGTAAATTGTCAGTTCTCGCTAGCAGTAATAAATCTTCTGTTAAACGAGTCATCTGTTTGGTTGCATCTGCGATCGCCTCAAATTTTGCGATGTCTCCTATACGGATGCCCTCTGGGTATCGCAACGCCACCTGAGCATTACTGGAAATCACCATCAACGGACTGCGTAACTCATGAGATGCATCGGCAGTAAACTGCTTTAAAAGCTCAAAATTGCGCTCAATGGGCTGCATAAATTGTCGAGTCAGCCATAGTCCTCCGATCCCACTTAACAAAAGAGCCACAACCGCACCACCTGACATCCCCCAGTCCAGATGTCGCACCGCTTCATCAAATTCCACCAACGACTGACTAGCACGCACATATCCTATAAGTTTCCCATCATCATTGCTAACCACAGGCAGAGTTATCGATTGAATGCGAGGACTCCCTGATTGGATTTGAACCGCATCTTGACCAGCAAATGGTAGATTGAAAACTAATTTTCCCTGACGAGAAATTAGATTGCCGCGAATATCAAACCATTCCAATGCTTGATCTTTGGCTACGAGGGCTTGCTGAGGAAAATCACTTTTAAATTTAATTTGACCATTCTCTGATTCCAGACTGCTAGAAGCTCCATGTCCCAACGTAGTAAGTTTTTCAGTCACCTGCTGACTTAAGCTATGCACAAACAGAAATCGTACAACTACACCAAGCGAAGTTAATATTGCCATCAATACAAGCAGAAAAGACAACAGTAAACGGTAACGAATCTTGGTAAACATAACTAACCTTGATTCAAAGCAGCTAGCCGATAGCCAATCCCATACACAGTTTCAACCAAAGTATCTGAACTCCCAGCCTCTTTCAGCTTACGCCGCAAATTGGTAATGTGTGTTCTAATCGTATCTTCACCTGACTGCTTGTCAAATTCCCATATCCTATCCATTAGTGCGGTGCGCGTAAATACTTGAGTCGGATTTTGCAATAAGTGGTCTAAAATCATGAATTCTTTGGGTGTAAGCGAGAGAATCTTTCCTTTATAACTAACTATCTGACTGCCAGAATCAAGACTCAATCCACCGTAGGCAAAAACTTTGGGTTTGAGATCGTGACTGCGCCTTGCCAATGCTCGAATTCGCGCTGAAAGTTCTTCTAAATCAAAGGGCTTAACTAAATAGTCATCAGCCCCAGCATCTAAACCTAACACCCGATCGGAAATGCTGTCACGGGCGGTTAGCATTAATATCTGCGCTTTACAGCCGCTAGAACGAAGTCGCCGACAAAGACTTACTCCATCTAGCTTCGGCAACATCACATCCAGTAGAATTAGGTCATAGACGATCAACTGCGCCCACTCCCAACCTTCTAAACCATCTCTAGCATAATCAATGCTATGCTTTTGCGCGCGTAAATCTTCAATCAAGGGTCGAGCAATGCGATCGTCATCTTCTACAAGTAAGATCTTCATAATTTGTTGCAAGCAAATGAACGAGAATTATTCCCGTCTTACCTAAATCGAGTTTAATTATAGAGGACACAGGTTGAAATGCATGATCTCCTCTCCTCTCCGCTTAGCCAATTTAGATGAAGTTTAAAGTGAGTTTATAAGCCGATATGAAAAAGCGATATCTATATATATTGACTATATTTGCCACTATTTTCTCGTTTGGCATAGCCATTAAAGCGACAGAAGTATTTCAATCACGGACAGTTAAAATACCTAGTCCATCTGAAATGTCAAAACTGGCGGATTCATTCAGTCCCCAAGAAATCTCACAACTAGAAATCGATGACATCCTACGCGATCGCCTTCGATTTGATCCCCAATGGCAAGAAATTGCTCAAGCAATCCGCCAAGATATTATTGTTGCCAAATGGGGAAAAGATCCTGTTGAGAATCCAGTCTGGAAAAAATATGGAGCCAAGGCATATCCATTACTGAGTTATTATGCTAGCTCCCGTGATGATACTCGCCAAAAATATGGTATCGAAGGAATTCGCAGTCTAGGAAAACCTTACACAACCCTATGGCTACGTGGACAGATTCAAAGGCGTTTGGCTTATCCTAACTTGTATAACATCGCTTCCTATTCATTTGAAGCTCAAAGCAAGGACTGGGAGAAAGAATTTGGCTTAGATGATCCAAAAGTACGGGAAGAGCTAATCAGTCTTGCCAAAGCAAATC
This sequence comes from Pseudanabaena sp. UWO311, assembly GCF_006937785.1. Taxonomy (GTDB): domain Bacteria; phylum Cyanobacteriota; class Cyanobacteriia; order Pseudanabaenales; family Pseudanabaenaceae; genus Pseudanabaena. The sequence goes on from NZ_SJEE01000028.1 coordinate 3,356, forward strand.
TTGAGCCTCGGAATTCGCCGCAATATTACGACCAATTTAATCTAGAGTTTTTAACTCGATTGTTGGGATATGAAGCTGTGAATGGCAAAAATCCTTACCAGAAAGATAAGGATTTTGTGGGTCTATCGGAATGGTTACAGTACGAGCAGCTTCAACAACCGACAGATATTCAAGTTAAATCTGCGATCACCCTCTATCAAAAGTTGTCTAGCGATGCCCAAGAGCATATTTTAGTTGAGCGATTAGGTGCAATCAAAGCAGGACAAATTAAGCCCTTCGCTCGCTCTTTCTTTCTTTCTTTGGCTAATGATCGCTCTGCTAGCGATCGCATTTGGGCGATCGCAGAATTAGATCGTCATGGAGATGCCCAAGGGACAAAAATCCTCAAAAATATTTTGAATAACGATCTATCTCAACTACATTCGCTCTCACGGATTGTCAGTTACGAAAATTTTGCGTCAAAAGGCGACTATGCCTACTACCTGCTGCTGGGCATGGTAGAGAAATATCCGCAATCAAAATTTGCGATCGGCTGTCGTGAATATGGGGATTTAACTGGGCGCTCTTATTTTGATGGTCAGCCTCGTAATGAGGCAATTCTGGCTAGTAATGCCAAACGAACTGAGAAAGAACGCCTCAATGCTTGGCAAGGATGGTTACAACGATATTCAAATCATTCTGGAGCCGATGATGCCCATCACTTTCTTGCCCTCAGTCTCCAAGACAACAATGATATTGTCGGAGCTATGCGTGTCTGGATCAAAATCATGGCTCAACCAATGGGCGATCGAGATGCTATTTACCTCGCTTTCCCCCATGTACGAACTCTCCTAGATGTCGGCTTGTCCATCGACCAGATGCAAACCCTCCTTCAAGAGCCAGAAAACAAACCCCTAGCGCCTCTCTTGCAATATGCGATCGCCATCCAATATGCGCGATCGCACAACTACGCAAAAGCTTTAGAGGTATCCGCAAATGTGCAACTAGAAGCAATGCCTGATGCTCTTCTCGAAGCTTATTATTATCCACAAGGACGGCCGCGTTGGTCATGGCAATATAATCAGGTCGAAAATTTTAAGAAAGAAGCTCAATCATTATTGAGCGAACAAAAATTACGGTGGCAAAAACTCCGCCAATGGCAAATCGAAAATACTCCCGAATCGCGATATCAAATCGCATCCAATTGGGCAGGCATAGGAGGATGGAAAAACGGCTATTTACCAATCTGGGATGGTAGTCGTCTTTATCGCTTGCCGACGGATTGGGGTTGTCGCGAGTGGTGGGTATGCGATGAATCTAAGCGCAGTGCATTGGAAATTCTTGCTAAATATCAAGCTGGCAGTCAAAATGCGATCGCTCTCTCCCTCTATCAAAACTTGATTGAAGATCCCAATCTCTCCACCGACCTTCGCGAAAAATCTCTGTACATGGTAGCAATGACCCTGCTTGCCCAGTGGGAAAACCACACTTTCTCAGAAACCCAACGTATCCATCCACCCGCAGGAGTAACTGCTACTAAGCAATCACCGATGAGCAGACGTAATTATTCTTACCAAGATTACGAGCAACGCGAAAAGAATATGCGTTCTGACTACCAAAGGCGCATTGATGGCATCATCACTGAATTACAGGTGAAGTTTCCTCAGAGCCAATATATTGATGATTTGCTATTTTCTAGCTTCTTTCTCAGTGAGCAATCTAATTATTTACAAAAATTGCTAGAGCGGTATCCCAACAGCGATCGGGCTGTCGAAGCAAGGTTTCTCCTAGACTTAAAAAAATAGCAACGCTTTTTTTAAACCCACAAATTTTTATTGAATGATAGTTCGGGTTAAGCTCTCAGAGCCAAAAAACAAAAGTCTCGCTAAGCGAGACTTTTGTTTTTTGGCTCTGAGAGAGAGTTTGCGCATAGCACTCTCTCTCAGCAATATTTAAATTAGCCTGAATAGACTTTATGCCAATTCAAAAAAAGAGGTGAAGGAATTTCTTTGAGCCTAAAAACCTTGCAGGATATAGGTTTAAACTCTATGAGGTGTCGGTCATACTTCACGGAATTGGTAGTATTTAGCTTGAATTAGGGTGCTTCTTATGAACTTATACAACAGGGAAAAAAGAGACGATGCATATCCCTCTTTCTTCTAAAAAAAATAAAATGGTGAGAATTCTGTCTAAACTATTGCGAGTTCTCTCAAAACGTGATAGAACGAAATGATGAGTTTCTTCCATCATAAGCAAAAGTATGAAGAAACAAGCTAATCTAATCAATCAATCATTATTATCTTTTTGGTTTCCGTAATATGACTATAGATCTACCTGTAACTCTACAGCCAGATGGCTTTGGTGCGACTTTACAAGCTTTGCATAGCAGTTTGCAAGGCTTCCTCTCTGAATATGAAGATAAAGTGGCTCAAGCCCGCGCCCAACTCGCTCATGTTGAAGCACTCCTAGGCACATTACCAGCCGAAGATCCTAAGACCAAAGCCAAAAAGAAAGAAGTCGTAGCTGTTGCTCCTGTTGTTGCTCCCGACGTCATTGCTGAAGTTCCACCAGCCCCTACTAAAGGTCGCAAACCTAAAGCCACTGCTAAGCCTGAAGTTGCTCCTGCCGCTAAAGGAAGAGGAAGAGGACATCGTCGTGGTTCTTTGACAACTCGTCCTGCGTATGATGGTCTTACCCTCACAGAAGCGATCGAAAAGATTTTGAATGAACGCCAAGGTCAAGCTGTAAATGCTGATGATGTAGTCAATATCCTTTATGGTGATCTAACTGAGTCAGTATTCCGAGTCGCTAAAGAGCGCGTCACCAAAAACCTCTCCAAGGGTAAGGGCGAAGATAGATGGAAGCGTGTTCCTAACCAACTTGGTTACTACACATTATCTTTGGAAACCTTGAAGACTGTCCCTACCTCTACCATCAAGAGAGGTAGAGCTGCATCCGTGAAGACTGAAGCTCCTGCTCCTAAGGCAGCCAAAGCTCCTAAAGTAGCTCCTAAAACTGCTGCTAAAGCTGCTCCTGCTCCTAAAGCAACCAAAGCAACCAAAGCTCCTAAGGCAGTAGCAACCAAAGCTCCTAAGGCAGTAGCAACCAAAGCTCCTAAGGCAGTAGCAACCAAAGCTCCTAAAGCGACCCCTGTAAAGGCAGCTCCTAAGGCTTCAAAAAAGGCTGAAGCAGAATCATCTAAGACTTCACAGCCTAAGAAGTCTGGTCGTATGAGTTCTCTGGTGATGCGTCCTCTCTATCAGGGTAATACCTTGACTGATGCGATCGAGAAGGTTTTGCAAGAGCGTAAAGGTGAGTTTGTCAATGCTGATAGCGTTGTCAAAGCTCTCTATGGCGATCTCTCGGCAGAAAACTTCCGTCAAGCGAAGGATCGCGTTACCAAAAACTTGTCTAAGGGCAAGTTGGATGGCAAATGGGAGAGAGTTCCTAACCAGTTGGGTTACTACACCTTGTCGATGTCTGCGGTCAAGGCATAGGTAATTGATTAGGTAGCCTGTAAGGATTTTTATTCTGCCTAAGACATTGGATTGATTTTAGGATTACAAATGAGCACACACTCATTTGTAACCTACTACCTCTAAAAAATAAAGACTCGCTATGCGAGTCTTTATTTTTTGCTTGTGTTAGGTGTAATCATGCTTTAGAATATCCAACGGGAGAGATGGCAGAGTGGTCGAATGCGTTCGACTTGAAATCGAATGTTGTGAAAGCAACCGAGGGTTCGAATCCCTCTCTCTCCGTAAATACAAAAAGATGGGCTACCCAGTGGGTAGCCCATCTTTTTGTATTTAATCTTGTTCGATTTTTACCATCACCTTATCTTCAGTGATTGATAAGAGGACTGATGGCTCTTGAGCAGATTTGAGATTAGGATGACTAGCCTTAGAGGATTGAGGTCTATTTACATTGCGCCAATTGATAAACCTTTCTTTAAGCCATCGGAATGCAGGGGGTATGGCAAACCATAACACCACACCGCTTAAAATAATTGAACTAATCCTCACAACTCCAGACACTAGAGTTTCTAGGGGAATTAATGTACCTGCGTAATAAGCGACCCCTGTCGTGACTGTTGCCCAGACGATCGCTCCTGTAGCATTAAAAAATAGAAATCGAGGATAGGACATCCCTGACAACCCTGCCATTGGGCCTGCAAAGATTCGTAAGATAGCGATAAAGCGTCCAAAAAAGACAGCCCGATCAGCGCTACCACGAAATTTTTCGCGAGCGATCGCAATTTCATCACTAGGCATCCGAAATAGCTTGCCGATTTTCTCTAATGCTGGCAAGCCTCCCCAACGTCCTAACCAGTAGCCCGCACTGTCTCCCAAGATAGCTCCAGCGACTGTGCAGAGTAAAACTAATGGATAGCGCAATTCTCCATTTCCAGCTAAAAATCCACCAACTAAGGTGATCGTTTCCCCTGGCAATGGGATACCTGCATTCTCAAGCATGATGCCTAAGAAAACAATCCAGTATCCATACTGCTGTATCCATTCTTGAATAATTTCTAGCGAAAAAAACTCAAAATGCATGAGTTATGACTCAAAGTTTGATTGATTAAAGGGTTTATGAAAAATTGTTACTTTTTGTATCATTATAGGCGGTTATCGCGATCACAAATCGGTTGTTGCTGATTTGTATCTTAAGCAATACCTCTCTTGAGCTTACAATGCTTTGCGCTCAAACCTGAAGCAATAAATTTTTTGAAAGTGTTGCTTTGCAAGACTTTCAAAAAATTTATTGCGGTTCGTTCAATCATAAAATTGCGAAAAAAAGCTATAGGTTGATGGATATAGCGTTAACAGGACATGCAGTAATGCATTGTTCGCATACAACACAGCGCGATCTCAAAAAGTTGAGTTGAAAAGTCTTTGGATCAAGGGTCAGGGCTTCCGTGGGGCAGACACCTGTACATAAGCCACAATCAACACAAGCAGTATCGTCGATCACAATTTCGCGTCCATGTAATGAAACCTCGATATCTTGCGATCGCATCCAGTCCATCGATTCTTCCAGTTGATCAATATCGCCTGATAGCTCCAGCACCATTTTGCCCACTTTATTGGGGGCAACTTGAGCGCGAATGATATTGGCAGCAATATTAAAATCTTTGGCAAGCCGATAGGTAATCGGAATGCTGATTGCTCGCTTGGGAAAGGTAAGATTAACTCTTTTTTTCATAATTGGTGCTTTTTGAAGATTCCCGCCCTGATAAATCAGCAATACATCGTTTTGGATTTTGCCTGTAGCAAAATCCAAAACCCAAAATCTCACTGAGATTAATACAGCACTTTACGAATGTGGACTGAACACATTCGTAAAGTGCTGTATTAATTATGAAACCAATTTTGATGTTTTTACGATCAAATCCTAAGCAAAAAAAATAGAATGGCGCTTCTCACCATTCTATTTTTAATAATAAAAAGTCAAACAGGACAAAAGCTGATAGACTTACGAAGACTTTTTTGGTTGCTGAAATTGGCTGGCAGATAGAGATATGGGTAAAATATTTATTTCCGCAGGTCACGGTGGTTTTGAGGGTTCATTTCGCGATCTGAGTGAGATGACGGGTGGAGCGATGGAAACTGCTGAATTAGCTGCCACCAGAGACTTAGTGATTGCCGAATTGCGATCGCGGGGCATTTCGATCAGCATCCCTAGCGATGATTTAAATTTAACTGAGGCGATCGCATGGATTAATGCGAGAGCTACACCTCAAGATGTGGCTTTGTCCTTGCAAATAGATATTGCCAATACTAGTGAATTACGCGGTACAACTGCCTATTACATTACAAATAATGCCTTACGTAAACGGCAAGCAGAAATACTTACCAGTGCTTTAACCAAGCGTGTACCTGAAATAATCAATCGTGGTGCAAAAGCAGATACGATCGCGAGCATTGGTAGTTTGAGTTTTTGCCGCCAAATTTCAGTTCCTTCTATTTTGCTAGAGTTAGTATTTTCTAACAATTCGCAAGATAAGTTACTAATGCAAACAAGGCGACGTGACTATGCGATCGGAATTGCCGATGGTTTGCAAGCATGGATTAATGAAACTGCGACAACGATTCCTGTTTATACTCCATCCAATCGTCCCACAACTATTAAGCCCGTAACTTATCCAGAGATTAACATTAATCTCAACGGTCAAAGTTATGAAGAAAAAGGGATTCTAGTTTCAGGCAATGTTTTTGTGCCTGCGGATTTAGTCGATCGCCTTGGCTTCGATCTCAACCAAATTCCTTTAACCTGTCGTCTCCGTTATCAAAGTATCGTCTACATACAAGCGATCGCACTGCGCGAGCTAAATACTTCTGTATCTTGGGACAGCACGACACGCACCCTTCATTTGAAAACAATTTTCAAGGTTTTTACTGGTCAAATCGATCAGATCATGGGTGTAGGAAATACGTCAGAAGTACAGATGTTAATGTTTCTTAAAAATAATAATGAAACAGTTCTCACCAACTATAGCGATCTACCCCATATATATCGTGAAGAAGCCGAAATTGAAGGTGTAAATCACGATATTGCTTTTTGCCAAATGTGTATCGAAACAGGATTTCTCAGATTTGTCAAAGGTATTGAGCCTGAGCAAAATAATTTCGCTAGTTTGGGTGCAGCAGCCAGTTCTAAAACAAATGGAGCAGGGGCAAGTTTTGCCGATCAGCGAACAGGAGTGAGAGCACATATCCAACAGCTTAAAGCTTATGCCAGTAATGCTCCGCTATTTCAACCTCTAGTTGCACCCAGATTCAATTTGGTAGCGAGAGGAATTGCTCCTGTCTTACATCAACTAACAGGACGTTGGGCAATCGATCCTCTCTACGATCGCAAAATCCTCTCGCTCATTCGCCGCCTCTACGAATCCGCAGGTATTTTTTAAAATTAGTATGAGCTAAGATTTAGTCTAGGCATATATGGTTTTATATGACAGTTCAATTAGCTTTACGTCAGCTAGAGATTCCCGAAGGGCAAAGATTGCGCTTGCACGATCTTAATTGGCAAGAATTTGAAGCAATTTTGGGAGAGCTTGGTGAACATCGTGCTTCTCGGATCGCTTATTTTGACGGGATATTAGAGGTGCGAATGCCTTTGCCAGAACATGAAGTTGACAAGGAATTGATTGGAGATATTGTCAAACTGATTTTAGATACTTTTGGTATTGAGTTTGAATGCTTCGGCTCAACGACATTTAAGCGTCAAGAAATGAAAAGTGGTATCGAGCCAGATACTTGTTTTTATATTGCCAATCATCACAGGATGGTTGGTAAACGGAGGCTCAATCTCGCCATCGATCCACCGCCTGATTTATCTATAGAAATAGATGTCACTTCGTTTACTCAACTAAAAGCTTATGAAGCTTTGCAGGTTGCTGAACTATGGTGCTACAGCAATCACCAGTTATCTATTTATATTTTGCATGGCGATCGCTACATTGACTCCGATGTTAGTCCTACCTTCCCAAATCTAAAAATTACCGAAGCAATCCCAAACTTTGTAGCGATCGCTATCAATCAAGGTAGAAGCGCCGCTATGAGAGCTTGTCGTCAATGGCTTTCAGAAGAATGATCGCTTTTCGAAGCAGCGATCGCCTCAATCAAAGCTTTAGCTTCAGATGCTCCTTCTGATTTCTGAAACTCCCAAGGGTAGGGCATTTTGCCGCTTAAAACCATACGAATGCCGAGGGGAAAAATGCTGAGTAATCCTTTGATATCCCGAAAGTTATCGCCAACCACCCGCACACCAAATTTACTTTCATCGATCCAGCCGTCTTCTTTGACTAGTTCAACCATCGCGTGACGATGGCGCTGAGCGGTAGATTCTGGCAGATTAGTATTAGCAAGAATCTCATGTTTGATTTTGGAAATTCGATCAAGTGGTTGTACTTCCACTGGACAGACTTCGTTGCAGTTATAGCAGCGCGTACAGTCCCAGACAAATCCTGATTCGTTATATTTCTCTACTCGCTCCTCGGTGCGATCGTCGCGATTGTCTGCCATGACTCGATATGCTTTTGCTAAAGCATGGGGGCCAACAAAGCGATCGCTGACAGCCGCAGCATTACATTCGGAATAGCAAGAACCGCAGAGTATGCAATTGGCGGCGGCTTGGAGTTTGGCGCGTTGTTCGGGAGTTTGGAGGTATTCAGTTTTGCTAATTTGCCGTGATGCAGTAGAGACATAGGGATCGACTTTGGCGAGATTATCCCAAAACTTAGTCATGTCCACGATCAAGTCCTTGATCACGGGTAGATTTTGCATCGGTTCGATGACTAGTTCGGTATCCTGCTCTCCCATTACTTCGCTGATATGTTTCTGACAAGCTAAGCCCGATCGCCCATTAATTCGCATGGAGCAAGATCCACAAATTGCATTGCGACAGTTGCGCCGAAAGCCGATGGAGCCATCCTGTTCGCCTTGAATTTTGATTAATGCATCAAGGACTGTGGTGCGATCGGGGTCGGCTTCGATTTGATAGGTTTGATAGGTGGGTTCGCTGGTGCGCGATGTTTGGCGGCGAAGCTTGACTGTAATATTCATGGGTGATTATTGGCGATCGGGCTTTGTGCAGTAAGTTTAACTTTAACGCAATGTTTGATGGATGAGGCGATCAACCTATCCAATTACATACTGGAATTTTGAATCAATCGCACAACGAGCAACCGATGCAAATTCGGCACTATCCAAAATGGCATTTTCTAGAATGTCTTTTGCTTCCTTTGCTAATTCTTGAAATTCTTGGTCATTCTGTCTTTGCATAGCTAACAACAAAACTTGGTTTAATCCCCGTAATGGTTGCAGCTTTTCGAGTCTTGCTTCTGGTAGCGATCGAGCATTAAGTTTTAGTGAATCAATTGTAATTTGTCCTCTCTGGTTTCCTTGAATCGCATAAGCAATCACGCCTCTAAATCCGATAAACTCTTCAGGATTTTCTTTCCCAAAATCAATAAATAACGGTTGCTCTTGCTCAATTTTTTCTTTGTGGTTAGTAGCTCTTTCGGCTGGATTTTGAAGAGGGAATAAATTTTGTTTGTGTCTTTGGTTGCAACCAGTACAGGCAAGATAGAGGTTGTCCCATTCGTAAGCTAGCCAGTAGTAAGCTGGATATTTTAGAGCTTTGCCAGTTGCTTGTTTATAAGCTTGTTTCGGGCGAAAATGCTCGACATCGCCATCAGTGCCGATTAAGCGTTCGCAAAACCAGCATTTTTGGTGTTGTGCTTGAATTAGTGCTTGCTTGACGGTTTTATGGGCGTAGATTGAACTATCAAATTCAAACTTTTTTGTCCCCGTTTCGTAGGCTGATGGATTACGAGAATATGAGGTGCAATGAGATCGCCGTTTTTGTTTACCATCTTTAGCGAGTTTTTCTGGCGGCGTTTGGGGTTTGTGAATCCGAATCACTCAACTGCCTCCGCACCAGATTTTTCTAATAATTTGGCAGCACGTCGAATGATGTCCATCGCTTTGATATCGTCTGGGTTTTCGGCAGTAGGCAAAGTGCCAATTTTTTCCTCTAATTCTTTCAGTTTTGCTTTATCGGCTTTTGAAATCTTTGGTTTTGAGAGAATCTCTTGTCTTTCAGCTAACAATTTCTCAATTTGAGGAGGTCGTGCTGAGGGGATTTCAAAAACACTGGTTAGAACTTGATCGACTCGCCAATTGTCAATAATCTCAGGATTGTTATCAATTACGACGCGATCGCCTTCTCGTCGTAATAAAACAATATTTGCATCTTGAGCAGCTTGCACCACTAGCGGACTATGGGCAGTAACAATAAATTGTGTATTGGGAAATCTCTCTGTCAGAAATTCCATAATTGTCCTTTGCCACTGTGGATGCATATGCAAGTCAATCTCATCAACCAAAACAATCGCTGGTTCGGCAAGCGGATCTTCACTATCAGGATAACGTTTAAACAATCTCACTGCTAGATCGACCATCCAAGCGATCATAGTACGATATCCCAATCCTAAACTAGATAATCGCACCCATCCATAAGGTGTTAAAAATTCTGCTGTTGGACGATCTCGCTCTTCATCTACTGGAGCAATACGAACATCTTCAACATCTGGTAAAACTCTCTTTAGCACTTCAATAATATGAGTTAACTGATATTGCAGTTGATCTTTTACCTTTCCCGAAGCAGATTTTATAGCATAATCGATTTGTAACATCCAATCTTCAGCATTAATAAGTAACGGACTATCTAAGAATATATTGCCAGTATTATCTTCAAAGTCAGGATAGCTTATAGATGAATTAGACATTTTTCTATTTGCGCTATAACCGTAACATATTGCGCCATTCAATAAATTAAGTGCTAATTTTGAGGCTTCTTCTTCAGCAGACTTACTCGAAGAATTTGGAAATAAAAATCTATTTAACTTTTGGGACTCAATAGGAAACCCTATCCTAGGCGAATAAGTCTGCATGTCTACTTTAATATGCACAACTTTGATCTCTGGAGAATTTTTTATGTCATTTTCAAGTATTCGCAAGGACTGCAGGTTTGCATTACAGATGTATTTAGTATTAATCTCACCCATAGTTCGCTGCATTGTCTGTAGTTCGGTTCTCCAATCTTTAAAATCATCTGAAACCCCTAAAAGAGTTATTAATGGATATGCTTGATAAGGTGACTCTAAATCTTGTCTTATTGGGATTATCTCCATACCAGCTAAACACTTGAGCAATGTTGTTTTCCCAACTCCATTATTTCCTAAAATGACTGTCCATTGCGCTGGATGACCATTCTTATCTGAGAGATTGAGTTCTTGCTTACCCTTAAAACAGAGAATATTTTCTACTTCCAGAGAGAGGAAATACACAGGAGGAACTTTGCTTTTTAAAGCCGCAGGTTTACGTCTGGTTATATTTTTCTTGTGTTGGTTGGTCATGACTTTTGGGCGAGAAACCCTTGCGCGATCTAACTATGTAGTATTGGTATATTAACAGATGCTCGATCTAGCGGAAAATTGATGACTAAAAAGATAGGCAAGCATCATTGATTTTTGATTTTTTGCGATTCTGATCGCTTTGCAATTGTTTGATCATGAAGATTTCTAACCAAATTAACAGATCCCCGACTTTTTCTGTGAATTTGTGAATCCCCTTTGATTGAGCCGAAAAAGTCGGGGATCTCAACCTCGCTATTGATAAATCTCATTGTAAAATAGAAACATCGTAAATGGAGCAACCCCGATGACAGTCATAAAGGCAAAACCCTCTTTAAAGACAATCTATGAAGAAGATTACTTGCAGTGGTTGGAAATGACTACCGAACAACTCCGCACGGGGAAACTAGAAAATTTAGACATTGAGAACCTTTTAGAAGAAATTGAAGCAATGGCGCGAAAAGAAAAAGTTGCTTTAGAAAGTAACTTAGAAGTTTTATTGATGCATTTACTCAAATATCAATATCAAGTCAATAAACGTACTTCGAGTTGGCGATATACCATTGACGAACATCGTAGCCGCATTGTTAAAGCCCTAAAAGTAAGTCCTAGTCTAAAACCATACTTAAAACAAGTCTTTGACGACTGTTATCAAGAAGGTCGAAGAAAAGCCGCGATTGAAACAGGGTTAAATATCTCTAGTTTCCCAATGCGATCGCCTTTTAGTCAAGAAGAAACTCTAAATCCCGATTTTTTACCTGAATAATCCAAATTCTCACCATTGACTCAGACTTTTTGTTTTATCGGATTAGCGATCCGAGATAGCTTGGCGATTATCCAAGTTTCAGGATTTTGCGATCGCTAACCAAATGATTTAGGCAATCAATCGCATCTTCTAACACATTCGACTCATTCATGTGAATATTTTGCTAAGCGTTAAAAATTTGTGATGGCGTTAACTTCAGTTCAGGAAACAGCAAGGATTTAATCAACTCATCGCCTCGATAAACTATTTCCTCATATAGCCCATCTTCCAGCAGTAAAACTGTCACCTTGCGATCGCTAAAATCAATAATCCAATATTCAGGAATCTCGATCGCGTTATATTCTGCTCGCTTCTTGCGATAGTCAATATTGCGCGTACTATCACTAACGATTTCTACAACTAATAAGGGAACAGAATCCGTTAATACCGCCTCTCGAAATCGCATCTCCTGCCACTGTTCCGATGTAATCACTACTACGTCGGGGACTCGACAAGTGATTTTCCCTCTTACTTGACCCGTTTGTACTGCTATCAAATCCTGCTTAGAAATTAATGGCAACTGCAACCGTTGAATCTCGACACGGAAAGAATCATTGACAAATTCACTCATGCCGCCATGAATTCCCGTAGGCTGTGCCATCGCCAATAACTCTCCATTAACTAGCTCATAGCGCGTATCTGTCCCATCATCATAGGCAAGATATTCCGCAAGTGTCAGCAAAGGACTTGCAACAATCATGACTGAATCCTCCTAAAAATGGAAATTTAACAACGCAATTTACACATTTTATAACAACTTATCCATCCCTTACGCGCCCAAGCTACAGCATCCGCAATATCCTGTTCGCTTAAATCCAAAGCAGCCAGCTTAGAACGTACCACATCATTACGCTGCATCTTTAACAAGGGTAAGAATATTTTGCCCACCTTCCACCTTCACATCAAAGTACTCAGAATCTCCGATCTCCCTTGTAATACTTTTAGGAAGAGTAAGCTGATTTTTGGAAGTTAACCGAGCCAGTATGGTAAATTTCCTAAGTTTGCAAAATGCAGAATGTAAGATTTCCTTACTTTATTTTACTCTTATCTTGTTTTTGGACTGTAAAGCTATCAGGATAGCTTTGCGATCGCTCAAGCTTAAAAGTTAGGTGATCGCTGATCATAATAATTCACAGTGCTTTGCGCTCAAATGAACCAAGAACTTTTTGGAAAGTTCTTGGTTCATTTGAGCAGAAATTGCTTTAAATAACCGCACTTTCGTTAATCACTAATTTTTTAGCAGTAGCATCAAGCGTGGCATTTACTCCTAGAGGGAGTACTGCATTTTCAGTGATGTGACCAAACATCAAATTATATAAGGTTGGCTTACCCAATGGCTCAAAGCGATCGCGTAGGACTTCTTCTAGACTAAAACTTCGCAATCCTCCATCTTTGGCTTGGCAATCCACGAAATGTCCCAACGCAAAACCTGAAGCTGCTTGTAATTTCCCAGCCAAAAATAATTGCGTTAACATGCGATCGATGCGATAGGGTTCTTCTCCAATATCTTCTAGAAATAGAATCTTATCTTTAGTGTCGATTTCATAGGGAGTACCCAAAAGATTGACCACTAAACTGAGATTCCCGCCTACAAGCTGACCATTAGCCTGTCCCGAAACTATGGTAATTAGGCGATGCTTACGAGCTTCATCATCCGTACCACTGTAGGGAGACTTAGCAATTTCTCCAATATTCTGAGTAGCCATGACCGCACGCCGAAAATGGGCGATCGCATAGTTCCCGACATTGCTTAAGCCAGATGAACCATGAAAGGTAATTAGCCCAGTTTTTTGATGGATTGCTAGCACCAAAGCCGTAATATCGCTATGTCCAATAATTACTTTAGGATTTTGGCGAATCAGTTCGTAATCTAGTAAATGTAACAATCGGCCGCTGCCATAGCCACCAGAAAAGGTAAAAATACCACGAATATCAGGGCGACGGAACATCTCGTTGATGTCAGAAGCTCTTTCTACATCTTTTCCTGCTAAATATCCATATTGAGAGGCAATGTGAGCTCCAAGTTCTACTTCAAAGCCATATTGTTCGATCACTTCCTTGGCAATTTTAATATCCTCTGGCTCAAAGCTATAACTAGCAGGAGCTACCATTCCTACCTTGTCACCTTTCTTCAATACTGCGGGTTTAATGATGCTTTTATTTGATGAGTGGGCAACAGTCTCGTCGGCTCTAGCTAGACTAGCTGCTAAAGCGATCGCTCCAGAAGCACCTGCTAGAAATTGGCGGCGAGAGGGTTGGTAGTTCATAACAAGATTTCTTATCTATCTTTTTATAGATAATCAAGAATCGAATCAGCAACACGGTTAATCGCTCCTTTTTCGCCCAAACTCTCTCTCACTCTAGAGTATCCATCGAGCATAGTTTGTCTTGCTTGAGGGTTAATTAATAGGTCTAGGGCACATTCCGCGATCGCTTCAGGAATCGCGTCAGTTTGCACAAACTCAGGTACGACTGATTCCATATTGACTAAATTCACAGGTGAAATAAATGGTAGTTTTAGCTTTAGCACATGACGCGCGATCCAAGCCGTAACATTACTGACTCGATATAAAATTACCTGTGGCACATTGAGAAGAGCTGTCTCTAAATTCACAGTTCCAGATTTGCTAAGCACCAAGTCGGCCGCGCTAATTGCAATCTGAGACTTTGCGGAAATGATTGTGGCTTTAATGTCATATTCCTCAAGCAACTTCTCAACTTCGGGACGATAGCGTTCTAGAGATAGCGGCAACCAAAATTTGACATGGGGCAACTTGGTTTGGATGATTTTAGCGGCGGCAAGAATAATTGGCATAACCGATCGCAATTCTTGCGTTCGAGAAGCTGGAAGTAAAGTCACCACCAAATCATCATCAGCGATACCAAGTTGCTTACGGGCTTCCATGCGATCGGGAATCCTTGCCATTAAATCCACAAATGGATGCCCGACCCATTGCACGTTTGTGCCTTGCTTCTCGTAAAAAATTGCTTCTTGCGGGAAAATCGCCAATAATTTATCGGTAAAATCAGCGATCGCCCGAGTGTTTTTGTCGTTATATGACCAAACCCATTCTTGAGGAGCGATGTAATAGATGACGGGAATTTTTAACGTGTGTTTAGCATAATGCCCCATACTTTGATTGGGCATCATGTAATCGATTAGTACTACCACATCTGGCGGAGCAGTTTTTAACCATTGTTTGGCATCTCGCTGCACCTTGAGGGTTGGCAAAACATAGGGCAATGCTTCAACTATCCCAATTGACCCAATTCCAACTGTATTTCCTAGAACCTTTATCCCTGTCGCCGCCATGCGATCGCCACCAAGCCCGACGATTTCTAATTCGATCCCTCTTAGGGCAGCCCGTTCACGCAAACCCTCAATCAAAATCGCTCCATGCCAATCACCTGAAACTTCCCCTGTACTAATAAACACGCGGCGTTTTATCTTGGTTTCTGAGCTAGATTTCATATCGCTAAAAATTATCCTAGTTGAAAAAATATCGCTAATTGTGATTGCTATTTGTGAGAATATGCCAGAAATAAATGTATCTCTTAGTTAAATAGACCCAAGAATTGGTTTAAATTATCCAAGGTTGGATGCTCTAAGTCCCAAATCTCGACCTTGTTCTCCATTACATAATCAAATGCTCTCATACTACATTTACGCCCCGCTTGTTTTTTATCATTATTTGAGCAAGTATCGAATCTAACGTAAATATCGACCCAGAATTTATCAAAATCTTTGTCTTTGATGGTTTTACCATTACTTACCAAACAATTTTTCCAGCTTTCTAAGCAATCCGCATGAATAGATTCTTCTTTTTTAATTGCTTTTAAAACTGTTTCAAGTTCTCCTTGTCCATCGAGATTTGTAAAATAACAAGCTAATTGAATATTAAAATCTTCAAAATTTAGATTAATAAACTCATTAACTTTAATAAGAAATTCTGAATTTGAAAATACCTCTTGGATACATTCATTAACAAACTTGATCCTATCCTCTTCTCGGCAGTTATCAATATCAATAATTACACCTACCTTTTCAATTTCACCTTTTTGGATACTAGCTTTTAAATTTCCAAGAGCTGCTTTTAGCTTTTGATGATTTAATCCATCCATTTCTCGATAATCTTCATCTGAAATACGAATTGGTGTAGTGATTTCTATGTCAATATTAAGTTTGCGAATGATTGCTTGAAAAAAGTGTTTATCATTCTTGCTTTCCACTATCAAAATATTCCTACCCACCTCTCACCTCTTCATTGTGGCTAATACCATAATCTAAAGCATCTAAGTCTCGCTTGATCGCGACTATTTTATCGGTTTTAGCTTGTCTCGCCAGTTCAAAATGAACACCTAAATTTCGGTACTGCAACCCAGCTTTTAGAAAAGCTTGAGTCATTTCTAAACTATGCGTTGTCGCAAATATCTGTACATTTAACTCATCGGCTAATTTATAAAGAACATTCCAAAAATAGACTTGATTGGAGTGATGAATCCCATTCTCAATTTCATCAATAATCAGGATACTGTTTTCATTATTGACTAGTTTTAAGATAATATCGGCAATACGATTAATTGCATCGCCAAAAAGAGACAGAGGCAATCTACTCTTTCCATCTCTTTTTAAATAAATAGTAGGTTCACCAATACTAAAACTTTCCACCTCAGTAATAGAATTATCGATAGACTTAAAAGCTTTTAGAACTTCGTCATCCCTTTCACTTAAACGCGCTTTATCAAATTCACTTGTTAAGTCTCTATTAGAAACCCTTAAAAACGAAGGGATAAATGAAACGTTTCTACTTTCAGGAATTTTAATATCTCTCGCTATCAGACCTTTAGCACTTGAAACAATTTGCGTTTCAAAAGATTCTTTGTTATTTATTGTTGTTTTAAGATGAATTACTGATACTGAAGATTCGCTGCCTGAGAAAAGGCTTGTAATATCTTCTTTTACTTCATCTTCTTGCCCTTCATTTTCTTGAGAAGTATTCACTAAAAAATTTTTTAATGATTCATCAACAGAAATCTCAACTACTTTTGACTCATCATTATCTAGGACTGATTTAATTTGTATTATATCGCCCTTGTTTTGCTGGAAGAAAAAATTAATCCAAGTTCTTTCTGGCAAAGTTTTACTAAAACTTACTTGCTCTCGCCTTACTTGTCTTAGTGAAAAAATCGTGTCGGGTCTGGGAGCGCTATTTAAGAATATGGCTTCTAGTAATGCAGTCTTACCAACATTATTTTTACCGCTAATCAGATTAACTCTTTCAAAGCCAAATACTTTTAGGTTGTCAAAACACCTAAAGTTTTTAATTTCAATATTTTTAATCATCGGGATATTCTAACTTTTTTAAGTCAGCCTTCCAAAATATTCGATATATCGCACATTCTTATGGTACACTCGTAAAG
Source organism: Pseudanabaena sp. UWO311 (assembly GCF_006937785.1). Lineage (GTDB taxonomy): Bacteria > Cyanobacteriota > Cyanobacteriia > Pseudanabaenales > Pseudanabaenaceae > Pseudanabaena. Next base: position 20,482 of record NZ_SJEE01000028.1, read on the forward strand.
GTCAAAAATTTGGACTAGAAAGAAGTGCCTAAGCTCAAAACTCGTAAATCTGCCGCCAAGCGATTCAAGGTGACGGGTAGCGGCAAGTTTGCTCGCCGCCACGCTGGTCGCAATCACCTACTAGAGCATAAACCAACTGTTCGTAAGAGCAGATTGGGTAAAATGGCTATAGTTGATGAGACTGATAATGACAGAGTAAGTGCAATGATGCCTTACGCCTAGTGATTGCTATCGATGAGATAGACATTGCTAGAAGTGAAAATAACCGACTTTAACGATAATTAACGAACTGCCATGACGAGAGTAAAACGCGGTAACGTAGCTAGGAAGCGCCGCAACAAAGTACTAAAATTAGCCAAGGGCTTTCGCGGATCGCACTCTAAGCTGTTCCGCACTGCTAACCAGCAGGTAATGAAAGCTCTGCGTAATGCCTACCGCGATCGCCGCAAGAAGAAGCGCGATTTTCGTAGTCTCTGGATTACCCGCATTAATGCTGCGGCTCGCCAACAAGGTTTGAGCTACAGCAAGTTTGCTGGGTTGCTGAAGAAATCTAATATTGAGATCAATCGTAAGATGCTTTCTCAGATTGCGATTCTTGATCCTGATGCTTTTACCGCGATCGTGGAAAAAGCAAAAGCGATCGCATAAACAAAAAAAGAAAAAAGCGGCGCTGAGCGCCGCTTTTTTCTTTTGCGAGATTTTAGGGAGGCTGTGTGAAAAAGATTCAGATTGGGACTTTTGCCTTAGCAACGATCGCAATGATTTCCTTATTTGATGGAGGAAATCATTTCAAGTTTCTTCAGCCAAGTCATTTAGCAAATCTAGCGATCGCCGCAGAGACAAACTCAGCTATCACTCCAGAAATAAATACTCTTGATAAAATCAGAAAACGGGGCAAGCTAATTATTGGGGTTAAAGATAATTTGTCTCCCTTAGGATTTCGAGATCGCAGTGGCAACTTATCAGAGCTAGAAATTGATATTGCCCGTGAATTGGCGAAGGAACTAAACATTCCGATAGAGTTAGTCCCGTTAAAAAATCGTGATCGCCTATCCGCATTACAAAACAATCAAGTAGACCTAGCGATCGCCCAAATCACAGTCACCACAAATCGTTCGCGCCTAGTCGATTTTTCTTTGCCCTATTACACCGACAGCACGATCGCGATCGCGAGGCGTGGCATAACTTCTCAAGAATTAAGGCTCCCATTAGCCATTGGGGTTCTTAAGAACTCTTCAGCGATCGCCGTGATCCAATCCCAATTTCCCAAAGCTGCGATTATTGGTGCAAGCTCCTATTCAGATGGCTTAGAAGCTCTGCAATCTGGCAAAGTCAAGGCTTTTGTTGGCGATCGCACCAGTCTCATGCAATGGTTAAAAGATCATCCTGATTTCGCCATCATTGGACAACCTTTAGCGGTTCATAGTTTAGCGATCGCATTACCGCGTGGTTTACAACATCTAGACTTACGCGATCGAGTATTTGATATTGTCGAGAAATGGCGAAGAAATGGCTGGCTCAAAGAACGAGCAAATTATTGGGGCTTATAAAAAAAAGAGAGTGCAAAGCACTCTCTTTTTTGTTTATTTGCGATCGCCTGTATAGCCAGATTCATTTGCTAATTCATCTAAAGTACGCTCACCTGAAAGCATTTTGCCATTGATCTCCCATGTAGGAAATCCCTTAATTCCTTTTTGCTCACATAACGCAGTCTCTGACTTCACTCCTTTCGGTGGATTAGGAGCACATTCGACATAAGGAATTAACTTTTGTGCCTCACCAAACTTTTTCTTTTGATCTAAACAATGCGGACACCAATATGCACCATACATTTTTGCATTGGTTGCAGTTAAGTGCAGAGCTAAACGTCCCGCAAACGTGTTGCTCTGAGCTGCGATTTTACCTTGGCTACCATAAATAACTAAAGTTCCCGTGAGCGTCACGATCGCTACAATCGCACCTGTGAAGAAGAGATTGCCCACATCTTTCCAAGCATTACCAAATACTGTGAGTAACCAAATTGTCGTCATGGTCACAGCGGAAGATATGCAATAGAGACACACCTGAGGCTGTCCCCCAATCTGTCCCGATGCTAGTAGATACATCAGGTAGCCGCTAAAGACAAAAGTTGACGAGGACACCATGAACAGCAAGAAATTTGCTACTTCCTTGATTTGAGCTTGCTCCTTGGGAACATCTTTCTTGAGAATCAAGGGCAATCCCGCCAAGAGTCCTATGGTGAGATAGCCCAAACCACCAAAAATTGTCAGAGGAATACCAAAAATCTTGGCGTATTCACTACTGAGCACTAAGTCACAGCCACTGCCTTGGACATCGCAGAGTGCGACTTTTTGCCCAAAAAAGTGAGTTACAGTCAAATAAGTTACCAGAGAAAAGCCAAATAGAGACAAAGCGACGATCGCAGGGCGCGACCACCGATGCAACCAAGGCTCAGATCGTTTTCTTGTAGCTGTTCCTGACAATTTGTACCTGCCTACTAAATAGATTTGTAACTAGAGGCGTTATGCGCATCTAGTTTTTATTTTATAGATTTTATCCAATCGATATCGGCGGCGATCGCAATATTTGCTCTTCAGCAATATGTTTATTTTTTTTATTAGCAATATCTAACCGTACAGCATCGACAAAGCGGCTGACTCTGATCGGATCGATCGCCTGTTGGATCTGGCCATTACGCTTGAGAGAGCTAGAGACAATTACGCCGTCAGCGTATTCCATCAATTGCGATACATTATCCCATGTTGCGCCAGAGCCAACAAATAGAGAAGTATCACCACAGGCTATTTTTGCTTCCTTAAGATCTTCTGATGTCGGCGGATGTCCAGTCGCCCATCCAGACAAGATCACCGCATCGGCAAGTCCTCGATGAATCGTATCGTGGACTGCGGCGGAAATCTGTGGAACTGAAATGGGTTGAGCGTGCTTCACCAAAACATCAGCAAAGATTTTTACATCTGAGCCAAGTTCACGGCGATAGCGCAAAAGTTTGTAAGCATCACCTTCGATAATGCCTTGATCAGTTGCCATTACGCCCATCAGGACATTGACCCGAATAAACTTAGCACCAACACAGGAGGCGATCGCTAAGGCACTATGACCATCATTCCTTAAGACATTGATGCCTACAGGAACGCCAACCATCTGCTTGACGCGATGGACAACTAGACTCATGGAACTCACCACCGCAGGATCAACGCGATCTTTCGTAAACGGAGCATCAAAAAAATTTTCTACGATGATTCCATGCACACCGCCAGCGGCGAGTGCTGTCGCCTCCTGCTCAGCACGATCAATAACCTCTTTAAGGCTGCTCCCCCAACGCGGCGAAGTAGGCAACGGCAAAAGATGGATGACCCCAATTACGGGTTTGGGCGTATCAAATAAACTACTTAAATCCACATGCGTGACGTTTATAAAAATTTGAGTAAAAAGCTGAGTGACTAGCTCTTAATTTAACTTGATTATGAGTGCATAATTTTATCGTGAATTCGATCCCGTCATTTCAATTTCTGGCAATGAGTAACCTTACACAATTAAAAAACTAGAAGCAAAATCTGTACCGCCCGCTACGCGGGCGGTACAGATTTTGCTTTTTTTATATTTAATTGTGCCTAGCTACGTAAACCCATAAAGTAGAGAACGTGAGAAACTTTCTGTCTACTTTATGGGTTTACTGAACAATGGCTAACATTTCTCAAACCAATGGTATTTCCACAGATATTTTAATTCTGTCGAATGCTCCTGGGGAGTTAACTACATGGGTATTTCCGTTTCTTAAAGCATTGGAAGCAGCACAGCGATCGCAGCCAGACTTAAGCAATTCTCAAAAAATACGCATTTCAATCGCCCTCTCACCAGACCAGAATGCCAGTGGGCGGGAAGCTCAACTCGCCCAAGGTTTTCCGAATGTAGATCGGGTATTGTCACAGGATCAGTTTTTTGATTTTTTATTGTGGGGCAGAACCCCTAACTGGGAATGGGCGAAGCAAGGGATCGTAATTTTTTTGGGTGGAGATCAGCTTTTTGCGATCGCGATCGCCAAGCGCCTTGGCTACAAAACTTTGATTTATGCAGAATGGGAAGCACGATGGTCTCGCTGGGCAGATTTGTTCGCAGTACGCAATCAGGCAGTTTTCGATAAGATCCCAACAGAATTTCGAGCAAAAGCAACAGTAATTGGGGATTTGATGATTGATCAATCAAATCAAGAAGAGACATTGAGCAACTCATTACCTGCTAATAGAATTTGCTTTATGCCTGGTTCCAAAGGACATAAACTACAGGTCGGTGCACCTCTAGTTGTTGCGATCGCTGATATTCTCCATCAAAAACGCCCTGATTTGGAATTAGCAATCATTCTAGCCCCTACGACTACCCCCGAAACCTTAGCTCAATATACTCAAATTAGCTTTCCTACTGCAGATAGTGATGGGGCGACAGCCAATATATTTGATGGAAATTTAGTAACTGCCAAAGGTACTGTAATTAAGATACATCGCGAATTCCCCGCCCATAAATTCATCAAAAGCAATCAACTCTGCATTACCACTGTCGGCGCTAATACTGCTGAGCTAGCAGCGCTCAATCAGCCGATGCTAGTTCTTCTACCCACAAATTTTGCAGACACCAAAGTGGGATGGGATGGTTTGCTGGGACTAATTGCATCTGCACCACTTTTAGGTAAGGTTTTGGGCATTGTAATTAACGCAGTGCTAATTTCACAAATTCAAAAAAAAGGTCAATTGCTAGCTTGGCCAAATATCTGGGCTGGTGAAGCAATTGTCCCTGAGCTTTGGGGAAAGCTCATACCAACTCAAGTTGCTACCGAAATTTTGTCTTATCTCGATCGCCCAGATGAACTTAGTAAAATGCGCGATCGCTTAAAAGCTGTATGTGGTGAAACGGGAGCAGCAAATAAACTTGCAAAAATGGTAATCAGTGCTTTGGAGAATAATTGATCCGTCCCGAAATACAGCTTTAAAAAAAGGCAATGCAGCGCAAAGCGCTGCATTGCCTTTTTTTAGACTGCGACAGGTGGATAACAAACATTTGTACCACCTAGCCCGCAATATCCACCAGGATTTTTGGCGAGATATTGCTGGTGGTAGCCCTCAGCGTAATAAAACTCACCAGCATCACGAATTTCCGTCGTAATGCCTTGCTTCATCCCTGAAGCCTTGAGAGCATCCTGATAAACTTCCCGCGAATCCTCGGCAAGTTTTCTTTGCACATCGTTGTAAACATAGATCCCTGAACGGTACTGGGTTCCTTTATCATTACCCTGCTGCATTCCTTGGGTAGGGTTATGAGATTCCCAAAAAACCTTGAGTAAATCTGTATAACTTATTGCTTTGGGATCGTACACAACTAGCACAACCTCATTATGTCCAGTCATGCCCGAACAAACTTCTTCATAAGTCGGATTAGGTGTTAAGCCTGCGGCATAGCCAACAGCGGTAACATAAATACCTTTTTGCTGCCAAAACTTACGTTCCGCTCCCCAAAAGCATCCTAAACCAAAAATAGCGGTTTCCATACCTTCAGGGAAAGGTGGTTTCAGGGCATTACCATTTACAAAATGATGTGATGCAGTAGGAATTGCCGAAGATCTTCCCGCAAGAGCATCTGATGCGGTGGGAAGAGTTAACTTTTTGCCAAGACCAAATAACATATATTCGCTTAAATATTCGCTTAAAAAAACAATAAATCTCTCATTAGATATTTATTATGCATTTATCTCACAAAAAATTAGGGGCTTCAGCCCCTCAATTCATTCATCAGTGTAGTGATTACAGAGTCTGACCGCTAAATGCAAAAAAACGGTCAAGCTTAAAATCCAGTGAATCATCATAAATGGTCAGTTTTTCAGGTTTGCATCGCTTAACCATTACAGAAACCCCCTTAGAGCCTTCTGTTTCTAGATCTTCGATGTAACCAGTTTTTGCAGCTTCAGCTTCAGACTCACTCAAGAAAGGGCCAAAGTAGTATGTGCAATGTGGTGAATCGGTAACAATTTCGATCCACACAGCTAACCCAACAGTTTCGAGAATTGATGTAAATATGTTCTTAAACAAGTTACCACCCATGATTTTACATAGTTAAAGTGAATGGTTTAGGTGAATGAGAAAGCTTTAAGGTTAAAGTTTTCTTCCTATATCTTTATATAACTTAAAACATGACTTCAAGACAAATTGTTCAGGTTTAACGTATTCACCCAACGTTGCCTGAAAATCTCGTACAGCGCCATTCCTGTGGCAACTGAGGCATTCAAGCTTTCCACTTTTCCTTCTAAAGGAATAGAAACGAGGAAGTCACAATTTTTTTGTACTGACAGACTCAAACCTTCATCTTCTGCGCCAATGACCAAGGCGATCGCGCCAGAGAATTTGGCTTTGTGAATAGCTTCGCTTGCACCTGCCATAGTTCCATAAACCCAGAAACCTGCTTCCTTGATTTTCTCAAGGGCTCGATTGAGGTTCACTACGCGAGCGACTGGAAGGATTTCTAATGTGCCTGCGGCAACTTTGGCTACTGTAGCAGTAATTCCTGCTGCACGACGTTGGGGAATCACTAAAGCATGTGCGCCAAGGGCAGCAGCACTGCGAATAATCGCTCCTAAATTATGGGGATCAGTGATTCCATCAGCGATGACAATTACTGGCTGTGCCGATTTTGATTTGGCACTGGCAATTAATTCGTCAAGGTCAGCATATTCATAAGCAGAGACTTGAACAGCAATGCCTTGATGTCTGCCATTGTCAGTAATGCGATCAAGTCTTGTATTGTCAACTTCATCGACGACTGCTCCAGCGCTCTTAGCCTCGTTAATCAATGGCAAGAAGTCTGGAGCATAGCGCATTCGAGCAGTTACCCATACACGATTAATACTGCGATCGCTACTTAGCACAGCTTCAACTGCATGACGACCATAAACAATGTCAGGATTTTCGGGATTATGCACTGGTGCAGTGATTCCTAGTTCGCCGTCGGGATCAACGTTTCGCGAGACTGGGGGAAGAGAGCGGCGTTCAAAATTAGGAATAGAGGTACGATCGCGATCCCCAAAATTACGATCACGATCAAATTTGCGATCGCCGAAATCACGATCCCCAAAATTACGATCAGCGCCCCGATCAGATCTCTCAGGGCGATCGCTCCGTTCAAATTTCTTGTCGCCGAATTTTTTATCACCGAACTTCTTGTCACCAAACTTCTTATCGCCAAATTTCTTTTCAGCGAATTTGTCACCAAATTTTTTGCCAATGGGTTTGTCAAACTTGCGCTCAAATCTTGGCTCAGCAAATGATTCAGCCCGCTTCTCAAATGGCTTGTCAAAACTTTTCTCAGGACGACGATCTGAGTACTTGTCTGATTTTCCTGAATATTTAGAGTCAGTACGGCTATCAGAGCGCTTCTCAAAATTTCTATCTGATGACTTGTAGGGCTTATCAGATTTGTAGGGTTTGTCAAAGGATCGCTCAGCACTTCTCTCTGGACGACTATCGGAGCGACTATCAGAGCGATTGTCAGTGCGTTTATCGGTATATTTGCCAGTGCTGCGATCGGGGCGGCTGTCAGAGCGATTATCCGAACGTTTGTCTGAATATTTATCAAAGGACTTGTCGGAGCGTTTTTCGTAGCTTCTAACTCCGTCTTTATCGGAATTCTTGTCGGATTTTAGTCTAGGTTGCGTTGTCATGGCGGCGCTGGGGTATCGATGTGGCTAAGTAGCTGTATGAAAATTTGGTCGAGGCGATTGCGATCGGTTAAGTAAAGATAACCAATCAAAGCTTCAAATCCTGTAGCACTTTGGTAAATCTTGGGATCAACTTTACGTGGGGCTGATCCTGCAGCATTGCGTCCGCGTCTTACTAGATCGGACTCAAAATCTGTGAGATCAAGTTTTTCGAGAAGTTTTGCTTGTTGCTCAGCCCTAACTTGACTAACTACAAGCTGGTGATACTGTTTGGCTGTGCGTGGCGGCAGTAAATAATGCAACCGCATTTGCATTTCATACACAGCATCGCCAATATAGGCAAGTGCAGAGGCTGGGATCTCAGCGATATTTTCAACGATTGGGCTAAGAGACATTACAGGATAATGCCATTACAGAATAATTTGATTACTTTCGTTGGGGTTGGACAAAATGTTTAGGTATTTATCAGACGTTTAATATTTACATTTACTTCAGACATTGATGGGCAAGCATAGCTTGCCCATCAATGTATATAAATTTTGTCTTAGAAACATCATAGCAGTACTTCCAATTACTGAGAATAGGTTTTAGTGGCTGCAACTAAAAACATGTGCCACAACTATTGGTATTACAGCACTTCGAGCTTAAATCAGAACTAATAAATTCTTGAGATGGCAGCCAATCAACACTCTCAAAAATTCATTGATTCGTTTGATATCCGAGGAGATTCCACAAAAAACAAATCTTTTGCGAAAAACAGCAAAGATGAGTTACAGCAAAAGATTTAGATTTACTAATGACTAATGAGTGATTTGTGCTGCATCAGGTTCATAAAGTGAACAATTTTATTTCGATGTTTACATCAGATTTAGAAAATTTGCCCCCTAAACTTTCCTCATCTTTAGATAATGCAAAATATCATCAAGTTAAAATTGAGTGCCTACACTTTCTGAGCTTGATCAAGAGGTTGATTTATTTGCTTGGTTTACTGACTTTTAACTTAGTCTTTTCTAGTTTGGTCAAGCTTGGCAAGCGCTGCATCAATAGATGTCTGAAGAGACAAAAACTGATCTAATCGAACCAGTTTGACAGTTTGCGTGACTCTAGCATTGGTAATAATTTGGAGAGTGCCACTCAAAGTTTGAGTTTTTTTTGCCATTTGCACTAAAACCCCAAGTCCAGAACTATCGACAAAATCAATGGTTGACAGATCTAAAATCACGTTAAATGGTCCATCCTCGACGCATTTGCCAATCACCTTTTTAAAGGCTGGCTCCGAAAAAGCGTCCAGAAGACCTGTGAGGCGGATCAATTGATAGGTGTCCTTGACTTCGCGGCTGCCTCGTAAACTCACAGTCAGGGTTAGCGGTTCAGGAATAATGACCTCCAAGCGGTGCGAACGTACCTTAATTTGCGGATATATTGTATTTGCTTTCTCCGCACTTGTCCAGAAAATTATTTGTTTTTAGTCCAAAGGCTATAACGAAAAAGTAGAGCGGTTGCTTGATACCCTCTCTACTTTTTCGCTATATACTTAAAATTCCGTCCACTAACGTACTAGATTCTTTATGCTTTCGATCGCCCAAATTCGCCAAACCTTAATCAATAAAGAGCGATCAGCAACCGAAATTGCTCAAGAGTTTTTAGATCGCATTGATCGGCTAGAGCCGAAATTACATAGCTTTGTTACTGTTACGCCAGAAGTGGCGATCGCTCAAGCCAAAGTCATCGATGCCGCGATCGCAGCAGGTGAAACTATACCATCGCTGGCAGGCGTGCCGCTTGGCATGAAAGACAATATGTGTGTCATGGGGATGCCCACTACTTGCGGCTCCAAAATGCTGAAAAATTTTGTTCCACCCTACGAAGCGACAATTACAGCAAAATTGCGATCGGCTGGAGCCGTGATGGTTGGCAAAACGAATCTTGATGAGTTTGCCATGGGCAGCTCCACTGAAAACTCGGCGATCGCGTTAACAGCAAATCCTTGGGATACGGAATATGTCCCTGGTGGCTCTTCGGGTGGTTCGGCAGCATCCGTCTCCAGTGGTGAATGTGTAATAGCAACAGGTTCTGATACTGGTGGATCGATTCGCCAACCCGCTTCATATTGTGGCGTAGTTGGTCTAAAGCCAACTTACGGATTAGTTTCACGATTTGGTTTAGTTGCTTTTGCTTCGTCTTTGGATCAAATAGGACCTTTTGCCAATACTGTCGAAGATGCGGCGATATTTTTGGGCGCGATCGCAGGCTATGACCCCAAAGACTCCACCAGTATCAACGCCGCAGTTCCTGATTATGCAGCTTTGTTAACACCAGATTTAACTCAGTCACTTAAGGGTAAAAAAGTTGGCGTAATTACAGAAACCTTTGGTGAAGGTTTGGATAGTGAAGTTGAAGTTGCCGTAAGAAAGGCGATCGCGCATTTCGAGCGCATGGGCGCAGAAGTCTATGAAATTTCCTGTCCTCGATTTCGCTATGGACTACCCACCTATTACATCATCGCTCCCTCCGAGGCATCCGCTAACCTCGCCCGCTATGATGGCGTGAAGTATGGCTTCCGTGACGAGAGCGCTGAGAGCCTGTTAAGTATGTATGAAAATACCCGCGAGCAGGGTTTTGGGGCTGAAGTAAAGCGACGGATCATGATTGGTACATATGTCCTGTCAGCTGGATACTATGATGCCTATTACCTGAAAGCTCAGAAAGTTAGAACTTTAATCGTTCAAGATTTCCAAAAAGCCTTTGAGCAAGTGGATGTTTTAGTTTGTCCAACAGCACCAACTACAGCTTTTAAGGCAGGTAGTAAAACTGAAGATCCGCTTGGGATGTATCTATCGGATTTGATGACAATCCCTGTAAACCTTGCGGGGTTACCAGGGATTAGTATTCCCTGTGGTTTTGATTCCAAGGGAATGCCAATCGGGTTGCAAATGATCTCAAATGTACTGAGAGAAGATGTGCTGCTGCAAGTTGCATATGGCTACGAGCAATCAACGGAATGGCACAAACAACAGCCTTCTATATAAACAAAAAAAAAGCCTTGCTTTGCAAGGCTTTTTTTTGTTTGTACAAGAGTCGGCACAAATTGCCAACTCCTTTTTTAGATGATGGTGTTATCGGGAATAACTGCATTTTTGACGACGACGACAATGCCATTACAGATGCAATAGCCTTGCTCTTCACGGTTTACATCTTGCACCCGATCTTTATTGATGATCTGCACATTCTTACCAATACGGGCATTCTTGTCGATGATTGCGTGACGAATAATTGTATTTTCTCCAATTCCCATTGGCACTTTGTTGGTTTCGAGATCTGACTCACGCTCTTCTTGAGGTTGATAGAAATCACAACCCATTAACAATGTGTCTTCGATAGTGCAATCAGCATCAATATGCATCCGAATACCAACAACTGAATTGGTGACCGTTGATTTGTTAAGAAGGCATCCTTCACCAATAATTGAATCCTTAACTTTACAGTCATGAACTTTGCTGGGTGGCAAATAACGAGCGCGGGTGTAAATTGGTTTTTTGGTTTCGTAGAAATTGAAGCCAGTGGAAGGATGACGGGTCAAATCTAGATTTGCTTGATAGAAAGACTCAATGGTTCCAATATCTTCCCAATATCCCTTATATAAGTAAGCCTGAACATTCAAATTGTGAATTGCATCAGGAATAATTTCTTTACCAAAATCTGTGTGTTCGGGATTCTCACTGAGCAGCTTTAACATAGCCTGCTTATTAAACACATAGATTCCCATCGAAGCAATGAAAGGATTCGCGATCGCTGAAGCCTGATCTAAGCCAAGTTTAGTTGTATCAACACGCATTCCCTCAAGTGCTTCACCTTTAGGCTTTTCTAGGAAGTTAATTACTTTGCCAGTACTGTCTGTTTTGAGCAAGCCAAAGGCTGAGGCTTTTTTCTGATCAACAGGCAATACTGACAGGGTGATATCTGCCCCAGTTTCGCGATGATGCTCTACGAATTTCTCGTAGTCCATGTTATACAGATGATCGCCAGATAGAATCAAGTATTCACTGACATCCCAAGACTCTAACAGCCATGCATAACGGCGAACAGCGTCGGCTGTACCTTGAAACCAATCTGGACTATCGGGTGTTTGCTGAGCGGCAAGAATTTCCACAAAGCCATCAGAATAGGAGGCGGGGCGATAGGCTTGATTGACATGACGATTAAGTGATGCGGAGTTAAACTGCGTCAGGATATAAATTTTTTCAATACCTGAGTTGATACAGTTACTCACAGGAATGTCGATCAGTCGATATTTGCCTGCTACAGGGACGGCGGGCTTAGCGCGTGTTTTAGTGAGGGGATATAGTCGGCTTCCCTGTCCACCGCCCAGAATGATAGCCAGTACGTTTTTCATAAATTCTTCGGATTATCTTGGCTTTTTTATTTGCATATTTTTTCTGAATGCAAACATTGTCTATCTTTGCGGGGATCGTTGCAAGTAATGTAAGAACACAAACTCAGAAATTTCTAGCGGGTGTGAAGTGCCACACAGATTTTTTTAAGCTTTACGACTATTTGTGGTTTTAAAAATTAGCTAAAATTAGCTTTTGTTAGGAACAATATGAGTGGTAAGTATGTCTATTGCTGCGGAAGCTTAAGCCTAACGCGATTTAAGGAGATTTTATGATGCTTGTGAAAAAAAGCCTGGCTAATTCATGTTTCGCTTTATTGAGTTTGGGCGCGATCGCTATCTCTGCCATCTCTTCACCACAGGCAGTTATCGCTTCAGAGCAACCGAGTTTGGATAGCCTAGTTCAACAAGCAGTTTCCAAAGATCAAGTAACATCGCAGCAAGCGATCGCGAAGTTACGAGAATTTAAAAATACTGGTGTGGATGCATTTTGGAATGCTTATCAAAAAGATTTACCTAATAATCCGCAATTACGGGCAACTTTAGATGCGATTTGTCAGCAAAAAGACTGCGATGCTTCGAGATTATATTGGTATAAAGATTTAGAAGCAGCCAAGACTGAATCAAAAGAATCTGGTAAACCGATTTTGTCATTGCGATTGCTTGGCAACCTTAATGATGAGTTGAGTTGTGCTAATAGTCGATTTTTCCGCACAGCGCTTTATCCTAATGCGGGAGTCTCACAATTGCTGCGCGATCGCTTTATTTTGCACTGGCAGTCAGAGCGTCCAGTACCTAAGGTGACGATTGATTTTGGGGATGGTCGTAAGCTAGAGCAAACCCTGACAGGTAATAGCATTCACTATGTACTTGATAGTGATGGTCGCCCGATCGATGCCATCCCAGGTTTGTACAGCCCCCAAGCATTTATCGAAAATCTTAAAGATGCTGAGGGCGCAGAGCAACTACTTAACAATACTAACGATGTAAAGTTACGCCGCGAAATTTTGGTGAAATATCATCGTGATCGCTTAGCCAAAATCGAAAGAAACTGGCAATCAGATCTCAAGCGCTTAAACTTACCTGCACAAAGGTTACTTGAACCTATAGCGATGAGATCTTTGGCAAATGTTGATGCTACGATTGCTAGCCGTCTGACTGTTGGGAAAATGGCAGTTGAGCTACCAACCCTGACTCGCACACCTAGTGCGCCTATCTCTGAAGTTATTCCACCTTCGCCTTTTGCCAAGCTTAGTGATGCCAATTGGGCAAGGTTAGCAAGACTTTATCAAAATCGGGTATATCTCGATCAAGGTAGTCTGAAGCTGATGGAACGTAAGTTGTCACCGAGTGCTTCAATGCCAACGGTGGTCAATAGTTTTGAAAGAGCGATCGCTCAAGATACTGTACGTAACGAATATGTATTTCATGCACAGATTCACAGTTGGTTTGCTAATGGTGAATTTCTTGGCAATGAAAACCTCAATGGCAATTCAATGGCTCTAAACTCCCTTAATCGCCGAGTTTATGATCAATTGTTTCTCACTCCAGCTAGTGATCCTTGGTTGGGATTAGTAAATGAGAATGTTTATACGGGAATCAGTAAGGTAAATTAATATAAACAGCGCTTTACGCTGTTTATATTAATTTCAGAATGTTTATGGCAAATCGAAATATTCGCGATCGCATTTATCAATTTAATCTCAGTCAACCGCGAGATCCCGATTTGCTCAAGGCAAAATATCAGTACATGCGTGAGGAAAAAGAAAACCCCTTTATCTTTTTTCGATCCACCTGCCATCTATTTTATGAAGATTTGCCGATTAAGTCATGGTTTAAAAAAGCTCCTCTAGTCTGGATTTGTGGCGATCTTCATGTAGAAAATTTTGGGAATTACAAGGCTGATAATCGTCACGTTTATTTTGATATTAACGATTTTGATGAAGCTATGCTTGCTCCCTGTACTTGGGAAATCGCCCGTTTATTGACCAGCATTTTTGTGTCTACTGAGACCTATTCGGTTGGTTTACAAGTTGCAGAAAAACTCTGCAAGAAATTCCTCAATTCATATCTTCAGACTATCTCTGATGAGAAAGCTTATTGGATGGGCGAAGATATGGCTCCTCCAGTGATCGAGGATTTGCTGGCGCGTAAAAATCAGGTCAAGCGCAGAGAGTTATTAGAGGAAAGAACTGTTTTAGATCAAGAAAAGCAAAGGCGATCGTTAAAAATTGATTTCAAAAAGGCGCAACCAATAACTGACCAACAAAGACAAAAATTGGAGAGTTGGATAGAGGATTTTGCAGCACAGCAGCCAAATCCCAAGTTTTTTAAATTATTGGACGTAGCACAACGCATTGCTGGCAAGGGAAGTTTAGGGATAGAGCGTTATGTCTTATTAGTGGAAGGTAAAGGCTCACCCGATGGTAACTACCTTCTCGACCTAAAAAGAGCACTACCTTCTTCGCTGGCAGTGCGTAACGTTTGGGCTCAACCAACATGGAAAAGTGAAAGCGATCGCATTGTGTCAATTCAAAAGCGATTACAAGCAATTCCTATCGCTTTTCTACACTCTGTGACTATTGGTAAAGATTCATTTGTGTTGAGAGAACTTCAGTCTACTCAAAGTCCAACCGATCATTTAAAGATCGAGAAATGGGATGACAAATTGGAGAAGTCCGAACAATTAATGTTGGCATTAGGGGAAGTTGTAGCTTGGTCACATTTGCGAAGTAGTGCTATACAAGGCTCTGCGACCATCGATCAATTGATCGATTTTGCTGGTAAATCTAAATGGAAAACTGAAGTAATGGAATATGCCAAGGCATATAGCCAAAGAGTACATCAAGATTGGAAAGACTTTTGTCAATAGTAGAACTCACTCAAGACCAACCAATTTATTGGATCTTGGGCAGACATGGACTAAATTTCTAGAAGCTTTGCTTTTGGGGCTCCATTTATGACCAAATTTGTCCATAGTATTGCTAATATATTGCAAAAATACAGTACATCTTCTGACATCTTGAGCTTGACATGTTAAAAACTTTCGTTATCATTCGCCAAACCGTAATTGTAACTATTTGTTCGTTTACACTTACGGCAGGCGAACTTGTGCAAGCTCAAACAGAATCAGATCCTATTCTTAAAATTGGTATTGTCCAACGTTTTGGGGAAAGACCGCAGGATCGGCTTACACTAAAGGCTCCCTCAGGTGGCAAACTGACCCTTTCTTTTCCATCTGCTGACGGGAAAAGCACACAAACCTTAAGCAGCGATCGCCTAGTTATTGAAATTGCCTCACAGCAATTAACGCAACCCATACTTGAAGAGAAGTTAGTCCTCAGTAATCATCGCAGTTTTGAGAATGCGGCAGCAAGTGCTTTCCATTGGAATGAGAAGGGTATACAGACTGAAATTGCTCAACCGAGACGTTGGCAAGTCTGGGCAAAGCGCGATATATATGCCTCGATGTTATTGCGCTATTTGCTTTTTTATACTCTACGATCGCAAGGCAATCTGACAGTTCAGCTTGATCGTCGGATACTGCCCCAAAAAGCGATCGCTTCATGGACAGTGGGAGATTTTCGGTATAACCGCGATCGCCTTGATGTCATTAGCAGTAATGGTATTGTCGAAGTGAGCTATCAAAGAGAGAATAAGGCTGAGATTAGCAATCGAGCTTATGCGGGTAGCTTGAGATTACAACCTAATGCTCATCAAAGTTTTACCTTAGTCAATAACGTTCCTTTAGAAACTTATGTGCGCGGTGTAGTTCCCCATGAAATTGGTTACAAGGCTCCCTATGCGTCTGTACAAGCCCAAGCTATCTTGGCGCGTACTTATGTGCTGGCCAGTTTGCACCGCTTTAAGGTCGATGAATACGAACTTTGTGCTGATACACAATGCCAAGTATATCGAGGTTTAGAGGATACGACTGAAGTCGCCGATCGCGCGATCGCCGATACCAGAGGCTTGGTTCTCACCTATAACAATCGGGTGATCGATGCACTCTATTCGTCAACGACTGGTGGTATTACCGCAGACTATAACGACATTTGGGATGGAACTGCACGCCCCTATTTGCAATCGGTACTAGATCTTGCCAATCGTCCTGAAAATCTGCGATCGGCAAATATTGCTGATGATAAAAATCTCAAAGCATTTTTAGAACGTCAACAGGGATTTAATGAAGATGGGTGGAAAAATCTGCGTTGGCGGAGAGTTGGCTCATTAGAAGAATTACAGACTTCCTTGAAAAAGTTTTTACGATTCTCTGGAGACAGTACAACCAATTTTAGTGCGATTAAACAATTGCAAGTCTCAAAAAGAGCTGCGTCAGGACGAGTTTTGGAATTAGAAGTAACAACTGATACTGGCAAAATCCTCGTCAAAAAAGATGAAATTATCGATGCTTTCGATCCACCTGACAGCACTTTCTTTAAACTAGATCCGATTTATCAAGATAAAGTTTTGAGTGGTTATGCTTTTGTTGGTGGTGGCTTAGGACATGGCGTGGGCATGAGTCAAACAGGTTCTTATAATTTAGCTCGCATGGGTTGGTCTTACGATCGCATTCTCAACTTTTATTACACGAATGCGCAGTTACAAAAACTACGTCCCGAACATTACACGCCTCGACAATAAAAAATGCCCGCATAGCGGGCGTTTTTTTATTGAGTTTTATTGACGCAGATCGGCGATCGCACTGAGCGCAACATTTGCGATCGCCTGATCGGTCGCTTTGGGCAAATGGTAATACTTCCCACCACCTGCGGCAGCAAGTTCCTTTGCAAAGCCAGTAGACACGAATTTGTTTTCTGTATCAATTACCAATAGCCCTAAATTTAAAGCGCGAACTTTGCGACAAATATCGATCAATTCCGCTTTAATATCAGGCTTGTTTTCAGGATCAATCGGTTCACCCATCGATCGCGCTAGAGGCACATTGCCACGACCATCCGTAATCGCCACAATCGTCACCGAGCCAACATCACCTGACTGGCGAGCATTCATGGCAACACGCACCGCTTGAGTTAAGCCATGCGCCAAAGGAGAACCACCTCCGCAAGGCATTGTATCCAAACGACGACGCGCCGCTTCAATGGAGCGGGTTGGGGGTAGTAATACATCTGCTTTTTCACCGCGAAAGGGAATCAGAGAAATCTGATCGCGATTTTGATAGCTATCGGTTAACATCCGTAAAGCCGCACCCTTAGCTGATTGCATCCGATTCAATGCCATCGATCCAGACGCATCCACCAAGAAAATCGTCAACGCTCCTGCCTTACGAGCCAGCTTCTTCGCTCTGATATCCACATCTTCAACGATGACTTTACGATGCGGTTGGCGCAATCTTCTCGCTTTTTGATAGGGAGCCGAGGCTCGAAGTGTGGCATCTACTGCTATGCGATCGCTCTTTCCTTGAGGCAAAATTGGCTTGATATAACGCCCTCGCTCTTGGGAGTAGATAACATTGCGTGTACCCGATCGCCCTTGCTTCTGCATTGACTGAGCAAAGAAGAGAACTTCTGGATCAAGAATTACTCCTTCAGGATCAAAGACAAACTCTTCAGGGATTTCAGGAGATTCATCCTGCTCTTGTTCTTGTTCCTGATCCTCTTGATCTTCATTCTGTTCTTGTTCGCCATCATCTTGATCTGGCGGTGGAGGTGGTGCTTGCTGCTGTTGCTGCTGTTCGGGTTGTTGTTGCTCAGGAGAAAGCGGCGATCGCGGCACGATTACCAATTCCACTGCTTGACGCAAATCATCGGCATTAACTTGAGTCCGACTTTCCAACGCCGCCGCCGCTTTAGCTACTCGCAGAGCGAATAACTCAGCCCGATGTCCTTGGACTCCACCCCGCACTGCTTCCGCAACAAGATACTGAATCTGCGCTCTCGAAATTGTGATATCTTTTAGCCATTCTCGCGCCAAAATAATCTGTGTTCGCAGATCATCAATATCCGAGTCATAACTACTCAAAAATGCTTCAGGGGAATTGGCATAACCCAACACCATATCTACTGCTTCCACTCGTTGATCGAGGGAGAGAACTCCATCTGCCGAGAGATTAATTGCAATACGATCCATCAAATGCTCGCCTAATGTCCCCTCTTCTGGGTTATAGGTAGCAATTAGCAAAGGTTGACAGGGATGTTGATAACTAATGCCTTCTCGTTCGACTTGGTTGTAGCCTGTGGAGAGAACTGAAAGCAATAAATTAGAAATCTGCGGATCGAGTAAATTAATCTCATCGATATAGAGAACGCCGCGATGAGCTTCTGCTAAAATCCCTGGTTGAAATATGGTCTGTCCCTCACGTACCGACCGACTCACATCCACCGAACCGATCAGCCGATCTTCAGTAATTCCTAAAGGGATCTGAATAAATGGCGCAGGGATAACTTTAGTTTCGATTTCGCTAAGCTCTTTGCCCTGCATCGCTTCAACCAAGGCATCATCCCATTCATCAGGATTAGTAGGATCACAGTTACTCAGAGAGGCGATCGCGACTTCAATGGGAGGTAGCAAGGCATGAATACCACGCGCAAGTACGGATTTAGCTGTGCCGCGTCTACCTGCGAGGGCAATGCCCCCGAGGCAAGGATCGATCGCTGCAAGTAGTAAAGCGGTTTTAATCGCTTCTTGACCGACCACAGCCGCAAGGGGAAATGTGATAGGGGTATAGGAGATGTTTGTTGTTGAAGGGGCGGGCGGCGAAAAGACCATGCGATCGAGTTATATAAAAGTTTTAGAAATTATAAATATTTTCCCAATTATAGCGGTTTGTCGGTCAGCAAGCCTAGCGCTGTTTGATTTAGGATAATAGACTGCATTATTAGATACTTAAAGGTTGCTACAATAGTATTTGCGTGAATTATTCACGTATTTTTGCCTTTTGAGTAAAAAATTATGCTTTTAGATTTTACTGTAGAGAACTTTCGCTCGATTAAGGGTGCGGAAACGCTTAGTGCTGTGGCGGCGAGTAAGAGCAAATCTAAAGCCAGTAATAGTGAGAGCGGTCGTCGAATTAAGTCTGATGATGAAATTGCCGAGCCTTTTCACGTTGAGGGTTGGGATATTGATGTTTTGCCAGTAATCGCAATCTTTGGCGCTAATGCTTCAGGTAAAAGCAATGTCTTAAAAGCTCTTAATTATTTGCTCAAGTTTATGTCAGAGGGAAATTATGATCGTGGAGCAGAATTAATACCTTTTAAGCTAAATCAACAAAGTAGGGAAAGTCCAAGTTCTTTTAAGCTTCGTATTTTATTTGATGGAACGATATATATTTATTCTTTAATCTTGAATAGTAATCGGATACTTTCAGAAAAGCTAGAATATGCCCTAGTCTCTACAAAACGATATCGACTCTTGTATTCTCGATTTTGGAATGAAGAACATCAAAAATTTGAGTGGAAAAATGGTTCGGATTTTTCAGGCGCACATATTCAACTCGAAAAAAACTTGCAGGAACGTGAGCCTTTCACAAGTCTTTTCTCGAAGCTAGAAATTCAAGTAATTGATGCTTTTACGTTATGGTTTAGCGCAAGTTTTATGGCTAACGCTTTAAGTAATACTATGTATATCAATGTTATGTGGAATCTTAGTCAAACTTCAAATCCAGAATTTTCTCCATTTTTAGAAAGAGCAAAAAAACTTTTAATTAAATTTGATACTGGCTTACATGATATTCAAATTAAAAAATCAAAAGATAATGAAATGGATATAGAAGTTACAGCATTCCATAAAACTGAGCAGGGAGAAATACTTTCTTGGAAATTTGAAGAAGAATCTACAGGTACTCAAAGTTTATTCAATTTGGCTGCTAGCATAGAATTTATACTTCAAGGATATTTACCCTTGGTAATTGATGAGTTAGGTTCAAATCTTCATCCAAATATAGTTCACAATATTGTTCAACTTTTTCAAGACAAACAAACAAACCCTAAACGCGCTCAATTAATCTTTACGAGTCACGATAATACTTTACAGAGAAATAATTTATTGCGGCGAGATCAGATTTGGTTTACACAGAAGCGTCCTGACCAAAGTACAGAGCTATATTCACTTAGCGATTTTAAAGTGCGTAATGATTTAGCAATTGACAAAGCATATCTAGATGGAAGATTTGGAGCAGTTCCATTTATTTCTGATGAAGATGAGGAGCCAACAAATTCAGAGGAGAAGGATAAAGACAATGGCTAAATCTTCTCTCAAAAGAAATGCTCCCACAAAAACAGTTGGCAAAAAGATTTTGATAGCCTGTGAAGGAAAGCAGACAGAGCCAAAATATTTCAATGCAATTCGTCAAGATCTACGCCTTACCACCGTACAAGTTTTGATACTTCCCCACGATGGAACCGATCCGCTTAGCGTTGTCAACGCAGTATTAGAAGCCAGAAAAGATAAAAAACGCGAAAAGACTTGGTTTGACGATCAAGATTCAGCTTGGGCAGTCTTTGATGGTGATGAACATATCGCCAATAATCGCCCCAACTGGTGTCAAGCCATTCAGATTGCTAAACATCAAAAAATTAATCTTGCAATCACCAATCCTAGTATCGAATTTTGGTATCTCATTCATTTTCAAGCTCACTCAGCGATTATTGCACGAGATAAAGCAAAAGACCGCTTAAAACAGCATATTCCTAACTACGACAAAGCCCGATGCTATTATCCAGAAAAGCTAAAGGAGCTGACTCAAGATGCGATCGCAAGAGCAAAAGATCTTGATAACTTAGCCAAACAAAATAAACTAGCTGAATATGCAAATCCCTGCTGTAGCGGTATCTCTCAATTAGTCGATATGCTTTTGGGAATGGGCAACTGATTTTTCTTATTCCCCTCTCCTTTGCAAGGAGAGGGGCTAGGGGTGAGGTTTTTATCTAGAACGAGAATACAGTTCTCAATGTACCGACAGTGATGGTACTATTGCCACTGTTGTTATTGGGATTGAAAATGAACTGCAAGTCAGGAGTGATGCTGATATTGCTAGAGATTGGGAAACGATAGAACATCTCCACATTAGTTTGAGTGGCATTGCCCACATTGCTCTCGATGAAAGGTTGTCCAACTGCGATCGCAGCCATCGCACCTTCCTTAAATAAATCAGGAAATGCGAAACCCGCAGACCAAGTTTGAGGGCTAAGAGAGGTATTACCTGAAACTGTGTAGCTGGGGAGTGCTGCGGAAATAGCATTGCTGCGATTACTGATGTTGCCAAATCCATAGCGGCCAAAAAGCGCCACAGATTTATTAAAAGCCCACTCAAGGTTTACCCCGCCCGTGTTGTAGTCCAGATTATTCACTGAAGCACGAGTATATTGCAAACGGATTGCAAACGGACTCTCATCATTCGCATTTTTTGGCGCAAATTCTAGCTCAAGCGTACCTTGATAGGGATCGCCAAATAAACCTCGATTGATGGTTCCGTTAGAAGTAGGGCTATTAGCATTTTGGGCTACATAGCCTGCTCTTAAAGTAAAAGCACTACCACCAAAGTTCCATGCGATCGCAGCACCAGCACCATCATTCACAGGCAAAATCAGGGGGTTATTTATAAACATTCCACTGGAAAAATCGGCTGACTCATCATTAGCAAAGCTATTGGCATCAAGATGATCATTCAGCGACATATTTGTCCCAATCGAAGCGCGGATATCTTTGCCAATCGGGAAATCGTAACGCAAGCGATTTAATGTTGCAGTCGTACCAGCGCCACTGTAATCAAATTTAGAACTGTTCCCAAATCCTGTAAAACCTAATAAGCTAGCAGGGGCATCTAGCTGATTATTAAGCCCTGTTCCGCCATTGCCAAGTTCGATTCGGGTTAACAACAAATCTTCGCCAGTGAAACTAGTTTTAAAGTTCAGGCGTACACGGCTGATTACAGTTGCATTGACTTTGCCAGCATTGGTTGTCGCCGATCCAGTTGAGTCCAGCAGAAAATCATTACCTGAGCTTCCCGCAGAGACAGCCGCGATCACTTGACCTTCAAGCTTAGTCGTAGTTGAAAATTGCTGCGCTTCGAGCTTGGCAATTTTGGTATCAAGAGTATCGACACGACCGCGCAAAGTGGCAAGTTCAGCCGCAAATTCTTCTTGCAATTTTTGTAAAGTGGCAAGATCTTCTTTGCTAACCTTATCAGCTAGCCCTGCGGAAATAATTTCATTGATTTTATCGAGACAAGCATTTAAACCTGCGGCAAATTCATAGCGACTGGTTGCCTGCTTACCGCGAAAGGTTCTATCAGGGTAACCTGCGATACATCCATAGCGCTCAACTAGGGACTGCAAGGCGGTAAAAGCCCAATCAGTCGGACGTACATCACTGAGTTGTGAAACGGATGTGACATTTTGCGTTAGGACATCTTTAGTTGGTGGTAACGACTGAGCCGCTGCACTAGACATGCTGCTGGGCAATACTCCGATCGCAGAACAGGCGATCGCGCCAACTAGAGACTTTTGTACCTGGTCAAACCAAATTTTCGACATAGATTAACTCCTCACTTGCGTATTACGTAAACCTTAATAGTAACTAATATCATTAAAGAGAACTAATATAAATATTTTTATAACTTTTAGACCCAAATAAATCATGCTTTCAATAAAAAGATTTGACTATTAATTGCAATAATATTTGCGTTAAGCCTACTCAAACTCTTACACCAGAAATTATATTTATCTGACTATTATTCCAAGAATGATAATCATTATCATACACGATGCGAGGATTTGAACAGTGCTTTCCCTAATTTGGAGGGTATTTAGACCCGCGATGCTGTAAATCCCCAAACTAAGACAAGTGATCCTAAAGGAAAACAGACGATATTGTTAGAAAAATGAATATATTGGCTAGAATCTACCTAGCGTTCAACAAACGAGCCTGTGGTACAAATACTCGAAAATCCCTTACGGGTTGGTTTACAGCAAGAAAGAACACCTGAACCTCTGATCCTTGTGATCTTTGGTGCGTCTGGTGATTTGACTATTCGCAAGCTAGTTCCAGCGATCTATCATCTCAAACAGCAGCGTCGGTTGCCGCCAGAACTCACAATCGTGGGTGTGGCTCGAAGACCTTGGAGTCACGACTACTTTCGTGAACAAATGCGCGAGGGCGTAGAAAAGTTCTCCGTAGGTATTGGCGCTGAAGCAATTTGGCAAGATTTTGCTGAAGGCTTATATTATCAATCCCTTGATATGAGCAATCTTGAGGATTATAAAAAGCTTGATGAATTTCTAAATCAAATTGACAAAGAAAGGGGTACTCGCGGTAATCGAGTCTTTTATTTAGCCGTTTCACCCAATTACTTTACCGATGCGATCGAGAAGTTGGGGCAAGCTGGGATGATCAAGAATGCTGACAAGACTCGGCTTGTGATTGAGAAACCCTTTGGTCGAGATTTGTCATCATGTCAAGATCTCAACCGAGTAGTTCAGAAAGCTTGTGACGAAAAACAGATTTATCGGATTGATCATTATTTAGGAAAAGAGACCGTTCAGAATCTTTTGGTGCTGCGATTTGCCAATGCGATTTTTGAACCACTATGGAATCGTCAGTTTATCGACCATATCCAAATTACGGTCGCCGAAACCGTTGGTGTTGAGGATCGAGCTGGCTATTATGAAAACTCTGGGGCGCTCAGAGATATGCTGCAAAATCATTTGATGCAACTTTTCTGCTTGACAGCGATGGAACCACCTAACGCCATGGATGCAGACTCTCTGCGAAATGAAAAAGTTAAGGTGATCCAAGCAACCCGACTCGCCGATACACGCCGCCTAGAGCGATCATGTGTACGAGCGCAATATGGACAGGGCTGGATGAAGGGTAAACAGGTAGAAGGCTATCGCCTTGAACCTAATGTTAATCCTGATTCTTTAGTGCCAACCTATGTAGCCATGAAATTTGAAGTAAACAACTGGCGTTGGCAAGGTGTTCCTTTCTATTTACGAACTGGCAAACGGATGCCAAAAAAAGTCAGCGAAATTGCGATTCAGTTTCGTGATGTGCCTTATTTACTATTTCAGTCAGCCGCAAAGCAGGTTTCACCTAACGTGCTGACACTCAGAATCCAGCCTAATGAGGGCGTAGCTCTGAAATTTGAGGCAAAGATGCCAGGAGCCGACCTGCGATCGCGATCGGTAGAAATGGACTTCGGCTATGGTAAAACCTTTGGTATCGAAGGCTCCGACGCTTATGATCGTCTATTGCTAGACTGTATGTTGGGCGATCAGACGCTATTTACGCGCGGTGACGAAGTGGAAGCCGCGTGGAAAGTGGTGACACCCGCGCTTACTGCATGGGAAATGCCTAATGATCCCAGCGTCGTGCCTCAATACGAAGCAGGAACTTGGGGCCCATCTGAAGCCGAACAACTGATCGAACGTGATGGACGACAGTGGCGACGGCTTTGATCAATTAGGAATTACGAATTACGAATTACGATCTAATTTCCTTAAATTTATAATTTGTAATTCCCAATTCCCTACTCGTAATTCGTAATTCGTAATTTGCAATTTGCAATTCGTAATTCCCAATTCGTAATTCGTAATTTATAATTCCCATGAATACCCAAGCAACTTCCGTTGTATCTTTGCAAGCTCCCAAAGATGTCTCGGTATCTCAAGTCGAAGCGGAGCTAAGCAAAATCTGGCAGTCTTATGGTGAAAATTCGGCTGCTCGCGCCACAACTTTTAATCTTTTGGTGTATGAACCAGAAAATATGGATGTAGTATCGCGGATGACTTCCGTTGATGCTATCGTTTCTCAGAGTCCTTGTCGCGTAGTCGATTTGGTAACTCTTGATGAAGAAGATCAAGGCATATCTGCACAGGTCGCCGCTTATTGCCCGATCCAAAAAAGTCGTAGCTCCTTAGTTTGTGGTGAATATATCACTCTAACTGGGGCGAAACGTGCCTTTGATCGCGTTCATAGTATTCTGCCAGAATTACTGATCCCCGACCTACCTGTATTTTTGTGGTGGAAAGACAGCCCTGCACCAAATACACGCATGTTTGAGAAGCTGGTAAATTTAAGCGATCGCTTAATTATGGACTCAGCGACGTTTGCCAATTCTGAGTCAGATTTACTTAAAGTACAGGGAATGATCCAAGCAAGTACGCAAATTGCGGACTTGAATTGGCAACGCCTTGCACCTTGGCAAGAACTGACTGCGCAGGCTTTTGACCAACCCGATCGCCGTTCGGCTGTTTGGGAAATTGATGGGATCACCATAGACTACGAACGTGGCAACAGCACCCAAGCTCTAATGTTTCTCGGCTGGATCGCCAGTCGTCTCGAATGGGAACCAATCGAACGTAGCTCTGAGGGTGGTGATTACGATATTCAGCATATTATTTTTGAAGGTCGAAACCACATCAAAGTTAAGGCTGAATTAGCAGCAATTCCCATTGGCGATGTTGGTGAGGTAGTTGGAGATCTCATTGGTTTACGCTTGACAGCCTCTAATCAAAATACGGACGCTTGTAACGTATTTTGCTCAGAATCTACAGGCTGTATGCGGATGGAAGCTGGTGGCGGAGCACAAAACTATCGTGTTCATCAAGTATCACCTTTGTCAGATCAAAGTGCTGATACGCTTCTTGGGCAACAATTGCAGCGCTGGGGACGTGAAGCTCTCTACGAAGAAAGTCTTGCGCTCGTATCGAAAATACTAGCACTATAAAAAAAGGCTCGCCATGGCGAGCTTTTTTTATAGCTATTCTCATTATAAAAATTGGTTTCATAATGAGAATAGGCACTTTTTTTAAAATTCTTCGATTTCTAGTTGCCCGACAATAAAGGCAACACAGCCAAAAGCACAGGTAATTGGTAGCGGATTTTTTAAAATAAAACTAAATATTGATGCTAGGCAGGAAATAGCGATCGCAGCAAATGTCCAAGATTTTTCATCATCACTCATTCCTTTGGCATTTTTAATCGCCCGCAGCGTCTTGTCTGGTATCGGCAATGGCATCACAGAGCTTGGTGGAAATGCCCAGTAATTGCAGCAACGTTCAACAAATAGGTCAGTCCAACCATTTTCCTGACACCATTCATCAATCCATTCATCCCGAAAACGCTTCATATGCCCAAATTATCAGTAGTTCTGTAAAAGAGAAACATGAGCGGCGCTTTGAGTGCTACTCATGTTTCTTTTACCTAGATTAACAGGAGTTCCTGTTAATTGGGGCATACGTTACAAAAACTTAAAGTAAACAAAAGGAGTCGTTAAGCGACTCCTTTTGTTTACTGTCTTGCTTCAACATTTACGAATGAACTATCACACATGTCAAAAGAAGTAGTTTTACCAGCAGCTAAAGAATCAATTAGATAGTTCTGAAAGATTTCACCTTTGCTATTGCGGCGGTTGACTTGAACATCTCTTACCGTCCTCCCTGTAGAATTTTTAGCTGTGTAACTGATGCAATTTTGACGAGTTGATTGTGTGGTGGAGATTGATAGATAGACAGTCGAAGCTTGCGCTTGAGCAATAGTTTGAACTTGGGCAGTTTGAACTGGCAAGCTTAGAAATAAATCGAACATTGTTTTTAGAATATCTTGAGCTAATTAATAGATATTCCCCTCTAAAAATTAATCTTAGCTTTATTTTGATAATAAATATCTATATAGGTGGAATTTATATGTTTTTCGCGAGCAATTAAAGAGAAAAGCCTACAAAAAGTACACCCTTAGAGTTGCTCCCTTGCGGGGAGCAACTCTAAGGGTGTGGGAATTTATTTTGCGTAAATCCTCATAAAAATTTCCTTGGTGGTTCTGTGTCATTTAATAGTAACTTCGGTATGGGCTTCGGCGATCGCCTCAACTTTACTGGAACCATTCACACCGCGAATTGTGTCAAAAGTACCTTTGATAAAACCTGCGATCGGCACAGCAACTAATAGCCCTAAAACTCCATTTAGCTTAAAGCCAATATCGAGGGAAATTAACATCCATACTGGATTTAGCCCTGTTAACTCTCCGACAATACGCGGCCCAAGTACATTTTCAACAATTTGAATAATTGCCACTGCAACTAGTAAAACCTTTACACCAAGCCAGAAATTCTGTAGAGCAATCAATAGGCTAACGGTGATAATCGTGCTAGAGCCACCAAGGGGAATTAAACTCGCAAGCCCTATGCCGAAGCCAAACAGCTGAGCAAGGGGAACACCTAAAATCAGCATGGCTGTGGTTTGGGAAATACCGAGGATTGTCGCTAAAGTCACCTGTCCGACAATAAAGCGCTCAAAATTGCGGGGCAGTAAATTCCGAACCTGATCGTTCCATTTTTGAGGTAGCCAACTAAGCAAGCCATTCCACAGAAATGAGCCACGCAGGACGAGAAAAATCGAGAATATCAACGTCAAAAAGATATTGACCAGACTACCGATCGCTCCAAAGACAATACTAAAAAGCTGGCTGGTTAGCGATCTTAAGACACCCGTTAACTTTTCGATTACTTGATTGAATGTGCTACTAATATCAATCGGTAATTGCTGCGCGATCGCCCAAGTCTCAAAAATTTGCAACTGTTGCTGCCCTGACTTAATCCATTCAGGTAGACGGACTATGAGTTCATTTGCCTGCGCCAAAATCAAAGGCACTAGAAAAATTGCTAATGTCCCCAGTACCATGAAAAATATCAGAATTACCAATCCCGCCGCAATACCCCGCTTGACCTTCAATTTGATCAGAAAGCGGATGGGATAATCTAGCAAAAACGAAATCACTGTCGCTGTGATCAGGATGCTGACTAATGGTTGCAATTCTCGACCAAGCAATAGCAATAACCAACCGTTCAGAAAAATTAACGGGAAAGTTAAGCCCAGAGAAAACCAACGAGGCAACTTATTGAGGGTCTCAATCATACAAAACAATTTGACGCGCTAGGTATCTACTTAAAATTGTGCGCTAAAAGTGTTGGTTAAAACACAAATTCACTAAAAGTTTCCCACAAAGCTTAAAAAACAAACGACTAGTGGCGATGCATCACCACTAGTCGTTTCATCCTAGATAAGCCTGACGAACTCTTTCATCAACTAATAAATCCGATGCTTGCCCTGCGATCGTAATTACTCCCGATTCCATTACATAGCCGCGATTAGCATGTTGTAAAGCTAATGTGGCATTTTGTTCAACCAATAAAATTGTTACTCCATCTTCATTAAGGCTAACAATGGTTTTAAAGATTTCTTTCACAATTTGCGGTGCTAGTCCCAAGCTAGGCTCATCTAGTAATAGCAACTTGGGGCGACTCATCACTGCACGGGCGATCGCTAGCATTTGCTGTTCGCCACCACTCAATGTCCCTGCTAATTGATCGCGCCGTTCACCGAGCCTCGGAAAAATCTGAAATTGCTTTTCGATATCTGCTTTAATCCCCCAGCGATCGCTTCGCAAAAATGCTCCTAGCTCCAAATTATCCAGCACAGTTTGTCTTGCTAATACTCGCCGCCCCTCTGGGCTATGGGCAATCCCAATTTTGACTATTTGATCTGGTCGTAGATTGGTAACGTTTTTGCCGTTATAAATAATCTGCCCCGATCGCTGTGAAACAAGACGAGAAATAGTGCGTAAAGTGGTCGTCTTACCTGCGCCATTAGAGCCAATCAAAGTCACGATTTCGCCTTCATTTATGGTTAAACTCACGTCTTGCAGAGCCTGAATTCCTCCATAGTTAACGCTTAGATTGTTAATGTCTAACACTTAATAATTACCTCCTACGCTGTAAAATCTTACCTATAAATCGACATTAACTCTAATTTCCTATTTAAAGTCATCCTAAATTAAACATCACTTCAAAGTTCAATTTATACCATTAATGAAATTCAGTATATTTTTAACATCAATTTTTATCATATTAGGATTTATTCTTTGTACAGCCATTGCCATCATTATAAATCCACATATTTTCACAAGCTTTTTCTCTAACTCCGCCACTAAACTTTTTTATGATATTGAGCATTATTCAAATTTAGCAATACATCAAACTTGTAATGCATTTTATCCCCTATGGTCGTGGCTAATTAATAGATTAGTAAAACCTCAAACAGTAGATGATGCTGCATTATATTTTCGTGTTTTTGGTAGCTTATTATCTTTGATGAGTATTCCCCTATTTCTATTTCTGCTATTACAAAATATCAAAAGCTATAAAATAATATCTTTAGTTGCAGCACTCTATGCAATGAATCCTCTTTCAGTCTTCAGAATGATTGGTTATACAGAAGGGGGTTTTTCTTTTTTAAGCCTGCTTTTTTTAATTATTCTAAGCAATTTTAAATCAACCTCAAAAACACCTGTTAAACAGGTTAAATCAATTTATCTATTGATACTTATATTTATTTTGTCTTTGTTGCTTTCATTAACAAGACCTTTTCTTATACAAGCAGCATTTGCTTGTGTATTTGCATTGGTCTCAATTTTAGTAATAAATAGATTTCAGAATAGTACAGACTCTTTAAAAATACTTAAAACCTATGGCATAGCAACCCTAGTAATTTGCCTTGGTTCTGCTGTTGGTTATTGTATCTATGGATATTATTGCTTAGAATCAAGAGGCGATTTTTTCGCCCCTTTTCATGATCAAAAAAATTGGGGTAAGCAATTAGGACTTTATCCTCATTTATTTTTTATTCCATTAACTTATGCTGATTTTATATCAATATATTTGCCATTTATATTATTAATTACATCATGGCTAATTTCTATCTCTACTAATATTAGAAAGCTAACTTTTGTCATTCCAAAGGTTTGGCAATGGATATTGCTTTTTGCCTATCCACCAGCTTTTTTAGCATTCTATGGCTCTGACTTTAAAAGAGGAAATTTTTCAAACAAAACAAATAATTTAAGTGGTATTAACTTAACTCATACAGCCAACAATCTATCCACTAGTTATACATTTTGGTTTTGTGTATATTTTGCTCTAATACATACAGTTATTATTGTTTTTAGTGACCAAAAGTTAACTAGCTTAAGACGTTTTATATTTGGAACTCCTTATTTCTTTTTTGCGATCGCCTATATAAGTCAATGTTTTCCATCGCGAAAAGTGAGTAAATTGCTTTTGTGGATACTAGGAATATCAAGTATATGGTTAGTGCAGTATTGGTTAGACTATGCTAACGGTATTTGGATTGGCTGATTAATCAATAAAAAAGCACCCCGTGCGGGGTGCTTTTTTATTAGGCTTTCCAGTTAACCCAGTCTTGAGGCTTCAAGAAGGTCTCATTTAGTTCAGCTTCAGGAGTATTTGGCTCAGGGTGATAGTCATAGTCCCAACGAACTAGGGGAGGTAAAGACATCAGAATTGATTCGGTGCGCCCATTTGTTTGTAGACCAAAGATAGTACCGCGATCGTAGACGAGGTTGAATTCTACATAACGTCCACGACGATATAGTTGCCATTGCTTCTCACGATCGCCATATTCCATATTGCGGCGACGATTAGCGATCGGGGTATAGGCTGGCAAGAAGGAATTACCACAACTATTGACAAAGGCAAAAATTTCTTCCCAAGTACGAGGTACATCTCCGACTTCGTCACTCATTACTTGAGCAGTTGTTGAGTCATTACTATTTTTGTAAAGTCCGTCTTCGCCATTTTGATAGTCAAAGAAAATGCCGCCTACGCCGCGAGTTTCGCCGCGATGCTTGAGGTAAAAGTAATCATCACACCATTGTTTGAACACAGGATAGTAGTGAGGATTGTGGCGATCGCAAGCAGCTTTAAGTGTGGTGTGTAAGTGTTTTGCATCTTCGCCAAAGCCATAGTAAGGGGTGAGGTCAAGCCCGCCGCCAAACCACCAGATTGGACCTGCTTCAAAATAGCGATAGTTAAGGTGAACTGTCGGCGCGTAAGGATTTTTAGGATGTAGCACCATCGAAGTCCCAGTTGCATAAAATGTTTCGCCTGCAACTTCTGGGTGATGGCGCAAAATAGCTGGGGGCAACTGGGAGCCAAATACCTCAGAAAAATTTACGCCGCCCTTATCAAAATAGTCACCATCGGTAATTACACGAGATCGTCCGCCGCCGCCTTCGGGTCTCTCCCATTGATCTTGCTTAAACGTTGCTTTGCCGTCTAGTTCTTCTAAACCTTGGCAAATGTTGTCTTGCAAGCCCTGCATGAACTGTTTCACACGAGTCTTAGAGTCAACAGGAACTTTGAGTAAAACCTTACTAGGAGCGACAGGGGCGATAGTCATAATCGTTTCGTATTAGTTTTCAGAGGTTGGACTTAAAATTTTTATAAGAGTTTGTGAGCTTAAGGAGTCTCAGCCTACTGGTGAGATTCCTTAAGCTCATTAAGAATTGCTATATCACTGTTAAATACTTTACATTTAGTCTGTGTTGCCTGGGGCAAATGTAAAGCATTGTGTAGCAAAATATCGCGATCGCTAACTCGTATCATAAAGTCAGCGCTTCGCGCTGACTTTATTAAAATCCCAACGATGCTAGATCTGCCAGAACAATTTCTAACTTTGCAAACACCACGATTGATTCTTCGTAAATTGGATATTACTGATGCTGCGGATATTTTTGCCTATGCCCATGATCCAGAAGTAAGTACCTACACTTTATGGGAAGCGCATCAGTCAATTAATGAGACTTATGAATATTTAAACAATTTTGTTTTTAAAATGTATCGCGATGGGACAGGAATGACTTGGGGAATAGTAGAAAAGGGAAGCAGCAAATTAATTGGAACTTGTGGCTTGCATGTTACACCTGTTCATCGAAGGGCAGAACTAGGATACACTCTGTCAAAGGATTATTGGGGGCAAGGCTTGATGACTGAAGCAGTAAATGTAGCGATCGCATTCGGCTTTCATGTGATGCAATTACTCAGGATTCAAGCTTATTGTGCTGTAGAAAATATAAGTTCGGCAAGAGTTCTAGAGAAATCAGGAATGCAGTTTGAAGGGATTTTGCATAATTATGTTTTCACTAAAGAACGTCCTTGGGATGTAAAGATGTATGCAATTACGCGATCGCATACATCTTTACATCCAGATTTTTTAATGTAACCTTTTATTGGTTAGTGTCATGAATTATTCGCGCTCGCCCAAAGCTCAAAAAATGATAGCCTCCGCGTAAAGGTTTCAGACAGCCAAAATCTGGAGCGCGAATAAATAAAGACACTAATTTTTATTGATTAATCTGTTGTCTCAACCAAACTCTAAACTCACGGATCAGTTTATTGTCATCTATTGATTCAGTCTGTTGTAAAAACTGATCGAGGATCTTATGAGAAACCATTGGAAAAGACAAACTAAATTCACTTTCCAAATATTCATTTTCCTGCAATTTGTAGATACCTATTCCCGAACTACTGTATCTCCATATTTCTGGCACACCTAAATCTCTGTAAATTGGGAACCTACGGCTGCTAGGACTAGTAATATCGACTTCAACGACTAAATCTGGAGGGGGATCAATTTCTAAATTTATCTCGCGTCCACGTATGCGATCGCTATTTTGAATATAAAAACAACAGTCTGGCTCAACTCCTACGCCTAAGTCTTCTCGGTTTAACGTTGTAGAACCAAATCCTCGAATGCTTAAATTTAATTCTTCAGTTAGAGTAATAATTATCCTTTCTAAAATGCAGTTAATTGTTTCATGCAATCCTAAAGGCATTTTTATTTCTAAAACTCCATGATGATAGGCTAGACGGGTAGAGCGATGGCTGCCCATATCAGTAAGCATCGCTTGATAAGTTTGCCAACTAATATTAGTTAGCACAGCTTTACCATTAGGTGATTCTACATCTTTTTTTTTGTAAGGGAAGGAAGTCGTAATCATCTAATCAATCTCCTGGCAACGTTATCCACAAATCATACTTTAAGATTTTGCTTCAGAACTTATACCAATAGTTTTAGCATATGAATAAGTCTATTTACAGCGTTTTGCGATAAAATCCAAACCAATAAAAGCTGTGAAAGTATTACAAGGCAACACTTTCACAGCTTTTAAGAAATTTA
This sequence comes from Pseudanabaena sp. UWO311, assembly GCF_006937785.1. Classification (GTDB taxonomy): domain Bacteria; phylum Cyanobacteriota; class Cyanobacteriia; order Pseudanabaenales; family Pseudanabaenaceae; genus Pseudanabaena. Next base: position 53,582 of record NZ_SJEE01000028.1, read on the forward strand.
TCGTGTTTCATCTGATCGGAAATTCCTGTAGGATTCTCCTGAATACAAAAAAGCCCTCGCTAAGCGAGGGCTTTTTTGATGATTAGTCAAAACCAAGTAGGTCGAAAATTTCGCGATCTTTTAGAGGTTGAGCGTAAAGTGGCTCAGCGTTTTCCAGCATACCTTTGGCAAGCTTCAGATATTCTTGCTGCACTTCTAGAACTTCAGGATCAGGATCCATTTCAAACACGGTGCATTTCTTCAAGCGACTGCGACGAATGGCATCGACGGTACGGAAATGTGCCAAGGTTTTTAGGCCAACGCGATCGTTAAACTTGTCGATTTGATCGGTTCCTTCGCTACGGTTGGCGATGATACCGCCCAAACGAACGCGATAGTTTTTCGCTTTAGATTGGATTGCAGCGACAATGCGGTTCATGGCGAAGATCGAGTCAAAGTCATTGGCGGTGACGATCAAGCAATAATGAGCATGTTGCAATGGCGCAGCAAAACCACCACAGACCACATCGCCCAATACATCAAAAATCACGACATCAGTATCTTCGAGCAGATGATGTTCTTTAAGAAGTTTAACGGTTTGCCCTGTGACATAGCCACCGCAACCAGTGCCTGCGGGTGGGCCACCTGCTTCGATACACATCACGCCATTATAGCCCTCAAACATGAAATCTTCTGGTTTCAGTTCTTCGGAATGGAAATCAACGGTTTCGAGAATGTCGATTACCGTGGGAACCATTTTCTTGGTTAAGGTGAAAGTACTATCGTGCTTAGGATCACAGCCGATCTGAAGTACGCGCTTACCAAGATGAGAAAAAGCTGCGGATAGATTGGAAGAAGTGGTCGATTTACCGATGCCACCTTTACCATAGACGGCGATTACCAAAGCTCCTTCAATTACCATTCCTGGCTCTTGATAAACTTGAACACTGCCTTCGCCATCTTCACATTTTGTAACTGATGGTGGATGCGCGGTTAAAACTGCCAAAATAGACTCCTATTAAAAATAATTGTTTATTTGAAGCTTGGTACATCGCACCAAACTTCATTTCTGTTTCTATTGACCAATCTGGGCTTTTGCATCGTAGAGAGTTTCTACGGTGATCGAAGTGATGCCGCGATCGCTAGCAAATTTCTCAGTATTACGCCTGATTTTGCCGCGAACAAAGAAGGGAATCTTCTTCAACTCAGCTTCACCATCAGCACTCCAAGTAATGCCCTCAATTGCTTGAGCAACAGGTGTGAGAACGGCTTGATTAGAGTTGTTTGTTAAGGCGATCGCATGATCAGTAGCGACTGATTCACTAGGTAGATCACGACGAGATTCTTGTGATGGTGCAGTATGCAAATGGCTCATATGACCTTCTGCAAACTCGAAGTCCTCTTTGAACATTCCAATCAAATGCTCTTCTAGACCCATCATCAAAGGATGTATCCAGCTATCAAAAATCACATTTGCGCCTTCCCAGCCCATTTGTGGTGAGTAACGAGCAGGTACATCTTGAACATGGATTGGTGCAGAAATTACCGCGCAAGGGATACCCAAGCGTTTGGCAATATGTCGTTCCATCTGAGTGCCAAGCACTAGTTCTGGAGCGGCTTCCGCAATTTTGGCTTCCACGGCAAGATAGTCATCACTAATCACAGCTTCAATTCCGTGCTTCTTGGCAACTTCGCGTACTTCCCGCGCGAACTCTCGGCTATAGGTTCCAATACCAACGAGGGTAAAGCCTAATTCTTCAGTTGCCATCCTTGCTGCCGCCAGAACATGGGTCGCATCACCAAAGATGAATACACGCTTGCCTGTGAGATAGGTGGAGTCAACTGATCTGGAATACCAAGGTAGTCTCGAAGCGCCCACTTCTGCTGCCGATGATACCCGCGCTGCATCCCAATTACCCAGAGTATCAGCATGCGATCGCGCTAGTGCTTGACTAACATCGATATCAGCAACTTTACCAATTTCAGCAATAAAGTCGCGAGTCGCTCCGACTCCGATAGGCACGGTTTTAATAATTGGTTGTCCAAAGCTACGGCTGAGCCAAGTACAAGTTGTCAGTGCTATTTCAGGGTAGAGACAAATATTAAAATCTGCATTTGGAATCCGCAGCAAGTCATCGGGTGTTGATCCCATCGGCGCAACGACATTTACGTCTACGCCGATCTCCGCCAATAACTTGATCACTTCGCGAATATCATCACGGCATCGGAAGCCTAATGCAGTTGGTCCTATTATGTTCGCTTTCGGACGGATATTAGGATCGCGTTTAGGACGTGGCGTATTTGGGGCTGGGACAACTGGTAATAGGAGTGTCCGAACTAGATGATACAGAGTTTCGCTTGCTCCCCAATTTTCTTTCTTAGAATAAGCAGGCAGCTCCAAACTTACAACTGGGATCGGCAGCCCCATGCTCTTGGCCAAGCCACCTGGTTGATCTTGAATTAACTCAGCTGTGCAACTTTCTCCAACGAGCATGACTTGAGGCTTAAATCTGTCATAGGCTTCGCGCACAGAAGTTTTAACCATTTCAGCCGTGTCACCACCAAGATCGCGAGCTTGAAAGGTGGTGTAAGTTACAGGCGGACGGCGATCGCGACGCTCAATCATCGTAAACAGCAAGTCGGCGTATGTATCGCCCTGCGGCGCATGAAGAACATAATGGACACCTTCCATTGCAGTGGCAATTCGCATTGCCCCCACATGGGGAGGGCCTTCGTAAGTCCAGAGAGTCAATTCCATAAGTTACTTCGATGAGTTTAGGTTACAAAAGCATAGTTAAGTAGGAGCGCTTCGCGCTCCTACTTAACTACACTGTTAATCTTCTGCGTCGCTCAAGCGGGCGAGCAAACAATTCAGCAAGGTCGGCAGCTTGGTCATACCCATGAATCGGTGAAAATACTAATTCGATTGACCATTTGGTAGCCATGCCTTCAGCTTCGAGAGGGTTGGCAAGTCCTAAACCACAGACTGTAATATCAGGACGAGCTTCCCGACATCGATCTAGCTGCTTCTCTACATCTTGTCCTTCTGATAGGACAGTTCCCTCAGGCAACAGGGCAATTTCTTTGTCCATCAACAGGCGATCAATATAGGGCATTCCCACCTCAACAAGTTCCATGCCACATTCTCTTGATAGAAAACGAGCTAAAGGAATTTCTAGTTGTGAGTCTGGGAATAAAAATGCTTTACGCCCTGTCAGCGCTTGACGATAGCGTTCTAAAGCTATTTTGGCTCGTTTGACAGGAGGCTCGATCGCTTCTTCAAAAACTTTGCTATCGATATTCCAAGCATCTGCTGCCGTTTTGAGCCATGCTGTTGTCCCTTCGATCCCTAAAGGATATGGTGATGGCAACAACGTTGCGCCGCGAGAAACAAGCGATCGCACCGTATCGCTTAAAAATGGCTGGGCAAGCAATAATTTTGTACCTTTACCCACTGGTGGCAGATTAGACGCACGACGAGGAGGAAAGAAATAAACGGGGCCAATACCCATTTTGTCAAATAGTCGGCGAAATTGATCTTCTACCACATCCGCCAGACTACCAACCACCATTAGCCCAGCTTCATCGCTGCGAGGTAATACTGGAACCATAGACCCCAGACAGGCATCTTCACCTTGGGTAAATGTTGTTTCAATTCCGCTGCCAGAATAATTGAGAATCCGAACTTTTGGAAAGAAACGCGTACTAAGTCTCTCTGCGGCTTTGGCAAGGTCGAGCTTAATTACTTCAGAGGGACATGATCCCACCAAAAACAACGTGCCAATATCTGGGCGACGTTCAAGCAACTGATCGACAACGCGATCAAGTTCTTCATTGGCATCTGCCAGCCCAGCAAGATCTCGTTCGCCGAGAATTGCTGTGCCAAATCTTGGCTCCGCGAAAATCATTACGCCTGCTGCTGATTGGATTAAATGGGCGCAGGTACGAGAACCGACTACCAGAAAAAAAGCATCCTGCATTTTGCGATGTAGCCAAACGATCCCCGTCAAGCCACAAAACACCTCTCTTTGTCCCCGTTCCTTAAGTACGGGAATATCAGCAGTAATTTTGACAGGTAATTCCGTGCAAGGCTCTAGAGCCATGTTTTGCTCTCCTTTTGGGCTAAATCCCTAGTTTTTTCTTAAAAGGCTATGTCCTAATTTTTATAGGGCTAGCCGATGTCTGCTGTAAAAGTGCGCGATCGCAACGCGATCAATAAATTAATTCTCTTTACTATATTTAGTAAAACCAAGAGACTGAGTAAAAAGTTGCAAAGGTTTACAGGAGTATAAGGATCTACAATCCTAATTATAGGAATTCTATGGGGATCGCAAGTAAATATACTTATTACAAGCTTGCTCAGAAATTCTATGGCTTGCTCATCACCACAAAATAACCGTAACTAAATGCTAGATTTTTGGACAAAAACCAGTGGGACTTGGATTAATGTTTTGGCGATCGCCTTCGGAACATTTTTAGGGCTAATCTTGCGTGGACGATTCCTGTCTCAGGTTTTACCAATTCTCAAACAAGCGATCGGGCTAATCACTATTTTTGTCAGTATTAATATGGCAAATAGTTTGCTCAAAGTCAAAGCTGGCGCTCTTGATGGTGTGATATTGTCTCTTGTTTCGTTAATTGTTGGCGGTGTAATTGGTGAATTAGGACAGATCGAGAAGCGTTTAGAATCGATTGGTGATTGGCTAAAAGCGAAATTCAAGGGCAAAGGGAAATTTACTGAAGGGTTTGTGGCGGCAAGTTTATTATTTTGTATTGGTCCCATGGCAATTATCGGCAGTCTCAATAATGGGCTGAGAGGTGATGATAATCTTTTGGCGCTCAAGTCGGCTCTAGATGGGTTTATCTCAATTGTATTTGCCAGCACTTACGGGATCGGTGTTGGTTTCTCCGCTTTGCCAGTTGCCCTATATCAAGGCAGTTTGTCACTTTTAGCAGGAAATTTAGCTCAAAGCTTACCTGATCCAGCTAATGCCCCATCGGTGTTAATTATTACTGGTGTCGGTGGCTTGATGTTGTTAGGGCTGGGCTTGAATTTATTAGAACTAGCCAAGGTAAGGGTTGCGTCTTTTTTGCCTGCTTTAGCGATCGCGCCTTTAGTGTACTGGCTAGCCGATAGTCTCAAATAATTTAACAGGATCTAAAGCATAAAAAGTAGGCATGTCGCGGAGCGACATGCCTACTTTTTATGCTTTAGATTGCTATAATTAGTTCAAGCTCCTCTGTGGCGTGCGTGACTACCGATAATGTGTCTTGATCGATAATTGTTTTCTAGGAGTCTTTGGCAGTCTTCGCCGCAGTATACCAGACCAGCATCTGGGAACTTAAGTTAGGCGTTGCGCCTCGGCTCCACCTGGTTTTACCGGGTCAAACAACTGAGGTAAGACGGCGTTGCGGAGGGGTGAAACCCTAAGTTTTTTAAAAGCGTCTCTGTGCAAGGCACAGAGACGCTTTTAAAAAACTTAGCGCAAATGCTTGCAATTATATGAAACCATGCTATAGTAGCTAAGCGAAACAACGCGGGGTAGAGCAGCCTGGTAGCTCGTCGGGCTCATAACCCGAAGGTCGATGGTTCAAATCCGTCCCCCGCCATTCAACAATCCTAATGCATGAAAGATAAGCCGCAAATATTGCGGCTTATCTTTCATGCATTAGTAATACTTCTAAATAGGTAGCCAACAACTACGCCAATAATCAAAGCCCAAATTTGACCAGATTTTACAAAATTATTCCAACCTTTGCCTAGGTCACCCATTACATCTTGCTTAAATTGTTGAGCAAGTAAATCCATATTTAAATGTGGATGTAAATCAGCAATATTGAAATGCAAATTCGCAGGAACATCTATTGCTGAAAGATGAGATAAGTCAGCGCTAGTCATACTAGTTACCAAAAGCTGGGCTTGGGATAAGTCAAACATAATATTTTAGTCTTAGGTTAATTTACTAGAGCTTGATCTTTGATATGCAGAACGACGAGGGTCATATCATCAGTATGAGTATGCCCTTCTCCAATAAAGTTTTGCACTTCTTGGAAGATGTAGTCAAGAATCATTTGTGGACGAGTTACATCATCAGAAAGAGGGAAACAATTTTGGCAAGCCCAGTCTAGAGCTTTACGAAGGTTTTCTTCGTCAAAGCGATCGCCTTCAGGACTTGCTGCCTCGGTGAAGCCATCAGTGTAATAGATGACGACATCGCCTGAATTGAGATGAGTGCTACTTTCTTCATATTTAGAGCCAGCTTCTAAGCCTATCAAAGCCCCCATCGTGTCAAGAGCATGTACTGATCGAGTCTTGGCTCGCCAATGTAATGCAGGAGTATGAGCCGCATTACTAAAAGCAAGAATTTGGGTTGCGGGATCGTACTCTGAATAAAACATGGTCACAAAGCGATGGGATTTCTCAAGATCCTCATACATCACCTCGTTGAGATGCTCCAAAATTTTACTGGGAGAATGATTATTTAATACTTCTGCTCGCAACATCCCCCTAGTCATGGTCATGATTAAGCCTGCGGGTACACCTTTACCCATAACATCACCGACGACAAAGCTCCAGCGATCGCCTTTTTGCATCGGGATAAAATCATAGTAGTCTCCACCAACTCGACTAGCAGTAGAACACTTAGCAGAGATTTCAATACCTTGAATTTTAGGACAGTTGCGTGGTAAGAGTTGGCGTTGAATTTCTGCGCCGATCTCCATCTCACGATCTTGACGCTCTTTTTTGATTAGTTCAGTTGTGAGTTCATGATTTTCTAAACCCACAGAAGTTTGATCGGCGACTAGGCGCATCAAAGTGCGCTTATTATCTGTCCAGATATAATCTGGCTTGCGACTAAATATATAAAGACGACCGCGCACTGCATTTTTGACTAAAACCGATGTACCGTACAAATGTACATCTGCTCCTAGATAACGGCTAACCATCTCATCAAGAGCGGTTGGACTACCTGTTAATACTTGTTGGATGGCACGTTCGATCGCAGTTCTTACTTGTTGCGCTTTCATGCCGCCTTGATTGCGCTCAGGACAATGCAGAGACTCTAGGCGCATTTGTCCACTAGCTTTAAACAAAATTAGCGCACCACCATCGGAGTCAGTAACACGGCTAGCGATTAGGGGGATTAATTCTAAAAATTGGTTGAGGTTACTAAAGCTGCGAAGAGCGTAACCCAAAAAGCTAAGCAGCTCATGGATTTTATTTTGATCCTGACTCATCCGTCTGAGCAGGTCTTTGAGATCCTTCATCACCATCACAGACGTATTGTCTATGTCTTGTGGTGGGAGTGATCTGTTTCTAGGTGGCAATGATAGAGACATACCAATGCTGCAACGCTAGGTGGTTTGAACTAAAGCTAATTTAGTCAAACAGTGTAGCCTTAGTTGGACAAAAAATAACAATCGATTTCAGCAATTTTCTAAAAGAGTTTTAGTGGCGCTTTGCGCCGCTAAAAAACTCGGCATAATTAAAAGCAACAAGCAAAAAGCTGTACCGACCGCTGCGCGGTCGGTACAGCTTTTTGCTTGTTGCTTTTAATTATGCCCAGCTACTTAAAACTAGTTACTTAGTAATGCTTCGACAAATTCGTAGCTAGAGAATGGTCGTAAGTCTTCAATACCTTCGCCAGCGCCGATAAATCTAATGGGCAGACCAAGTTGTTGCACTACTGCGATCGCTACACCACCCTTTGCTGTGCCATCTAATTTCGTCAGAATCACACCCGTAATCCCTGCGGATTGCGCAAAGATTTCCGCCTGTTTAAGTCCATTTTGTCCGAGTGTAGAGTCCAGAACCAGCAAAGATTCGATTTTGGAATCGGCAGATTTTTTATCAATAATACGGCGAATTTTGCTGAGTTCTTCCATCAAATTTTTCTTGTTTTGCAGTCTACCAGCAGTATCAACGAGTAAAAGTTCCGTACCTCTAGCTTGAGCAGAACTAATCGCATCAAAGACAACGGCTGCGGGATCAGCATTTTGGGCTGGGTTACAAATTACATCTACATTAGATCTTTGTCCCCAACTCTTGACTTGCTCAACAGCAGCAGCCCGAAATGTATCGGCTGCGGCTATGAGGGTTTTGTAGCCAGACTTAACACTGAGATGGGAAAGTTTACCAATAGTCGTAGTTTTCCCAGCTCCATTTACACCTGTAATCAACCAAATATTCAGTTGGTTTTTTTCAGGGATAAGCATTGGAATCGGTTCGCCACCTTTTTGCGCTGACACATCAAGCATCTCACGCAAAATTTGTTTCAGATAGGCGATCGCCTCTTCTGGAGGTAAAACTTCTTTACGAAGTTTATCTTGCAGCTTGGAAATAATTTGGTCAGTTGCTTTTACCCCAACATCTGCCTGCAAGAGTAAGGCTTCAATATCATCAACAGAGTCAGCACTGAGGGGGCCCTGTCCAACAATTGCCTTTAGTTGATTGACTAGAGACAAACGAGTTTTGTCTAAGCCTTGACGTAGGCGATTGAGCCATGTGATTTCTTCGACGGAGATTTCTTCAGGACGACGACCTTGTGATGCGAGAACTTCGGCTGACCAGATAAAATCATCATCAAATTTGATGGTCGCTTTGCGTCTGGATTGAACTGTGGGTTTAACTTCTGGCTCTGGCTCAACGATTGCGGTAGCTTCAAGGACAGCGATGCGGGCAAGGCGATCACTTTCTGACTGCATCCAAAAAGGCAATGCTTCAGACTCAGGGGTAATTGCTTCTGGGGAAACAACTCCGGAGATCGCAAGTTCAATCACAGGTTCAACTGATGCAGGAACTTTAGTGATTGTTTCTGGAGATATTTCTAAAGGAGACTCAGCCTCAATTAATGGATCTGGTGTTGCAAATGCCCCAGTAATGTCTAGCTGAGATTCAACAATTGCAGGTTCGACAACCTGCAATTCAGGGGCGATAACTTCATGCTCACTAATTTCTAGAGTAACATCTGCTTCTATAATCTCTGGCTGATCAATTTCTGCCTCGGCAGCCTTGACCTCTGACTCACTAGTGTCTGGTATAGATTCAACAATTTCAAGATCAGCAATCTTTGCTTCTGGCTCAGTAATTTCTGGCTCTGGGTTTTCTGCTTCAGATGCTTTTTCCTCAGCAACTTCTGCCTGTTGCTGCACATTGGCATAGGCTGCCTTAGCCCAATTTAATAAATCTTGAGATGCTGGCGATGCGATCGGGCTAGGCTCGTCAACAGTTTTAGATTCAGGCGCTTTTTCTTCAGTTTGGGCTGGCTCTACAGGTTGATTAGTTGCATCTTTGTCATCATCAAACTTTCGCCGAAACCAGTTAAACACCATACTAATAACCTCGCGCAATGCCTCAATCTATAACAAATTTAATGCAAGTTTTAGAGAGCTCTAAGCTATATCTGAAACTACTATTAAATCTATTATCAGCTTACTAAGATAGTTTACGGTGTCTGGGTTATTAGCACTGAATCAGATCTAGACGGTTTTCCGAAGTCCATAAAAAAAGAAGCGACGCAAAGCGTCGCTTCTTTTTTTATGGGTTTACTTCTTTTTGATATCTTTTGCCATGTTTAAGAAGATATCCATGCTCGAATCTACACGAGTATTTAGTTTCTTGGGCTCAAATGTAGATTGAGGAGTTGGTTCAGAAGGCTGATTATTCGTTGGCTCTATTTTTGCATCTTCTACTTTTTCAGTTGCCGTGAAAGCGCTGGTAATGTCAGCCCCCTTGACCCCATTAATGGTAGGGAATGTTCTTCTAACAGCTTTTGGTGTGCGCATGTAGTCAATATCGCCAAGAGTTTTTGCCGAATCTTGATCTAGGAAGAAAGAAGATTCCTTATTCTCAGATTCGTCTTTTTTATCCTTTTTGCCAAATAAGCCGAAAAGAGCCATGTATTTATACCTATTTTTCTAAAATTTAGTCGAATTTGTTTTTATATTGCGTTATGTAACATTTTAGCAACATTCTGGGCATTAGCGATCGCAATGATTTTTAGCAATAAAAAAGCAGCACTAAGTGCTGCTTTTTTATTAACGGCGCAAAAGCGACTGTTTACTTACAACCTGTAGTTAGCATTGTTAATGCGCTCACGTCCCATGGACTCATCAGGCTTTTTGAGAGTGAACTTGTCAGCATTTGCTTTGATCAGATCTTTTTGCGATTCGTTTAATCCAGCAATTTTTAGTACATCATCTAGCGAGTTGTAAGGCGAATTTTCAATGATGATGCGCCCCAAGGTGGGATACATGCCACGTACTTGGCGAAAAGTGTTGATGTTAGCGTTATTTAGGTCGATTTTGCTAAGATCCTGTGTGTAAAAATTGGTAGCAGGTAATTCTTCGGCAAATGCAGCGTTACTGCCAAAAGAACCTAAAAAGCCAGTTGTCAAAATTGACGCGATCGCCACTAATAAAACAGAAAAGCGTATAAGTGCTTTCATGCCTAAAATCTCTCTATTAAAAAAATAATTTATTCACTTTCGAGATTAGCAGAAAAGTGGAAACCCAAAGCCTTAGGGCTTGCAAATAGAGAATATGTAAATAATTGTCTCTATTTGTTAACATTTCTTAATAAAAATCGAGAACATCTCAAAATTCGATAAATAAGCCTAATACTCTTCACTGTAATGATCCCAGTCGTAGTCTTGAAGCTTTTAGCGATCGCCTAGGTTTAAGTAACTATAAACAACTACAGAGTCGGTAAGTGTCCATAGGTAAAATGACTGTCTAGAAAATGGGTGGGTAATTACAACGGTTACTTTTGAATATGTTAAGTCTCGAAAACTTCCCTTGGCTCACGTTTATCATTGCCTTTCCCATAGTTATGTCCCTCATGATTGCCTTTGTGCCAGACAAAGGTGATGGCAAAACCATTCGCTGGTTTGCGCTCGTCGTGGGACTGATTGACTTTGCAGCGATCGCCTATGCATTCTGCACAAAGTATGACTACAGCAACCCCAACCTCCAGCTCGCAGAGAGCTATTCATGGGTTCCACAACTGGGGCTAAATTGGTCAGTTGGCGTTGATGGACTTTCGATGCCTTTGGTCTTGCTGACTGGATTTATCACCACATTAGCAATCTTGGCATCCTGGCCCGTCACCCTGAAGCCACGCTTATTTTACTTTTTGTTGCTATCGATGTATGGCGCACAAATCGCCGTATTCGCGGTACAGGATATGCTGCTGTTCTTCCTAACATGGGAATTAGAGCTAATCCCTGTCTACCTATTGCTATCGATCTGGGGAGGCTATAAGCGACTATATGCCGCTACGAAGTTTATTCTTTACACAGCGATCGGCTCGCTGTTTATCCTTGTAGCTGGGCTTGCTATGGCATTCTATGGTGATACTGTCACCTTTGATATGACAGCCCTCGCCAATAAAGACTATCCGCTCACATTCCAATTGCTAGCCTACGGTGCATTCTTGATTTCCTATGGAGTCAAACTGCCAATTTTTCCTTTGCATACATGGCTACCCGATGCTCACGGGGAAGCAACAGCACCAGTTCACATGCTCCTTGCAGGTATCCTGCTAAAAATGGGTGGTTATGCCCTGATGCGGATGAATGCAGGGATGTTGCCTGAAGCCCATGCTTACTTTGCACCGATCTTGGTAATCTTGGGGATCGTGAATATTATTTACGCGGCGCTTACATCTTTTGCACAGCGCAGCCTCAAACGCAAAATCGCCTATTCATCGATCTCACACATGGGATTTGTATTGATCGGTTTAGCCTCATTTACCGATCTCGGTACTAGCGGCGCAATGTTGCAAATGATTTCGCATGGACTAATCGGCGCGAGCTTATTTTTCTTAGTTGGAGCAACCTACGATCGCACCCATACTTTAATCCTTGATGAGATGGGCGGTGTTGGTCAGCAGATGCCGAAAATCTTTGCGATGTTTACTACTTGCTCCCTCGCGTCTCTGGCTTTGCCAGGGATGAGTGGTTTTGTGGCGGAGGTGATGATTTTTGTCGGTTTTGCCACTAGCGATGCCTATAGCGGTACATTTAAAGTTATTGCTCTATTGCTGATGGCAGTGGGTGTGATTTTAACTCCCGTATATTTACTATCAATGTTGCGTGAAATTTTCTACGGTAAAGAAAATACTGAACTCACATCACATCAAGATCTTGTGGATGCAGAACCTCGTGAAGTATTCATCATTACTTGTCTGTTGATTCCGATTATTGGGATTGGCTTCTATCCCAAAATCGTGACTCAAATCTATGATTCGACTACGACTCAGTTAGCGACAACTCTACGTGATGCGGTTCCTGCCCTTGCTAATAAACGTGATAACAAACGTTTGGCAAGTCTACAGGCTCAGGCTGCACCAAGTTTAAGCAAATAGAAAAAGAAGGCTCGCTAAGCGAGCCTTCTTTTTTTTGTATGAGCGGCGGCAAAAAGCGCCGCCTCTTATACCAAAACACAAAGTGGCGCAGCCATTTTGTGTTTTTAAAACCCTTACAGAGTTTGGTTTTTAATTCACAGAAGTGTTGCCACACTTTTGTGAATTGGTATTACTCTTTAATTTTTTGAAAGAAGTCTCGCTAAGCGAAACTTCTTCTATTTTGCGAGAGGCGGCGCGAAGCGCCACCTATTGTCTTTTGGGTTTTGAGTAGCTTTTTGTCAAGCATTGCTAAAAACCAAGATAAAATCTTAATTTAGTTGCAGCAATTTATTTTAAAATTCCGATCGCATGATTTTCCCTGAGTATTCTGACTTTATTGAACTTGCTAAGCAGGGCAACTTTGTACCTGTTTATATGGAACTGGTTGCAGATCTTGATACACCTGTATCGGCTTGGTATCGAGTATGTCAAGGTCAGCCCTATAGCTTTTTATTAGAGTCAGTCGAGGGCGGAGAAAGACTTGGTCGCTACAGTTTACTGGGTTGCGATCCTCTATGGGTATTAGAAGCCAGAGGCGATCGCACTACGCAGACATTTCGTAATGGCAATATGAAAGAGTTTGTGGGCAATCCTTTTCAGCATTTAAATAATTGCCTCGCGTCGATAAAACCTGTTCATTTACCTGAGTTACCGCCAAGTTTGGGAGGACTATTTGGTTATTGGGGCTACGAATTAATTAATTGGATCGAGCCAAAAGTACCTGTTTATTCTTGCCATGCAGGGGATACTCCTGACGGTGTATGGATGCAGGTAGATAGTTTGCTGGTATTCGATCAGGTCAAGCGCAAGATTTGGGCGATCGCATATGCGGATTTGAGTAACGGTGAGTCTCCTGAAGCTGCTTATAAATCGGCTTGTGATCGCTTGACAGTGTTGGTGGATAAACTGCGATCGCCTTTAGACCGCAAAAAAACGGCGATTACTTGGACAAATCCTCGCTTGCAGCCACCTGTAAGCTATACGAGCAATGTTACTCGCGAGAAATTCTGCAAGGCTGTAGAGCAGGGTAAAGAGCATATTAAGGCCGGCGATATTTTTCAAGTTGTGCTTTCACAACGCTTAACCACAGAATTTAAGGGTGAGCCATTTAGTTTGTATCGCTCTTTGCGGGTAGTTAATCCTTCGCCTTATATGGCATTTTTTAACTTTAAGGATTGGCAGCTAATCGGTTCTAGTCCTGAGATTATGGTCAAGGCAGAAGTGATCGATGGAATATCACGTACAGTTTTACGCCCGATCGCAGGGACAAGACCTAGAGGTTCGACACCTGCGGAAGATGCAGAACTTGCCAAGGATCTGCTAGCTGATCCGAAGGAAGTTGCAGAACATGTGATGCTGGTGGATCTAGGCAGAAATGATCTCGGTCGTGTTTGCAAAAGTGGCACGGTGAAGGTCGATGAATTAATGTCGATTGAGCTTTATTCCCATGTGATGCATATCGTCAGCAATGTCGTTGGGGAGATTCGTCCAGAAAAAACAGCTTGGGATTTGCTTCAGGCTTGTTTTCCTGCGGGTACAGTCAGTGGTGCGCCGAAAATTCGAGCAATGGATATTATCCATAACTTGGAATGCGATCGCAGAGGAACTTATGCTGGAGCCTATGGCTACTATGACTTTGAAGGACAGCTAAATACTGCAATCACAATTCGGACGATGGTAACTAAGGATGGAACTGCTAGTGTTCAAGCTGGCGCTGGCGTAGTCGCCGATTCTGATCCTGAGAAGGAATATCAAGAAACCTTGAATAAAGCAAAGGGAATGCTGGAGTCATTACGCTGTTTGGGATAGTAAACAATTAAGGAGGTTCGCTAATGCTAGTTCAAACGAAACGCTTTACGATCGCAGAATATCATCGTCTAGATGATATTGGGCTTTTACAAAAAGAGAATCATGAAGCTCGGACTGAGTTAATTAGAGGAGAAATTGTATTTATGGCTGTGAAGGGAACAAAGCATACAGTTTGTTGCAGTAACGTCAATCGAGAGTTAAACAAATTGGTTGCCGATCGCGCAATTATTCGTTGCCAAGATCCGATTTTGTTGCCGCCTGATGGTCAGCCTGAGCCAGATTTTGTAATTGTCCGCGATCGCTCTGATAACTACCTAGATGGACATCCTCTGCCTGAAGATATTCTGTTAGTAATCGAAATCGCTGATTCTTCGCTAATTTATGATCGCGATGTCAAAGGGGCTATGTATGCTGAAGCTGGGATAAGCGATTATTGGTTATTTAATTTGGGTGATAATCGATTGGAGGCTTATAGTGAGCCTTATTGTGATGCTCAAGGGAAAGGGAACTATACTCAAAGAAGATATATGTTCTCGCATCAACAGATCTCTATCCCTGCTTTTCCCGATTTACAAATGGAAATTAGCAAAATTTTGTCAAATATTAGCTCGAATTTTACATAATGACGAAACCTCTATTGATTGTTGGTAGTGATACGGGTGTGGGTAAGACTGTTTTAACGGCGGCTTTGGCGGCTTATTGGTTGACCTATCGCGATCGCAATGCATCCCCAAACACCCCTAGTACATCTCTAGGCATTTATAAACCTTTGCAATCGGGAGAAGGCGATCGCGAGTTTTATAATCAGACTTTTAATCTTTCACAAACCCTTGCTGAAATTACCCCTTTGTATTTTGAAACGCCGATCGCACCTGCGATCGCGGCTCACAAAGAAGGGAAACCCATTGATTTAGGATTGATTTGGCAGCAGTTCCAAAAATTGCAACAACAAAAGGAATGTTTATTAGTTGAATCTATGGGTGGTTTAGGCTCGCCGATTACGGATGAGTATATCGTGGCGGATTTGGCGCGAGATTGGGCTTTGGAGGCAATTTTAGTTGTACCTGTGCGTTTGGGAGCCATCTCTCAGGCGATCGCAAATGCTGCCTTGGCAAATCTGCAAAAGGTGAAGCTCCGAGGAATAGTGCTGAGTTGTTCTCAAGTTTATACGACCGAAGAGATAGAGCAACTTGCACCACCGCAGATGATTTCTCGACTTGCTTCAGTTCCTGTTTTGGGAATTCTGCCTTATGTAAACGATTTAAGTGATATTTCGCAATTGTCTCTTGCAGCTTCAGAGTTAGACATCGAAAGAATTCTGATTTAGTAAATGCGATCACCAATAAACCAAGAACTCAAGTTCTTGGCTAAAAGCTCAAGTCCACTGAAGTGGACTAAACAATAATGTTAATTAACCCGTTTCAACGGGTTTGAGCTTTTAGCCCGCACTTGAGTGCTGGGCTACGAGGCACATACTACATACTAATGATATAAATGAAGCTATGTATGATCGCCTTACTTCTATAGCTTTTCTCAAGCAAATTTCTGCCGATCACCAAAATGATGATCGCAGCGAAATTGTCGTGACTTTAGGCGATCGTCCGATTACTTTGGGGCGCGATCCTATTTGTGAAGTGGCGATTGATATTAATATGTATGGCTCAGTGTCGCGTCGCCATGCTGAGATTCGTGCCATTTTTGTGAGACAAAAGTTCGAGGGTTGGGAAATTTGTGATCTCGACAGCGCCAATGGCACGTTTATCAATGATCGCCGTTTATATAGTTGCTATCCGCTTAAGCATGGCGATCGCATTCAGTTAACGAAAGATGGTCCTCAATTTGTATTTGAACTAGAGACTTGTCCTGACACAACTTTAGGAACCAATTACAAACTGCGTCCGCGATCGCAAATTACAAGCATTACACTAACTAAGCTATTGCCAATTTTTTCAAAGGATAACAATCTTTGGAAAAAAGCCTATCTCTTGCCAGGGATCTTAACAGTAGGGTTTGTGGTGATGATGTTTGCTTTTTTGGGGCAACCGCAGTTATTTAATCTAACAATTTCGGTATATATCAGCCTAGCAGCCTATTATTTTGTCTATCAACTTTGTGGCAAGAATAAGCCTTGGTGGGTGATTTTAGGAGCGGCGGTATTTACGGCTGCGATTCTCAGAAGTCCAATTTTGAATCTTTTTCTATGGTTCTTTTATAAGGTTTTACCAGGTACTGCACCGACAGGGCAGGTTAGCTTTATCAGTGTATTGATTGCCATGTTTTTTGGGGCAGGCTTAATGGAGGAATTGCTCAAGGCTTTGCCGATATTTGCGCTTTGGTTTATGGGGTTGCGATTGGGAAAGAAATGGCGATCGCGTTTTGGCATTAGTGAGCCATTGGATGGAATTTTGATTGGTGCAGCTTCGGCTGTAGGTTTTACATTGACAGAAACTCTGGGGCTATATGTACCGAGCATTGTCCAAAGTATCAGCAGTCAAGCGGGTAGTCCAGAAATAGCCGAGCTTACAGGTCTGCAATTATTGATTCCCCGTGTGCTTGGCTCAGTGGCGGGGCATATGGCTTATAGCGGTTATTTCGGTTATTTCATCGGTCTAAGTATCATGAAGCCTTCGCGTCGTTGGCAAATTCTGGCGATTGGATATCTCAGTTCGGCTCTGCTTCATGCGCTTTGGAATACAAGTGCCTTAGTAAGTTTTTGGCTTTTGGCAATAGTAGGTGGGATTTCCTATGCATTTCTGGTTGCCGCAATTCTCAAAGCCCACAGTTTTTCTTCAAAGGTATAAGAGAGGCAAGCCCAAACCACAAAGAGAAGTGACGGCACGAAGCGCTATTACTTCTCTTTGTGGTTTGGGCTTGCGAAGTAACATTTTTAAAAGAATCTATTGTGGTTCGTTGGTTCAGAAATTGCTTTACAGCAAATACCGATCAAACCCGCCACAAAAGAAGCTAACTAAAAGGGTCGAAGCAGAGACCACAATGATGAAACCAATTAAGAGCATCTTCATCAGTAATAGAATTAATAGCCATAGTAATTG